>NZ_FXUZ01000136.1 GCF_900183575.1 Staphylococcus cornubiensis
CCCCCCCCCCCCCCCCCCCCCCCCCCCCCCCCCCCCCCCCCCCCCCCCCCCCCCCCCCCCCCCCCCCCCCCCCCCCCCCCCCCCCCCCCCCCCCCCCCCCCCCCCCCCCCCCCCCCCCCCCCCCCCCC
>NZ_FXUZ01000135.1 GCF_900183575.1 Staphylococcus cornubiensis
AAGGTGCGGCTGGATCACCTCCTTTCTAAGGATAATATACGGAATATCACCATCAGGTGATAAGCGGATTAACGTGACATATTGTATTCAGTTTTGAATGCTCATTCATTTGAGGATTCAGCATGAATT
>NZ_FXUZ01000133.1 GCF_900183575.1 Staphylococcus cornubiensis
GTTATTAATTATGTGAGTCGTCATTTGACGACTAGCGATAATTTTTTGTTTCAAGCTTTTAAACGCTTGTCACTCGGTTTTGCTTGGTAAAATCTATACTTACTTATCTAGTTTTCAATGTACAATTTCA
>NZ_FXUZ01000130.1 GCF_900183575.1 Staphylococcus cornubiensis
TTTCAAGAGTGATTGACTTAATCAATCAACGAGCTATATCAAGCTTACTTCTTTTATGGAGAGTTTGATCCTGGCTCGCGATGAACGCTGGCGGCGTGCCTAATACATGCAAGTCGAGCGAACAGATAAGGAGCTTGCTCCTTTGACGT
>NZ_FXUZ01000127.1 GCF_900183575.1 Staphylococcus cornubiensis
CAGAAGATGAAGTGAAAGGCGCAGTAACAGTACCGAACTATCCAACGGATGGAGATCAACCAACAATTACGATTGATGATCCAAGTCAATTACCAAATGGTGAAACAGAAGGCACAACAGATGTAGGAGTAACTGTAGAATATCCAGATGATACAAAACACCACATTACAG
>NZ_FXUZ01000126.1 GCF_900183575.1 Staphylococcus cornubiensis
GTACTGTAATGTGGTCTGTTGTTCCATCTGGATATTCTACAGTTACGCCTACATCTGTTGTGCCTTCTGTTTCACCATTTGGTAATTGACTTGGATCATCAATCGTAATTGTTGGTTGATCTCCATCCGTTGGATAGTTCGGTACTGTTACTGCGCCTTTCACTTCATCTTCTG
>NZ_FXUZ01000128.1 GCF_900183575.1 Staphylococcus cornubiensis
TCGAAGTCGAACTACTCATTGATTCACTATTTGCTGCTGATGCGCTTAATGATTCGTAAGTTGATTTCGCTCCTGATGTTAAGTCGCTGAAGAATTGACTTACTTCTTTCGCGATGCTATCTGATTCACTTGTGCTCACTAATGCACTTATTGATTCTGATGC
>NZ_FXUZ01000122.1 GCF_900183575.1 Staphylococcus cornubiensis
AATTGACTTGGATCATCAATCGTAATTGTTGGTTGATCTCCATCCGTTGGATAGTTCGGTACTGTTACTGCGCCTTTCACTTCATCTTCTGATACACCTGTACCATAATCTTTTGTGATTGGTGTTGTTGACGGTGTGTACTTATCATTATCCGCTTGTTTACCAATTGTTACTGGTACTGTAATGTGGTCTGTTGTTCC
>NZ_FXUZ01000121.1 GCF_900183575.1 Staphylococcus cornubiensis
CAAGCTCATATGTTGCTGGCTTTGGTTCTGGTTGTGCTTCAGGCTTAACAATACCTAAGTCTACTGAATAGTCATTCGCATTGTTAATCGTTACTTTCGATTCTAAGCCGTTTGAGTCTAATTTAGCATCGCCCACTTGCGTTTTCGTCGGCTCATATCCTTCTGGTAATTCACTGAATTTAACTGTGTATTCTCCATTTTCTA
>NZ_FXUZ01000119.1 GCF_900183575.1 Staphylococcus cornubiensis
GTACTGTAATGTGGTCTGTTGTTCCATCTGGATATTCTACAGTTACACCTACATCTGTTGTGCCTTCTGTTTCACCATTTGGTAATTGACTTGGATCATCAATCGTAATTGTTGGTTGATCTCCATCTGTTGGATAGTTCGGTACTGTTACTGCGCCTTTCACTTCATCTTCTGATACACCTGTACCAAAATCTTTTGTGATTGGTGTTG
>NZ_FXUZ01000118.1 GCF_900183575.1 Staphylococcus cornubiensis
TCTCCCGATGTAAGGTTACTAAAGAATTGACTTACTTCCTTCGCGATACTGTTTGATTCACTTGTACTCACTAATGCACTTGTTGATTCTGATGCATTCATTGAATGAGAACCATTCATCGATCCACCATTCGCTGCTGATTCACTTAATGACTCATAAGTTGATTTCGCTCCTGATGTTAAGTCGCTGAAGAATTGGCTTACTTCTTTCGCGATACTATCTGATTCGCTTGTGCTTGTTGAAGT
>NZ_FXUZ01000115.1 GCF_900183575.1 Staphylococcus cornubiensis
GGTGCGGCTGGATCACCTCCTTTCTAAGGATAATATACGGAATATCACCATCAGGTGATAAGCGGATTAACGTGACATATTGTATTCAGTTTTGAATGCTCATTCATTTGAGGATTCAGCATGAATTTGTACATTGAAAACTAGATAAGTAAGTATAGATTTTACCAAGCAAAACCGAGTGACAAGCGTTTAAAAGCTTGAAACAAAAAATTATCGCTAGTCGTCAAATGACGACTCACATAATTAATAACTG
>NZ_FXUZ01000112.1 GCF_900183575.1 Staphylococcus cornubiensis
GGAACAACAGACCACATTACAGTACCAGTAACAATAGGTAAACAAGCGGATAATGATAAGTACACACCGTCAACAACACCAATCACAAAAGATTATGGTACAGGTGTATCAGAAGATGAAGTGAAAGGCGCAGTAACAGTACCGAACTATCCAACGGATGGAGATCAACCAACAATTACGATTGATGATCCAAGTCAATTGCCAAATGGTGAAACAGAAGGTACAACAGATGTAGGCGTAACTGTAGAATATCCGGATG
>NZ_FXUZ01000110.1 GCF_900183575.1 Staphylococcus cornubiensis
CAAGGTAGCCGTATCGGAAGGTGCGGCTGGATCACCTCCTTTCTAAGGATAATATACGGAATATCACCATCAGGTGATAAGCGGATTAACGTGACATATTGTATTCAGTTTTGAATGCTCATTCATTGAGGATTCAAAATTCAAATGGGCCTATAGCTCAGCTGGTTAGAGCGCACGCCTGATAAGCGTGAGGTCGGTGGTTCGAGTCCACTTAGGCCCACCATTTGAAATTGTACATTGAAAACTAGATAAGTAAGTATAGATTTTACCAAGCAAAACCGAGTGACAAGCGTTTAAAAGCTTGAAACAAAAAATTATCGCTAGTCGTCAAATGACGACTCACATAATTAAT
>NZ_FXUZ01000108.1 GCF_900183575.1 Staphylococcus cornubiensis
ATTTTGCATTGAGTCGTAAAGTTCGCTCTAATAATTGAGTGTAAATCGGCTCGTTACGTGCTAATTGCACCACAATCGTTGCAGTAATGCAGGAAACCATAAGAGGTAGAATTAGAGAGTAATTTTTAGTCATTTCAACAACCAATACCACGCCAGTAATTGGTGATCTTACTGCAGCTGCGAAAAGCGCTCCCATACCTGCGACTGCAAACATACCAGGCTCTATTGAAAAATCCATACTTAACCATTGAAATAAATGGAAAAAACCTAATCCAAATAGTGTTCCCAAAGCCAGCATTGGTGCAAAGATACCACCAGGCACGCCACTTGAATAGGATAACATAGTCATGATAAACCTGATTACAATAAGACTGCATAA
>NZ_FXUZ01000106.1 GCF_900183575.1 Staphylococcus cornubiensis
AACGAGCGTATCGACGACGGCCATGTCCGTTGAATAATTCGATGCGACTGTCGGGTTGCGGTGCGCACAGTGAATCATCAGCGGCTCGCCGACCACGCGGTTGTCAATCGCTTCTTTCAGCTGAACGTAACCGCTGTCATACCTGCGCATGAAACCTACCTGCACCAATCGTTTTCCCGTCTTCATTTCTTCCTCGACAATGCGCATACAGCCTTCTGCCGTTGTCGCAAGCGGCTTTTCACAAAACACGTGCTTGCCGTGCTGAATCGCTTTCAAAACGCTGGACTCGTGAGCCGGGCCCCAGCTTGTCACTAAGACGGCATCCACATTTTCAGCAGCGAGGAGGCTGTCGTCATCAGGATAAACGGAGGCGTTCAAAT
>NZ_FXUZ01000120.1 GCF_900183575.1 Staphylococcus cornubiensis
CAACACCAATCAAAAAAGATTATGGTACAGGTGTATCAGAAGATGAAGTGAAAGGTGCGGTAACAGTACCGAACTATCCAACGGATGGAGATCAACCAACAATTACGATTGATGATCCAAGTCAATTACCAAATGGTGAAACAGAAGGCACAACAGATGTAGGAGTAACTGTAGAATATCCAGATGGAACAACAGACCACATTACAG
>NZ_FXUZ01000105.1 GCF_900183575.1 Staphylococcus cornubiensis
CACTGTGAGTTGCTTGCTCTGGTGCGATTTAAGACAAACAAGCCTGTGGCTGGTGCTCTTGGTTACCTTGGCTAATGGTTTGGTTGGTTGGGTTGATGATTATCGCAAGTTGGTATTAAAAAATAGCAAAGGATTACCTGGTCGTTGGAAATATTTTTGGCAGTCAGTCATTGCTTTAGTTGCTGTCTCTTATTTGTATTGGAATGCCAGTTTGCCAGTACATACCCAGCTCACAGTTCCTTTTTTTAAAACGGTCACTTGGGATCTGGGCGTTTTTTTTTCCTGTACTTGCCTATTTCGTCATTGTTGGAAGCAGTAATGCAGTGAATTTAACTGATGGGCTGGATGGCTTGGCTATTATGCCAATAGTAATGGTGGCTG
>NZ_FXUZ01000104.1 GCF_900183575.1 Staphylococcus cornubiensis
GCTGTAATTGCCGCTCCACCGTCGGGCTGACGTTAAGAAAACGGAAGCTCAGACGGGGAGTGGTGATGGTTTCATTCTTGCCATCAATCACTTTGCGCTCGCTGATGGAGATTAACTGGGCGTCAAAGTGAAAAACACCCCATTGCCCCATGTTGACTTCAATCTGAGCGAAGCGCATGCCTTCTTGTAATTCGGCAGGCTTTGCTGTTTCCAGTAATGCGCCCATGCCGCCTAACGACAAATGATACAGGAGGAAACGTAGCGGACTGTTATCCGCCAGTTTGGTCTGGCAAAAATAAGGCGGATGGAGTGGGGCGGGGATGCGGAAATATCGGCGTCGTTGTACAAACCATAAGGTGGGAGGCGGTACGGTAATAAATG
>NZ_FXUZ01000103.1 GCF_900183575.1 Staphylococcus cornubiensis
CATCAATACTGGAATATGCTCGCGGGTATGATCAGAACCAGGGAATGTAGGATCACATCCGTGATCTGCTGCGATAAAGACCATGTCATCGGGTTGTAATAGAGCTTCCAACTCTGGCAGACGCACATCGAATTGCTCTAGGGCATGCGCATAACCAGCTACATCACGCCTATGCCCATAAGAAGAATCAAAATCAACAAAATTGGTAAATACCAAGCTACCTTGTGGGGCTGTTTTCATTGCGGATAAAGTGGCATCAAACAAAGCCATATTGCCATCGGCTTTGATTTCTTGCGTAACCCCTTGATGAGCATAGATATCCGCAATCTTACCTATAGCAATCACTTCCCGACCATCTTCCTTTAGAAAATCAAGCAATGT
>NZ_FXUZ01000129.1 GCF_900183575.1 Staphylococcus cornubiensis
GGTGTAACAGTAACATTGACGAAACCAGATGGTTCAACAATGACAACTAAGACTGGTAAAGACGGTAAATATTTATTCACTGGATTAGAAAATGGAGAATACACAGTTAAATTCAGTGAATTACCAGAAGGATATGAGCCGACGAAAACGCAAG
>NZ_FXUZ01000100.1 GCF_900183575.1 Staphylococcus cornubiensis
GTATAGACCCGAAACCCGGTGATCTAGCCATGGGCAGGTTGAAGGTTGGGTAACACTAACTGGAGGACCGAACCGACTAATGTTGAAAAATTAGCGGATGACTTGTGGCTGGGGGTGAAAGGCCAATCAAACCGGGAGATAGCTGGTTCTCCCCGAAAGCTATTTAGGTAGCGCCTCGTGAACTCATCTCCGGGGGTAGAGCACTGTTTCGGCAAGGGGGTCATCCCGACTTACCAACCCGATGCAAACTGCGAATACCGGAGAATGTTATCACGGGAGACACACGGCGGGTGCTAACGTCCGTCGTGAAGAGGGAAACAACCCAGACCGCCAGCTAAGGTCCCAAAGTCATGGTTAAGTGGGAAACGATGTGGGAAGGCCCAGAC
>NZ_FXUZ01000107.1 GCF_900183575.1 Staphylococcus cornubiensis
GCTTAATATTTTTTATAATTGGCTCTCTGTGGTGATAGCGAGAATTGAACACATAGAAAGCCCAATCCGGTCGGACAGGCATCTTTTTAAATTTCAACTGCCACAAGTCCTGAAGAACGATGGCAATACATTCAAATATCATCACATGCTGTTTTGCTCCAGTATCGTCTTTTTTATCGCATCCAAGACCATGGCTGCCAAATTCATTTCTATTGGATTTTTGACCATCAATGTTGGGGGTATTGTCTTTTCACTGGCCTACCTTGCTGCAGATATGATGACGGACGTTTATGGAATTGAGCGCACCAAACAGATGGTGCTATTTGTTATTTTTTGCAATCTACTGTTTGTTTTTGATGTTTGGGTAACCAATATGCTGG
>NZ_FXUZ01000099.1 GCF_900183575.1 Staphylococcus cornubiensis
AATGCCAAGCTTATGGGAATGCAATCAACAGGTAATTGTCGTCGTGAATCCTATGCTCATGTCCCAATGCCGAGAATGACCAACACTTATATGCTGTCAGGACAGTACGACCCTCAGGAAATTATTAGCACTGTAAAAAAAGGATTGTATGCGGTGAATTTTGGAGGCGGACAAGTTGATATTACTTCTGGCCAGTTTGTATTTTCTGCGAGTGAGGCTTATTTAATAGAGAATGGCAAGATTACAAAACCGGTGAAAGGAGCTACTTTGATTGGCAATGGCCCTGATGTGATGAAAAAAATAAGTATGTTTGGTAATGATTTAGCATTGGATAGAGGGATTGGCGTATGTGGAAAAGAAGGACAATCTGTTCCCGTTGGCGTAGGG
>NZ_FXUZ01000098.1 GCF_900183575.1 Staphylococcus cornubiensis
GGCAGCCATAGCTAAAAAATTCGGTAATCAGGGGTGTTTTATCTTTATTGGTAGACAATTGCGCGCTGGCAACGGTTTGATAATCTTTGCCTTCAATAAATTGAGTTGCCAAAGCAGTCATTGGCATAAGAAATAATAGGGCAATTAATTTTTTAAACATAGTCAATTCCTCAATATAGCCCTTGAATATAATAAGCAACGGCTTCCATATCTTCTGGGCTCATTTTACTACTGATATCTTGCATAATTTGATTTAAGTCATTCGTTCGCTTCCCGTCTTTAAATGCTTGCAGTTGCATTATAGTATAAGCTGCATGCTGACCAGAAAGCAGGGGAAAGCCTGCTTGAGCGTTTCCACTTCCTTTAGGACCATGGCAGGCTATACAG
>NZ_FXUZ01000041.1 GCF_900183575.1 Staphylococcus cornubiensis
AAAAAATCTGCAAGACAGATTGAGTATCGGCATATTGCATGCAGCTTTCAGGGAGGAGGGGCTTTGGGTGCCTATCAAGCTGGAGTATTGCATGCTTTAAATGAAGTGGGATACCACCCTCATTGGTACGTGGGAACCTCAATTGGAGCAATTAATGCGGCGATTGCTGCAGGTAACTCTGACAAAGAGCGGATAGAAAAAATGTATCAATTTTGGGAGTCTATAGCTACTCCGTCCGCAGTCAATGAATCAACTCTCCTCGATGATAAGATAAGTCGGAAAATTCAACATTTAATTGCTGCTCATTCCGCTTTACTCTTGGGACAGCCAGGTTTTTTTGTACCTCGTTTCCCTTCCCCTGATTTTGGTTGGCATAACAGCCCTGACTTATTAAGTTACTATGATACTTCTCCTTTGCATAACAGTTTGGAAAAATTTATTGATTTTGATCGTCTGAATAACAATAAATTAACCCGAATCAGTGTAGGAGCCGTTGAAGTAAGTAGTGGAATGATGACTTATTTTGATTCCTATAAACAAAAAATAGGACCTGATCACATTATGGCAAGCGGTGCGCTTCCTCCCGGCTTTCCGGCAGTTAAAGTTG
>NZ_FXUZ01000038.1 GCF_900183575.1 Staphylococcus cornubiensis
GTAACCATTTGGAGCTAGCCGTCGAAGGTGGGACAAATGATTGGGGTGAAGTCGTAACAAGGTAGCCGTATCGGAAGGTGCGGCTGGATCACCTCCTTTCTAAGGATAATATACGGAATATCACCATCAGGTGATAAGCGGATTAACGTGACATATTGTATTCAGTTTTGAATGTTTGTATAAATGTTCGGGGCCTATAGCTCAGCTGGTTAGAGCGCACGCCTGATAAGCGTGAGGTCGGTGGTTCGAGTCCACTTAGGCCCACTATTTAAAAATAAAATAATATTTTGGGGGCTTAGCTCAGCTGGGAGAGCGCCTGCTTTGCACGCAGGAGGTCAGCGGTTCGATCCCGCTAGTCTCCACCATTTATATGAATTGTACATTGAAAACTAGATAAGTAAGTATAGATTTTACCAAGCAAAACCGAGTGACAAGCGTTTAAAAGCTTGAAACAAAAAATTATCGCTAGTCGTCAAATGACGACTCACATAATTAATAACTGGTGATTTTGGGAAATGTGGATTTCGGTAGATGAACTGAGTGAATACGAAGTGATGAAGCCGAATGCAAACGATTGCCAAAATATCATATAGATTAAGTTATTAAGGGCGCACGGTGGATGCCTTGGCACTAGAAGCCGATGAAGGACGTTACTAACGAC
>NZ_FXUZ01000037.1 GCF_900183575.1 Staphylococcus cornubiensis
AGTTGTCCTTGAGCTATCTTTTCATTAATAAATTGTTGGCTCGTTTGATATGATTGGCTTAAATCAATATGTAACTGGTGAAGTTGAGAGATAAGTGTTTGTTGTATTCTTTCACCAAGTTGTTCGGTCAGTTTTTTTTGCTGTGCTTGTTTTATCAAAACCCAGAAAAGCAATAAGAATTGAAGGGCAATAGCCAACGCTATGCCCTCAAACAAAGTGACAGAAGAAAATAATGCCATTCATTAATCCACTAACTGACTAAGCTTGACAGGTTGGTTGTATTGATACACAGTTTTTAACTGCCCATAGTCTATCAAGCGTAAATAACCCAAATAGAGGTTATCGTCCGATAATTGATTGTGATTGTCAAAGGTAAATTGCAAAACATGCTTACCGGGTTCAAGCCACTGTGCTCTTTGCGAGGTCTGAATAGGCCTGGCTTCACCCTTTCCATTTTTTTGGAACAACACACTTTGTAAAGCGTATCGGCTTGCAGTTGCAACATCTACAGTGACAACAAAAGTCAAAGGTTTAGAGGACAATTTTTTTACATTCATAAGACTGGCTGAGGGAATGGAGTATGAAAAGGCTGTATGGCCAGATCGTCTAATGATTTCTTGCCCGTATTCTGTTTGAACATCAGTTTCTAAGTACCAGTTTTCGCCGCGATCATTTAACTCGGAATCCAAAGTGGCAGTTCCTTCAAATACATTGGATTTTAACTTG
>NZ_FXUZ01000042.1 GCF_900183575.1 Staphylococcus cornubiensis
GGGTGGATTGCTCCCCGTCAGAGCCTGCGTCTTTCGTTAAAGTAAACAAATCACTGCCGACAAGCTTCGCATAACCAATGTCATTGGCATCAGCAGATGCCGCTTCGTCGTTCGCATTCGCATCGCCGGCTTTCACTCCTTTCGTTTCATCAAGCGTCAAGGCAGCCCCTGCCTTCACCGCCATATCAACCACAGGGCCGTCGTCTTCAAAGCGCATCATTTGACCCAAATCCAGGTCGTCTTTCGCACTGTCGCCGTCTTTGTCGGTTAAGGTCACTTCCAATTTCAAAGAGCCGGCTTGAATGCGCTCTATTATGCCTCCCGCGCCGGATTCGTCGTGGTCGCTGGCATTCTCGTGTTTGATCGCACGGTATTGAAAGACTTCCACATCCCCATTGCTGGCAGTTAATAAAACCTTAAACACCACATCCCCATTGGTGTTCTTGCCCAACACTTCCGTGCCGCCCGCATTGGCAGACAACACGATGGCCTGATTGGTTGCCGTATCCACCAAACCAGAAGCCGGAGCACTCACCAAAAGCTTAAAGAGGGTGGATTGCTCCCCGTCAGAGCCTGCGTCTTTCGTTAAAGTAAACAAATCACT
>NZ_FXUZ01000102.1 GCF_900183575.1 Staphylococcus cornubiensis
GGATTACGCGGTACGCCTTGAAGGGCCGATTGTCGAAGATATTCTCCAGTTTGAGCTGGAAAACCTGCCTGGACAGAGCGCGGCACGACGGTGGTGGCGACGTCATCACAAAGCGGAAGAGAACCGCCAGCCGGGAGAAGCGCAGGTATTGCTGGTCTGGCGCGATAACGAAGAACATCGCGATGATATTGAACGCCATTATTTGAAAATGCTCACTCAGGCGCGGCGGGAAGTGATTATCGCCAACGCCTACTTCTTCCCCTGCTAACGATTTTTACACGCCTTGCGTAAAGCGGCACGGCGCGGGGTGCGGATCAAACTGATCAGTCAGGGCGAACTGGATATGCCGATTGTCAGAGTCGGTGCGCGCTTGCTGTATAACTA
>NZ_FXUZ01000033.1 GCF_900183575.1 Staphylococcus cornubiensis
TTTGTTTATCAATGTGTTAAATGTATGCGAAGTGTACTGTATCCCTCTGTCACTGTGGAAAAGCAGTCCTTTTGTTTCTTTTGGCGACATGCCTTTAACAGCTTTATTAAATGTATTAATAACTAAATCATTATTGTTCTTATTACTGATTTCATAACTGATTATTTTACAGGTATTTAAGTCGTAAATCGCACTCAAATATAACTTTTCATCTGTTGATAGTCTAAATTCAGTTATATCTGTTAACCATTTTTGATTCGGTTTTTCTGCTTTAAAGTCTCGATTCAACACATTTGATGTCGTAATTTTAGGGATGTGTGGCGTATAATTATTACGCTTACGTCGAATCACTGATTTTAAACCCAATTTCTTCATCAAGCGCTGAACTCGTTTACGATTAACCTTTTTCTTTAAATAATAACGAATATAAATATAAATACGACGATATCCATAAATACCTTCATATTTATCATAGATGTTTTTAATATCATTCATTAAAGCTTCATTTTCAAGTTGCCTCTTTGATGGACGGCGTCTCTTCCATTGATAGTAAGCAGCTCTTGTAACTTTTAAAACCTCACATAAATGTGATACAGGATAGGTGCCTTTAAAGTACTCTATCGCTTCGTATGCCGCTTGGTACTTAATGCCTGATTCATCAACTCGCTTTCGATTTCTCTTTCCTTTTTTAAAACCTCATTCTCCATACGTAAAAATTCATTTTGTTTTTTTAGGACTTTCATTTCTAGCTCAGTCTTCTCTATATCTGTTAATACTGTTTTAGGTTTGCCTCGACCTCTACCATCGACAAGTCCATCTTCACCATAGGCTTCATATCGTTTCACCCATCTATGAACTTGGTTATAGGTTACATTAAAAGCTTTCGCTGTTTCTCTATAATTCTTATCATTTTCTATACAGTATTGGGCAATCATTACACGTTCTTCCAATGTTGTTTGTTTAGCCAAGCGATCTCCCCCTGATTCAAAATCATATCTTTTAAATTCTTTACCCGCTTGGTATCGTTTTATCCATAA
>NZ_FXUZ01000039.1 GCF_900183575.1 Staphylococcus cornubiensis
ATATACTTTATATAATGGCCCATTAGAGTGCAAACTCTATTGTTTGACTCTTTCTGCTGCAAATAAACTAAAAAATACCCCGAATGCCCCGCTTTCTGATAATGCACAAATGCTATTTAACCGATTGGAAAAAAACAGAAATCATTTACAGAAATGGGCAAGAAAAAATCAAATCACCTGTTATCGAATTTACGATGCGGATTTACCCGAATATGCCTATGCCATAGACATATATAATGACTATGCTGTACTGCAAGAATATGCGCCACCAGCCAGCATTCCAGTACACAAGGCAGAAAAACGCAGCCTTGAGATGTTGCAAGTTGTTCCAAGAGCCTTAGGTATTCACCCTGAAAAATTAATAGTTAAACAAAGAAAGCAGCAAAAGGGCTCAGAACAATATCAAAAAATAGGTAAAACCAGCCAAAGACTGATAGTGACAGAAGGCAAGGCGAAATTGATAGTGAATTTGTATGATTATCTTGATACAGGACTATTTCTGGATCATAGACTTATGCGCTTGAAATTTGCTCAATTAGAGCCGGGAACTCGATTTTTGAACTGTTTTTGTTATACCGCCAGTGCAAGCGTCCATGCTGCCTTGGCCGGTGCATTAACCACGAATGTTGATTTATCCAAAACGTATTTGC
>NZ_FXUZ01000011.1 GCF_900183575.1 Staphylococcus cornubiensis
GGCTGATACCATTAGCCCAGCTTGCAGAGTTGGCTTACGCAAGATATTGAACCGCCGAGTACGGAACCGTACGCTCGGTGGTGTGAGAGGACGAATAGTCAATTAATGACTATTCTCCTACTCGATTAACTATCACGTGAATGGATAGATGTCGAATCAATTAAATGATAAAGCGTTGTAAATAAGCTGGTATTGCCTAGCGAGATGTCGAATATTTTTAGTTTTTTTCGTTATAATGTTCGTGTTTAATGCGTAACATCAAGAGTGACAAACAAGCTTAGACGTGTGTCATAGAGAAGGATAAACCGAAAGTGAAAGCGTGATAAACTTTGATGTATCAGTATATTGGCGGGTGGATTGAGGCGCGACATGAACTGAACGTATTAAAAATCAACAAATTCATACGAATATGCATTTGAGGCTTGATTACGAACGATAAATTTGTTTGAATAATACATGTACATGATTGATTGTTTTGATACAATGATACTAACATTACAAGATTGGAGTTTAATAAACATGATCGAACGTTATTCAAGAGAAGAAATGGCTCAAATTTGGACGGATCAAAATCGTTATGAAGCTTGGTTAGAAGTAGAAATCCTTGCGAGTGAAGCATGGAGTGAGTTAGGTTACATTCCGAAAGAAGATGTGAAAAAGATTCGCCAACATGCACGTGTAGATGTGGAACGTGCGAAAGAAATCGAACAAGAAACACGCCATGACGTTGTTGCTTTCACGCGTCAAGTGTCAGAAACTTTAGGCGACGAGCGTAAATGGGTACATTATGGTTTGACTTCAACAGACGTTGTAGACACAGCGTTAAGCTATCAAATTAAACAAGCGAATGACATTTTAGAACAAGACATTCAACGTTTCATTGATGTATTAGCAGCGAAAGCGAAAAAGTATAAAACAACATTAATGATGGGCCGTACACATGGTGTGCATGCTGAGCCAACGACTTTTGGTTTAAAAATGGCGTTATGGTATGCAGAAATGCAACGTAACATGGAACGTTTCAAAAATGTAAGAACTGAAATCGAAGTAGGTAAAATGAGCGGTGCAGTCGGAACATTTGCGAACATTCCACCTGAAATAGAAGCTTATGTTTGTAAACATTTAGGTATTGGTACAGCACCGATTTCAACACAAACGTTACAACGTGATCGTCACGCATACTACATTGCGACATTAAGCTTAATTGCAACTTCTCTTGAAAAATTCGCTGTCGAAGTGCGTAATCTTCAAAAAACGGAAACACGTGAAGTAGAAGAAGCATTTGCAAAAGGACAAAAAGGTTCTTCTGCAATGCCACACAAACGTAATCCAATCGGCTCAGAAAACATTACAGGAATTGCACGTGTGATTCGTGGTTATTTAACGACGGCATATGAAAATGTGGCATTATGGCATGAACGTGATATTTCACATTCTTCAGCTGAACGTATTATGTTACCAGATGTAACGATTGCATTAGATTACGCATTAAACCGTTTTACAAATATTATTGACCGTTTAACTGTTTATGAAGAAAACATGACAGCGAATATGAATAAAACGTTTGGTCTCATTTATTCACAGCGTGTGTTACTTGCTTTAATCGATAAAGGAATGGTGCGTGAAGAAGCGTATGATACAGTTCAACCGAAAGCAATGGAATCATGGGAAACAAAAACACCATTTAGAGAACTTGTAGAAGCTGATTCAAAAATTACAGATAAGCTTTCAAAAGAAGAACTTGATGCGTGCTTTGATCCTAGACATCACTTGAACCAAGTTGATACAATATTTAAAAGAGTCGGTTTAGAATAATTTCACTACACTTTAATCTATTAATCCGTTAAAATAGTAATAGATTATTTAAATAGGGGTTGTTCGCATGCAAATAGAAAAGTTACGCGGAAAAGCTTTGGATGAATTATTCGATGCAGTATTAACATTAGAGACGCGTGAAGAATGTTATCAATTTTTTGATGATTTATGTACAGTGAATGAGTTACAATCTTTATCACAACGCCTTCAAGTTGCGAAGATGATTAAGCAAGGCTACACTTACGCAACGATTGAAAAAGAATCAGGTGCATCTACGGCAACGATTTCTCGTGTTAAACGTTCATTACAATGGGGAAATGATGCCTACACAATGATTCTAGACCGCATGAATATTGAAACTAAGTTGTAAGTAAATTTTACAGTAGGATGAAAAGGCTTCTTTCAATATTGACTTGAATTTTAAGTTGATATCGAGAGGAGCCTTTCGTTTTGATTGGAAATTGCGACGTACAACGAGTAATGAACTGTGTTGAACATCATATGAAAACATGGTTTAACCGAGGTATGTAAGACGCGATAAACGATTCATTTTAATTGTAGTGAAATCCTCTAAAAAATGCATACGATATTTGCATGAACTTTAGATATCAATAAGTAAAAGTGCTATAATATAAGTTACGAAAATTAAAGGAGTCATCAACTATGTATGATATCAAGGAATGGCGTCATATTTTTAAACTAGACCCTGCAAAAGAGATTTCAGACGCCGATTTAGAACAAATTTGTATGTCAAATACAGACGCAATTATGATTGGTGGTACGGATGACGTCACTGAAGATAATGTCATTCATTTGATGAGCCGTGTCCGCCGTTATCCTCTACCGTTAGCATTAGAAATTTCAAATCTTGAGAGTACGATGCCAGGATTTGATTTTTATTTTGTGCCGACTGTATTGAATAGTACAGATGTGACATACCATAATGGATTATTACATAGTGCGCTGAAAGCCTATGGACACATGATTGATTTTGATGAAATGGTGTTTGAAGGTTATGTTGTGTTGAATCCTGAGAGTAAGGTCGCAACACAGACAAGCGCACAGACAACATTAGATGAATCGGATATCGTGGCATATGCGCAAATGGCTGAGTCGTTTTATCGTTTGCCTGTGCTCTACTTAGAATACAGCGGACAATATGGAAATCCCGAAATGGTGCGTGCAGCGAAACAAGCGCTTTCGAATACGCAATTATTTTATGGTGGCGGGATTAATCATATTGATAAAGCGATGGAAATGGCACAAATAGCAGATACGATTATTGTGGGCAATGTCATTTATGAAGATATTAAAGCAGCCCTTAAAACTACGAAAATAAAGGAGAGAACATAATGAATCCACTCGTTGAAAATATGAATAAAGAACAGAGTGAAGCGGTGCGTACGACTGAGGGACCGCTTTTAATTATGGCAGGTGCAGGCTCAGGGAAAACAAGAGTACTGACGCATCGAATTGCCTACTTATTAGATGAAAAAGATGTATCTCCATATAATATATTGGCAATTACATTTACGAATAAAGCCGCTAAAGAAATGAAAGAACGTGTTCAAGCGCTCGTGGGAGAAGAAGCAGAAGTCATTTGGATGTCGACTTTCCACTCTATGTGCGTGCGTATTTTACGACGTGATGCAGATCGTATCGGGATTGAACGCAATTTTACGATTATCGATCCAACAGACCAAAAATCTGTGCTTAAAGATGTATTAAAGCGTGAAAATATTGACCCGAAAAAATATGAACCAAGAATGTTTATCGGAGAAATCAGTCAGCTCAAAAATGAATTGATGACACCAGCAAAAGCAGAGGCTGAAGCAAATGACTATTTTTCTCGAATGGTGGCGACCGTATACAAAGGGTATCAACAACAGCTTATTCGTAACCAAGCGCTAGACTTTGATGACTTGATTATGACGACAATTCAATTGTTTGAACGTGTGCCAGAAGTGTTAGATTATTATCAAAATAAATTTCAATATATTCATGTCGATGAGTATCAAGATACGAACACCGCACAATATACATTAGTGAATTTGTTAGCGCAAAAGTTTAAAAATCTATGTGTAGTAGGGGATTCTGACCAGTCTATTTACGGTTGGCGTGGCGCAAACATCCACAATATTTTATCATTTGAAAACGATTATCCGAATGCACGTACAATCTTTTTAGAGCAAAACTATCGTTCGACAAAGACGATTTTACAAGCGGCAAATGAAGTGATTCGTCACAATACAGAGCGTAAACCAAAAGGACTCTGGACAGCGAATCAGCAAGGTGAAAAGATTCATTATTACGAAGCGATGAGTGAACGCGATGAAACAGAATATGTCGTGAGAGAAATTTTTAAACAGCAAAAAAAGGGTAAACGTTATAAAGATATAGCGGTGCTCTATCGCACAAATGCGCAATCACGTGTACTAGAGGAAACGTTTTTGAAATCTAATATTCCTTATGTCATGGTCGGCGGTCAAAAGTTCTATGACCGAAAAGAGATTAAAGACTTACTTAGTTATTTACGTTTAATTGCCAATAGTGCAGACGATATTAGCTTACAACGTATTATCAATGTGCCTAAACGCGGTATCGGGCCCTCGTCGGTTGAAAAAATTGCAAATTATGCCGCGGATCATGAATTAACTATGTTTGATGCATTAGCAGAAGTAGATTTTATTGGCTTATCGAAAAAGGTCTCACAAGCAGCTGCAGAATTTTATCAACTCATGTCGAACTTAATGCAAGAACAAGAATTCCTCGAGATTTCAGAAATTGTAGAGGAAGTCTTAGAAAAATCTGGATATCGTGAAATGTTACAGCGTGATCAGTCACTTGAATCACGCAGTCGTCTCGAAAATATTGATGAGTTTATGTCAGTACCTGTTGATTATGAAAAAAATACGCCTTTAGAGGAACAATCTTTGATCAATTTCTTAACAGACTTGTCGCTCGTTGCAGATGTGGATGAAGCGAACTTAGAAGATGGTGTGACATTAATGACGATGCACTCAGCGAAAGGATTAGAGTTTCCAATTGTGTTTATTATCGGTATGGAAGAATCAATTTTCCCGCATATTCGTGCGATTAAAAGTGATAATGATCACGAAATGGAAGAAGAAAGACGTATCAGTTATGTCGCAATTACGCGTGCTGAAGAAGAGCTTTATTTATCGCATGCAACATCACGTACGTTATTTGGACGTCCTCAAAGCAATGCGCGTTCACGCTTTTTAAACGAAATTCCAGAAGCGTTGCTCGATTTACCTGAACGTCAACAAGCAACGGCTATCGGTATGAAAAAACGTCAGCCAGCTAAACGTGGCTTTAGTCAACGTACTGTTAAAAGTACAACCGCTTCATCAGCAACGTCAGATTGGAAAGTAGGCGATAAAGTGATGCACAAATCATGGGGTGAAGGTATGGTTTCAAACGTCAATAATAAAAATGGCTCTATTGAATTGGATATTATTTTCAAATCTGAAGGTCCGAAACGTTTACTTGCACAATTTGCGCCTATTGAAAAGAAGGAGGATTAAAGGATGTCATCTATAGCCCAACGTGTTGAAACATTGCACAAATTATTACACCAATACAACTATGAATATCACGTTCAAGATAATCCCAGTGTCCCAGATAGTGAATATGACAAATTACTACATGAATTAATTGAGATTGAAACGAAACATCCAGAACTTAAAACGGCAGATTCTCCAACTGTCCGTGTAGGTGGAGAGGCGCAGTCATCGTTTGAAAAGGTCAATCATGATACACCAATGTTAAGTTTATCGAATGCATTTAATGAAGCGGATTTAAGAAAGTTCGACCAACGTGTACGTGATGCAGTTGGCGAAGTGGAATATATGTGTGAGTTGAAGATTGATGGTTTGGCTGTCTCTTTAAAGTATGTTGATGGGAAGCTCGTTCAAGGTTTAACACGTGGTGACGGGACAACGGGTGAAGATATCACTGAAAATTTAAAGACGATTTATGCGATTCCTCTTACTTTAAACAAGAAAATTTCGTTTGAAGTGCGTGGGGAAGCGTATATGCCGCGTCAATCATTTTTGAAGTTGAATGAGGCAAAAGCAGCGCGCGATGAACAGCCGTTTGCTAATCCGAGAAATGCGGCAGCGGGGTCATTGCGTCAACTCGATTCAAAACTCGCGGCAGCACGTAAACTGGACATCTTTTTATATAGTATTAACGACTTTACAGAGCTCGATGCCTCAACGCAAAGTGAAGCGTTAGATGAGCTTGATGAACTCGGATTTAAAACCAATCATGAACGTGAAAAAGTGAATACGATTGATGAAGTGCTTGAATATATTGAAAAATGGACCAAGCAACGTGAACAATTGCCTTATGATATAGACGGCATTGTTATTAAAGTGAATCACCTTGAACATCAGGAGGAAATGGGCTTTACCCAAAAATCACCGAGATGGGCGATTGCGTACAAATTTCCAGCTGAAGAAGTGATTACAGAACTATTAGATATCGAGTTAAGTATCGGACGCACTGGGGTTGTCACACCTACCGCTATTCTTGAGCCGGTACGTGTCGCAGGGACAACGGTTTCGAGAGCATCTTTACATAACGAAGATTTAATTCATGATAAAGATATTCGTATTGGTGATAGTGTGGTTATTAAAAAAGCAGGTGACATTATTCCAGAAGTTGTGCGTGTGATTTTAGATCGTCGACCAGAAGATGCCGTGACCTATCATATGCCGACACATTGTCCAAGCTGTGATCATGAACTCGTTCGGATTGAAGGTGAAGTCGCTTTACGTTGTATCAACCCGAAATGTCAGGCACAACTCGTTGAAGGGTTAATTCATTTCGTATCTCGTCAAGCGATGAATATAGATGGCTTAGGTACGAAAATCATCGAACAATTGTATACGCACGAGTTAATTAAAGATGTTGCGGACATTTTCTACCTTACGAAAGATGATTTATTACCGCTAGAACGTATGGGTGAAAAGAAAGCTCAAAAATTAATTGACGCGATAGAAACGTCGAAAGGGCGCTCTCTTGAAAACTTGTTATTTGGACTTGGCATTCGTCATTTAGGTGTGAAAGCAAGTCAAGTGTTAGCCGAAAAGTACGAAACGATGGATCGTCTGTTAACCGTCACTGAAGATGAATTGGTGGAAATTTATGATGTGGGGGAAAAGTTAGCCCAATCATTAGTGACATATTTAGAAAATGAGGACATTCGCGCACTCATTGAAAAGTTAAAATCAAAAGATGTGAATATGACATTTAAAGGTCAAAAGTTATCTCAAGTTGAGGGACATCCTGAATTTGCGGGTAAAACGATTGTATTGACAGGTAAACTTCATCAAATGACACGTAATGAAGCTTCGAATTGGTTAAAATTACAAGGTGCAAAAGTAACAAGCAGCGTCACGAAGTCCACAGATCTTGTCATAGCAGGTGAAGATGCAGGTTCAAAATTAACAAAAGCCGAAACACTTGGTACAATGATTTGGACAGAACAAGATTTTATTGATAAACAAAATGAAATTAATAAGTAAGGGGATAGGCGATGAAAAAGTCAATAGTACTTCTTTTAGGTTTATCACTTGTATTATCAGCTTGTGGACAGGATGAAGATGAATCAAAGTCCTCAAAAGAAAAAACAGAAACGCAACAACGAGACCATAATAAAGTGAAAGAAATTGCGACAGATAAAAATGTGCAAGGTACAGATTATCGAACAATCTTGCCGTTTAAAGAAAGTCAGGCACGTGGCTTAATTCAAGAAAATATGGCCAATAGCTATAATGGCGAAGATTTTGAAGATGGCTTACTCAATATTAGTAAAGAAGTGTATCCCACTGATGAATATTTATATCAAGATGGTCAATATTTAGATAAAGACACGATTAGAGCCTATCTTAAACCGAAGTATACGAAAAAAGAGCTCGATAAAATGAGCGACAAAGAAAAAGAAAATAAAAATGCGACAGCTAATTTAGGATTAAATCCATCTGTCAATGGTGAAACAGATGAAGAAAAAATCGCTAAAAATTCACCAGCGTATTTATCTAACATTTTAGAACAAGATTATTATGCAAATGGAGATACAAAAGGTGAAGAAATCGAAGGCATGACGATTGGTTTGGCGATGAATAGTGTCTATTACTATCAAAAAGAGAAATACGGCGAAACATATCATAAAAATCTTGATGAAAAAGAAGTCAAAAAACAAGGTCGTCAAATGGCTGAAGAAATGTTAACACGTTTAAGAGAAAATGATGATTTGAAAGATATTCCAATCACATTCGCGATTTATATTCAGTCAGGTCAAGAAGATATCATTCCTGGTCATTTCGTTAGCTATGCAACTGCTGAAGAAAAAGGCTCGAAACTTTCAGACTGGCATCAAATCGATCAAAAGACAGTATTGTTACCATCAAGTGAGGCATCAGATTTAAATGAGAATCTTAATGCTAACTTTAAAGATTTTAACAGTGCATTACAGTCTTACTTCTCTAACTTTACACAAGCTGTTGGAAAAGCAGAGTTCAAAAACAAAAAAGTACAAAATTTAACAGTCGACTTGCCGATAGATTATTATGGCAAAGCGGAGTTAATCGGCATTACGCAATATGTGACACAACTTGCTGAAAAAGATTTCAAATCTGTAGACCAGTATGAAATTCACATTAAAGATGGCAGTGAGTCACGTGCACTTATCCGTAAAACGAAAGACGATAAATCACCACAAGTTCATATTTATCAAAACTAACGTAGTCCAGTGAATTAAGTTAAAAAACGACCACTATAGCTCGAGTTTCATCACTCTGAGGTATAATGGTCGTTTCTTTTTATGGCATCATCTCGAGAAACAAGGTGAAACAGCATCTATATAAATGATGTATGTCTTTTTATTTATTTTCCTTATATCCTAACGCATAGCCTATGATAACGCCTGATAAAACAAATCCTAATGGTCTAATGATAGAATCTCCAAGTGCTACTTTAAAATAAAACATAGCAATAAAAAGTAGCAATCCTATCATCAACCCAATTTTACTTTTGATATACAACATCATAGCCACCTCCATCAAGAAATGTTTTTTCATAGTGCATTCAAATTCATTTGCTATAGTGTTTTGCCTTTATCATTACTCAAAATACATTGATGATGTCCTATTTTATGATGTAGAAAGTGAAGAAAAATGACTTTGAAGATTATATGTGTGTACAGGAAAATTTGATAAATGGACAAAGGCTGGGATTTTAGCTCTCCCAGCCTTTAATCATATGACACAAATGAATCATATTAAAAATTGTTATTTCATTGTGTGTTAAGTTTTATTGTCTTGACTTTGCATCTTTCAATTGTTTCACGACTTGATTTATATCATGATCAACGAATGCGCCAGGCTTTTTCGTCACATTCGAAACAAGCACAGTGACGATTAAACTAACGATAAAGCCAGGAACAATTTCGTATAAGTTAAAGAAATCATTCATGTCACCGTATGGATGCGCAAAGACAATCCATAAAATCACGGTTAATGCACCGGCGACCATCCCGCTAATCGCACCCGTACGTGATAGACCTTTCCAATACAATGAAAGAATCACTAAAGGACCAAAGGCAGCACCAAAACCTGCCCAAGCGTTACCGACTAAGTTTAAAATCGTGTTGTTTGGCGTCCACGCAATAGCAATGGCAGCAACCGCAACAATCACAACAGAAATACGTCCGACCATTACAAATTCTTTTTCATGTTTTGCAGCATTCCCTTTGTCTCCGCGGATGAGTTTATAAAAATCTTCCGTCAGTGAACTTGATGTTACAAGTAATTGAGAAGAAATCGTACTCATAATTGCGGCTAAAATCGCTGCGAGTAAGAAACCACCAATCAATGGATGGAAAAGTAACTGACTCATCAAAATAAATAATGTTTCTGGGTCTTGAATTTGAACACCTTGCGCTGGGACGAAAGCAATACCCAGTAAACCGACTAATACAGCACCGAGTAGACCAACAATCATCCATGTAATCCCAATACGACGTGTTAACGGGAATAACTTCACCGTACGAATGGACATAAAACGTACGAGAATATGCGGTTGACCGAAATAACCTAATCCCCATGCGAAAAATGAAATAATTCCAATCACTGTTGTACCTTTAAATAAATCTAAATTTGTAGGTTTCATTTCTGCAATCGTTTGAAATGTATCTAAACCGTTTAATTTTAACAACAAGACGATAGGTACCATGACCATTGCCACTAACATAATTACCCCTTGAAAAAAGTCAGTGATCGATACAGCCAAATACCCACCAAAAAATGTGTAAAGAATCACGATGACTGCGATTAAAATCAATCCGGCATGATAATCTAAACCGAATGCACTGTCGAATAACTTTCCACCAGATACTAATCCGGCATGTGTATATAATGTAAAGAATACGACAATAATCAATCCTGAAATAATTTTAATCAAATTGGATTGATCATCTAGACGGTTTTTAAAGAAATCTGGTAACGTAATCGCATCACCAGCAATTTCTGTATGTGCACGTAACCTTGGTGCAACAACTAAATAATTGACGTAAGCACCGAGTGTGAGACCAATCGTAATCCAAACAGCAGATAACCCAGTCGAATAAACTTCTCCAGGTAATCCCATAATCATCCAACCACTCATATCGGAAGCGCCTGCTGAAAGTGCAGTCACCCATGGCCCGATGCTTCTACCACCTAACATATACTCACTCAAGTTACTCGTTGCTTGTTTATAACCATAGTAACCAATACCGAGTAAGATAATGAAATAAATGGCAATCATAATATACGTTTGCCAATCTAAGTTAACTTGACTTGACAAAGTAGAACCGATTAAAACCATATTAATCTCCCCTTTTGTTTTCACTTGCATAAGATTATTATACAGAATTGTATACGAAAGGAAAGGTGTATTTAACAGTTTTTGTGTAATTTAGCCTTACAAATGTGGGATAAATAGCATCATATCAGCGTTAGTAGGTTGAAATTAAATTTAAATAATTATTCAGTATCACGTTATAAATATAAATAAATAATACAGTGGTGGTGACAGTTTTCAGTCCAGTCGGGTGTCAAAAGGGAATTAAGGTGACATATAAAGTAGAAAGGCATGTGTCGTGTCGCATCTTGTTTGAAATATTTTAGATTTTTATGCTGGAATTTGGTACAATTTATAGATAAAAGAGTATTTTTAAGGAGGCTTTATCGTCATGGCTGAGATTACCCAAGAACAAGTTGCGCATATTGCGAATCTTGCACGTTTAAACGTGACTGAAGAAGATACTGCAGACATGCAACAGACTTTAGAAGGTATTTTAAATTTTTGTCATCAAATTGATTCTGTGGATACAGAACAAGTTAAACCTACAAATCATGTACTAGATTTACAAAATGTATTACGTGAAGATGTGGCTGTAAAAGGATTGCCACAAGAAAAAGCATTAACGAATGCAAAAGAAGTGGAAGCTGGACAATTTAAAGTACCAGCAGTTATGAACAGGGAGGACGCATAAAGATGAGCATCCGCTATGAATCTATTGAAAACCTACAAAAGATGATCAAGGATAATCAAATTAAACCTTCTGAAATTGTAAAAGATATTTATGACGCAATTGAAGAAACTGATCCGACGATTCAATCATTTTTAGCGCTTGATAAAGAAAATGCGATGAAAAAAGCCGAAGAATTAGATGCATTACAAGCTAAAGGTGAAATGGAAGGTAAATTATTCGGTATTCCAATGGGGATTAAAGATAATATCATTACTGAAGGTTTAGAAACAACTTGTGCTAGTAAGATGTTAGAAGGCTTTGTACCGATTTATGAATCAACAGTGATGAAGAAGCTACATAATGAAAACGGTATTCTCATCGGTAAAGTCAACTTAGACGAGTTTGCGATGGGTGGTTCTACAGAGACGTCTTATTTTAAAAAGACAGTGAACCCATTTGACCATAAAGCCGTTCCAGGTGGGTCATCGGGTGGTTCAGCAGCGGCAGTTGCAGCAGGTCTTGTACCATTTACATTGGGCACAGATACTGGTGGTTCAATTCGTCAACCAGCAGCTTATTGTGGCGTTGTAGGATTAAAACCGACATATGGCCGTGTATCACGTTTTGGTCTTGTTGCCTTTGCTTCATCACTTGATCAAATTGGTCCAATCACACGTAATGTTAAAGACAATGCATTAGTGTTAGAAGCCATTGCAGGTGTTGATGAAATGGATTCTACAAGTGCGCCAGACGTTGCGACTGACTTTACAGCTGATATCGGTAAAGATATTAAAGACATGAAAATTGCATTGCCTAAAGAATACATCGGTGAAGGTGTCGACGAAGAAGTGAAAGAAGCGGTATTAAAAGCTGCAGAAACTTTCAAATCTTTAGGTGCTATCGTTGAAGAAGTGTCATTACCAAGAACAGCATATGGTATTCCTTCATATTATGTCATTGCTTCAGCTGAGGCGTCATCAAACTTAGCACGCTTCGACGGTATTCGTTACGGTTACCATTCAAAAGAAGCGGAAAGTTTAGAAGAATTATACAAATTATCTCGTAGTGAAGGCTTTGGTAAAGAAGTGAAACGTCGTATTTTATTAGGAACGTATGTATTGAGTTCTGGTTATTACGATGCTTATTATAAAAAAGCCCAAAAAGTACGTACATTAATTAAAAATGACTTTGAAAATGTTTTTAAAGATTACGATGTCATTTTAGGACCAACAACACCAACTGTTGCGTTTGATTTAGGTGCTGAAATCAATGATCCGTTAACAATGTATGCCAATGACTTATTAACAACACCAGTGAACTTAGCCGGTTTACCTGGTATTTCTGTACCGTGTGGTTTAGCGGAAAATGGTCGACCAATTGGTTTACAACTGATCGGTAAACCGTTCGATGAAAAAACGTTATATCGCGTCGCACATCAATACGAAACACAATTTAACTTACACGACCAATATCAAAAATTATAAGGAGTGGCAATCAATGCATTTTGAAACGATAATCGGACTTGAGGTCCATGTTGAATTGAAAACGGACTCAAAAATGTTTTCAAATGCGCCGGTAGCATACGGTGCAGAACCGAATACAAATACAAGCGTCATCGATTTGGCGTATCCTGGTGTTTTACCAACAGTGAACCGTCGTGCAGTAGATTGGTCTATGCGTGCAGCGATGGCATTAAACATGGAAATTGCAACAGAATCAAAATTTGACCGTAAAAACTATTTCTACCCAGATAACCCGAAAGCTTACCAAATTTCACAATTAGATCAACCGATTGGTGAAAATGGCTATATCGATATTGAAGTGAATGGCGAAACAAAACGTATCGGTATTACACGTTTACACATGGAAGAAGATGCCGGGAAGTCAACACATAAAGACGGCTATTCACTTGTAGACTTAAACCGTCAAGGCACACCATTAATTGAAATCGTCTCAGAACCAGATCTTCGTTCACCTGAAGAAGCGTATGCGTATTTAGAAAAATTACGTTCTATTATTCAATACACAGGCGTATCTGACGGTAAAATGGAAGAAGGTTCATTACGTTGTGACGCGAACGTATCTTTACGTCCATACGGTCAAAAAGAATTTGGTACGAAAGCTGAACTTAAAAACTTAAACTCATTTAACAACGTACGTAAAGGTTTAGAATATGAAGTTAAACGCCAAGAAGAAGAATTATTAAATGGTGGCGAAATTTTACAAGAGACACGTCGTTTTGATGAATCTACTGGTAAAACGATTTTAATGCGTGTGAAAGAAGCATCAGATGACTACCGTTACTTCCCAGAGCCAGATATCGTACCTTTATATATTGATGAAGCATGGAAAGCGCGTGTTCGTGAATCCATTCCTGAATTACCAGATGCGCGTAAAGAAAAATATGTGAAAAAATTCGGCTTACCAGCATATGACGCGCATGTTTTAACATTAACGAAAGAGATGTCAGATTTCTTTGAAGCGGCTGTTGAAGAAGGCGCAGATGTGAAAATGATTTCGAACTGGTTAATGGGTGGTGTAAATGAATATCTCAATAAAAATCAAATTGAGTTACAAGATACAGGCTTAACACCAGCTAACTTAGCCGGTATGATCAAATTGATTGAAGACGGTACTATGAGTAGTAAAATTGCGAAAAAAGTCTTCCCTGAATTAGCGAAAAATGGTGGGGACGCGAAGCAAATTATGAAAGATCAAGGTCTTGTTCAAATTTCTGATGAAGGCGCTGTGTTAGCATTTGTACAACAAGCGATTGCTGAAAATCCACAATCTGTTGAAGATTATAAGAATGGTAAAGGGAAGGCAATGGGCTTCTTAGTTGGACAAATTATGAAGTTGTCGAAAGGTCAAGCGAATCCACAGCTTGCGAATCAGTTGTTGAAGCAAGAGTTGGATAAGCAATAGGTTGTTTTGAATAGAGGCGAGTGAATGGTGTTCAATTGTAATGATTGGATGTCATGCTCGTCTTTTTTTGTGACATTTTGTTTTTTGAGCATGACGTAAGATGTCGCATTGATTGTGGCATCTTGCGATTGCAGAACTAGAGCTCGCTTTCATTATGGGATTCATTTTTTGATTGCTTTTTGGGCTTGCTTTCCGAGGGGCTGATCCTACAACTAACCAACGCTTTGATTTTACTGTTACATTTGTCGATGAAGCGTTGGTGGATTTTCCGGATCAGCTGTTCCCTCAGGAGTCGCGCCCAGATTGGCAATCAAATGCGTGAATAGGGGGAAAGCGAGCTTGTTCTAGCAATCTTAGGTATTGTCCGCTTATTGTAGGAATGTGATTAGAAATGTAAAAAAGATACTGCATGTAATTAATTATACAGTTGTACATCTTCTGCACGCGTACTATTCAAGTGTCTATTGCTTGATCTTAGGTGAGAGGGAGGATGGGAATGGTGAGGTAAGTTGATTGTTGTGATTATTAATTGTCTTTTTGTGCTTGTTTTACCATGAAACGAAAGCGAGCTTGTTCTAGCAATCTTAGGTATTGTCCGCTTATTGTAGAATGTGATTAGAAATGTAAAAAAAAGATACTGCATGTAATTAATTATACAGTTGTACATCTTCTGCACGTGTACTATTCAAGTGTCTATTGCTTGATTTTAGGTGAGAGGGGGGATATGGGAATGGTAAGTTGATTGTTGTGGTTATTAATTGTCTTTTTGTGCTTGCTTTCTATGACTACGAACGTGAGAAACTATCATATTTACGCTTTTGAAAATGGTGTTGACGTTATTTTCTTATCATTTTTAAGAATTTGGTTGTTTTTAGCTTTCATTACTAGTTTGTTTACTATAATATAGGTTGTGAGTACTGAAAAATTGAGGGATATAAATGAGAAAACGTGCGAGAATAATCTACAATCCGACGTCAGGTAAAGAAGTGTTTAAACGTGCATTACCTGATGTACTAATCAAAATGGAGCAAGCTGGTTATGAGACGAGTGCCTATGCGACCCAAAAAGTAGGCGATGCGACGGAAGAAGCAGCGCGAGCGATTGAGGCCCAATACGATTTGTTAATTGTGGCTGGTGGGGACGGTACATTGAACGAAGTCGTGAATGGTATCGCTGAAAAGCCAAATCGCCCGAAATTAGGTTTAATTCCTATGGGGACCGTGAACGATTTCGGTAGAGCGCTTCATCTCCCTAACGATATTTTTGAAGCTGTCGATGTCATTTTAGATGGTAAAACGGTTCAAGTTGACATTGGCAAAATGAATAGCCGTTATTTTATTAATTTAGCTGGTGGTGGTAAGATTACTGAAGTTTCATACGAGGCACCGAGCAAATTGAAATCAATTGTTGGTCCTTTTGCCTATTACATTAAAGGTTTTGAAATGTTGCCACAAATGCATGCAGTAGACGTACGTATTGAGTTTGATTCGCAAGTCTTTGAAGGTGAAATCATGTTGTTCTTACTTGGTTTAACGAACTCAATGGCGGGCTTTGAAAAACTGGTCCCTGACGCGAAACTTGATGACGGTATGTTTACGCTACTCATTGTTGAAAAGGCGAATATTGCTGAATTGGGGCACATTATGACGCTTGCCTCACGTGGTGAACATATTAAGCATCCGAAAGTGCATTATCATAAAGCGCAATCGGTGAATATTTCATCATTCAGTGATATGCCTTTAAATGTAGATGGCGAATATGGTGGCCAATTACCGGCGAACTTTTTAAATTTAGTTCGTCATATTGAAGTTTTTTCTCCAGCACAAGAAGACAATGCATTATTAATTGATGAGCCCACACAATCTGAGTAACGATGAATGGATAGGTGTGCTAAAAATAAATAGGTAATGTACGCGAAACCGCATGATAACATAATGTTACTCTCGTGGGAGCGGGACGATGAAAATTAACTCACTTGTTAAGCTTTCGGTCCTGCTCCTTTCCCTTTGAAATAGATTCTGTTTATAAAAAAGTGAGATGAATTTGATGGTTTTAGTAAAGAAAAATGAAGTGTATGAGGGAAAAGTTGTAGATTTGACACATGAAGGTCATGGTGTGATTAAACAGGATCGCTATCCGATTTTTATCCCTCATGCGTTAATTGATGAAGAAGTGCAATATAAAGTGATTAAAGTCAAAAAGAATTTTGCGATTGGTAAGCTGATGAATGTGAAAGCGGCGAGCCCTGAACGTGTGACGCCACCGTGTGACTATTATCAACAATGTGGGGGGTGTCAACTTCAGCATTTGTCCTATTCAGCGCAATTAGAGATGAAGCGTAAACAAGTGATTAATCTCTTTCATCATAAAGGGAAAATGACTGAGGTGCCGATACATGACACGATTGGAATGGACGAACCATGGCATTATCGCAACAAGTCTCAAATTCCGGTTGGGACGAATCGTCATGGTCAGTTGCAGATGGGCTTTTATCGTCAACGTAGCCACGACATTATCGATATGGATCATTGTCTTATTCAAAATGATGATCAAAACGAAATGATGAATGTGATTAAAAGTTTACTCGAGCAATATCATATTCCAGCTTATAACGAACAAAAGCATCAAGGACTTGTGCGTCATGTCGTGATTCGTAAAGGCTATTATACGAATGAAGTGATGGTTATTTTTGTGCTAAACGGTAAAAAGTTGCCGCATCATAACGACATTGTGACTGCTTTAACGGCACAGTTTCCACAAATTGTGAGTATCAAGTTGAACTTCCAAACAAACAAAACGAATGTCATCATGGGGCATACGTCCAAAACCATTTACGGTAAAGACATTATTGAGGATACGTTAGATGATTTGACTTTCGAAATTGGTGATTTGTCGTTTTATCAAATCAATGTCACACAAACGCAAAAATTGTATCGTCAAGCGTTACAGTATGCGAATTTAACGGGCAATGAAGTGGTGTTAGATGCGTATTGTGGCATTGGGACAATCAGTTTATTTATGGCACCGCATGCACAACATGTCTATGGTGTTGAAGTTGTGCCAGAAGCAATAGAAGATGCGAAAAGAAATGCCCGCAACAATCAATTGAACAATACAACATTTGTCGCTGGTGCTGCTGAAGATGTGATTTTAAAATGGCAGCAAGAGGGGATTCAGCCAGACGTTGTGACCGTAGACCCACCACGTAAAGGCTGTGACGCGACATTTATTGAAACTTTGAATGCTTTAGCACCGAAACGTATCGTCTATGTGTCATGTAATCCGAGTACACAATTACGCGATATCGAAATGCTGGGTGCGCAATACGAATTAAAAGAAATCACACCTGTCGATATGTTCCCACATACGACACATGTCGAAACAGTGGCATGGTTAGAAAGAAAGCAATAGTTTAGATTAAGTATTAAAGGGTTCTAGGGACATTTTTACAATGTGACTAGTGCTCTTTTTGTTTTAGTGCTATTTAGGAGAGACGCTGGAATTGATTTGACAGTGGTAATTTCTAGAGAATGGTGAGTAATGAACTGTTGAAGTTACTCTAAAGATAAACCAAACAAATTATTCTGAATATTCAAAATACAGATTTACATATTCTGTGTTCATACGCTATATTAAAGATATAAGATTAAGCGTTTGTATGATGAGTCATCTTCATTGTGAAAGCATACGCCAATGAATGAGAAGAGACTTTGTTTTATGAAACGATGCCTTTAACGAAGTGTAATCAAAGTAATCATACAGCATCATTGAATTAAAGAAGATTTTCCGTTCATATAGTGGGTGATTTTATGAAAACTAAAAGAATTATCGCGTCAGATTTTTTAACAACGATGATGTCTTCAGCCTTAACCATTTAAATATATACTGGTTTGCTTATCAATATTTCTCTAGTCAAATTATCATATCCATCATCGGTTTTGGACAATTAAGTGGTGTGTTTCTCTCAAGTCTTGGTGGTGGTATCTCAGACAGTATGAACAAGCTGTTATTCATCAAAGTTCTGAATTTTTTTAAAGTCGGATTACTTTTTATGGTGTTGGTATTAGAGAAGGTTGTGGACATGGAAATCTTGTTACCAATTTTTATGTTTGCTTCAACAATTATAGGAGGGTTACAGTCACCAACATTAGAATCATTGGTTCCATTTTTAGCGAGCAGCCATGAGGCGATTTTTCGTATTAACTCTGTGGTTTCGAGTTTAACACAGGTTGCATCTATTATGGCGATTGTTTTATCTGCAGTTTATATTTCATTTCTTTCATTTACAACGATAGTTTTTGTGACATTTCTTATCACTGCCACCGCAACAATTTTACTTGTAGGACTGACGGTGAAAACGCCATTGCAGTCTACTTCAGTCCTTAATAATATGAAGCAGGGGGCGCGTTATATCTTTAAAACGCCTTATATTCGTAACCTTATTCCAGTCGCATTGGTCATGAATTTCTCGTTTTGGAGTATCTTCTTGCTCTTACCTAAAATCGCTAATGACAGTTTTTCATTTTTAAAAACCTCATATAGTGGCATGGAGCTCTCCTTTGCCTTAGGAGGGGTCTTAGGCGGCATCCTATTTGCGAAATGCTTCTATGATGTTAAAGATAAGTATCGTTTATTTAAGCGGAGTTTGTTTACACAGAGCTATGTCTTGTTGTTATTAGGACTCGTTTTACTTATTCCTAACAGTGCCCTTGCCTATACAGGGATGATGTTATGCTGGTTTTTGTATGCTTTAATCAACACGATTTTTTCTATTCTCTATTTCGGAAAGATTCAATTGAAAGTCCCTAGAGAAAAGATGGGTAGTGTTTTTGGAGCAATCTTAACGCTCTTTTCATTAGTCAATCCTCTGGCAGCTATCATGTCGGGCTTTCTCGTTTCGCTTTTTAAAATACCTCTGTTAATTGTATTGTTGTCTTCAGTCATGTTGTTAGCTGCCTGGAGTATTCGCTTCCTAGCAGATGTTGAAACGGTATTTGATTAAAGGGGGGAGTGATATGTCTGTATTAACACTTAAAGACATCAGATATGAGATAGGTGGAAAAATATTATTTGAAGCGGATGATTTAACGATTGAGGAGGGCGATGTCATTGGCCTCATCGGAAAGAACGGGGCCGGAAAGACGAGTTTGTTAAAAATATTATCAGGACAGTTAAGCGATTATGCCGGACATATTTCGCGTAATCTTCTGACTTATTTTAGTGAACCCTGCATAACGGAGGATATGATACAAAGTGGTGGAGAACGAAGTATATCAAATTTTCTCAACGCATTAAGACAGTCGGTGCCCCTCTATTTGTTGGATGAACCTACAACGTATTTAGATCAACATCATTTTAAAAAAGTAGTGAGAACGATTAAGCGCTCCCCATCTTCTTTTTGTATAGCGAGCCATGATCGGGCTTTTTTAGATGCAGTTGCGACTAAAATTTGGTTGATAGAGCAAGGAAAAATAACAGAATATCATGGTTCTTTTTCAGATTATATGCGAGAACGTATGATTCAATTATCTCAATATGAACATGACTTGAAACAATATCAGAAGGAAAAGAAGAAAATAAAACAATCACTTCAAATGATGAAAGAAAAGCAAAATCAGAAAAAGGGAAAACCTAAGAAGATGAGTGGCTCAGAATATCGTATTGCTGGTGTTAAAACGAAGATCGGTGTGAAACAAAAGAAACTCCAGAAGGGGATTACGCAACAACAAAATAGGTTAGAACAGTTAAAACAACCTGATCGCGTCGAAGATAAATATGATATTTCATTTTTATCACAACTTCATCGTTTGCCCAAAAGGAAAATCATCATTCCTAGTCACGAAGCAAAAATGGGTCAAAAAAACTTATGGCATACCCCAACTATCTATTTAAATAGTGGTGATAAATTAGGAATTATCGGAAGAAATGGTGTAGGTAAAACAACTTATTTGAATTACATCGTTTCAGTTTTACCCTCTACCTATAAAATTTGTTATTTTCGACAAAATCATTTTCAGTACTCAGACCCAAAGATGACAGTATATGAAACGATTGTCGAAGCGACGAATGGGAATTTAAGCGAACATCACATTAGAACTTTGTTGGCGTTGTTAGATTTTAAAAGAGACAAGGCATTTCGATTAGTAGGAGATTTAAGCCAAGGAGAGCGCGTGAAAGTTTCATTATTGTCGCTCTTAGTTTCTGAGTCCGATATTTTGATTTTAGATGAAATGACCAACTTTTTAGATATAAAGGCTATCGAAGCAGTGGAGAAGGTGCTTGCTTCATATTCAGGCATACTGATATTTGTGAGTCATGATCAGTATTTTGTGGAACATTTAGCCACTACTATTCTAGATATGGATACATTGAAGAAAATATAAACTGTTATAGCGATATGTGATATTTCTACAGACCATACAATCATATGATGAGGCACTTATAAGATATAGGTGTCTTTTTATTTTAAGAAAGCAAAAACTATCGCAAACTTATTCCAATAAACAGCTATAAGTGTATCCCAATAAAGATGCTGATTGATATACAAGAAAAATGTGGATATTTGAAACAACAAAAAATGTGTACATCTCTTATATGTAGACTAAGATTGAAACGTTTCAAAATGCGAGGAAAAGTGCTAAACTATAAGCTGAAATGTGTCTTCAAAGCCTCATGAATATGTCAGTAAACTGTGTGACGTAAAAGGTATGAACTTGGACAAATTTAGGGCTCAAGTCGCACAATTTGTTTGCATAGCTAGGGTATAATAAGAGTGACCATGAAGCCAAACGATACATCATAAGAGGGTGAATGCATGTATAAAATTGATCTATTTCAAAATCAACAGATCATGAAACGTTTTTTATTACTTCAATTTATTGTCATTCTTGCGTTCATTGTATTAAGTTATAAATGGTCAATGGCGGCAATTTCATTACAAGAACAACACTTTTTTACGAATATCTTGATAGGGGTATTAGGATTTTTGGTGGTGGTGTTATGTCATGAAGGGATAAAGACGATGTTACTGAAAATGATGTCAGCTCATTCACGTACTTATCAGGTGAAAAATGGCGTCTTATTAACGTTTCTACCACATTATTACTTCAACCGTATGACATTTTCGACAATGATGTTAATGCCCATTGCGTTAGTAGGAATGTTGTTATTTATTGTTTTTATTAATATGCCATATACGTCGATTATTTTTACGTTTGCGATATATATGGGATATAGCCTATTGTCGTTATACTTAGTCTTTATCGCGTTAAGAGATAAAAAAGCACAATATTTTGAAATGACTGAAGCAGGTTTAGTGGTTTATCGCAAAAAACCAGCTGAACGAACTGCGCATTGATAGGATGGATCTTCCACGTTTTTACTCACGTGTGAAGGTTCTTTGTTTTTGAAAGGGTAAATCAAATATGTATGAGCAGTTTATCTAGAAGGGAGGTTTTAAAGTGAAAGAACGGCGTATTATTCATATTGATATGGATTTTTTCTTTGCGCAAGTTGAAGTGAGAGACAATCCGAGTTTACGAGGCAAGCCTGTCATCGTAGGAGGTAAGGCAAGTGGACGTGGTGTCGTATCAACAGCATCCTATGAAGCGCGTGCTTTTGGAGTCCATTCCGCAATGCCCATGGCGCGTGCCTACCAATTGTGTCCGAATGGTTATTATGTGACACCACGTTTTGAAGCCTATAAAGCAGCGTCACAACAAATTATGGAAATCTTTAAAAGCTATACGGAACTGGTCGAGCCGCTTTCACTTGATGAAGCCTATCTGGACATAACTGAACTCGTGCGTCCGGATCTCCCTGCTTCAAAAATTGCGCAATATATTCGTCGTGATATATATGATAAAACGCAGCTGACCGCTAGTGCCGGAGTGTCCTACAATAAATTTTTAGCAAAGTTAGCAAGCGGGATGAATAAGCCGAATGGTTTAACGGTGATTGATTACCAAAATGTGCATGACATATTGATGCAGTTAGACATTGGTGATTTTCCAGGCGTCGGTAAAGCGTCTAAAGAAAAAATGCATGCTCATGGTATTTTTAACGGGAGAGACTTATACGAAAAATCTGAACGAGAACTTGTGTATTTGTTCGGCAAAAGAGGACATCATTTATATCAACGTGTACGCGGATATGATGAAAGAGAAGTGAAAGCAGAACGCATTCGTAAAAGTGTGGGTGCTGAACGGACATTTTCACTCGATACGAATGATGATGAAGAGATATTACAAAAAATTGAAATGCTTAGTGAGAAAATTGCACAACGACTTGAACAACTGAATCAAGCGGGACATACGGTCACCGTTAAAATTAAAACCCATCGTTTTGAAAACTTTTCTAAGCAACAAAGTTTGATGACACCGGTGAGAGATGCAGATGAAATTTACCAAATCGCGTATGAATTGTATTATGAATTGAAAGAAGCAGAAGTCCCGATACGTTTAGTCGGTGTAACGGTGGGTGGTTTGCAAGATGCCTTTTTTAGAAACATGACGATATATGACTTTTTATAACATATCTTTATCTGTCAGTTGTTTGCCGTAAATCTGAATGACATTGTCAAGACTAGGATAATGTTTGAGTAAACGATACGTAATCATTGCGCATGCTTTTGCGTCATTTAAAGCATCGTGATGGCCATGAAAATCAAGTTTGAAATGGGACATCATATGTTTTAAACCGTGACGATGCGCAGATACTGTACGTTTTGCGAGTTGGTATGAACAAAAATAAGTCATCGGTGGTGTGTTGAGTTTTTCGGCTTGGATGCTTGCATGAAGCACGGACATATCAAAAGCGGCGTTATGTGCAACAACTGGAAGGTCACCGATAAATTGCAGCATATAAGGGTAAACATATGCAAAGTCCGGTGATTGCTTTACATCATGTGCATGTATACCATGAACTTCGATGTTTCGTGACGCAAAAAAGTCGTTCGGATTCACTAACGTATAAAATGTTTCTACAATCTCATTGGCAACGACTTTGACCATGCCTACTGAACAAATGCTCGTACGCTTATGGTTGGCTGTTTCAAAATCGAGCGCGACAAAACTATTTTTCGTCATAGCCTTACATCCTTTCAAAATGATAGATAAATATTAGCACATTTGGAAGTGAGTTGAAAATAAGTTGATGTTGAGGTGTTTTATGGAAAGGTGAACTGGATCTCAATCATTACATTTGATAACTATCGAGAAATGAGGACATGTTAAGCAAAATCGTGTCTAAATATGAATGTGATCGGGGGATATTTTTGTCAGAAAGCCTTGCTTAATATCTGTAGCAAGAAAAGGATTGAGACAAATTTTTAGCCTCAATCCATTCATTGATTTATGCTTCAACTTCGAATTTACGTGCTGCTAACTCTTTTTCATAAAGGTAAAGCGCATTTGAATCATCACCAATACGTTTTAAATAATCGATGTGTGTTTCAAACATAGATTCTTCTTCTACTTGCTCATCTAAAAACCAATTTAAAAATGAAATTGTCGCATAATCTTTATGTTCATGTGCAATTTCGGATAAGTCATAAAAGCGATGTGTCACGTCTTGTTCTTGTTTTAAACCATCTTCAAATGTTTCAAGAATACTATTGAACTCGACTTTTGGTGCATCAACTTGACTGAATACAGCTTGTTCACCACGGTCATTAATGTAATCATAAATTTTTTGACCATGAAAACGTTCCTCTTTTGCCTGTTGGATGTAAAAATTCGCAAAGCCCTCGTACGAATGATAATCACAGTAAGAAGCCATCGCCATATAAGCGTGTGCTGCAAAAAATTCGTGGTTCATTTGACGATTTAATGCATTTAATAATTTTTCATTTAACATATCAATCACCCCTAAAATCTTTGGTATCTATATAGTGTACCCTATATTGTGGGCAATATTCAAAAAGAATAATTATAAAAGTTTGAATTTCATTAAGTTAACAGTCAGCATATCAGTGTTGAGTGGTTATCTTTTCATTTGGTAATTTCGGTTGCCATGTTATAATATTGTAGGAAATCGGAGGAGAATGTTGAATATGAGACAATGGACAGCAATTAATATGGCAAAGCTCGCAAGAAAAGCGAGTCGTGCAACAGGGCGTAAAGGGACAGATTTACCAGGTCAAGTTGCGCGCAAAATTGATCAAAATATTTTACGTAAATTGGCTGGCCGAGTAGATGAAGTCGTGTTTGTCAGCGGTACGAATGGTAAAACAACGACATCAAACTTAATCGGTCATACTTTAAAGGCAAATCATATCGAAATTATTCACAACAATGAAGGTGCGAACATGGCTGCTGGGATTACTTCAGCTTTCATCGTCCAGTCGACACCTCAAACTAAAATTGCCATCATTGAAATTGATGAAGGCTCTATTCCGCGTGTATTAAATGAAATGACACCAACAAAAATGGTATTTACAAACTTTTTTAGAGACCAAATGGACCGTTTTGGTGAAATTGATATTATGGTGAATGGGATTATTTCAGCGATTCAAAATAAAGGTATTCAGTTGTTATTGAATGCAGATGATCCATTTGTGACACGCTTAAAAATCGCAAGTGATCATGTCACATATTATGGCATGAAAGCTCATGCATATGAATTTGAACAGTCAACGATGAATGAAAGTCGTTATTGTCCGAATTGTGGGTCATTACTGAACTATTCTCACATTCATTACAATCAGCTCGGTCATTATACTTGTCATTGTGGCTTTAAACGTGAAACACCACAATATGAAATTTCTTCCTTTACAGTCGATCCATTTATTGAAATGACTGTAAATGATACAAAATTTAATATGAAAATTGCAGGAGACTTTAATGCCTACAACGCACTTGCAGCGTATACAGTATTACGAGAGTTAGGTCTCAACGATGAATCGATTCGTAAAGGCTTTGAAACCTACACATCTGATAACGGTCGTATGCAGTATTTCGAAAAAGGGCAGAAAAAAGCGCTCATCAACTTAGCGAAAAATCCTGCCGGTATGAATGCATCGATTGCCATGGGTGAAAAGTTAGATGAGTCAAAAGTGTATGTACTGAGCCTGAACGACTTTGCAGCTGATGGTAGAGATACATCATGGATTTATGATGCTGACTTTGAAAAGTTAAATGAGCAAACGATAGAGGCGATTATCGTCACAGGTTCACGCGCAGAAGAATTGCAATTGCGATTAAAACTTGCAGAAGTGACAGCGCCGATTATTCTAGAAAAAGATATTCATAAAGCGACAGCGTTGACGATGGACTATAATAGTTTTACTGTTGCGATTCCAAACTACACGTCTTTAGCGCCAATGCTCGAACAACTGAACCGTTCATTTAAGGAGGTCGATTAATATGCACGAACTGACTGTCTATCATTTTATGCCAGATAAACTTAATTTATATAGTGATATTGGTAACATTATGGCGTTGAAGTACCGTGCTAAAAAGCGTGGCATTCATCTTAACGTGGTTGATGTGAATGATACTGAAAACGTCGACCTTTCTAAAGCGGATATTTTCTTCATTGGTGGGGGAAGTGACCGTGAACAAAGTTTAGCAACTGAGTCATTACGCAAGATTAAAACTGAACTGAAAGCAGCGATAGAAGATGGTTTGCCAGGATTAACTGTGTGTGGTGGTTATCAGTTTTTAGGTGAAAAGTACATTACGCCAGATGGTCAAGAACTTGAAGGGCTACACATTTTAGACTTTTATACAGAATCTAAAAAAGAGCGTTTAACAGGTGATATCGTTATCGAAAGTGATACATTTGGCACAATTGTCGGTTTTGAAAATCACGGGGGTCGCACGTACCATAATTACGATACATTAGGTACGGTGACACACGGCTATGGTAATAATGATACAGACTTTAAAGAAGGCATTCATTATAAAAACTTGTTAGGAACGTATTTACATGGTCCAATTTTACCGAAAAACCATGAAATGACGGACTATTTATTAAAAGCTGCCGCAGAACGAAAAGGTATTCCGTTTGAACCACTTCATATTGATAATGCAGAAGAAGAACAAGCGAAACAAGTATTAGTAGACCGCGCACGTAAAAATAAAGGTTAAAGAAAAAGACGAGATAAAATTTTTGATTGTCTGAGTTGATATATGAATCAGATTGTCCTCATTGATAACCTTGTTAAATCTTCACAATTGCTGTCATGGACTCGCGTTACTAGGGGACTTTCCTCAACTCAATTCGGCTGCGTCTGATCCCTCAGGAGTCTCGTCCATTTTAGCAATTTCATTTCTAATGTGAGTAATCAATGTGGGCAAATCTCCCAAATATAGCATTTCAAATTTTTTCTATGAGCAATCAAAACTGGATGTATATTTTTAGCAAGATATCAAAAGACTGGGAAAGCGTGATCAGCTCCCAGTCTTTTTCTATTGACGGACTTATATCCATTATTGATGAGCGTATCGTCGAAAAATAATGATGAATTGGACATAAAAAAATGATGATATAGATTGTCCTCATTTCAGAAACTTGCCCTCTGTTTCCTGTATTTGGAGTGAGATTGCCTGAAGGCTGAGACTCCTGAGGCAGCAGCTGAAGCTGAAAATCCAATTTGCCTACCACATTAATTTATCAAACTCAGGCAAATTTAGTTGAAGCTTCCCCTGGGAACGCGAAGCCATAAGGGCAATCATGAAAACCCAATTTGATATGAGAAACATTGTGGTTGAATTCAGCTGTAAGATATTGCAAAATTTTTACATCAATGTTGTTACTTCACTTTATAACGTAACAGTAAAATACGGTAAATTAACAAGATCTCGTAAATGGTATGACTTTTAACTTGGTTATCATCAAATTCATTCAAACCTTTCACCGAGTTCTTCAATGTGGATGCTGCTTTACGCTCAGGTTTAAATGTCCCGCAATTAAAAATTTGATCCATCCGTTGTGAAATAGAAATCATCGCAATTTTTTCATCGTCATTGAAAATCATCATCGCATCATTTGGCAAATAAATAATATTCGACAAATGTGTAATCATCAAGCGGTTTTCATGCGCACGATTCGTTAACCGTCTTAAGCGCAACCACTCATCGGATTGACTGCGGCTTTTATGATAATTGAGCTCATCTTTTTGATACCCCAGTAGTTCTTCAATACGCGTATTCATCACGTGTAATTTTTGAACGGCTTGATCACTTTTTTTTGAATGAAATAAACCAATCACAAGTTCTTTCATTCGTGCATCAAATAAATGATAAATCTCTCTTTCTGAATTTGCGATAAGCACATCAATTTGGTCATAATATTTGGGTGGTAAAATGATGAAGTTAACAAGTCCAGCAGTTCCTAAACCTATGAAGGCTGTTAATAAGCGTGAAAAGAAATTAAAAAAATAGTCTTCATGAATATCAGGAATCATTGCTAAAGCGGTAAGTGTCGCAACTGTAATCCCAACGTGTAAGTTAAAGCGAATACAAAGTAAGATCGTTAAGGTCGCTGTTAAACCATACGTGAGTGCAGAATCATCACCTAAAAAGTAAGTACAGACGACAGCGATAAATGCACCGATGACTGTAGCGGGGAGTCGTTTATATCCTTTTCGAATGGAAGCTTTAACAGTGGGTTCAATCGTCACAACGGCTGATAAAATTGCAAAAATAGGATTAAGATCAAGTGACAAACAAAAAAGGGCTGTAAGAAAAGCGGCTAACCCTGTTTTCAGTGTACGTGCACCGACCAAATTTTTATACCATTTCTCCTTCATAATTCGTATCTCCTGTTCCATAGTTCATTATTAGTATATCAAAAATTTTTTGTTATAATAAGGACTGTATAAACTTTTAGAAGGAACGGGATAAATAATGATAGTAAAAACAGATGAAGAACTACAGGCATTAAAAGAAATAGGCGCGATTTGTGCAGAGATTCGTGATACGATGCGCGAAGCAACAAAACCTGGTATAAAAACGAAAGAGCTCGACGAAATCGCAAAAGATATGTTTGAAAAAGCGGGCGCTATTTCAGCACCGATTCATGATGAAAATTTCCCTGGTCAGACCTGTATTAGTGTCAATGAAGAAGTGGCACACGGGATTCCAAGTAAACGTGTGATTCGTGAAGGAGACTTGGTTAATATTGATGTGTCAGCACTGAAAAATGGCTATTATGCTGACACAGGCATCTCATTCGTTGTAGGTGAAACAGATGAGCCTATGAAGCAAAAAGTGTGTGATGTCGCAGAAGAAGCTTTTGAAGCAGCAATGAAAAAAATTAAACCAGGATCTAAAATCAGTCAAATTGGAAAAGCAGTGCATGCTGTAGCACGTAAAAACGATTTGACAGTTATTAAAAATTTAACGGGTCATGGTGTCGGACAATCATTACATGAAGCGCCTGCACATATTTTAAATTACTTTGACCCACATGAAAAATTGTTGTTAAAAGAAGGCATGGTGTTAGCGGTTGAGCCATTTATTTCTTCAAATGCAACGTATGTGACTGAAGGTAAAAATGAGTGGGCTTTTGAAACGAAAGATAAGAGTTATGTTGCTCAAATTGAACATACGGTCATTGTGACAAAAGATGGTCCTGTATTGACAACGAAAATCGACCATGCCGAATAGTTTCGGACTTAAGTCTTAATGGGAAATGGTTCTGTAGCCTATTATCAAGGTTATAGAACCATTTTATAATAGGGGTAACGTTAGAGGTGATTCCAAAATGTTACAACTATTAAAAAGTTATTTTGAAAAATTCTTTCATGATGTTTATCAACAACTGTTTAATCAATATTTGAATCGATTAGATATTCAAATTCAAAACATTGACTGTGCAATGGCATATATCGAACGAAAAAAATTGCAAGTACGGATGATGATTGACAGAAGAACGATTGAATTGGAAAATAAATATATCGACTTAATGAATGATTACCATCTATCAAGTGCTAAAGTGATTGAAGGTGGCGACATCAATTCGATTAAAAGTGATCTGAATGAAATTGAAAAAGAGTATGCGCAATTGGAAAATTACTTCCTCAAGTTGAGAGAAGACAAGGGCTATATGAAAAAGGAATGCGATTTTGTGCAATCCTTAATGTATGCATACTAGAAAGGTGGAAATATGACACAAAAATATATTTCGACTGAATTACTCATTATTTTTACTGCGCTGATGATTATTGCGAATCTGTACTATATCTTTTTTGAGAAAATTGGTTTCCTATTCGTTTTATTATTAGGCAGTATTTTAATGTATGTCGGTTATATTTACTTTCATAAAGTGCGTGGGTTGCTATTCTTTTGGATCGGCGCATTAATGATTTTATTTACGTTGTTATCAAATAAATACACATTAGTCATACTGTTTATATTTATGATTATCGTTGCCGTGCGTTACTTGATTTACAAAAGACGTCCACTTCAAGTGTTATCAACAGAAGATACTGCACAAACACCTGCCTTTATTAAGCAAAAATGGTTTGGAGAACAAAAAACACCCGTTTATGTTTATAAATGGGAAGACTTGCAAATTCAACACGGTATTGGTGATGTGGTTGTAGATATGACGAAAGCGGCGAATTTAAAAATGCAAAACCATGTCGTCATTCGTCACCTTGTAGGTAAAGTGCAGGTGGTGGTACCGCTCAATTATAATGTGAATCTTAATGTTGCAGCATTTTACGGTAATGTGACTTTAGATCAACAGCATTTTAAAGTTGAAAATAATAATATTCTCATGCAATCGCAACACAAACCAGAAAATTATACCGTTAACATCTTCGTCTCAACATTTATTGGTGATGTTGAGGTGGTTTATCGATGAATCACTATGTCCGAGCGATAGGTTCTATGTTAATACTTGTTTATAGTATGCTCACCGCGTTTTTCTTTATTGATAAAGTATTTACGAATATTATTTTCTTTCAAGGTATGTTTTATACACAAATTTTAGGAATTCCAGTGTTTATCTTTTTAAATTTAGTCGTCATTTTTTTATGTATTATTGTAGGTAGTGTGTTAGCATACAAAATCAACCAGCAAAATGATTGGCTCAAACAGCAAATTGTTCGTGCTTTTGAAGGTGAAACGGTGGGGATTAACGACCAACAACTCGAGCTGTATAATGAAACGATTGAATTGTATCAAGCGCTCGTTCCACTGAACCAAGAATTGCATAAGATGCGGATTAAAACACAAAATTTGACGAATGAAACGTATAATTTAAATGATTTGAAAGTCAAAAAAATTATTGAAGATGAACGACAACGTCTCGCACGTGAATTACATGATAGTGTGTCGCAACAACTTTTTGCGGCGAGTATGATGTTGTCAGCAATTAAGGAAACAGATTTAACACCACCGTTAGACCAACAAATTCCAACGCTTGAAAAAATGGTTCAAGATTCACAACTGGAAATGCGTGCACTATTACTCCACTTAAGACCTATCGGATTAAAGGACAAATCGTTAGGAGAAGGGATTAAATCGCTTGTCACGGACTTGCAACGAAAAGTACCCATTAAAGTTGTGCAAGAAATTGATGAGTTTGAAGTGCCTAAAGGAATTGAGGATCACCTCTTTAGAATTACACAAGAAGCGATTTCCAATACGTTACGACATGCTGAGGGAACACAAGTGACAGTAGAATTACTGAATCGTAATGATTATTTGTTATTGCGTATACAAGATGATGGCATTGGTTTTAATGTCGATGATAAATTAGAACAAAGTTATGGATTAAAAAATATGCGTGAACGTGCGATAGAGATTGGTGCCACGTTCCATATCGTCTCATTACCAGATGCAGGGACGAGAATAGAAGTTAAAGCACCACTTGAAAAGGAGGAACAGCATGACAATTAAAGTATTATTTGTTGATGATCATGAAATGGTACGTATTGGTATCTCGAGTTATTTGTCAACGCAACCGGATATCGAAGTTGTTGGAGAAGGGGCGTCGGGTAAAGAAGCCATTGCAAAGGCGCACGAACTGAAACCGGATTTAATTTTAATGGATTTAGTGATGACTGATATGGATGGCGTTGAAGCAACAATGCAAATTAAGAAAGACTTACCACAGATTAAAGTCGTCATGCTTACAAGCTACATTGAAGATAAAGAAGTGTATCGTGCGTTAGACGCCGGTGTAGATAGCTATATTTTGAAAACAACAAGTGCCAATGATATTGCTGAAGCAGTACGTAAAACAAGTCGTGGTGAGTCCGTGTTTGAAGCGGAAGTGCTCGTTAAAATGCGTAATCGAATGAAACAACGTGCAGAGTTATATGAATTATTGACTGAGCGTGAGATGGAAATTTTATTGTTAATTTCAAAAGGCTATTCGAACCAAGAAATTGCGAGTGCGTCACACATTACGATTAAGACGGTGAAGACGCATGTGAGTAACATTTTAAGTAAGCTCGAGGTGCAAGATCGTACGCAGGCTGTGATTTATGCTTTCCAACATGGCTTGATTGAGTAGAACGTTGGAAAGATGCGCTTCATTTTAAAGTTAAGTTTTTGAGATGTTTTTCAGATTGCTGAACCGTTTTGTCTTGTCCAAGGCATTGTTTTTGCAATCTGAAGTGCACAGCTTGAACTGTTAAAAAGTGAATTACATCATCTCCTGCAACCTTATTTGTTTAACGGATGCATCGGTTGAATGGGATTAAGATAGAATTGAATATAAAAGGGAAGGGACTGGGAATTAAGTTTTCCAAGTCCCTATACTTTTTATGGACATATATCGATTAATGATGATCAAACAGCCAAAAATGAGGATGAATGGGACGTCATCATTGGATGTTATGGGGTTGTCTCCATTTGATAACCTATCCCAAGGTGACTGCATTTGATGCAAGATTGCCCAGAGGCTGAGACTCCCGAGGGAAGATATAACTAACAAAATCCTGCCATTTAACTTTGATAGTGGCTACGGTTTAACGCAGTAGCTGTCTGACTTCTCAATGCTTGTACTTTTGAGAAGTCTAGTCAGCCTTGCGGGGGCAGTACGACGAAATCTTTGTTCCACATGAGATTTCTGTACTGCTCCCGAAAATCCAATTTGGCTTCCATCCAGTGTACACTTCAATCAAGCCAAATTTAGTTGAGGCATCCCCTGGGAACGCGAAGCCATAAGGGCAATCAGAAACCACAAATCATAGGGAGGGCAAGCTAAACAAAATACTGCATCCATAGCATCTAAAATGATTATGTTCCATCCCCTTCATATTTTTGTTTAGTTTTGGTGTGCTTCAGCGCGTTCATATCCGTTATGCACAAGGTCTAATGCACCTGTATGTGGGTCAATGACGAGACCATGAACAGGCACTTTATTATCAAATAGCGGATGTTCATAAATCATTTTAATATTTTGCTTAACGTTATCATACACATCATCAAAACCTTTTAAAAAGTTTGAGACGTCAATGCCAGAGTAATTAAGAATATCAAAGACTTGTTGATCGACACCACGTTGTTGCATTGTAGTCATGACTTCATCGACATTAATGTTCCCCATACCACAGTCTTTATGTCCCATAATAATGATTTCTTCAGCGCCTAATGCATAAATGCCGACGAGTAAACTTCTCATTGTTGACCCGAATGGATGGCTAATCGTTGCCCCTGCATTTTTAACAACTTTTAAATCCCCATTATTGAAACCGAGTGCTTTTGTCGATAAATCTTGTAAGCGGGTATCCATACAAGTGAGTAATACAGCCTTTTTTGAAGGTGTTTTACTCGTTGAATAGGCTTCATACGCTTTATTTGTTACAAATTCTTCGTTGTATTCTAAAATGTGATCTAGTAATGTCATAAGACTTCCTCCCAATAATGGTACTGCAATTATTTATCTTCTGTTGTTTTAATATGGTTAGAACGACCTGTATTTGTACGTTCAACTTCTTCTGGTTCTTTGTATTGTGGTGCACGATCTGTAGGTGTTGTTTCTTGATCTACATGTTGTTCATGTGATGATGCTGAATCAACATGTTGTGCTTTGTGATTGCTTTGCTGTTCATTTTTAGTAGCACTGTCTTGATTTTCTTCGGTATTTTTAGTTTGATTAGCGTCTTTTTCACCATAATTATTATGCGATTTTGCTAAGTCTTCTTCGTCATTTGCTTCAAGTTCATCGTATGTGACTTCTTCAGGCGTTTTCCCTTTAATCACTTTACGTTGATGGACGATAGCATTAATTTCAGCACCAATAATCAAAATGAAACCAGAAATGTAAAGCCATAGCATCAATACAATGACCCCACCAATACTACCATAAGTTTTAGAATAGTTGGCAAAGTTTGATACATAAAAACCGAATGCTAATGAGCCTAAAATCCATACAATTGTTGAGAATAGCGCACCAGGAATAACAGATTTAAATTTAATTTTAACATTTGGTGCGAGTGTATAAATAATCGTAAAGACAATCAGTACAGCTAATACAGGCAATGCAGTTCTTAACAGACTGAACACCCAGCGTACTTGTTCATCGAGACCGAGTGGACCGAATAATAAGTTGCCGATTTGTTGACCAAACGTAAATAATACGAGTGTCAGTGGCAATGTGATACCGATTAATAATGTAAAGAAGACAGCTAAAAGTTTAGATACGATAAAGTTACGACTATCTTCTACATCATAAGCGACGTTAAAAGCGTTCATCATTGCAGTCATACCGTTAGATGCAGTCCACAATGCCAAAATTAACCCGACTGAGAGTAGGCCACCACTGGCATTACCCATGACATCATCAATAATGCCAGTAATAATCGAAGCGGTATCTGCAGGCGCATTGTTCGAGATTTGAGAAATAATGCTGTCACGATCAATGTTAAACAGTGGCACGAGTGACAAGATGAAAATCAACATTGGGAACAGGGACAACATAAAATAATACGCCAGTTGTGCAGCTAACCCAGATGCATCGTCTTTTCCGATACGATATATTAAATAACTGAAAAAGTTTGGTCGATCAGTATATTTTGCAGGTTTATTAATTCTTGAAACGAAAAATGTTTGATTTTCTTTCGGCGCTTCTTTAGATTGAAACGGCTGAGGCTTCACAAATTTGTGCTTATCATCCGTCTCCCCTGTAGCATCACCTTTACGGTCAGGAGAAGGCGCATCTTCTTTTTGATTTTGATCATTGTCGTCACTAGAAATCGTGTTTTTGACTTTTTCAATGAAGCCTTCTGACTGTTGTTCGTTTTTAGACATGGCTAAACTCCTTATTAATAGAAATTAAAAGGGGGCAACCTCCAAGGCATCGTAAATATGCATTGAAATTGCCCCAATATGACAGACGGAAACTAAGCATATGAACGATATGAATAGCGAATGCATCGACATTGTATCGTATCAATGTGAATGATATCAGATGTTCATACTATGATGTGACTGTCATCCAACTATTGCTCTTCATTCTTATGAATTAAAGACCAATTTGTTTGTTGTTTTTACGTTCCATAAACGTATCTTTTGCATTTCGTAAAGAACGTTCTAATTCTGGATTGTTACGACGAATTTCGTCAAACGTATTTTTCCAATATAATACTTCATCTTTAATTTGAGTGAACTTAGAAGGTTGGCTTGAACGTTGGCCTGTTTTAATGTTGTTCACTGAAGTTTTTACAGAACGGCGTGTGTTTTTGTCGATTAACGCAATAGCACCGCCAACTGTAGCCCCAATTAAAATTCCAGGTAATAATTTGTTTTGCATAATGATGTTACCCCTTTCGCGTGTCTTTAAGAATATGGTCTATTAAATGATCTGTAGATGATTGTATCATTTCATAAACACCTTCAAAATTATTTGTGTAATATGGGTCTGGAACATCTGTTTCTTCCATATCACTGAAATCAAGCAATTTGTACAACTTCCCTTTAAGATGAGGATTAATGTTTTGAATATTATCTACATTGCTTTGATCCATAGCAATAATGTAATCAAAATCATCCGTTTCTGTAAATAATTCGCTAATCATCCCATCGAAAGGAATGTCGTGTGCTTTTAAGATTTTTTGCGTACCCTCATGCGGGGGTTCACCTAAGTTCCAGCGACCTGTCCCTCTAGAGTATACTTCAATGTCGTTAATATTGCGATCCTTAAGTCGTTGGCGCATAATTGCTTCGGCCATAGGAGATCGACAAATATTACCTAAACATACAAAAGCAACTGTTGTCATGTAGATAACCTCCATGTTGTAATCTATATGCCCATTTTAGCCTTTTTTAAAACAATTCGAAAGTGATAGCGACAAAAATTTTTCAAATATTCGTCACTTTGATAAAATATTGGAGACGAAAGGATGAGATAAATGTCAAAAACAATTGAAGAAATGATTTTAGAAATACGCGATCGTTTAAATTTAGTCAACCCTGGATTAATTGATCCGGCGTATTATAGTGAAAATGATCGTGAAGATATAGAAGATATACATGCTTTTGTCACTTCAAAACGAGATTTTACACCTCGTGAAATGACCGGTATCACTGAAGCATTAGGTGACATTCGAAAATAAATCCAATTGGGAGGTTTTTATATGACAACTGAGACACGTTTACAACAATATGCTAGATTGCTCGTACGTGTGGGGATGAACGTACAACAAGGGCAACCTGTATACATTCGAACATCTGTAGAAACAGTTGACTTTACACGTTTAATCGTAAAAGAAGCTTATGAAGCAGGTGCGTCTGATGTCAGAGTAAAATATGGTGATCCCCAAATTAAACGTCTCGCTTATGAAAATGAACCGACTTCATTTTTTGAGCAAGACGTAAAAGATTATGATGTGGCAGAACGTATGGATTACGTTAATCGTGGCGCATGTATGTTAGCGCTATTATCAGAAGATCCAGATTTGTTGAATGGTATCGAATCGGATAAGTTAAAAGCAGCACAACGTCAATATGCACAAGCGTTTAAACCTTATATGATAGCTGCACAAAAAAATAGTTTTCCATGGTTAGTCGCAAGTTATCCCTCACCAGCTTGGGCTGAGCGTGTTTATCCAGACTTAAGCACTGAAGAGGCGATGGACAGATTTTTAGAAGATATTTTGAGTATTGTCCGCGTAGATGGCAATGATCCGATTGAAAACTGGAAACAACATGCGCAAAATTTAAAAGAACGTGCTGCAATGTTAAATGATAAAGCTTATGATGCACTCCATTTCGTTTCGGAAGGGACGGATTTACATATTGGCTTACCGAAAGGACATATTTGGGAAGAACCGACGAGCTATACTGAAAATGGTCAAGGCTTCATTGCCAATATACCGACTGAAGAGGTATTTACTGCACCGCATTGTAACCGTGTGAATGGTTACGTGACAAATAAGTTACCACTGAGCTATAACGGTACAATTATTGACGGTTTCAAATTGACGTTTAAAGATGGTGTGGTGGTAGACTTTGAAGCAGCACAAGGTGAAGCGGTTTTAGCAGATTTATTAGATACTGATGAAGGTGCACGTCGTTTAGGTGAAGTTGCATTAGTTCCAGACGACTCACCGATTTCGAATAAAAACACAATTTTCTTTAATACATTGTTTGATGAAAATGCTTCGTGTCATATTGCCTTAGGTGCCGCATATGCATTTAACTTAGAAGGTGGTACTGCCATGACGCCTGAAGAACTGAAAGCACATGGTTTAAATGATTCGTTAACGCATGTTGACTTTATGATCGGCAGCAGTGACTTAAACATTTACGGTGTGCGAGCAGACGGTACAGAAGAAGAAATATTTAAAGACGGTAACTGGGCGAATTAAAAAATAGAGGTGTTAACATGGCAAGTCTAGATAAAAAAGCGATGCAAGATTCAAAAGTTTATAAATCCAGACAAGTTTTTCCGCAAGATACAAATCATCTGGGGACATTGTTTGGTGGTACGATGATGGCAAACATAGATGAAATTGCGGCCATTTGTGCATTGAAACACGCGAATCGTACTGTTGTGACAGCTTCCACAGATTCGGTGGATTTTTTGAAACCAATCCGTAATGGCGACATTTTAACGTATATCGCAATGGTCTCATATTCAGGAAGCTCATCAATGGAAGTGTGTGTTCAAATTTTAATTGAGGACATTCCGAACAATAAGCAAGAGTTGGCAGCACTAAGCTTTTTAACTTTTGTTGCATTAGACGATGAAGGCAAACCAACACCGGTTCCAGCAGTATACCCGGAAACTGAAGCAGAAAAATGGTTCCATGAAACAGCTGAAGCACGTGTTGAACGCCGTAAAGCACGTCGAAAAGAAAGTAAAGAAACATTACAATTTATTTCAGAATTAGAATTTAAACAATAATCAATAGTTTAATTGAAAGCAAAACTTTTGAGTGTCTTAATTGGTTTTATAATTCAACCGGATACAACCTTAATAAAGGCTGGGAACAATCATACGTTTCCCAGCCTTTATGTCTATCTATTGATTGAAAATTGAATGCATTTGCGCTTCCTGTGCTTTAAAATCAACATTTGGATAATACATATTTTTAACGAGAATATTTGGACCTAAACATTCAAATTTTGGACAGTGACAATTAATCGACTGAGCTAACGGGCTATCCAACCATCTTTGGAAGACATCCGTCAGCTGATCGTGTCGAATATTAGAAATCGTACCTGTCTCGTCACCAAAATCTGTCACAATCACATTCCCTGTAAACACATTCACATTTAAACGACTGCGGCCATCAGGGTCATTCCGCATCGTCACATTCGGTGCTTGTTTTAGTTTTTGACGCAACTTCGCATCTGCTTCATCTTGTAAACATGGGAAAATCGGGAGTGTCCCAAATAACATCCATGTATTTGGATCGCGTACATCTAATAAATGAGAAATGGCTTCCTTCATTGTTTTCAAATCGAGTACTTCTAATTGGCTTGCAAAATCAGCAGGGTACATCGGATGAATTTCATGACGTTGACATTTCATATCATTGACGACTTCGCGATGAATCGAAGCGAGATGCGGGTGTGTACTTTTATTCAACATGGTTTCTGCCGAGACGAACATTCCTTGTTCACTTAAAGTACGTGCATTTGAAATCATTTGTTCGTACAATTTTAATTTCGCTTTTAATGGCGGTTGTTTTTCCATCGCACCAAAACCGACCTCTGTAAATGTATCAATCGTCCCCCAATTGTGAGAAATATGTAGCACATCGATATATTCCGCAATATCCAAATAGCGCTCTAATGGTAATGTTAAATTAGAATTCAATTGGACGTAAATGCCGCGTTGATAGGCATATTGAAGTAGCGGTTTGACAACTTCTCGAATTGATTTTTTCGAAAACATAGGTTCGCCACCCGTAATAGAAATGGTACGCAACGTTGGAATTTCATCTAAACGTTGTAAAATTAATGACATCGGTAGTGTATCGGGGTCTTTCGTTTGTAATGTATAGCCCACAGCACAATGACTACAGCGCATATTACATAAATTCGTTGTCGTGAATTCTACATTGCTCAGCGTCAATTGACCGTATTGTTCTATATCTTTGTAAGGCTCCCACGGGTCATTAAGTATTGAAATAGGCTCCTTTTTGGTCGTTAACATCTTAAAAACTCCTCATCTTAAAAATACATGACGTTTTGATATTTACCATTGAGGAAAATCAAATTCATGTTAATATAACTATGACAACTGCAATTATAAAGGAGAATCGTTAAGTATGAAAGAGCCACAAACTATGAATCAAGTGAAAGAGAGACTTTCTCAGTTTCTAGAAGAGATTGAACATGCTGATCCGAATGAAGTGGATGTAGCGGATATTGACGAATGGATTCATTTGTTAGACCAACTTGAAGCAAAAGTGAACCAATTACGAAAATAAATTTAGGTCAATATGTTTGAACCATTTAATTTGGGGTATATAGAGAAATAGATATTTAAAAGAAAGGTGATGCAAATTATGGCAAAAGTAGCTGTATTATTAGCAGACGAATTTGAAGATATTGAATTTACTAGCCCCAAAGAAGCTCTTGAAGAAGCGGGCCATGAAATCGTAGTCATTGGTACAAATGCCAATGCAGAAGTCGTGGGTAAACACGGTACAAAAGTGACTGTAGATGTATCTATTGCTGATGCGAAACCTGAAGATTACGATGGTTTATTATTACCAGGTGGATTCTCTCCAGACTTATTACGTGGTGACGCAGAACAAAGATTTGGTACTTTCGCGAAATATTTCTTAAAAGAAGATTTACCATCATTCGCAATTTGCCATGGACCACAAATTTTAATCGACACAGACGAGTTAAAAGGTCGTACTTTAACTGCTGTGCTTAACGTACGTAAAGACTTATCTAACGCAGGTGCAAACGTTGTTGACGAATCTGTTGTTGTTGACAAAAAATTAGTAACAAGTCGTACACCTGATGATTTAGATGACTTTAATAGAGAAATTGTGAATCAATTTAAATAAGTAGTGATAGATAGGAGCGAGCGCTAGCGTTGTCTAGTGTTCGCTTTTTTAATACATACTATTTTTAATACGAATTGTTACATTAGTAATGGATGATGAATCGTTTCCGATTGCAGAACTAACCCTCGCGTTCTTAGGGGACTTGCCTCAACTCAATTCGGCTTGATAGAGGTGTACACAGGAGGGAAGCCGAATTGGATTTTCGGCTGCGTCTGATCCCTCAAGAGTCTCGGGAAGTTCTTGGAATCATGGTTGACGTCGTAAAAATGTGTAGTAAGACTTAAGTAAGTATGTAACGCTGTCCATCCATATCTTCATCTTTTAATCTTGTCATTTTCATTGGGTATGGTTGTTGGAACTGCGAGTGTTACTTACGCTGAATCCTCAACTAAATTCAGCTTTATTAGTTAATAAATTAAGGAGGCTGAATTGGATTTTCGGGAGCAGTACAGAAATCTCATGTGCAACAAAGATTTCGTGGTACTGCCCCCGCAAGGCTGACTAGGCTTCTCAAAAGCATCAGCATTGAGAAGTCAGACAGCTACTGCGTTAAACAGTTTTCACTCTCAAAATAAAAAATGATGACTTCCGCTTGCATTGATCCCTCAAGAGTCTCGCACGGTTCTTGCAATCTCGGTTGATGTCACAAAATGTGTTGTAAGAAATAAGCAATGTATTTAATCCTCACAATCCATATCTTCTTAACTTCATATGATACTGACTTGAACTGTACCTGTTTTCCTAGTGACTTATATTTTACCAATACTTACACTTTGAGTTAAGTTGTCCAAACATGAAATTTTAAACTTTTCGTCATCTCAGCAGTTCTTAAATTTACAATTGAACTTAACGGATGAAAACGACAAAAAAACAGCACAGGTCATTTCACCCGTGCTGCTTAGTGATTTAAATTTGATTATAAGAAACGTCTCACTGCAGTTGTTAATGATGGCATTTCATTGAAGATAAATTTGCGATCTTCTGTTAAGCTACGGTATGCCCATTTTGCGTAATTGATGGCTTGTTCAGGGACGATTTTACCTGGAAGTGGTGCAGCATTTTTATCAACATAAACATTCACGATAGTTGGTTTATGTTGTTGCACGGCTGTTTGTACGATAGAATCAATGTCTTTCGGATCTCTCAATGTGTAGCCGACACCGCCACAAGCTTCAGCAAACTTCGCAAAGTCAATATCGCTAAAGTCAATGCCGTATTCTAATTCACCAGCTTCTTGTTGTTCGTATTTAATAAATGACAACTCACTGTTATTAAGGACGAATAACACCATTGGTAAATTGTATTGCACGGCTGTTGAGAAGTCTTGCATCACCATTTCGAATGCACCATCACCTGTAATACCGATGACTTGACGACCAGGGAAGGCGATTCGTGATGCAATAGCTGTTGGAAGGGCACAACCCATTGTACCGAGCCAACTTGAAATAATGAAGTGGTTGTTCACACCTAGGTTAAGGTAACGTGTTGACCATACTGTTGACGTACCTACATCTGCAGCAATGACAGTGTCATCAGTAATCACCTTGTTAATCGCATCCATCAAACGTTCAGGACGAATTGGTGCTGAGTCATTGTTTTTATCTTCAGTCATCCAACCTTTCCAAGTTTCACGATGATCTAACATTTCATTTAAGAATGAACGCTTTTCGACAGGTTCAATCGCATCTGTTAATGCACGTAAAGCCAGTTGACTGTCCCCGACGATAGGTGCATCTATATCAAAGCGATGACCGATAGCTTCAGGATTTTCATCAATTTGAATGGCTGGAATGTTTTTCTTCGGTAAATAATCGACATACGGATAGTTTGTACCTGCTAAAATGAGCAAATCAGCATTTTGCATTGCTTGGTAAGACGGTTTTGAACCGATTTTACCGAGGTTACCAAGGTTGTATGGGTGGTCATCGCCGACGATAGTTTTTGATGGTAACGTTACGATTGTCGGAATTTTACCTTTTTCAATAAATTGACGTACTTCTGCTTTTGCATGTTCAGTCCCTTTACCGACTAAAATGACTGGTTTTTTACTTTCATTAAATAACTGTGCTGCTCTTTGAATTTCATGATTCAATGGTTGGCGACGCTCAGGTACATAAGGTTCAACTTCTGAAGGGAAATTGTCCTCAACTTTTGTATTTAAAATGTTGTTTGGTAAAGTTAATACAGCAACACCTTTTTCACGGTATGCTGTACGAATGGCTTCGTCAACAATTTCAAAAATACGTGATGCATCACTATCTTTCAATTGATAGTTGAAAACTGCAACATCTTCAAACATTTTTGGTAAGTCAATTTCTTGGAATGCTTTTGTTCCGAGTTTATGACTGTCTGCTTGTCCCGATAATACAAGTTGTGGCACATTATCCATTTTTGCATCGTACATACCGTTTAATAAATGGATTGCACCAGGTCCTCCGATAGCAAGCGATACAGCAATTTTGCCAGTCAATTTCGTATACGCTGCTGCTGCAAGACTTGCGACTTCTTCATGACGCACGTGAATAAAGTCGATTGAATCTTCAGCTGCTTTCAGTCCATCGACTACAGCATCGATAGAGTCGCCTGGAATACCATAGACATGATCAATATCCCATGCTTTTAATGCTCTAACTAAAGCCATGTTTGCTTTTACTTTTCCCATAATAATGACTACTCCTTCTGTTTTGATTCTCTGTTTTACAGTTACATACCCATTTTTCCACGTTCACTAACAATCTTCAATGTTCGTGCTCAAGCTCGTTCTACAGACTGATTTTTGCCAAAACATATAGCAAATTTACGAAGGACTTGATAAACTCACATTATTAAGTGATTTGAAAATGAGAAAGTAGGTCAACATGAATGAAAAGAAGAGACCGAATGACCAAGCAGTCAATGCATTCACCTCAAAACGAACCGTACCACAATACGTATTATCAACCAGTGGGACAACCGCCTAAGAAGCAAAAGCCGAGACGTATTTTTAGAACGTTGCTGTTATTGATTGTATTAGCTGCAGCATTATTTATTGGTGCGATGTACTTAATGGCACAACAAGCAGATATAGATGATTTAAAAAGTATTGAGCAAAAAAGTAGTTATGTGAGTGCGTCACAAATGCCAGACTACACGAAAGGTGCGTTTATCGCTGTAGAAGACCGTCGTTTTTACAAACATTCGGGTGTAGATTATCGTGGCAGTTTACGTGCTATTTTTGCTTCTCTCCGTGACCGTGATCGCTTGCAAGGGGGCAGTACGATTACACAACAACTCGCAAAAAACTATTATTATGATAACCAACAAACGGTGACGCGTAAGTTGAAAGAAATGTTTGTCGCTAAACGAATTGAAAGTCACTATGACAAAGATGAAATTTTAAGTTATTATATGAATAACATTTATTATGGTGACAATCATTATACAATCGAGTCTGCAGCAAATTATTACTTTGGTGTGACAACGAATGAAAAGAATTATACATTACCACATATTACAGTATTACAAAGTGCAATATTAGCGAGTAAAGTGAATGCGCCTTCTGTGTATGACATCAATGACATGTCGCCTTCATTTATTAATCGTACGAAAATGACGTTAGAAAAAATGAAGCAACAAGAATTTATTACTGAACAACAATACACTGAAGCATTGCAACAACTTGGTGCTTAAGGCGTCAATATGGCATAATAAGTGCATGATGTGTATCGTCGACTAACAAACATTGGATGATTTCTACGATTGCACACACTTTAATGCTGGACACGACGCTACAACAAGAGTGGGGTAGAGCATTGGAATCTAATTTCATTTTTAGATTTTAGCTCTACTCTTTTTGTTATTTAAAGGGGGAAAACGATGTCGAAAATTACGAAAATTGAAGTGCAAAAAAACAATCATGAGCGTTTTAATATTTATGTAGATGAAGTGTTTGCGATAGGTATCTCCATGGATACATTAGTGGCGTTTAATATTAAAAAAGGTGATGAAATCGATACTGCTGAACTGAAGGCTTTAGCATCACGTGAACATCAACAACAAGCCATCAATCATGCTATTCAATATTTGTCATATCGTAAAAGAACACGTAAAGAAATCTATACACAACTTAACAAAGAAGGTTATGAAGATGATGTCATTACAGAGGCTATCGCTTATTGTGACCGCCTTAAACTGATTGATCATCGTGATTATATGCTGAGTTTAAAAAATACGATGCTACGTACGACGGATAAAGGCCCTGAAGTGTTTCGTCAAAAGTTAAGTCAAGCGGGCATTGAAGCAGATTTGATTGATGAAGGCGTCCATTTATATGAAGAGGAGCAGTCTTTCGAGCGTATCATACAAATTGCTCAAAAAATAATGGATCAAAAAAAGGGACCTACTTCAAAGGTGAAAGTTAAAGTGCAGCAATCATTACAACAAAAAGGATTTACACTAGATACGATATTTAAAGTGATTGATGTGCTAGATTTTATGCAAGATCCAGAAACTGTGGATAATTTATTGCAACGTGATTTAGAGAAAGTCTATAATAAATATCAGAAGAAACATGAAGGTAAAACTTTATATATGAAAACGGTAGAAGCATTATTAAGAAAAGGATACACCTACGACGATATCAAACGAAAACTTACAGAAAGTGGAATTGATCATGAATGAAAAACGTTTAAGTGAGATGGATAGACAAGAGATTTTACATGTTATCCAAACGAGTAAAGAGAAAATGCGAAAAGCTGAAATGAATGGCATCATGAATGAATATGATGTTTATGCCAATAAAGTTGTCATTGCAGAAAGTTATTTAATCGATACGAATGAAATTGAATTTGGTAAAATTTACCGACTAAAAGATGGGACAGGAGATTACTTTAAAGTAGAACGTCTCAAAGGTGTATTCGCATGGGGTTATCGCATTAATGGGGCGGAAGCGGAAGAAGGTTTACCAATTTCATTATTACAAATATAGAAGGGATTTTAGCGCATGGGTAGTTCAATTGTCTTGAAGATGATCAATGTCACACATTATTATCGCAATCAAAAAAAGCAAAATGTGCTTAAACCTTTTAGTTATCAACCTGAAGACATTGAGTTGAATAATATTTCTCTACATATTTATGAAGGTGAAGCGTTAGGAATTATTGGTGAGGCTGAATCATCCAAATCTTTAATCGGTGAAATTTTGGCTGGCACTGTTCAACCTGATAAAGGAAGAATCGCACGTGCTGCATCGATGTTTTATGCGAATATGAACCAAAAATCAGTCGAGGATATTCCAGTGATTGATTATGTTAAAGATGTCATCCAGCTGTATCCTTACGATGCACCAGAACATAAAGCAACACAAGTCATTAAATATGCACATTTAGATGAGGTACAACATGAGCGTGTTAAAAATTTAACCGATGCACAATATGCGCAGTTGTTGTTCAGTTTAGCACGCGCTTCTGAAGCAAAAATTGTCATTTTAAGTCATATATTAAGTGACCTTGATGAAGGATTTTTTGAAAAAGCTAAAGTGATGGTAGAAGATTATATCGAGCGCGAATGGACTTGGGTCGCGATTGACAATGATATTGAAAAAGTAAAAGCGGTGAGTAACTATTTAGCATGGATTTCACACGGTCAATTGCGCAAAGAAGGATCGATTAAACAAGTCCTGCCGTATTTTTTATCACATCAACGTGATATGGCCTCGTTAACGACCGCAGAAGAACGAGCACATTTTGATGAAGATTGGAAGCGGAGTCGCTCACGCATGCCAGAACTTACATATAATTTCAGACGGATTGAACGCTATCGACACGCACAGCCGCCTGCATTTTTATCACGCATTTGGACATGGTTGGCACTGTTTTTTATAGGCATGTGTATGGCAGGTGTGTTAATTTTCACCAACTTAGGTAAAATTGTCAGTGCTCCTTTAGCGACGCAAGCAACTATTTCTAAATCAGCAACTGACCCGTACGTTGATAAATTGGCATATGGCATTGTGAATGATAGCAAAATTAAAGTATCACCAATAGAAAATAAAGGTGAAGATTTACAATTGCCGCACTATACTGTCGCATCCATTACTGGCGAAAATAAAACGACGTATCGCATTGAAGTCGACGGTAAAAGTTACAAAGCGAACAAAGATAAATTTATATATATGAATCCAGCAGCACTTTATAAAGAAGTCGACCGTAAACAGTTAGAATCGTATATGAAAGATAACTATATTAATTATGTCGATTACTTTAACAGTGCACTTCATAAATCACATCAAAAAGTGAATGAAACACTTGTAGCTGAGCATCAACAACGATTTGTAGAACCGATTTTGGAACAACCGATTTCTATGTTGTTTGATGACCGTAATCATTTAATTGGCTTTACATTTCCGATTGTGAAGCAAGACAAATTTAAAGATGAATTTAATATTAAATCTGATATTTGGATGAGTAAAACAGATTCAGGCTATTTAATTGCGGATCTGAAAAATTCCAAATGGATTTATATCGAATTGTAGGTGATGAGCGTGTTAGAAAACTTAATTCATTTTTTTCATAATCGAACGAGATTGTTCAGACACAGTAAATATCGCCTTCAAAAGCACCGCAAATGGACAGCATTAACCTTTTTAATCGGCTTTACTTTAATGATTTTAACTGCTATTGCTTTCCAATTTTTAGATATCGTAGAAGTGACGCAAGCGACATTTGATTATCGTCTAACAGGATTAGTCACTTTTGGTGTCATTTGGGTCGCGATTTATATTCATTATCGCTTTTTTCCGAGAGATTATTATGTCACACGTCACTTTAATACGAGCCCGTTCTTCCATATCGTACTATCTAGTGTAATGAACACGGTGATTTTAACCGTATTAATGGTTGTCATGGCATGGTTGAAACCGCTGAATACTGATACAACATGGTTAGGCTTGTTCTTTTATAGTGGCATGTCATTCATTTTTATCGTGATTATGTCATTTTTACTCGGTTTAGTGTACGTTTTATATCCAAAATTAGATCGTGTGTTCACGATGATTGTCATTTTGACGTTTATACTCGTCCCAGTGCTTTACATTCCACCTAACAGTAACGGTTGGGTGACACATATTATGATGCTTAATCCGGTTTACTATTTAGTCAATGGTATGCAACAAGCAGTCATCGTCGGACATGAAGCGATGAACCATCTCGGATATCATCTTTATTTTATTTGCTTTATTGGATTAATGATTGTATTTTGCTTTGCATTAAAAGATTATGTATCACAGTTAAGACCCAACGAACATCATCAGTCTCAAATACAAGAAGATGAGTAATATTAAAAAAGCTGTTATACAACGACACACCATCGTTGAATACAGCTTTTTTCTTATAGACTTACCGGGCCATCATTTAAGTTAAATAGAACGCGCTTGATTTATTAGCCTAATCAATAGCATTCTTTGATAAAAGATGAGGTTTCAATGAGCACGTAATGAGAATCGGGAGAGAAGTGTGAAATGGATTGGGGCACTATAGTTTCTTATGTAGACCTTATAAGCATCCAATGAAAAACATGATGAATACAAGGTGTGATTTAAATTAAAGAAATATGTATGTTTGCCACATAAAGAGATTGTCAGAATGATGCTTTAACTGCAAAATAGAAAGCCTTTTAAAATTGCGAATCAGGCGAGACACCAGATAGATGAATTAAAGACTTAAATATGATTTCTGATATTTAACAGTGATTACTGTTTATCGCAGTAGCTGTCTGACTTCTCAATGTTTACACTTTTGAGAAGTCTAGTCAGCCTTGCGGGGGCAGTACGACGAAATCTTTGTTGCACATGAGATTTCAGTACTGCTCCCAAAATCCACTAACGCTACAACCAATGTAACAGCAAAATCAAAGCGTTAGTGAGTTGTAGTTTCAGCGCCTAGGAACGCGAGCCTAAGATGGCAATTAAAAGGCTATAAAAAATATGGCAAAGAATGGTTCTTACAATCGGAGAGCTGTATCCATACATTGTGCAAATGTTAATACTCACAAACTTTGTATTAATGTGCAAGTAATTTTTTCATCAACTTCTCCTCACTAAATACCCATCCTGTATACGAATGTTTCACCTTCATCTCTTCATCAAGATGTAAAATGGCTACAAACTGATAATGCCCATCCTTCAAATAACGCAAATCAATAAAACGCAACTCAGTCGTATGTGAATCAATATGTCTCACATGCCAACGATAAATAGAAGAAAAGTTTAAAAAAGCTTTCACGTTTTTATCATATTGTGCATATTTCATCATCGCATCACTCGGAAAAGGTTGACGCTCTACTTTGTCACTAAAAACAATATTACGCCCAAAACTACGACCGACGTAATCATGTTTTTCAGTTTGAATTGCGATACGCCATTGCATAAAACGGATAGTAGGTGCGACAAAAACCTTAATCGGTGTTCCTAAATGTTCGACTTGATTTAAAGCTTGTTTTTTTAACCAGCCCCGCATTTGAAATCTCAAAACATAATACACGATGAGGATGATTAAAATTGGAATAAACACGATATAAGGGTGTACACCAACGGCCCATATAGCAATACCGATAAGCAAAATAACAAAAATAATCGGATCGAACGTATTGATGACGCTCAGTTGAATCCACTTACTCGAAAAAGGCCGCAATGCTTGTGTTCCATATGAGTTGAAAATATCAACAAACACATGAAGGAATACAGCGAGTTGTGCCCAAAGCCATACATGTAAAGGATCGACTTGAGTGAAAATACTATAGACGAGTAAAGTTAACAATAATGGCCAAAGTAAAGTAAATGGAATAGAATGTGTAATGCCTCTATGATTTGAAATATATGTTGCATTATCTTTTAATTTTAGTACAGTATCACTATCAGGAATTAGTGAACCAGCAATAAGTACGGTAGCAGTTGCAGTGAAGTTACCGCTCATAGCAGCATCAGTCGTTGCAATTGCTGTAAGTCCAACACCTATTGCGATATGTGTGGCTGTATCCATAATGTCTCACTCTTTTCAATATAACTTAACTTTATTATAGTCGATAATTGAAATGAACAAAAATCATTAATTTGTACAAGGAGAATTGAAATGTTAGATCAACTCGCATTCAAGCCGCACTTACTAGATTGGTTTGAAAAAGAACAACGGCAAATGCCTTGGAGAGAAACGAAAAATCCATATTATATTTGGATTAGTGAAGTCATGTTGCAACAAACACAAGTTGATACGGTGCGAGATTATTACCATCGTTTTGTTGAAGCATTTCCGACGATTGAAGATTTGGCGAATGCACATGAAGATGATGTGTTAAAACTTTGGGAAGGTCTCGGATATTATAGTCGTGCTCGTAATTTTCATACGGCTGCAAAAGAAGTCGTCGCATTGCATGACGGAATCGTCCCGCAACAACCTGATACGTTTTTAAAATTAAAAGGCGTTGGACCATATACACAAGCGGCAGTGATGAGTATTGCGTTTGATTTGCCGTTAGCGACTGTTGATGGAAATGTTTTCCGCGTATGGTCACGATTAAACGATGATGATCGTGATACAGCGCTTCAGTCGACACGAAAGGCTTACGAAAGTGAACTTGCTCCATACGTTGCACATCAGTCAGGGGATTTTAATCAAGCGATGATGGAATTAGGTGCGCTTGTTTGTACACCGAAAGCGCCACTTTGTTTATTTTGTCCGGTCCAAACACACTGTGAAGCGTATGGAAGAGGAACGGTGTTAGAGCGACCAGTAAAAACGAAAAAGTTGAAGAAAAAAACATTAAACTTTGATGTCTATGTCGTTCAAAATCAATCGGGAGACTATTTAATAGAACAACGTACTGCTTCATTATTAAAAGGGATGTGGCAGTTTCCAATGGTGGAACATGGTGCAAATCAAAATGAAGACGTTTTCGATATCGAACAATTAATGATTCAACGTAAAAATGTTGTCAAAGTAAAACATCAATTTACACATTTGACGTGGCATTTAAATGTACATACGGCCACTGTGGATGAAGCGGCAGCACCAATCATTGCAAAAGGGAGACAATGGATGGCGCCTTCTGAAAAAGATGACTATTCATTTCCAGTGCCAATGACAAAAATATTTAATGCGGTACATGAAGCGGAATAATTAAGCAATAGGATAGGAATATGATATAATAACGAAGTGAAATTTGAACAAGGTGGTGTGGGCAATTGGTCAAATCGTGTATACCTCGAGAAGGAGAATCGATTAAAATTCAATCTTATAAACACGATGGCAATATACACCGTGTATGGTCCGAAACAACAATTTTAAAAGGAACAGCAGATGTCGTCATCGGTGGGAATGATCATACTCTTGTAACTGAAAGCGATGGCCGCACCTGGGTAACGCGTGAGCCTGCTATTGTTTATTTCCATTCAGAATATTGGTTTAACGTGATTTGTATGTTTCGTGAAGATGGCGTTTATTATTATTGTAATTTATCTTCACCTTTTGTATGCGATGAAGAAGCATTAAAATATATTGACTATGATTTAGATATTAAAGTGTATCCGAATGGTAAATATCATTTATTAGATGAAGATGAATATGAGCAACATATGAATCAAATGAACTATCCAAAAGATATCGATATGATTTTAAGACGTAATGTCGATATTTTACAGCAATGGATTGAACAGAAAAAAGGGCCGTTTGCACCTGATTTTATTAAAGTGTGGCGTCAACGATTTCAAAAAGTGAAAAACTTTTAAAGTAGTATGTCGTATGAAAATCAATAACAACACAGATATGTAATGGCAACATTATACGGGAGTGAGACAAATGATATTGTTCTTACTCCCGTTCAATTCGTCATTGAAAAGTGTTGAGACGTTATTAATTTTATTTACGATACAAGATACGGGCAATTGAAAAGTAGTTTTTATACTAGGGGGACGGTTACTTGATAAAACGATATTTAGAGTTTGTAAAGCCGTATAAATGGTTGATTGTTGGGACAATTATTGTAGGAATCATAAAGTTTGGTATTCCGTTACTCATTCCATTATTGATTAAATATGTCATTGACGATGTGATTAATAATGCGGCTTTAACAGTGGATGATAAATTAATGCGCTTAGCTGTGTCTATGCTAATAGCAGCATTCATTTTTGTAGTTGTACGACCGCCAATTGAGTTTTTCAGACAATATTTAGCACAATGGACAAGTAACAAAATTTTATATGATATACGAAAAAAGTTGTATGATCATTTGCAGGCGTTAAGTTCAAAGTTTTATGCGAACAACAAAGCAGGCGAGGTCATCTCTCGTGTCATTAATGATGTTGAACAAACGAAAGACTTCATTATGACCGGTTTGATGAACATTTGGCTCGACTGTATAACGATTATCATTGCGCTATCAGTCATGTTTTTCTTGGATGTTCAATTAACTTTAGCTGCGATTGTCGTCTTACCTTTTTATATTTTAACGGTCTATTTTTTCTTTGGCCGATTAAGAGCACTGACGCGTCAACGTTCGCAAAAACTTGCTGAAACACAAGGCTTTCTCCATGAACGTGTGAATGGTATGGCTGCTATTAAAAGTTTCGCAATTGAAGCAAACGAAGCGAAAAACTTTGATAAACGTAATACGAATTTTTTAAATAAAGCTTTTAAACATACACGTTGGAACGCATATTCATTTTCTGCGATTAATACAGTTACTGATATTGGACCGCTCATTGTGATAGGTTACGGTGCGTATCTAGCTATTACGGGATCAGTAACAGTGGGGACACTCGCGGCATTTGTCAGTTATCTTGAACAGTTATATGGCCCGTTACGTCGACTCGTATCATCTTTTACGACATTAACGCAAAGTTTCGCATCCATGGACCGTGTATTTCAACTGTTTGATGAGCCGTACGATATTAAAAACACACCACATGCTAAGGCGATTCCGATTCGCGAAGGTCATATCGAAATCAAAAATGTGTCGTTCAAATATCAATCAAATGAGCGAGATGTATTACACCACCTCAATTTAGATATTCAGCATGGTGAAACAGTCGCATTTGTCGGTATGAGTGGTGGTGGTAAATCGACGTTAATTAGTTTAATTCCACGTTTTTATGATGTGACAGAAGGTGAAATTAAAATTGACGGTCATCATATTAAAGACTTTGATATGGGAAGTTTAAGACGACAAATTGGTATGGTACAGCAAGACAATATTTTATTTTCTGATACAGTGAAAGAAAATATTTTACTCGGTCGTCCTGATGCCACATTTGAGGAAGTGGTTGAAGCGGCGAAACTTGCCAATGCACACGACTTTATCATGTCATTACCACAAGGCTACGATACAGAAGTCGGTGAGCGAGGCGTTAAACTTTCAGGTGGACAAAAACAAAGGTTATCGATTGCGCGTATCTTTTTAAACGATCCACCAATTCTAATATTAGATGAAGCAACAAGTGCATTAGATTTAGAAAGTGAAGCCATTATTCAAGATGCGTTAGAAACATTGAGTCACGACCGTACAACGATTATCGTGGCACATCGACTTTCGACGATTACACATGCCGATAAAATTGTCGTCATTGAAAATGGTGAAATTGTTGAACAAGGCTCTCATGACGTATTAATGCAACGAGAAGGGGCGTACCGTCGTCTTTATTCGATTCAAAATTTATAAACAAAACTTCAATAGCATCATTTAATGTTAAAAAGTGACTGGGCAAACGAACGTCTAGTCACTTTTATTTTTACGAAAATCTCTATTTATGACGTCAATTTCAAAAGATAATCATAAAAAATTTAAATTTAAAAATAAATGGAATATTGAAAATCGCAATTATAAAGCGATAAATCAGTTGTGCTGTTATCATAAAATTGAAATGGTGTAAATGGAATATTTGAAATAAGACATCTTGAAAGTGTCACAGCTTCTATTATCTTAAGCATATTCAGGTCGTTTAAGGTCAATAGTGCGCCATATATCATGTATAATGAAAGAAAAAAGGGGGGAGATGACCATGACATTTTTAACTGTACTACAATTAATTGTAAATATTTTATTAGTAGGTATATTAGTCATTGCATTCATCGCATTCATTGCATTTTTAATTTTTGACAAGCGACAAAAACAACATAGTGTATTACGGAATTATCCTGTCCTTGCACGTGTAAGATACTTTTTTGAACATATAGGCCCAGAAATGCGTCAATATTTATTCTTAAATGATAACGAGGACAAGCCATTTTCGAGAACGGACTATCAAAATATCGTCATTGCGGGTAAATATAACTCAAGAGGTACAAGTTTCGGAACACAGAAAAATTATGACAGTGGTTATTTTATTAACAATGCCATGTTTCCAACTCAAAAAAATCAGCTCATGGTGGATAATACAGAGTGGATCTCGACATTTATCTACCAAATTAAAAGTGAAACATTGTTTAATCGTTCGGAGCATATTCGGGCAACAAAAATTCAGCCGTACTATTTAACACCTGAACATTATGTGAAAATCGGGGAGAACATCCAACATCCATTTTATGTGAAACGTTTAGTCGGACAGTCAGGCATGAGTTATGGTGCACTCGGTAAAAACGCGATTACTGCACTTTCTAAAGGATTAGGAATGGCGAACACATGGATGAATACGGGTGAAGGCGGTTTATCAGACTATCATCTCGCTGGTGATGTCGATATTATTTTTCAGATTGGACCCGGCTTATTTGGTGTAAGAGATGAACATGGCCAATTCGACCCGAAACATTTTATGAAAGTTGCTGAACGCCCTCAAGTTAAAGCTTTCGAGATCAAACTGGCACAAGGCGCTAAAACACGTGGTGGCCATATTGAAGGTAAAAAAGTAACGCAAGAAATTGCTAATATCCGTAAAATCAAACCATACGAAACTGTCGACTCACCGAACCGTTTTGACTTTATACATAACGCATATGATTTATTAAAATGGATAGACGAATTACGTGAGATGAGTCAAAAACCAGTGGGCTTTAAAATGGTCTTAGGCCGAAAAGAAGACATACAACAACTCATTGATGCGATGCAAACATTAAAGATTTATCCAGACTTCATCACAATCGATGGGGGAGAAGGCGGGACAGGTGCAACGTTCCAAGAATTACAAGATGGTGTAGGTTTGCCATTATTCACAGCTTTACCAATTGTTGATGGTCTATTAAAAGCACATCAGTTAAGAGATAAAGTGAAAATTTTTGCGTCTGGTAAATTAGTGACACCTGATAAAATTGCGATTGCACTAGCATTAGGGGCTGACCTTGTGAACGTCGCAAGAGCCATGATGATTAGTGTAGGATGTATTATGAGTCGTCAATGCCATAAAAATACGTGCCCAGTCGGTGTTGCTACAACAGACCCTAAAAAAGAAGAAGCACTTGTAGTGGATGAAAAGCAATATCGTGTCACAAATTATATAACAAGTTTGCACGAAGGATTATTTAATATTGCTGCAGCTGTAGGTGTAAAAAGCCCGACAGAGATTGGACCAGAGCATGTAACAATTAAATATACGAATGGCGCAATAGAGTCTATACAAGACTATCAGCTCAAGTTGATTAATTAAGACAACTTAGCGTGTAAATAATGTGACAGTATAGATTAAATAAAAAGCTCGGACAAGATAAAATAACAATCATCTTGTTCGAGCTTTTTATATTACAAATCAAAATCTTCTTCAATAATATCAATATCTGGATCGGTTGAATGGTATTTGAAATAACTGACACGTAAGCGGTCCAAATGTTCTAAATTGTATCGATATTCCTCTAAAGCTGAAATGATATGCATAATGTTGGCGTAAGAAAAGTTTTCAGGTTCTGAATCTGTGACGACTTCTTCTTTAAAAGCAGTAATGATGTCTTTTTTCAATGGATTAGGTACAAAACGTTGATCTAACGTTGCATCAAATTTCGCCTTTTTCGTAATACTAATTAAAATCTGTTCATGAAATTGTGTGAGTTCATCAATTTCTAGTTTGATTTGTAGTAACAGCGCATGGTTTAAATGCACTAAATCATTTTGATAACGATTCATTCGTCTAAGTACGTCATACGCATCACGCGTTGACAATACAATTTCCTTAAATAAAATCTTCTTACGCGTTTGAGCGAATACTTGTTTCTTAGTATAAACACGTTCTTCTTTATAAAATTCGAGTAATTGCTCAAGTTTTACAATACGTTGACGTAAATTTTCGAGATCTTGCTTCACATAGTTAAATTCTGTCGCATCATTTAACACTAAATTAAACCACTTAAAGATATCAGTAGAAATATTTAATGAGTTGTAATAAATTTTCGTTTCAAACTTCGGTGGTAAAAATGTTAGGTTAACGATGAATGAGCTGATTACACCAATCATTACAAGTGAAAATCGATAAAAGGCTGAAATATAAAATGAGCCGTCATGCTGTCCCATAATGACAAGTGCTGTCACTGTGGCTAAAGTAGCGACATGTGCGATTTTCATTCTAAAGAGTAATGCAATCAATAAAATAACAGTGGCACCCATAATAATGATATTGTTGCCGAAGATGGTTACCATGGTTACGGCGAGGAGTGCACCAATTACATTACCTTGAAATTGGTCGACAATCGTTTTAAACGTACGATAAACACTAGGCTGCATGGCGACGACCGCTGCAATTCCTGCAACGGTCACCATCCCAGCATTAGTAGGTAACAGTGAGGCAATCGAAACCGCAAGTATAATCGCAATACCTGTTTTTAAAATTCTAGCTCCCAGTTTCAAATCATCGCGCTCCTTTGATTAAATTAAATCCTGAGTAGTGAATAGGTTTAATCATGTTATACACTGTTACATTATAAATTTCAATAGCGAAGTTTATAATTGGCTAAATGCATAATCGGCAGCAGCAATCGTTTTGTCGATATCTGCTTCAGTATGCTCTGTCGTTAAAAACCACGCTTCATATTTAGACGGTGCCAGGTTAATGCCTTGATGTAACATCAGTTTGAAAAATTTCGCAAATTGTTCGCCATCAGAAGCATCCGCTTGTTCATAATGTGTGACTTTTTCATCAGTAAAGTAGACTGTTAATGCACCGCGTACACGATTGATTGTCGCTTTCACTTGATATTTGTCGATAGCAGCCTGTAATCCAGTCTCTAATCTTTCACCGAGTTGATCTAATTTTTCATAGACACCTGGTTGTTCTAATACTTCTAATAATGCAATACCTGCTTTCATTGACAACGGATTACCTGCCATAGTACCTGCTTGATAGGCTGGACCTAGTGGCGCAACTTGTTCCATAATATCTTGACGTCCGCCGTAACCACCAATTGGAAGACCACCGCCGACAATTTTACCGAAAGCAGTTAAGTCAGGATAAACGCCTAGTAAGTCTTGGGCTGCACCATAGTGGAAGCGGAATGCAGTAATGACCTCATCATAAATGACTAAACCACCATATTCATGGGTCACACGATTCACTTCTTCTAAAAATCCAGGTTGGGGTTCTACCATACCGAAGTTACCTACAATCGGTTCAACTAATACACCTGCAACTTGATAGCCCCAATGTTTCATTGCTTCTTTAAATGATTCAATGTCATTAAATGGTACCGTAATGACTTCTTGAGCGACACTTTTTGGTACACCAGCAGAATCTGGAGAACCAAGTTGAGAAGGTCCGCTACCAGCCGCTACGAGAACGAGATCAGAGTGCCCGTGATAACAGCCAGCAAATTTGATGATTTTATCTCTATTTGTGTAAGCTCTAGCAACACGAATCGTAGTCATCACTGCTTCTGTCCCCGAATTAACGAAACGCATTTTCTCTAAAGAAGGAATGGCCACTCTCAATTTTCGTGCAAAATCAATTTCTAATTCTGTCGGTGTGCCGTATAAAACACCAAGAGCTGCTTGTTCTTGAATCGCTTCTGTAATGTGTGGATGTGCATGACCAGTAATAATAGGACCATATGCTTGTAAATAATCGATATATTGATTGCCATCGACGTCGTATAAATAAGCCCCTTTACCCGATTTCATCACGACAGGCGCGCCTCCACCCACAGCTTTATATGAACGAGACGGTGAATTCACACCTCCTAAAATATATTCATTAGATTGTTTTTGTAATTGTTCGCTTTGATTAAAATTCATAAATCAACCAACCTCTTTTAATTTAATATTTTTCCTTCTTATCGTATCATAAAATAAGAAGATATAAGAAAGAAGGGTAGTTATGTTAAAAAAAGGAGACACATTTCCAGACTTTCAATTAGAAAACCAAAACGGTGAACAAATTTCAAAAGCTTCATTAAAAGGACAAAAAGCGATTCTCTATTTTTACCCACGCGATAATACACCGACATGTACAACAGAAGCATGCGACTTTCGAGACAATATTGCATACTTCAACGATTTAAATGTCCAGGTTTACGGTGTAAGTGGTGATTCTAAACGTAAACATCAAAATTTCATTGAAAAACATCAATTGAATTTTGATTTATTGGTAGATGAAGATTATCAACTTTCTGAAGCGGTTGGTGTCTATCAACTGAAGAAATCTTTCGGTAAAGAATCGATGGGCATCGTACGAACAACTTTTGTTTTAGATGAAGACGGCAAAGTTATTGATGTTATTGAAAAAGTAAAAGTGAAAGAGCAAATGGCACAGTTAAAAGAAATATTGGAAGGGTGATGTAATATGTTAGTAGTCGGATTGATGCGTTTGGATGACCAAGAAGCAAGATTACAAGAAGCATTTCCTGAAGTTGAATTTAAATTTTATAAACACCCATCTGAGTTGCCTAAAGAGGTGCAACAAGAAATGGACGTATTGATTTCATATCACCCAGAAGTCAACGAAACTTTTATCGAAAACGCTCCAAAATTAAAATGGGTAGCTTGGTATGCGACTGGAGTCAATAGTTTACCTTTTGAAACCTTAAAAGAAAAAGGAGTCAAATTGTCGAATGCAGGTGGTGTACATGCACAACAATTAACGGAATTTTTATTTGCGTATATATTAGATGATTATAAGGAATTAAAAGAAATCTATGCAGAACAGCAAGAAAAAGTGTATAACCATAAACGTGTGACACCATCCGTTAAAGACCAGCACATTTTATTTTTAGGGACTGGCAAAATTCCACAACGCGCCGCACAAGTTGCACAAACATTAGGAATGAAGACGCTCGGTTTGAATACAACGGGTCATGCAGCAAACTATTTTGATGAAACATACCCAATATCAGAACGTCAACAAGTGTATGAAAAAGCTGATATTGTTGTCAACTTGCTACCAGAAACAGACGGCACACGTTATTTACTAACAGCCGAAGATTTTAAAGCAATGAATAATCACACATTATTTGTTAACCTAGGACGCGGTACAATCGCCACAGAAGCAGTGATTGTTGACAGTTTAAAAAATAAAGCCATTCGTAAAGCTTATTTAGATGTTTTTGAGCAAGAACCACTTGATTCGAATTCAGAGTTGTATCAATTAGATAATGTATTCATGACACCTCATATTTCAGGTAGCAATGCTGATAATATGAAACTCGCAACTGATATTTTTTCTAATAATTTAAAATCTTTTCTCAATAATGGTGAATTGACTGAGAATGAGGTTAATGTTGATAGAGGATATTAGATAAATATTGACAATAAACAGGTAAACCCGATATATTATTAAGTAAGAATTATTATTAATAAGAAAGACGGGTGAACCTAATGACTGCTGAATTGGAATCACATGATCATCAATTAAAAGAGTCAATAGCGTCTTTACGTGAAGCCGGCGTTCGTATTACACCGCAACGTCAAGCGATCTTAAATTTCCTCATCAAAGCGGATACGCATCCAACAGCTGACGAAATTTATCAATCATTATCACCTGACTTCCCGAATATAAGTGTTGCAACGATTTACAATAACCTTAAAGTATTTAAAAAGACAGGCATTGTTAAAGAGTTAACATATGGTGATGCTTCAAGTCGATTTGATTTTGACACCCAGAATCATTACCATGTCATCTGTGAGAAATGTGGTAAGATTGTTGACTTCCACTATCCATTACTCCATGAAGTTGAACAACTCGCGCAACATGTAACAGAATTTGACGTTACGCATCACAGAATGGAGATATATGGTGTTTGTCAATCGTGTAAAGAGGCTGAAAAGGAATCATAAGAGATAAAGGACTTATTCAGAAAGCGTATGTTGAATACGTGGAAATGAATAAGTCTTTTTTTGTTTTCTAACTTTCGTGGCTTCATTAACATCATTTGTAACAATAGAAGTCATGTATATAGAAGTATGCAATAGCTCTTGTACATCTTAACTTGACTCTACTGCACTACTTAAAATGAATTCGAAGTATGAAACAAGTTATTAAGAAAAAATACGTCATTATAAGGTGATTCAATAGCTTTAAAAGTGTTTCAAGAATGAAAACAATACGTCTCTTAAAATGTTTTAATGTAAAAATAACTCTATACGTGTTAGTTTTCAAAATCGTGGTAAATTTTATTAAAAATAACGCCTGTTTTATGTTGACGACAGCGGTTCTGCTTGGTAAGATAAGGAAGTCGTTTCGAGGAGATGTTAAAAATAATTCTTTAATGTTGAACGCATGTAAATGAATTATGAAAAGTGTAAAATTAACGCTTGAATCTTTCTTCACAACATTATAAGATAATAAATGTTGAATGAGACAACAACTTATTAACAAAGAATTTAAAAAAACTTTAAATTAAATGTTGACACAGTAATTTATTTAAAGTATAATGAATTCTTGTAACAGCAAAAATCGAACATTGAAAACTGAATGACAATATGTCAACGTTAATTCCGATAATTTGAGTACTTCAAAAGTACTTTCAAGAGTGATTGACTTAAACAATCAACGAGCTATATCAAGCTTACTTCTTTTATGGAG
>NZ_FXUZ01000036.1 GCF_900183575.1 Staphylococcus cornubiensis
TGTTCCAATATTTTATGGATGATATGCAGCAAGTTGTAACATTGATAGACCGATACATTAATAAGACTGAACATTATAATGATATGAAAAATGGCTATATTAATGAATATAAATCATTTTATAATGCATATAATAATGAAATTGAAGTGACTAAAGCGCACGAAGATAACATCCCAATGGCAATGTTAATGAAACAATTTAAGAATCAACTGTTAAAAAGAAGGAATAACCGAAAAAAGCTCTAATTGAAGTTAAGTAGAAAATAAATAAATAATTGGTAAGCTCAATCCCTCATATAAAGGGATTGAGCTTATTTGCTTGGTGGAAATTTTTTTGAATTTTTTTGCCACTTCATCAACGACCTCTATTTAGTATTACGATTGTCTTGTCAAAACGTTTTGAACAAATTTTAAGTTGAAAGTGAGTGCGCCACTTTCAACCATAAAGGAGAAGATTTACATGGAGACAAGACACAAACTGATGTCGTTGACTCAGAGTAACAAAATACAGCAATGGTTAATGGACAAATCATCTAACCAAACTGATGTTCAACAATTGCAGCAACAATTCAGCCAGCAGTTAGATCAAAAATATAATGCACTTTTAGCTGATGAACAAGCTAAGTTAGACCAATACGTGGAAGTACATCAAGGATTGGAATCATTAAAGGAAGAGATTGAATCAGAACCTATTTCGCTTAATATCGATAAATTACCCGATATCAAAGCAACAATGCTTGA
>NZ_FXUZ01000032.1 GCF_900183575.1 Staphylococcus cornubiensis
TGTATCGTAAGTCTCCATCACTGATGGAGCTTGTTGTAAGACCAAACAACATAGAAAAAGCTATCAAGAAAGTTAAGAAAAACAAAGGTGCTCCTGGAATTGACGGCATGAAAGTCAGTGAACTCCACGCTCACTTTGCTCAGTACTTTTCACAGATAACGAAAAAACTGCTTGATGGTACTTATCAGCCTCAAGCAGTTCGAAAAGTTCAAATCCCCAAACCAAATGGGAAAATGCGTGTGCTTGGTATTCCTGTCGCTAGAGACAGAGTGATACAACAAGCTATTAGACAAGTGATTGAACCAGGCATTGACCGAACATTTTCGAATCACAGCCATGGTTTCAGACCTAATCGTAGCACAGGAACAGCACTTAAGCAATGTGCGTCCTACTACGAAGAAGGCTATAAAATAGCTGTGGACTGTGATTTGAAACAGTGCTTTGACATGTTGAATCATGATAAGCTCATGTATTTGTTCGAACGCCATGTTCAAGATAAGTCAATTTCAACATTTATCCGTAGAAGTCTACAAGTAGGTGCCATTGACCTATCTGGCGAAGTCGCAGAAAGAAAGATAGGTGCACCACAAGGGGGCGTTATCTCTCCCTTACTATGTAATATCTATCTACATGAACTGGATAAAGAACTCGAAAAGCGTGGACATCGTTTTGTACGCTATGCAGATGACTTTGTCATCTTTGTACGCACAAAACGTGCAGGCGAACGCGTAATGACGAATGTAACGAAATTCATTGAGAAGCAACTGAAGTTGGTTGTCAATGAAGATAAAAGTAGAGTAGGAGCAGTTACACGTTTAAAGTTCTTGAGTTGTCTAATAACCAAGGTAAATGGGGTTTGTCGTTTCAGGCCGACTACGGAAGCAAAAAGAAATTTAATACGCGCCTTAAGGAAAATAACGAAACGAAATAGACCCGGTACCTTTAAAGATATTATCACTGAAATTAACCAAGTGACGCGAGGTTGGATAAATTACTTTGGTAGAGGTTTTATCAGAGGATTTATTGAAACCACGCAATCCTGGTTAAACCGCCGACTTAGACAACTCATACTTAAACGGTGGAAAAGAGTAAGAACCAAATATAAGATGTTGCGCCAATATGGTCTTGACCATAGAAGTGCGATGAAAATCGCACAGTCTCGCAAAAAGTACTGGCGATTATCAAACACGCACGAGGTTCATCGTGCACTTACAACAAAACAACTCTACAAGTGGGGGCTGATACCATTAGCCCAGCTTGCAGAGTTGGCTTACGCAAGATATTGAACCGCCGAGTACGGAACCGTACGCTCGGTGGTGTGAGAGGACGAATAGTCAATTAATGACTATTCTCCTACTCGATT
>NZ_FXUZ01000031.1 GCF_900183575.1 Staphylococcus cornubiensis
GCGTTTAAGTAATGAATAACTTTAATGAGCTTGTTCACACAAGCAATCATGGCCACTTTATGATGTTTATTGTAAGGTGGCTTTTTTAATTTATAGTAATAATCGCAAATATGATTTTGCTGACGGTGTTGATTCATAATAAAAAGTTTAACCATTTGATAGAGTATCTTCCGAGCTACACTACTGCCACGCCGATTAATACGGTCTTTTTTATAAATCGTTCCTGATTCATATCTGACGATATCGATACCAACAAAAGCATTGAGTTGCTTATTTGTATCAAAGCGATCAATATTTCCTAATTCCCCTGTGAGTAAAGCCGCATTCTGTTCTCCAATACCATTGATACTCAATAAAACTTGATATAATTTTTGGTCAGCACACAAATCTTTAAGTTTAGCGACATATTTCTTTTTTCTACCAATCAGTCGAATTAAATCTTCAGTAATATCTTTGATTTCTTCGACAAGTGGATGTTCTTCGTGAACGGTAATGTAAGTGTTTTGAGCCCATTCAACAAGCTTGATAGTCAGATTTTCAAGATATGTTTTTTGGCAGTTATTGTGCTGCTTAATGAGCTTTTTGAGTTGTTGTTTTGTCAAATTTAAGATGAATTGAGGATGTGCAAATAAGTTGATAAGCCTTAAGTTAGGAATATTATAATTGTGCTTCACTAAGTCTTGAAGTGAGGGAAATACTTGAGATAACCTCTCCTTAAGTCTCGTTTTTAATTTAGTTAAATCATCCTCAATGTGCATGATTAAACGTGTATAGCTCTTTCTCTCAACATCTTCATCTGAAGGGGTATGAATAATGTATTTTTCATCTAGCGTGAAGCCTAAATGAGCGAGTTTATGTGCATCCACTTTATCTATTTTATACCTTCTTAACGAATTCATCTTAAAATGTGCTTCTAAGGGGTTTATACAGACATGTTTAATATTATGATCGAAACAAAATTGACGAATAATTGTTGAATAGACACCTGTCGCTTCGAATATCAATAACTTATCTTCAAAACATTTTAAATATGTGTAGAACTGAAGTAAGTTCTTTGAATCATAGAGTAAATCAAACTCGTTAACGAGTGTTTCATCTTCATAATGAGCCACAACGGCCGATGCTTTACTGATATCAATTCCAAAAATGTGCATAAAATACCTCCTTAATTAAATCTTGAGATAAGCGAACCTTCACTCATAATCCTTAATCACTTTATTTTCTTACACGACTTCTAGAGCCTACATATTGAAACAAAATTCATAAGGGAGTGAAGCCAATCAGTTTCCTGACGAATTTTAAAATCCAAGGGAAGTTCGATTTAGCTTCTCTCAACTACCTATTATAAAAAATAAGTAGTGAAGAAACTATCGTCATAATTTCTTCACTACTATCTTAATATGTTTC
>NZ_FXUZ01000067.1 GCF_900183575.1 Staphylococcus cornubiensis
CATGTACTCACTCTGAAATCAATTGCTCGTGACTTGGAAATTTTCATTTTGAAGCCACCATCCTGGGGGATACGCCGTTCTGATATATCCAAATTAGACATTACCTTGATGCGTGCTGTAATACGAGATGACAAGCTTGCCGGGGGGGTAGCGACCTCATGTAAAATACCATCTTGCCTGTACCTGATTCGGTATTCTCGTTCATAAGGCTCAAAGTGTATATCAGAAGCTCCTTGCCTTATCGCATCCAATAAAATTTTATTGACGAATTTTACGATAGGGGCATCATCAGTTACTGATGTTGCAGTATCAATATCTTGATCTTCATCATCAGCACTTATTTCCAAACCTTCCAGATCTCCAGAGTCTTCAACATACTCTGATAAGCCCTGACTTTCCTTTGCTGTTAACAGGTTTTCAATCAGAGCACTAAGCTTATCTGCTTCCACA
>NZ_FXUZ01000030.1 GCF_900183575.1 Staphylococcus cornubiensis
TTCTTACTGTTTTGCAAGTGTTTTTTTAGTATTTTGGCATCGCTGAACTACACCTAGCTGATTTTAAAATTTTTTTCTAGGTGTTATACTGAATATGTAGGAAAAATTTGAGTTGTTTAGTCATAACGAGTATGACTAAGGTAGAATTTTCCTGTGTATATAACTCAAGATGTGCATAGTGCTTGGCTAATGGAAGTGGTTATCCTAGTTGGCCTTTAAATGGCTTGTAGCACGTTCATAATCATATCTTGAGTTTGTAGCGTTTAAGTAATGCATAACTTTAATGAGCTTGTTCACACAAGCAATCATGGCCACTTTATGATGTTTATTATAAGGTGGCTTTTTTAATTTATAGTAATAATCGCAAATATTATTCTGCTGACGGTGTTGATTCATAATAAAAAGCTCAACCATTTGATAGAGTATTTTTCGCGCTACACTACTGCCACGCCGATTAATACGGTCTTTTTTATAAATCGTTCCTGATTCATATCTGACGATATCGATACCAACAAACGCATTGAGTTGCTTATTCGTCTCAAAGCGATCAATATTTCCTAATTCCCCTGTGAGTAAAGCCGCATTCTGTTCTCCAACGCCATTGATACTCAATAAGACGTGATATAATTTTTGGTCAGCACATAATTTTTTTAGTTTAGCGACATAATTCTTTTTTCTACCAATGAGTCGAATTAAATCTTCGGTAATGTCTTTGATTTCTTCGACAAGTGGGTGATTTTCGTGGACGATAATATATGTGTTTTGAGCCCATTCAATAAGCTTGATAGTCAGTTCTTCAAGATATGTTTTTGTGCAGTTATTGTGCTGCTTAATGAGCTTTTTGAGTTGTTGTTTTGTCATATTTAAGATGAATTGGGGATGTGCAAATAAATTGATAAGCTTTAGGTTAGGAATATTATAGTTGTGCTTCACTAAGTCTTGAAGTGACGGAAATACTTGAGATAACCTTTCTTTAAGTCTCGCTTTTAATTTAGTTAAATCGTCCTCAATATGCATGATTAAGCGTGTATAACTCTTTCTCTCAACATCTTCATCTGAAGGGGTATGAATAATGTATTTTTCATCTAGCGTGAAACCTAAATGAGCGAGTTTATGTGCATCCACCTTATCTGTTTTATACCTTCTTAATGAATTCATCTTAAAGTGTGCTTCTAAAGGGTTTATACAGACATGTTTAATATTATGGTCAATACAAAATTGACGAATAATTGTTGAATAGACACCTGTCGCTTCGAATATCAATAACTTATCTTCAAAACATTTTAAATATGTGTAGAACTGAAGTAAGTTCTTTGAATCATAGAATAAATCCAATTCTTTAACGAACGTTTCATCTTCATAATGTGCCACAACTGCCGATGCTTTACTGATATCAATACCAAAAATGTGCATAAAACGCCTCCTTAATTAATTTTTGAGATAAGCGAACCTTCACTCATAATCCTTA
>NZ_FXUZ01000009.1 GCF_900183575.1 Staphylococcus cornubiensis
GGCTGATACCATTAGCCCAGCTTGCAGAGTTGGCTTACGCAAGATATTGAACCGCCGAGTACGGAACCGTACGCTCGGTGGTGTGAGAGGACGAATAGTCAATTAATGACTATTCTCCTACTCGATTGTCCAACTCTTCCTCATTTTCGTCGTTATTATCATCAACTGTAGATATAGCTTCATGATAAATAGAGATGGGCATTTCATAATGTCCCAGTCCCAGACAGCTACTGCGTTAAACACTAGCTATTATCAAAGTTAGAAGATGTCATTTTGTTTTCAACTTCACCCCTCGGGAGTCTCACCCATTTTAGCAATTGAATATCAAAATCATAAATTAATGAAGGCAACCCCATAAGATCCAATGATGATGTCTCATTCATCCTCATTCTTGGCTGTTTTATCATCATTAATCGGTATCTGTCCATAATAAGGAATAGGGGCTGGGAAAACTAATGTCCCAGTCCCTTCCTACGATTTGTCAAGGGTCCATATGTTGTCTAACTCTAACATTCAACGACCACGCATAAAAACAGGCGTATTAAAATCTGTCATATCATCACCTGTCAATACATTGTAAATCTCGGTTGCTTTCACTTCATTTTTAAATAACTTTGCCGTCTCACGATTGATGTTGGTGATGATCCGGCGTTCAGGAAAATGCGTTTTTAAATATTTCAAATAGCGCTGACCTTGAGACGTCATGGCTAGCACTCTTACCGCACGGATTTCATCGGATACATCTGCATATTGAAAGTTCAACAACACATTCATTAAAATACGCTGAATATGGGTATAAGTATAACGCTTCGTTTTTAATTTTTGCATGAATGACGTATAGTCCGTGTTTGACAATGTTGCACGGTATAATCGATTTTCGAAACCTTCACTCATCGTATAAATGTTTTTTAATGTTTCAGGTGTCTGTTGTAAAATCGTAAATTTAATGAAGTCGAATAAACGCTGTTGGTCGTTAAAAGGTGTTCTCATTAAAGGAATGTTTTTTTCGGGCACCATCATTTGCCAAGCCTGATTGCCATCTGTAATTCCTTTACGAATCGCTGTACCACTTGCGATGGACGCATGTTGTATTTCGGTATCGTGATGTTGCGCTTCTGTTCGCGCAATCGTCATCGGTTGAATCGTACTTTGTTGAAGTTGCAATTGTTTTAAGTAGGCGATGGCCAAAATATTATTAGGCCGACTTAATAGATCGCTTTGCAATGTTTCTGCTGCGATTCTTGCGTAACTTTTACCCGACTTGATCGCTGTTTGAAAGGTAGGCGCTTTTTCGAGTTGAATGAGTTGGTGCGCAGCGTGTTCAAGTTGAGACAGTTCGCCGCTCTCACTTCCAAAACTTAAAACATCAGCTTGTAAGTAATCAGCAACTTTAACCCCCATTTTAGCGAAAATATCACTGGACGATAAAGAACCGACTAAGGGCATTTCTACTACTAAATCTATACCTTCAGTTGCCATTTGTGCACGTTTGAATTTGTTAAACATCGCAGGCATTCCTCGCATCATAAATTGACCGCTCATAATGGCGATGGAGACGTCACTTTGAGAAGCTTCTTTACTTTGTTGTGCGTGATAGAGATGGCCGTGATGAAAAGGATTATATTCTGTGATTATTGCGACACTTTTCATTTGCATTCTGTCCTTTCGTGTCTCATTATGAATATTGTATCAGAACTTAAGATGTTAAGAAAAAATCTTGACAACTTAACTATCAATAGTTAAAATAAATTTTGTGCTTGTTAGAGGTGAAGCCATATGAAGTGGTCAATAACACAATTGAGAAAATACCAAGGACAACCTTTTAAATTTAATCAGACCGTAACGTTTAACCATCTGATTCAAAACTTGGATCTTTTAGACTTATCACCGATTCAGATCGAGGGTGAGTTGATTGTTAAATCGAATGAGGTTGTTGCAACAATGCATTTAACTGGGCAATATACGATGGCGTGTGCGCGTACGTTAGTGCCTGTAGATGTACCTTTAGATGCAACAACAACGGAAGTGTTTGATTTAGATGGTTTGTATGAGGATGAGGACGATGAACATTATCATCTTGTCACAAATGGTATGATTGATCTTCGCGAAATTGCTGAGGAGATTGTTATGCTTGAGAAACCAATGCGTGTCGTTGCGGATGACAGCGATCAAATGCTTACTGGTGGTCAAGGTTGGGAAGTTATTGACGAAGATAATTTGGATAACGACCCATCTCAAGATGAATCACATGTGAATGTCGATCCAAGGCTTCAGAAATTACAACAATTATACGATGATAGTAATCATGCACGCTAAGTTTTTGAACTACGATGCGTCAAATGAATCGAATAAAAGGGAGGATTAACTAACCATGGCAGTACCAAAAAGAAGAACTTCTAAAACAAGAAAAAACAAACGCCGTACACACTTTAAATTATCAGTACCAGGTATGCAAGAATGCCCGAACTGTGGTGAATTTAAATTATCTCACCGTGTATGTCCAAACTGTGGTTCATACAAAGGTGAAGAAGTCGTTTCTAAATAATAGACTTTTTACAGTAAATTGATATTAATGTAAAATAGGACTGGAACAATCATTGTTCCAGTCCTATTTTTAATCCAAACGATGACAATAAACGTGTGTGAACATAAAATAAAGTGAGATGAGGCTATAATGGAAGCTATTACATCGGTACAGAATCCGAAAATTAAAAACTATAATAAATTAAAAAAGAAAAAAGAACGTGATAAGCAAGGTCTAGCGATTGTTGAAGGGTTTCATTTAGTTGAAGAAGCAGTCCGAAGTCAAATTAAAGTAACGCAATTGTTTATGATTGAGCCGAACCGTGTCCCAGCAGAACTGATTGAAGCGGCCGAGGAAGTGTATGAGATTACACAAAAAGTAGCCGAAGCATTATCAGGTACAGTCACACCTCAAGGAATATTTGCGATCATTGAAAAACCACAAGTGGACGTCACAACTGCAAAACAAGTGTTGATTTTAGATCGTATTCAAGATCCTGGCAACCTCGGTACCATGATTCGAACAGCTGATGCAGCAGGTTTAGATTTAATTGTGCTGACGAAAGGGACTGCAGATGTCTACCAAGATAAGGTGCTACGTGCTAGTCAAGGGAGTGTATTCCACATTCCAATTCAATACGTAGAAGATATGTCAGCGTGGATGTCGGCATTTGAAGGACCAATTTACGGTACAGCATTACAAGATGCGACGACGTATCATCAGGTCGCAAGCCAACAAGAGACATTTGCGCTCATACTTGGCAATGAAGGTGAAGGGGTTGCGCCAGAGTTATTAGCGCATACGACACAAAACTTGACGATCCCTATTTATGGTCAAGCTGAAAGTTTAAATGTCGCGGTTGCAGCTGGTATTTTAATGTTTTATTTAAAGGGATAGACTGTGGGTTGACCCTTAGAGTACGCATGTATATAATAGACGTATTAACAATTCAACAAACTGCTAATAAAAAGACGTAAACTATTATCGAGATTGTACAGGGAAGTCTGACATGAACTGCGAATCGGACTCAATCTACATAGTTTTTTTCACCTTTTTAGCTACTTAAAGAGATTTAAGTCGGAAGTATGATCCGTTATCAACATAAATTCAGAGTGTATGTGTCTTGGATACATAAAACTGGGTGGTACCACGGAAGAGAGATTTCGTCCCAATAGTGCGGGCGGAGTCTTTTTTATTTGTGTAAAAAGAGATATGTAACAAATTGCTCACCAAGCATATCGCGTGATGAAAGTTGATAAAAGCGTTTGCGTATGAATGGCGTTAAAGATTAAAAGGAGGAATGACAATGGTGCAAAATGAAGCAATGATTCAAATCAAAAATGAAGCAATGACTGATATTGAACAAGCACAAGATGAAAAAGCGTTACAAGATGTAAAGGTCAAATATTTTGGGAAAAAAGGTCAAGTGACAGGTCTGATGAAACAAATGAAAGACTTGCCGAAAGAAGATCGACCAGCTTATGGGCAAAGTGTGAATGAAGTACGTCAAGCAATTGAAGGGGCAATTACTGAACGTCAAACAATTCTTGCTGAAGCACAATTGAATCAACAGCTTGCAGAAGAATCAATTGATGTGACACTTCCTGGCCGTACAGTGGCAACAGGGGCACAGCATCCTTTAACACGTACAGTGGAAGAAATTGAAGACTTGTTTTTAGGTTTAGGTTATGAAATTGTGACAGGCTATGAAGTGGAACAAGATTATTACAATTTCGAAGCGCTCAACTTACCGAAATCACATCCAGCGCGTGATATGCAAGACAGTTTTTATATTACTGAGGAAGTATTATTACGTACACACACATCTCCTGTACAAGCACGTACAATGGAGCAACGTAATGGTCAAGGTCCAGTGAAAATCATTTGTCCGGGTAAAGTATACCGTCGTGACTCGGATGATGCGACACATAGCCATCAATTTACACAAATCGAAGGCCTTGTGGTGGATGAAAATATTAAAATGAGTGATTTGAAAGGCACGCTCGAATTATTAGCGAAATCATTATTTGGTGCGGATCGCGAAATTCGTTTACGTCCAAGTTATTTCCCATTTACAGAGCCATCTGTTGAAGTTGACGTATCATGTTTCAAATGTAAAGGGAAAGGCTGTAACGTGTGTAAACATACAGGATGGATTGAAATTTTAGGTGCAGGTATGGTACATCCGAACGTACTTGAAATGGCTGGATTTGATTCAAAAAAATATTCAGGATTTGCGTTTGGTATGGGACCAGATCGTATCGCGATGTTGAAATATGGCATTGAAGATATTCGTCATTTCTATACGAATGATATCCGTTTCTTAAATCAATTTAAAGCTGTAGAAGATAGAGGTGAACAACATGTTAATATCTAAAGAATGGTTAGAAACATATGTAGATTTAGATGTCTCAGTTGAAGCATTGGCTGAACGTATTACACGTACCGGAATTGAAGTCGATGATATTCAAGACTTTACGAAAGACATTAAAAATTTAGTTGTCGGTTATGTTGAAGACATCGCACCACACCCAGATGCGGATAAGCTCAACATTTGCCAAGTGAATATTGGTGAAGACGCCCCTGTACAAATTGTTTGTGGTGCGCCGAACGTAGGTGCTGGTCAAACAGTAATCGTCGCAAAAGTAGGTGGGCGTTTACCAGGTGGTATTAAAATCAAGCGCGCCAAATTACGTGGTCAAGTGTCTGAAGGTATGATTTGTTCACTTCAAGAAATCGGTCTGCCAAGTAATGTGGTACCGAAAGCATTTGAAGATGGCATTTATCAATTTGCGACTGCCATTGAACCAGGCACAGATGCGTTAAAAGCGTTGTATTTGGATGACCAAATGATGGAATTTGACTTAACGCCGAACCGAGCAGATGCATTAAGTATGATTGGTACAGCTTATGAGGCGGCTGCATTGTACGATAAAAAAGTTCAAAAACCAGAAACAACTGTGACTGCACAATCCAAGCAAGCACAAGAAACATTATCAGTAAAAGTAGAAGATACAACGCAAGTACCATATTACAGTGCACGTGTCGTTGAAAATGTACACATCGCACCATCGCCTGAATGGATGCAAGCACGTTTAATGAAAGCGGGCATTCGTCCAATTAATAACGTGGTCGATATTTCAAACTATGTGATGTTAGAATACGGCCAACCGTTGCATATGTTTGATAAAGACCATATCGGTTCAAACGAGATTGTCGTTCGACTCGCACATGAAAACGAGAAAATGACAACATTAGATGATCAAGAACGTGAACTATTATCAAGCGATATCGTCATTACGAATGGTCAACAACCGATTGCACTTGGTGGAGTTATGGGCGGCGATTTCTCTGAAGTAACACCAGAAACGAAAAATGTCGTTGTGGAAGGTGCGATTTTCAACCCAGTGGCAATCCGTCATACATCAAGACGTTTGAACTTGCGCAGTGAATCTTCTAGTCGTTTTGAAAAAGGCATTGCGACAGAATTTTTAAATGAAGCTGTAGACCGTGCATGTTATTTACTCGAAACATTAGCACAAGGTCAAGTGTTAGACGGTCGCGTGACAGATGGTGATTTAGGTGAATTGGTGACGGACATTACGATTACGGCGGATAAAGTGAATCGTACGGTCGGTTTTGAATTGACAGAAGAGGATATCGTGCGTGTATTTGAACAACTCGGCTTTGATACGGAGACAACGAATAACGACATTCATGTGAAAGTGCCATCACGTCGTCGCGATATTACAATTGAAGCGGATTTAATTGAAGAAATCGCACGTATTTACGGTTATGACAATATTCCATCTACATTACCTGTATTTGAAGATGTGACAAGTGGCGCACTCACTGACCGTCAACGTAAAACACGTGTCGTGAAACGTACATTAGAAGGGGCAGGTTTATCACAAGCGATTACATACTCATTGGTAGATCGTGAACGTGCGACAGCCTTTACAACAGCAGCACATGACACAGTTGAGTTGTTGATGCCAATGAGTGAAGCCCATTCAACATTGCGTCAAAGTTTAATTCCACATTTGATTGATGCAACACAATATAATGTTGCACGTAAAAATCAGGATATTGCGCTATATGAATTAGGAAATGTCTTTTTCGGTCAAGAAGGCGAAACATTACCAGAACAAGTGGAATATTTAAGTGGAATTATGACAGGAGAATACGTATCGAATCCATGGCAAGGTAAAAAAGAAGTGGTTGATTTTTATCTTGTTAAAGGCATGGTAGAACATGTTGCAGATCAACTTGCATTACACTTTGACTATGAAACAACACAAATCGATGGATTGCACCCTGGTCGTACAGCTGCAGTCACATTAAATGGAGAAGCGATTGGTTTTATTGGTGAATTACATCCAACTGTAGCTAAAACTTATGATTTAGGTCGTACGTATATTTTTGAACTCAACTACGAAAAAATCATGCAACAATCAGTCGGCTATATTAATTATCAACCGATTCCTAAATTCCCAGGTGTGACACGTGACATTGCACTCGTAGTAGATTCAGAAGTACGTGCCGCAAGCCTTATTCAAACAATTCATCAAAATGGCGGTTCTATTTTAAAAGATGCGCATGTCTTTGATGTGTATGAAGGCGAACATATGGAAGCGGGTAAAAAATCTGTTGCGATTCGTTTAGCTTACTTAGATGAGAGTAATACATTAACAGAAGAGCAAGTCACAAAAGTTCATGAAGCGATTCTTGCAGCGTTAGAAGCTCAAGGCGCAACATTACGTGGCTAAGAAACGATAAGATAAAACACCAAGTAACGCGCAAAGTTGCTTGGTGTTTTTTGAGCTGTTTTGTTATATGGAAAATTGATATACTTCAACCGATAACCTTAACTGTACATGTCATGATTAACAACAGCTACCACATTGCACTGGCTGATAACGAAATAATGCCTTTGCGATTTGATTCGCTTCGTCTAAGTTTAATATTTGATAAGGTCCTGTGTATTGAACTTGCTGGAGATAATCTAAGATGTTTTGCGCGCTTGTAAAAAAGTGAATATAAGGACAACATTCAAGATTGCAATTTTCTCTTTTCAGCACATCTTTATATAATACAAAAATATCTTGTTCATTTCGATTGATGATGTATCCGTCTTTCATTTCAAGGTGAATAGGCGTGTGTGTCAATTCATCTTCACTTTCAATCGTAATATTCGAATTAAGCGTATAGTGTATACCTATCGCATCAATTGCACACATCGCAAATACTGGCATTGTACTTTCCGTTGTGTACACTTTTTTATTCGTTTCCTTAAGTGATATCGGATAAATAGAAATCAGCTCACCATTTTCCGCAACCGCAACATTTTTATCAATGAGCGTTTGGTATTCAGCTTTTACGTTGATGCGCGCACTCGGGTTTTCACAAATTTGATGAATGATTTCAAGTCTTAAGTCATTTTCTGCTTCAGTTAAACCGTGAGTAAAATTCAAGTCAATCCCTCAAATCGTAATTATTTCGATTTATTATACATGGAATATACTTTGAAGTAAATGTAAAAGTCCAAAAGAACAAATACAGTATAAATTTTGATGCGCAAAAAGTAGAGATGAATTAAATTGAAAAATCGTCTATCAAAACGTAAGAGTGAAGCAATAGATCAAAGAAAGCTAAAGAAAAGCAGATACACAGTAAATCAAGGGAGTGAGGATTGAAGTTATCCACAAGTTGACCAAAAAGAAAAACGACGACAAATATAAAAATGATTCAAAAATCAAAAAGATGTAAAAGGCACGAATCATATTCAATAAAAGAGATGGTGTCTACAATAGAAAAAGTAGGGTAGTGTAAGGGAAATAGTAATCGAAAAAGCAGATACACAGCGAATCAAAGGGGTAAGGATTAGAGTCATCCACATGTTGATAAATCAGAAATGCACCAATGATTGCAAGAATCACGCAAGACTCCTGAGATAAGTTCAGAAAAACACATGAATCATCAATATTAAGAAGTTGGGGATTCAATGAAAAAAGGCGTTGATTGAGAAAAAGTAACCTAAGAAAAGCAGATGTGCACTGAGTCAAAGTGAGAAGGATTGAAGTCCACGACAATTCGAGTGAACAGAAAAACGACGACAAATATAAAAATGATTCAAAAATCAAAAAGATGTAAAAGGCACGAATCATATTCAATAAAAGAGATGGTGTCTACAATAGAAAAAGTAGGGTAGTGCAAGGGAAATAGTAATCGAAAAAGCAGATACACAGCGAATCAAAGGGGTAAGGATTAGAGTCATCCACATGTCGAAAAAACAGAAAAGCTCCAAAAGTTGCAAGAACTGTGCAAGACTCCTGAGGGATCAGCTGGCCCGGAAAATCCAATTTGGCTTCCAACAATGTATACTTTAATCAAGCCAAATTGAGTTGAAGGGCCAGCCCCTAGGAAAGCGCCGCACAGTTTTGCAACCAAAGGATTGCTTGTCATTGTTACTTGAAATGTTACTAAATCAAAAAACAATCAACGTTTTGAATTCACTAGTGCCAATGCTTTATTGCGATTACTAAAATGACTTTTACTTATTCCATCAAGCACCTCAACGCCATATTTCTCAATCACCTTTGCCGCCGCCACATCCACCTTATGACTCGCACCTTTCAAAATCTCCATCCGATAACGTTTCGACAACTGATCCATATGTTTCACAAAAGCATATCGTGAAATAATACTTGCCGCCGCAATCGCCAATGACTTCGATTCACCTTTCGTCTCATATTTCGTTTTCTGACGTTCCGGCACTTCACCTAAAACATAATGTTCGTAAACCTCACGTTTGGCAAACTGATCAATCACAATGTAATCGACCACATCTGCATCGACTTTCTTTAATACATTTTTAATACATTCATTATGTAGGACGGCTTTCATTTTCACTTGTGACCACCCTAAACGTTGACGTTCATTATATTTCGGGTTGTCCAAAACAAGTAAAGAATGGGGTAAAAATGTGACGAGTTGTTCCGCCAATTCAACAATCTTTTTATCGGTTAAACGCTTGGAATCGTCTACACCTAATTCTTTTAAAACAGGAATGTGTTGCGAAGAGACATAGCAAGCACAAACCGTTAAAGGTCCGAAATAATCGCCGCTGCCTGCTTCATCACTCCCAATACAACTATGGGCATTATATGCGATAGTATGTGTTTCAGTTGATTTTTTCTTTTTAGGTATGTTTGTCGTGTCCGATGCCGCGTCAGATGCGCCCAACAATTTTGTACATACAGCTTCTGCATTTTTACCTTGAAACATCACTTTTTGTGAACGGTAAATACTGATTGTGACTCCCTCATATTTCTTTCGTGCTTGCATGCCAGTAGGTAATCCTTCTGTGTCAGCTTGCAGTCGTTTAATGAGTCCGTCAATTTCAGTTGTGTTCAGCTTTTTAACGATCGTTGACATGTGATCACCTCGCTTCTTTTTTCACTTTCAAATCGTAACATAGAATCAATAAGACGGAAACAATGAATGATACACAAATGTTACTAACTCGTGTATAATGAACCATGATAAATAAAAAAGATAATAAGGCTAGGTGAGTGAAGATGGGTGAGTTTAAAAACCGAATCAATGTAACGATTAATGATCAAAACTATACGATTTTAGGGGAAGACGATCCTGAACGCATTCGTTATGTCGCTGACTTAGTAGATGGTAAAATTCGAGAGTTAGGACGTCGAAATGCAGGGCTAGATTCTGTACGTAAATCTGTACTTACTGCGGTAAACGTCATGCATGAGCTCGTGTTATTAGAAGAAGAAAATGCACTACTTAGAGAAGAAATCCAACGTTTAAAACATAGGGGCCACTAATGTGTATCTACTATTCATTTTAATCGTCATGCTGTTTTTTGCAATGACAGGGTTTCATAGAGGTTGGAAGGTCAGTGCCTTACATTTGGGGAGTACATATTTTTCTTTATGGGTTGCAGCTCAATTTTATCAGCCACTCAGTCATTATTTTAGATTGTTTATTCCGTATCCGCGAACCATCGCATTTGATACCCAGTTCGCTATAAGTATCGAGCAACCAGAAATGCGCTTCAATCATGTGATCGTATTTTTGTTACTCGTGCTCGTCGTGAAAACGATGTTGTACTTTGCGATTGGCAGTTTTAATAGTGTATTTACATTGCAACGACTTGGATGGTCCAGTAGAATAATAGGCGCATGTCTCGCTTGTTGTTCGGGTATCATTTTTCTACATTTTAGTTGTTATGTTACCGCACTTTATCCGAATGAGACGATACAGTATGCACTCGCACAATCACAAGTTGCACAATGGTTCATTAGCCATATCCCATTTTTATCTGAGTTTACATTGAATTTGAAATAAAACAGACGAACGAGGCTGAGACTGATATGTGTTGTCACATGGTTTCACCCTCTTTTTTAATGAGGTGATGAGATGACTAAGAAAGATGTAATTCGTTTATTAGAAGAAATCGCGACTTATATGGAGTTAAAGGGAGAAAATACGTTCAAAGTCTCTGCATATCGTAAAGCTGTACAAAGTTTAGAAGCAGATGAACGTACAATGGATCAAATTGAAGATGTAACAGAGTTGAAAAATATAGGTAAAGGTGTAGGAGAGGTCATCAATACATTTTTAGAAACAGGTGAATCGCCTACGCTTAATACATTAAAAGAAGAAGTGCCAAGTGGTTTAATTCCGTTATTGAAAATTAAAGGGCTCGGAAGTAAACGTATTGCACGTCTTTATAAAGAATTAAACATTACTGATCGAGCATCCTTTCAAAAAGCATGTGAAAACCATGAAATTAGTGCTTTAGATGGCTTTGGCAAGAAAACAGAAGAAAAATATTTAGAAGCTGTTCGTGAGTTAGGGGCTAAAAAAGAAGCTTATCCTATTGATACGATGAAAGGACTAAACGCACTCATTACAAAGCATTTACAGTCGATTGAAGCGATTGAACGTTTTGAAGTGGCGGGAAGTTTTCGTCGTAAGAAAGAAATGAGTAAAGATTTAGATTACATTATTAGTACAAATGAACCACTTGAAGTTCAAAAGCAACTTTTAGCGATACCTGAAAAGGTGGAAGAGGTAGCTGTAGGAGAAACGAAAGTCTCACTTGAACTGAGTTTTGATGACGAAACCATTGGCGTCGATTTTCGTTTGATTGAACCTGCTGCATTTTATCATACGTTGCAACATTTCACGGGTTCTAAAGATCATAATATTCGTATTCGTCAAATTGCAAAACAAACGAACGAAAAAGTGAGTGAATATGGTATCGAACAACCGGATGGCACTTTGTTGCAACTCGATAGTGAAGCGGCGATTTATGAACATTTTGGTGCCAAGTGGATTGAACCGAGTATGCGTGAAGATGGTTCGGAATTTGATAAAGATTTATCTGGAATCATCACACTCGATGATATTAATGGTGATATTCATATGCATACAACTGCGAGTGACGGGGCATTTTCATTAAGAGAAATGGTCGAAGCAAATATTGAAAAAGGCTACAAATTTATGTGTATTACGGATCATTCTCAAAGTTTGCGTGTCGCGAATGGCTTGTCTGTTGAACGCTTATTGAAACAAAATGAAGAAATTAAAAAATTAAATGAAGAATACTCAGAAATTGATATTTACTCAGGTACAGAAATGGATATTTTGCCGGATGGTCGATTAGATTACGATGATGAGGTGCTGGCTCAGTTGGATTATGTCATTGCTGCGATTCATCAAAGTTTTAATCAATCAGAAGAAGAGATCATGAAGCGATTAGAAGCAGCATGTCGTAACCCTTATGTTCGCCATATTGCACATCCAACAGGGCGTATTATCGGACGACGTGATGGTTATAAACCGAATATGTCACAGTTGATTGAGCTATGTCGTGAAACGGGCACAGTGCTTGAAATTAATGCAAATCCGAAACGTTTAGATTTGAGTGCTGAAGTGTTGCGCCAAAATCCAGGTTTGAAAGTCGCGATTAATACGGATGCGCATCACGTCGATCATTTGAACTTCATGGATTATGGTATTGCGACAGCGCAAAAAGGCTTCGTCAAAAAAGAAGATGTTGTGAATGCGATGTCTCGTGAAGCATTTAAGAAATTTATTACACAACCCAAAACTGTTGAATAGAAATTGAGGGATTGGATGAAACAAAAAACTTTAGAAATATTGGAATTTAATAAAGTCAAGTCATTGATTGAGCAAGAGGTCATCAGTGATTTGGCGATTGAAAAGGTACAACAATTAGAACCATCGTCTGACTATGACGCAGTGGTTTTTCAAATGAATGAAGTGGACGAAATCGCTCAAATTTATAATCAATACCGCTTACCAAGTATGAGTGGTTTGTCACGCATACAACCTTATGTGAAGCGTTCACAAATTGGTGGCACATTGAACGTACAAGAGCTCAATGCGATTAAAGCGCTGATTCAAGTCCAAAACCAATTTAAGACATTTTATAATCAACTCGTGGAAGACGAAGAAGCGGTCAATTATGAAATTTTGGATGAGCAGATGCAACAGCTCCCTGTATTGACCCATTTATACCAATCGATTCATCAAAAATGTGATGCACAAGACTTGTATGATTCAGCGAGTATGGAGCTACAATCGATTCGAAGCCGTATTTCTAAAACGAATCAACGTGTCCGTGCACAATTAGATCGTATGGTGAAATCAACGAGCAATCAGAAAAAATTATCTGATGCAATTGTGACGGTGAGAAATGAACGTAACGTGATTCCTGTACGAGCAGAGTACCGTCAAGATTTTAACGGGATTGTGCATGATCAGTCTGCCTCAGGTCAAACCCTTTACATCGAGCCTTCTGCAGTCGTTGAGTTGAACAATCAAATTAGTCGTCTACGTAGCGAGGAAGCAACAGAAGTCCAACGCATTCTTGCTGAGTTAACAGCTGAAGTGGCAGAAGAAGCTGAAGCGTGTTTGATATCCGAACGTGTGATGGGGCATTTAGACTTTTTAATTGGTAAAGCACGTTATGGTGCAAAAATTAAAGGAACTAAACCGACATTTTCAGAACAGCGACACGTGTATTTACCGAAAGCATTTCATCCGTTACTCGACCGAGAAACTGTAGTAGCAAATACGATTGAATTTGAGTCTTCTATTCAAACAGTGATTATTACCGGTCCAAATACAGGGGGTAAAACAGTCACATTAAAAACGTTAGGCTTAATTATTCTTATGGCGCAATCAGGCTTGTTAATTCCAACGTTGGATGGCAGTCAGCTGAGTGTGTTTGACAACGTCTTTTGTGACATAGGTGATGAACAGTCGATTGAGCAGTCGTTGTCTACGTTCTCTTCTCATATGAAAACCATTGTAAATATTTTAGAAGAAGCGAATGATAAGAGTTTGATTTTATTTGATGAACTTGGTGCCGGTACAGACCCGAGTGAAGGTGCAGCACTCGCAATGAGTATTTTAGACCATGTGCATGATATGGGCGCGCTTGTCATGGCGACGACGCACTATCCTGAATTGAAAGCGTACAGTTACAATCGTGCAGGTGTCATGAATGCGAGTGTTGAATTTGACGTTGATACATTAAGTCCGACGTACAAATTATTGATGGGCGTACCAGGTCGTTCGAATGCGTTTGATATTTCGAAACGTTTAGGTCTTGGCTTGAAAATCATTAACCATGCGAAATCTATGATAGGTCAAGACGAGCAAGAAATTAACGAGATGATTGCGTCCCTCGAAAAAAATGCGAAACGTGTAGATGACCAACGTATTGAACTCGATCGCCTCGTCCGTGAAGCGTCACAAATTCATAATGACTTGTCACGTGCATATCAGCAATATCAAAATATGGAATCTCGTTTAATAGAGGAAGCGAAAGATAAAGCCAATCAACGTGTCAAAGCGGCGATGGAAGAAGCAGATGACATATTGAAATCATTACGTGATATGCGTGACCAAAAAGGCGCAGAAGTGAAAGAACACGAGCTGATTGATCAACGGAAACGTCTAGAAGACCAATATGAAGCGAAATCAATTAAGCAAAATGTGAAAAAGCAAAAATGGGACGAAATTAAAGCGGGTGACGAAGTTAAAGTGCTTTCTTATGGTCAAAAAGGGGAAGTGCTTGAAGTATTAGATGATGACGAAGCGGTCGTTCAAATGGGCATTATTAAAATGAAATTGCCATTAAGTGACCTTGAGAAGAAAGAAAAGGCAAAAGAGCAACCGAAAAAAGTCGTCACACGTACGAATCGTTCAACAGTTAAAATGGAACTGGATTTAAGAGGATATCGTTATGATGAAGCGATGGTCGCACTCGATCAGTATCTTGATCAAGCGGTACTCAGTAACTATGAAGATGTTTATATCATTCATGGTAAAGGAACGGGCGCATTACAAAAAGGCGTGCAGCAACATTTGAAACGTCATAAAAGTGTAGCGGACTTCAGAGGTGGAATGCCGAGTGAAGGTGGATTTGGTGTAACGGTCGTGACGTTGAAATAGTGAGCATGATAAGTGAAATCATGTGCACGATTTGATATAATTTTAATATCAGACGAAATTTAAGGAGGAAACTTCCTATGGCAATAATAGAAGTGAAAGATTCTAATTTTGACGAACAAATCCAATCAGGTGTAAAACTAGTAGACTTTTGGGCAACTTGGTGTGGCCCTTGTAAAATGATTGCGCCTGTATTAGAAGATTTAGCAAGTGACTACGAAGGTAAAGCTGACATTTTAAAATTAGATGTTGACCAAAACCAAGCGACTGCAGCAAAATTTGAAGTAATGAGCATTCCAACTTTAATCGTATTTAAAGATGGTCAACCTGTAGACAAAGTTGTTGGCTTCCAACCAAAAGAAAACTTAGCACAAGTATTAGATAAACACGTATAATCACATATTCACTTTTATTAAAATAGATGAATTTAAAAAGTTAGAATATACAATTACAGTTATTTGATTGAATGAAAAGCGCAGTCGGTGATAAGTGACTCCGCGTGCTTGTAAATATGAAATGAATCACCGTTGCGGGAGTGAAACAGTCATTGAAGCATTGATATGACGTTCGTTTCACTCCTTTTCGTTGTTTAAAACAGCTATGATGTTACGATAAGATTTGACGCACTGAAGGTAGGAGACGTAAAGAAGGTGAATGATGCATGGAGGAAACGCAAAGTCGAATTAAACAAAAGTTGTCCGTTTTACCTATGGAACCAGGTTGCTATTTAATGAAAGACCGACAAAACCAAGTGATTTATGTAGGGAAAGCGAAAAAGTTAAGAAATCGTGTCCGTTCTTATTTTACAGGCGCCCACGATACAAAAACAACACGTTTAGTTCGAGAGATTGTTGATTTTGAGTATATCGTGACATCGAGTGAAACAGAGTCACTATTACTTGAGTTAAACTTAATTAAAAAATACCAACCGCGATACAATATTTTATTAAAAGATGACAAGAGCTATCCTTTTATTAAAATTACGAAAGAACGCCATCCCAAGTTGATTGTGACGCGTACAGTACGTAAAGGAAGCGGAAAATATTTTGGGCCATACCCGAATGCTTACTCGGCACATGAAACGAAGAAGTTGTTGGATCGCATTTATCCATTTCGAAAATGTGATAAAATGCCGGATCGTTTATGTTTGTACTATCATATTGGACAGTGTTTAGGGCCGTGCGTTTATCCTGTTGAACAAACGGAATATGAGCGTATGACAAAAGAGATTACTGAGTTTTTAAATGGTGAAGATAAAACCATCTTAAAAAACTTAGAAGAGAAAATGATGAAGGCAAGTGAAAATCTAGAGTTCGAGCAAGCAAAGGAATATCGTGATCTCATACAGCATGTGAATAATTTGACGAAAAAACAAAAAATTATGTCTGTCGATCAAACAGTGCGTGACGTTTTTGGGTATTATGTCGATAAAGGATGGATGTGTATTCAAGTGTTCTTTATTAGACAAGGGAATTTGATTGAACGTGAGGCGACGATGTTTCCATTACAACAAACGCCTGAAGAAGAGTTCTATACGTTTATTGGTCAATTTTATCAATTGAATCAACATTTTTTACCAAAAGAAGTGCATATTCCGAAACAACTCGACGTAGAAATGGTCCATTCCGTTGTGGATACGAACATTCTCACGCCTCAACGTGGACAGAAAAAACAATTAGTCGATATGGCAAATAAAAACGCACGTATATCATTAGAGAATAAATTTGAATTAATCGCACGTGATGAATCTCGTACGATTAAAGCGATTGAGCAACTCGGTGATGCGATGGGTATTCAGACGCCTATTCGTATTGAAGCATTTGATAACTCAAACATTCAAGGTGTCGATCCGGTATCCGCAATGGTCAGCTTTGTTGATGGTAAACCTGATAAAAAAGGGTATCGTAAATATAAAATTAAATCTGTTGAAGGCCCGGATGATTATAAATCCATGCAAGAAGCGGTGCGTCGTCGTTATACACGCGTATTAAATGAAGGGTTACCACTGCCAGACTTAATTATCATTGACGGTGGGAAAGGGCATATGTCGAGTGTGGCGGACGTACTTGAAAACGAACTTGGGTTAGATATTACGATTGCAGGTCTAGCCAAAAATGATAAACACCAAACTTCAGAATTATTATATGGAGAGACTGCACAAGTAGTTCCACTAAAGAAAAACAGTCAAGCTTTCTATTTATTACAACGCATTCAAGATGAAGTGCATCGATTCGCGATTACTTTCCATCGTCAAACACGTCAAAAGACAGGATTACGTTCTATATTAGATCAAGTGGAAGGCATCGGCCCCAAACGAAAGACAAAATTATTGCGCACATTTGGATCGATTAAAAAAATGCGTGAAGCTTCTGTAGAGACATTGCAAGAAGCAGGATTACCGAAAAAAACAGCTGAGGTTCTTTTTAAAACATTGCAAGAGGAAGACTAGATAAATTTGGTATGAGAATCATTCTCATACCCAAATTTGTCACAATTAATGTTACAATAATAGAGAGTTGATTTCTTTTTTTAATATGATATGCAAACGTTTTCTGAATAGACAATAATGAAAGAAATCAAAAAATTAAAAGTATCGCAGGGGGGACTTCCTTTGGCACATTCAAAGAACCAATTCTACCTTAGACGTTTACATTCGTTACTTGGTGTCATTCCATTAGGTGGCTTTTTACTCGTTCACTTACTGGTTAACCATCAAGCAACACAAGGGGTGGAAGCATTTAATAAGGCGGCTAGTATGATGGAGTCGCTACCATTTTTATATGCTTTAGAGATTATCATGATATACATTCCAATTTTATATCATGCAGTCTACGGCGTACATATTGCGTTCACAGCGAGTCACAACATCGGACATCATTCGTATATGCGAAATTGGATGTTCTTATTTCAACGTATTTCGGGCATTTTAACGTTTATTTTCGTAATGATTCACGTGTGGCAAACACGTATTCAAAAGTTTTTTGGCCAAGAAGTGAATTATGACATGGTACATGACATCGTATCGAATCCTTTTTGGTTAGTGTTCTACATCGTGTGTATCATTGCAGTGGTATTCCATTTCTCAAATGGTTTATGGTCATTTTTAGTAACTTGGGGCATTTTGCAATCACCAAAATCACAAAAAGTATTTACTTGGGTATCACTTGTAATTTTCATTGTGGTTTCATATATCGGTGTGAGTGCAATTTTAGCTTTCGTATAAACGTTTAATCATTTCAGGGGAGTGACAATTCTATGGCAGAGAAGAAAATTATTGTTGTCGGAGGCGGTCTTGCCGGTTTAATGTCAACAATTAAAGCAGCGGAACAAGGGGCACATGTTGATTTGTTCTCGATTGTTCCAGTAAAACGCTCTCACTCAGTTTGTGCACAGGGCGGTATTAACGGAGCGGTAAATACAAAAGGTGAAGGTGACTCTCCGTGGGTTCATTTCGATGACACAGTATACGGTGGAGACTTCTTAGCAGATCAACCGCCTGTTAAAGCAATGACTGAAGCAGCACCACAAATCATCCATTTGTTAGACCGTATGGGGGTAATGTTTAACCGTACAGCAGAGGGACTTTTAGATTTCCGTCGTTTCGGTGGAACATTACATCATAGAACTGCATTCGCAGGGGCAACAACAGGTCAACAATTATTATACGCATTAGATGAACAAGTACGTAGCTATGAAGTAGACGGACTAGTAACAAAATATGAAGGATGGGAATTCTTAGGTATCGTTAAAGATGATGACAATGCAGCACGTGGTATTGTCGCTCAAAACATCACAACTTCAGAAATTCAATCTTTCGGTTCTGATGCCGTGATTATGGCAACAGGTGGTCCAGGTATCATCTTCGGTAAAACGACGAACTCTATGATCAACACAGGTTCAGCTGCATCTATCGTGTATCAACAAGGGGTAAAATACGGTAATGGTGAGTTTATCCAAATTCACCCAACTGCGATTCCTGGTGACGATAAATTGCGTTTAATGAGTGAATCAGCTCGTGGTGAAGGTGGACGTATTTGGACATATAAAGACGGTAAGCCTTGGTATTTCTTGGAAGAGAAGTATCCTGATTATGGTAACTTAGTCCCTCGTGATATTGCGACACGTGAAATTTTCGATGTCTGTGTGAATCAAAAACTCGGTATCAACGGTGAAAACATGGTGTACCTTGACTTATCACACAAAGATCCACATGAATTAGACGTTAAATTAGGTGGTATCATCGAAATTTACGAAAAATTCACAGGTGACGACCCACGTAAAGTACCAATGAAAATCTTCCCAGCGGTACACTACTCAATGGGCGGTCTATATGTGGATTACGATCAAATGACGAACATTGATGGTTTATTTGCGGCAGGGGAATGTGATTTCTCACAACATGGTGGTAACCGTCTAGGTGCCAACTCATTATTATCAGCGATTTACGGTGGTACTGTCGCAGGTCCAAATGCTGTTAAATATGTTGAAAATATTGAAAAATCATATGTTGATATGGATGACAGCATGTATCAAAAACGTGTGGATGAAGAACAAGCACGTTTTGATAAGTTGTTGAACATGAAAGGTTCTGAAAATGCATATAAATTGCATCGTGAACTTGGTGAAATCATGACAGCGAACGTTACTGTAGTACGTCATAATGATAAATTGTTAGAAACTGACAAGAAAATTGTTGAATTAATGAAACGTTACCAAGATATTGACATGGAAGATACATCACAATGGAGTAACCAAGCTGTATTCTTCACACGTCAATTGTGGAACATGCTTGTGTTAGCGCGCGTAATTACAATCGGTGCTTATAATCGTAATGAATCTCGTGGTGCGCACTATAAGCCAGAATTCCCAGATAGAAATGACGATGAGTGGTTAAAACACACATTGGCTGAATATAAAGGTCCAGATGCACCACCAGCGTTTACTTACAAACCTGTTGATGTCAGCTTAATCCCACCTCGTAAACGTGACTACACAAGTAAGTCAAAAGGGGGTAAAAAATAATGGCAGAAACACAAGAGAAACAACAAACACAACAACAAGCTCAAAACAGCACTTCAAATAAAACAATCAAGTTAATTATTAAGCGACAAAAGGATCAAAATTCATCACCATATGAAGAATCTTTTGAAATTCCTTATCGTGAAAATATGAATGTGATTGCGGCGTTAATGGAAATTCGTCGTAATCCAATTAATACAAAGGGTGAAAAAACAACGCCAGTGACTTGGGATATGAACTGTTTAGAAGAGGTTTGCGGTGCATGTTCAATGGTCATTAACGGTAAAGCGCGTCAATCATGTTCAGCGATTATCGACCAACTTGAACAACCGATTCGCCTTGAACCGATGACGACATTCCCAGTGATTCGTGACTTACAAGTAGATCGTACACGTATGTTTGATAACTTGAAACGTATGAAAGCATGGGTACCGATTGATGGTACGTATGACTTAGGTCCTGGTCCACGTATGCCTGAGAAAAAACGTCAAACGGCATATGAATTGTCAAAATGTATGACGTGTGGGGTATGTTTAGAAGTATGTCCGAACGTGACAAAAACAAACAGTTTCGTTGGGGCTCAAGCCATTTCACAAGTACGTTTGTTTAATTTACATCCGACTGGTGCAATGACAAAAGACGAACGTTTAGATGCGTTAATGGATCAAGGTGGTTTACAAGCTTGTGGTAATTCACAAAACTGTGTACAAGCTTGTCCAAAAGGAATTCCGTTGACAACTTCTATTGCGGCAATGAACCGTGAAACATCATTTCATATGTTCAAATCATTCTTTGGTTCTGACCACGAAGTAGAATAGTGATATTTAAATGGCGCATGTTCTGTAGAGAGCATGCGTTATTTTTATGAGGAAACATATGAGGGTTGAATTGAACAACAAAAAGAGAATGGATATTTGATTAAATATGTATTCAATATCATAAAATATTTAAAATGGTATGTTTCAGTGTATATTTACGAAATGCCAGATTGTTCAACTTCATATTAGATGTGATAAAATAAAAAGCAATAATGAACACGAATAGGATGAAAGAGATGGATAGACCAATTGGAGTTATGGATTCAGGTGTAGGGGGTCTAACGGTTGCGAAAGAAATCATGAGACAACTTCCAAATGAAACAATCTATTATTTAGGGGATGTTGGTCGTTGCCCATATGGCCCTAGAAATCAAGAAGAAGTTAAAAAATTTACCATTGAAATGGCGAATTATTTAGTGCAATATGATATTAAAATGCTTGTGATTGCGTGTAACACGGCAACTGCTGTCGCATTAGAGCCATTACAAGAACAGTTGAAAATACCGGTGATAGGCGTTATTGAACCAGGTGCAAGAACAGCCATTATGACGACTAAAAATCAAAATGTACTCGTACTTGGAACAGAAGGCACAATCAAATCAGAAGCTTATCGTACGCATATTAAAAAAATTAACCCTCATGTTGATGTATACGGTGTCGCATGTCCAGGATTCGTGCCGTTAGTAGAAGAAATGAAGTATAAAGATCCTACTATTACGAATATCGTGATTCATCAAACACTAAAAAGTTGGCGTCAAACAGAAGCGGATACGGTCATTTTAGGGTGCACACATTATCCGTTACTGTACCAACCGATATTTGATTACTTTGGAAAAACGAAAACAGTCATTTCTTCAGGGTTAGAAACAGCGAGAGAAGTGAGTGCGTTACTTACATTTAGTCATGAACATGCCCATTACACACCACAGCCGAAACATCGTTTTTTTGCGAATGGTGAAGTAAGACATATGACTTATATTATTCAAGAGTGGCTCAAAATTGATGCTGAAGTTGAAAGAATTCAGTTAGGATAGGAGAGGTTAATATGGCAGATATCGTCATTGCATCATCGAATCAAGGAAAAATTAATGATTTTAAAGTGATTTTTGCAGAAGATAACGTGATAGGCATTAACGAGATGATTGAAGACTTCGATGTAGAAGAAACAGGGACGACATTTGAAGAGAATGCGCGATTAAAATCAGAAGCAGCAGCAAAACGACTCAATGCGACTGTCATTGCCGATGATAGTGGTCTAGAAGTAGCAGCTTTAAATGGGGAACCAGGTGTCTACTCAGCACGTTATGCAGGATTACAAAAAAGTGATGAAGCAAATATTGAAAAAGTACTTAAAGGTTTAGAAAACGAAACCAACCGCGCTGCACGATTTGTTTGTGTGATTAGTATGACAACAGCAAATGGAGAAACAAAAACGTTTAAAGGAACGGTTGAAGGCGAAATCACTTTAAGTCAAATCGGCGAAAATGGCTTTGGTTATGACCCTATTTTCTTAATTCCTGAACGCCAAAAAACGATGGCACAACTCACTGCTGAAGAAAAATCAGAAATCAGTCACCGTCGCAAAGCTATAGACTTATTAAAAGCGTACATTGAGGGTGAAGAAAAATGAAAAAATTCATCGTACTGAGTGACAATCATTCAGAAACTGGCATTTTATATGATGTGTATCAAAAGCATGAAGACGCTGCCGCATTTTTTCATTTAGGTGATTCGGAATTTAAGTATGATGATACAGAGTTGAGCTTGTTTCAGCGTGTAAAAGGGAATATGGATTTTTATCCTGAATTTCCAACGAATCAAGTCGCAACAGTTGGTGATGATCGTATATTTTTCACACATGGTCATCTTTATGGTGTGAATAGCTCTCGTCAACAACTCGCTCAAGCTGCAGTCGCTCATGATGCAGTAATCGCGTTATATGGGCATACACATGTAGCAAAATATGAACATATTCATGGTGTTCATGTGATTAATCCAGGAAGCATTTCGCAATCACGAAGCGAAATTGAAGAAACTTATGCTGAAATCGTGTTAGATGGTGCGAACAGTCGAGTGAACTTCCGGAATCGCAATCATGAAATCATTGATACAGTCACGTTTCAAATTGAAGCATAAATAGATAAGCAGTACAGAGTTGGAGGATTAATCCAGTTCTGTACTGCTTTTTTGATAATTCAATCAACAAAAAGATACCCTACTGTCTATTCATACATGATGAAAGAAGTAGGGTAATCGATAGAGAGGTGAATCGAAATGAAGATATGTATCCCCATAAGTATGATTCAGCCTCAAACTCAGTCAAACGGATACTTATTTGTTACCGAATAAACCTTTGAAGAATTCGATAACTTTTTTAATTAAGTCGATGATAAACATGTCGATTCACCTCCTAATGTTTGATTAATGTCATTATAAAACACGTACTTCATAAATTTTGGAAAAGTCCTTAAGTTGTTTAAATACATTCGCAACTGTCTAAATAATATACATTTCAGACAGTTGTGCATGCCAAATTGTCTGATAAATATAAGGCTTCCGTTTAACTCAAATCGCTCTATCGTTGTGAAGGCTTGAAAAAACGATAAGGAATATAAAATTTTTAAAAGATGAACTTTTAAGGAGACAACGTATCCCTTTTTTGCGCATAGGCTTTTGGAAGATAAAGCATTGAAAAAATAGAGAACGCTAGAGTATCAAATATGAATAATGAAGAGGTTGAAATATCACTATAACCTTATATATTAAGTATTAAATAGTGAGAAGTATCATTTAGGTCTTCATAAAACAGAATTAATTTTGATAAAAGAGGTAATTATATCAAAGAGGAACTTGATTATGAAAAGCTTGAAAGAATAAAAAATGAACACAAAAGGTTTATTAAAGTTGAAATTAAAAAAAGAATAGGTGGAGGAAGGGAAAAATTCATACAGTAAATGGGAGGTAGCGAAATATGTTAGATTTGAAGTTAGTGAGTAAAGATGAAAAAAGTGTGACTTATGACTATTATCCTAACGGCCAAAAAGAATCAGGGAGAATTACTATAAGTATTGTTGATTTTGAAATACTGTATGCAAAAAAATCGAAATATGATAGGGATAATAGCATATATATAGGTCATGCAATTTATAGAGTTACTGAAAATATCAAAAATAAAGAGTTTTCTGAAACTGAACTTGTAGCTTGGTGGTGAGGTGCCAACCAATTTAAAGGTTGAGATGCACTTTTTATTGCCCAACCGTACTTATGGCGTTGGAAAGTGCAAGTGTAGTCCCACCATGCAATGACATAAAACTTGCAAGCATAGATTTAAATGAGGCGTGAAATATGAAAGGATCATGGTTAAATTTAAGCTTACAGTTATTTTATGAGGCGGGTACTGAAGAAAATACCGAAACAGATAATACTGTAGAGAATAGCGATTCGAATGAGGAATTAAAAGATACGGAACACTTGACTGAAGCGCAACTTAAGATAGTGAATGATGAGATGCAACGACGTACAAAATAGATGTGTCAACAGTTTCAAGATGAATTGACTGAGAAGCAAAAAGAAGCTCATAAGTTACGAAAGATGAATGACGAACAAGGTATCAAGTAGTATAAGTATTTTGATAGTATTATAACAATAAACAAAAAAGCACCATCATATCGAACGTTACTTCGAAATGATGATGTCATTTAAAACTAATTAGCGTCCTGGGAGGGATTCGAACCCCCGACCGATGGCTTAGAAGGCCATTGCTCTATCCAGCTGAGCTACCAGGACATTTTCAACACAAGGATAATTATAACGAATTGGTCATTATAAATCAATATAAGCTTAAGAAAAAAATTAAACATTTAACACCTAATACAAAATTTTACAACAAATAGGTGGTTGCATTTATAGATTTACTAAAAATTAATGTGTTCCTTCAATATATTAACGAAATGGTTTATAGTTAATTATTCAAAATTATTACGATAAGATTTATCAATATGCTACTGATGATTTTTCATCATATCGTACACTTTGTTTCTTTTATTTCCCTAAAAGGTATATAGTAATGAAGTAAGTGAATACGAAAGGGAGATGGACAATGACAAAATTATATCCATATATTGCATTTGAAAATACAAAAGAAGCGTTAGAATATTATGAACAAGTCTTCGGTGCGACTGAGATTAATCGTTTACCTGTGACGAAAGAGCAAGCAGGTCATTTTGGGCTTTCACAAGAGGAAGCGACTGATGCAACGATGCATGCAGAATTTACGATTGCCGCTACACAACTTTTTGCGTCTGATTCATTTGGTAAAGCTGCAACAATTAACGGCGCGATTTCGCTCATGTTAGACTATGATGTGAATGTTGCTAAAGATGCAGAAGAAATTGAAGCGTTATACGACCGTGTGAAAGACCATGAGAGTATTACTGTAGAAATGCCTTTAGAAGAACAGTTCTGGGGCGGGAAAATGGGCGTATTTACAGATCGTTACGGTATTCGTTGGATGATTCATGGTCAGGATACGACAGCGCAGTAGTTCCAAGTAGCGATAACAAGTAGGGCTTGATGATTTTGATGTTATTCAATGCTGAAATTTGAATGTGTATGTAATAAAAACACGTCATCACAAGTTAAAAGGTGTGATGGCGTGTTTTTATTTTTATAAATATAAATGGCTTTTCGCGTAATGGAATGTTTCTCTCGTACGATTGTGTAATAAGCCTAACAATGTGAGCACACCAATTTTACCTGCAATCATTGTAATGATAATCAGTGCCTTCGCAAATGTATCGTACTCTGCAGAAATACCTGTTGATAACCCAACTGTTCCAAACGCTGAGATGACTTCAAAAGCGATCGCCTCAAATTGTAAGTTCGGTTGTGCCACTGCAAACCAAAAGATAATAAAAATAATGAACATCATCGCTGTTAATGTAATCGCAACCGCTTTTTGTGTTTGTTTTTGATCAATAGAGCGATGAAAGACTTGTGTGTACCGGTGACCTTTCAATGACGTAATCACATATAAAAGTACAAGTGTAAATGTCGTCACTTTAATACCACCCGCTGCACTAATAGGGCCAGCACCAATAAACATTAAAATCATTGTCAGCATTAGTGTTCCAGGTGCTAAATGTGAAAAGTCTATCGTGTTAAAACCCGCTGTTCGTGTGCTGACGGATTGGAAAAATGAGACTAATACTTGTTGTGGGAATGACATCCCTTTTAATGCGTGATGATGTTCTAAAATGAGAAAGCCTAGTGTCCCGACAACAATTAGTATGAACGTGACAAATAACATGACCTTCGTATGAACGTGTAGTCGCTTTAACTGGCGTGTTGTCAGGAGATCGAATAGGACGATATACCCAATACCACCCACGATGATTAATATAGCGACCATCAAATTAACTACAGGGTCATTCGCATAAGAAACTAAATTATCACTAAATAAAGAAAATCCTGCATTGTTCAGTGCTGAAATGGAAGTGAAGACGCTAATGAACATTCCTTTCGACCATCCAAATTCAGGAACAAATACTGTCGCGAGTATCATTGCGCCTATCGCTTCAAATACAATCGTGAAAATAAAAATAAATTTTGCGAAATCGACGACATTTAATGTTTCATCAATATTGAGTTCTAATTTAAAAAGTTGATTGTTTTGAAATGTAATTTTCTTTTGCGAAATCATAAGTGCTAATAAAGAAACAGCGACGATTCCCATGCCACCAATTTGAATAAGGAGCATGATGACGGTATGACCTAAAACGTTAAACTGTTCTGTAATATCCACCGTTGTCAGGCCGGTCACTGTAAAAGCGCTCGTCGCTACATACATGGCATCGATAAAAGAAATCGGTTTCTGACCGGTCCAAGGTAAGTAAAGAAGAAGACTACCAATGAAAGTAGTGCTTAAAAATAAAATAAGATAAAACAAGATAGGTTGTCTTTTGCTATACATCTTTTACGCCTCGGTTCCTTTTTGAAGCTATAATATCATGTTATGTTAGAAAAACAAATCACTATTTTTCAAAAGTATATAAAAAAGTTGAGCACGGGGATTTTTTACATGTGGTGTGCGTACTATCTTTATTAAGAAGTCGAGAGGACTTATGCCTTGCTACTGTAAATGATAACGGTAACTGTCGGATTTTTAATGTTTTTTAACTTGATGTGATGACACACAAAATAAAGGACTGAGACAATGGGATGCCTCAGTCCTTTAAAACGTAGGATTATTTTTTGAATGTATCGATTAATCCTTTAATTAATTTAATAATACCTAAGATGATATCTGCCCACATCATAGTGATGACCTCCTCTTTATTTATCTTGTAACTACATTTTAAACTACAAATTGTGCATGTAGGGGATTATAGCCTAACTCGCTTATTTGAATGCTTAAGTGTGAAGTTGAAGGTGATCTTTTGACAGTTAGGCAATTCATGGTTGCCAAATTGTCTATATTGTTAAAGTAAGTGTGTTTATTTGTTGGTTAAGTTTTAAAAATTAAATGTTTTTATTTAATAGTAGTTTTGAAAATGTAATTATTATTTTTTAGAAAACAGTTGGGCATCGTAACTGTACTACGTTTTAAATATTTTAGACGGTTAGGAACGCTAACTAATAAGTTGAGAAATATTGACGGCAATATTTATAAAATACGTTATAGTTGAGTCAACAAAGCAAACACATCACTGCTTTGTAATCTAAAAATATCTTTTACGGAGGGGTTCTATTATGACAGAATTATTCGATGCAATTAAAAATACAATCGAGGCAGGTATTAACCACGATTGGGTAACTTTAGGTACAAGTATTGCTGACATCGTTGCAAATGGTATCAGTGTCGTTAGCGGCTTCTTTGGTTAATTCAACGTTTTCATTTCTGACAAAATGATAAACAACTTTCCTTAACTATAAATATTTTCAAATTGTCGAGTATATCTTAGTCGAATACGGTTAAGATGACCCACTCGCTTTTGATAGAGATGATATGTTTCGTGCACGTGGGGAGAACGTGAGTGCATGAACGTGTCATCTCTTTTTTTGAAATGATTCTACAGAGTTAGTTATTTGAGACAATATCACCTGTAATGAGTTCGCCCATTATGTTGATTAAATGGGCTGAAATATGGAAAAGTGCAATCGAATGAAACTGTCATGACAGTGGATGCATATTTTGATAAGCTAAGGAAGATGTATTTGACATAAGGGAGGCAAAGTATGCGTTATAAAGTAATTTTATTTGATTTTGATGATACGCTTGTAGACTTTCATGATGCAGAGGTTCAAGCTTATGCACATTTAATGCGTCACTATGAGGTGCCGTCACATTTACATGATTATCGCCGTTTTAAGGAAATAAATCAAAATCATTGGGAAGCATTTCAACGTGGAGAAATAACAAAAGCAGAAGTGTTAAGTCACCGCTTTATAGAGACTTTTGAGACATATGGTATGGCAGTCAATGGTCAAGAAGCAGATATTATCTTTCGTGATGGGCTCGCACGTGCACCTATTAAATGGCTAGCAGGGATTACACCAATGTTAAAAACGCTACATTCACAGTATGCTCTAGCGATTGTGACAAACGGTGTAACGGATACGCAAGAGCGACGTATAGCTCAGACGGATTTGCTTTCAGTAATAGATCATGTTTTTATTTCAGATAAAGTGGGCGTACAAAAGCCACATGTAGGATTTTTTGAAGCGGTGTTTGAGGTATTCCATCAATATGAAAAAGAAGATTTCTTAATTGTAGGAGATTCACTCACTTCTGATATTCAAGGCGGGATAAATGCGGGTATTGATACATGTTGGTTTAATCATCGTCATCTGGAAAATCAGACTGACATTCAACCGACTTATACAATTGAAAAGATTGGAGCGTTGAAAGAGATTCTTGAATAACGCTGGAATATTGATCAGCATCAGAATGTGTAATGGAAAGCGACATTCAAGTGTTAGGAGATTGAATGTCTGAAAAGTAGGCCAACATTTTTTAGAGACGGTATAGGATACACAGATAGCATGTTGTATTTTTAAGATTGCTATTTCTAGAATCACTGTCACAGGAGCTTTCCTTAACTAAATTTGAGGCTGGGGCACAATTAAGTTTCCCAGCGCTCTCCTACAATGGATGAAAATCAAAATAGTACACTGCTATCAACCTTAATGCTTATTGTTGCGGTTCCCAAACGAGGATATCGTGACCTTCATCGTTTTTTACTTCTAAATCTTTAAAGCCATTTTTAATAAAGAAGTCTTTAGATTCATTCCTCGCAATCGCTTTAATAGGGAGGTCGAAAGATTTTGCATATTCAACTAATGCAGAACCGTAACCTTTACCTTGATACTTTTTAAGTACTTCAAGTTTCCAAACGACGAGATAATCGTCAAACTTCGGGAAAAATGTTTCTTCTACTTCGCCTTTACGATAAAGTGCCATACGCGCACCAATTCTTTCCCCGACATAAATCCCGTAAAATGGTGATTCAGAACTTGCATCAATCATTTCACCATGTAGTTCATTCACCATGTATAAATCTTTGTTGCCAAAATTTTGACGAAAGTCTTCAAAAAGTTCCTCTGTTTTGTAGTTAATGTCAAGGTGTTCAACTTTTGTCATGTGATTACCCCCTTGTCTTTATTAATTTAATTATAGCTTATTTATTTTCAATTTTGAAGCAAGCCGTTAGATTGTCATCAGAGATTGGAACCTTTATACTGTTATGGAATACTGTTTAAGGAGAAATGAGCATGGATTGTTTAAATATTACAGTCAATGAATCGGATCAATTTATTAATCGTTTAAAACAACAAGATCCAGATGTATTACAATTTTATGATTATGATCCGGTGAAAGAGGAAAGTTATGCGCGCCGTATGCAACAACCTAATAACGGTAGAGAACGTGAAATCGCGAAAGTTGTGCGTCAATATATGGCAGATTTAAACCTTTCTGAAGCCCAACATCATGCACTCGATGCTTTAGAAAATGGGGCAAAAGTCGTGGTAGGTGGACAACAGGCAGGGTTGTTTACAGGGCCGCTTTATACTTTCCATAAAATCATCTCAATCATTGTCAAAGCGAACGAGTTAGAATCTACATATGATACACCTGTCGTTCCAGTATTTTGGATTGCGGGTGAGGACCATGATTTTGATGAAGTGAATCATACGTATGTGATGCAACAACGTACAGGAACATTGCAGAAGGTAAAATATCATACGATGACACCACCGGAATCTAATGTGTCACGCTATGAACCGGATAAGGATGCATTGAAACAGGCATTGACTGACTATTTTGCGGCTTTACCTGAAACATCTCATTCCAAAGCTTTGTTTCAACAAATTGCTCATTTTATTGATGAATCAGATAATTGGACGTCGTTATTCAAAAAAATTGTTCATGAATGTTTCGCACACTCAGGCTTGTTATTGATTGATGCGCAATTTGAAGCGTTACGTGAATTAGAAGTGCCATTGTTCAAACAAATCATTCAAAAGCATGAACAGATTGACAACGCGTTTCGAACACAACAACAGCGTACGGTGACTGCCGGATTAACACAGATGATTCAAACGGATACGAATGTGCATCTCTTTATGCATGAAGAGGGGCAACGTCAGTTATTAAAATACGAGAATGGCGTGTATCGTTTGAGTAAAACGGATGTCACATATACTCAAGCAGAGTTATTAGAAAAAATTGAAGTAGAACCAGCGTTATTTTCGAATAATGTTGTGACGCGACCGTTAACTGAAGAATGGGTGTTTAATACGGTAGCATTTGTTGGTGGCCCAAGTGAAATTAAATACTGGGCGGAATTGCAAACAGTCTTTCATGAAATGGACATTGAAATGCCGATTGTGTTGCCACGATTGCGTTTCACTTATGTGACGCCAAAAATTGAGAAATTGTTAGCGACATATGATTTAGATTTAGCAGATATAATTGCAAACGGGACAGAAGCCGAGCGCCAACGTTTTGTTCGAGCACAAGCTTCTGACGAGGTGCTTGCGGAAATGCAACATATGCTAGAGCAGCAACACGCATTTTATGAACGTTTAGAAGCACATTTAAATGCTTCTGAAGATCAACGAAAATTATTGAAAAAGAATCATCAGATCCAAACACATCAATATGAATATTTGCAGTCGCGTTATCTTAAAAATATTGAGCGTGAAAATGAGGTCAGCATGCGTCACTTCCATTTGTTATCACAAACATTGCATCCTATGGGTGGGTTACAAGAACGTATTTGGAACCCTCTCCAGTTATTGAATGAATTTGGGATAGATATGTACACGTCCTCCACCTTCCCTCCACTTCGTTACACTTTTGATCAATATGTCATTAAAACATGATAATATCAGTGGTTTGAGAGCTCTTCTAAATATAGGAAGAGCTCTTTTTTTGTGTCTAAATTGATAAATATTGGAGATTTTTACAGAATTAGTGGAGCATAGTGGTGAGATGTGGTAAATTATAGTAAAGGTGAGGTGATAATAGAATGTTCATGGGTGAATACGAAAATAAACTCGATGCTAAAGGCCGTATGATAGTACCATCAAAATTTCGTTATGACTTAAATGAACGTTTTATTCTCACACGAGGCCTTGATAAATGTTTATTTGGTTACACACTTGAAGAATGGCAAACGATTGAGGAGAAAATGAAAACCTTACCTTTAACGAAACGTGATGCACGTAAGTTTGTGCGCATGTTCTTCTCAGGTGCAATTGAAGTGGAAATCGATAAACAAGGGAGAATTAACATCCCAGCTAAATTAAGAGAGTATGCACATCTTGACAAAGAATGTACGGTGATCGGTGTTTCTAATCGTATCGAGATTTGGGACCGAAATACTTGGAATGATTTCTATGATGAATCTGAAGAGAGCTTTGAAGAGATTGCAGAAGACTTAATTGATTTTGATTTTTAAAAATGGAGGGTTAGCGGTGTTTCATCACATTAGCGTGTTATTAAAAGAGACTGTAGACCAACTGAATATTAAAGAAGATGGCGTCTATGTTGATTGCACGTTAGGTGGCGCAGGACATTCGCAATATCTTCTGAATCAATTATCGGATGAAGGTCGATTGATTGCGATTGATCAAGATATGACAGCAATCAATCATGCTAAGGAAAAGTTGCAACAAGATTTACATAAAGTCACGTTTATACATAACAACTTTAGAAATTTAGCCCAAATATTAGCTGAGTTGAACATAGACAAGGTGGATGGCATTCTATACGACTTAGGTGTTTCGAGCCCTCAACTTGATGTACCAGAACGAGGGTTTAGTTACCAACATAATGCCAAATTAGATATGAGAATGGATCAAACCCAACCCCTTTCAGCCTATGAAGTTGTCAATACGTGGTCTTATGAAGCACTCGTGAAGATCTTTTTTCGATATGGGGAAGAAAAATTTTCGAAACAAATCGCACGAAAAATTGAAGCAAGGCGTCAGCAACAACCGATTGAAACCACTTTTGACTTAGTGGAATGCATTAAAGAGGGCATTCCAGCAAAAGCACGACGTAAAGGTGGCCATCCTGCAAAACGTGTCTTTCAAGCGATTCGTATTGCAGTCAATGATGAACTTGCAGCATTTGAAGATTCATTGGAACAAGCGATTGAACATGTTAAAGTGAATGGTCGTATTTCGGTTATTACTTTCCATTCATTAGAAGATCGTTTATGTAAGCAAATGTTTCAAGAATATGAAAAAGGGCCGGACGTTCCACGCGGATTGCCCGTACTTCCAGAGGCATACACACCTAAATTAAAACGTGTCAATCGTAAACCTATCGTCGCTGATGCATCAGACTTAGAAGACAATAATCGTGCAAGAAGTGCAAAACTTCGAGTAGCGGAAATATTAAAATAGAGGGGCGAAAAAGAGACTATGGCTGTAGAAAAAATTTATGATACCTATCAACCGCAAGTCGAACCACAGAAAAAGCAATCGACGCAAAAGCAAACCATCAAAAAACAAGTTGTCGTAAAATTAACTCGGTTTGAAAAAATGTTATACATAACGCTAGTTACGATTATTGCTGTCATCAGTATTTATATGCTATCTTTAAAAATGGATGCGTATGATACAAGAGGGAAAATTGCAGATTTAGATCAAAAAATTGAAAAACAATCAAGTCAAAATAGCGCATTAAAGTCTGAAACAATGGAGAATGCTTCATATCAACGCATTTATAAAAAAGCTGAAGATCAAGGCATGAGCTTGAAGAACGACAATGTAAAGGTAGTGCGTAAAGATGGCGAAACGAAAAATTAAAATTAAAAAAAATAAGCTAGGAGCAGTCCTCCTGATGGGTGTTTTCGGGCTGCTCTTTTTTCTTTTGGTTTTAAGATATGGTTTTGTGATGTTGACGGGGCATTCGTCAGGAGAAGATTTAATCGCAAAAGCCAATGAAAAGTACTTGTCACATTTAGATGAAGATGCTGAACGCGGTAAGATTTACGATCGCAACGGTAAAATTTTGGCGGAAGATGTCGACCGCTTTCGTTTAGCAGCAGTCATAGATCCTCAAGCCAGCAAAGATTCAGATAAGCCTCGACATGTGGTGGATAAGAAAAAAACAGCTAAAGCACTCGCTAAAATTATCGATATGTCTGAAAAGGATATTGAAAAACGACTCAATACGAAAAAAGCGTTCCAAGTTGAGTTTGGTAAACCGGGCCAAAATTTAACGTATCAAGATAAAGAAAAAATCGAGAAAGCCAATTTACCTGGGATAACGCTTTATCCTGAAGTGAAACGTTTTTACCCTAATGGCAAGTTCGCCTCGCATTTAATTGGAATGGCACAAAAAGATCCAGATACAGGTAAGTTAAAAGGCGCTTTAGGCGTTGAAAAGATTTTTGACAGTTATCTGACTGGTAAAGCTGGACATACTTCATTTACTAAAGATATTTGGGGGTATATTATTCCAAATTCCAAAAATGAAGTAGCGCCTCAACGTGGTGACGACGTACATTTAACGATTGATTCAAATATCCAAATTTTTGTTGAAGATGCATTAGATAAAATGGTTGAGCATTATGAACCAAAAGACCTTTTTGCTGTCGTGATGGATGCGAAAACAGGTGAAATTTTAGCATATAGCCAACGACCAACGTTCAATCCAGATACGGGAGAGGACTTCGGTAAAAAATGGGCGAACGACTTATATCAAAACACGTATGAGCCTGGTTCGACATTCAAAAGTTTTGGATTGGCTGCTGCGATTCAAGAAGGCGAATTTAAACCGGATCGCAAGTATCAGTCAGGTTATCGAGATATTCAAGGGTCCCGCATTTACGACTGGAATAAAAAAGGTTGGGGCGAAATCAACATGGGGCTAGGATTTACGTATTCATCTAACACCTTGATGATGCGCCTGCAAGACCTTGTCGGTGCGGATAAAATGAAATCTTGGTATGAAAAATTCGGTTTTGGCAAGTCGACAGGTAGCCTGTTTGATGGTGAACAATCAGGGAATATTGCCTGGGAAAATGAATTGATGCAAAAAACATCTGCGTTTGGTCAATCGACAACGGTAACACCAGCACAAATGTTGCAAGCACAATCTGCATTTTTCAATAAGGGTGAAATGATACGTCCATACTTTATCCAATCAGTCGTGAACCCTGTGACGAAAAACACATATTATGAAGGCAAACGTGAAGTTGTAGGAAAACCGATTAAAAATGATACAGCGAAGAAAGTGGATAAGCAATTGGATGAAGTTGTTAATAGTGAAGATAGCCATGCGAAAAACTATCGTGTAGATGGTTATCGTATTGGGGGTAAGACAGGTACAGCGCAAGTAGCTGACCCTGATAATGGCGGTTATGTAAAAGGACCGAACCCATACTTTGTAAGCTTTATGGGACATGCACCAAGTAACAATCCACGCGTGGTCGTCTATGCAGGCATGAGCTTAGCCCAAAAGAATGACCAAGAAGCTTATGAAATGGGTGTAAGTAAAGCATTTAATCCTATTATGAAAAACACTTTACAATATTTAAATGTAGGCGATAATGAAGTGGATGATAGCAAGACGAAAATCAGCAATGTTCCAGATGTTGAAAACCGTACTGTACAACGTGCTGAGGACGAAATTAAAGGTAAAAAACTGAACCCAATCGTCATCGGCAACGGTAAAAAAGTCGTCAGTCAAACACCTTCGTCAAACGCGCAATTATTGCCAAATAGTAATGTGCTCTTGTTAACTGAAGGCGATTTAACAATGCCAGATATGACAGGTTGGACAAGAGATGACATTGTCGCCTTTGAATCATTGACTGATATTAAAGTGGAGGTCAAAGGCAGTGGTTTTGTAAAATCACAATCGAAATCACCACAGTCAGCGATAGATAAAAACACCAAAATTGAAGTAACGTTAGATTCTGAAAAGACAGAATAAGTGTGAGGTTGGATTTCAAGTGTCATCATGCACCACACAGCTGTTCATCTTGATGAATTGAACTGCTACAGATGCTATCACTTCAGTTGTGGCATGCGTATGCTCGAATTGAAGTGATAGCGTCATGTGCAGAAAGAATATGAATGTGAGCAAAAAGAATAGAAGATAAGGAGAATATTATGGGGTTTATTAGCGCAATTATCGCATTTGTCATTACAGCAGTTTTAGTACCAATTTTAATTCCAACATTGAAAAGGATGAAATTTGGTCAAAGCATTCGAGAAGAAGGTCCACAAAGTCATATGAAGAAAACAGGTACACCAACGATGGGTGGATTAACATTTTTAATTGGTGCAATTGTTACAACGATAATCGCAAGTATTTTTGTAGAACCAGCAAGTCCTTTGCTGTTACTGCTCTTTGTCACAATTGGTTTTGGTTTGATTGGCTTTATTGATGACTATATTATTGTTGTGAAGAAAAATAACCAAGGGCTAACGAGTAAACAAAAGTTTTTAGCACAAATTGCGATTGCAGTGATTTTCTTTATTGTCGCCAAAGGTTTTAACGCATTTGATTTCTCAACAGACATTCACTTGCCATTTACAGATGTAAGTATTCCGTTATCATTTGGCTATGTCATCTTTATTGTTTTTTGGCAAGTCGGTTTTTCAAATGCGGTCAATTTAACAGATGGCCTGGACGGTTTAGCGACGGGCTTATCGATTATCGGTTTTACTATGTATGCGATTATGAGTTTTGCGCTTGAACAACCTGCAGTAGGTGTATTTTGTATTATTATGGTCGCAGCTTTAGCCGGCTTTTTACCATACAATATTAACCCTGCGAAAGTATTCATGGGGGATACAGGTAGTTTAGCGCTCGGTGGTATCTTTGCGACAATCTCAATTATGTTAAATCAAGAAATTTCATTGTTATTGATTGGACTCGTTTTCGTATTAGAAACATTGTCAGTCATGATTCAAGTGACTTCTTTCAAATTAACTGGAAAACGTGTCTTTAAAATGAGTCCATTGCATCACCATTTTGAATTAGTAGGTTGGAGTGAATGGAAAGTTGTCACTGTATTCTGGTCAGTAGGATTAATTACCGGTTTAATCGGTTTATGGATGGGAGTGAACTAATTGATACATTATACAGGGCTTAGAGGTAAAAAAGTACTCGTCATCGGCATGGCGAAAAGTGGTTACGAAGCAGCAAAATTATTACATCGTCTAGGTGCTGAGGTTACGGTGAATGACGGCAATGATTTATCCCAAGATGCCCATGCGAAAGATTTAGAGGATTTGGGCATTAATGTCGTCAGTGGTGCACATCCGTTAGCCTTATTAGATGAAGCACCTATTATTTTCAAAAACCCTGGTATCCCCTACACCGTGCCTATTATTCAAGAAGCACAAAAGCAAGGTTTAAAAATTTTAACAGAAGTTGAGTTGAGTTATTTAATTTCTGAGGCACCGATTATTGGGATTACTGGTACGAATGGTAAAACGACAGTCACTTCACTCATTGGTGATATGTTTAATAAAAGTCGTGAAAATGGTCGCTTAGCAGGGAATATTGGTTTCGTTGCATCAAAGGTTGCACAAGAAGTAAAGGCAGACGAATATTTAGTTACTGAACTTTCTTCATTTCAATTACTTGGTATCGAACATTATCGCCCGCATATCGCAATTATTACGAACATCTATTCTGCGCATTTAGATTATCACGAAAATCTTGAAAACTACCAAAATGCGAAAAAGCGTATTTTCCAAAATCAAACTGAGAGCGACTATTTAATCTTTAACGACAAACAGAAGCATCTCATTGATACGTCAAAAATTAGAGCTAAAATTTTATACTTTTCAACGCAGCATCGTGTAGACGGTATTTATGTGGAAAAAGAGTACATTGTATATAACGGTGTACGTATCATTCACTTAGATGATATTGTTTTACCTGGCGAACACAATTTGGAAAATATTTTAGCGGCTGTCATGGCGGCAATTTTAGCAGGTATTTCCATTAGTGCAATCGTGCAATCATTGTCTACTTTTTCAGGAATTGCGCATCGCCTTCAATACATTGGCAATAACAAAACGAATAAGTACTATAATGATTCTAAAGCAACGAATACACTGGCAACACAATTTGCGTTAAGCTCATTTAAACAACCTGTCATTTGGTTATGTGGTGGTTTAGATAGGGGTAACGGCTTTGACGAACTGATTCCATACATGACAAATGTACGGGTCATGGTTACTTTTGGTGAAACGCAAGATAAATTTGTGAAGCTCGGTGAGAGTCAAGGGAAGTATGTCATTCGCGCTAACGATGTGACGGATGCTGTTGCAAAAGTTCAAGAGATTATCGAACCGAATGATGTTGTATTATTATCTCCTGCTTGTGCAAGTTGGGATCAATATGACACATTTGAACAACGTGGAGAACGTTTTATTGAAGCTTTCAGAGCACATTTGCCATCACATTAAAGGATGTGACGATTAATGACAAAAGAAATACCCAAGATTGATAATGAGTATTTAAAAGAAAAGAGAAAAAAACAGCGTATTCAGCAGCGACGCATTCAACGGATTATTGTAGCCGTCCTCGTTGTAATCGTTATATTAATCCTGGTTTATATGTTTACCCCTATCAGTCGTATTAAAAGTGCTGACATTAAAGGGAATCATTTTGTGTCTAAACAGGAAATCATGAAAGAACTTGATATTCAAAACCATCCACGCATTTACGCATACAGTTCTGATGATGCCGAGGAACGTTTGAAAAAGAATGAATTGATTGATCAAGTGACGATCGAAAAAGGCTTGTTTAATCCTATTGAAGTCAACGTGAAAGAACATGACATCATCGCAGTGACGACAGAAAAATCACGTGTCGTTCCTATGATTGAAAATGGCAAAGTGTTAAAAGATTATAAACAGCGAGTACCGAACGAAGCGCCTTATATCGAAGGATTTAAAGGGGCTGAAAAACGTCATCTTGTCGATGCACTTCAGAAAATGGATCGGACAACGCGTGCACAAATTTCAGAAATTGTAAGTGCGCCGCAAAAAGATCAACCGCATTTAATTAAACTTTTTATGCGTGATGGGATTGAAGTCGTCGGTAATACGAATACCATTGCTGAAAAGTTGAAGTACTATCCAAGTATGTCTCAAGCATTAGAAAAAGATGAGACAGGTAAATTGAAAAAATCAGGCTTTATAGATTTGTCGGTCGGTGCGACGTTTATTCCTTATGACAATGTGAACAATGGACAATCAAGTTCAGCGAGTGCAAAAGAAGTCCAAAGTGGTACAGCGAGCGAAGATAAAGCAAAAGATGATTTACAAAAGGCTTTAAACAAGATTAAAGATGAAGAATCATCCGAATAGAGAGGTTGAGAAAGGAAAATATTTTTATATTATAATGATTTTTCGTTCCAATGACCCTCGAATATAGATGGTTGCGCATTACAAAAAGATTACGTTGGTATTGAAATGCGATAAAAAGTTGAAATTCCAATGTGTTTATAGTTCACATTGATAGTGTGTTATTGTAAACTTAAAATAGCTTAATTATGTAAAGAAATGTCAGGAGGTGCCTATCTATGGAAGAGCATTATTATGTTAGTGTAGATATCGGCTCATCAAGCGTGAAAGCGATTGTTGGTGAAAAATTTCATAACGGAATTAATGTGATAGGTACAGGGCAGACCTATACAAATGGAATCAAGAATGGCTTGATTGATGATTTCGACCTTGCTAAACAGGCCATTAAAGATACGATAAAGAAAGCTTCAATCGCATCTAGTGTGGATATTAAAGAAGTGTTTTTAAAATTACCAATTATTAGTACCGAAGTCTATGATGAAACCAATAAAATTGAATTTCATCAAGATACTGAAATTAATGGCACACATATTGAAGAGGTTCTTGAAGGGATTCGTGAAAAAAATACGGAACCTGAAACGGAAGTCATCGATACGTTCCCAATTCGTTTCGTTGTAGATGACAACAATGAAGTGTCAGATCCAAAAGAACTTGTGGCACGTCACTCTTTACAAGTGGACGCAGGGGTCATTGCGATTAATCAATCTATTTTGATTAACATGATTAAATGTGTAGAAGCTTGTGGTGTCGATGTGTTAGATGTTTATTCTGATGCCTTGAATTACCGTTCAGTATTAACCGCAACTGAGCGAGAGCTTGGTGCATGTGTGATTGACATTGGTGAAGATTTAACTCAGATTGCGTTTTATGAACGTGGTGAGTTAGTAGACGCTGATGTGGTCTTTATGGCAGGCCGTCATATCACTGAAGACATTGCACAATTTTTAAATACTACATACGATACAGCAGAGAAGATTAAGCAACAATATGGTCATGCATTTTATGATTCAGCTTCAGACCAAGATGTTTTCACAGTGAACCAACTTGATTCTGAAGAACCTGCACAATTTACTCAAAAAGAGCTCAGTGACGTGATTGAAGCACGTGTAGAAGACATTCTCTTTGAAGTGTTCGATGTTTTACAAGAGTTAGGTTTAACGAAAGTCAATGGTGGATTTGTGGTAACAGGGGGTTCCGCTAACTTACTCGGCGTGAAAGAATTGCTCCAAGATATGGTGAATGAAAAAGTACGCATTCATACACCTTCACAAATGGGAGTAAGAAAACCAGAATTTTCTTCAGCAATTTCCACAATTTCTAGTAGTATTGCTTTCGATGAACTGTTGGATTATGTTACAATTAGTAATCATGATAATGAAGAAATTGAAGAAGAAATCATTGAAAGCGATTCAAAACGACAAGAACATAAATCAGGTGGTTTTGAGTCATTCTTCAAGAAAAAACCAAAAAAACAACAATCACAAGACACGGCAAATTCAGAATTTGTCGACGATGATACTTCGGAAGAGGTATATGAAGACATTGATCGACATGAACATGCAGAACCTAAACAAGAAGAAAGTAAGTTCAAGAAGATTATGAAATCACTGTTTGATTGATTGGCTACAAAGATTAGGAGGAAATTTAAATGTTAGAATTTGAACAAGGATTTAATCATTTAGCGACACTTAAAGTCATCGGTGTCGGTGGTGGCGGTAATAATGCTGTTAACCGAATGATTGACCACGGTATGAACAATGTTGAATTTATTGCAATTAACACAGACGGGCAAGCTTTAAACTTATCTAAAGCGGAATCTAAAATCCAAATTGGTGAAAAATTAACACGTGGTTTAGGTGCAGGTGCGAACCCTGAAATTGGTAAAAAAGCTGCGGAAGAGTCACGTGAACAAATTGAAGATGCTATCCAAGGTGCAGACATGGTATTCGTTACTGCAGGTATGGGTGGCGGTACAGGTACTGGTGCAGCGCCTGTTGTAGCCAAAATCGCAAAAGAAATGGGCGCTTTAACAGTGGGTGTTGTCACACGTCCATTTAGTTTCGAAGGTCGTAAACGTCAAACACAAGCTGCTGCTGGTGTTGAAGCAATGAAAGCCGCTGTGGATACATTAATTGTCATTCCTAACGATCGTTTGTTAGATATTGTAGATAAATCTACGCCAATGATGGAAGCATTTAAAGAAGCTGACAACGTATTACGTCAAGGTGTACAAGGTATTTCTGATTTAATTGCAGTATCTGGTGAAGTGAACCTCGACTTTGCTGACGTTAAAACAATCATGTCAAACCAAGGTTCTGCATTAATGGGTATCGGTGTATCATCTGGTGAAAACCGTGCAGTTGAAGCGGCGAAAAAAGCCATTTCTTCTCCTTTGCTTGAAACATCAATCGTTGGTGCACAAGGTGTGTTAATGAACATCACTGGTGGCGAATCATTATCTTTATTCGAAGCACAAGAAGCTGCTGACATTGTACAAGATGCTGCAGATGAAGATGTGAACATGATTTTCGGTACAGTAATCAACCCAGAATTACAAGATGAAATTGTTGTTACAGTGATTGCGACGGGTTTTGAAGACAAACCTTCTTCACAAGCACGTAAACAAGGTCATTCTGGTTTTGGTACAAGTGCCGCGCCAACAAGCTCAAAAGAATCAAGCTTCGGCGGTCATGCAGGTCAAGCTTCAACGCAAGAGAAAGAAGTTGAAGGTGGACGTAGCCATACAACAGCTGACGACGATATTCCAAGCTTTATTCGTAACAGAGAAGAAAGACGCTCAAGAAGAACACGTCGTTAATCGTGTGATATGTTGAAATATAAAGTACACCTATCAACTGGATAAAGTATCATACTTATCTTACATAGGATGTCATGAACTGCTAGGACAATTGTCACTTCATCAATGTCCTAGCAGTTTTTAATAGCTAAGATAAAAGGGAGGGTTATGATGGAATTATTTACGAAAAAGGCGCATCATTTGTCTTATCAACCGAGTTTAGCGCAAGGTGTTCACATCGGTATCACGACACGAGGCGATGGTGTGAGTGCGTATCCAACTCAAGCATTCAACATGGCAAGATATATTGATGATCAGCCGGAAAATATTACCCATCACCAAGAAGTTTTGGCGCAAGAAATTGGTTTTCCTCGAGCGCAGTGGGTCTTTCCAATACAAACACATGAAGCCAATGTAGTAGAAGTGACGCAAGCGGATCGTGGTAAAAATATTGACGCCCTTGCGCCAGATACGCTTCACGGGATAGATGCGATGTACACTTACGACAATGACACGGTGTTGACGATGTGTTATGCAGATTGTGTACCCATTTATTTTTATAGCCCTTCACATCACTTTATTGCTTTAGCACATGCAGGTTGGCGTGGGACGGTCGGAACAATAGTACACCGCGTGTTAGATCAATTTCCATACGACTATAATGACTTATATGTAGTGATTGGTCCTGCAACTTCCGATAGTTATGAAATCAATGATGACATATTGAATCAATTTAAACAGCTGCCGATTGACAGTGCAGCTTATATTGAAACACGTGGCGAGGACCGTCATGGTATTGACTTGAAATATGCGAACCAATTATTACTTGAACAGTATGGCGTACCGCGTGAACATATTTATCGTACGGAATATGCGACTTCAGAAGATTTGGATTTATTTTTCTCGTATCGTTTAGAAAAAGGAAATACGGGAAGAATGTTAGCATTTATTTCTCAATCATTGAATGAAAGTGGAGATGATTAAATGTCAGTTAAGACAAATTTAGAAGAAATAGAGCAAACTATAAATAAATATGCTACTTTTCGAGAAGATGAAACAAGACCTCGCGTGATTGCAGTCACAAAATATGTTACAATTAATCGAGCAAAAGAAGCTTATGAAGCTGGCATTCGTCATTTTGGTGAAAACCGTATCGAAGGCTTTTTAGAGAAGAAAGCAGCTTTACCAGATGATGTACACATGCATTTTATTGGCTCTTTGCAATCACGTAAAGTGAAAGAAGTTATTAATGAGATTGATTACTTACATGCATTAGACCGTAAAAGCTTGGCCAAAGAAATTAGTAAACGTGCCGAACACGATATTAACTGTTTCGTACAAGTTAACGTTTCTGGTGAAGCATCTAAACATGGGATTGCTTTAGAAGAGGTTGTGCCTTTCATTGAAATGTTAGCAAACTATGATCATATCCGTGTCGTAGGACTCATGACTATGGCACCATACACAGATGATGAAGCTTATTTAGAAGACATTTTTGAAAAACTTAAAAATAAACGCGATGAAGTCCAATCTTTGAATCTTACATATGCACCTTGTACAGAACTTTCAATGGGAATGAGTAATGATTATCACATTGCCACGAAAAAGGGTGCCACATTTGTTAGAATTGGAACGCGTCTTGTAGGAAAAGAGGAGTGAATCCAGTGGCTATAAAAGATTTGTTCAACAATTTTTTCACAATTGAAGAAGAGGAAGATGAAGATTTCATTCAAGAAGAAGAACGTCGTCGTGAACGTGAGCAACAGCAGGCGCAACAACAAGCAAACAAACAACAAACTGAGCGTCCAAGAGCAGTTCAATCAGTACCGAAACGCCAATCTACACGTTCGAAATCTTCTCATCAAGATAAACAATTGCAAGTTGCCCAAAAACAAGAGCAAGGGAATGTGGTGAATATGAGCCCAACACAAGACACTTATCAAAATGGTAGTTCTAAAATGTGTTTATTTGAACCACGTGTATTTTCAGATACACAAGATATTGCAGATGAATTGAAAAATCGTCGTGCGACACTTGTTAACCTTCAACGGATTGATCAAGTCTCTGCAAAACGTATTATCGACTTTTTAAGTGGTACAGTTTATGCGATTGGCGGAGATATTCAACGTGTCGGTGCCGATATTTTCTTATGTACACCAGACAATGTTGAGGTCGCTGGAAGCATTACAGATCATATCGAATCTATGGAAAACCATTATAAATAAGGGAGCATGCTATGAACATCGAGTTATTAACATCCATCCTTGAATTTCTGTTATTCATTGTCAAAGTTTACACATTTGGTATGATTATTTATATTTTCATGTCATGGTTACCAGGTGCAAGAGAGAGTGCAGTTGGGCGATGGATGTCTAGAATTTATGAGCCATTTTTAGAACCATTTAGACGTATTATTCCACCATTAGGTATTGTTGATATTTCACCTATCGTGGCATTTTTAGTACTGAATTTGTTTGAACGTGGACTTGTAGCAATCTTTAAATTGATTCTAAAACAACTTTATTAGAAAATCATATACCATGATTAGACTGGTTAAACGTTGGAATGGCGTTTTGTCAGTCTATTTTTTTGGCGTTGATAAGCGGAAAATGCATTAAGATAAAGAGAAAATGTCATATGAAAAGAAATGATATAAAAAGTTATTATTTCTACTCTGAAACATGTTTCTAAAATGATATGAGTGCTTGAAAAAAAGAACATCACCGCATACAATTAATTGTGTAAACGCTTACAACATTGAGGTGTTAACGATGAGGTTTTATAAAGTACTCGTTCCAATGATTGAATCGAATCTTGAAAATATGACGACAACTGAAAAAGGTGTGGCGCAGTTTTTTCTGAAACAAACAACTGTCGAGGATTTATCGTCTGAAATGTTTAGCCAACAGCTGCATGTGTCTAAAGCAACATTGACACGCTTTGCGAAAAAGTGTGGTTTCACAGGTTTTAGAGAATTTTTGTTTCATTATAGAGAAATGATGCGTGAAAAAGAGGATATACTGGCATACAAAGACTTAACACAAAAAGTTTTGTTTGATTATGAGGAAATGCTACGTAAAAATTATTCAATTCTCAATGAAAGCCAGTTAGAGCATATTAAGGAGATGATTGATCAAGCTGAGCGCGTGTATCTTTATGGAAAAGGCAGTTCGGCACTTGCGTTAAAAGAAATGAAAATGAGGTTTATGAGACTTGGCATTATTTGTGAAGTGATTGAAGACAATGACATGTTTGTATGGAACAATCTTTTAGTCGACGCATCTTGTCTTGTAATCGGTGCTTCAATTTCTGGAAAAACGGGTTCAGTCTTACAAGCGATCAAACGTGCTAAATCTCAAGGTGCACATACTGTACTGATGACGACTAGAAATTTTAACGCACACGACTTTGGGTGTGACGAAATTCTTTTGTTAGCAGCGAGTAAACATTTATCGTATGGCAATGTGATTTCACCGCAATTTCCAATATTACTCATGACCGATTGTTTATTCTCTTATTATTTGGAGGAGCCAGAAAGACGGATGTATTATGATCGAACAATTATTGATAAAGAAACAGGGCTGACATATAAAAACTTTTGATAGCCTTATGTGTTGTACTGAGCTATATCTTAGAATTGTGTGTTGATTTGATACGCATTCTAATTATCAGATAAGCTTTAATCATACGATGTCCTAGTCCATAGATAAGTGAAAAAGGGTCATTTATACTGTTTTATAAGCGTTGTACAATAAAATTTTATATGTAATAAGATAATGTATTTTGCAATATTGATGAAGAAGAGGAGAATGACTATGAGAGATTTAAGTCGATATGAAGGGATTATCCCTGCATTTTATGCGTGCTATGATGAGCAAGGTGAAGTGAGTCAAGAACGCGTACGTCAACAAGTTCAGTATTTGATTGACAAAGGTGTGCAAGGCCTTTATGTGAATGGATCGTCCGGAGAATGTATTTATTTGACGACTGAAGAACGTAAACAAATCATTGAGGCAGTGATGGATGTCGCAAAAGGAAAGATAACGGTGATTAACCATGTCGCTTGTAATAACACGAAAGAGAGCGCGATTTTAGCAGCACACTCTGAACAACTGGGTGTCGATGCGATTGCGGCCATTCCACCGATTTACTTTAAATTACCAGAATATTCCATCGAAAAGTACTGGAATGCGATCAGTGATGCGGCACCCAATACGGATTTTGTGATTTATAATATTCCGCAATTAGCTGGTGTCGCACTAACAAGTCAATTGTATCAAGCGATGCGTAAAAATCCACGTGTCATTGGTGTTAAAAACTCTTCTATGCCTGTGCAAGATATTCAAACTTTTGCTGCTGCGGCGGGTGAAGACTACATTGTTTTCAACGGTCCAGACGAACAGTTTGTCGGTGGTCGCACAATGGGAGCAAAGGCTGGTATTGGTGGTACATATGGGGTGATGCCTGATTTATTTGTGAAATTGAATCAGCTTATCATTGATCAAAATATGGCAGAAGCACAAGTCCTCCAATTTGCGATTAATGACATTATTGCCAAATTAGTGTCGGGTCAAGGCAATATGTATGCAGTCGCAAAAGAGGTGCTCAGAATCAATGAAAATGTAGATTTAGGTTCAGTGCGCGCACCGTTAGAACCATTAGCAGAAGAAGATAAAATCATTGCACAAGAAGCGGCACAAATGATTGTAGCTGCAAGACAACAATTTTTAGCATCATAGTGAACGCATAATAAAGGAGTGTTGATGATGAATACAACTGGTTTTACTTTAGTTGATTTATTTGTATTAATTGTATACTTACTTGCTGTATTAGTGGCCGGGCTTTACTTCTCGAAAAAAGAGATGCAAGGGAAAGAATTCTTCAAAGGGGATGGCTCGGTGCCGTGGTATGTGACATCGGTATCAATCTTTGCGACGATGTTGAGTCCCATTTCGTTTTTAGGACTTGCAGGGAACTCTTACGCTGGGAGCTGGATTTTATGGTTTGCCCAATTAGGAATGTTGATTGCAATACCGTTAGCAATTAAATACGTGTTGCCAATATTTGCGCGTATGGACATTGATACGGCTTATGATTATTTAGAGCGTCGATTTGAAGCGAAATCATTACGTGTCATTTCTGCGTTACTCTTTATCATTTACCAACTTGGGCGTATGTCGATTATCATGTATTTACCATCAGTAGGTTTAGCGAAATTAACAGGTATCGATATTAATATTTTAATCATCTTAATGGGTGTGATCGCGATTGTGTACTCTTATACAGGTGGTTTGAAATCTGTACTTTGGACGGACTTTATTCAAGGGGTCATTTTATCAGCTGGGGCATTGATCGCGTTATTCGTGTTGATTAAAGATATTGATGGCGGTGTAGGTGCGATTACAGAACAATTGGCACACGGTAAATTTATTGCACCGACAGAAAAATGGTTTGATCCGAATATTTTATCAGGTTCGATTTTCTTAATCGTGTTTGGTTCTGGTTTAACGATTTTCTCATCTTACGCGTCATCTCAAGACTTAGTACAACGTTTTACGACAACACAAAATATTAAAAAGTTAAATAAAATGTTGTTCACAAACGGTGTGTTATCATTAGGTGTAGCGACAGTATTCTATTTAATCGGAACAGGTTTATACGTGTTTTACCAACTTCAAAATGTGAGTGAAGCGACAAAAGCGATTCGACGTGACCAAATCTTTATTTACTTTATTGCGTATCAATTGCCGGTTGGGGTAACAGGTATTATTTTAGCAGCGATTTATGCCGCAGCACAGTCGACGATTTCAACAGGTTTAAACTCAGTGGCGACATCTTGGACTTTAGATATTCAAGAAGTGGTTGCGAAACAAATGTCAGATAAAATCCGTACAAGAATTGCGCAAATCGTCTCATTACTTGTAGGTGTGTTCTCAATTTTAGTGGCAATTGTGATGGCACACTCTGATATCAAATCTGCTTACGAATGGTTTAACGGCTTTATGGGACTTGTACTCGGTTTACTCGGTGGTATTTTCATTTTAGGATTTGTGAGTAAAAAAGCGAACAAGCAAGGCGCTTATGCTGCGTTAATTGTTGCAACCATTGTGATGGTGTGCATTAAATATGTATTGCCTCCAGAAGCGGTCAACTACTGGGCATATTCATTTATTTCAATCAGTGTTTCTTTAGTAGTCGGCTATATCGTGTCATTATTAACTGGCAATAAGGTGTCAGCACCACAATTTACAACGATTCATGACATGCCAGAAATTCTTGCAGATAAAAGTTGGGAAAAACGTCATTAATTCAAGGAGAGGTGTTTGGAATGATTGTAGCAGAACGTGAAGATTTAAAAAGATATGTGGGAGTGAATCCACATTTGAGTAAAGTGATTGATTTTCTAGAGCAAACGGATTTGGCAACGCTTGAGTTAGGGAAAGTGGACATTGATGGCGACAATGTGTTTGCGAATTGTATGTCATATGTAGCAGATGGTGTTCCAGGCCAACAGTTTGAAAATCATCAAAAGTACATCGATATTCATTTAGTGTTAGAACATGCAGAAAAAATTGCGGTAACATCCCCAAAATTTGCAGAACAGACAGCTGACTATGATGAAACGGATGACTTTGCATTGTTTAAAGGGGAACAGTATCAACTCATTGAGATGACACCGACGAATTTGTTAATTACTTTTGAAGAAGATTTGCATCAACCGAAAATTGGTCATGATGACAAACCGGTGAAAAAGCTCGTATTTAAAGTACTGAATGCATAGAATTGAAGTTACAAAATAGAGTGAAAGAAGGAAAAACAATGGTGAAATATGGCATTGTTGGTGCGGGTTACTTTGGGGCAGATTTGGCGCGTTCACTCGTGAAAATTGATGGTGCGCATGTCACAGCGATATATGACCCGGCACATGGCGAAACGATTGCGACAGAGCTTGGTGCGGATAACTGCGAGTGTCTTGACGCACTGGTGTCTCGCGAGGATGTCGATTGTGTCATTGTTGCGTCACCGAGTCATTTGCATCGTGAACCCGTCATCAAAGCGGCTGAACACGGCAAACACGTCTTTTGTGAGAAGCCGATTGCGTTAAATTACGAAGACTGTCAAGCGATGGTCGCAGCATGTGAAGAAAATCAAGTATTGTTTATGGCGGGCCACATTATGAATTTCTTCAATGGGGTTCATCGTGCGAAAGAACTGATTATGCAAGGTAAAATAGGAAAAGTCCTCTTTTGTCATGCAGCCAGAACAGGTTGGGAAGAACCACAGCCGACTGTCTCCTGGAAGAAATTGCGTAATCAGTCGGGGGGACATTTGTATCATCATATTCATGAACTGGATTGCATTCAATTTTTGATGGGAGGACTTCCTGAAAAAGTAACGATGGTAGGCGGCAATGTATATCATCAGGGTGAACAATTCGGTGATGAAGATGATATGTTGCTGATTCAGTTAGAATACGCAGATCAACGTTATGCAGTATTAGAATATGGCAATGCGTTTCGTTGGGGAGAACACTATGTCCTCATTGAAGGGACATTAGGCGCCATTAAATTAGACTTATATCACACTGCAGGGACATTGCGTGTCAAAGGTGAAGGTGAATCCCATTTCTTAATTCATGAAACACAACAAGAAGATGATGAACGGACAGCGATTTATACCGGACGTGGTATGGATGGCGCAATTGCCTATGGTCAACCTGGTGTGAGAACGCCGCAGTGGTTACAAACGTGTATAGATAAAGAAATGGCTTATCTTCATCACTTAATGCAGGGCGGTACAGTAGAGGAAGATTATGTGAAGCTGACGAATGGTATCGCAGCGCTTGAATCGATTGCGACAGCGGATGCGTGCACGTTATCACTGAAAGAAGATCGCAAAGTGAACCTGTCTGAAATTGTATCAGCAAAATAATCCGTAGAGGTTTGAGGTTTATCAACCTTAATTGATTTTATATTTCTATATTTTGATTTTCGTCTATCGTAGGAGAGGGGGCTGGGAAACGCAATGTGACCTGGTCCCTTTACTACGATTTGTGTATGGAATTTGTTATCGTGTCGTGCTTTAAACTTCATTCAAAGCCATGTATACTGAACTTAATATGGTGTATACATTGCGTTTAGACATTCAATGCAACGCGAATGTGGAAATGAAATAGTATGTATGTTTTCATTGACGATGGAACATTGAGCAAATAAGGAGTTCAAACATGGATATTTATCAACATTTTAGACCTGAAGAGCATGAACAGATAGATTATTTATTAGATAAAGTGCGTCAGGCTGAAGCGCAATATGCCCCTGTATTGACGCATTTTTTAGATCCACGAGGTCAATACATGTTGCAAGTCATCGTCGGAAGCTTCAATGACTTGCATGTGGCTTTTGATGGGGGACGTGATTCAGAAAGATGTCGTGCAGTCATTGCGCCAAGTTATTATGAACCGACACGTGAAGACTTTGAGTTAACGTTAATCGAAATTGATTACCCAGCAAAGTTTGTTACACTACAACATCAACATGTACTAGGCACACTGATGTCACTTGGTATTGAACGCGAACAAGTCGGTGATATTATTGTAGCTGAGCGGATTCAATTTGTTTTGACAAAGCAACTTGAATCGTATATTATGTTAGAATTAACACGTATTAAAGGGGCTACAATTAAACTTAATGTTATCCCGTTTGAAGATATGATACAATCAGAAGAGTATTGGGAGACCCATGAAGCAACAGTGAGCGCAACGAGACTTGACGTTGTATTGAAGGAAATGATTCGTAAGTCACGAACGATTGCGAAGACACATATTCAACGTAAGCGTGTCAAGGTGAACCATACGCTCATTGAAGCGGCCGATTTCCAACTTGAAGCAGGAGACTTGTTGTCTATTCAAGGGTATGGCCGTGCTAAAATCACTGCTATTGGTGAGCGTACTAAGAAAGATAAATTAAGAATAACCTATCAAACTTTATTTAAATAGTGTATGATGGAGGAGGGCAAGGAATGGCTTTTACACCTAGCGAGATTAAAAATAAATCATTTACACGTATTAAAAATGGCTTTGAGCCAACAGAAGTTGAACAGTATTTGGAACAATTAAGCCATGAAATTGAGCGTTTAAAAGAAGATAAAAAGCAATTAGAAAAAGTGTTAGAAGAGCGTGATTCACATATTCAATCCTTCAAAGAGGTTGAAAAATCAGTCGGTGAAGCGATTGTCAGTGCCCAACGTGCTGCCGATGAAACAAAAGCAGCCGCACAAAAAGAGCGAGATGCGATTATTCAAAAAGCACAAGCAGAAGCAAGTCAAATTGTGAATGACGGTTTAGAAAAGGCGCGTCGTTTATCATTCCAAACAGAAGATATGAAGCGTCAATCCAAAGTGTTCCGTTCACGTTTTAAAATGCTTCTAGAAGCTCAGCTCGACCTGTTGAAAAGTGACGACTGGGAATACTTGTTGAATTATGATTTAGATTCACAACAAGTGACAGAAGAAAACTTTCAACATTTAAATGAACAAGACATTACCGCAGAAGAAAAGCAACAAGCTGAACAAGCGAATACACAATCAAACGAAACAACACAAAACGAAACAGACAAGTAAACGAGATAATCATCCATACAGCGAGTTAGGAAACGGTGAGAGCCTAACAGATGACCTTATTTTATATCACTGTTTCGACATGAATATAACCATAATTAATGAGAGAACTCTAAGCTGAGTTAAGCAGGGTGGTACCGCGGCACGTCCGTCCCTGAATATCTGAGCTTAGAGTTCTTTTTCAGTTAAAGGAGTGTAGTTTAAAATGGAATACAAAGATACGTTACTTATGCCAAAAACAAAATTCCCAATGCGCGGAGGACTTCCAACGAAGGAACCGCAAATTCAACAAGAGTGGAAAGAGAAAGATTTATATCGCAAAATGTTAGAAAAAAATGAAGGACAACCTTCTTTTATCTTGCATGATGGTCCACCATACGCAAACGGTAGCTTACATATGGGACATGCGTTGAATAAAATTTTAAAAGACTTTATCAACCGTTACAAAACGATGCAAGGTTTTTATACCCCTTATGTACCTGGTTGGGATACACACGGGTTACCGATTGAGCAAGCTTTAACGAAAAAAGGTGTTAAACGTAAAGAAATGACAACTGCTGAATTCCGTGATAAGTGTCAAGCTTTTGCGATGGAACAAATCGACATTCAGAAAAAAGACTTCCAACGTTTAGGGGTCAATGGTGATTTCGATAATCCATACATCACATTAAAACCTGAGTATGAAGCAGCACAAATCCGCTTATTTGGTGAAATGGCAGATAAAGGCTTAATTTACAAAGGGAAGAAGCCGGTTTACTGGTCACCTTCAAGTGAATCATCATTAGCAGAAGCAGAAATCGAATATCACGATAAACGTTCAGCTTCGATTTATGTGGCATTTGACGTAAAAGACAGTAAAGGCATCGTTGCGGATGACGCGAAATTTATCATTTGGACAACAACACCTTGGACATTACCATCCAACGTTGCGATTACAGTACATCCTGAATTAACGTACGTTCAAATGAATGTGGATGGCACACGTTATATTATCGCCGAAGCATTAGTTGATGAAGTGGCTGAACAATTAGGTTGGGACAAAGCAACAATCGTTCGTGAAAAAGATTTCAAAGGTTCAGAATTAGAATATATCGAAGCACAGCACCCATTTATCGATCGTATTTCACTCATCATCAATGGTGAGCACGTCACAACAGATGCTGGTACAGGTTGTGTGCATACAGCGCCTGGACACGGTGAAGATGACTTTATCGTAGGTCAAAAATACGGTTTAGAGGTCATCAGCCCATTAGATGATAAAGGGGTCTTCACAGCTGAAGGTGGTCCATTTGAAGGCATGTTTTACGATAAAGCCAACCAAGCTGTGACAGAATTGCTAACTGAAAAAGGTGCTTTACTCAAACTAGACTTTATTACGCATAGTTATCCACATGATTGGCGTACGAAAAAACCAGTTATTTTCAGAGCGACACCACAATGGTTTGCGTCAATTTCTAAAGTCAGACAAGATATTTTAGACGCGATTGAAGATACAAAATTCAAAGTTGACTGGGGTAAAACACGTATTTACAACATGATTCGTGACCGTGGTGAATGGGTGATTTCACGTCAACGTGTATGGGGTGTTCCATTACCAGTATTCTACGCTGAAAATGGCGACATCATCATGACGAAAGAAACAGTTTACCATGTGGCAGATTTATTCGAAAAACATGGCTCTAACGTTTGGTTCGAACGTGACGCAAAAGACTTATTACCAGAAGGCTTTACACATCCAGGTAGCCCGAACGGTGAATTTACAAAAGAGCAAGACATCATGGACGTTTGGTTCGACTCAGGTTCATCACATCGTGGCGTACTTGAAACACGTCCAGAGTTAAGTTTCCCAGCAGATATGTATCTTGAAGGTAGTGACCAATATCGTGGTTGGTTTAACTCATCTATTACGACATCAGTTGCAACACGCGGTCGTTCACCATATAAAATGTTATTGTCACACGGTTTCGTAATGGACGGAGAAGGTAAGAAAATGAGTAAATCGTTAGGTAACGTCATCGTGCCTGATACGATTGTGAAACAAAAAGGTGCAGACATTGCACGTTTATGGGTGAGCTCAGTAGACTATCTTGCTGACGTGCGTATCTCGGATGAAATTTTAAAACAAGTGGCTGACGTTTACCGTAAAATCCGTAACACATTACGTTTCTTACTAGGTAATATCAACGACTACAACCCAGCAACAGACCGTATTGCTGAAGCGGATTTATTAGAGGTCGATCGCTACATTTTAAACCGTTTACGCGAGTTCACAGCAAGCACGTTAGATCATTATGAGTCATTTGATTATTTAGATATTTATCAAGAAGTTCAAAACTTTATCAATGTTGAATTAAGTAACTTCTATTTAGATTACGGTAAAGACATTCTGTATATTGAAGAAAAGAATGCGCATAAACGTCGCAGCATGCAAACGGTACTGTTCGAAATTCTTGTGAACATGACAAAATTACTTGCACCAATCATTCCACATACTGCAGAGGAAGTTTGGTCGCACATCGAACAAGTTGAAGAAGAAAGTGTCCATTTAACGAACATGCCTGCGAAAGAAGAAGTGGATCAAGCGTTAATCGAAAAATGGAACACATTTATGGCGTTACGTGATGATGTTAACCGTGCATTAGAAGCAGCAAGAAATGAAAAAGTTATCGGTAAATCTTTAGAAGCCAAAGTGAAAATCGGTAACAGTCCTTCGTTTGATACGCTTGCATTTTTAGAAGGCTTTAGCGATTTACATCAATTGTTCATCGTATCTCAAGTTGAATTAGTTGAGGATGCACAAGGTGAAGCGTATCAACACGGCACAATCGAAATCGCACAAGCTGACGGTGAGAAATGTGCACGTTGTTGGAATTATAGTGAATCATTAGGTAGTGTTGGTGAATTAGTTGATTTATGTCCGCGCTGTCAAGAAGTGGTCAAAACGTTAGTTTAATAGAATAGTGATGTATTGAAGAAGGCAATGTTGGCGCTTGAAAGTGCTGATGTTGCCTTTTTGTGTTTTTATGGAGAATACTTAACCCTAAGATTGCAGAACCGTGCGGCGCTTTCCCAGGGCCTTGCCTCAACTAAATTTGGCTTCTTTCGAGTGTGCATTACAATCAAGCCAAATTTAGTTAAGGCAAGGCCCCTGGGAAAGGGAGACTAAAGGGAAGTCATCGCAGTTAGAAGTATTGAAAAATTGGTTTATCAAGCTAGTTATTGTAACTACAAATGCTCCCGAAATGAGAAGAAAATTTCACACTATGTAAAATTACAAATTACACTACTTTAATATGTCCTTTCTAAACTGTCCAATACTGTATTACTGACAATCCTACTATGTATTTCAAATGTAGTTATCATGAAATAATTACATTGTTAAAATATATCGTGTTATAATGTAGCAGTGACTAACAGAAAGGACAAAAAGTATGAAACAACAATATTACATCGGCCTATCCGTTTTTATAGCCTTGATTATTTTAATAGGCGACCAACTTACAAAATTCATCATCCGTACGCAGATGTCGATTGGTGAATCTTTTGCGGTTATTCCAAAACTGTTATATATCACTTCTCATCGCAATAATGGGGCTGCTTGGGGTATACTAAGTGGGAAGATGACATTCTTCTACATTATTACGGTAGTTATTTTAGTTGCGCTCATTGTCTTTTTTATTAAAGAAGCGAAACATAATATGCTGATGCAAATTGCGATTAGTATGTTATTTTCTGGCGCATTAGGTAATTTTATTGATCGTGTAAGTAGCGGTGAAGTGGTAGACTTTATAGATACCGTCATTTTCGGTTATGATTTCCCTATTTTTAATATTGCAGATGCGAGTTTGACAATAGGTGTAATCTTATTGATCATTGTATTGTTAAAAGATCAGAATCAAAAAGGTAAGGTGTCGTAATGGAAAAACATATATTTAATATTGAAGACTCAGCGCATCATTTACAGCGTATTGATAAGATTTTGCCTGAGTTCAATTCGGAATGGTCGCGTAGTCAGTTGCAAGAATGGATTAAAGAAGGTTTAATTGAAGTCAATGGGAAAGCGGTCAAATCTAACTATAAATTAAAGTTAGGTGATCGCATCGAAATCACTGAAAAAGAAGTTGTGGAAGCGGATATTCAACCGGAAGACCTAAATTTAGATATTTACTATGAAGATGACGACGTAGCGATTGTCTATAAACCTAAAGGCATGGTCGTTCACCCATCACCAGGTCATTATACAGGGACACTCGTGAATGGTTTAATGTACCAAATCAAAAACTTATCAGGCATCAATGGTGAAATTCGTCCAGGTATCGTGCATCGTATTGATAAAGATACATCAGGGTTACTCATGGTCGCTAAAAATGACGTTGCGCATCGTAGTTTAGTTGAACAATTGATGGCGAAAACAGTGAAAAGAAAGTATATTGCGTTAGTTCATGGTCATATTCCACATGAATTTGGAACGATTGAGGCACCAATTGGACGAAATAAAAACGATCGTCAATCTATGGCTGTCGTTGATGACGGTAAAGAAGCTGTGACGCATTTTAATGTCATCGAAACATTTAAAAACCATACACTTGTTGAATGTGAACTAGAGACTGGACGTACACACCAAATTCGTGTGCATATGAAGTATATCGGTTATCCGCTTGTTGGAGATCCGAAATATGGTCCTAAAAAGACATTAGATATTGGTGGTCAAGCTTTACATGCAGGGTTAATCGGTTTTGAACATCCCAAAACAGGTGAATACATTGAACGTACTGCACCACTTCCTGCTGAATTCGAAGCTGTCATTGAACAAGTGCGTAAGGAAGAAATTTAATCCGATTAAAAGTTTTTCAAAGATATACCAGATTTGCTTTGACTTTTGGTGGCAAAAACGTTACCATAAGAACAAGTAAAAAACGAATAAAAACTGAATCGTCTTTAAGAGGGAGTCCCGTGAGGCTCAAAAGACATGATATCAATGATTCAATTTAGTTAACGATCATCCAGATACCGCGTAATACGTACGAGAGACGTAATGGTACAGTTGATGAGAGTGTTAAATATAAATTGGGAAAAACTCATGTCTCCTTGAAGGCATGAGTTTTTTTACGTAAGGAGTGAAATGATTGGCTGAACGTGTTGTATTAGATGAAGCAGCTATCAAACGAACAGTAACACGCATCGCTCATGAAATATTAGAATACAATAAAGGCACAGAAAACCTTGTATTGCTCGGTATTAAAACGCGTGGCGAATATTTAGCACAACGTATTCAACAAAAGATTCAACAAATTGAAGAGGTGCAAGTGCCAACCGGAGCCATCGATATTACAAGTTTTAGAGATGATATCGATTCTCGTCAACAGCAAGATGTGCCTGGCTTTGACATCGACACAGACTTGAATCATCAAGTGGTTGTTATCGTGGATGATGTGCTTTACACAGGACGTACCGTGCGTGCTTCACTTGATGCGATTTTGTTACATGCGAGACCGAAAAAGATTGGTTTAGCGACACTCGTGGATCGTGGTCACCGAGAGTTACCGATTCGCGCAGATTTCGTCGGGAAAAATATTCCAACCTCGCATGAAGAATCTGTCAATGTTTACTTAGAAGAAATAGACGATCGCAATGCGGTTGTCATCACATAATAACACCTTTTAATTCAGTACGAGAGACTGACAAAGGTATAATTGCAAACAGAATGAATGATGTACGATGCTGCCGCTAATGATGGTCGGCGTATATGTGCAAATCTGTTTGGAATCACCTCAGTCTCTTACCTTAATCGGTGAAGAGACTTTTTTTATGCGAAAGGAAGAAGACAATGGAAAATGAACAAATGTTTACGAGAACGGTCCAACCTGTACTCGATGTGAATGAAAAACCAAAAGCAGGCCAATGGGTATTTTTAAGCTTACAACACCTATTTGCGATGTTTGGGGCAACGGTGCTCGTACCATTCTTAACAGGTTTACCCGTTTCATCCGCATTGCTTGCATCAGGGATAGGGACGTTACTCTACATTTTGATTACGAAAGGGAAAATTCCGGCTTATCTTGGGTCAAGTTTTGCGTTTATTACACCGATTATTACTGGTTTGAGTACGAACAGTTTAGGTGACATGCTCGTTGCATTATTTATGAGTGGTGTGATGTACGTCATCATCGGTGTTGCGATTAAAATCAGTGGTACGAATTGGCTTATGCAACTGTTACCACCTGTCGTTGTCGGCCCAGTCATTATGGTTATCGGTTTAAGCTTGGCACCGACTGCTGTGAACATGGCGATGTTTGAAAGTTCAGCTGAGATGAAAGGCTACAACTTAAGCTTTGTCGCAGTTGCAGGGATTACATTACTTGTCACATTAATCGTACAAGGGTTTGCGAAAGGCTTTTTCTCACTCATTCCAGTTCTTGTAGGGATTGTTGTTGGATATATCACAGCTGTGTTATTCGGCATCGTAGACTTCAAACCTGTAGCAGAAGCGGCTTGGTTCCAGTTCCCAGACATTTACATTCCATTTGCAGATTACGAGCCTTCCATTCATCTCGGTTTAATCGCAGTCATGTTACCGATTGTATTTGTAACGGTGAGTGAACATATCGGTCACCAAATGGTTATCAACAAAATCGTAGGACGCAACTTCTTTAAAGATCCAGGGTTACACCGTTCAATCATTGGTGACGGGGTGTCGACAATGTTCTCAAGTATTATCGGTGGACCACCAAGTACGACTTACGGTGAAAATATCGGCGTCCTTGCAATTACGAAAATTTACAGTATTTATGTTATTGGCGGCGCGGCAGTCATTGCGATTATGCTCGGCTTTGTCGGTAAGTTTACAGCACTGATTTCATCTATTCCAACACCAGTCATGGGTGGTGTATCCATCTTGTTATTCGGAACTATCGCAGCAAGTGGTTTACGTATGATTGTAGAAAGTCAAGTCAACTTTGCAGAAAACCGTAACTTGGTCATTGCTTCAGTCATCCTCGTCATCGGTATTGGTAATATGATGTTAAATTTATCTGATATAGGCATTCATCTCACAATCGAAGGGATGGCATTGTCAGCAACAGCAGGGATTGTACTGAACTTGATTTTACCAAAAAGATAATCAATAGGAGGCCTTGATCATCATGCAACATTTAGTTTCAATGGAACATTTATCTGTAGAAGAAATTGGAAACTTAATTCAAAAAGCAATGCAGTATAAAGCAGACGAAGGGGTACCGAATTTACAAGGACGATACATTGCGAACTTATTTTTCGAAAATTCCACGCGTACGAAATGTAGTTTTGAAATGGCAGAGCACCGTTTGGAAATGAAACAACTCAACTTTGAATCAAGTGCCTCTTCTGTACAAAAAGGAGAATCACTGTATGACACATGCCGAACATTGCAAAGTATTGGATGTGATGCGCTCGTCATTCGTCATGAACAAAACCATTATTACGAAGAACTGCTCAATATGGGCATTCCAATTATTAATGCAGGAGATGGAAGTGGCCAACATCCGACGCAAAGCTTACTCGATTTAATGACGATTTATGAAACATTTGGTCGTTTTGAAGGATTAAAAGTAGTGATTTGCGGTGATATTAAAAATTCACGTGTGGCACGCAGTAATTATCATAGTCTTACCGCACTCGGCACAAATGTGGTCTTCTCAAGTCCTGACATATGGAAAGACGACAGTATGGCCGCAGATTATGTCGAACTTGATGATGTGATTGATGAGGTCGATATTGTGATGCTGTTACGCGTACAACATGAAAGACATGACGGTCACGTACAAGGTTTTGAAAAGGCGGATTATCACCGTCGATATGGATTGACTGAATCGCGTTATGAAAAACTTCAAGATCATGCGATTGTGATGCACCCAGCACCTGTTAATCGAGATGTAGAAATTGCAGATGCGTTAGTGGAAGCGCCGAAGTCACGCATTTTTGAACAAATGGCAAACGGTGTGTACATAAGAATGGCAGTATTGACTGAAATTTTAAAAGGTTAAGGAGCGATAATGATGAAATTAATTCAAAATGCAAAAATGTTGGAAGCCGGTACGTTGAAAAAAGTGGATGTGCTCATCGATGGTAAGAAAGTGAAACAAATTGCAGAAACGATTCAACCGACTGATGAGATGACAGTCATTGATGCAAAAGGACATTTTTTAGCACCAGGATTCATTGATGTCCACGTCCATTTAAGAGAACCAGGTGGCGAGTATAAAGAAACAATTGAAACGGGAACGAAAGCAGCAGCACGTGGTGGTTTCACAACGGTTTGTCCAATGCCTAATACGAAACCTGTACCTGATTCGTTGGAACATTTAACGCAACTGAATGAATTAATTGAAAAAAATGCACAAGTGCGTGTCCTGCCTTATGCTTCGATTACTGTACGACAAGCGGGTAAAGAACATGTTGATTTCAAAACATTAACTGAAAACGGTGCATTTGCATTTACGGATGATGGTGTCGGTGTCCAAGAAGCAGCAATGATGTATGAAGCGATGCAACAAGCCAAGGCACAAAATAAAGCGGTTGTCGCACATTGTGAAGATAATAGTCTCATTTATGGCGGTGCAATGCATGAAGGGCGTCGCAGCCAAGAACTCGGCATTCCAGGTATTCCCAACATTTGTGAATCTGTCCAAATTGCGCGCGATGTATTACTCAGTGAAGCAACAGGTTGTCATTACCATGTTTGTCACGTGTCAACAAAAGAAAGTGTTCGTGTCATCCGTGATGCGAAAAAAGCCGGTATTCCAGTAACGGCTGAAGTGACACCGCATCATTTATTACTGACAGAAGATGACGTGCCTGGTGACAATGCGATTTATAAAATGAATCCACCGCTTAGAAGTCAAGAAGATAGAGCAGCATTATTAGAAGGCTTACTTGACGGAACGATTGACTGTATCGCAACAGATCATGCGCCACATGCAGCAGATGAAAAAGCACAACCGATGACACGTGCGCCATTCGGCATTGTCGGTAGTGAGACAGCTTTCCCAATACTTTACACACACTTTGTTAAAAATGGGGATTGGACATTAGAACAATTGGTCGATTACTTAACAACGAAGCCGGCTGACGTCTTCCAGCTTCCTTATGGCAAGTTAGAAGAAGGCGGTCTTGCGGATTTAACATTAATCAACTTAGATGATGAATACGAAATTAAAGCAGAAGATTTCTTATCAAAAGCATCTAACACACCATTCTTAGGTGAAAAAGTATACGGTAATCCCATTTTAACAATGGTTGAAGGCGACATTCGTTACGAGGAGGCAAAATAAACATGTTTGAGAAACGTTACCTTGTTTTAGAAGATGGTTCACATTATACAGGTTTTAAGTTAGGGGCCGACAAACTAACACGCGGAGAAATTGTATTTAACACAGCGATGACAGGCTATCAAGAAACCATTTCGGATCCGTCATACACAGGTCAAATTATTACATTTACGTATCCATTAATCGGAAATTACGGTATCAATCACGATGACTTTGAATCACTGACACCGAGTTTAAATGGGGTGGTCGTGAAAGAAGCATGTACGATGCCGAGTAATTTTAGAGCACAAAAATCATTTGATGACGTCTTGAAAGAATATGATATCCCAGGCATTAGTGGTGTCGATACACGGAGTATTACGAAAAAGATCCGTCAACATGGTGTGCTCAAAGCGGCATTTGTCGATGATCCATCTGAAATTGAAACAACAGTGACAGCACTCAAATCAGCAGAATTTCCTAGAACTGAAGTACCGACTGTCTCTACAAAGACACCTTATGTCTCAACAGGGTTTGATTTACGTGTTGTACTTGTGGACTTTGGTAAAAAACAAAATATCGTCCGTGAATTGAATGCGCGTGGCTGTGAAGTAACGGTTGTTCCTTACGACACTTCTGCAGATACAATTATTAAAATGGCGCCAGATGGTGTGATGTTATCGAATGGCCCTGGTGATCCGGACGATGTGACAGTTGCCTTAGATATGATTAACGGTATTTTAGGACGCATTCCGTTTTTCGGTATTTGCCTTGGTCACCAACTGTTTGCACTCAGTCAAGGTGCGAAATCATTCAAGATGAAATTTGGTCACCGTGGCGCAAACCATCCTGTTAAAGATTTAGCAACAGGAAAAATTGCACTAACGAGCCAAAACCACGGTTATGCAATCGATGCGGATTCGGTTGCACAAACGGATTTAGAAATTACCCACATCGCTTTAAACGATGGCACAGTTGAAGGATTGAAACACCGTACGTTACCTGCCTTTTCAGTACAATATCATCCAGAAGCTTGCCCAGGTCCGACAGATTCGAATTACTTATTTGATGAATTTGTAGAAATGATGCAACAAAATAAGCAAAAGGAGCGCGTTACACATGCCTAAAAGAAATGATATTCAAACGATTTTAGTGATTGGCTCAGGTCCTATCATCATCGGTCAAGCAGCAGAATTTGACTATGCAGGGACACAAGCATGTCTCGCACTGAAAGAAGAAGGTTACCGTGTGATTTTAGTGAACTCTAATCCTGCAACGATTATGACGGATAAAGAAATTGCCGATAAAGTATACATCGAACCGCTCACGCATGATTTTATTGCACGTATTATTCGAAAAGAACAACCCGATGCGCTCTTACCGACACTCGGTGGACAAACAGGGCTCAACATGGCAATTGAATTACATAACAGCGGCGTCTTAGCTGAAAACAATGTAACGCTTCTTGGTACAAAACTTTCGTCGATTGAACAAGCAGAAGACCGTGAATTATTCCGCGCATTGATGAATGATTTGAATGTGCCTGTTCCTGAAAGTGATATCGTGAACACGCTTGAACAAGCATTTGCCTTTAAGGAAGAGGTGGGCTATCCGTTAATCGTACGCCCAGCTTTTACAATGGGGGGCACTGGTGGCGGTATTTGCCATAACGATGAAGAACTCCGTGAAGTCGTGTCAAACGGGTTAAAATACAGTCCTGCCACACAATGTTTAATTGAAAAATCGATTGCAGGCTTTAAAGAAATTGAATATGAAGTGATGCGCGACAAAAACGATAATGCGATTGTCGTATGTAACATGGAAAATATTGATCCAGTTGGTATTCATACAGGTGACTCAGTCGTAGTGGCGCCAAGTCAAACGCTCTCAGACGTGGAATACCAAATGTTACGTGACGTGTCATTAAAAGTCATTCGTGCCCTAGAAATTGAAGGGGGCTGTAACGTGCAGCTCGCCCTAGACCCACATTCGATGCAGTTTTACATTATCGAAGTGAATCCGCGTGTATCGCGTTCGTCAGCACTCGCTTCCAAAGCGACAGGGTATCCGATTGCGAAACTCGCGGCGAAAATTGCGGTTGGTCTTACTTTAGATGAAATGAAAAATCCAGTCACAGGAACGTCATATGCGGCATTCGAACCGAGCTTAGACTATATCGTTTCGAAAATCCCACGCTTCCCATTTGATAAGTTCGAAAAAGGTGAACGTGAACTCGGTACACAAATGAAAGCGACAGGTGAGGTCATGTCGATTGGCCGTACGTACGAAGAGTCACTGTTGAAAGCGATTCGCTCATTAGAATATGGCGTGCATCATCTCGGTTTGCCAAATGGTGAATCATTCGACTTAGACTACATCAAATCACGCATTAAAGCACAAGATGACGAACGACTTTTCTTCATTGGAGAAGCAATTCGCCGTGGTACGACACTCGAAGAATTACATGAAATGACGAAAATTGATTACTTCTTCTTAAATAAATTCAAAAATATTATCGATATGGAACATGCATTAAAGGCACATCCTGGTGACATTGATTACTTAAGATTTGCGAAACGTTTTGGCTTTAGCGACCGTGTGATTGCACATCGTTTCGAAATGACAGAAGCAGAAGTGTACGATTTACGTCAACAGCACAACATTTGTCCGGTGTATAAAATGGTCGACACATGTGCAGCTGAATTTGAATCAACAACACCATACTTTTATGGTACGTACGAAGAAGAAAATGAATCGCTCGTGACTGACAAAGAGAAAATTATCGTACTCGGTTCAGGACCTATTCGTATCGGTCAAGGGGTAGAATTCGACTATGCGACTGTCCATGCCGTTTGGGCGATTCAAAATGCAGGGTATGAAGCGATCATTATTAACAACAATCCTGAAACAGTTTCGACTGACTTTTCAATCTCAGACAAGCTTTATTTTGAACCACTGACTGAAGAAGATGTGATGAACATCATCAACCTTGAACAACCTAAAGGCGTTGTCGTGCAATTTGGGGGTCAAACGGCCATCAACTTAGCAGACAAATTAGCAAAATACGGCGTGAAAATTTTAGGTACATCCCTTGAAGATTTAAACCGTGCTGAAGACCGAAAAGAATTTGAAGCATTACTGAACAAAATCGACGTGCCTCAGCCGAAAGGGAAAACGGCAACATCTGCTCAAGAAGCACTCGACAATGCACGTGATATTGGTTATCCCGTTGTTGTCCGTCCTTCATACGTACTGGGTGGTCGTGCAATGGAAATTGTGTATAACGATGCGGAACTTGAAAATTACATGAACGAAGCGGTGAAAGCAAGTCCAGAACATCCTGTATTAGTGGACCGTTACTTAACAGGTAAAGAAATTGAAGTGGACGCGATTTCTGACGGGGAAACAGTGATTATTCCAGGAATTATGGAACATATCGAGCGTGCGGGTGTCCATTCAGGTGACTCGATCGCAGTGTATCCGCCACAAACATTGAGCCAAGACGTCATTGATACGCTTGAAGCTTATACCATCAAATTGGCGAAAGGACTGAACGTCATTGGTTTAATCAACATTCAATTTGTTCTCACACATGATGGGGTTTATGTGCTAGAAGTGAATCCAAGAGCGAGTCGTACGGTGCCGTTTTTAAGTAAAATTACTGAAATTCAAATGGCACAACTCGCAATGCAAGCGATTATGGGTCAAAAACTAACAGAACTTGGCTATCAACCTGGTATCCAACCATACAAAGAAGGGGTATTTGTTAAAGCTCCAGTATTCAGCTTTAATAAATTAAAAAATGTCGACATCACACTGGGACCTGAAATGAAGTCAACAGGAGAAGTGATGGGACGCGATATTACACTCGAAAAGGCGCTATACAAAGGATTAACAGCAGCAGGGATGGAAGTAAAAGATTACGGGACAGCACTTATCACGGTGAGCGATAAAGATAAAGACGAAATGGTCAAAATCGCGAAACGTTTAAGTGAAGTCGGCTACAAAATTGTGGCGACAGCAGGAACAGCAGCGACATTAAAAGACAACGGCATTAACGTTGAAACGGTAGAAAAAATTGGGGGTCACGATGATTTAATCACAAAAATTCAAGATGGATCCGTTCAACTTGTGATTAACACGATGACAAAAGGTAAAACGATTGAACGTGACGGATTCCAAATTCGACGTGCATCTGTTGAAAATGGGGTACCATGTCTCACTTCACTTGATACAGCGAATGCATTAACGAATGTGATTGAAAGTATGACATTTTCAATGAGAAATATGTAGGAGGGCAAAAGCGGTGGAAAAATTAACGGTGGTTTCAAATGCACCTATTGCAGAGCGCATTTATGAATTAACAGTAGCAGGACCGGTTGTTGAAAAACTTCAGCAACCTGGTCAGTTCGTGCATATTAAAGCTGGAGAAGGCTCATTACACATGTTGCGTCGTCCGATTTCGATTTGCCATATCGATCACGCGCAACAGCAATTCACAATGTTATTTCGTGCTGAAGGAGAAGGGACGAAGCGCATTGCTGCCTTGAATGAAGGAGACGAAATCGATATTTTAGCACCACTCGGTAATGGTTTTCCAGTAGACAAAGCGAAGAAAAAAGCTTTACTCGTCGGAGGGGGCATTGGTGTTCCGCCGCTTTATGAACTTTCAAAACAACTCAATGAACGCGGTATTGAAACCGTGCATGTGCTTGGTTTTCGCTCAGCACAAGACGTTTTTTATCAACAACAATTTGAAGCATTAGGTGAAACGCATATTGTGACAGAGGACGGTTCACTAGGTGCTCAAGGATTTGTCACGACGGTCATTGATGCACTGCCGGTTGATTACGATATTTTCTACACGTGTGGACCACTGCCTATGTTGAAAGCTTTAACACGGTTAGAAACGTTGAAAGATGTACCGGGCTATATTTCTTTAGAAGAGCGTATGGGTTGCGGTGTGGGTGCATGTTTTGCTTGTGTTTGCCACGTACCAGAAAGTCCGACAGATTATGTCAAAGTTTGTACAGATGGACCAGTATTTGAAAGAGGGGCGGTTGTACTATGAGTCGATTAGCAGTAGAAATTCCAGGATTATCGTTAAAAAATCCGATTATGCCGGCAAGCGGTTGTTTCGCTTTTGGTGCGGAATACGGTCAGTTTTATGATTTATCTGAGCTCGGTGCGATCATGATCAAAGCCGCAACGAAAGAAGCACGTTTTGGGAATGAAACGCCACGTGTTGCTGAAACAGATAGCGGTATGTTGAATGCGATCGGACTCCAAAACCCAGGTGTCCATCACATTATTGATCATGAACTGAAAGCATTAGAGCAACATGATGTTCCGATTATTGCCAATGTGGCCGGTTCGATGGAAGAAGACTATGTATATGTAGCTGAACATATTTCAAAAGCACCAAACGTGAAAGCATTAGAACTGAACATCTCATGTCCAAACGTGAAAGAAGGCGGGATGCAGTTTGGGGTAGACCCAACTATCGCTTCAGAACTGACACGCAAAGTAAAAGCCGTATCATCAGTGCCGGTTTATGTGAAATTGTCGCCTAATGTGACCAACATTGTCGAAATGGCGGAAGCAATCGCACAATATGCAGACGGCTTAACGATGATTAATACACTCGTTGGAATGAGAATTGATCCACGTACAGGCAAACCGATTATTTACAACGTGACAGGGGGCTTAAGTGGACCTGCGATTAAACCTGTCGCATTAAGAATGGTACATGACGTTCGTAAAGCTTTACCCGATATCCCAATTATCGCAATGGGTGGTGTCCAAAATGCGCAAGACGTCATTGACTATGTATCAGTCGGTGCAGATGCTGTCGCAGTCGGTACAGCCAACTTCCAAAATCCAATGGTATGTAAAGAGATTATTGACATATTACCCGAGTATTTAGACGCGTTAAATGTTCAACACATTTCAGAACTTAAAGGACGTACATTGAAAGGATTGTATCAATCATGAGACAAGATCCGATTATCGCCTTAGATTTTGCAACTGAAGCAGAAGTGATGTCATTTTTAGCGCAATTTGATGAGCCCTTATTCGTCAAAGTTGGCATGGAACTGTTTTATCAAACGGGTCCAGCGCTCATTGATCAAATTAAAGCACTCGGCCATGACATCTTTTTAGACCTGAAATTGCACGATATTCCGAATACAGTCGGTAAAGCGATGGAAGGCCTAGCGAAACTAAACGTGGACCTTGTCAATGTGCATGCAGCAGGCGGAACGGTCATGATGCAACGTGCAGTCGAAGGGTTACGTCGCCATAATAAAGACATTAAAATCATTGCCGTCACTCAATTGACTTCCACATCGGAACAACAATTACACGATGAGCAAAATATCCAAACGTCAATGGAAACAGCTGTATTAAACTATGCGAAACTTGCCCAACAAGCTGGTTTAGATGGCGTTGTATGTTCACCATTAGAAACGACAATGATTCGTGAACATTGTGGTGCAGATTTCTTAAAAGTCACACCAGGGATTCGTCCAGCAAACAGTGCGAAAGATGATCAACAACGCATCACGACACCCGAGCAAGCACGACAACTCGGTTCGACACATATCGTTGTAGGTCGTCCGATTACACAAAGCGACAATCCAGTACAAAGTTATCATCAAATTAAAGAAAGTTGGTTAAATGCATGTCAAAATTAATCGCTAAAGCATTATTAGATATTGAAGCTGTATCATTATCACCGAATGAGATGTTTACATGGAGTTCTGGCATCAAATCACCTATTTATTGTGATAACCGTGTCACACTCGGCTATCCGGAAGTACGTACAGCCATTCGTGACGGCTTAATCGAACTGATTCAACAACATTTTGCGGATGCCGAAATCGTGTCAGGCACAGCAACAGCTGGCATTCCACACGCGGCTTACATTTCAGACAAAATGAACTTACCGATGAATTATGTCCGTTCGAAAAGTAAAAGTCACGGCAAACAAAATCAAATCGAAGGCGCGCGCAGTGAAGGTAAAAAAGTCGTGGTCATTGAAGACTTAATTTCAACAGGTGGCTCGTCAATTACAGCTGTTGAAGCATTACAAGAAGCGGGTGCTGAAGTGTTAGGCGTCGTGGCAATTTTTACTTATGGCTTAAATAAAGCGGACGAGACATTTAAAGCTGCCGGTGTCCCTTTCTATACTTTAAGTCACTATGACGAATTGATCGAAGTGGCACGTGAAGAAGGTAAAATATCAGAAGATGACATTCAAACATTAGTCGAATGGCGTAATCAATTATAAGGGTAAAAAGTAGCTGTTATACATTTCATTAAAAAGTGGATCTTGTTTGTTCAATGATATGATGCTGATTGCTATCATGAGCTCGCGTTCCCAGGGGACTTGCCTCAACTCAATTTGGCTTGATTTTAGTGTATACTTGATGGAGCCAAATTGGATTTTCGGCTGCGTCTGATCCCTCGGGAGTCTCGCTCTGATTCGCAATCCAACAGGTTATCATTCTTAAGTGTGAAATGAACAGTTTGCAATCTTGTTATTATTTACTTTGAAACACCTAGAGGCAAGTACTAATTATTGTTAATCTCATATTCATCTTAATAGTAGTGTGTTTAAAAATATATGACATGCTTTTAGGCTTGATTATAAATATTTGTAAGTAGATGTTGGAAGAGACTGGGATATTAAGTTTCCCAGTCTTTATCTTTTTATAGACTTATATGGATTAATGATGTTAAAACAGTTAATAATAAAGGTGAATTGGAGATGAAGGTTGGGTGCTATTGGGTATTTTCATTTCAGAAACTTGCCCTATGTGACTGCATTTGATGTGAGATTGGCTTGAAGGCTGACACTCCTGAGAGATAAGCTGATCCTGAAAATCCACTAACGCTCCAACAGATGTAACAGTTTAACCAAGCGTTAGTTAGTTGAAGGATCAGCCCCTAGGAAACATATTAAGATAGTAGTGAAGAAATTATGACGATAGTTTCTTCACTACTTATTTTTTATAATAGGTAGTTGAGAGAAGCTAAATCGAACTTCCCTTGGATTTTAAAATTCGTCAGGAAACTGA
>NZ_FXUZ01000072.1 GCF_900183575.1 Staphylococcus cornubiensis
GGTTCGGCATTAGCCAACAAACCGCCTGCATCGGACGCCGAGATCCAGTTGATTCGTTCGCGTCTGGTGCTTGGTAAAACGGTGGACGATCTCGACCTCGATATTGCAGTGAGCAAAAACACGTTCCCGATTTTCGGTGCGGGCTGGGATCGCCTGATGGGACGTCAGAACGAGACGGTGAAAGTGACCACCTTTAACCGCCCGAAAGAGATGGCGGATCAGGTGTTTACGCTTAATGTGCTGGACAACAAAAACTACACCCTGAGCAGCGACGGCGGCTTTAGCGCCCGAGGGCAAGCGGGCCAGATGCTGAAAAAAGAAGGCGTCACGCTGATGGTTGAAGCCATTCACGCCAGCCCGGGCAGTGAGTTTACCATCACCAAATACTCCACGCTGGGGATGATCAACCAACTGCAAAACAGCCTGACGGTA
>NZ_FXUZ01000035.1 GCF_900183575.1 Staphylococcus cornubiensis
TTGCTTGTCGGTACGATTTTTTTTTTTTTTTTTTCAAGCAGAAGACGGCATACGAGATACGCATTGCTGACCGGGGATTCGGTTCGCGTCCCGAATGTATCCGCTCACTTGCTTTTGGAGAAGCTGATTATATCGTCCGGGTTCACTGGCGAGGATTGCGCTGGTTAACTGCAGAAGGAATGCGCTTTGACATGATGGGTTTTCTGCGCGGGCTGGATTGCGGTAAGAACGGTGAAACCACTGTAATGATAGGCAATTCAGGTAATAAAAAAGCCGGAGCTCCCTTTCCGGCACGTCTCATTGCCGTATCACTTCCTCCCGAAAAAGCATTAATCAGTAAAACCCGACTGCTCAGCGAGAATCGTCGAAAAGGACGAGTAGTTCAGGCGGAAACGCTGGAAGCAGCGGGCCATGTGCTATTGCTAACATCATTACCGGAAGATGAATATTCAGCAGAGCAAGTGGCTGATTGTTACCGTCTGCGATGGCAAATTGAACTGGCTTTTAAGCGGCTCAAAAGTTTGCTGCACCTGGATGCTTTGCGTGCAAAGGAACCTGAACTCGCGAAAGCGTGGATATTTGCTAATCTACTCGCCGCATTTTTAATTGACGACATAATCCAGCCATCGCTGGATTTCCCCCCCAGAAGTGCCGGATCCGAAAAGAAGAACTAACTCGTTGTGGAGAATAACAAAAATGGTCATCTGGAGCTTACAGGTGGCCATTCGTGGGACAGTATCCCTGACAGCCTACAAAACGCAATTGAAGAACGCGAGGCATCGTCTTAACGAGGCACCGAGGCGTCGCATTCTTCAGATGGTTCAACCCTTAAG
>NZ_FXUZ01000008.1 GCF_900183575.1 Staphylococcus cornubiensis
GGAACAACAGACCACATTACAGTACCAGTAACAATTGGTAAACAAGCGGATAATGATAAGTACACACCGTCAACAACACCAATCACAAAAGATTATGGTACAGGTGTATCAGAAGATGAAGTGAAAGGCGCAGTAACAGTACCGAACTATCCAACGGATGGAGATCAACCAACAATTACGATTGATGATCCAAGTCAATTACCAAATGGTGAAACAGAAGGCACAACAGATGTAGGTGTAACTGTAGAATATCCAGATGGAACAACAGACCACATTACAGTACCAGTAACAATCGGAAAACAAGCGGATAATGATAAGTACACACCAGAAACAACACCAATCACAAAAGATTATGGTACAGGTGTATCAGAAGATGAAGTGAAAGGTGCGGTAACAGTACCGAACTATCCAACGGATGGAGATCAACCAACAATTACGATTGATGATCCAAGTCAATTGCCAAATGGTGAAACAGAAGGTACAACAGATGTAGGCGTAACTGTAGAATATCCGGATGGAACAACAGACCACATTACAGTACCAGTAACAATTGGTAAACAAGCGGACAATGATAAGTACACACCGTCAACAACACCAATCACAAAAGATTTTGGTACAGGTGTATCAGAAGATGAAGTGAAAGATGCGGTAACAGTACCGAACTATCCAACAGATGGAGATCAACCAACAATTACGATTGATGATCCAAGTCAATTACCAAATGGTGAAACAGAAGGCACAACAGATGTAGGCGTAACTGTAGAATATCCAGATGGAACAACAGACCACATTACAGTACCAGTGACAATCGGTAAACAAGCGGATAATGATAAGTACACACCAGGAACGAATGGCGTGAACAAAGACTTTGGTACACCAGTGAATGAAGAGGATGTAATTGGTTCAATTACAGTACCGAACTATCCGACGGATGGAGATCAACCAACAATTACGATTGATGATCCAAGTCAATTACCAAATGGTGAAACAGAAGGCACAACAGATGTAGGAGTAACTGTAGAATATCCAGATGGAACAACAGACCACATTACAGTACCAGTGACAATCGGTAAACAAGCGGATAATGATAAGTACACACCAGAAACGAATGGCGTGAACAAAGACTTTGGTACACCAGTGAATGAAGAGGATGTAATTGGTTCAATTACAGTACCGAACTATCCGACGGATGGAGACCAACCAACAATTACGATTGATGACCCAAGTGAATTACCAAATGGTGAAACAGAAGGTACATCAGGAGTAAGTGTGACAGTAACATACCCAGATGGAACAACAGATCACCTTGTAGTACAAGTAACAGTTGGAAAACAATCAGATAATGATAAATACACACCAACAAGTGAAGAAGTAACAAAAGACTTTGGAACACCAATCACAAAAGATGACATTATCGGTTCAATCACAATTCCAGGTTATCCAACAGATGGAGATCAACCGACAATCACGATTGACAATCCAAGTGAATTACCAGATGGTGAAAGAGAAGGTACATCAGGAGTAAGTGTGACAGTAACATACCCAGATGGAACAACAGATCACCTTGTAGTACAAGTAACAGTTGGAAAACAATCAGATAATGATAAATACACACCAACAAGTGAAGAAGTAACAAAAGACTTTGGAACACCAATCACAAAAGATGACATTATCGGTTCAATCACAATTCCAGGTTATCCAACAGATGGAGATCAACCGACAATTACGATTGATGATCCAAGTGAATTACCAGATGGTGAAAGAGAAGGTACATCAGGAGTAAGTGTGACAGTAACGTACCCAGATGGAACAACAGACCACCTTGTAGTACAAGTAACAATCGGTAAACAATCTGAAGATAATGGCTCTACAAATAACGATGGAGACATGAACCAGGGCACAGATGAAGGGGATGGATCTACAGATAACGGTGGAGACATGAACCAAGGTACAGATGAAGGGGATGGATCTACAGATAACGGTGGAGACATGGACCAAGGTACAGATGAAGATAATGGCTCTACAAATAACGGTGGAGACATGAATCAAGGTACAGATGAAGATAATGGCTCTACAGATAACGGTGGAGACATGAATCAAGGTACAGATGAAGGAAAAGGCTCTACAGATAACGGTGGAGACATGAACCAAGGTACAGACGAAGGAAAAGGCTCTACAGATAACGGTGGAGGCATGAACCAAGAATCTAATGGTACTGTTGATCAAAGTAATGGTACTTCGACTGCAACAGATATGGATCCAATGCCAACTGGAGATCAAACAACTTCTGATGCAATGAATCACTCTATGAATGCGGATGAACAAAATTCAACTTCAGGTAAAGCAAAACAAAAACAACAGTCTGAACAATTACCAGACACAGGTGAAAACAACACGCAAAATGGTGCACTATTGGGTGGATTATTTGCAGCACTAGGTGGCTTATTCTTAATCGGCAGACGTCGTAAAGAAAAAGAAGACAAATAATTGTAAAATAGCGTGCATTATTTAAATCATCAATAAGGGAATGATAAGGCTTGTCCTCGTTAATGAGGGCAAGTCTTTTTTAAGTGATTACAATTTCTTCAAGTAATACGACAATCTGTTGCCAAATGTTGAATAACATACAAATCGACATACATTGAATATTGTAAGTTGTGACAAACCTATTAGAATAAAACAGTAATCAAAAATATGACGATGATTCTATAGGGAGGTTAAAAAATGAACATATTAAAAAGTAAATTGTTTTGGATGGCGCCAATTGTAGCGGTAGTTATTCTACTTATCTTTTCTTTGGCGTTTTATCCTGCATTTAATCCAAAACCGAAAGATATTCCAATTGCGGTAGTTAATGCGGATAAAGGCATCAAAATTCAAGATAAAGAAGTGAATATTGGTAAAAATTTAGAATCTAATTTGACAAAGAGCGATTCGGATACTGTTAAATGGATTAAAGTGGATAATGAAGCCGATTTGAAAAAAGGCATGCAAAATAAAGATTATTTCGGTGTCATCGTAATCGAAAAGGATTTTTCTCAACATGCGATGAGTCAAACGCAAAGTGTTGTGGGAAAATATAAAAAACAAGAGATGGAAGAAAAAGTGAAGTCTGGTGAGATTCCTCTAGAAGTGGCGCAACAAATGGCTAAACAGAGTGGTGCACAAACTGTGAAGCCACAACAAGCGACGTTTAAAACGATTGTGAATGAAGGCGCGGGAACACAAATATCTCAAATGGTTTCACAGATGCTTAATGGTATGAGTGATAAAGTTAATCAAAATATCACTGCACAAAGTTTAAAAACGTTAGAAGATCAAAATGTGACAGTGAATGCTTCAGACATTCAAGGTTTAACACAACCTGTTAAGGCGGATCATCAAAAAATGAATAAAGTCGGTGATCATCAGGCAGGAGGTAATGGTCCGTTCTTAATGTTTATGCCGGTATGGATGGGTTCTATCGTCATTTCTGTTTTATTGTTCTATGCATTTAGAACAAGTAACAACATCACGATACGTCATCGTGTGACTGCGGCGTTAGGTCAAATTGTCATGACAGCAGTGACTGCATTTGCTGGTGCTTTTGCATTTGTCTACTTTATGCAAGGTGTACTTGACTTTGACTTTAATGATGCCAATGCAACAGCGACATTTATTGCACTTGCCATTATGGGATTTGTTGGATTAATTTTAGGGACAATGACATGGCTTGGAATGAAATCTGTACCTATTTTCTTCTTATTAATGTTCTTTAGCATGCAAATGGTGACACTGCCGAAACAAATGTTGCCTGAGTTTTATCAAAAATATATGGTGGATTGGAATCCCTTAGTCCATTATGCAGACATGTTAAGAAGTATTTTATATTTAAATGAAGGTATCGAATTGAATAGTACAATGTGGATGTTGATTGGCTTTATGATTTTCGGTATTGCATCTACTATGATTGCAGCTATCGTACGTCGTCATAGTACAAAACGTGCAGAAATTCCTGCTTAAGTCATTCAAAAAAATTAATGTCATTCACGACACCGTCATTATCTGACAAATGTTAGATAGTGGTGGTGTTTTTTTATATTAAATTGTAATAACTGTAAAAAATTAGTCATTCTATCAATCTAGGAAGTTTGGTATGTTGTGATAAACTAGAATAAAGTTTTAAAAGTCTCGAAAATGCAAAAGGAGCAAAAATCGATGTTTAATTTAATGATATTACTCATGGAGCGTGTCGGAATCATTATCATTTTGGCATATATTTTAATGAATTCGAATTACTTCAAGCATACGATGCAACAAAGACAGGCATGGGCTTCTAAATGGCAACTGTGCATCGTCTTTAGTCTCTTTGCGCTCATGTCTAACTTTACCGGTATAGTGATAAAGAATGGGGATATTTTAGCAGGAAGTATCTATTTTCAGTTAGACGATAATGTTTCTTTAGCAAATACACGTGTTCTTACGATTGGTGTGGCCGGACTTGTGGGAGGACCTTTTGTCGGTGTGTTTGTTGGCATATTGTCAGGTATATTCCGTCTTTATATGGGCGGAGCAGAAGCTTATACATATTTAATTTCTTCGCTGTTTATTGGACTGATTTCTGGATATTATGGTAGACAAGCACTTGAAAAACATCAATACCCAACAATTGCTAAAAGCGCATTAATTGGTGGCATGATGGAAATTGTACAGATGATTTGTATTTTTTCGTTCGCCCAAGATAAACAGTATGCATTGGATTTAATTTCACTGATTGCGCTGCCAATGATTGTCGTTAACAGTGTAGGAACAGCGATTTTTATGTCTATCATTAGTTCGACTTTAAAGCAAGAAGAACAAATGCGTGCGGTTCAAACGCATGATGTTTTACAATTGACGAATCAAACGTTGCCTTATTTTAAAGAAGGACTCAATGAAGACTCGGCAAAGCATGTAGCCATGATTATTAAAGATTTGATGAAAGTGTCAGCCGTCGCAATTACGAATCGACATGATATTTTAGCGCATGTCGGGGCGGGGAGTGATCATCATATTCCTAAAAAAGAAATTATTACCCATTTATCTAAGGAAGTATTACAAACTGGAGAGTTAAAAGAAGTACATACAAAAGAGGAAATTGGTTGTAGCCATCCGCATTGCCCACTTCATGCCGCGCTCGTGATTCCACTTAAAATGCATGGCAAAGTAACAGGAACGTTAAAAATGTATTTTACGAATCCGACTAATTTAACTTTTGTCGAACGTCAATTAGCGGAAGGTTTAGCGGAAATCTTTAGTAGTCAAATCGAACTTGGAGAAGCTGAAATGCAAAGTAAGTTATTGAAAGATGCTGAAATCAAATCGCTACAAGCTCAAGTGAATCCGCATTTCTTTTTTAACGCGATTAATACCATTTCTGCATTGGTGCGTATCGATAGTGAAAAAGCGAGAGAATTGTTGTTAGAGTTGAGCCATTTCTTTCGTTCAAATTTACAAGGTTCACGTCAAAACACGATTACTTTAGAAAAAGAGTTGGGGCAAGTGACGGCGTATTTATCACTCGAACAAGCACGTTTTCCAGGGCGGTTTGATGTGACTTTTGATGTGCCAGAAAAGGTGAAACAAGCTTCTGTGCCGCCATTTTTAATACAAATTTTAGTGGAAAATGCAGTCAAACATGCTTTTCCGAATCGTAAAAAGGGCAACCGAATTAAGGTCTATGCACGTTTGAAAGATGCACAACAGCTCTGTATCGAAGTGAGTGATAATGGTCGGGGTATTCCTGCAGATAAGCTGACACAATTGGGTGAAACGACAGTCGAATCGGAGTCAGGAACGGGTAGTGCTTTAGAGAATTTGAATTTAAGATTAAAAGGTTTGTTCAGTGATCATGCCGCGTTACATTTTGATAGTGATGAAACAGGAACGTGCGTATGGTGTACGTTGCCTTATCAACAAAAGGAGGATTAAATCATGCGTGCGTTAATTGTTGACGACGAACCACTAGCGCGTAATGAATTGATATATTTATTGAATCGTATTGGAGGATTTGACGTTTTAGATGAAGCGGAAAATGTGAGCGAAACGATTGAAGCGTTGTTAGTTAATGAATATGACTTAGTGTTTTTAGATATTAATTTAATGAATGAAAACGGGATTGAATTAGGTAAGAAGATTCAGAAGATGAAAGCACCGCCAGCGATTGTTTTTGCGACGGCACACGATCAATTTGCGGTACAAGCATTCGAGCTCAATGCGACAGACTATATTATGAAGCCGTTCGATCAGGCTCGAATTGCGCAAGCTGTTGAAAAAGTTCGTGCACAACAAGAGAAATTTGAGGATGCGCATGTGACGCGTTCAACAATGCCAGTGACGCAACCATTGCCTATTGAAGTGGGTGAACGTATTCATATGTTGAGTCCTGCTGATGTGATTGGGATATCGGTCAATCAAGGGGTGACGACGATTTATACGACACAAGGCGAGTATCAAACGTCTGAGCCTTTGAGTGCTTATGAGAAACGGTTGGATGGTGAGCAGTTTATTCGAATTCATCGTGCGAATGTGATTAATCGGCAGCATATTGAGGCGATTGAGCATTGGTTTAATTCGACGTATATGGTGACGTTGACGGATGGTGTGAAGATGCAGGTGAGTCGGTCATATATGAAGAAGTTTAAGCAAGTGATGGGATTAAGGTTGTGAGGTTTTTGTTTGTGAATTGATGTGGTGCGTTTATCTTAGATTGCTGAACTATTCTCCCTTTCCCAGGGGCTGATCTTTCAACTAACCAGCGCTTTTATTAAATGAGACACTTGTTGAAGCGCTGATGGATTTTCGGGAGCAGTACAGAAATCTCATGTGCAACAAAGATTTCGTCGTACTGCCCCCGCAAGGCTGACTAGACTTCTCAAAGCGAGAGTATTGAGAAGTCAGACAGCTACTGCGTTAACCAGTAGCCGCTATCAAAGTTAAAAGACGACATTTTGTTTTCAACTATATCCCTCGGGAGTGTCGAATAGTTCTTGCAATCTTTGTAGAGTAGACGTATCAATTAAAGGGTGCCATTCACAACGATTACCACATCCCTCACCTGTTTTTGGTGTGGAAAGTGGTGTTTACAGAGATTTTTTATCAACTCAAAGTGTATTTTTACTACGCTATATGACAATTAAATCATGTGTTTGTTCAAAGAGGGTGTGATTTTGTATTTCACGCCTCTTTTTTTGCATTTCGGGATGAAAACGGGGTATGTGATTTTTTTCATAATATAATGAAGTCAATCAGAAACGCACGGGAGGTTGTAAAAGTGAAACAAAAAGAAGAGAAAACATATAGTTTTTTACATCAAGTGTTAGTGATTGCGTCAGTGTTGTTTGTTTCAAGTATTATTGAATCATTTATGCCGATTCCTATGCCGGCATCAGTAATAGGGCTAGTGTTACTGTTCGTTTTATTATGTACAGGTGTGATAAAACTCGGTCAGGTTGAAAAAGTAGGAACAGCGTTAACGAATAATATCGGATTTTTATTCGTACCAGCTGGGATTTCAGTTGTGAATTCATTGGACATTATTAGTGCAAGTCCGATTCTTATTATTGGATTGATTATTATTTCTACAATTCTGTTACTTGTGTTTACAGGTTTTGCGTCACAAATTTTAATGCGTATGACGACGAAAGACAAAGTAGCTACAAATCGTACAAAAGCGAAAGTGAAAGGAGCGCATTCACATGGTTAATCATCTTGCTATTGATACACCGTATTTCGGTATTTTGTTATCAGTGATTCCATTTTTAATCGCAACAGTCCTATTTAAAAAGACGAATGGCTTCTTCTTATTCGCACCGCTCTTTGTTGCGATGGTCTTCGGGGTGGCATTCCTACACTTTACAGGAATTCCTTATGAAAAGTATAAAGTTGGTGGTGACATCATTAATTTCTTCCTTGGACCTGCGACGATTTCATTTGCGATTCCATTATACAAAAAGCGTGATGTATTAGTGAAACATTGGCATCGTATTATAGGCGGTATTGGTATTGGAACGGTGTTGGCACTTGTCGGTATTTTCTTTGTCGCAAAAGCACTTCAATTTGGTAGTGACATTATCGCATCAATGCTTCCGCAAGCAGCAACAACAGCGATTGCATTACCTGTATCTGAAGGTATCGGTGGTATTAAAGAACTCACATCACTGGCAGTTATTTTAAATGCAGTTATTATTTACGCTTTAGGTAATAAATTATTGAAATGGTTCCACATTGATGATCCGATTGCGAGAGGGTTATCGTTAGGAACGAGTGGACATACGTTAGGTGTAGCGGCAGCTAAAGAACTCGGACCTGTAGAAGAGTCAATGGCGAGCATCGCGATTGTACTGGTTGGGGTTGTCGTTGTAGCAGTTGTTCCGATTTTGACACTTATTTTCTTCTAAATCGACACAATTTAAAATGATTGAAAAGTGTTGTACAGCACGTTCTAGTTGGAAGGAGCGGCTGTACAACTTTTTTTATATACAGAATTGTGAGATGAATGAAAATAGTTTTTGCGTGAACGTTTTCATTATAAAATTTATAATAGAGGAAACAAGGATAGAAGGTGAGCAAATGAAAAAGTTAATCCAGGATAAAACACACTTTTTACAAGACATGTTAGACGGTTTGAAAATCACAAATCCGAACATTGAAGTGATTGCGGATACAGTTGTTGTGCGTCAGCATAAAAAAACTTCAGGTGTCGCATTAGTTTCAGGTGGCGGAAGCGGTCATGAACCTGCACATGCGGGTTATGTCGGCGAAGGCATGTTGGATGCTGCGGTATGTGGTGAAGTGTTTACCTCACCGACACCGGATAAAGTGCTAGAAGCTATTAAAGCGGTAGACAATGGAGACGGTGTGTTACTCATCGTTAAAAATTACGCTGGTGATGTCATGAACTTTGAAATGGCAAAAGACATGGCTGAGATGGAAGATATTCAAGTGGAAATGGTCGTTGTTCATGATGACATTGCGATTGATGATGTTGAAAAACGTCGTGGTGTTGCAGGTACCGTATTTGTTCATAAATATGCCGGTTATTTAGCAGAACATGGTAAGAAATTAACGGAACTTAAAACTGAAGTTGAAGCAATGATGGAACACATGCGTACGATTGGGATGGCACTCACACCTCCTGCAGTACCAACGACAGGTAAATATGGTTTCGATATTGAAGATCATGAAATGGAGATCGGTATCGGTATCCATGGTGAACGTGGATTAGCGCGCGTGCCAGTAGAACCTGTAGAACAAATTGTGCAACGCTTGATCGAACAATTGAAGCAAGAAGTAACGAGTGACGAATTGATTGTGATGGTGAACGGCATGGGTGGCACACCATTATCAGAATTAGATATTGTGACGAAATATGTCGCGTTACAATTAGAAAAAGAAGGGAAAACTGTTAAAGGATGGTTTGTGGGTGATTATATGACATCACTCGACATGCAAGGATTTTCACTAACATTTGTCTCATACGATGAACGCGTATTATCAGCGTTTCGCGCACCTACAACAAGTCGATTTTTTTAATCAATAGGAGGTTCACAAGATGGACGTAGCAACTTTAAAAGAACGATTACTTGCATTGAAAGAAACATTTGAAGCACAAGAAGAGACTTTAACTGAGCTTGACCGTGCGATTGGTGATGGGGACCACGGTGTGAATATGCGGCGTGGTTTTGAAGCACTTCCTGAACAATTAGATGACAGTTCAATGCAGGCATTATTCAAATCTACAGGCATGACGCTCATGTCGAAAGTTGGCGGGGCTTCTGGACCATTATACGGCTTTAGTTTTGTCAAAATGGCGCAAATCGCACAAGACGAGATAGACCATAACAACTTAGTCGAGTTGTTAAAAGCATTTGAAGAAGCAGTGGCCCAACGTGGTAAAGTGACTTTAAATGAAAAAACAATGTACGACGTGATTGCGCGTGCAAGAGAAGCGGTCGAGCAAGGTGAGACAGTGGACTTAGAAAAGTTACAATCCTATGCCGATGCAACACGTGATATAGAAGCAACAAAAGGTCGTGCGTCATACTTTAAAAAAGAATCAATTGGTTACATTGATCCAGGCGCACAAAGTAGTGTCTACATTTTAAATGCACTGATAGGAGCTGATGTAGCATGACACAAATCGTTTTAGTCAGTCACAGTGAAAAAATTGCAGAAGGCACAAAAGAACTCCTTGCACAGATGGCACAAGATGTGAATGTCGTTGCAATTGGTGGAATTGAAGGCGAAATCGGTACGTCTTTTGATGATATTTCAGCAGTATTGAACGATATTGACGATGACGCGATTTGTTTCTTTGATATCGGCTCATCTGAAATGAATTTGGATATGGCGATAGAAATGTATACTGGGACACATCGTATTGAAAAAGTAGATGCCCCGATTGTAGAAGGTAGTTTCATTGCGGCAGTCGCTTTATCTACAGGTCAAACCATCGATGAAGCCATCGCATCTGTCGACGAAGCGTTTTAAACAACATCTATAGAAATAGGACAACATGAGCGCGCATAGCACGACAATGTTGTCCTATTTTTAATGTTATTTAATTTTTTTCACGACTTCAGATTTTAAGCCAATTTGTCCAAAGCCAGGAATTTTACAGTCGATATCATGTCCATCTTCAGGGTCGACTAATTTAATGTTTTTAACTTTAGTCCCTTGTTTAATCATTTGAGAACTACCTTTAATTTTTAAATCGCGAATGACTGATACCGTGTCACCGTCTTGAAGTGGGTTCCCATTAGCATCACGAATGATGGCTTGTTCAGCGGCTGCCTCAAGTGTGTCGTTTGTCCATTCATACGCACACATCGGGCAAATGTAAAGTCCGCCATCTTCGTAAGTATATTCAGAATCACACTGCGGACAGTTGGGGATTGCGGTTGTCATGTTAGAATCAACTACTTTCGTTAAAAATATAAATCTAATCTAACATATTATGAGTGAAAAGTATGTAAGAAATTTCATGACGTGTTACGATAATTGTATGATGCGCAATAAAGTGTCATACGGTAAATAACTAAAAGGAAGAGGGATGGAAGATGACAAAGTTTGATGTAGAAAACCCATCGACGGGTGAAGTGATTAAGACATATGCATTTACTGAAGAAACTGAGATTCATCATAAAATTGAACGTGCTTATGAAGCGTATCTTTCATGGCGTGAAGTGGATGCTCACGAGCGTTCACGTTTATTGTGGAAGTGGTCAACTTTAATTAAAGAAAATCGTGAAGCATTAGGGGAGCTTATCACGCTTGAAGGAGGCAAACCTTATCAAGAGGCATTAGGTGAGGTGGACTACGCTGTTGGTTATGTGGACTGGTATGCTGAAGAAGCGAAACGTATTTACGGTAGAACAATTCCAGCTAATTCACCAGATAAGAAAATTTTAGTTGATAAATTCCCAGTTGGAGTCGTCGGTGCGATTACACCTTGGAACTTCCCAGCTGCAATGATTACGCGTAAAATGGCACCGGCGCTCGCAGCAGGTTGTACAATTGTATGTAAACCAGCGACACAAACGCCAATGACAACGATTCGTTTAGTTGAATTAGCGCATGAAGCAGGTATTCCTGAAGATGCGATTTCATACATTTTAGCGAGTGGTAAAACTGCAGGTAAAATTTTCACAGAACATGAATTGATCAACAAAGTGACGTTCACAGGTTCTACACCTGTCGGCAAAAAGTTAATCGAACAATCTGCAGCATCCGTTAAAAATGTCACAATGGAACTTGGCGGTCTCGCACCACTCATCGTGCATAAAGATGCTGATATTGAACATGCTGTGGAACAAACGATTAAGACAAAATTTAGAAATGCAGGCCAAACATGTATTTGTGCCAACCGTATTTATGTACACGAAGATATTGCAGAAGCATATGAAAAACAACTCATCGAACAAGTCCATGCCTTAAAAGTAGGGGACGGTATGGATAAAGACGTTAAAATTGGACCACTCATCAACCAAAAAGGCGTGGACAAAGTGCTTGATCACATTCAAGATGCGGTTGAACATGGTGGTCAATTATCACGTGAATTAAATGACATTCAAGAGCTCGGAGGTAACTTCTTAAAACCTGTTGTCATTACAAATGTCAACCATGATATGAAATGTATGCATGAAGAAACATTCGGTCCTGTTGCGCCCGTGATGCGTTATTCTGACATTGATGAAGCGATTCATTTAGCGAATGATACAGAATTTGGCTTGGCATCTTATTTCTTCACAAATGATTATCGCACGGGTCTTTATATTTATAACAACTTACACTATGGTGTGATTGGTTGGAATGACGGTGCACCATCAGCACCACATGCGCCATTCGGTGGTGTGAAAGAAAGCGGTTATGGCCGTGAAGGTGGTATTGAAGGAATCGAACCTTATCTTGAAACGAAATATCTTTCAATCGGTACAAAAACAAAATAGCGATACAAAAAATACACTAAAGGCTGGGAGAATGTCATCATCTTCCGGTCTTTTTTTTGAGAAGTTTCCTTTAAATCATTTCTTTATGTTATGCTTTTATTAACTAAAATTGTCTGGAAAAAGGAGCAACTCAATGATTATATCACTTGCCGTTTTTGGTTTTGTTTTTTTATTAGTACTCGTGATTCATATTTTTAAATTAGATGTTGTGATTGCCAATATTGACTTTGAACAAATTGATGAACGCTATCATGATATTGTTCGGAGACGATGGTTTATTTGGACAGAAATGATGGTTATTGTTCTCGGCATTTGGACAACAATTTTCGCTTTTTATTATAAGAACATCCCTCTTTTTATCGCAGGTATTGTATGCTTTTTCATTTTAAATTTGGTCAGGTTGAACTATCTAATAAAAAAATTTAAAAAGCGTAAATAACACAATTTCGGTTGATAATGATAATCTTTATCAATTATAATGAAAGAAGTTATCGATTGAACAGTGAGTTTGTATTGAATGAGCAATCAAGGTACCTCATTTGGAGATAGATACAATAAGGGTGCAGTCGTGATGAGTGCGAATGCGTAAAAGGAGATGAAGTACAATGTTTATGGCAGAAAACAAATTGACATTACAAAAAGGTACAGCGGAGGCTACGATGGAACGATTCCACCGTCGTCAAGGCATTGAAACGATTGATGGATTTATCGAAATGTACGTGACACAAACGAATGGTTTAAAAGAATATGATGAAGTGAAAATTTTAACAGTTTGGCAATCTGAAGATGCATTTCGTGAATGGTTAGGGTCAGATGTGTTTAAAGCGTCACATAAAAACGTAAGACAGCATCATGAAGAGAAGGAAAGCCCGATTTTGAAAAATAAGGTTTCTACATATCAGATTGGTTATCATTATGAAAAAGCACATGCATAGATAGATTAAAAGGGGATGGAATAAAAAATTTGATGCTATTGATGCAATATTTTGTTTAACTTGCCCTCAATGATTTTTGGCTTTGATTGCCTTCATGGCTTCGCTTTCCTAGGGGCTGGCCCTTCAACTAACTAACGCTTGATTATACTGTTACATTTGTTGAAGCGTTAGTGGATTTTCCGGACCAGCTTGATCCCTCAGGAGTCTCAGCCTTCTGGGCAATCTTACATCTAATTCAGTAAATAGAGGACAAGTTTACAGAATTAAGAAAAGCAATAGCATCAATTTTTTATCCAATTCATCCTCTTTTTTCTGCTGTTTAATCATCTTTAATGAATAGGATAAAGGCTGGGAAATAATGTCCTAGCCTGTTTTTTTATATTTTGGTTTCTAGCATATTTGTTTATTATTTGCCTAGAAATGCTACAAGCCTCTCAAAATAGATTATAATGGTATCGAAAGATGTGAGGTGTAGACATGAAAACATACATAGAACAAGATGGACGTACCATTCAGAAACATTATTTGACTTTGAATGGCCATCGACAAGGCATCATTATTGAATCAAGAGGTACTGATAAACCGATACTGCTTGTCGTCCATGGTGGGCCAGGATTTCCACTTTATTCCTTTTTTAGAGCACATCATATTGATTTGACAGGTCGCTATACGGTTGTATTTTGGGATCAACGCGGGACGGGCATGTCTTATACGCGCGAAACGGTTGAAATGGCAGATTTAATTTCCGACTCGTATCAGCTCATTCAATTTTTACGACGTCATTTTCAACAAGAACAAGTGTATTTGATGTGTCACTCATTCGGTACCATTATAGGTACACATCTCGCACATCGTTATCCTGAATATATTGCGGCATATATTGGCATGGGGCAACTTGGGGACGTCTTTCATAATGAACAGTGCATTTTGCAACATTTGCTGTTTTTAGCACATGAAGAACGAAATCAGCGTGCGATTAAACAACTCAAAGCGATTCATTTAACGCGTGATTTTAATCAAGATTGTCAATATGAAAAGGCAAGACAACGTTATACCGCGCGTTATCATGTCGGTTTTTCAAGTCGTGGGTATTCGGTTTGGCGCATGTTTTGTGTGATGATGCAGACGCCTTATTACAGTTTAATGGAAAGAATTAATATTGTTAGAGGGAGTTTATCAACCTTTGAACATTTAACGAGTGAAATGGCGCATACCAATTTGAATGATATTGCCCAGGAAATAAAGGTGCCATTTTATATTTTACAAGGTGTTCATGATATGCAGACGACTTATGAAGACAGTAAAGCATTTTTTGATCATGTCGGGTCTCCAGAAAAGCATTTTTACGCCTTTCAAGATACGGCGCATGCACCATTTGTCGATGAGCCTGAAAAAATGATTGAAATTATGCATGAAATTGTTGACCGTCACGTGACGTCATAGGCTATACATGAAGTATGGAGGTGAAATCGATGTCACATTATTCGACGGGTGAGCTTGCGAATATGTTTGGAATTTCAAAAAGAACCATTCAGTATTATGATCATCAACACGTCTTAAAGCCTGCTTATACAGACGACAATCAATATCGGATGTATACAGAGCATGAAGTTGAACAGTTGCATTTGATTTTAGTAATGAAGTCATTAGGGCTCAGTCTTAAAGAAATCAAGCAAATGTTATTAGCGGACGGTACACTTCAAACGGTACGTACTTTATTAACACGTAAAGTAGAAGAGACTGAGGCAGAAATTCAACAGCAACAACAGCAACTGAAACAGATGAAGCAAATGCAACAGATGATACTGGATTCATCACGTGCACCTGTTAAAAATCTTTCTGACATTGAAGATGCGATGAAACAAAAACCACAGCATCAACGTCTAATGAAACAAATGTTATGGATGGGAACAACAGCGACTTTATTTGAAGTGATTGGGGTTGGCTTAAGTTGGAAATATCGTCAATTTTGGCCCGCAATATTAGGTTTTGGTAGTGCACTCACACTGGCGCAAAGAATGACCTATACGTACTATCAGCAAGTCAGTTACATGTGTCCAAATTGCCAAAAGCAGTTTAAACCCTCATATCGAACATGGTTATTAGCACCCCATACTTCACAAACAAGAATGTTAACGTGCCCGAATTGTGGGTTTAAAGGGTATTGTACTGAAGTTTACGATGCGTCAATAAAATGATAAAACTATAGTGCGTGACATGCGATTTTAATTGCTGTTGCGCGCTTTTTTGTCTGTATTTCAGACCTACGTGCAATGAAGTTGCCGAAATTTTGTAAGCGCTTCAAAAATACGTTGAATTGTGTCCGTAAAGCGAATAAGATGGGGATGTATGGAATTTTGTGAAGAGAGGAAGTATTGGTATGAGAATACTCGCAGTTACATCTTGTCCAAATGGTATTGCACATACATATATGGCACAAGAAAAGTTAGAGCAAGCTGCAGCATCGTTAGGTATCGACATCAAAGTAGAAACACAAGGAGGCGTCGGTGCCGAAAATGTATTAACAGCTGAAGAAATTGCGGCAGCAGACGGCATTATTATCGCAGCAGATAGACAAGTGGATTTATCCCGGTTCAATGGTAAGCCCCTCGTGAAAGAAAGTGTAAGGGCAGGCATTCACCAACCTGAAGCATTAATTCAGCGTGTGGTGAAAGGGGAAGCACCAGTGTATCATGAGTCAGGACAAGCTGACACAAGTGCTACAACTGCACCTCAAAGTGAAAATAAACAAAACGGTATGCAAATGGTCTATCAACATTTAATGAATGGGGTTTCTTTTATGGTACCGTTCATTGTTGTCGGAGGGTTACTCATCGCCTTAGCGTTGTCGTTAGGTGGTGAAAAAACAGCGACACAAGGTTTAGTCATACCGGATGATTCATTTTGGAAGCCGTTCGAAAAAATTGGTGCGTTAGCATTTAGTTTTATGGTACCGATTTTGGCTGGTTATATTGCAGTGAGTATTGCGGATAAGCCGGGTCTTGTGCCAGGGATGATTGGTGGTGCGATTGCGGCAGATGGTAGTTTTTACGGTAGTACGGCAGGAGCTGGCTTTCTAGGTGGTATCGTTGCTGGTTTTTTAGCAGGTTATATCGCAAAATGGATTAAAAATATTAAAGTGCCGAAAGCGATGGCGCCGATTATGCCAATCATTATTATTCCAATTATTGCGTCGGTACTCGTTGGTATGATCTTTATTTTCGTTTTAGGTGCGCCAATTGCAGCTATTTTTGAAACTTTGACAACTTGGCTGAAAGGCATGCAAGGGGCAAATATTGTTATTTTAGCTTTAATTATTGGGGCGATGATCGCTTTTGATATGGGCGGTCCAGTGAATAAAGTCGCATTTTTATTCGGTTCGGCTTTAATTGCAGAAGGAAACTATAGTGTCATGGGGATGGTTGCAGTGGCAGTCTGTACGCCGCCGATTGGACTCGGACTTGCGACATTTATCCAAAAACGTAAATTCAACCGTAATGAAATCGAAATGGGGAAAGCTTCATTTACAATGGGATTATTTGGTATTACAGAGGGGGCAATCCCATTTGCAGCTCAGGACCCGTTACGTATCATTCCGGCAAATATGATTGGTGCGATGGTGGCTTCTGTCATTGCAGCACTCGGTCATGTCGGTGATAGAGTGGCGCATGGTGGCCCTATCGTTGCAGTCTTAGGGGGTATCGATGGGGTGCTCATGTTTATTGTTGCTGTACTAGCCGGTAGCTTTGTGACGACAGCGCTTGTCTTAACATTTAAAAAACATCCGACAGCGACACAAGGGACATCAGATGAATCGGAGTCGACAGTAAAGGTGAATGAAGATGCGGACGTGCAAGACATGTTGAATCCACAAGTCATGATTCAAACAGCAGTGCCTATGGATAGAGACAAAGCGATTGATACGATGATTGATCGTTTAGTGCGCGAAAACTATGTGACGGATGCAGCGATTTTAAAAGAGGCCGTGTTAGCGCGTGAGGCAGAATCAACGACAGCACTCGGTATGCATATTGCAATGCCACATGCGAAAACAAACGCGGTACGTCAACCGATTATCGCCGTATTAAAACACGATCAAGGCGTTCAATGGGAAAGTTTAGACGGTACATTGCCACAACTCGTCTTTTTAATTGCTGTACCGGAACAAAGTCATGATACGCATTTAAAAGTATTACAACAACTGTCGAAAAACTTAATGCATGATGACAAGCGACAACAATTGTTAGAAACAACGAATGAAGCGGAATTATACAGTACGTTGCAACATATCATTAAAGCATAAGTGAACAAATCAGAGACTGGGGTCATAGGATTCCCGGTCTTTTTTCATGAATAACCTTGGTTGACATGAATATTGTCGTTTTAGGAATGCTTTGATGGGTTTGCTTTTCCATAGCCAATTTTTATACCATAGCCACGATATTGATCATGGAAGTGTTGTTGGAAGAACAGAGGATGTCATAGCCAATCCTTGGTTATTTTCAAATTGCAATATATCTAATCTTTATTTAAAAAGTGTTAAATAAACGCTATAATAGAGACATGATATAGAAAGGAATGATGGCATGCCAGAACGAAAATCCCCTTCATCTCAAAACATGCGTCATCGTTTAGTTAAAGCCGGTACTGTTCTTTTATTAGTTGGTAGTGGACTTCAAATGCCTTCAACATTGTCACACGAAACGACAGCGATAGCACAAACAGCTACAACTGACGATTTAGCATCGTTACGTGAAAAAGCTGATAAGAGAGTAAAGGCGCTTCAATATTTAAATACGGATTATAAAAATGACTTTCTTTCGTTGATTCGTCAGTACGATACGTCATCCCAAAATATTGAGGAAGTTATGAAGGAAGCCGAATTAGCTAATCGTTTAGCGCACGATGCTGAGACAGACAACGAAAGTCAACCCCAACTCGATGCTATTGACGAAAAAATCAACGCATTAAAAGCAAAAGTTGATGAAGGTCAACGAGAAACAACTGACACTCAAGATAAAGGAATGTCGACAGCCAAAAGTGTGGAAGAAGATGAAACAACTGAAGACTCAGCTAAAGCAAAGCATCGTCAATCTTCAACACCAACGATAGCAGCACCTCATCACGGTCAACAAAAAAATAGCGCATTGAAAGATGATGTAAAAAAAGACCTCGAATCATTAAAAGACAAACATGAGACGACAGAAAACGGAATTTTACCATTGCAAGATATAGACAGTGCTGTCACACGCATTGATCATTTCGTTTCAGACAATTTGAATGACAAGACAAATCGTTATTTTGAAGATAAATTACAGCATTTACAAAGTTTTGAACAAGAGATTAAAAATCGTACAGACATTTCTGGTGCTGAAAAAACAGCTTTGCTTGATGATGCCAAAACAGTGACTCATCAACTGAATGCACAAAATGATACGATTTTAACACAACTTAAAGATCAAAAAGATAAACGCGTGGCGGTCGAATCGATATTAGGCGAAGTTTTTAATCAACAAGAAGCGGCCAAACGTGCAAAGCAGATAGATGTTAAAGGTAAAACGGACCAACAATTAGCAAACGAAATCCATCGACAGGCAGATCGACTTAAAAAAACGTCGAGTGATGATCTGTTGTTAGGTATGTTGGATAATGCTTCAAATTCACAAGGTTTAGTGGAAAGTATTTTACGAACACGCTTTGATGAACAAGAAGCACAAAAAATTGCTGAAGAAGTGCTGAAAGGTAAGCCTTCTCATCAAATGATACTCGATCGCCTTAAAAATCATTTTAAAACGAACGGTAAAGCAAGCGGGGATGATATTTTAAGTGCGCTGATTAACAACACCGATGCCGACCCTAAAGTGATTGAATCGATATTAGGTGGGCGTCTGAACGCAGAAAATGCTAAACTGATTGCCGACCGTGTGCAGCAAGATAAAAAAAGTGCACATCAGAAGTTAAAGTCGATTGAAGATGAACTCAGTGCTCAAGCCAATCGATTGTTAACTTTACGAGAACAACTTCAGCATGCACGAAACAATGCGAAGACAAATATCAATGACTTATTCGCACCGTTACGTCGCATTGCGAATATTCTCGGAGATGGTTTGAATAGTGACGATATAAAATCATCAGGCCGTACCAATGACAAACTGCAGCAACTTTTAAATCGTGATCGACAATCATGGCATCGAGATGGCGGCTTATTCAAACATGATTTTGCGCCAAAACCGAACATTGATCCGTATCAAGTGATTAATAGTCAGACCACGTCACATGGCTTTTTAGATGGTTTATTTGATCAAGATGGTAATTTTAATTTACCGAATACAGGTCAAATTGTTAAATATACGTGGCTTCCATTTGGCATTTTAGTTGTTGCTGTCGGTGCACTCATACTTTTCTTAAGATTTCATAAAAAAACGCGTCGTTCATAATGATTGCCGTACTTTGAAATTGTACCGTATCATTGATAAATAGAAGTATACATTTTCATAGTAACGACAAGGAACAATGCTATCGGTATAGAATAAACAGGTGTCACGGATATAGAAAGGGCTCAGACGTTGATTTGTCTGAGCCCATTTCTTATAAAATGAAACAGTATATTGCGTTTGTAGCGTTCATCAATCAATCATTAAACGTTGTATCAAATATGAGTATTGAACGCTATAAATCTAATGATAAGAAAACGCTTCTATTCTGTTGCTAAATCGCCACTAATGTAGTCCAACTTCTCGGCATCTTTTGCATCAATTGTACGGAATGAAATGACGCCCAGTCCTTTGACATTAGATTCAGATACGACAATTGAACCATCATCATTAACTTTCTCAACAAAAGCGACGTGACCATAGTAACGGTCAGCACCTAACTCATTCGGATTAAATACGACAGCGCTATGTTGTTTCGGTGTACTTGAAACGCTAAAACCTTTGACCAGTGCTGAATAAGTCCAGTCGGCGGCATTGCCCATATCACCAGGAATGCTGATATCAAATTGTGACATTCGATTGTACACATACCACGTACATTGGCCATGTGGATACGGTGAGTTAGCTGAAACTGAGAATGGTTTAAAAGCCCCTTTATAATCTTTTGTCGACGGATTATCCATTTTTTGATCTAATAAATCCGGCATTTCTTGTTGATCAAAGCGTGTTAAGTCATATGCTTCAATCAAAGCTTCTAATTTTTTGTCGTATTGTGGATCTGTTGCATATGTACCGACTAATGCTGATGCAGCATCGCGATAGCTTAAACTGTGACTTTTCCATACGTCTTGATAGATGTCTGGGTTGCCATCGATACCTTCTTTAATTAAATCCGCATAATCTTGAAGTGATGCTTTATGATCTGGATATTTTCTGAAAGCGGCATTGATTTCATACAATTGTTCACCGTCAGATTCTAAAGTTTTGAAATTTACAGATTCGCCGTGATAGCTTCCTTTAATTCCAAATAAATTGTAATTAGGTTCACGTGATAATTCACTTTTACCAGAATCAGATTCTAAAATCGCCTGTGCAATCATAATAGAAGCATAGACATCTTCTCCTTGACCGATATCATGTGCATCTTTAGCAATGTCATTAATAAATTCACGTGTTGACGCTTGAGGTACGACGCGCATCGTGCCTGAGTCGTCCGTTGATCCATCAGACTTCGGCATTGCTTCAAAAAGTGTCGTTTGACGTAATTGTTCTTTGTCTTCACTGTTTTGATATGATTGTGTCGGCGCTTGTTCTCTTGATTGCTTGAAAGTGCCTGGATTTGAAATTTGTGCTTCGTGTTTTTTGTCTTTAGATGTTGAAGTTTGATCTGTAGACGATTTTTGTTTTTTGTACGAATCATCCGTTTGTTTTGCTTTCTCACTATATTCGTCCAATAGCGCATCAATCATCGCATCATTTTGCTTTTTTTCTGTTTGTTTTGAAGAAGTGTCACGTGAAGGTGTTGATTGTGCTTCTGTCTGCTTGTCTTCAGTAGCCGGACTTTCTTCAGTCGTTGATGGCACTTCAGTTGTTGCATCATCTTTCTGGTGTGGTGCAGGTTGTGCTTCGGATGTTGCTTCGTCTTCCGTTTTTGATGTTTTTTCTGTTGCATCACTATTTTGAGAAGATGCTACATTATCTTTAGAGCGGTCTTGTTGTTCTGATGATGGCTTTTCAGTTGTTTTTTCTTCTGTAGACGCTGTTTCATCAGTTGATGATGCAGTATGGTCTTCTTGTTTATCTTCATCGTTATTACTGAATAATGCTTGAAGTGCCTCAAAAAAGCCTCGATTTTCAGGAGACGATGGTTGCTCTTGTGATGGTGTTGATGCCGCATCATTTGTTGGTGCTGGATATGTAGTATGATGAGATGCATCTGTTGTGTTATTGACTGTAGAATGGAAAAGTTGGCCAAACCAATCTGTATGAGATGAAAAAGCCGATTTCAATTGTGAATCTATAGGAGATGATGTGTCGAAAAGGGAAGCATTTTTCGAATCCTCTTGTTTAGAAGTCGCTTTCTCGGATGCTTTGGTTGCTTTTCGTTTTGTAGTATCTTTTTTATCTGATGATTGAGATGTCGTCGTACGTTCGTCACGTGCTTCATCTGATGTGACATCTGTATCATGGGCATTCTCTTGATTATCTTTGAGTACATCTTCAGTTTGAGGTGTCGCTGCAACAGCCCTTTGAGGTGTAACGGAAGGAATGAGCAGTGCAGTACTTAACAACCCTGTATAAATGAATTTCTTATTCAATATTAGGCTCCTTTCTTAAAAAGCGCAGTGATTTATGTGTGAAATAGGATGAAAATGCACATTGATAGCGACACGAGTTGAGTCACAAGGGGGAGTGACGTCATGTGAGATAAGCGTGTTCGACTTTACTATATCAAAGGCATTCTGTTCATACAAAGGTATACAAAACGCTAGTGAACTTGTTATACTATAGGATGTCTTGTATTTCGTTGACGTGTGTTAACTTAAAAATTAAAAATAACGAAATTTTGCAATTGTTATACATATTTTATATTACATGAATGGAAGTAAATAATAAAGTGTTTCACAAAATATTGAGGTGAGAAAATGAAAAATGCCATCAAACTTTTTCTGACGGATATTAAAAAAATTGCCAAAACCCCTGGAGCGTTGGTGTTGATTATAGGATTAGCGATACTCCCTTCATTCTATGCGTGGTTTAATCTCGAGGCCACATGGGATCCATACTCTAACACAGATGGCATTAAAATTGCAGTAGTCAACGAGGATAAAGGCGATACGGTGCGCAATAAAAAAATTAACGTTGGGAATCAAATTGAAGAGACTTTGCGCAAGGATGACCATTTCAATTGGCAAGTGGTGAGTCGTGAAAAAGCAGACAGGGATTTGAAAATGGGGAAATATTACGCAGCGATTTACATTCCTGAAAAATTTACACATCAAATTACTGGAATTGTACGTAAAGATCCTCAACAAGCTGAAGTAGAATATAAAGTGAATCAGAAACTGAATGCAATTGCGCCTAAAATGACAGATGCGGGCTCAAGTGAAATTGTTAGAAATGCCAATAAAAAATTTAATGAGACTGTGACGAAAGCATTGTTAGATGAAGCCAATCGTATTGGTATTAAATTAGAAGACCAATTGCCAAATTACCATAAAGTCAGAGATGGTATTTATGCGGCGAACCAAGCGTTACCAAAAATTGAAAAATTCCGTAAAACTTTAATTTATTTAGATGAAAATCAAGACCAAATCGATCAATATGCAGATAAATTTAGAGCATTAGATCAATATAAAGATGATGCTGTGAATGCAACAGAACGATTGAATCAGTTGAATGCCAGTATTCCAGCGATTAACGAGCGTGCTAAACTCATTGTGTCATTAAATCAAGCGATGCCAGACATCGAACGTGTACTCCAAGTTGCGAGTGGTGTCCCTGATCATTTCCCAGCCATAAACGACGGTGTGGATCGTGCAATTGCAGGTACGGACCAAGCACTCGTAAAACTTAATGAAATCCAACAATTACTGCCTCGTGTAGAGCAACGTGTGAATGTGCTACAAAATGGAGTGGACCGTGCAAGTGCAGTAAATAACAAAGTGGGAGAACGTGCCCAAGATGCGACTGCAACAGCGCCACAAAGTACAAAAGAGGTGACGTATCGTACGAAGCAAATGAGTACGACGACATCTGGTGATGATAGCAATGTTCCGGCAGGTCATGTGATTTCACCTGATGATGCACAAATGATGACGACAGCGTATGGAGATGCATTACAACAAGTGAATCAAGCTGTAGAAAAGCAACTCAAAGCGACGTCTGCAGATATGGATACAGCAGAGAACTTAAGTTACGGTATTTTAAGTGCCAAAGATCCGAAACAATTTGAGTCGCCGTTAAATCACCTCATTGCCCGTATGAACAACACGACGAAAATGATTCGTGACTATAGAGATTATTTAGCGGATATTGAAAAAAGTGAAGGTATAAATTTATCCGATGCCCAAGCACGACTTAAAACTGCACAAGAAAATGTTGAACAAAGAACCAAACGTTTGAATGCATTGAAGGATGCCATTTCAGCAGGTAACTCAGGACAAGCTGAAGCGGTAGATGTATTGAATGGTTTATCTAAAGTGAAAGATCAGTTAGCGTCAGCGGATAAAGTCCTTCGTGGAGATCTTTCACAAACGTTACAAGATATTTCAAGCCAAGTCGGTACAGCTTTAAATCAAGGCGCAACGACTTTAGATCAAGTACAGCAACGCTTGAATCAACTGAACAATGCGATTCGAAAAGGTCAGCAATTTTTAACGGAAGGCCAACAACGTTTACATCAATTGAGTGATACGTTGCCACGTGTAGAAGCTGAATATATTCATGCGATGAATGCGGCACAAACCTATTTCCCACAATTTCGTGAAAAAGTCGCAAAAGCGTCCAACTTTGTCCAAAATGACTTGCCGCGTGTAGAAGGTCGCGTTTCCGATGCGACTGCGACAGTTAATGAAAAATTACCAGAAGCATTCGCACAATATGACCGTTTACGCAATATTTTAGATACAAATCAACCGAAAGCGAAGGAAACGTTACATCGTTTAGCAGAATTTGCTCGAAATGATTTACCAAAAGTAGAACAAGATTTACAAAAAGCGGATGGTATTTTTAAACAACTCGACAAAGAGAACACAATAGAGGATTTAATTGACTTGTTGCGTAATGATCTGAAGAAACAAGCAGGTGTCATTGCAAGTCCTGTTGATTTACAAAAAGAAGATGTCTTTCCTGTTAAAGATTATGGTTCCGCAAGTACACCATTCTATACTGCATTAGCGATATGGGTGGGGGCTTTGTTACTAGTGAGCTTGCTTTCGGTTCATAATAAACATCCAGAATTAAAGCCATACTTAAGCATTCGAGAAACATATCTCGGTAAAATGGGACTTTTCTTATTAATGAACATCACTCAAGCGACGATCGTCTCTATTGGGGATATTGTGATTTTGAAAGCATCCATTGAATCCGTGCCGTTATTTATTGCAATTAGTATGTATTCTGCACTGATTTTTACAATGATTGTGTATACATTAGTTTCTGTATTGGGTAATCCAGGTAAAGCCTTAGCTATCGTCTTGCTTGTCTTACAAATTGCAGGTGGTGGGGGGACATTCCCGATTGAAGTGACACCGCAATTTTTCCAAAGTATTCATCCGTTCTTGCCATTCTCTTATAGTATTGATGCATTAAGAGAAGCAGTGGGCGGACCTGTGCCACAAATTTTAACGTATAAATTGACGATGCTCACTTTATTCGGCGTTGGCTTCTTCTTGGTGGGCTTGATTGGGAAACCATATTTGGACCCATTAGCACAAGGATTGGCGGAGAAGGCCGAGAAAAGCGACGTGTTGGAATAATGTTTTTGAAATAAGAAGTGTTACTTTAAATTAAAGAGGCTCATAGACCCTCAAGATTGCTAAACTTTTTCTCCCTTTCCCAGGGGCTGAACCTTCAACTAAATTCGGCTTAATCAAAGTGTGATTTTGATAGAAGCCGAATTGGATTTTCCGGTTCAGCTGATCCCTCGGGAGTGTCGAAAGGTTCTGCAATCTTGGGGGTATTTGAATATAGAAGACACATTTCAAAAACATGATTCTTTTTGGTGGAGTGTGTACGTTGACCTCTCAACTAACTAACGCTTGACTGAACTGTTACTAAGGAAGCGTTAGTGGATTTTCGGGAGCAGTACAGAAATCATATGTGCAACAAAGATTTCGTCGTACTGCCCCCGCAAGGCTGACTAGACTTCTCAACAGCATGAGCATTGAGAAGTCAGACAGCTACTGCGATAAACAGTAGCCACTATCAAAATGAAAAGTGATTACTTTAGGCAGCATCTATCCTTCAGGAGTCTTGCGCGGTTTTGTCAATCGTGGAATAATCTCGGACATTTAATGATTCAACAACTATCAAAAACATGATTCTTTTGGGAATAGGAATATAGAGAGTGGCTGAACCATTTCTCCTTTCCCAGGGAACTTGCCTCAACTCAATTTGGATTTATTGGAATGTACACTTGATAGAAGCCGAATTGGATTTTCCGGTTCAGCTGATCCCTCGGGAGTGTCGAAAGGTTCTGCAATCTTGGGGGTATTTGAATATAGAAGACACATTTCAAAAACATGATTCTTTTTGAAATGGAAGGAAGTAAAAAGAAAGCACATGAACTTTTTCTGAATTTCCAGAGGCTGAATTTCCAACCTAATATTAATAGTAGTCGCGATGATGTGTGTTTTTTTAGTAAGCAATTCATTTTAATTTAAAGTGCAGTGCAAAGGTGTGACGCCCTTTTGTACTGTGCTTTTTATTTTTAGAATTTGTAATTAAATGTGTTTTCTTCTTTTTGAGGTTGGCAATGATTGTCAATTAGTATATAATACATATCAAAATACTAGGAATTGAAAAGGGGATAATCATGGAGTTTATGGACGTGTTTGAAAAATGGGCAGAGCGTTATGATGAAACGGTATTCAACACTGTTAACGACAATGAGTACGAAGATGTGTTTGCTGGGTATACAGCGATGTTAGATGGTGTGGTCGATTTGTCAGAGGGACGTGTGCTTGAGATTGGCGCTGGAACAGGTAATCTAACAACGCGTTTAATTCAAAAAGGTTTGGATGTCACGGCTATTGACCCTTCTGAAGATATGCGTAAGATTGCCAATCAAAAAGAAGGCTTACACGTGTGGAATGGTCACTTTTTAGATGTTCCTACTGACACACGCTTTGAGACGATTGTGTCTACATTTGCCTTTCATCATTTGAATCATGACAGTAAACGAGAAGCACTGACTTATTTGAAATCATTTTTAAATAATGGGGGTCAAGTGATTTTAGTAGATACACTATTTGAATCTGAAGGGGATAAAGCGCAAATAATTAAGACGTATCGTGATAAGAGGTATGTCAATTTGGTTGCGGATTTAGAAACGGAATATTATCCTTTTAAAGATGAGCTGGCTTCAATTGTTGATGCAGTAGGTGGGAAAGTTGAATTTACACGATTGAATACATTTGCTTGGCGTGTGCGCATCACGTTTGAGCATGTTTGATGTGTGACGCAATGATATGAATATTTGAACGGGTTTGTATGTAACGTATGCGAATATATGTGATATGTTCAATATAACAGTGGTCCAATGTCATGTTGGATGGCTGTTTTTTATTTGGGAAACCGTTTGCAATGAAGGGAAAGTTCCGCCTACATTGTGATAAATTTTGTGATATATTGGTTTTATTGAAAAAACATAAGATTGCGAAGTGGGGGAGTCATATGATTCAAGCTGAACAAATTTTAGAGAAAATGAAAAACCAAAAAATTAATTACGACAAAGTTTTACGTAAGATGATTGTGAATTGGGAGCGCGAAAATGAGCGTCCTTCTATTTTATTACATAGTTGCTGTGCGCCGTGTAGTACGTATACGTTAGAGTTTTTGACGGAATATGCGGACGTGGCCATTTATTTTGCGAATCCGAATATCCATCCGAAAAATGAATATTTGCGACGTGCACGTGTTCAAGAGCAATTTGTGCATGACTTTAATGAAAGAACAGGCAATCATGTTCGTTATATTGAAGCGCCATACGAGCCACATGAGTTTATGAAAATGGCGAAATCACGTGGTTTGACGGAAGAACCTGAAGGCGGTGCAAGATGTTCGGCCTGTTTTGGTATGCGTTTAGAAATGGTCGCAGAAGCAGCTGTAGAACTAGGCTATGATTATTTTGGTAGTGCGATTACGTTGTCACCTAAGAAAAATGCACAGTTGATTAATGAAATTGGCTTAGATGTGCAACAATTGTATGATGTCAAATATTTACCAAGTGACTTTAAGAAAAATAAAGGGTATGAACGCTCTATTACAATGTGTCAAGATTATGACATTTTCCGTCAATGTTATTGTGGTTGTGTGTTTGCCGCACAGCAACAAGGTATTGATTTCAAAACGATTAATCGCCAAGCAAAATTATTTTTAGAACAATTAGAAAAACAAAATTAAGGACAACCGAAATAAATAATTTTATATGATGAATACTTTTCTGATATAATTATGAACGTTAAATGATATTTTAGCTCATTACAGAGAAAGAAGGCGTTTATCGTATGAAATTGAAATATTCACTCGTCGCTTTAACGGCAACATCATTATTGTTGGCAAGTTGTGGTACGGGATCGTGGGATCGTCACGCTAAGGATAAAGTGTTGGATATTGAAATTCCTTTGAAGACAACATCAATTGCTCCGTATGAAACAGATGTTGCTGTGAGAGCAGGAGCGGCAGAGTCGTTATTCAAAGTATCAAAAGATGGTGAAGTGCAACCGTGGTTGGCTCAAGACTACAAACAAGTGTCACCTGAAAAATTGGAATTAACGGTCAAAGATGATGTGAAATTCCAAAATGGTGAAGCTTTAACTGGTGAGAAAGTCAAAGAAAGTTTAGAAAAGGCATTAAAAGAGAGTGATTTTGTAAAGTCAACGCTACCGATTAAGGACATTCAAGCAGACGGTCAAAAAGTGACGATTACAACAAAAGAGGCTTATCCAGAGCTTGCTTCTGAATTGGCTAGTCCATTTGTTGCAATTTTCGATGCGGATGCTAAAACAGATATCGATGCTGAGCCAGTTGGTACAGGTCCATATCAAATTAAAGACTACAAACGTTCTCAAAAAATCACGTTAGATCGTAATGATGATTATTGGCATGGTAAACCCAAACTTGATGGCGTTACAGTGACGTACCAAGAAGATGGGAATGCACGTGTGAGCCATTTAGAATCTGGTGAAGCGGATTTAATCACAGACGTTCCTGTCAATCGTGTGAAACAAATAGACGATAAAGGCGATACAAAAGTGTCACGTGTATCGGGCTATCGTACGCAAATGATGATTTACAACCAAGATAGTGACAAAATGACGCATGACGTACGTGAAGCACTGGATAAAATTATTGATCGTAAAGGACTTGCGAAAGAAGTGTCGAATGGTTATGCGAAACCTGCGACAGGTCCATTCAATGATAGTTTAGACTTTATTGATCAACATAAAGTTCAAGAACAAGATATTGAAGCTGCGAAAAAATTAATGGAAGATGCCGGTTATAGTGATGCGCATCCATTGAAAATTCAATTAGCGACATATGAAGGCCGTCCAGAACTTCCTAAAATGGCACAAGTGATTCAATCTGATGCAAAAAAAGCACATATCGATATCGAAATTCGTAACGTAGATGATATCGAAGGTTACTTAGCAGATCGTTCACAATGGGATGCGACAATGTATAGTTTCGGTACCATTCCACGTGGTGACACAGGTTACTTCTTTAACCAAGCGTTCCATGAAGATGGTTCAAGCAATAAAGGGGATTACAAAAATAAAGAAGTCACTGAAATGATTAATGAATTGAACCATACTGTAGGCAAAGAACAACGTGAAGCCCTCTCAAATAAAATTATTGATAAAGCTGCGAAAGATATTCCAGCAAGCTACATTACGTATAACGATACAGTAGATGGGTTGAATAAAGATGTCACAAACTTTAAAGCGACACCTGAAGGCATTTATTTAGTAGATGACAAGGTTGATATGAAAGATGCGGATTAAGCGTTTCATGCGCGCTATAGTCAAAATGATTGTCGTACTTTGGGTATTGTCGACGATTACGTTCATTTTAATGAAAAGTACGCCAGGTGACCCAGTTAACCAAATTTTACATGTTGGGGAATCCAATATTTCACAATCGACTATAGAAGCAACACGTGCGCAATATGGTTTAGATGATGCGTGGTTTGTTCAATATTTTCGTTGGCTAGGTCAAATTGTGCAGTTCGATTTTGGGACAAGTTATCAAACAGGACGCCCTGTACTGCAAGAGATTTTGTTTTATGCACCACCGACTATAACGATTGCGGTTTTTACTATTATTGTGGTTATGGCGACTGCGCTACCTTTAGGGGTATTTGCAGCGCGTCATCCGAACGGTAAACTGGACCGTACAATACGCGTCGTAACATCGGTGACAGTGAGTATTCCGTCATTCTTTTTAGGGATGATATTACTGCACATTTTTGCGTTACATTTTAAAATTTTACCTGTTTCGGGTTATGGTTCGCCTACACAATTAGTATTGCCTGTGATTGCGATGAGTATCGGAATGAGTGCCTATTACGTTCGATTAATGCGTGCGAATGTGATGGATTTATATCGCAGCCGTGAAGTCAAAGCGTCTCGATTAAGAGGTTTATCAGAGCGCTATATCTTCTTTACTGACATTTTAAAGCCGGCGTTAGTACCTGTTGTGACGATTTTAGGCCTCTCTATTGGCAGTCTAATTGGAGGTACGGTCGTTATTGAAAATGTGTTTGGTATTCCAGGGATGGGGCAGTTTTTAGTCGATAGTATCCGGGCGAGAGATTACCCTGTCATTCAAGGTGTCGTGCTCATGTTAGGAATTGTCGTAGTGCTTTCTAATTTGGTGAGCGATGCCATCGTACTTTTGTTAGATCCGAAACAACGTTATTTCCAACAAGGACGTGATGATGCACATGCGCAAACGTCAACATACGAGGTGTCCCAATGATGAAACAGTTACGACACTTACCGAAAATGGTATGGGTATGCGCACTTTATGTCGTGCTACTCATCATCGCTCAATTTTTTGTTTCAACACAATCAGCATTGGAAGTGAAGTTAAGTGACCAATTTTTACCGATCAGTTCGATGCATTGGTTAGGGACAGATGACTACGGACGGGACATGTTTGCACGACTCATTATCGGGGCACGCTATACGTTGTTAGTCAGCTTAGTTACGATAGTGATGACAGTCATCATCGGTGTGCCTATCGGTATGATTGCAGGATTTTTTAAAGGCAAAGTTGAAAAAATCATCATGCGCATCGTCGATATTGGTCTCAGCATTCCGGAATTTGTGCTCATTATTGCGATGGCGAGTTTGTTGAAACCGAGTATCTGGAATATCGTTTGGGCCATGGTATTGTTACGCTGGATGACATATACGCGGTTGACCCGTACAATTGTAGCAAGTATTCGTGATATGGATTATATCCGTATGGCAAAATTGTATCGTGTTCCGACCTTACGTATTATGTTCCGGCACTTTGTTCCACATGTTTTGCCTTCCATTTTAGTCGTAGCAACAGTCGATTTCGGAAAAAATATTCTCTACATTTCATCGTTATCATTTTTAGGATTAGGTGCACAACCGCCATCACCGGAATGGGGGGCAATGTTAAATGCAGGTCGTGACTTTATGACTTCAAATCCATTACTCTTATTTGCACCAGCCGTAATGATTGCTCTGACGATTTTGATTTTCCAATTGACTGGAGATGCTGTACGCGATCATTTTACACAAGAGGAGCATCGTGGACATGAATAAGTTATTAGACATACGCAACTTAACTGTACGACAAGGTGAGCGTTACATTATTGATCGTCTCGATATGATCCTCTATGCGTCACAAGTCAATGTCTTAATTGGTGAAAGTGGTGCCGGTAAAAGTATGTTGATTAAAGCATTGCTCGGCGCTTTACCGGAACAATGTGTGATGACGTATGATCAATGGTATTATCACGGTCAAAGTGTGACGTCATTAAAACCATACTTAGGTAAACAAGTGGGGTATATTTCTCAAGATTATACGCATAGTTTTAACGACCATACCCCGATTGGTAAACAACTGCTCGGTATTTATCGTCAGCATTATAAAGTTACGCGTCAAGAAGCGGCGGAGCAAGTTCAAAAAGCGCTCAAATGGGTTGGACTAGACCATCTCGACATGACGAAACGTTATCGCTTCATGCTGTCTGGTGGGCAACTAGAACGTGTACTCATTGCGAGCGTGATGATGTTGGAACCAACATTGATTATCGCAGACGAACCGACCGCTGCTTTGGATGCTGTAACGGGTCATCAAATCATGACTTTACTGGATCATCTTGCTGAAGCACACGATGTCACTTTATTTGTCGTGACGCACAACTTAACGCATGTCCAACGATTTAGTGATTATCTATATGTGTTACAACATGGCCGTATTGTGGACTATGGTGACGATCACTATTTCAAAACAGCAGACATTCATCCGTACAGTGCGCATTTATTTCAACACCGAAGTCAGTTAAAACAAGGTGAGTCCTATGATTAAATTAGAACATATTACCGTTCAATATAACGATGTCACTGCTTTAGATGATGTGTCATTAACAGTCGGGCCTCATGAAATTGTAGGTATTGTTGGTGAAAGTGGTTCTGGTAAATCTACATTAGCGCATGTGATGTTAGGGGAATTACGTGCCCAACAAGGTCGGGTCACATCCACATTCAAACGTGTATTACCGATTTTACAACATGCGAGTTATGCTTTTAATCCTAAAATGACAGTAGCGACTTCTCTAAACGAAGCATTAGCTTTTGATGTCACTCAACGTACAGTATATCAACAGTATCGTGATGATTTGATGGCATCGATGGGTTTGACACATGAATTGATGAAACGGTATCCCAATGCGTTGAGTGGGGGACAATTACAGCGTTTCAATGTCATTCGAACGTTAATGTTGCAGCCAGATTTGTTGATTTGTGATGAGATTACAGCGAATTTAGATGTGATTGCAGAAGATCGAATGGCGCAGCAGTTAAAACAGCATGTCGAACGGACACAATGCGCAATGGTCGTAATTTCTCATGATTTAGCATTTTTACAAAAGTGGGTCTCGCGTATTGTGGTGATGCATCAAGGTCGTGTTGTTGATGCATTTCCGATAGAAGCGCTGTTTGATGAAGCACGTGATGAATATACGAAGGCATTATTGTCGATTTATGAGTAATGATAGTAAGTTAGGCATACACCAGTTATCATGAACACATTAACCACGTGATGATGTTAAAATAAAGGCTGACAGCAATGTATGAATGCATAGTATGTAACAAAAAAGAGAATGGGATAATTTCAAGTTTTCCCATTCTCTTTTTATGGACTTATATCCATTAAAGTTGATAAAACAATGGGGAAATGTGGATGAATTGGCCATGAAAAGTAGATGCTATGGGTTGTTTTCACTTCATAAACTTGCCCTAAGTTGCTGTGTTTGATATAAGATTGCCCAGAAGGCTGAGACTCCTGAGGGATAAGTTAAAGGCAAAATAACGTCATTTAACTTTAAAAGCGGCTACCGTTTAACGCAGTAGCTGTCTGACTTCTCAATGCGCATGCTTTTGAGAAGCCGAGTCAGCCTTGCGGGGGCAGTACGACGAAATCTTGGTACCACATGAGATTTCTGTACTGCTCCCAAAATCCAATTCGGCTTCAAACAAGTGACTATTTTATCAAAGCAGAATTGAGTTGAAGGGCCAGCCCCTAGGAAGAACGCGAAGCCATGAGGGCAATCAAAAACCGCCAATCATAGTGAAAGGGCAAGTTAAACAAAATAACCGCATCAATAGCATTAAAAATTTTAATGTCCCATTCCGCTTATTGTTGATCTAAGTTTTTCTGAATCTCATCATAAATCATGTCACCAATGTACTGTGACGCACGTCCATTTTCGCTTGAACAAAAACGTTGATGAAACGTTTCAATTTTATCTTGGTACGTTTCACGAATTTGGTCAATATTTTTTAAACCTTCAATTAAGACATCTGAATCTGTATAAATTGGACCAGGCAACTCAGTATGATAATCAATATAAAATCCGCGTAATTCTTTCGAGTATTTTTCAATATCATAAGGAAAGAAGAGTTGTGGACGTTTCAAAATACCATAATCGAACATGACAGAAGAGTAGTCGGTAATCAAACAATCGCAAATTAAATAAAGTCTTGAAATGTCATTATAATTTGAGACATCAATCGCAAAATCTTCATAACCATTAAGTGACAATTGATTCGAAATTAAATAATGCATACGTAAAAGTATGATATATTCTGCACCTAAAGCTTCTTGTAACTGCGCTAAATCGATTTTAAGTTTAAAAGTATAGCCCCCTTTTTTAACAAACTCATCATCACGCCACGTTGGTGCATACATAATGATTTTTTTACCTTCAGGAATGTTGAGTTCTTCACGTATTTCAGCTTGTAACGCTAAATCATTTGCACGATTGACTAAAATATCATTTCGAGGATAGCCAATTTCTAATGTTTTTTCAGGCGGCATCCAAAAAGCAGTACGGAAGATCTCTGTTGAATATTGATTTGGTGAAATAAGATAATCCCAGCGTGACGTTTCTTTGTAAAAATTTCGTTTATATAATGAAGTCGTTGTATTCGGCATTCTTACGACTTTCATATCATTCGCAAGACGCTTTAAAGGTGTCCCGTGCCATGTTTGAATATATGTTTGATTTGATTTTTTATTTAAGAAGAGTGGGAGACGTGCATTAGAAACCCAGATTTTTGCTTCTGAATACGCTTGATAATAAGCACCAGAATTTTTTTCAACTTTGACTGCTTCACCAGGCACATGATTCATTTTAGGATTATTAAAGACCCATTTATAGTTGAGTTCAGGATAATGATTTTTCATATATTCATAAATGTATTTTGGATTATCACTGTAATTTTTACCGCCGAATGATTCAAAAACAACTGTTTTAGCGTTAACATTGTCAATTTTATCAGTTAGAAAATAACGTGAGCGCTCTTGGAGTGGATGACGTTCTACGATATTTTTTAGGTGACTTATAATAAAGCGAAAACGGTTCATTTTAATTGCCCAATGCGACTTGTCCATCGCTAAAGCTAACATTTCAATAATAAACAGTAATTTCTTCTCTTTTAAAATAGAAAAACCAAGATGATGCACAACTTTTGAGAGTGATGCTTGATGGACGATTAAACGTTCAATAGTGTCGTTTTCATTAGGGTTAAACTCTTGGTGTAATCGCATCATCATATTTTGCTTAATAAACTGACGCAAGGTGTTGTTATGAACGCGTGTAATCGCATCAATAAAACTATTACAGTAGTCTTCAAATAGAAAATCAGAATTTTGTTCAGAAAGGGTCGTTGTATTAAAAGGAGCGTATACTTCTCCTCTAAAATAAAAAGGAAAATGACTTATTTCAATAAAACGTTCAGCATATTGAAGATAATCTAAAATAAACGATTGATCGACATAGACACGTAAATTTTCATTAAATTGAATTTGATGAGCGTGAACGATACTCGTTTTGAAAATAATATTACAAGCTGTATTACTTCGCAAAAATGCTTGCGGATGACTTTGCACAGTTAAATAATTGATTTGTACATCATCTTGATTCACATATTGTGGTGGATTAAGTGAAAATTCGTCAATTGGCGCAATTAAGCCATCCAAATGTTGTAAATGTTTTAAATAAAAGTGCACTGCATAACTTGCAAGTTGATCATCTGCATCTACAAACATGAAAAAAGGTGTTGTAACAGCTTGAATTCCTACATTGCGTGCGTGTGCATGGCCATGATTGTCTTCAAATTTAATATAAGTCACTTTTTTATCATAATCAGCCAATGCTGTATTCAATAATGCCTCGCTATCATCTGTGGATCCATCATTAATCAAAATTAATTCGAAATTTTGGTTCTGTTGTTTTTTTATCGCATTGATACAATCTATGATGTGATCTGACTCATTATAAAAAGGAATTATAATACTCAGGTTCATAATCCAATCATCCTTCCGAATCATGTATTGCTGTATAGACATATATTACCACAATAAAAGATTGCAATACTAAATAACAATTAAAATATCATAATGATTTTAATTTATTTTAGGTTATGGAAGTAAATTGCTTACAGTGTCCTTTAAGTATCAGAAAGTTTATAGACATTCAATGCAATTCATACGATGACACACTAAATAAAAAAGATGAAGCCATCGTAATGACTCCATCTCTCGATATTAATCTAAGTTTTTCTGAATCTCATTATAAATCATGTCACCGATATACTGTGATGCACGACCATTCTCAATTGAACAAAAACGGTTATAAAAGGCATCAATTCGAGGTTTGTATTCATCTTTAACCGCATCTAACTGCTTCAATCCTTCAATTAATGCACCAGGTTCTGTATAAATCGGACCTGGTAAATCTTTATGATAATCAATGTAGAAACCACGTAAATTCTTGTCATATTTTTCAATATCATAAGCGAAGAAAAATTGTGGACGTTTCAAAATACCATAGTCAAACATGACTGAAGAGTAATCTGTAATCAAGCAATCACTAATTAAATATAGTTTCGAAATGTCATTATAATTCGATACATCAATCGCAAAATCTTCAAAACCGTTTAAATCAAGAGCGTTGGCAATCAAATAGTGCATACGTAATAAAATCACATAATCATCACCAAGTTCTTGTTGTAAACGGGGTAGATCAATTTTGAGTTCGAATGTATATTGACCTTTTTTAATGAACTCATCATCACGCCATGTTGGTGCATACATAATGACTTTTTTGCCTTCAGGGATGTTGAGTTCTTCTTTAATACTTTCTTGTAACGCTGTGTCATCTGCGCGATTTACCAAAATATCGTTACGTGGATAGCCAATTTCTAGAACTTTTTCAGGTGGCATCCAGAATGCGGTACGGAAGATTTCTGTTGAGTAACGGTTTGGTGAGACTAAGTGGTCCCAACGAGATGCTTCTTTATGGAAATTACGTTTATACAATGACGTTGTTGTTCCTGGCATTCTAACGACTTTCATATCATTAGCAAGGCGCTTTAAAGGTGTTCCGTGCCAAGTTTGAATGTAAATTTGGTTCGGTTTTTTATTTAAGAAAAGTGGAATTCTTGCGTTGGACACCCAGAATTTTGCTTCTGAATAAGCGTTATAATACGCATTAGAATTTTTTTTGACTTTCTCCACTTCACCAGGTACTGAATTATATTCTGGATTATTAAAGACCCATTTATAGTTGAGTTCAGGATAATGGTCTTTCATATATTCATAAATGTATTTTGGACTGTCACTATAATTTTTTCCGCCAAATGACTCAAAGACAACGGTTTTATTGTTCACATTTTCATCTTTGTCCGTTAAGAAATATTGAGAACGCTCTTTTCCTTTTTGACGTAACGCGACACGTTTAGCATGGCGTGTTACAAAACGTAAGCGGTTAATACTTGAAGCCCATCCTATTTTTTTGAATGCTAATGCGAGTGCTTCTAAAGTGAACAACAACTTATGTTCTTTAAGAATGTCTACACCGAGGTGACGAACGACTTGAGCCAATGCGTCTTGGTGTGTTGCAAACCGTTCGGCTGTTTCGCGCAAGTTCGGTGAAAAGTCGTTATGTAATGTATTGAGCATACGTTGTTTAATAAATGTTCGTGTTTGTTTACTGTGTACACGAGATAATGCATCAATAAAACTTTTTGCGTAATCATCAAATAAGAAGTCAAAGCTTTGTTCAGATAATGTATTGGTTTCAAACGGATCATACACTTCGCCTTTGAAATAAAATGGGAAGTGCGTTACACGAATGAAATTTTCCGCATATTGAACATAATCTAAAATAAATGACCAATCTGTATACACTTTTAATGATTCGTTAAATTGAAGATTGTGTCCTTTAACGATTGCTGTTTTAAAGATGATATTACATGCTGTGTTTTTTCTTAAAAATGAATTAGGATTGCTTTTCGTATCTAAATATTTGATCTGCACACGGTCTTGATCGACAAATTGTGGCATATTCAATGCGAATTCATGTACAGGTGCAATTAAGCCATCGAAGCTTTGAATATGTTTTAAATAAAAGTTGACTGCATAAGTTGCTAATTTATCGTCAGCATCGACAAACATAAAGTAAGGTGTCTCAACGGCTTTCATCCCTACATTACGTGCATGCGCGTGACCTTGGTTTGTTTCTAATTTAATATATTTCACTTTTTTATCATAATCTGCTAAAGCTTCATCGAGTAAAGGTTCACTTCGATCGGTTGAGCCATCATTTACAAGAATCAGTTCGAAGTCTTGATTGCGTTGACGTTTAATATAACTGATACAATCTGTGATGTACTCCTCTGAGTTGTAAAATGGCACTATAATGGATAGTGCATGCATAAGGATCATCCTTTCAGTAATCTTTTAACATTTGGTATTATATCATTAACATTTAATCAAAAGTAGCAATAAATCAAACTTGGCTTAATAAATTTAAAATTTCTGAGAATGGTAACAATAAGTGATTTATACAATATTAGGTTGAATTCTAAATTAAATGAAGGATTGATAATTGCAAGCTATAATTTTGAGTGATTGAATGCTAAGTGTTTGAAATCATGTAAAACAGGGTTTATATAAGTAATATTTTTAAATTAAAAAGTGGGGGTATATACTATTGCTATTTGGTGGGGCAGAGAAGAAAGCGTAAAAAGGTGGAACAGATACAGCAACATTAGTATCTATTGCCATCAATACTATATTTAAAAGTTACTGAGGGGGCGACTATGCTTTACACTATCACATCGACGCTACCAGAAATACATGGTGGGCGGACGAAATCATTATTAAAAAGAATACAGTTTATGGAAAATCATTTTCAAGAATCGCATATGATTTTGACTACTAACTATAATCCTAATTATCCTCTTATTGTTAACCGCTTTAGAGAACGTCAAATTTTAAGTGAAGATACAAAAGTGATGAATATTTATGAATGGTTTACAAATGGGAAAATCTATCAATTTCCACACACGAAATTCAAGAAAAAGCCTAAATATCATCAAACACCTATCAAAATTGAAGGCATGACTTATAAGCGCAGTAAAAAAGATCCAAAAGTTCTACGCTATTACAAAGATGATACGTATTTGTTGTACCGAAAATATTATGACGTCTCATTAGAAATATTGCATATTGAAGATGTAATGTTACCTAGTCAAAAACATAAAGTGGAACGTCGAGAATACAATGAATATGGTTATTTACATCGTGTGAGCTTGTTTGATAAAAAAGATAACTTTAAATTAAGTGAAAAATTATTTGACCGTAATGGTGAAGTTTATTGTGTTCGCCACTTTAAAGAAAATAAACTTTCGCACATACATCTTTATCAAAATGGTACTATCACGCATGCATTTGATGATGAAAAAGACTTTTTTACTTATTTTTATGAAAATGTCATTGATACTGGTGCTAAAGTGTTCAATGATGCGCGTTTGTTAGACCGTGCGATTTTAAATGTATCAAAGCCTATTAAAAACATTTTCTTCATTCACAGTAGTCACAAAAATGTTGATGGTAGTATTAAGAAAAGCTATAAAATTTTTCATAAAAGGGCTAACGAAATTAACCAGATTGTCGTGTTAACAGAACAGCAAAAGCATGAGATGATGGAAGATTTTAACATTTCGGAACATCGTATCACAGTTGTGCCACACTTTATGGCAGTTCATGAACCGGGACATGTCGAAAGAGAACCACGCTTTTTATATATTGGTCGTATTGATGAAAATAAGCAACTTCCACATATTATTAAAGCGTTTAAAACATATCGAGATGCCGGTTACCATTATGGTTTAGACATTTATGGTCATGGGGAAAGTCAGCCTGTTAAAGAGATGAAACAATATATTCGTGAGTTTGATTTGACTGATAAGGTAACATTTCACGGTAAAACGAATGAACCGGATAAGGTATTCAGTCAACATGCCGCATCAATACTTACGAGTCAATATGAGGTTTTTTCTTTATCTGTAATGGAGAGTATCAATAATGGATGTCCTGTGCTTGCATATGATATTCGCTATGGTCCAAGAGAAATGATAAAAAACGGTGAAAATGGTTATCTCGTTGAATCACAAAATATTGATGATTTAGCAGATAAAATGATGAAAATTACAGAACACCCCATTACTGATGTTAAGTTAGATGAGCGTTTCGATATACGACATGCTGAAAAGAAATATGCGGAGTTAATTCAATCGGTTGAATAAAATAATCCAAGAACTGTCTATGTAAAGTGTTGTCTGAAGTGTAGGAATGATTCTGAGTTTTTCATTTTAGTACACTTCATACTATTAAAAGTGGAGTTGAGGTCTTTTGTGTCTCAACTTCGCTTTTTTATATGAGCATTTTTAGAATTTTTGATAAATCATGCTAACGATATCATTTGAACCGTATTCCTTTTCTGTTGAACAAAAAGTTTCTATCCTTTTTTGCATGTTTATTTAATGAGATAAATATTTTTAATTCCTTCAAGTAAAGCATCTGGCCCTGTATAAGTATTAACAAGCAAGTCGGTATTTACCTATGCAAATAAAAAACAGGCGAAGTTGCTATTTATTATAGAGACTTTAAGTGATGAATGCGTGCTCCGAAAGCCGTAATAAAGATTTACATATTTACAATTATCACCAACCATTTTACAATAGAATTATAAAAGAATAAAATGTTTTAGTTTAGAACGAATTTTAGTATTAAATAGAATTTTGTTTTACGTGTTTAAGGAAGTGGAAAAAATGAAGATATTGATTACAGGTGGTGCTGGATTCATAGGTTCACATATTGCTGAACATTTTTTTAATCAACAAGAAGAAGTATATATAATGGATAATTTGAGTACGGGTTATAGACATAACATTCCTTTTATTGATAATGAACATTTCTTACATACAGATATTAGAAGTTATGATGAGGTTGAAAATATTATTCAAACACATCAATTTGATATCATTATTCATTTGGCAGCAGTAGTGAGTGTCGTTGATACTGTAGAAAATCCTGAAGAATCAAATGAAGTTAATATCTCAGCGCTTGTTCGATTGCTTGAATTAAGTCGTAAACACTTGCCTTATCTTAAAAAATTTATATTTGCGTCATCAGCAGCGGTTTATGGTAACAATCCGAAATTACCTAAAAGTATCACAAGTCATATTCAACCCGAATCTCCATATGCGATTCAAAAATATAGTGGTGAACAATATGTAAAGTTATATTACCAATTGTATCATTTACCAACAACGTCACTACGTTTTTTTAATGTATACGGACCAAAGCAAGATCCACAATCTCAATATTCAGGTGTACTCTCTATCATGAAAAACTGTTTTGATAAAGATAAACAGTTTACTTTCTTTGGTAATGGTGAACAAACAAGAGATTTTGTTTATGTTAAAGATATCGTTCAAGCCATTCAAATTGTTATTGATTCTAATTCTACCAATGGCTATGTATATAATGTGGGGACATCACACCCAAAATCTTTATTAGCGATATACAAAGTTTTTATGGATTTATATCAAAAAGAGATTCCAACACGCTTTACTCACCCTAGAGAAGGGGATGTGAAATATTCTTACGCGGATATTGAACCTTTGAAACAATTGGGATTTTCAACGCGCTATACATTAAAAGAGGGGCTAGATGAATATTTGAATTTTGAAATGAAGTATCAATCATAATAGAAAACATAATTTCTATATTTTTGTAGATAAGATTACCAAATTTTACTCAATCAGTCCTAACTACAATGTTAAGACTGTTTTTTGTTGATGTATAAAAAGTACGTAACAGTTATCGTCAATATAAGAGAATGGATATCAGCGATGATGGACTAGGCTTTTATTATGAAATCAACGGCTATCCACAATTCAATAAAAGGAGAAAATAGATAATGGAAAATAGTGTTAAGAAAAAACTATCTAATCAATTGTCTAGAAAATTTAAATTTGCAACCTCGCCTATTTTTAAGTCACTCAATTCAAAGTATCAAAGAAAAGTGAATCAATACGCACGACTTTATCGAAAAACTTCTATTAAGCCATATCAAATTATGTATCAGGTCAGAGATGGTAAAAGTATTACAGATAGTCCTTATGCCATTTTTCTACAATTGAATGCTAATAAAAAATTCTCAAAATACCGTCATATATGGGTAGTAGATCATCCTGATACGTTAAATTACTATAAAAGAAAATTAAAAAAATATAGTAATGTCTCTTTTGTGATTAAGGAATCTGATGAATATCTTCAAGCATTAAATGAAAGCAAGTATATCATTAATAACGCAACTTTTCCTGCCTATTTTACAAAAAAGCCACAACAAATTTATATCAATACGTGGCATGGGACGCCTTTAAAACATATGGGATTAGATGTAAAAGATAATTTAAAGGGTTCTCAAAATACGATAAAAAATTTTTTAGCATCAGATTATATTATTAGTCCTAATGCACATACGACGCAGATTTTTAAGCATGCATTTAAATTAGAGGGTCTATATGAGGGTGAAATTTTAGAAGTAGGTTATCCACGTATAGACTTAACAATAAATACATCTACGGTAGAGGCCAAAAAATATTTATCTGAACATTTAAATGTGAATCAGCAACCTATTTTACTTTATTGTCCGACATGGCGTGGAACAGATGTAAATCATCCAGAAAATAGTTTATCTAATATTTATAAAGAAATTCAGTTACTTAAAAAATCGTTACCTTATCAAATTTTTGTTAAAGTTCATCCATTTATTTATAGTAAAGCTGAAGAAATGCCAGAACTTAAGCCTTATTTGGTTCCTGACTTTTTAGATACGAACCAGCTCATGCCAGCAATTGATATCATGATTACTGATTATTCAAGTATATTTTTCGATTTTCTAGTTACAGATTACCCAATTGTGTTCTACGTACCTGATTTAGATGCGTATCAAAGTGAGCGCGGTGTCTATATAGAACCTTCAGAACTACCAGGTCCGATAACTGACAATATCCATGAAGTCATTAAATTAATTAAGGATGAGAATTATAAAAGTACGGATGTCCAAGATAGATACTTAAAATTCAAGCGAGAATTCGTGAATCATGAAGATGGTGGTGTAACGGAGCGTTTTATCGAAAAGGTATTTTTAAATCATCAAGATCATTCTATTAAAACTTCAAATTATCATAAAAAGAAAAAAATACTGCTCTATCCAGGTGGAATGAAGAATAATGGAATTACAACATCAGTGACGAATTTGTTATCCAATATAGACTATGATAAGTATGACATCACCGTTTTCACGAATAATACAAATAACACTGAGCAGTTAAATAACTTACAAAATTTAAATGAGAACGTACGTATTATTTTAAGAAAAGGGCCAATGATTTCTACTTTTAAAGAAATTTATCAAAACGAATTTATTCGCCAAAGAGGGATATATCAATTTTTCGAAAAATGTGTATATCCTAAAGCACTATTTGAACGTGAGTTTAGAAAACTATTTGGGGATTCTAAATTTGATTATGCGATTGATTACAGTGGCTATGCAATGTTTTGGTCGAATCTCATTTTAGCAAGTGGTGCTAATAAGAAATACATCTTATTGCATAGTGATATTAAGTCTGATATGGAGAGAACAGTTAACGGGAAGCGTCCGCACTATCAAAACTTGAAAGGCGTTATTTCGCTTTATCCATATTTTGATAAATTAGTGAGCGTGTCAGAAGCAACGAAAAAACTAAATCAATCAAACTTTGGTTCCATTAAGTTAAAGAATCGTCATATTGCTTCAAGAAATACGATAAACATTGAAAAAATCAATCAGTTAGTTGATGATGATAGTGACTTGTTTGAAAAAAATGGAAAAGCCGTTTTAGCAACATTAACAGAGCAAGGCATGGAAGCGATTGAATTTTCTAAAGATGATTTTAAAGTGGTGTCAGTGGGAAGATTGTCACCAGAGAAAGGCTTTGATTTACTGATTAAAGCTGTTGCCGAATTAGTGCCCAATTATCCGCAGCTGAAATTATACATTCTTGGAGACGGACCACTGAAGGGGATGTTGAACAATTTTGTCGCACAGCTTGGTTTACAAAATCATGTCTATTTTCTTGGTCAACGTCGCAATCCATTCTATATAGTGAAACGCGCGGATGTATTTGCACTTACTTCTCATTACGAAGGACAATCTATGGTGATTTTGGAAGCATTAACAGTTGGTACAAATGTACTCGCTTCAGACATTATTGCTAATCGTTATGTTCTTGAAGATGATAAGTATGGTATGTTAGTAGAAAAGAATGAAGTTGAAATTGCTAAAGGTTTAGAGCAATTTATCAATGGGACTAATAAAGACTATGCGAAGTTCGATGCAGTTGGTTATAATCAGGAAACAATTCAAGAGTTTTATTCATTGTTACAACAATAAATGGAAGGGACTGGGACATTAAGTTTTCCCGGTCCCTACCTTTTTATGGAAATATATCCATTAATGATGATAAAACAGCTAAAAATGAGAATGGATTGGACGAAAAAAATTGGATGCTATGGGTTGTCTTCATTTCATAAACTTGCCCTAAGTGGCTACATTTGATGTAAGATTGCCCAGAAGGCTGAGACTCCTGAGGGACATAGTTAACAACAAAATGTCGTCTTTTAACTTTGATAGAGGCTACTGTTTAACGCAGTAGCTGTCTGACTTCTCAATGCTGTACTTTTGAGAAGTCTAGTCAGCCTTGCGGGGGCAGTACGACGAAATCTTTGTTACACATGAGATTTCTGTACTGCTCCCAAAATCCAATTCGGCTTCATTCCAGATCAGCCCCTGGGAAAGGGAAGCCATGAGGGCAATTCAAAAATATAAATCTTAAGAACGGGGCAAGTTTAACAAAATACTGCATCAATAGCATCAAAAATTTTTATGTCCAATCCCTTTTTCCCTTATATTATCAATTTGATGATGCTTTTTTCTTAAACAGTTTAATGATTAATGGATAGAAAAGTGCTAATACAGTCATAATCGTTAAGACAATGGTAATCGGCGAACCGAAGAAAATGTCACCGAGATGATTATGACTTGTAATTAAGCTTTTACGGAAGTTTTGTTCCATATCAGATCCGATAATTGCTGCCAAAATGAGCGGTGCAATTGGGAAGTCTAATAATTTTAATAATAGGCCGATGATACCAAAAATTAATAAAATATAGAAATCAATGACGCTGTAACTCAATGTATATGTCCCGAGAAATGCAAGGACTAAAATAATAGGATAAAGTGTTTTCGGTGGTGTTTTTAAAATTTTTAGTAATAGGCCAATCATCGCAATATTGATGATAACTAAGAAAATATTGCCGATGAACATACTATTAACAAGTGTCCATACCATTTCGGGTTGCTTTTCAAATAAGAGAGGTCCTGGTTGTAAGCCAAGCATCACGACAGCACCTAGGATAACAGCTGTTGTGCCTGAACCGGGAACGCCCATCGTTAATAATGGAATGAGTGAACCGACAGAAGCGGCATTGTTTGAAGCTTCAGGCGCTGCTACCCCTTCGATAGCACCTTTACCAAACTTCTTCCCATTTTTAGAGAATTGCTTTTCAGTCGCATAACTAAGTAGGGAAGCCACTGAACCACCAGCACCCGGTAAGACCCCAATTAGAAATCCAATGGGGCTTTGTCTTAACATCGTCCAGCGTGTGCGTTTCCAATCTTCTTTCGTTAATTTCATCGAGCCTAAATCGCTTTTCGGTGGTTGTAACGTGTCTAAGTGCATGTAGTTGTATAATACTTCAGCAACGGCATACACACCGATAATGATGACAAGAAAATCAATACCTTCACTTAAATGTGTGACGTCGAAAGTAAAACGATACACACTTGTTTGTAAATCCACACCGATTGTACTCATCATTAAACCGATAGACATGGCGATAAAGCCTTTGACCATTTTACCAAGCGACAATGTGACGATCATGGACAATGTGAATAAGAAAAGGACGAAATATTCACGTGGTCCAAAATGAAGTGCAAATTCGGATAATGGTTTAGCAAGGAGAATAAAGCCGATGACTGAAAAAAGGCCGCCGAATAGTGAAGCAACCGCCGAAATGGTCAAAGCTTTACCTGCTTGATGATTGAGTGTCATCGGATAACCATCAAATGTTGCGGCAATTGCAGAACCGTCTCCAGGTGTATTGAGTAAAATCGAACTTCTGGAACCGCCATACATCGCTCCGTAGTAAATAGAAATCATCAGAATCAATGCACTGACGGGATTCATCCCAAACGTTACTGGAATAAGAACAGCCACCGCCGTCGCAGGCCCTAAACCTGGAAGCATCCCTACGACTGTACCGAGGAAGCCGCCAATCAAAATCCACAATAAATTCATCGGTTGGAAGGCAGTTGAGAGACCTTCCCAAAAACTATTGATATCGATACCCATATGACCGCCCCCTTACGGTAAACTAACGTCTAACAGTTGGGCAAAGGTATACCATGCCACACCTGAAAAGACGATAGCCACGATGAGATTTTTCAACCAATGCTTAAAGCCATTGACTAAGAACATGACGGCTGCTAAAAATAACATGGTCGAAATTAAAAAACCAATACGTTCGAAAATGAATGTATATATCAGGATAAATAAACATGTCAAACCAATGCGTTTAAGGACAAGTGGTGTTAAAAATGCTTTAAATTCATTGAAAGACACATTTTTATCACGAAGCATTTGAAAAAAGTAAATAATACTCATCACAATCAATAAACTCGCGATAAGAATTGGGAAGTATTTTGGACTTTGTGGATCACCAATTCTAGAAATCGGCAAATTGAGAGAGAGGAGTAAGTAGGTAACGCCAATGATGAAACAAACAATAGGCGCAATAAGTCTTACCATATGAAGTTCCCCCTTTGTTTAAAAACCAGCGTCTTGAATGAGCTGTTCATACTTTTTCTGTTGTTCATTTAAAAACTTTTCAGATTCATAGCTGTCTTTATAAAATTTATCCCAGTCTTTATTTTTACGGATTTTTTCCCACTGTTCAGATTGGACCACTTTTTTCATGGCTTGGTTCCAATAAGCGCGTTCTTCTTTGGTCATATTTTTAGGTCCCATCACACCACGCCAATGTGGGAAGACGATATCCAAACCTTGTTCTTTCCAAGTAGGGACATCTTCTAATCCTTTAATCCGTTTATCAGAAGTCGTTGCCAGCACTTTAAGTTTGCCAGCTTGATGTTGTGTTTTGACTTCAGACACAGCGGTTGAGGCGATATCAACATGACCACCGAGTAGTGCTGTTTCTAAATCACCACCACTTTTATAGACGAGGAAATCTAAGTTTTTCACATCGACGCCGTATGCTTTTGCTGCTTGAACAAAGGCAAGATGGTCATTGTTACCAAGACCAGGTGCAACACCAATCGTTAATGACTTAGGATCTGCTTTTAACTTTTCCATCACTTCTTTACCTGAAGACAGGTGAGATTGATTAGAAGCTGAAAGACTAATCCATTCTGTAGCTAAAATGGCAATCGGTGTAAAATCTTGATGACTCAAATCACTTAAGCCGAGTTCGTGGTTAGAAAGCAATAGACTAGAGTTCACTGCAATAGAAGTTGCTGGACGTTCACGAAGATATTGCCAACCGACTTCACCACCGCCACCTGGTTTATTGATGACTGTAATGTTTTGATCACTCAGCTTTTCATCTTGCATAATTTTTTGGATAGCGCGTGCAGTCGCATCCCAGCCCCCGCCAGGTGAAGCAGGTGCAATAATTTCTATAGTGCGATTTGGAAATTTTTGACTACTTGAAGATTTTGTTTCTTCATCTTTGTTGTTATTCGTACAAGCAGCCAAAATGAGCACGAGGCCCATCAAACATGTCACGAGTTTTCGCATAACTCCATACCCCCTTTGTATGTGACAATTAATCTAAGTTTATCATAATATTCAGAATTAACGAGGAAGCATTCAAATAATATACTTTTGGCATTCTTATTTTGTTTTTAGCTATGGATCAAAGATTGAATGAATATAGGGGAGAATGTTTGAAGATTTTTATAAGGATATCGTTGCATTTTAGCCAAATGGAAATTGTTAATTTATGGATGTGATGTTTATAATGAAAATGATGATGCTTTGAAAAGGGTGATGGGAATGGGGAGAAATCGTGTTGTATCGAATGAGAGAACGAACTTATTTAATGATATTCATTTTCTGTTTGCTGGAGAAGAATATTGTGATTCAGGTTATCAATTTGGTCCAGCCGTGAGACCTAATTTTATTATTCATTTTATTGTTTCGGGTAAGGGATATTATCAATTTGATGGACAAACGTATCAACTTTCTCAAAATCAAGGTTTTGTCATTTTTCCTGATAAATTAACGACATAGGTTATTTTATTATGCATAAATACCATTTTATTATGCATAAATACCATTTTATTATAAATATAATGTTTTGCAAAGTCTTATTATAAAACGATAGTATTGTCGATTTGTAGGTGATATAATAATGGGGTCGTCTATCTCTCAGACGTCAATTTGGCGTGAGAGGAGGTGTTTATTATGGGGGAAATCCTTCTGAATGGCCCAACCACAGTAGTTAGTGGTTGCTTTATCGCGTATTTTGCGCATTGGCTACGTAAACGCGATAAAAATAGGCGACAATGACAATAGCCACACCTAATAAGAATCCCCTCACTACCACGAATAGTGAGGGGATTGGTGTTTATTATGTTGGATTCCTTATAAACAAATATTAATCTATCAATTCACATTTGTCAACGACTATAAATTTCGATATAAGTGATTCATCATGTTTTATTTATTCCCAACAACTAAATCCAATCAATGACTTCTTCTTTGCTACGACGTGTTTTGGCACGTTTTGGATCTTCTTCACGATAACCAAATGCAACCATCACTGAAGGTGCAAACTCAGCATCATCAAAATAACCTTTTTCAGTTAAAATACGTGTCACTTCATCATATTGGAAGCCTTCAATTGGACATGAATCCACCCCTAAAAATGCTGCAGATATCATCATATTTCCAAGTGCGATATACGTTTGTTTACTAGCCCAGTCCCATAATGCACGATCGCTTTCATAAAGATTTAAGTTATCGTTTTGGAATGCTGACGTTTTCTCGCTCATTTGCTCAATCATGTCTGTATCCATTTGTTTGACGTCGCGCAATAATTTTTGTACGTATTCGTTTTCTGGTCGTACATTTTTACGCGCTAAAATCAATACAAAGTGGCTTGCTGTATCTAATTGCCCTTGTGCGCCCCAACTTATAGGTTTAAGTGCTTCACGTACTTCCGGATCTTGAATGACTAAAAATTTCCAAGGTTCAAAGCCAAGTGAACTTGGTGACAGACGGCCAGTTTCTAGAATTGTATCGAAATCAGCGTCGTCAATTTTACGCTTTGCATCAAAACGTTTTGTAGCAAAGCGATAATTAAATGTGTCTAGTAACATTTGACGTTTATCTTCCATGTGTTGCAACTCCTTTAAATAGTGTCATACAATTATAGTATAGTTGACTTTAAATGTACGTTAAAATAGTTTGTTTGGATTCAATTTCAATAGAGAAAAGGAGTTGGATGTTATGAATGAAAATTGGTATAACACTTTACCCCTCGAAAATATTCAAGCGATTGAACCGGTCAGTGGTGGTGATGTGAATCAAGCGTATCGAGTGGATACCAATGACGCACGATACTTTTTATTGATTCAACCTGGGCGAGATGCGTCATTTTACGATGCAGAAGTGGCAGGTCTTGAAGCGTTTGAAGAGGCGGGGATTACAGCGCCTATCGTGATTCAACAAGGACAGATCGAACATGATGCCTTTTTATTACTAAGTTATTTGGATGAAGGGTACGATGGTAGTCAAGAAGCACTGGGAAAATTAGTCGCACAACTGCACCAAACGCATGAACGAGAAGGGCGATTTGGATTTCATTTGCCTTATGAAGGAGGGGACATTCAATTTGACAATTCTTGGACAGAAGATTGGAAAACGTTATTCTTGCAACAACGTATCATGCCACTTGCTCACGTGATTCGTCAACGTCAATTGTGGTCTGACGCTGATGATGCGTTATTTGAAAAAGTATACGCGTTGATGGAAGTGATACTCACACAACATGAGAGTGCACCGTCGTTGTTACATGGTGATTTGTGGGCAGGCAATTATATGTTTTTAACGGATGGTCGTCCGGCACTGTTTGATCCTGCTCCATTATATGGAGATCGGGAGTTTGATTTAGGTGCAACGAAAGTATTTGGTGGGTTCAGTCCGGCATTTTATGAAGCATATGATGTAGCTTATCCTCTTGCTGAAGGGGCGACGTTACGGATTCGTTTTTATGAGTTGTATTTGTTACTCGTTCATTTAGTGAAGTTCGGGACAATGTATTTAGGCAGCGTAAGAAGAACGATGGAGGAAATTTTAGATGAAGCGGATTAATCGATTGATCCCGGTTTTATGGTTGATTTCTATCGCAATATTAGCGGTATTTTACATGCAATTACCGGACCAAGTAGGGATACATATGAACTTTAATGGTGAAGTAGATGATTGGGGTTCGAAAAGGTATTTATGGATCATACCTATCGTATTTCTTATTATATGGTGCTTTCTCTTTTTATTATTCAAGTATTTACCTGTCATCGAACGTACAATTAAGGGGAAAGTAGATGAGAAGCGTCATGCACAAACGCGAGATGTTTTGATGATAACACTGGTCGTTCAACTTACGGTGTGGCTGCTTTACACAGTGAATCTTATTTATACAATTAACGGTATAGAGGGGATTCCGTATTGGCTCATGTGGTTGGCGTATTTCGTTATAGGTGTGACACTGATGGTACGAATGGTTCGGCTCGTCAAAAGAAAATAATGATAAAAGTATAAAATTAAGAGACTCGGGCATTAAGTGGCTCGAGCCTCTTCTTATTTTTATGTATGTATTATGCACTGATAGCAGTTAATCCAACGCATAGGATGAATACCACAATGCCGATTATCCAAGACCACTTAGCAGAAAGGTGACCATTAGAATGCAACATGACACCGAATAACCAACCTGTCAATAAATTCGTCAAACTGAATGCACTTAACAATGTATTTCCGCGTGCGAAAACATTAAGTGAATCGATTTTTACTGTTGAGATATCCAATTGAAATAACAGTTGAATGACAAGAATAATTATCATCACGACTAAAATGGTGTTATAGTAACGTAATACTGCACCGAATATTGCTTTTTTAGAGAGTACTTTCTTGAAAATTTTGTAAATGATAAGTGTGATGATATAAGTGATACCTATAACAACGAGGCTACTAATGACGGTACCAATCACGCCAGCGACCATTGTAAAAGGTACTGATTGTTGTGCTTGAGCTTCAGTTAATCCTTGTTCAGTCAGCATTTTCGTGTAATCAATAGAAAAAATAGAGAGTGCAGCTTGGATAATGATAAAAACTATCCAGAGTAAAAGTTTCTTCCAAATGTTAGGGTGTGTTCTATCAGTGTTAAATGCTTCTATATATAACGATTTCGAATATTCCATAGACCTGCCTCCCAAAAAGTATTAAAAATAGTATAGCACTAAATTATATAATTTTATACTTTGTTCACAATGTTTGTGTAAGCATTTGTCATATTTTAGAATTTTTACTTTAAATACAAAAAAGCGTCTAACAATGTGATAATATTAAGTTAATCTTTTTGAGGAGGCAAAAAAGTTGGTCAAGACAAATCTACCTCTATTCCAACATTTTGAAAACTTACGCAACCATCCCACTTGGAAATTAAAAGCGGCATTGATGGTAGTTATCACACTCATTCATGCGTTTTTGTTAAAAATTGATACGGATAATACAACGCTGTTAGAAGGCTTTGGTTATTCAAAAGAAGATATTGAAGACTTCCATCAAATTCATTGGTTTGCTGATACGATGAGTAGTTTGATGGGGGTACTGATAAGTTTTTTGTTTACTTTTGTCGTATTTATGATGTTTTCTAAACTGTTGCACTCCGATGTTTCGACCCAAGCGATACTATCTGCCTCATTAAGTCATTCTTTAATTGTGACATCGGTCGCACTAGTATTCGTATGTATTCAACTTATATTTCACTTGTCATTTCCTACATATAGCATCACAAGTCTTAATGTTTTTGCACCAGGGAATATGTACTTAGCCGCATTTGACGTTCAAACCATATTTAAAGGTTATGTCACGTTTATCGTTTATCATGCAACGAGTCGGCTGTCTTTTCGTGCCGCTTTGACTTTGGGCTTGTTAACAATCATATTAACAATATTACTCGCGCTAGGTTCAGCGTTTTTAGAAGATACGGTACTAAGTTTAGCCGGGGAATTGTAAACTGTCCGCAATATATATAATTTATTGATTTTTTAAAGAAAATTTATCCTTCTTAATGGTATAATACAACCAAAGTATCTTATGCCATTAAGGAGGATTTTTATTTTGAAGAAAAAAACTTTGATTGTGTCGTCAGTGATAGGCATTTTCTTACTTGTAGGAATTGCATTTTTAGTGAAAACGTTTGGTGATGTTGGAAACCAAAAAAATGAAGATGCTTACGATACATATACTGTAAAAACTGACAAACCGCTACGTGTGACGGGTAAAATATCACCTGAAACGATTAAAACATACTTAAATAATGCACAATTGGGTACATTTTTAAGCGCGCAAGTGAAAGATGGTCAAACCGTAACTCAAGGAACACCATTATTGAATTATGATATTGACCCAACACAACGTCAAAAGTTATCTAAACAGCTAAACGATGCCCAGCAAAGCGGAGATCAGCAAGCGATTAATCAAGCTTGGAAACAATTGAATCGTTATGATGGACAAGTGTATAACAGTGTGAATGCGACATTTAATGGTACAGTGTCATTGATAAACAATGGCCAAGTCGGTGAAGGTGAACCGATATTGAAATTAATTGCGAATGAGTTAGAGATTCAATCTACTATTTCGGAATTTGACTTGGAAAAGGTTAAAGTTGGCGATACGGTCAATGTTAAAGTGACAAGTACTGGTAAAGAAGGCAAAGGGAAAATTACGCACATTTCACAACTTCCGACAAGTTATCAACAAGATGGCAAAGGTGAGACAACAGGAGGTGCGCCTGCTGCAGGTGATGGCAGTGAAGAAGCGGACTCGTTAACGACGAATAATCCAATACAATCGCATCCAACTGGCGAGAATGACAAAGAAACATCGAAATATAAAATTACGATTGGTGAACTTGATTTTGATGCGCGCAACGGCTATTCCGTGGAGGCGACGATTCCTTTAGAAACACTTAAAATTCCAAAATCTGTGTTAACGAAAGATCATCACGTGTATGTCGTGGATCAATCAGGCGTTGCACATCGTACGAAAATTACGTATGACGAAAAGAATGGTGAATTGATCATCAAGAAAGGTGTTAAAAAAGGCGATCGCGTTATCAACCACCCAGACGCTAAAATTAAAGATGGTGAGAAAGTTGAGGTGGCCAAATGATTGAACTGAAAGGGATCAATCGTCATTTTAAAAATGGGAATGAAACAAATCACATTTTAAAAGATATCGAGTTGCGTATTGAGCAAGGTGAATTTGTCGCAATTATGGGCCCTTCAGGATCAGGTAAAAGTACACTTATCAATATTTTAGGTTTTATCGATCGCGGTTATGAAGGAGAATATTTGTTTAACGGTGAAAATTACCAAAAAAAGTCAGATAATGAATTGGCAACGATTCGTAACCGGACAGTGGGCTTTGTATTTCAAAACTTTAAACTTATCCAAAACAACACGATTTTAGAAAATGTGAGTGTTCCATTGTTATACGCAGGTATACGGCCAGCTGAACGCAATCAACGTGTGTTGGACATCTTACATCGTGTCGGATTGTACAATAAAGAAAACTTAGTTCCAAACAAATTGTCAGGGGGACAACAACAACGTGTGGCGATTGCAAGAGCGATTGTGAACCGTCCTCGATTTATTATTGCCGATGAGCCAACAGGGGCACTCGATTCGAAAACGTCTGAAGATATTATGGCGTTGTTTATGCAGTTGAATCAAGAACAAGGCACGACAATGATTGTAGTCACGCATGATCCGAAAGTTGCTGCACAAGCAGATCGCGTGATTCACATTTTGGATGGTCGAGTTCAAAGAGAAGAGGTGCTGTCGCATGGCGTACATCGCTAATATTATTCACGTTTCATTACGTTCGATTATGAAAAATAAGCGCCGTAATATTTTTACTATGATTGGGATTATTATTGGGATTGCGGCTGTGATTACGATTATGTCATTAGGTAATGGCTTTAAAAAGACAGCCGATGAACAATTCAGCGATGCAGGGGCGTCAAAAGATAGTGCTTTGGTCAGTTTCTTATCGAACAACTTTGAGACAGTGAAAGAACCTCCTTTTACAACGACAGATATTGATATTGCGCGCCAAGTAGAAGGGGTCCAAGATGCAAGTGTTAAAGAAGATGACACGCTTGGGTTAACGGCTGAAGCACGTACTGTGAAAAAGAAAGCAGATATTGCGGTTGTTAAAAGTGAAACAGTTACTGAACCGGATGAAGGCAAAGGTTTTAGTAAAGAAGATAATGCTTTGAAGCAACGTGTCGCAACCGTGTCATCAGAAGTGGCAGAGACGTTGTTTAAAGGCAATGCAGTCGGTCAAACCATTTATATTGATGACATTGGCTTTGAAGTCATCGGTGTGAAAGAAAAGGCACAAATTCCGAATGCTGTGCAAATCCCTACAAAAACCGTTGAATCCGACTTGCCGAATTTGAAATCTGACTTTCCACAGTTAATGTTAAAAGTCGGTGAAGATGCGAATAAAAAAGAAATTGCTACAAAAGTTGCAGACCAATTGAATCAAAGAGGTTCAGCCGTCTCACAAGGAGAATATCAATATGCAGATACTGAAGAACTGATGAAGAGTATCGGTAAAATCTTTGACTCAATTACGTATTTTGTTGCAGCCGTGGCAGGTATCTCACTCTTTATTGCAGGGATTGGTGTGATGAATGTGATGTATATTTCAGTTGCTGAACGTACGGAAGAAATTGCGATTCGTCGTGCATTCGGTGCCAAAGCGAGAGATATTGAATTTCAATTTTTAATCGAGAGTGTTGTGCTCTGTTTAATTGGTGGTATTATCGGTTTGATTATTGGTATTTTAATTGCGAAATTAGTGGATGTGGTGACACCTGAATATATTCAAAGTGCTGTCAGTCTCGGTTCTATTCTATTAGCAGTCGGTGTGTCTACGTTAATTGGTATTGTGTTTGGGTGGATTCCCGCACGCGCCGCAGCTAAGAAAGAGTTGATTGATATTATTAAGTAATGCTGCATTTTGATGATGCTGAAACATTTCAAAAGCATTCGTTTTTCAATACTAAGAGAGCATCTTGCAGATTGCTGAACCTTTCTTAGCGTTTAATAATTGAGCCTTTATTGATTGCGATTATGGGCTTCGCGTTCCTAGGCGCCTCGCTTCAACTAACCAACGCATTGATTGGTATGTGACAAGGTTGAAGCGTTGGTGGATTTTCAGCTTCGGCTGGATGCCTCAGGAGTCTCGCCCAGTTTTGCAATCTAATAAAGGCTACTTATTTTTGTGGTGAAGAAAGGTTCTAGCAATCTAGGTTAAACCTTCTAATGGTAATGAGTGAATGTATGAGGTACAGCATCATCGTCGTGCAGTGAAGGTGAGGAAGAGAGCCGTCGTATTCTCGGGTGCGTTTTTGCAATCTAGGTTAAACCTTCTAAATAGTAATGAGTGAATGTATGAGGTGCAGCATCATCGTCGTACAGTGAAGGTGAGGAAGAGAGCCGTCATATTCTCGGGTGCGTTCTAGCAATCTAGGTTAAACCTTCTAAAGGTAATGAGTGAGTGTATGAGGCACGGCATCATTGTCATGTAGCAGAGGTTAGAATAGAAAAAGTTATCATTATGAAGTTTATCAGTAATATGTGTACGCATTTGAAAGGTGACATTTTGATTTTAAACTTCATGAATGTTTTAAAGAAGGAAAGAGGTGCTCGGACGTTTCAAAGTTCGGGCACCTCATTTTTTTAGGAAGAGGAAATGGAACATAATTTTTTAGCTTTTTCTATGATAAATGAAAACCGTTAAATTGAAATATAAAATCAATTAAGTCAATCAAAAATATTTGATGCCCTTTGCTTTTATAGTAAAGAGAGCAGAACAATCTAATGTCCTGCTCCCGTATATGTTAAATGCAATTAGAATTTGAAAATAGTTTTAAGCACTTTGAAAATGGATAATAACAATTCTAATGGTGTACCTGCCATCTACAAAACCTCCTTATCCTGTTTGTTCTTCTGATTTGACTAAGTCTTCAGCCAGTTTATGCCAGAAGTCTTTTAACTCATCTTGTGAATGTGCAGTATCATTTGTATCTTGACCGACAAAGTCTACATGGTCCCAACCGTGTTGTACAGGCATCACTTGCCATACACCTTTTTTCACGTCATCTGATGCATCGACCCAAGCTTGGTTGTATGGGTGTTGTGAAGATACAACAGATACAAGGCCGTCATTTTCACGCCATTCTTTTTCAGCAGCTTTACCGATCACATTCGCTGTCAGTGTGAATGGGAAGAACATGTTGTAATCTGATTTGTGCTTGCCTGAAATTGATGGGTGTGTGGCTTCACCTGTGTATGTTTTATAGACAATGTTTGGATTAAGTGAAGTTTTTTTGTTCAATTTTGATGCGCCTTCACGTGTTAAGTCATAAAAACCGTGATCTTCTGTGCGCCACAATTGGTCGTTATTGGCAACACGTTCAAAGTAATCCTCTAATGACTCGCCTTTTTTACGCTCTAGACCCCATTGATTTAAACCAAAGTCTACGCGTGCTTTGTTTTTAGCAAGGACTTGTGCGACATCGAAAACGACTTGACGTACAATCGCCTCATTGCCGAGTTGATCTGATGCGTGCGTACCGTTATGTGGTGTACCTAGTGTTGTAATAGATGACACCATATTATCGTTTTTACCAGAAAAGAGTGGAGAAATCTCGCCACCATGTTCTTTTTGATACGCAATTTCTTCAGGATTACCATTGCGTAACAGTTCTTCTAATTGACGAATTGTTTGTCCGCCCATACTGTGACCAACGAGGTGTACTTTTTGACCTGGTTTCCAATCTTTGTACACACCTTCATATGTTTTACCGTAACGTTTATGACCGTATTTCGCGGCATGTGCTGCACCGTAATCTACAGTCCCACCTTTAATATAGTAATACAGTTCTACTGCACGATCGTAGTTACTACCAAAGGCACTCACACTTGCTTCATATGTGTTATAACCGTTTTCTTCTAAGTCTTGTCTAATGTTTAGTTTTTCGCCACCCCAATAGTGTGACAATACAGAAGGCAATAAGTTATCTGTGAAGCCGTTAAAACCGTGTACTAAAATGATAGGGTCTCCATTTTTATAGAAACCTTGTTTAGCTTTTTTACTTGCTTGTGCTTTCACTTGTTCAGCGTTGCGTTGTTGCGTTTGTGGTTGTGTCGTCGCTACATTTGCTGTTTTAAGTGTTTTCACGTCATCTTTTGTTGGTGTTTTAGATTTTGTATTCACGAGCGCGTTTTTGTCCACACTTTTCGTTGTGATTGTTTGAGGTGCTGCTTCTGCTGAGAACGTTGTGACGTTTTTGTCAGATTGTTCTGTCAATTTATGATGCTCATTTTGTGCCTCAGATGATAAATCAAGAGTTGTTGGCACCGTATTTTCTTTTGACGCTAAACTTTGTGATTGAGGCTCAGATGAATCGTTTTGAGGTAAAGTAATCGACTGATGTTGTGTATGTTGTGCGTTGTTTTTGGCTACGATCTTGTCTGATTTTTGTTTACCGTTATCAACTTTTTTATCTGTGTCAACAGGTGTTTCATTTGTTTCATTTTTGGTTGGTAATTGTGGTTCTTTCAAATCAGTTGTTTCCTTCTGTGGTTCAGCAACTGGTTTTAATGATGATGCTTGAGCTTCTGGAGTGACCGCGTCATCTGATGTATTCGCGCTATGTAGGTCTTTTGTTTGAGTTGATGGTTCATTTGAAGGGTGTTCTGTAGATGACGTGAGTGGTTTATCCTTTGGTGTCGCTTCTAGATTTGTTGTTGGTTCATCTGAATTTTCTTTCGGAGCTGTTGATGTGCCTTTAGATGTTTGTTCAGTTGAAGGGAGCGCTACTTTGGCATTGTCCGTTACAGGCGTTTGCCTTTCTTCAGTTGCGACTTTTTCAGTTTGTTGACTTTGTTCGGGTGCATCGGTTGTTGATTTTGAATCAGCTAAAGCAGGTGCGTTTGATAAGCCTATGAAAAATAAAGATGCGATAACGACTGATGAGGCACCGCTTTTAAATTTACGAATACTAAATAGTTGTTTCTGATCTTTCATTTTTCCACCTCTTTGTTTATTTAATTAAATTTGTAACGACTATACAAAAATGTTAATAATGAGTCTTGGCAAAAATCCGAAAATTTTAGCTAAAATCGCTGACATCCACACCCCTCCTTTATTTTAGAAAGTCCTACTACAATAATCTGTAAAGGCTTTCAGTAGTTAGTGAAAGGATACAATATTTTTAAATAATTGTCAAAAAGATTAATTTAAAAAATGAATTTTTATGTTTCCAGTTTTTATTTTATATTGTAGAGGGTATTGGAATAATTTGAAGAGCATGTTTATGAGCAATCGATGGAGGGGTATGGTAAAATAAAAATCTACATGGAGGCTTAATAAAATGAATCAATTTTATAAAGTTTCAGCGTTCATCTTTGGAGGCGTGGCTGTGGCAGTTGCTTCTGGAGTGGCGTATTTAACTTATCAACAATATCAAGCTGACGAAAGTTTAGTAAACGACGATTTTATAACATATAGTAAGTGAAACTCATGAGGTGAATGCGACAATGTTCGTATTCACCTCGCGTCGTTTATAAGTACTGAGAAAAATTATCAAAGGAGATTTTTTATGGCGAGAAGAACTTATTTTCATCATGTTGAGCATCGTAAAACACAAGCACACTCGAAAACAACGTTATGGCTTTCGCTCATCATTACGCTCTTTTTCACAGTTGTAGAGTTTGTAGGAGGTCTCGTTTCTAATTCACTTGCCCTGTTATCAGATTCATTTCATATGTTGAGTGATGTGATTGCATTAGGATTATCGATGGTAGCGGTCTATTTTGCAAGTCGTCGACCTACTGCACGTTACACATTTGGATTTTTAAGATTTGAAATTTTAGCAGCATTTTTAAATGGTCTCGCACTCGCAGTGATTTCAATTTGGATTTTTTATGAAGCGATCATGCGTATTATTTTTCCAAAGCCTGTTGAAAGTGGTTTAATGCTTGTCATCGCGACGATTGGTTTAATTGTGAATATAGTGTTAACTGTCATTTTAATGCGTTCATTGAAGAGTGAAAATAATATTAATATTCAAAGCGCGTTATGGCATTTCCTCGGTGATTTGTTAAATTCTGTAGGTGTCATTGTAGCAGTCGGCTTAATTTATCTAACAGGGATTCAGTTGATTGACCCTATTTTAAGTATTGTGATTGCATTAGTGATTTTGCGTGGGGGTTATAAAATTATGCGCAATGCGTGGTTGATTTTGATGGAGTCGGTCCCAGAGCATTTGGAAACGGATGAAATTATGGAAACGATGAAATCAGTGGATCAAGTGTTGGATGTGCACGAGTTTCATTTATGGTCGATTACAACGGATCACTATTCATTGAGTGCGCATGTCGTGCTCGATAGTCGAAGTAGTGAGGATGCGTATCGGACGATCAATCAGTTGGAGCGCCTGTTGAAAGAGAAATATGGTTTAGCTCACACGACGTTACAGATTGAGCATTTGGATATTAATCATTTGGATGAGGCTTATTTTGAAGAAGTGAAGCATGACTGAATTTAAGATATTTTATGAAACACAAAGACTAGGAACAAATCAGATGGCTTAAACGAGTGGAGAGGTGTCCCATGACTCAGTACAATTTTCCTCTTAAAAGTTTTGAATGTGCGGTCACGACCCATTCAGTCCACCTTTAAAGTGTGCTATGTATGGATAAGTGGGGACATCCATTTGTTGCGCATAACGTGGTGAATTCAATAAAAGTGCACACATCGATCGATACGTTGAACGGTGGGTGCACTTTTTTATGTTCTTTATTTTGAAATGTGCGGATCTGTCGTTGATTGTCCGGCTAAGAGTAATGTCCAAGTCGTTAAGATAAATGGGAATGTCAATGTCGGTACGCCGATAGGTTCTAAAAATGTTGCGGTTGCAGCGTACATCATTGGTGTCATCACCACGGTTAAAATAAAGGCGATAACTGCTTTTAGATGATTGGCTGAACGGAAAGTAACCCCAACTGCAATGATAGATAGCATTAAGTTAAAGCCAAAGAGACCTTCGTTAAGTGTACCGATATCTGCACCAAAGAAAAATTCAAGTAATAGACCAAAGAAGTTGGCGACGAGAATATAAATGCCAGCGCGTCTTGAAGCGATGAAACAGGCGATGACGATGAGCATACCGCTTATGGTATGTTCGACTAAAAAGATTTGGCTCACATCACTAAAAAATGCATGTAAAGGATGGAATGTTGTATTTAAATTGACATGCACATCGGCTGTTAACGGCAAGACATCGACGTTCGTTTTAATAAATTTAAATTGTTGTGACATTAACAGCACAACCCATGTAATCAAGACAAATGGTGTTGTCAGTTCGGGTAAGCGAAAAGGTTTTAAAAAGTTTTTTAATGATTGTGCGATAGGCATCGAGAGTAAAATGCTGATTAAAATAACGAGAATGCTTTGCCATGACCAGAGTAAAAATAAAGTTAAGTCAATCGCAATAAGGACGGGGTTAAATCCGGCAAGTCCTGAATGAATTTCCTCTTCCGTATAGTTGAAATATCGTGCGGTCAAGAGACTCAAGAAGCTGCCAATCATAGCGGCCAGTCCAATTTTCCAGTTTCCAATCCATAATGCGATTAAAATTAATAAACCTGTCCATGTATTTTCGAGTAACACGACTTGAGATATGTTTTTGAAAAAGGTATGTATCCATTTTGACATTACAGTTCACTACTTTCTCTCTCTAATAAAAAATCACATGCATGTTCATAGTTTAACATTTGCACATTTCAAATAACAACTATATTAACATAACATTAAAGTGTCCCTTATTCCTTCAACCTTTTATAGGACATAACTGTGAAAATGCCCTTTATTATTATTATATAGTATTTAGATTTGAAAGAATGATGGGTGAGGTCTATAATAAAAGTCTAAGTCAATTTATTTTTTAGGATAAGGAGTGAACGTCATGCACTTTACGCAACGAGAACAAGACAAACTGATGATTGTTGTGGCTGCAGATTTGGCCCGACGACGTAAAGAACGAGGCTTGAAATTAAATCACCCTGAAGCAGTGGCATTAATTAGTTATGAAATATTAGAAGGGGCTCGTGATGGTAAAACAGTAGCAGAATTAATGAGTTACGGGCGTGAAATTTTATCAAGAGATGATGTGATGGAAGGTGTCGAAACGATGGTGACAGATATCGAAATCGAAGCCACTTTCCCAGATGGTACAAAATTAATTACTATCCATCATCCAATCGTATAGGAGGGGATATTATGCAACCTGGAGAAATTATTGTGAATTCAACCGAAATTATGATTAACGAAGGACGCGAAAATACAAAATTACGTGTTAAAAATACAGGGGATCGACCTGTTCAAGTAGGTTCACATTATCATTTTTTTGAAGCTAACCCAGCATTATCATTTGATCGCGAACAAGCGTATGGTAAGCATTTAGATATTCCAGCTGGTGCGGCTGTACGTTTTGAACCTGGTGATGAAAAGGAAATTCGTCTCGTACGTTATGCAGGTAAACAACATGTGTATGGTTTTCACGGCTTAGTCGATGGGCCGCTTGATCAATCTCGCATCACACCACCTAATATGATAGAGGGAAGTGAAGTTAAATGAGTTTTAAAATGACAGAATCACAGTATACGAGCTTGTATGGCCCAACAGTGGGGGATTCCATTCGTTTAGCTGATACGGATTTATTTGCGAAAGTCGAAAAAGATTATGCAAAATATGGCGATGAGGTCACTTTCGGTGGTGGTAAATCAATCCGTGATGGCATGGGTCAAAATCCCAATGCGACACGTGATAACAAAGCAGTAGCAGACTTAGTCATTTCAAATGCTGTTGTTATTGACTATGATAAAGTGATTAAATGTGATATCGGTGTGAAAAACGGCTACATTATGAAATTAGGAAAAGCCGGTAACCCCGATATTATGGACGATGTCGATATTATAATCGGTTCGTCAACAGATGTTATCGCTGCAGAGGGCATGATTGTAACTGCAGGCGGTATTGATACACACGTCCACTTTATCAACCCTGAGCAAGCAGAAGTTGCATTAGAAAGTGGGATTACTACACATATCGGTGGTGGAACTGGGACATCAGAAGGGTCAAAAGCGACTACAGTAACACCAGGTTCTTGGTATATTCATCGCATGCTTCAAGCAGCAGAAAACTTACCGCTTAACATTGGTTTCACGGGTAAAGGTCAAGCGGTGAATCCAACTGCATTAGTAGAGCAAATTCATGCAGGGGTCATCGGTTTGAAAGTGCACGAAGACTGGGGTGCAACACCTTCAGCATTACGTCATGCGCTTGAAGTAGCAGACGATTATGATATCCAAATCGCACTGCACGCGGATACGTTGAATGAAGCGGGCTTTATGGAAGATACGATGAAAGCGATTGGTGATAAAGTTATCCATATGTATCATACAGAAGGGGCTGGTGGGGGACACGCGCCAGACTTAATTAAATCTGCGGGCTACCCTAATGTGTTGCCATCTTCTACTAACCCAACTTTACCGTATACACATAATACAATCGATGAACATTTAGACATGGTTATGATTACACACCATTTAAACGCCTCAATTCCAGAAGACGTTGCTTTCGCGGATTCTCGTATTCGTAAAGAAACCATCGCTGCAGAAGACGTTTTACAAGATATGGGTGTATTCAGCATGATCAGCTCTGACTCTCAAGCAATGGGGCGTGTTGGTGAAGTCATTACGCGTGCATGGCAAGTAGCGCACCGTATGAAACAACAACGTGGACCATTTGAAGGTGACAGTGAATATGATGATAACAATCGTATCCGTCGCTACATTGCGAAATATACGATTAATCCAGCAATTACACACGGTATTTCAGAATATGTTGGTTCTGTTGATCCTGGAAAATTAGCTGACCTTGTCATTTGGGACCCACGTTTCTTCGGTGTTAAACCGGACATGGTTGTTAAAGGCGGTATGGTCAACGTTGCGGCGAATGGTGATGCAAATGGCTCTATCCCAACATCTGAACCGATTAAATATCGTCATATGTATGGTCAATATGGTGGCAACTTACAAAGTACGTCGATTACATTTGTGTCACAAGCCGCTTATATGAATGGCATTCGTCGTACATTAGACTTAAAACGTGATGTGAGACCAGTACGCAATATTCGTCAGTTAAGTAAAAAAGATATGAAAAACAATAATGCTTTACCAAAACTTGACGTCGATCCACAAACGTATGAAGTATTCGTGGATGGCAAAAAAGTAACAAGTGAAGCGGCAACTGAATTGCCGATGACCCAACGTTACTTCTTATTCTAAAATGAGTGGATGACATTGCGCACAGATGAAAAATGATAGGGAATGTTAATATTAAGAGCGCAAAATATATAGAGCAAGCTTGTTCGAATGTACAATTTTCATACATCGAGCAAGCTTTTTCATATTGCTAAATATTGCGTTTATGAATGATGAACAACGGGTATGAACATCTCAGCGAGTTGCCTTGTCCAGACATTTTCGCGATTATATAACTTCGCATATTTATTGAAATTTAATAACATTACTCAAAAATAAAATGAAAAATATTCAAAAAAATCTTGTCTGAATCTTCTGGACATGATAAATTATGAAAGCATCACGCTTCGTAAAAATTACGATTGATATTTAAGGAACTGAGGTGCATCGTATGATTTTGTCAGATAGTGATATTAAGGCGTATCTCAAACGTCAATTACTCAATATTGAACCATTAGTAGAAGCACATATTGAACCGGCATCTGTTGATTTGACTTTAGGGAATCACTTTTTAAAACCTATCCCACCCGAAACAGGTGTCCAGCGCATGAGCGACCCGATTGATTATGAGACGATTGAACAATCTCGGGTGGTGATACCTGCGCACGCATTTATTTTAGCCACGACAGAAGAATATATTACCTTACCTCAACAATTAACGGGATTTATCGAAGGGCGGAGTTCAGTCGGCCGAGCAGGATTATTCATACAAAATGCCGGTTGGGTAGATCCTGGATTTGAAGGTAAAATTACTTTGGAACTATACAATGCAAATGATTTTCCGTTAGAGATTGAACAGGGTCAACGTATCTGCCAAATTGTATTAGCTGAAACGAAAACTGTACCAGAAACTAAATATCATGGGAAATATCAAGGCCAACATACTACAACGGGAAGCCGTTTATTTCGTGATTGGATGAGAGATGGAGGAGATTAGATGGATATCGTCATATTAGCGGGCTTCTTAGGTGGCGGTAAAACGTCTACGCTTAATTTTTTAATACAAGATGCAATCGATCAAGGATTAAAACCGGCAGTCATGATGAATGATTTTGGGGCTAAAAATGTAGATGCACATCTCGTGACTGAAGATGTGAAAATGGAAGTGTTAACGAATGGCTGTATTTGTTGTGACTTGAAAGCGAATGTCTCTCAACAGTTGCACGAACTGTATTTAACACACCAACCTGACATTGTTTTTATTGAATGCAGTGGAGTTGCACACCCAATTGAAGTGTTCGATGCATGCATGACACCTGTGCTTGCGCCTTTAATTCAAGATTTAAGCATGTTAGGTATTGTCGATGCGGCAGCGTATGACAATCAATGCACCTTCCCAGAACCGATTCAAACTTTAATGGATGAACAAATCCGTTATTGTAGTCATTTGATTATTAATAAAATCGATTTGTTAGAAAGTGACAAGTTGTTATCGGTCGTTCAAAAATTGCAGCAACGTTATCCCGAAACACCATACATTTTAACACGATACGGCGAACTGACATTACAAGAAGTACAACATGAATCTGAATATCATATTAGTGAACGTTCGTCTGTCCATCATCATGGGCATTTATCACACTTATTGTATGAATTTCAATCTCCAATCCAACAAAGCGCTTTAATTGAAGGCTTAAAAGGGTTGAAGGATGTCTTTAGAGTAAAGGGGTTTGTCTATTTTAAAGGTTGTGAAACGCCTTATGTCGTACAATATACACCGGGCCATCTAGAGTTGAAACCTTGTCCAATCGAAATGTCACCTTATTTAGTCGTGGTAGGGCATGATTTAAATGATGTAGACATTACAGAAACATTTGATATTATTGAATTCGCATCATAAATATTTAAGGCACTTCAACTTTTTTAGAAGTGCCTTTTTGTTTTGCAAATAGGATTAAGTTACATTGAATTTTAGCAGTGCATCCAAGATAACAACTAAATGTTATATTATTGTTATACGTGTGAAAAACAGTGTGATACATAGGCGATATTTCAAAAGTGAGCCGCCTTGAGAAAGCGTTATCATAATGCTAAAATAAAGATGATAAGAAAGCCGTCTCCTTTATTTTCGTTTTGGAATTAAAACACAGGAGACACCAAAAATGAGGAGGGATTAGATATGTTTAGCAATATTCTCGTTCCATATGATTTTGGCAACAGCTTTAAAAACGTCCCTGAACAATTAAAAAAACTGACTGGTAACGATGAGCCTTATGAAATTGTCGTTTTCAATGTCATTTCAGAGACAGAATTAGCGAATTATGTCCGCTATCAAGGAAAACATTTTGAAGAAGTGGTAGAAGAAAAGAAAAACGAAATGAAGCCGTTCTTGAAAACGATTGAAGATGTTGGCTTATCTTACAAAGTGAAATTTGCGACAGGCTCCCCAACAAAAGAAATTGTGAATGAAGTGGCGAGTCAAGATTATGATGTAGTCGTGATGAGTAATAAGCGTTCAGAAATGGATATTAAACATGTACTCGGTCACGTGACTCACAAAATTGCAAAACGTGTCAATATCCCTGTGTTGATTGTCAAATAAGCATGGATATATACATTATGAATAAAAATTAAAATAAACGAAAACGGCTGGGAACTGATGTGTCTCAGCCTCTTTTTTGTGCTGAAATCTTCTAAAAGTGAAAAATGATATTTAAATTGAGGTTTATGCATAAATTTATTATAATAAAAAAGCGGAATATTAATTATAAATGTATCAAAAAATACTGTAAAAATGAATTTTGTACGATAACAGTAAGGGGGAAAGCTTATGAACTATTATGCGTATGTAGAAAGAGAAAATTGTATTTCTTGTTCGGCTTGTGGTGCTGCGGCGCCCCGATTGTTTCGGTATGATGCTGAAGGTATTGCGTACATGTGTTTAGATTGTAATAGTGGTACAGCGCAAATACCTGAATGTGACTTAGAAAATTTAGATGATGCAGTTGAAAATTGTCCAACAGCCGCTATTACAGTAGGGCAACATCCTTTTTCGTTACCAATGATATTAGACAGAGAGAAGGAATCACAATGAAACGAAATGGTTTTGAACATTTATTGGATGAAATGCATGGCAAAGTGGTACAACTCGAGCAACCGCTAGAAGTGATTGAAATGATGCTGACACTAGATGGTAAAATCCCACTTGAGATCGCACGACAAAGTTTGAATTTTGAACAATGGGCGATTTATCAACATTTGGAGCATGCGACTTGTTTTTTTACGGATGAAGAACCTTCAGATGGGAATGATGTGATCAGTTTTGGTATGTCATCATATGGTCGTGTTCACCTTGGACCAAGTTTCGTCGATGAATATACGACGGTGTGGGGTTATTTTAAATTAGCACCCGAAACGATGGTCAAAATAGAACAACTGGCGACGCGTTTGCATACGGAAGAAATGTTGCGCTATCAGTCGGAAGTCGTCTCGTTTTTTCGGCACCTTGAACCGCAAGACGTGCTACAAGTCATTGATGCTATTAAAGAAAAAGTGGATTTTATGGCACCGGTATTACTGTATTATAACGGGCAGACGTATACGACGTTTTATCACTACAACAATCTACTTAAAAGCTTAGAAGGCGATACCGCACACTTTTTATTAGATGATTTGTCTGAGAAAAATAAGGATACGTGGACAAGGGATGAACGTATATTTATTTTTAATCTCTATACATTACTACAATCTGGTCCACCGGCTCGAGGAGAAGAGGTCAATGGTGTCCATTTTTCACTGCATTATTTGTCGCATTATTTGGAAGAAAAGTTAGCAGTTTATCAAGAAATGACGGACACACCTTCCAAACCAGTACCGAAGTCCCTTTTAGCTAAAGCGCGATTAATCTGTCAATTAAGAGAAAAGGTCGCTCAAAACTATGTCATTTACCGAAAAATTAATGGGCTGAATTTACACAAACAAGAAAAGTTTTTAAACCAGCAAGATGTCGCGTTGTATTGTGATAAGGCGATGGAAAAGGATTTAGTGCAAACATTGGGGATGCAACCGAATCAAACGTATCACGACGCATTTTATCACTATATTGAACAGCATCCGGACATGACTACGATACAAGCATTGCTCGAAAAAATTGTAGATTATGCGATACAGGCAACGGACTCTGATGTCGGTATGACGCGAGGGTTTAGACAGCCGTGGATGTATTATGATGCGTTAAAACATAATCAGTTAGAAACGATTTTTGAATGGAAACAGCAAATGTATTTTTGTTGCGCGATACCGAGTGACAAAATGAAACAGGCCTTTCTCAATCAAGGACAGATGTTGGCAGGCATTTTAACGGCGATTAGTAAACGCATGGAATACAATAGTTGGCATTATACGCCGGGGAATTTTTTGAATGAGCGCCATCGAATTCAGCGACATTACTATTTTCCGCCAGTGATGAGTGATATTACAGAATGGAGTAATCAACACCATAAAGGTCATGTATTTGCAAACGTGAAACATGCCATACGTTGTCCGGGTGCGATTCAATGTCCGCCCTATACACTAAACGCCTTTTACGATTTACGGTTGATGAAAACGTCGGGTGTGGTGTATTCTGAAATGGAATTAATGAAAGCGCTTTATTATAAAGAGGTTGCCGGTGCACTATATCAAGCATGGTTTGATTATAGTAGTCAGCACCATTGTCAAATCGACATGACAGCTTATGATCGAAAATGGTATCAACAACAATTTATAGAGGCATAACATAGGAGCGTGAAGTGTGTGGAGACATTACTATTTATTAATTTGAGAAGTCATAAAGTAGAAAGAGTGGCACCGATTTTAGAGGCAAAAAGACAAGGATATCGTGTCGTATTGATGACTGATCGTGACCCTCAATTGTTAGACAGCGGGCTAGATGAAGTGGTTGAAATCGATACGTATGATGAAACAGCAGTCGTTGAAGCAGTGCTTGCGTATCATCAAAAACAACCTTTGAGTGGGATTCTGACGTGGTCGGATAAAGATGTGGAGTTGGTTGCGCAATTAAATGACCGCTTGCAATTGCCAGGTATACCGATGTCGCATGTCAAAAATGCACGTAACAAATATTTAATGCGTGTCGCGTTTGATCAAGTGCCTGACATTTCACCGTCTTTTGAAAATGTGCGAACTGAAGAGGATTTACGTCGAGCTGTTGCACGCATTGGCACGCCAGGGATATTGAAACCGGTTGGCGCTTCTGGAAGTAAAGGTATATTTAAAATTGAAAGTGAAGCATGTATCGACTATGTGTATGAGGCTTTACGTCATGCGACATCACCAGAACGTGATAAAGTGTACCGTTATTATCCGAATGATTACATTTATGAAGGCTATCTTGTAGGTGAAGAAGTATCAGTAGAAGGCGTTGTGCAAAATGGTGAAGTGTGCATTGCAGGGATTACGGACAAGGCGGTGACACCTGAGTATTCACTGGAGTACATTGCGATTTTTCCATCAGATAAACATGTAGCCTTGCAACAAGAAATTAAGACGAAAGCGACACAAGCGATTCAAAGTTTAGGCATTGATCACTGTGCCTTTCATTTAGAAGGTAGAGTGACGAAAGATGGTTTTAAAGTAATTGAATCAGCAGCAAGACCAGGTGGCGGCTTTATTACGTCACATTTAATTCCTGGTGCATCTGGCCATTCATTTATTGAAAAAGTGTTAGATGTGTCAGTTGGAAAAGATGTGACGAGCAATTGGCCTGCTTTTGATCAGACGACGAAGAAGATGTGTTTTTATAGTGTCATGGCAGATCGAGCAGGGACATTTAAAGGGATTAAAGGTGTCGATCGATTGGTCGAAATGCCCGGTGTTCACTATGTTGTGCCTTTAAAAAATTACGGAGATGCGGTCATGATGCCGCCTGAGCATTTTTCAAGTTGCTTCTTACTCAATATCGTTTTCGAAGCTGAGACAGCAGAAGCGGTTCAACGAAAAATTGATTGGATTCATGAAGTGATTGAGGTGATTATTGAATGACGATATTAATGTTATCAAGTACGGATCATGCAAAAACACCGTATGACGAATGGTTTCCAGATACAGCAGAGAATATGATTTTATTTTGTCCGGCTGAGAAAAAAGAGAGTTATGCTGAAAAAGATTATTTGCACATTGAAGGGTTTACGCATTACATGTCTCATCCTGACATAGAAATGCGTGCGCTCGAATTAAGTCGACAATATCATATCACCCAAGTACTATCGATTTCGGAATTTGACGTCATTCGAGCAGCTAAAATTAGAGCATTGTTGAATCTTGAAGGTCAATCAATGATTAGTGCAGAAGCGTATCGTGATAAAGTGCTCATGAAACAGTTGTTACAAGGTACATCAGTAAAAACACCTCAATTTGACAAAGCATTGGATGCCGCGAACATACAACAATTTGTGACAAAGTATGGTTTTCCTGTCGTACTCAAGCCGACAGATGGTTCAGGTTCGTCGGATGTTGTCATTGCAAGCATACAGCAGGATATTGACACGTTTCTACAGACGCATCCCGACTTAGGAAATTATGAAATTGAACAGTTTATTGATGGTGAGATGTATCATGTGGATGGACTTGTCCAACAAGGTGAAGTGAAAAGTGCCTACGTTTCGCACTATTACAATGGGTGTTTGGCATTTAAAGACCATCAGCCATTAGCGAGTTATATGTTGAAAGAAGACAATCCACTGAATCAAGTATTACAGCAAGAAGTGACAAAAGTCATTGCGGCACTACCGACATTGCCGAACGGATCATTTCATGCAGAATTTTTTGTGACACCGACAAACGACATCTACTTTTGTGAAATTGGAAGTCGTACAGGTGGGGGTGAAATTGGCCGCACGCTAGAACATGCAATCGGAATGCAACTCAATCAAATGAGTCTTTATTTACAAACAGGGCGTGCTGATATTGTCGATCAATACACGCAAATTCAGCGGTATGGCGGATTTATTTTGTTACCGCCTCAAAATGCGACATTTCAAGGGATACAACACCCGTTAAATGAAGATTGGGTCCTTTTTCAGTCGCTTAAAGCCGTACCAGGTCAACAGTTTGGTGAAGCACGATTGAGTGTCGACCATATCATGTCAGTCGTGATTGAAGGAGAAGACGAGGCAACATTGATTTCTCGTATTGACCAAGTGATAGATTGGTATCAGAAGGCGGTACAGTGGGAATAATTGCAAGGTACAGACTACAATGATAACCTCTTATATGAATGGACGTCAGTTGATAAAGGGAGATAGGATGAACGAACCTAAGCACACAATGCCAAAATCACAACAAGTATTATTAGTTGTGATTCTATTGATTTTGATACTAGAAATTGTATTAACAGCCTTTTTCGTTTCTTTCAGTTCAATTATTTTTAAAGGACTCACTATCATACACGGCCTACTTATAGCCATATTTTTGAATCGACAAATCAAACGAAAAGGGATGTAATTGAAGTTTAAAACACAATATAAGAGGATGGGACATTAAGTTTTCCAATCCCCTATCTATTTATAGATTTATATCTATTAATGATGATAAAATAGGCGAAAAATAAGGATGAATTGGACGTACAAATGGGATGCTATTGGGTTGTCTTCATTTCATAAACTTGCCCTAAGTGACTGCATTTGATGTGAGATTGCCTAGAAGGCTGACACTCCTGAGGGATTAGCTGGTCCGGAAAATCCACTCACGCTTCAATAAAGTAACAGTTTAATCAAGCGTGAGTTAGTTGAAGGGCCAGCCTGATCCGGCCCCCGCCGACTTTACACTGAAAAATAAAAAAGTGTAGAGACAGGAGTGAGTGGTGTGAGTCATCATTATAAGATATCTGCTGAAACTTATTTGAAGATATTCGAGTATATAGAGGATAATAATTGTTCTGTAAGTATGGCTGTGAGGGCATTAGGTGTAGATGTTTCCTCCTATTGGGCCATGAAAAAGTATAAAGCCTATCAAAAAGATGGTATTGAGGCGATTCAACCACGTTCTCCCCGTGCTTATAGTAATGATTTAAAGTTACAGATTGTGAATGAAGCGTTGACGTCAGACATTTCTTTACAGGAACTCGCCACTAAGTATAGTATTCGGAGCTCACAATCCATTCGTTTATGGATAAAACGATACCAAGCGGGTAAAGAATTTAAAAGATATGATTTTGAATCAGGGGGAGATCGCTTGGCTAAACAAACAACATTGGAAGAACGTGTAATGATTGCCCAATACTGTATAGAAA
>NZ_FXUZ01000076.1 GCF_900183575.1 Staphylococcus cornubiensis
GTGCAGCGCGTCCGCTTTTTTTATATAAGCCAAACACGTCGATCACTCCTCTCACTTATTCAAATAAATCACTTCACTTGGCTGATATCGTATGTATTCTTTCCTGGAGTGATGGTAAGTTTCCATGTGGAACTGATCGTTTATCAAAAGTAGATGCAAAGAAAAAACGTACTTTCTTATTCTATAGGTGGAGCGATCCGCTTTGGGACAAAACGTACCTTCCGCCAATGTCAGAGTATGTTATCCATGGTGATGTAAGAAATATACAATCGTGGAAAAACCTTAATCGAGAGTATGCTGCGGGTTCTGTAAAGCAACTAATTAAATTTGCTGAGTATAAACTAGGTACGCCCCTAAGTTTCGCACAGGAAGGTAATGTAGCGGAATTTTTAAAGCAAGGCTGGTCTGGGCAAGAGAAAGATC
>NZ_FXUZ01000023.1 GCF_900183575.1 Staphylococcus cornubiensis
GAGTGTTTGCGTCCGACTTCCTTCAGATTCCACTTCGCAATGGACACCCTTGTCTTTCGCTAACAGTTCCTACTACCAAGCCTGTAACGGACTTTCACCGTCAAGATGTTACCCATGCCGGGCGCACTGAAAAGTTTATGATATGGATTGCCTTCATATCATCAACTTGCCCTCTGTTCCAGTATTTGGAGTATGATTGCCAGAAGGCTGAGACTCTTGAGGGAATTACTGAATATTGCTAACAGTCACTTCTATGCTCTAATAGTGGCTGCTGTTTATCGCAGTAGCTGTCTGACTTCTCAATACGCATGTTTTTGAGAAGTCTAGTCAGCCTTGCGGGGGCAGTACTACGAAATCTTTGTTGCACATGAGATTTCTGTACTGCTCCCAAAATCCACTAACGCTTCAACAAATGTAACAGTTTAATCAAGCGTTAGTTAGTTGAAGGGCCAGCCCCTAAGAACGCGAAGCCATGAGGGCAATCAAAAATACAATTCATAGCGGAAGGGCAAGTTAAACAAAATATTGCATCAATACCATCAAAAATATTTATGTCCCATCCTACATGTCAATTGATGGACTTATATTCATTGTTATTAATGAAGGCAATTTGATTAAAATAAAACAATTGAGGCAATCAAAATTTATTATGTCCCATCTTTTTATTCATATTTTCTCTAGATAATACGCCATTTTCATCATCTTCATATGTATTTTCAAACGTGAGCGCTATTTATTTTTCACGTTTGAACTTTTCCAATAATGCTTCTTCTACATGTTTTGGCACAAATTCTGAAATATCGGCATCATATTGTGCGACTTCTTTGACCATACTTGAACTAATAAATGAATAATCTGTTGAACTCATCATATATAATGTTTCCACTTTGTCATTGAGCTTTTTGTTCATAGAAGTAATTCTCAATTCATATTCAAAGTCACTGACCGCTCGTAAACCACGAATAATGGTTGTCGCACCAATTTCATCACAAAAATCTACTAATAACCCACTAAATGAATGCACATACACGTTTGGTAAATGCGCAACAGATTTTTCGATTAATTCAAGACGTTCATCTACCGTAAATGTCCCTTTTTTACTACTGTTTCGTAATACACAGACGTGCAATTCATCAAAACGATCCGCACTTCTTTCAACGATATCGATATGTCCTTTTGTAATAGGGTCAAAACTTCCGGGTATAACAGCTTTCGTATTAACCATGGCTTTCTCCTTTTTTCAAAACACAAGTATCCGTTAAACCATAGTGATAACGTTTGACTTCTTCAAAGAGTGAAGTATCAATGGATTCACGATGGCTAAACTCACACACGATGATACCATTTTGTTTTAATAAATCAAATTGATGAATACTTTTTAGCGCTTCGTCAATGAGCCCTTTTTCGTATGGAGGATCAAGAAAAATCAAATCAAATTGAATTTCTCGTTTATTCAACGCTTTCAACGCTCGATCTGCATTATTTTTATACACTTCAGCTTGATGCGTTAAATCCAACTTTTTCAAATTTTGTTGAATCACTTTAACAGCACGAATGTTTTGATCGACAAAAATCACTTTGTCCATCCCGCGAGAGAGCGCTTCAATGCCCAACCCACCACTCCCAGCGAACAAATCGAGTCCTAGTCCTTCAACCGTATGTAAACTATTAAAAATACCTTCTTTTACTTTATCCATCGTCGGTCTCGTGTTACGCCCTTCCAATGTTTCGAGTGATTTACTTTTATGTTTTCCTGCGATGACACGCATGTTTTTACACTTCCAATCCGATTTCATTTTTAATATACTTTGTTTTAAGAGGAGGAATCCAAATGCAACAATCTTTTATCGTTTTAGGACATGGATTGACGGATTTATACGAATTCAAAACACTCATTGAATATAACCATGAACGTATAGACCGCATCGTCTTTTTCCATACGCCGAAGTCAACGCGTCAACTGACTTCAGTCGCTATCATTATGCAACCGACTGAAGGGCGCAAATTCCAAGCCATGTATACCATGTTGGATGCTTTACGTTACCCTTATCCAGAAAGCAATCGCAAATATGAGCTCATCCAATCATTTGCAGCACCTTACCATATCGAAATGGTCGGTGTTGATGTCCATGCGCCAGATGATTATCCTGAGCTTGACCTTTACTTTAACTATTTAAAAAGTGTGTTACGACTGCAACATTGGATTCCTGCATTGGAGTAACCTTATTCATGTGCTTCTTTTGAATATTCTTGCTTCAAATCTTTATAAGGTGACCCGACAACGCGTGTGACATATTTCAATTTCATCAAACGTGTCACCACATCATCAATATCTCGTTGATTCACATACATTGATACATATTTTTGTTGTGGATTGGCGTAAACAATATGGCCATATTTACGAATATGACGTTCATGCTTCATGTTTTTAAGATAAATTATTATATTTTCACGTTGTATGATATCCATTTTTTCACCTCGAATTTTACAATATTATCGTACCATGTGTATCTATCTTCGGAAAGTATGAGTATGACGTTTTTTAAATGGGAGGTATTTCATTATGACCCGTAAGTCACAAATACTAAAACGTACGTTATGGGGTGCAGCTTCTGTTGTTACTGGCGCCCTATTACTTCAAAAAACGGCAAAAGCACCATCACCGCGTCCGATTCCACCTTTTTTTAGTGGACAAGCGCCGTACATATTGAGTCATCGCGGAGGAATGGGTGAACGCCCTGAGTCTACTGCGCTAGCATTTGATTATTCTGTTCAGATGCAATTGACAGGTTTCGAAACAGATATTCGCATTTCTAAGGATGAGCAAGTGATCGTTTTTCACGATGCTGAAGTGGACCGTACAACGAATGGCTCTGGCCGAGTAAGTGAACATACACTAGACGCTTTGAAAGCTTTAGACGCTGGCTATCATTTTAAAGATATTAACGGCGAACGACCTTACCAAAATCATCCAGATGCCAAAATTTTAACAATGAGCGAGCTCTTGACACGCTATCCTGAACAACGCGTCAATATCGATATCAAAGACCATCCAGAAAGTTACGAAGGTCAAATTGCTGCACAACGATTATATGATGTCATTGTACAACATCAAGCCGAGTCACGTGTACTTGTAACTAGTTTTTATCGAGAACAAATTGAACGTTTCCATTCTATCAGTCAAGGTACGATTGCTATTGGAGCGAGTCAAGCTGAAGTCACTGAAGGGATTTTAAAACTGTATACTGGTTTGAAACATTTTTATCATGGTCAAGCACAAACCTTTCAAATGCCAACACATTTCCACGGGCTTCCACTTGTTCAACCTAAGCTGATTCAATGGCTGAACAGTTCAAATAGGATGCCAGGCTATTATGGTGTCAATAGTGTCGATTTAATGCGTCACCTTGTTGATTTAGGCGTACATACTATTGTCACGGATCGCCCTTCTATTGGCCGTCAATTTCTCGCTGCTTATCGCAAACAACAATCTTAATCGTAGGAGAGGGGCTGGGAAACTCATTGTCCCGGCCCCTACTATTGATGGCGCTACTATTCATTTATAATTATAAAACAGTTGTAAAATGAGGATGAATTCGACATAAAAATCCTTGCTTCGGTTAATCCAATTCGGCTCCCATCACGTGTGAACTTTAATCAAATCGAATTTAGTTAGAGGTTCATCCCCTATGAAAAGAAAGTCATGAGGGCAAATCAAACAAAATACTGCATCAATTGCATCAAAAATTATCATGTCCCATTCCTTCTTTATTTATATTGAAATGCCTCTATTAAACCCGGCATTGACATGTCGCACCAGTAGCACATCCCCCACCTGTCGTTAATGCTTCAAATAACGGCGTCCCCGCATCAATTTTGACATGTTCTGAGACACTCGTCGCAATAATCGTGACAATTTCATCTAATAATTGTTGGAGTGCTGTTTCACTTTTCTTAAATGCAACCACTGTGTCATGCATTTCATATTCTCGTTTGAGCCGTCTTGTTGCCAACATCACTTCTTGGTAATCAGGGTGATATCTTCCAAATCGTTGCACTTCGTCATATTGGACTTTACTTTTTAAAAACTGACTATATAACCGTTGTGCTTCTCTATCCTCTACTAAGGCTTGTTTAGCTTTTTGATAGGCATCAAACAATTCAGATTGACGAATTTGATCGGCTAAAGCATCTGTTTGGTCAAGGACTTGCATCAATGGTTCATCATACATATCACGCACTCTCCCCTTCCTCTAAAAAGATTAACATGTAATATTGACGTTGCACTTCTCCGCCCATTTCAGCATATTTCGTATTTAACATCCGTGAGCGGTGAACATCTGAATTAATCCAGCTGTGCACCAACGTCGGTACATCATTAAAGTTATACCCCACATTTTGAGATACAGATTTATAATTTAGCGACGTCTGTTTCACCAAATTAATGAGATTTTCTTCTGTAAACTCTGTATTTTTTTGGTTTCCATAATTAAACAAATCGACTGTCGCCACATCTTCAAGCGTATCATTCACTTTTAATGGTTGACGTTCATTCAGTTTGCGCATTTCATTCGTTAATTCATACAATGTGATACGTTCATTGACATTTTGATCTGCTGGACGTTCCTCTTCTTCTGCTGACGCTTCAGTTTCTTGTGACGCATCATTTTCATTATTTTGTGCATAAGGATTCATATCTGCCAATGCTTCTTTATCCAAATAACGCAACCCGAGTACTTTATTCTTTTGTTGATCGATAAACACTTGCGCAAATGTATCGTCAAATTGTATTAATGCCTGTGTCTTAACATCTTTATCAGATAACTCGTAATGATACATTTGTCCATTTACTTTAAATTGCGGTTCAGTGTTAATCGAAAATTTATCAAATAAATCAGAAGCTTGTTCATTGATTTGAATAGGCCCTGTCAGTTTATCCGTATCTTTCCCCGTTACGTAGACAGATTTCACCTTTTCATTTTTAACCGCAAAGATGAGATAACGGTTTTCACCTTTATAAACGTATTTTTTGTAATCCTTTCGAAAAGAATAAATACGATCTGGTGTTCCGAATTGTGATGTTACCTGATCCAATGATTTACCGATATACGTACCCACACCGCTTTTTAATTGCGGGTTTTGCCCTTCATTCTGTGTCACGTTTTTCGGTTTTTCTGGCTGCGTGTGGTTCGCACGATTAGGGTTTTCCAACACATCAAATTCAAGTTGAGGGGAATAAAATAGATAAACTAAAAAGCCGACTAACAATAATACTGCTAACACTTTAATCAATTTTCTTCGCATATGTTCCCCCTCTTAATTTATCATTGCTTTTATTTCCATTAATATGGATCGTAAACATCTTCAAATCTTATCCGACTTTAATACTCATTTTTCATTATAAAACCATTTGTTCGCTTTGTGTATGGTCAAAATTAAAAACATCACAATCCGCCGATTTCATTTTATCGTATCATTGTTGACATTGACTTTCTACTATTTACAAAGTTCGCAGTGAAGGTTTCATTTTTAACCCCTTCTATTGCACCCTTTTGATACATTGGACAGAGTGACTATTTTAAATCCTATTCGCTTTAACATTCTAAATGTCTAAACACTTAATTTAAATTTCATACATTTAATCAATTACTTGAAAATCGCTTGATGACAGTACTTATAAAGTGTTATTTATTTATAAACTAAGTTTTATTGTATTTTTAAAAGCCTTTTCATTTACAATAAATATCGTTAGTGGTATACTTTTTATATCAATTGAAGGAGGTATTAGAACGATGAACAAATTATTCAAAGTTTCAGCACTTTCCGTTTCACTTGGTCTAGCGGGGTTAGTAGGTACTAACGTGCAAGCTGCAGAGGAGGCTCCAGCAACTCAATCAGACGATTTTGATGCGACAGCTTACAACCATCATAAAAACTTATCTAGCATGTATGATGTATTAAGAGAAAGCCAAGCTGCTGAGCACCAAAAGGCTCAAAAAGCTCAAACTTCTACAACATCTACAAAAGACGATTTTGATGTAGTTGCTTACAACAACCACAAAAACTTATCTAGCATGTATGATGTATTAAGAGAAAGCCAAGCTGCTGAGCACCAAAAGGCTCAAAAAGCTCAAACTTCTACAACATCTACAAAAGATGATTTTGATGTAGTTGCTTACAACAACCACAAAAACTTATCTAGTATGTATGATGTATTAAGAGAAAGCCAAGCTGCACAACATCAAAAAGAATTGCAAAATAACTAATTGAGATCGTTCATTGAAGCTTCATTTTACTGGAGCATTTGAATATATTTCGATTCGCAATCGTGTGAATTGAAACGATTGAGGCAAAACATCGCGTCATGTTTTGCCTCTTTTTTTATGGAATATTATGAAGAACGATTGATCTGTAACATACATTGCATATGATCAGTACAAATGATTTTAATATTGTGTCGCCATCATTTTTCTGAACTTAAAAAAGCAACAGATGAAGGGAATCTCTCTCATCTGTTGCTTTTTATATGTGTAGATTTTATTACAAACCGAACGTCGCTTTAATGAGCGAAGTTGTTTCGCCACCAGGATAAAGGACATAAAGCAGAATATAAACCGCTACACCCGTAATCGCTGTAAAAAACCAAATCACTGATGCGACTGGTCCAACTTTACGGTGTACATTGTAACGATCTTTTAATCCTGTAAAAATTTGAATTAAACCGAGTACTGCCCCCACTGTTGCTAATGTAATATGGAAAACCAAGAAAATCGTATAATAAATCTTAACTGAATCTGGTCCTCCAAATGCTGTATTACCAATAAAGATTGTACGACTTGCATAGATTGCGAAAAAGACAACTGCGAAAATGGCAGCCCAAAGCATCGTTTTTTTATGACGCTCAATTTGACGTTTCCAGATGAGACGCCAACCAATAGCGACTAATATCGCACTAATTACAATACAAGTTGTACTTAGTGTAGGTAAAATAGGTACATTCATTTTATTCATTCCTCACTCGTAGATCTTCTAAATCATTTGTATTAAAGATATCACGACAACAAGTGCAAAAAATAGAACAAGATAGTTTAAAGAGTAAATAAACATTTTTGTTGCCCATTTTGTTTCATTCGCTGACGATTTAAAACTTGTAAGCCCTAATGCAATCCATCCGATATTTAATAAAGATGCTAAAACGACAAACACAACACCTAAATCTTGCATTAAAAACGGAAGTGGTAATAACGCAATAAGCCATAAAAACATGCTTACACGTGTACGAGCATACCCTTTAACAGATGGTAACATTGGAATGTGTGCCGTTGAATATTCATCTTTACGTTTGATTGCTAATGCGTAAAAATGAATCGGTTGCCAACAAAACACAACTAAAAACAATGCCCAAGCCATCAAACTTAAGTGACCATCTATTGCAACCCAACCGATTAACGGCGGTACCGCACCAGGAACACTCCCTATCACAGTATTCCATGTCGTATGACGTTTTGACCAAATGGAATAAAATGATACATAACCAACGATGCCAACTAATCCAACAACACCTGCTTGTATGTTGAGCATGAACAATAATATTTCACCAACAACCATCATACCAAAACTTAATAACAATAATTGACGATCTGAAATACGGTTGTTAACAGTGGGTCGATTTTGTTTACTTGGCATCAATTGATCAATATCTTGGTCGTAGTAATTGTTCAATGCACACGCTCCGCCCATTACTAATGTAGAACCTAATATCATGATAATAATTTGTGGAATAGATGCTAAAAATGCATGATGTGTCATGACTATAGCCAACCACGCGCCCGCAAAAGATGGAATTAAGTTGCCTTGAACAAGACCTAACTTAATAATTTGTTTCAGTTCTTTATAAGTAATACGACCGGAAGTTTGTGATACAACTTCTGATTTGGACATCAGTTCCCCCCCTTAAAATAACATATACATTCATGATATATGAAAGCGCGTTGTATGACTAGTTAAAATAAGAAAAATTTGTGACACTTTAACGACATTCAAAAAACGTCATGATAAAGTCACATTTTTTGGTTCAGTTTTTGTTATAATGTGTGTGATGTTCATGAATAGATATTATTTAATTTGATACATAATGAGGTGTTTGAGATTGTTTAAAAAGCGAAACCTAAAGTGGCTTGCTGTCGTAACGACGTTGATTATGACTTGGGTTCAGCTTGGTGGTGCACTCGTAACAAAAACAGGTTCTGAAGATGGTTGTGGTTCAGACTGGCCCCTATGTAATGGCGCATTTTTACCACAAAACCTACCGATAGAAACAATTATTGAATTGAGTCACAGAGCTGTATCTGGATTATCTGTTATTTTTGTGACATGGCTTGTGATTACATCTTGGAAAAACATTGGGCATATTAAAGAAGTGAAGCCTCTAGGTATTATTAGTATTGGTTTTCTACTCGTTCAAGCCTTAGTTGGTGCAGCTGCCGTCATGTGGCAACAAAATGATTATGTATTAGCGCTTCATTTTGGAATTTCTTTAATCAGCTTTTCATCTGTTTTCGTGTTAACTTTAATTATTTTTGACATGGATAAAAAATATGAAGCGAATAAAGTTCACATCCGCAAACCATTACAAATGTATACTTGGATGATGACAATTGTTGTATATTTAACGATTTATACGGGCGCTCTTGTAAGACATACAGATTCTAGCCTTGCTTATGGTGCATGGCCGTTACCATTTAACGATATCGTGCCTCATGATGTGCATGACTGGGTTCAACTTGCACATCGAATCATGGCGATGATTGCATTTTTCGTCATTATGTTCACTTATATCCACGCAGTTAAACATTATCCAACAATGAGAACGATTCATTATGGCTATACAGTGAGCTTTATATTAATTATTCTACAAGTCGTTACAGGCGCACTTTCTATCGTTACCAATGTCAATTTAATCATTGCATTACTTCATGCGTTATTCATCACGCTATTATTTGGAATGATTAGTTATTTCATCTTGTTAATCTTACGTACGAATCGTGGAGATCAACAAGCCTAAAATGGATAGGTAAATTAAAAGACATCAAACAGCATTATCGTTGTTTGATGTCTTTTTGATTCATTTTTTAATATGCATTGGAAGTATACCACGGTTCAAGCTATTGTGTGGTACTTACTCAAGTACAATATCACGGCATACTTCCAAATGCGCTTTTATGCTTCAGCTTCAATTTCAATCAATAAATCTTGTGTCTCGACGCTGTCATTGGCACTCACATGAATTTTCTTGATTGTGCCTTTAAACGGCGCTTGTACTGTCGTTTCCATTTTCATCGCTTCACTAATAATGAGTGATTGTCCCGCTTCAACTTGATCTCCTTCAGCGACGTTCACTTCAATAATCGTACCCGGCATTTGTGCACCAATATGACTTGGATTGCCTTTATCTGCCTTCACTTTCGCTAAATGAGATGTTTGGATATTTTCATCTTTCACTTGAATACGACGTGCTTGACCATTCATATCAAAGAACACGGTACGCACACCATTTTCATCAGGTTCCGTTATTGTTTTCAATTCAACGATTAAAATTTTACCTTTATCAATTTCAATTTGAATTTTTTCATTGTTACGCATACCGAAGAAAAATGTTGGTGTATCGAGTTTCGAAACATTGCCAAATGTCTCATACGTTTGCATGTATTGTTCATAAACTTTCGGATATAATGCATAGCTAATCAAGTCTTGCTCAGTCACTGGATCTTGTTGCTTTTCTTGCAATTCCTCTCGTAAAGCTTCAAAATCGATAGGCTCTAAATATTCACCTGGGCGCTCAGTTAAAGGTTGTTGGCCTTTTAAAATCACACGTTGCAACGTTTCATTAAATCCATTCACTGGTTGTCCGATATCACCTCTAAAGAATGAAACAACGGATTCAGGGAAGTCTAATTTATGACCTTGCTCAATGACAGATGTTTCATCCAATTCATTTTGCACCATATAAAGTGCCATATCTCCGACAACTTTTGATGATGGTGTCACTTTCACAATATCACCAAAGAGGAAGTTCACACGGCGGTACATGTCTTTCACTTCACTGAAACGTTCACCTAGGCCTAAACTTTTCGCTTGCTGACGTAAGTTTGAATATTGTCCACCAGGCATCTCATGTTGATAAATCTCTGTATGCGGTGACTTCATATCACTTTCAAAATCACTATAATATGGACGAACAGCATCCCAATAATGTGAAAGTGTTTCATGACCTTCGATATCCATACGAATATTCCGTTCAAAGCCACTCATCGCATAATAAAGGGAATTACTACTTGGCTGACTTGTTAAACCTGACATCGCTGCAACCGCTGTATCGATCACATCGACACCTGCTTCAATCGCTTCTTTATAAGTGAGAATACCGTTACCACTTGTATCATGCGTATGCAAGTGAATCGGTAAATCCACAGCTGCTTTCAATTCACCAATCAACTCATACGCAGCTCTTGGTTTCAGTAAGCCGGCCATATCTTTAATGGCTAACATATGGAAACCTTCTCGCTCAAGTGCTTTCGCAAGTTTGACATAATATTCTAACGTATAAATATTAGAGCGTTCTGGATTTAAAATATCACCTGTATAACAAATTGTCCCTTCAGAAATTTTACCTGCTTTTTGGACCGCTTCGTTGGCCACTTTCATTTGTTCTAACCAGTTCAATGAGTCAAATATTCTAAAGACATCGATTCCGGCATCCGCACTTTCAGCAATAAATTTTTGAATGACGTTGTCTGGATAGTTGCGATAACCGACTGCATTTGAAGCACGTAACAACATTTGGAATAGGACATTCGGAATGGCTTTTCTTAGCTTTTCGAGACGTTCCCATGGGTTTTCTTTTAAGAAGTTATATGCGACATCAAACGTTGCACCACCCCACAATTCAAGTGAAAAATTATCTTTCATGACATGCGCTGTTGCCGGTGCAATTTTAAGTAAATCATGTGTTCTCACACGTGTCGCTAACAATGATTGGTGTGCATCACGGAATGTCGTGTCAGTAAGCAACACATCTTCTTGTGCTTTGACCCACTCTGCCACGGCTTGAGGTCCTTCTGCATCGAGTAACTGCTTCGTCCCATTCAATGAAGCAATCGTCTTCGTATCTGTCGTCGGAATATGCGGTGTCTCGAAATGCGGCTTTGGCCTTTTTTCAACACTTGGGAAACCATTAATCGTGACATTACCGATATATTCTAATGTTTTTGTTCCTCTATCACGTGATGTTTTAATAGTAAATAACTCAGGCGCTTCTTCTAAAAATTTCGTCGTGTAATCACCAGAAGCAAACTTTTCATGTTGAATCACATTACGTAAAAACGGAATATTCGTTTTCACCCCACGGATCCTCATCTCTTGAAGGGAGCGTGCCATTTTTTCTCTTGCTTCTTTATAACTAATTGCATGTGTCGACACTTTAACGAGCAACGAATCGTAATATGGTGAAATTTCTGCACCTTGGAATGCGTCCCCAGCATCTAGGCGGACACCGAAACCACCACTCGAACGATAAGCAACGATACGCCCTGTGTCCGGCATGAAATCTTGCGTTGGATCTTCCGTAGTAATACGACATTGAATCGCATAACCTAAAGTATGGATATCACTTTGCTGTGGCATGGCAATTGCTTCGTCATGTAATAACGCACCATCAGCAATTAAAATTTGCGTTTTAACAATATCCACACCCGTAATCATTTCAGTAATCGTGTGTTCTACTTGGACACGTGGGTTCACTTCAATAAAGTAAAATTCACTGCCAGACACTAAAAATTCGACGGTCCCCGCATTCACATATTTAATTTGACGCATTAAATCCACAGCCGCTTCACAAATTTGTTCACGTAAATCATGCGGTAAACTTACAGATGGCGCCACTTCGACGACTTTCTGGTGACGGCGTTGAACAGAACAGTCTCTTTCGTAAAGGTGAATGATGTTGCCGGCTTCATCACCAATCACTTGCACTTCAATATGTTTCGGTTGATCGATAAACTTCTCGATGTAAACTTCACTATTTCCAAATGATTTTTCTGCTTCAGATTTAGCTCGGGTAAATGCTTCTTGTAGTTCAGATGCTTCTCTCACAATACGCATCCCTTTACCGCCACCGCCACTTGTCGCTTTAATCATCAATGGAAAACCAGCTTGCTCAGCAAAACTTTGTGCCGCTTCAAAGTCCTCTACCGGACCATCTGTACCTGGAATGACAGGTAAATTCGCTTTAATTGCAGTTTCACGTGCTTTCACTTTATCTCCAAACATGTCTAAATGCTCAACATGAGGACCAATAAAAATAATGCCCTCTTCTGCACAGCGCTTAGCAAATTGCATATTTTCACTTAAAAAGCCATATCCCGGGTGAATCGCATCAACACCTGCTTCTTTCGCTACTTTAATAATTTGTTCGATATTTAAATAACTTTCTGCTGGCCCTAAGTTTTCGCCTACTAAATAGGATTCGTCAGCTTTATAACGATGTAACGATCCCATATCTTCTTTAGAATAAATAGCTACAGTTTTAATTTTTAATTCTGTTGCGGCTCGAAAAATACGAATGGCAATTTCGCCACGGTTAGCGACTAATAATTTATGTATACGCTTCATGAATGTGAACCTCCTTAATAGTGGGAAAATTCTAAAAATATAATCTCTATTATAGCAATAAATAAGAAACGATTAAAACATTCTCGTGTAAAAATCATTTTAAATTTGAAATCAAAATCTAGTAACGTGATAATCAAATATTATCGTTTATAATAATTTAAACTAATGATTAATATTGTATCTTTATTTTTTGATGATGTCAAAGTTTATAGCATAATGCTGTTACGCTTTCTTGTTAGTCTCATTCGTGGCGTTGTTCGTCTGTTTCATTTTCATCGTGACGTAATTGATAGATTTTCCCTTCCAAATCGCGATGTAAAAATGCATAATCCACTAAATATCTTCGTAAAATCGCAAAATCATCATAATATTGTTTTAACAACAAATTAACTTCTCTCTCACTGTAGCGTTTCCCTTTTTCAAAATCTTTACATAGATGTTCAAGCAATGCGATTTTATCTTTCTCTTTTCGTGGTATGCTTTGTATTTTGTTGTCTTTCATAAATCTTTCCACAATTGTGCTCATGCATGTTCCCCCTATCCTAATCGCCTATGTAATAACTAAAATCAATATTATATCAGAAATTTCAGAATATTGACAGTCCAATAAAGTCTTTCATTTAATCGATACGTGACTTATTGGGGTACAATTTAGGAAACAGGCTGGGAAACTTAATCTCCCAGCCTGTTAGATGCTTCACAATGATTTGTGATGCACAATCCGATATATTCAACTTAATAACGTCTCATTTGAGCTTGTTGTTTTTTCATGTAGCGTTGTTTTGCATCATCATATTTAATCTGTTTCGCAATAATCAGCAACAGACCCATTGCGATACTTAAACTGAGCATCGAAGAACCCCCAAAACTGATAAATGGCAATGGTACACCTGTTAATGGAATCAAACCTGAAATTCCACCTAAATTGACAAATGTTTGTAACGCGATATAACTTGCAATACCGACACATACCAATTTGTAAAAGTATGAAGGTGTGCGTGAAGCCAGTTCGAAAGCACGATAAACAATAAAGAAAATTAGCCCTAATACAACAAACGCACCAACGAAACCAAGTTCTTCACTAATGATCGCAAAAATAAAGTCTGTATGCGGTTCAGGCAAGTACCCCAGTTTCATAATACTATTACCTAAACCACGCCCGAACAATCCACCGTTACCAATCGCTAATAATGAGTTCGATAGATGATAACCAATACCTGACTCATAATTAAACGGGTTTTCCAACGCACTGAATCTTGCTGTTAAATAAGATGGTAAAATGTTAATGCGGAAAATAACAATAATTAAAATCACGACAACGAGCGCTAACATGGCGTATGAACCGATTTTAATCAAGTTTTTGACACCGATACCTGAGTAAACGATAATACTAAAAAATATTCCGCCCGTTAATAGTGTTTGACCTACGTCTTTTTGTAATAATACGAGGCCTAGACAAAATCCTACAAACGCAATCGGCCACAAGATGACAATCGGTTGTCGCTGAATTTCGTAACGCTTTCTTTCAATGATATATGGTACGTATAAAATGATTGCAATTTTCAGAAGTTCAGAAGCCTGTAAGTTCATAAAACCTAACTTTAACCAACTTCTTGAACCATTGATTTCACTACCAAATAGGAGTGTTGCAAAAAGCAGTCCAAGCATGATTCCCATCATACCAAGTTGGACATTACGTTGCTTTAATATTCTTACGTCCATAATGTAAGCCATAAAAAACACAATAAAAAATCCAACAATCACGTATATGAGTTGTCTCGTATAAAAATATGTACCCGCAACAGGAATGCCTCCTGTAAGTGTGCCTCGTGTTGCAGCGACCATACTTGCACTATATACCATGGTCAAACCAATAAAGCAGAGCGCAAGATATGTGATTAATAATGGAAAATCGATATATTTAGAAGATCTCAAAATATACCGAAATAGTCTTTTCATATTATTCATATGTGTCAATCATCCAATTCTCGCACTTAGACGTCGAAAAAACGTGCTATTGTGTGTCAGATAGCAACAATTAAACGCGAGTAAATGCTTCGTGTAATTTTGATAACTCTTTCTCTAAACGTAACATTAACTTTTTGCCATCTTCTTCATTTACAAGTCCAAGATTCACTGCGAAGTCAACCTCTTTTTGTAAACCATACATCTGTGTATCTAAAACTTCCTCGTATAAAGGACATTGTGGTAATGTAAGATTATCTATTTGAACTTTAATGAGTTGTAGAATACGATCTGCGTCTTTATTCAGTTGGTCATATGCAGCATTGCTCATTTGTTGTTGCTTGCTCATGACATAGTCCCCCTATTAATTTTCTTCTTATGTAAAAAGTTTATCTCATCACCTCATAAAAAGCAAGTAAATTTGGCATACGCACTAAGGCAAGTATGTTAAAATAAACATAGCTAAACTGAGGGAGTGCATACAAATGATTCAAATAAAAGGTGACGTTAAATTTCCAATTACACTCGATAGTACGACCTGGATTTTTGACGATCGAAAAATCTCACTTGAAGATCTAGAAAAGGGAATCTTTGAAGGCCAAAAGCCAATTGAATTTGAGGATAACAGAGAATGGAATCGTGCCATATTAGAAGGTCAAACGAATCCACCTACTTTAAATTCTGAAATTGATTATAAAAAACGTGCCGTATTAAAAGGTTCATTTGCGATTAATATGACACCTTTTTTCAAAAACGCTGAGCCTTTTGAAAACGTAACAACAATTAGACTGTCTAATAATGAAGCGCATATCGATGTGCCATTCGACCTTTTGCCTTATCTTTTTTTCCAATTCGCAAAAGATGGCAAACGTCTATATCAAGATGATGGTGTAGACAGTTTCGTTTATACATTAGAAGATGGTTATGATTATGTTTTCGAGCACGTTACACATATAGAGGTGTTCTAAAATGCGTAAAGTCACTTGTATGATATGTGACACAGAAGTTTTGCTAGACGAAAAGACACGATTAGCAAAACGTTTAAAGAATAATCCAATTAAAACTTTTATGTGCGATGAATGTAAGAGTCGTCTTGATACACCGAAACAGCGTCCTTATACCCCTTCAACAAATGGTATGTCAGACACTGCTTCATATCATGATAAGCAATAACAACTTCGTACAATAATATGACTGAGCTAGAAGAATTTTGATTGTCTCAAATGATTGATTACAAAATTGCCCTCATTCCTTTTTAAATGCTCGCAATTGCATTTTAAAAAGGAATGAGGGTAAATTTATGAATGAAGAAAAAGACAAGTATCATTTTTTAATCCCGTTATATCTTTCATCTTACGTTGCATAATTAAAACTTTCATTTATTATAGGAAAGGCTTGGGAAACTTAATTGACCCCCAAGCCTTTTCATATGATTTACACTAAACAATATAAAAAGGCGAATGGCAAGCACATATATGACGCGCAAGCTATTCGCCCTTTTCATATCATTTAACTCAGATTATGCATTTGGTTTTTCCGGATATGGATAGAATTTATCAGCAAATGCTTTCCATAATAAATATGGCATATTGTGGTGATCTTCTCTTTCAGGATCGAAGTAAGAGATAATTTCATCTTCTCTGCCTTCTCGTGTTTTACTAATCAGATTTTCATCAAATAATAAACCACGACCAATTGCGATTAAAGGTAAACCTGTTTCAATAGCACTTAACGCATCATCTGCTGAGAATACTGAACCGATTGCGATTAATGGCATACGGTCTTGCATCCATTCAAGAATTAAATCAACACGTTTTTTACCTTCATGTTCACCACGGCGTACAACTGAGTGGACATTCATTAATGAAACATGTAAATAATCAAGTGGTTTTTCAATTAATTGTTTAACTAATTGTTCAGTGTTATCCATTGTAATACCTGGATCTTCTGCTTCTTCAGGTGAGAAACGGTAACCTACAATAAAGCCTTTTGGTCCTTCTTCTTTTGCGACACGTAATACTTCATCCGCAACAGCATTTGGTAATGAGAATAAATCTTTCCATTTGTCATCACGTCGGTTGTAGTATGGTGATTGGAATTGTTCGATAATGTAGTGGTTGGCACCATGAATTTCAACGCCGTCAAAGCCTGCTTTAATAGCGAGTGATGTTGCTTTGCCGAAGTCTTTAATCATTTGATCGATTTCTTCAGCTGTAATTTCGCGTGATTCATGTGGCTCTGTGTGTCCAAAACCTACAGTTGAAACCACACTTGGCGCTTTGACATCACCATTTGGTACCCATTCAGGTAAACCTTTCGCACCACCATGATGGATTTGTACAATCGCTTTTGCGCCGCCTTTTTTCATTCTTCTTGCAAGTTCTGTTAAACCTTCAAGATCTTCCTCTTTAGAAATTGATGGCTCGCCAGGAAATGCTTTACCTTCAACGTTCACGTATGTGGCTGCTGTGATAGCTAAACCGACATCCTTTGCTCGAGATTCCATATAATCCAATTCAACGTCTGTGGCAGTCCCGTCATCGTTTGATAATGTGTGTGTCATAGGTGCTAATACGAAACGGTTTCTTAATGTCGTTCCGTTGGGTAATTCAAGTGTTTCAAATAATTTTTCATACTTTTGGTTCACTGTATTTCCCTCCTATTCATTAGCTGCCTTCATTTTAATATATCCCTCAAGGAAAACAAAATAATTAGCTTAAAATTAAAATTACTTTGAAAACAGACTAATTAATATACCTTTTAAATTCTCACACCTCAATAATTACTTTTGTTGTTTAAATTATTGGATAGTTTGATTTAAAAATTAACTTATGTGGAATGTCGGTATAAAAATTATAGATTAAATTAGAAAAAAGCACGTTACCACTCATATTGACAGCTTTAATGTAAATGAGAATATACATATTTTCATAACTTAATCTCCTCACTGCATCATTTTTCAATCGAGTAGGAGAATAGTCATTAATTGACTATTCGTCCTCTCACACCACCGAGCGTACGGTTCCGTACTCGGCGGTTCAATATCTTGCGTAAGCCAACTCTGCAAGCTGGGCTAATGGTATCAGCC
>NZ_FXUZ01000029.1 GCF_900183575.1 Staphylococcus cornubiensis
AGGAGCTTGCTCCTTTGACGTTAGCGGCGGACGGGTGAGTAACACGTGGGTAACCTACCTATAAGACTGGAATAACTCCGGGAAACCGGGGCTAATGCCGGATAACATGTTGAACCGCATGGTTCTACAGTGAAAGACGGTCTTGCTGTCACTTATAGATGGACCCGCGCCGTATTAGCTAGTTGGTGGGGTAACGGCCTACCAAGGCGACGATACGTAGCCGACCTGAGAGGGTGATCGGCCACACTGGAACTGAGACACGGTCCAGACTCCTACGGGAGGCAGCAGTAGGGAATCTTCCGCAATGGGCGAAAGCCTGACGGAGCAACGCCGCGTGAGTGATGAAGGTCTTCGGATCGTAAAGCTCTGTTGTTAGGGAAGAACAAATGTGTAAGTAACTGTGCACATCTTGACGGTACCTAACCAGAAAGCCACGGCTAACTACGTGCCAGCAGCCGCGGTAATACGTAGGTGGCAAGCGTTATCCGGAATTATTGGGCGTAAAGCGCGCGTAGGCGGTTTTTTAAGTCTGATGTGAAAGCCCACGGCTCAACCGTGGAGGGTCATTGGAAACTGGAAAACTTGAGTGCAGAAGAGGAAAGTGGAATTCCATGTGTAGCGGTGAAATGCGCAGAGATATGGAGGAACACCAGTGGCGAAGGCGGCTTTCTGGTCTGCAACTGACGCTGATGTGCGAAAGCGTGGGGATCAAACAGGATTAGATACCCTGGTAGTCCACGCCGTAAACGATGAGTGCTAAGTGTTAGGGGGTTTCCGCCCCTTAGTGCTGCAGCTAACGCATTAAGCACTCCGCCTGGGGAGTACGGTCGCAAGACTGAAACTCAAAGGAATTGACGGGGACCCGCACAAGCGGTGGAGCATGTGGTTTAATTCGAAGCAACGCGAAGAACCTTACCAAATCTTGACATCCTTTGACCGCTCTAGAGATAGAGTTTTCCTCTTCGGAGGACAAAGTGACAGGTGGTGCATGGTTGTCGTCAGCTCGTGTCGTGAGATGTTGGGTTAAGTCCCGCAACGAGCGCAACCCTTGAGCTTAGTTGCCATCATTAAGTTGGGCACTCTAAGTTGACTGCCGGTGACAAACCGGAGGAAGGTGGGGATGACGTCAAATCATCATGCCCCTTATGATTTGGGCTACACACGTGCTACAATGGACAATACAAAGGGCAGCAAAACCGCGAGGTCAAGCAAATCCCATAAAGTTGTTCTCAGTTCGGATTGTAGTCTGCAACTCGACTACATGAAGCTGGAATCGCTAGTAATCGTAGATCAGCATGCTACGGTGAATACGTTCCCGGGTCTTGTACACACCGCCCGTCACACCACGAGAGTTTGTAACACCCGAAGCCGGTGGAGTAACCATTTGGAGCTAGCCGTCGAAGGTGGGACAAATGATTGGGGTGAAGTCGTAACAAGGTAGCCGTATCGGAAGGTGCGGCTGGATCACCTCCTTTCTAAGGATAATATACGGAATATCACCAT
>NZ_FXUZ01000040.1 GCF_900183575.1 Staphylococcus cornubiensis
GTGCGCCCGGCATGGGTAACATCTTGACGGTGAAAGTCCGTTACAGGCTTGGTAGTAGGAACTGTTAGCGAAAGACAAGGGTGTCCATTGCGAAGTGGAATCTGAAGGAAGTCGGACGCAAACACTCGCACTGACGAACAGAAATATCATACTAAGGCTATGTAGAATGGATGAATCTGCTGAACAAGATGAAGTCCGATACTACCCGAGTTCTATATAGTAAATGATGCGGTGACATGAGTGGAAAGAGGTTACACCTTACCCGGGGAGGTCTCATCAGCGGTATCTCAACCGTAGTAACAACGAATGATGAGAAGTCAGCAGAAGTCATAGTAGGGAAAATGTACCGAAGGACTGAACAATATTCAATACAAAGTAAAGATTGGAGGTTATAGATTTACGACGTGCAGAATACGGTCTTAACCGGCAACTTATGGAAGGATAAGTAGTGGAACGAAAAAGAATACATAAGTGTGTACAGTAAATCTTAGGTGAAATGAAAGAAATGTATCGTAAGTCTCCATCACTGATGGAGCTTGTTGTAAGACCAAACAACATAGAAAAAGCTATCAAGAAAGTTAAGAAAAACAAAGGTGCTCCTGGAATTGACGGCATGAAAGTCAGTGAACTCCA
>NZ_FXUZ01000046.1 GCF_900183575.1 Staphylococcus cornubiensis
CAGAATTACTGCATAATGTGGCGCTTCGCGTAGAGGACTGCGATGACCCTGACAAATTCAGAGTTTCTGGTCGCGGGGAATTACACTTGTCGATTCTTATCGAAACGATGCGCCGTGAAGGCTATGAATTGGCAATAAGCAAACCGGAAGTGATTATTCGCGAGGTAGATGGTGAACAACAAGAGCCTTATGAACACCTGACAGTTGATGTTGAGGAAAACCATCAAGGTACCATTATGGAAAAATTGGGTGAACGCCGAGGCGAAATGCAAAATATGGTTCCTGATGGCAAAGGCAGAGTACGTTTGGATTACATCATCCCGACTCGCGGATTAATCGGTTTTCACAATGAATTTTTATCCTGCACTTCAGGTACCGGATTAATGTATCATGTCTTTGATCATTACGGCCCGTTGATTAAAGGACGCATAGGGAAGCGTCTCAATGGCGTCATGATAGCTAATTGCCCTGGTACTGCC
>NZ_FXUZ01000045.1 GCF_900183575.1 Staphylococcus cornubiensis
GAATCAGGGCAAACATATTCGCCATGCCAACTCCTAAGGGTTATTTGTTGTCTTTGCCGACGTGCAGAATGGCGAGGAACGCTTCCTGCGGCAGCTCGACGTTACCGATCTGCTTCATGCGTTTCTTACCTTCTTTCTGCTTCTGCAGCAGCTTTTTCTTACGGCTGATATCGCCGCCATAACATTTAGCCAGTACGTTTTTACGCAGCTGTTTCTCGGTGGATCGCGCAATGATGTGCGTACCAATCGCTGCCTGAATGGCGATATCAAACTGCTGGCGTGGGATCAGATCTTTCATCTTCTCCACCAACTCGCGACCGCGGTTTTGCGAATTATCACGGTGGGTGATCAACGCCAGCGCATCAACACGTTCACCGTTGATTAATACGTCTACACGTACCATGTCGGACGCCTGGAAGCGCTTGAAGTTGTAATCCAGAGACGCATAACCACGCGAGGTAGATTTCAGGCGATCGAAGAAGTCG
>NZ_FXUZ01000024.1 GCF_900183575.1 Staphylococcus cornubiensis
AACGAACGTTTCATCTTCATAATGTGCCACAACTGCCGATGCTTTACTGATATCAATACCAAAAATGTGCATAAAACGCCTCCTTAATTAATTTTTGAGATAAGCGAACCTTCACTCATAATCCTTAGTCACTTTATTTTCTTACACGACTTCTAGAGCCTACATATTGAAACAAAATTCATAAGGGAGTGAAGCCAATCAGTTTCCGGACGAATTTTAAAATCCAAGGGAAGTTCGATTTAACTTCTCTCAACTACCTATTATAAAAAATAAGTAGTGAAGAAACTATCGTCATAATTTCTTCACTACTATCTTAATATGTTTCCGAGGCGCTGATCCTTCAACTCACCAACGCTTTGATTTTACTGTTACATTTGTAGAAGCGTTGGTGGATTTTGGGAGTAGTACAGAAATCTTATGTGCAACAAAGATTTCGTCGTACTGCCCCCGAAAGGCTGACTAGGCTTCTCAAAAGCATTAGTATTGAGAAGTCAGACAGCTACTGCGTTAAACAGTAGCCGCTATCAAAGTTAAAAGTTGACATTTTGTTTTCAACTTCATCCCTCAGGAGTCTCAGCCTTCCGGGCAACCTTACATCAAATGTAGTCACTTAGGGCAAGTTGTTTAAATGAATAAACTCAATAGCATCTAATTATTTATGTCCAATACATTCTTATTTTTCGACGGTTTAATCCTAAGTCATGGATATTAGCCCATAAATAGAAACAGAGACTAGAAAAACATAATGTCTTCGTCTCTGTTTTTTTATGTGTAAAGGACTGAAAAGCGCAATGTCGTTCGTCCTATACACGAGAGATTTTTATCCATTTTTCGCTAATTTTGTCGATTTTTTATAAAACAATCCATCGCTATTACCAACCATGCTTTTTGTCTTCTTTAATTTTATAATGTCGAAAAATTAAAGTGAGAATGAGCAGTATCCATATTAATATGTGACCTAACCATTCAAAACCCATCGTAAAGTAAACAACAATAAAACTAATAAACACGAGGAACGTTACAAGTCTTATAAAGTTTATCACATTCATAGCAACCACCTTTTATCAGAATATTCTTAAAATTTTAGGCGTGACATAACCCGAATCAACGCAATGGATAGTGGATTAACTGACTACAAATGGATGGATACCACATTTGTCATAATCAATTTTCACTTTTAATCTCCCCGTTCATATCATAACGCATTAAAATAAAAAAGTACACTTAATTTTTCACATTACATTTATCTCTATCATCTGTTTAACCACTCACGATGAACACAAAAAAGCGGAACAGTCTCCCCATTCCACTTCTCAATGATTAATGTGCCATTTTCTTTTCAAAACGTGTTAAATCATTATCGTGACCAATCATAATTAAAATATCATCAAATTCTAATCCCATATCTGGATCGGGTGCAACGATGATTTCCTTCCCTCTTTTAATCGCAATAATATTAATCCCAAACTTCGCACGAATATCTAAATCAATAAGGGTTTGTCCGGCCATCGTTTCACTCGCTTTAATTTCTACAATGGAGTGTTCATCAGAAAGCTCTAAATAATCGAGCACAGTCGCACTCGCCACATTATGTGCGATACGACGCCCCATATCTCTTTCAGGATGCACGACTGTATCGGCACCAATTTTGTTTAAAATCTTGGCGTGATAATCGTTTTGTGCTTTAGCAGTCACTTTTTTAACACCGAGTTCTTTAAGAATCAATGTCGTTAATGTACTTGCTTGAATATTTTCACCAATTGCCACGATGACATGATCAAAATTTCGGATTCCTAAACTTTTCATAACGGCTTCGTCAGTCGTATCAGCCACAACGGCATGTGTCGCAATATCACTGTATTCATCGACACGGTTTTCATCTTTATCTATAGCCATAACATCCATATCTAAAGCATTCAATTCTCTTACAATACTGCCACCGAAGCGACCTAGACCAATGACTACATACTCTTTATCCATTTTTGGCCTCCTGAAATCAAATTTAAATCAAAAATGTGGGCTCAAAGCGTTCGGATATGGGTTCCACTTCCGCTCTAAGCCACACATGTTTTCAATGCTATTTTTATATTACTACAAAATGCTCAATGATGCACCGTTTTACTGGACTATCGTGAGACATTCTTACTTTTTACCACGCACGTAATCTTTATCAAATACGAATAATTTAAATATGAAAAAGAGTGATGGTAACAATAACACTAAACCACCGATAAAGGCGATGGTTAAAACTAGCGCCATACTATCATTCGTGACTGCATCGTCAATGTGCACGTACGGATATAAAATGTAAGGCAATTTGCTTAACCCATATCCGAAAAAGGCTGTGCCCATTTGAATCACAACGAAAATAAAGGCGATGCCATGTGCTTTTTTCAAGAGTGTCAGCACACCTGCAATGACAAATGAAATCAAACTGATGATAAATAACCATCCATAATCAAAAACTGCTGACATAAAGTGTGCTTCATTTTGAATTCTTAATGATAAAAAGACAAACAGTGACATCATGATCATCGGTGCGCCCCACATTAAAAACCATTTACGCATTAATTGATACGCTGATTTGTCCTCAGCACGGTGGGCATAAAATGTTAAAAATCCTGATGAAATATACAGTACAGACACAATCGCTAACAGAACAACCGCCCAACCGAATGGGCTTAAAAGTAATTCCGTCCAATCTAAATCAATCTTACCTGCTGCTGATTCTGTTAAATAACCGCCTTCTGAAATCGTTAACGCTGTTGATAATGAAGCTGGAATGAGTAATCCTGATACAGCATACAACATGAGCCATGACAACTTACTATCTTGACCATAGTTTTCGAAAGCATAAAATGCCCCTCTAATCGCGAGTAAAATGAGTGCGATAGAACCCGGAATAAGTAAAACTGTACCGTAATAGTAAGCTGTATCTGGGAAAAAGCCTACAATACCTACAAAGAAAAACACAAAAAATACGTTGGTCACTTCCCATACTGGATTTAAATAACGTTGAATTAAATCATTAATATAATGAGATTGTCCAAATAATTTTGCGTGTAGCGAGAAAAATCCCGCGCCAAAATCTATAGAAGCAACGATGATGTAACCAAACAAGAAAATCCACAACACTGCTATACCAATGATTTCATAGTTCATCATGCATCACCTCTCAGATTTAATCTTTCAATGTGCTGATAGGCAGGTTTATTTTTAAACATTCTTACAAGCACGTATGTCGCTGAAAATAACAACACGAAATAAAGTATCGCAAATAAAATCGTCACAAAGACAAGACCACTTGCATCTGTCGCGGCATCTTGTACTTTTAAAAAGCCTCTCACAATCCACGGTTGACGTCCAAGCTCAGTTAAGAACCAACCAAACTCAATCGCTAACATCGCTGCTGGACCACCTAACAACGTAGCATAAAGCAATAACTTATGATGCGGGTTGAATTTTTTAATCCATAACGCCATCACATAAGCTAATGAAATAGCGAAACAAAATATCCCAAAGAATACCATTAAATCAAAGAAATAATGGACAATCAACGGTGGTAATTCATCTTTTGGAAATTCATTGAGTCCTTTTACTTCTGTATCAAAACTTGAATCCGATAAAAAGCTTAACGCGCCTGGAATATGGATGGCGCCCTTTACTTCTTGTGTTGATTCATCGAGTACACCAAATAGCACGAGATCCGCTTGAGATTCTGTATTAAAATGCCACTCATATGCAGCAAGCTTCTCAGGTTGTTCTTGATGTAAAAACTTCGCTGATAAATCCCCTGCTAACATCGATAACATTGAAAAAATCAATCCTGCAATCATCGTAATTTTCAGTGCTGCTTGATGATAACGTCGATCCTTTTCAATTTTGTTTTTGATTAACTTAAACGCTGCAATACTCGCTAAAATGAACGCCATCGTCATAAGCGCTGTCGCAATAACATGGAAAGATCTTACAAAAAATGATGCGTTAAACATTGCTGCAATCGGATCCACATTGACCATACGACCATCTTTAATTTCCATACCTGCCGGCGTATTCATAAACGAATTGACCGACGTAATAAAGAAAGCGGAAAAACTTCCTCCAATAATCACTGGGATACTAATGAAAAAGTGTATCCATTGATTTTTAAAACGATCCCATGTGTATAAATAAATACTTAAGAAAATCGCTTCAAAGAAAAACGCAAAAGTCTCCATAAATAATGGCAAAGCAATGACGTGCCCACCTATTCGCATAAATGTCGGCCATAGTAATGATAACTGTAAACCAATGATTGTACCTGTTACTACACCTACTGCCACGGTAATCGTATATCCCTTAGCCCAACGTTGAGCTAACGCTATATATTGAGCACTTTTCTTTTTAATACCGATAAATTCTGCTATTGCAAAGAAAAGTGGCATACCAACACCAATCGTTGCAAAAATAATGTGGACTGCAAGTGTCATACCTGTTAAAAACCGGCTAATATCCACTGCATCCATTTCATGACCTCCTTACTTAAACTATAATGAAAACGTCCATTAATTATATACAATAAGTAGGTTACATTAATATATTTTTGTTCATTAATACATTGACAATTTGTTGACATGTCTAAAATTTGTCATTTTTATTCAGACGGTTCATTTGCAATTTATGGAACGGTCGATTAAGATGTAACAACAAATGCTATGAAAGTAGGCGTCTTTATGTCAGAAGTTATTATTTACACACAAAATGAATGTCCCCCTTGTTCATTCGTCAAACAATATCTTGAAAATCACAATGTCTCATTTGAAGAACGAAACATTGCCAATTCAACGTATCGAAACGAAATGATTGAACGTGATGCTTTTTCAACACCTTTTATTTTGATTGATGATGAACCGATGTATCAAGTCGATTTAGATTTATTGAACAAAAAGCTGGGCATTCAAGCGTAATCACCCCATCGGTATAGCTTTCATTTGTGTAGATGGAGATAAGTCCGTCAATAGATATGAGTAGGGAAACTCTATTGCATCCCTGCTCCTTTTTTGTTTTATTTATAAAATTTTATCGTCCTTCTATACATACCTCCTTTTTCACAATATCAAAGACAACAAGTTTTTTTCGGCATAAAAAAAGAGACTGAGTAAAAAATAATCACTCAATCTCTTTTGATATATTCAATTAAGCTTTTGTTGTTTTCTCTTTGACAAGGTCAACAACTTCATCAACAGTGGCACAGTTCAATGCACGGTCTGCTAATTGTACCATTTCAGTACGGCTTAAACCTTTAATTTGACGACGTGCTTTTAAGATAGAAGTTGCACTCATTGAGAACTCATCTAATCCTAAACCAAGTAATAATGGAATTGCTGTTTCGTCACCAGCCATTTCACCACACATACCTGTCCATTTGCCCTCTTGGTGAGATGCGTCAATCACTTGTTTAATTAAACGCAAGATTGATGGATTATATGGTTGGTAAAGGTAAGAAACACGCTCTGACATGCGGTCTGCAGCCATCGTGTATTGAATTAAATCATTTGTACCAATACTGAAGAAATCCACTTCTTTCGCAAAAACATCTGCAAGTGCTGCTGTTGATGGAATTTCTACCATGATTCCTAATTCAATATCGTCGCTCACTTCAACGCCTTCTTGTTTTAAGTTTTCTTTTTCTTCAAGAAGTAACGCTTTAGCATCACGGAACTCTTGAATTGTTGCCACCATTGGGAACATAATATTCAATTTACCGTATGCTGAAGCTCTTAATAATGCACGTAATTGTGGGCGGAAAATATCCGGTTGATCTAAGCACAAACGAATCGCACGGTAACCTAAGAATGGGTTCATCTCTTTTGGTAAGTTCAAATATGGTAACTCTTTGTCCCCACCAATATCTAACGTACGTACGACAACACGTTTACCGTCCATCGATTCAAGCACTTTTTTGTATGCTTCAAATTGTTCATCTTCAGTCGGCATGTTGTCACGACCCATGTAAAGGAACTCAGTACGATATAAACCGATACCTTCTGCACCGTTGTTATGCACACCCTCTAAATCATTTGGTGTACCAATGTTAGCCGCAAGTTCAACTTCATGACCATCTTTTGTTTTTGATGGCTCGTCACGTAATTGTTTCAATGCTTCACGATCTGCAAAGAAAGTTTCACGTTTATGTTGATACGCTTTAATTTCATCGTCTGAAGGGTTAACAATAACGTCCCCAGTTAAACCATCAACAATGACCATATCGCCTTGTTGAACAGATTCAGAAATGGATTTTGTACCTACCACAGCAGGAATCTCTAGAGAGCGACTCATAATTGCTGAATGTGAAGTACGACCACCAATGTTTGTAACGAATCCTTGAACATATTGTTTGTTTAACTGTGCAGTATCTGATGGCGTCAAGTCGTGAGCCACAATGATGACGCTTTCATCAATGATACTCGGATTCGGTAATTCTACCCCTAAAATATGCGCTAACACACGCTTAGAAACATCGCGAATATCCGCAGCTCGTTCCTTCATATATTCGTTATCCATTGATTCAAAAATTGTAATGAAGTTTTGTGTCACTTCAGTTAATGCTTGAGGTGCACTTGCGCTTTCATTTTTAATTTTCTCCTCAATCGGTTGAATTAATTCAGGATCATCTAAAACAAGTAAGTGTGCGTCAAAGATAGCTGCTTTATCCGCACCTAATTGCTCCTCTGCATGATTACGAATTTTCGTTAATTCAATCTTAGAGTTTTTAAGCGCCTCATTAAATTTTTGGACTTCCGCTTCCGGGTTGTCCGTTTTTTCGTTACTAAAACTTAAATCGGGTTCTACGAGCAGATACGCTTTGGCAATAGCAACACCATCCGAAGCTGCAATTCCCTTAATAATATTTGACATTATTTTGTTAATCCTTCTTTAGATAAGACTTCAGTGATTGATGCGATTGCGTCTTTTTCATCGCTACCGTCAGCATAAATTGTAATTTCTGCGTCTTTACCAACACCTAAGCTCATAACACCCATGATAGATTTTAAGTTTACTTTTTTGCCGTTATACTCCAATTGAATATCTGAATCGAATTTTGAAGCTGTTTGAACAAGCATCGTTGCAGGACGTGCATGAATACCTGTTTCGTCAATAATTACATATGATTGTTGTTCCATCTGTCATCTTACTCCTTCTACTTCTAGATTTACTAGCATAAATTATATTTAACTTCGCTATATAGCATTACATTACCAAATTCTATATTTAAATTCAATTCGTAAATGCCCCGACATCTCGATTTTGAACGCCTTTGATAGTGCTTTGTGAAAATTTTTACATGCTATAGTAATGATTTTACTACATTTTCACATTTTTGAATATGATCTTTACCTACTTTAACCATAAAATAATAACTGATTGAAGCTGATACAGCCTGACCGACAATTGGGAACCAGCGCGTCTGTTTGGCAGCTGTACGTTTAGCAACATCACGTACAAACACTTTCAATAAGCCACTAGACACCTTTTTACCTATTAATTGGCTCCCTTGAATACCTGCTGCCATCAAAATGCGGTTTTTCATGTCATCACTCATTTGGTTCACTTGTTGGTGATCTAAACCGTAAATTTTATTCACATCTTCAATGACATCACGCATCAATTTCATGTCCATTCCAAAATCAAATCCTGGAATCGGTACGACAGTTGCCCCCGACGATAACAGTGCCTTTTTTCGTACAATTGCTTCAGCGCGTTCACGTCTTGCGCGTATATCTTGCTCAGTCTTTGGCAACGCATCTTTTTGACTAATTGTTTCAATAGCCAGTACTTTATTTCCTAACGTTTCAGAAATTTTTCGTTTAAAATTCATTTTCCATATTCACCTCATTATGAAAAGTCTTAACCTTTATACCCTTTTCAACAATTTCTACTACTTTATTGTAATAAAAATCACTTTTAAATACTTCGATGGTTTATAATGCGGATGTGTTTTAAAATCTTTAGGTAAACCCATCACTTCATTCATTTCATACGTGAGCCCTTGCTTTTCAACAGTTCGTTTCACCATATTTTTAAATGCTTTTAAGGCATACGCACTATGATTCGTACTTAACACGAGACTGCCGCCCGGATTCAATATTCGTAGTGCCCCTTCAATTAACTTGTCGTAGTCTTTCGTCACAGAAAATGTCTTCTTTTTATTGCGTGCAAAACTCGGTGGATCAATGACAATCGTGTCGTATTTTAAGTTGTGTCTCAGTGCATATTTATAGTAATCAAACGTATCCATCACATATATCTGTTGTGATTTAGGATCTATGCCATTTAAGCCAAAGTTCTCTTCAGTCAACTGACGTGAGCGATTAGCCAAATCTACACTCGTCGTCTGACTTCCACCTGTAGCAGCGATGACTGAAAAAGCACCTGTATAGCTGAATAAATTAAGTAATTGACGTCCTTCAGCGTAATAATCTCTAATTTTTTTACGCACTTCTTTTTGGTCCAAGAATATCCCTGTCATCGGACCATCATCAAGATGCACATTGTAAAACGTGAAATTCTCTTCAACGACAATCGGAAATTCAGGGGCTGTTCCATCTACAAAGCCGCCTTCAATCGTCTGATGTTTAAAACGTGTCTTTTCATAAATAGATGTATAATCATAAACTTTTTTAATCGCGCTAACAATATTTTGACGAAAACGATAAATCCCCTCAGAATACCATTGAATTAATAAATGACCGTTATAATTATCGATAGTTAGGCCACCGACACCATCACCCTCACCATTAAATAAGCGAAATGCATTGGTCCCTTCAATTTGATAATAGTATTGTCGGACTTCAAGCGCTTGTTCGAACAGTTGTTCAAAGAATGATTGATCAATCGCTTCTTCTTCATGATACGTCAATACCCAACCTAATCCTTTATGTTGACGCCCTACATAACACGTCGCAACATACACGTGAGTTGAAGTCAATAGCTGAAAGACATCGCCTTCTTCTAGTCGATCGTGTTCAAATAAATCCTCTTCCTCCACAAGTGGGTACTGATTAAAATATTTTTCTTCTTTACCTTTATTTAAAATAGCCGTTTTCATCTTATCAGCCTTTCTCTTCTTATCATTATTCTGATTTTAACACGGATGATTTCACAATGACATCTTCCAACCAAAACCGTACATCATAAAAAGAGACTGGGAAAGCTTAATATCCCAGTCTCTGATTAAAACCATTTTTCAATTACTGATGCTTTTTCACTTGAATGTCCACAGGTTGTCTCAATTGTAAGACGAACGCGACAATTGCAGGTACTAACATTAATACAAGAATTGGCGTGATGAAAATCGATAACAATAGCCCGTGGAATATAATCACAATATATTCCGTTAACAATTTAAAGAATAAAATACTAATCATGAATAGTTGTAAATAATAAAACTTACCTCTCAACATTCTCACAACTGTTGTAAAAATAAATACAATCGCAACAATGAGTAATAAAAGTAAGCTCACCCATTCGTAAACGTATTGTGTTTGAGATAATTGCCAATCACCAGACATAAATAACGCATTACGATTATTGAACTCTAACAATATAAAGAACAACAAAATGACGCCACAAGCAATCATGACATAGTTACGATTCAACCATTTAGGTCTTATTTTAAGGAATGTTGGAATATCGTCTTCCTCTAACTTAGCCCATGAAAACCATTTTTTTGCGAGTGTTTCACGCTTGTTACGCAACTTTTCTAAGTCAATGCTACGGCGCGTACGATGCGAAATATCCTGTGTGAATTCAGCCGTGCGATCTTGAAAGTCTTTGAAATGATTTTTAGAAGTATTTGTAAATTGATACTTTTTACTTCTCGAATATTCACTTGCCTCTCCAGTGATTTCTTCTTCAGACACTGGTAATGAACGACGTAAAAAGAGGAAGTTCCATACTGCCATTTGTCCAATCAACCATAAAACAACAAAAAATGTATTAATACTTAGCACATCAATTGAAGCAACATCTTTCGCTTCAATACGGGCATATAGCGCAATTTGCGTAATAATATAACAAATCCCATAACTGAAAATAATCCATAAATAATGTTCTTTACGGTGCAATGGATTTAATTCGTCTTTATATGCGATATAACCGATATGCACAAGAAATGGAATAATAAATACAAATGCAATCCAACCATAAACTTGAGACATAAAAATTAATGTTAATACGAAGAAAATAATGCCGACTAATAAAAATAATATTGAAATGTCATAATCAAATCGTGTTGTATTCGTTAATGTTCGACCAATAAAAATCATTAAAATTCCAAACAATAAAATGACAATACCGCTCGCGAGTGGAATGTCACCAATATACTGACTCATGACACGAATGATTTCATTAAAGAAAGCCATAATAAAATCCCACAAATTGTCGATATTTGTGCTCGGTTGTTTGCCTGACTTAAACTGTTGAATGAGTGGAATATTAATAAAAATAATGACGCTTAATAAAATTGAAAGCACACCGATAATATAGCTATAAATCACTTCGGTGTATTTGTTTAACAAAGACATCCTCTCACCTCAAAGCTATTATATACGAACTCTTGTCACCTGTCTTTATATTTCAAAAATATCAGTCTCCAGAATGACCTATACCATTTATCTACACTACTATAATAAAACGCTTTTATTTTCACTTTCAAATATCTTAATTATCATTAGTTATTTTTACTATGAATTGATTAGTTAAGTATATCAAAAATCATTACCTTTTAAACGTACGATTTCAAAATAGATTTTCGTAATATAGCTTAATCATGTTGCTTGCGATAAGAAATGCAAAGTAAAAATGTTTAGTTTGTGCACATAAAGGTTATAGTGAGGATACAAACAATTTGAAAGGTAGGCGTTTTGAATGAGTGAAAAAGATTTGAAAAAAGCTGCTGAACAAGCAAAAGATAAAGAGAATGCGTTAAAAGATAAAGCTGAAGAGGCTAAAGATGGTGCAAAAAAAACAAAGGATGATATTCAAAAGACTTTTGAATAATCGTTTGTCTGCTTTTGTTTGATTAATGAGGAATAGGCTGATTGAGGCCTGTTCCTTTTTTATTCGTTTAAAAACAATCAGTGTTTAAAGCATTGCGTGTTTAAATCATTTCGTCTTTAAAACATTTAGTCCTTAAAGCATTTCGATATCACTCGTTTCATTGAGATGTATCTTGTAGATTGACGAACTAGCTCTTGCTTTCCCAGGACTTGCCTCAACTAAATTTGGCTTTATTAAAGTATACACTAAGGAGAAGCCAAATTGGATTTTCGGCTACGTCTAATCCCTCGGTCTTCTCGAGCTGTTCTTTCAATCTTTAGTATGTCACTTCAATTGAACGAGACAATACTTAAAAAATAACATTCATGGTTTGCTTTGAATCACCTTTCATCTGCCATGAACTGTTGCTTCTCTTTTACTGTGCATTGCGCTAAAAATCCTTTTATTGTTTTTCGTTATCTTTATAATGACAATGCGGCCACTGTTCAATTTGCGGGTTTATTGTTTCAATTTATACATTTTTAATAGTTCATGGTTTTACAAATATTAATTCATCAGTAGTTTGACACCTTGACTTTTCAATGTTCTCGGTGTACATTGACATTATCAATTAAATACGCACACTAGGGGTGTGAAAACTGAGATGAGGTGTCACCTCAAACCCTTCGAACCTGAACTAGATGATACTAGCGTAGGAAAGTGTTTCGCTATGATATAAAACACCGAAGAATGGCGTCTGTCATTCAAACTCGGTTGTCTATACATACATTAGCACAGCATGCGCCTGTCTCTGGTTGGAGAGATATGCGTATTTTTTATTTTGGGGAGGAATTTATCAATGAAAAAAGGCTTAACTTTGTCAGACATCCTAGTCACTGTACTCGTATCAGTGATTTTTGCAGTCATTTATAATCTGTGGTGGATTGTCAATAATACAGTACAGCCATTAGGTTTACATCTTGATCAATTGATGTATGGCATGTGGTTTAGTGCTGCAGTTGTGGCATACCTCATTATTCCTAAAATGGGGATTGCTTTGTTAGCAGAGTTTGCTGCAGGTGCTGGTGAAACAATTTTAATGGGACGTTTTGATATCCCAACGATTATTTACGCTTTACTTCAAGGTCTAGCCTGTGAGATTATTTTTGCGATTTTCCGCTACAAATCTCGTGCTTTAATGGTATCTGTCCTTGCAGGTATGGCAGCCGCAATTATTAGCTTACCTATTGATTGGTACTATGGCTATTTAAATGAAGTCGCAACATGGAACTTAATTTTACTTATCTCTTTCCGTGTCATTAGTGGTGCGGTATTAGCAGGTATTTTCCCATACTTACTCGTTAAGGCACTGGATCAGACCGGTGTGACTAAACTATTTCGTCCTGCTTCAAAAGACGATTATGATGCATTGTAAGGTGACCTATCGTGTTAAAAGTTAAAAATTTACGTTTAAAATACCCGAGTGCAGATTATAAAATATTTGACGGGATTGACGTAGAAATCAAAGACAAAGAAAAAGTACTTTTACTTGGGCCTTCTGGTTCAGGTAAAAGTACATTATTAAATGTATTAAGTGGCATTGTCCCGCATTTAATTGATTTACCGATGAAATATGACGCATTAGAAATCTCACAAAATGCAGGTGTCATCTTCCAAGACCCGGATTCACAATTTTGTATGCCACAAGTGAACGAAGAGTTGGCATTTATTTTAGAAAACCAGCAAATCCCTCGTCAAGACATGGATGCCCGCATTCAACAAGCATTACAATATGTCGGCCTTGATGTCAATCCGAAGCAACGTATTCATCAATTGAGCGGTGGTATGAAACAAAAACTCGCTATTGCGGGAACGTTACTCCAAGGGGCAGATACGTTATTTCTTGACGAACCGACTGCCATGTTAGATGTAGAGGCGACTGAAAATTTATGGAACTTGCTTAAATCTTTATGGGCTGACAAAACCGTATTGATTGTCGAGCATAAAGTTGAACATATTTGGCAACACGTTGACCGGGTCATTTTAATGAATCATCATGGACATATTGTGCAACAAGGCACACCTGAATATATTATGTCGCACTTTGAGGATTTATTGAGTGAATACGGCGTGTGGCATCCAAAAGCGTGGTCTCATGCACCGTTGTCGCAACATACTACGCAATCGACTTCTCAAGATTTTCAATTTTCATTCGAACAAGGCGCAATTCAAAGGGGCCGTCGTACGTTATATGAAATCGAGTCATTTGATATTGGACCAGGAGAATGGATTACGTTAACAGGAAAAAATGGATCGGGTAAAACATCACTATTAGAGTCAATGATGCAGTTGATACGTTATAAGGGGAACATGCGTTATAACGAGCAGAAATTAACTAAAATTAAAGATGCCGCTGAACATATGTTTTTAGTGTATCAAAATCCTGAACTTCAATTTATACAAAATAGTGTTTTTGATGAAATATGGGTCAACTATCACCATATGGACCCTGAACATGCGAAAGCGAAAACCGCTGAAATGTTAGAGCTACTTGATTTGGAACATGTCGCACGTCAACATCCATTTGAATTATCAATGGGACAAAAGCGACGACTAAGTGTAGCGACAGCATTAAGCACGAACGCAGATATTATTTTATTAGATGAACCGACATTCGGATTGGATAGTCACAACACTTTTAAATTGATTGAACTATTCCAAAGTCGTGTTCAGCAAGGTCAAACGATTTTAATGGTCACACATGATGCCCATATCATCGAACGTTATCCTTCTCGACGAATAGAAGTCAAGGACGGCAAACTATTTGAAGTTGAGGAGGTGCGCGCATGATTGAGTCTTGGAAAACACGTCACACATTTATGGATGATGTTAATATTGTGACTAAGTTATTTTTAGGAATTATCCTCTTCTTTTTCATTATTTTCATCCATAATTTTGATTTTATGATCTATCTTGCGACGTTGATACTCATTTTTATGTTGCTTGTCGCAGGAACACAATGGAAAGTCGTGGTCACTTTTACAGCACTGGCAACATTTTTTGCCCTCACCTCTTCATTATTTATGATTTTTTATGGTGATGGTCAACATGTATTGCTGGCGTTCGGCTTTGTAAAAATCAGTACAGAAAGTCTCGTACGTGGCCTACACCTCTCGTTTCGAACAATGACCATAAGTTATTTTGGGCTGGCCATTGCCTTTACGTCACAAGTCATTATGATATTTTACAGTTTAATGCAACATTTAAAAGTGAAACCAAAAATTGCTTATGCTTTTATGGCAGCATTTCGTATGATTCCGCTCATGTTAGAATCACTTTTCCAACTGCGTAATGCCTTAAAAATGCGTTATCAAATGATTGATAATCGCAACTATTCGGGCTTCAAACGTCTGAAACATTTGTTAATTCCTTTGCTCAGTCAAAATATTAGAAAAGCACACCGCTTATCTGTCGCAATGGAGAAAAAAGGATTTAAAGACGGGCCTCGAACATATTATTACCATGTGCCGTTTTCTTATAAAGATTTGATTCTTATTGTAATTACAGTGGTGATTGTCATTTTAGCATTCTCTTTTGCTCACGTGTTACCTATTACTGGTATTACTGACGCGCGATAATGCGTAGATTTTGCGTTTTCATGATCTCGACGATGTGAAAAGGCAGGTTTAGATTTCCTTTTTTAATCCCGTTTATAAATAACCATCTGCAAAGGAAATCGTTTCCCTTTATTGATTTTGTACAGTCAATAAAGGGAATTTTTTTGCATACATCTACTCAAACAAAAAAGCGTAAACACTTCTATGATGATAGCCACATCGACCTCATCATAAAGGATTTACGCTTTTAGTTTTAGTTGTAGATTAAACACCCTATCCATAACAGCTAAAGGGGATAGGTCATAAAAATTTTTGATGCTATAGATGCAGTATTTTTGGTAAACTTGCCCTCCTTATGGTTTGTGGTTTTTGATTGCCCTCATGGCTTCCCTTTCTTACTGTTTTGCAAGTGTTTTTTTAAGTATTTTGGCATCACTGAACTACACCTAGCTAATTTTAAAAATTTTTTCTAGGTGTTATACTAAATATGTAGGAAAATGATGAGTTGTT
>NZ_FXUZ01000131.1 GCF_900183575.1 Staphylococcus cornubiensis
CAAGGTAGCCGTATCGGAAGGTGCGGCTGGATCACCTCCTTTCTAAGGATAATATACGGAATATCACCATCAGGTGATAAGCGGATTAACGTGACATATTGTATTCAGTTTTGAATGCTCATTCATTTGAGGATTCAGCATGAA
>NZ_FXUZ01000124.1 GCF_900183575.1 Staphylococcus cornubiensis
AATGAATGAGCATTCAAAACTGAATACAATATGTCACGTTAATCCGCTTATCACCTGATGGTGATATTCCGTATATTATCCTTAGAAAGGAGGTGATCCAGCCGCACCTTCCGATACGGCTACCTTGTTACGACTTCACCCCAATCATTTGTCCCACCTTCGACGGCTAGCTCCAAATGGTTAC
>NZ_FXUZ01000007.1 GCF_900183575.1 Staphylococcus cornubiensis
TTTAGTTATTAATACATTTAATAAAGCTGTTAAAGGCATGTCGCCAAAAGAAACAAAAGGACTGCTTTTCCACAGTGACAGAGGGATACAGTACACTTCGCATACATTTAACACATTGATAAACAAATATCATATGATTCATAGTATGTCGCGTGTTAAAATGTGCATTGATAATGGCCCGATGGAAGGTGTATGGGGTCTTATGAAAAGCGAGCTACTTCTAGGTGATAAAAAAACGAAGATTACCAAGTTACGAAGAAGCTGAAAAAATGATTAGAGATTATATAACATTTTTTAATAACGAACGAGTTTCATTGAAAATGTCTAGCTTAGCAGGATAAGCTAAACTAGACATCAGTTTTTGATATTTAAGTGTAAACTGCAGGGGTTCCTGTTCATCCCCTGGGAACGCGAAGCCATAAGGGCAATCAGAAGCCATAAATCATAGGGAGAGAAAGTTAAACAAAATACTGCATCCTCAGCATCAAAAATGATTATGTCCTATCCCCAAAAAAAGACACCTCTCAAGTTGGGGGTGTCTTTTTAATGTTCATTAATTTTAGCGAATCGCGTGGTAACCTGCATCAACATGAATATTTTCACCTGTCACACCAGAAGAAAGATCACTTAATAAATATGCAGCTGTTTTTCCTACTTCTTCTTGATCAACATTACGTCTTAATGGTGCACGTTCTTCAATTTCTTTTAAGATGCTCGTGAAACCTCCAACACCTCGTGCACTTAATGTACGGATTGGACCAGCAGAGATCGCATTCACACGGATGTTATCTTGGCCTAAGTCTGCCGCTAAATATTTCACTGATGCTTCAAGACTTGCTTTTGCGACACCCATCACATTGTAGTTCTGTACTGCAAACTCTCCGCCAAGGTAAGTTGATGTTACGATACTGCCCGCTTCATTCATAATTTTACGAGCTTCACGTGCAACAATTGTTAATGAATACGCACTGATGTCATGTGCAAGTAAAAAACCGTCACGTGATGTATCTGAGAAGCGTCCTCTTAATTCTTCTACACGCGCAAATGCGATAGAGTGGAACACACCATCAATTTTGCCGACTTCTTTACCAATTTTTTCAAAGCCATTGACAACCTCTTCATCACTTTGTACATCGATTTGGTATACATGTTTTTCAGATTGGTTCAGTTGATCAATCAACTTATCTAATTCATTAAAGCTTCTTTCTTTTCTGTATGTAAATACTAATTTTGCGCCTAATTGGTCTAATACTTTTGCCACACCGAAGCCAATACTACGCTTATTTGCGATACCCATAATTACAAAAGTTTTACCTTCAAGATTCATCACTCTAGATTGCTCCTTTACGTTTAATTACATGAATATATTAATTTTAACATCTGGTACTAAATTTTGAAAAGCATTTCCCTTTTGAATCAAACAAACACAGCCTTGAAATCGCTTTTGTCAGTATTTCAAAACTGTGTCTGTATTCATTAAAACATTTCTAATTCTATTTTCAGCTGATCCACATACTCTTTCGTACCTGTGACGATTAAACGGTCACCATATTGGAGTTGTGTATCCCCGTGTGGCACGATTGATTCATTGTTACGAATAATGCGGACAAAGATAATATCGCCGCCAAATGGGAAATGACGGAGTTGCATATGATCGAAAGCGTAATTGTACATTCCAATTTCGTATAAAGATGTTTCGACGTTGCTCAATAAATTTAGCATGTTCGGCGTCTCAATCATCCCTTTTAATAAAATTTGGTTACTTTGGAAGTTACTAAACAATTCGATACCTTGGCTACTCAATTCCTGTGATTCATCATTCGTTTCAAGGCGACAAATAACGCGTTCAACACCGTGTTCTTTAGCCATTAAAGCAACACGTCGGTTAATTTCATCATCATTTGTCGAACATACGACGATATCACTATCATACAAGCCTAGACGTTCCAATATATCAGAACGGTAATCCGTAATTTCAATCATCGTAATATCATCTGATAACACACGATGGTCCGATAAATCTTTTCGATAGTACAACGAAATTTTATACAACTGTGACCGTAACCCTTGTGCAATCGGAATCGACAATTGGTTTTTCCCAATCATAGCCACTTTGATTGAACGTTGCATTTCATCAGGAATCGGAATTAATTTTTTAAAGACAATCGGTACAAAGACACACGTAATGACTGCACTTAAAATTAAAATACCTGAAATTTCTTCACTAATCGTGCCAAGCTTTTCTGCAATTTTTGCCGCTGCAATGACGAGTGAAAGTGTCGACGTTAATAAGAATGCCGACGCAATAGTCGTTTTCATGTCAAACCATTTCTTCAACAACATAACAGGAATTAACTTGGAAATAATAAAGGCAAGAATCAGCACTGGTATAATGAGTAACACTTTAGGGTCGCTAATCAATGACGGAATGTCTAAATCCACACCGACCATGATAAAGAAAATCGGAATGAAGAACCCATATCCAAATGAGTCAAGCTTCTCAACTAAGTCTTGTGTTGGTCCGAGTAATGATACAACCACTCCGGCTAAAAAGGCACCTAAAATATGTTCGGCACCGACACCTTCAGCGAGTGCAACAAGTAAAATAATGAGTGCGAAAACAGCTCGAATTCCAATTTGGGTCGTTCCAGCCATTAATTTTTCTAAAAATGGTGCTTTTTTGAACAGACCACCTAAGAAATAGAACACAATCGTAAAGACGACTAAAATACCAATCAGCCAAATCGTACCGCCACCAGAAGCATGGAGTGCACCATAAACTGTCAGCAACAGCATTGTCGCTAAATCAGCCAATACAGCAACTAACAAAATTAATTGTCCGATTGTCGTGCTCATTAAGTTCATTTCTTTCAACGTCGGTACAACAACACCTAACGAAATCGTAGAAATGATAATGACCATTAACAGCACATCATTAATTAAGCCCATCCATTGAAATGCGTATGCAAGAATAATGGACAAAATCATAATCAGCATGAACACACTCAATGCCAATTTAAAATGACTCGGGCTCTGACTTTGTGATTCTTCTTTTTTCTTTTTCGTTTTATCTTTTTTAAATGCGGAAAAGTCAATTTCCAGACCACTTAAAAACATTAAAAATATAAAGCCCAACGTCGATAATATATTCAACATCTCATCACGATGTACGAGGTTTAAAAACGAATTTCCGATGATAATCCCCATTAAAATCTCGGCGACCACAACAGGTAAAAACGATATTTTCAACCTATGAATCAAAATCGGTGTTATCATAGCCGCTACTATGACAACGACAAGCGATACAAATTCCATGGGTACCCCCTCAAGTTAAATATGACATAAAAGTCGTTGCTAATCCGAAATAAATTAACATACTGACAATATCATTAATCGTCGTAATAAATGGTCCACTCGCAACAGCAGGGTCAATGCCTAAACGATTCATAACAAGTGGAATCACAGAGCCAATCGTTGTCCCAACAGTCATCGCGATTGTCAGACTTGTCCCTACGATTAATGCAAGATAAGGTTGACCGTATAATAACATAATAATTAAACTTAAACTCACTGCACACGTAATTCCGGTTAAAAAGCCACTCCCAGACTCACGTAATGCGAGTTTGACCTTACTCTTTTCCTTAATATCACCTGTAGAAATATTCCGTACGGACACGGCAAGTGACTGTGTGCCTGAATTCCCGGACATCCCACTAATAATCGGAATAAATGCAGCTAACAAGGCCACTTTCTCCAATGTTTCTTCAAATGAGCCCAAAATAGATGCAGTAATCATTCCTAATACCGTCAAAATAAGCAACCACGGCAAACGTTTGAACGCCGTTTGAAATATCGTATCATCTGTAGAGTCGATATCAGATACCCCGGCTAAACGAGAATAGTCTTCGCTCGCCTCTTCATCTATGACGTCGACGATATCATCAATCGTGATAATCCCTAACAAATGATTTTGATAATCTACAACGGGCATCGCGATAAAGTCATAGTCTCTCATCGTTTGCGCAACATCTTCTTGGTCATCAGCGACATTTGCACTAATCACACGCTCACTCATAATATCTTCAATGTATGCATCATTTTCAGCAATGATGAGGTCTCTTAATGAGATAACTCCGACCAATTTTTTATCTTCATCCACGACAAAAATGACATAAATCGTCTCTGCGTCTGGTGCTTGATCTTTAACACGCATTAACGCTTCATGTACCGGTGTATTAATTGTGAGTGAAATATACTCCGTCGTCATGATACCGCCGGCTGTATCTTCATCATAATGGAGCAATGCTTTAATTTCTTTTGCTTCGTCGCGGTTCATCAACATTAATAAACTCGCGATTTTCTTTTTGGAAAGCTGATTTAAAATATCGACCGCATTATCGTATGACATCTGCTCGAGCACTTGACTCGCATAGGTCGCATTCATTGTTTCAAATAACGCTTCATAATCTTCTTCATCAATCTCTAAATTCTCAAAGAACTCGGCAACTTCTTCTGGAGATAAAAATCGATACATTTTTTGACGGACATCATCGTCACTGACTTCGAAATATTCGCTTTGTTCATACGAGTGCAATGCTAAAAACTCTTCGCGAAAGCCGTCGATATCACCATTCGCAATTAAGTCATCTAACAAAGCTTTGTTGAACATTTCTTCGTCATCTAACAAGATTTGTTCATTGTCGTTCACCACGTTTGCCACCTCCATCGTTCCTGTAAATCTACAAAGTGGTTAATAATTGTTCGAAGTGAGGCTGTTCATTCTTGATATTCAGTTTTTCCTGAGTCAATGGATGTACAAACCTGACCTCTGCACATTTTAATAATTGGGTTTGATACGTATGATGTGCGTGTCCATATAATGTATCGCCCACTAACGGTGCCCCTAGCCATTGAAAGTGCACACGAATTTGATGTGTTCTACCCGTTTCAAGTTTAACACGGCACCATGTATAAGTCTTGAAATTTTTAAGCGGCCAATAAATCGTTCGTGCAGGCTTACCCTTTTCCGAGACAATTCGATTAATAATACTATCCGACGCCCTCGCAATCGGTTGATCAATCTCACCTTTTGTCGTCAAGATTCCTTCACAAATGCATTCATAATACTTCTCAATCGCACATTGATTCATCAGATGATGCATGTGCCGAGACTTTGCGATAATGACAATGCCCATCGTGTTCCGATCTAAGCGTGTCACAATATGCGGAATACCTCGTTCTCCCTTTTCCTGCATATGCGCTAATGCTTGCTCGACCAAACTTTCATGTGGATGTTCGCGTGAAGGTGCCGTATTTTGATGACTTGGCTTGGCCACAATTAGCAACCATGTATCTTCATATAAAATCGTTAATGGCATATGATAAGGCTTAAGGTACGGACTTGGAGACTCTATCGGCAACTGTACTTCCAATACATCACCGACTTGTAAAGAATGGCGTACCGTACGCGCCGTACCATTAACAAGGAGAGCGCCATCTTGTTTAATGGCGCTCAACGTCTTTTTTGAAAATTGTTGTTCATATAAAAATGTCTTTAACGTTGTCGATTTTGCCACATGATATTTAAAAATCACAGTGTTTCACCACTAGAAATGAACGAATCATGCACACGTTTCCAAAATGGGAAAGGTCTAAAGCGTGCAAATCGTACTTTTTCATTGGCAACGCGATATTGGACAGCGTTCACATTTTTATGTTTGACACTAATATGATCAACAGTAGATAAAATCGTACCGTGATCGACTGGTTTCACATGGCATGTATGATGCTTTGGTAAAACGAGCGGTGAACCGACTGTACGGAATACCCTATTATTAATAGACGCAATCTCAGTCAACTGAATCGCTTCTAATGACGGATGAATGAGCGCCCCGCCTAATGCTTTGTTATATGCAGTCGAACCTGATGGCGTGGAAACACAAAGCCCATCACCTCTAAAGCGTTCAAAATGTTGACCTCGTATATCAATATCAACAACTAATGTACTCCCATTTTCAGTTTTCATCGTCGCTTCATTTAATGCAAGATAACGTGTTTCATAGCCTTCATCATTGTAGCGTACAATCACTTCTAACAATGGATATTCAATGACTTGAAACTCAGCTTTATTAATCGCAATGACAAGCTTTTCAACTTCATGAGGGAGCCAGTCTGCATAAAAACCGAGATGCCCTGTATGTATCCCGACAAAAGCGCAACGTGACAACATATGACTATAATGATGGAACGCTTGAAGTAAAGTCCCATCGCCACCGACAGAAATAACAATTTCAGGGTTTTCAGCATCCTCTATCATATTAAAATCTTGCATATGGCACATCATTTTATGCTTCAATGCTTCTGATTTTGGATCTCCCTTAGATAAAATAACGTAACGCATTAATACCCCCCTCACTCATCATGATCATGCTTACTGGCACGCTTTTTAGAATAATACTTTTGTGCCTCTTGAATTTCTTCTTTGATTTCAGACATTTCTTCATCTAAGAGAAAAGCAGCTTCAGCAGCACGTTCGAGTCTCGTTTGAATTTCTGGTGGATAATCTCCATCATACTTATAACGCAATGTATGTTCAATCGTCGCCCAGAAGTTCATTGCGAGCGTTCGAATTTGAATTTCAGCGAGTATCGATTTCGTACCATCCAATGTTTCAATAGGATAATCGATAATCACATGGTATGAACGGTAACCACTTTGTTTCGTATTGCTAATGTAGTCGCGCTCCTCAATCACTTTAAAATCTTTGCGTTGACGTAATAGCTCGACGACAATATCAATATCATCTACAAATTGACACATCATTCGAAGTCCCGCGATATCATACATTTCTTCACGTAGACAATCGAATGCAATCCCCCTTTTATTCGCCTTATCAACAATACTTGAAATCGGTTTGACACGCCCCGTCACAAATTCAATGGGTGAATTATGCTCGTTGACTTGATACTGTTTACGCAAACCTTTTAATTTTACTTTTAATTCATCTATGGCTTGTTGATAGGGTGCTAGAAAAATTTCCCATTGGTTCATCTTACCTCACTCCGCTTCATTCGAGTTCAAATGTTTCTTCAACAGCAGACACAAATTCTTTTCCATAGTTTGAATTACCCTTTATATTGTCGAGTAGGTAATCTAATTCCTCAGAAAACTGTGTGAGCGTTAATGAATCATTAATGACTATCTCTTTATCTCGGTGTTCGTGAAGCATAGACCAAGTTTCTTCTACAAACAATAAGTATGAGAATGAAGAGCCATCGTCTAATAAATAAACAAAAGCATGACGGTCACTATCGGCAAGCATTTGACCGACTTCTGTTAGACCTTCTGTGGATTGATCCGTATAGCATAAAATACGGTTATCTTGAATTTTCACTTCGTTGACATAAATACGCATATACTTTCCTCCTCATCACATAACATTTTAACACAATTTACCTACACACTCATTGGTGAACTCTACCATATTCTAAATACTTTTCAATCTCGTATCAATTCGGCATAATATGGCATAAGGAGTGATTTCATTGGCAATCGAACGTGAAATAGAATTTAAACAATTGCTCGACAGTAATAGTTACCAATCAATTAAAACACAATATTTTAAAGGTCAAGCCCCTTTTAAACAAGTCAATTACTATATTGATACACCTGACTTTCAAATACAATCTCAAAAAATGGCGTTACGCATCCGTGAAAAAGCTAACGGTACTTTTGAACTCACATTAAAAGTCCCTGACACAGTAGGATTATTGGAATATAACGCGCAATTCCAAATTCAACCAGAAGAAAACATGACGCTCGAGCCTTCTGATATCGATGACGACATACGCGAAGTGCTGCAACAGCGCCATGTTCAATTGGATGCTTTAAAAATATTAGGTGCCTTAACGACTTATCGATTAGAAACGAAAACGGACGAAGGATTACTTGTCCTCGATCATAGCCTTTACTTAGGAACTGAAGATTTTGAACTCGAATTTGAAGTACGCGATTTTAATGCTGGCCAACAAGCCTTTAACGATTTGTTAGCAGAACTCAAATTGTCACCCGTCGTTCCAAAAAATAAAGTGCAACGCTTTTTTGAATATCAACGCAAACATCAATAAGCAACTCAAAAACCTTAATTATGAAAGCATGCGTTTTTCTTTAACTCTCTTTTCATAAACTGTAAAATAATGAAAATAGTGTTATGAAGGTAAAGATAACGACTGAGCCGGGAACGTAATGCGCTACAATCATCGCGCATGCCCTAGCTTAACCACAATATATTGAAGCGTTATGATTTTGAGCACAAAGACCATTTTGTACGTTCAAAAAATGTAACGTTTCAGCCTTATTTCGTCTGAAAATTCATTTTAGAGTAGTAACAAACACCAAACATCTTGTATGTGAGTGTTTTTGCTTTGAAATGTAAAAATTCATGTTATGATTTATATATAATAAGTCATATGAGCGGTGATAGAAATGACACAAACGCCTTATGAAGTGATTGGACAGGAAAAACTTTATCAACTCATCGATCACTTCTATAGCCTTGTAGAACAGGATAATCGCATTAACCATTTGTTTCCAGGTGATTTTGCAGAAACAGCACGTAAACAAAAGCAGTTTTTGACACAATTTCTAGGCGGCCCTGATTTGTATACACAAGAACACGGTCACCCTATGTTGAGAATGCGTCATATGCCATTTCCAATTGATGATAAAGCAAAAGACGCATGGCTTGAAAATATGCATACTGCGATTACGCACGCACAACTTCCTCATGGTGCGGGCGATTATTTGTACGAAAGATTACGTTTAACAGCAAATCACATGGTCAATACAGAAAATTAATTGTAGGTGAAATAACATGACGAAAGAATTGAGAGCTATTGTAAATACTTGTCGTGAAGATTCAAATCTTTCACCTGTCAGTAAGATTGAAATCTATTCTTTTTTTGATCCTTTTGACAAAGACAGTTTTAAGCTATCTGCCGTTTTGTCAAAATTAAGAATTGAATATAATCAATATATCCGTATTCGTCATATTTTAAACCCATCATTGCGGGTACTCACGAAATGTCAGGCACAAAGTACATCAGATCGAGACAATATCGCACTCGCCTTCAAAGCAGCAGAGCTCCAAGGCCGTGCACGCGCACATCGTTTTATGCATCTCATTCAAAACGAAATTATTCCAAAGCGCGATATTGTGACAGAGGACATGATTGCAAAATGTATTATTAATGCTGGGCTAGATTATGATGTTTACCTTGACGATTTAAAAAATGGACAATTACGTGAGAGTTTGAAAGTGGACCTCCATATCGCAAGAGAAATGGAAGTTGAACAAGCCCCTTCGTTAGTATTTTTTAATGAGGATATTCAGGCAGAGGGGTTGAAAGTTGAAGGTCTATACCCGTACCACATTTATACGTACATCATTAACGAAATGATGGGATCACCTATAGAAAAAAGCTTGCCACCTAAATTATGCGAGTATATTCAACAAAAGCAATTGGTGACTGAGGAAGAGTTGCTCACTATTTATGAATGGCCAGAGAAGACTTTGCAGAAAGAGCTAAAAAAATTAATGTTGCAACAAAAAGTAAGAAAATTGAATTATCCAGATGGTGAATTTTGGAAGTCTATGATGTAAAGAGGCGTCTCGTTTATGAGGTGTCTCTTTTTACTTTGCTGTTAATTAAAAATCACGAGAACTATGCTTTATTTTAAGCACTCTCTTTCATATTTTTCGCGTGTCATTCATTTCAAAAATTGCTTTATTTTCTTAAAATTCTCGGTCGGTTTTGATGATTTTAAAACGATCGTCTTCTAAAAAGAGACGCGCTTCAAAAATCCGCTTTTAATCACCTACCTGTCAACATCAAAAAAAGCCCCGAATTTATACAGTGAGCGTTACTACACAAATCCGAGACATTTTTACATTTTATGAGCAATTGTTTTTTGATTTCAATTCGCATTTCAGTTACTTTCAAGATTTTGTATTCTTTGATCTAAATTGGGATGGCTCGCAAATAAAACTAATTTTGTATCCTTTAAAATCCCTAGTTTTTTTAATGTCAGCAATGTACGAACCCCGATTTCACTACTTGTATGGTGGCTTGCATAGCTGTCACATTTTAATTCCCTACGTCTAATGCTAAGAAAATATAAGAGAATACCACTAAAATAGATCAAGACTGCCAATACGATATAAGCGATAAATAAATTCATAGATTTAAATTCTAGAAATCTAGAAATTAAAACGAGCAAAATAGGTGAAACACCATAACTCAATGCCCGCAATAATTGGTTTTTAGCGATGTCATTATTTTTAATATGACACACCTCGTGATAGATGAGAAACCTCAATTCATCAATGTGTAATTTTTCAATCAACTCAGGATGAATCACGATACTACTTTTAGAACGGTCACCTTTTACATAAACGCCTTTAATGAGTAGCGATGCTTTTGTATACATTTTCGTTCCTTGAGGTAATTCCACAGATTCTTCCAGCGCCTTATAGTCTAAAGGAGTTAAGTTTTTAGTACTCTTATTAAATATCGTCCTAATAATAAAAGTCGGCACTAATAGCGTCATGAATATGAAGATGAGACTTTTAGTATTTTCATCTAAATATGGTGTTTTTACGATGTTCAACCTTATTAGCACAACTAAAAGATATATTAAAATTGCCAAAATCCGCATACCAATGACCTCCTCAAAGCAAAAGTGACGTTATGTCTGTTTCTATGATTGCCACATAAATAATAAGCAATGTTCTAATGATTTGATACAGTTGCTATAAACTCCCTAGTAAAAACATCGAATCTCCATTAATTCGTTAGTTAACTCTATTGTACAGTTAAAACAAACCTTTAAAACTATAAATTTTCGAATTTTTAAACGTTCTTCTTTTTAAATACAATTGATACTAAAACTAAAAACAATACGATATATATCAGGTTACCTATAAATAATTCTGTATTTGTTAAATGCGTTAATTTACTTAAACTCTCATGATCTAAAAGCTGTGGACTAATATTCAGCATATTAATTGGATTCCACTTTAACCATGTCCACTTGTCGATTAGCATAAAGAGAATTCCTGAAATTATCGATAAGGCAAAGTACAGTATAATCCCTAATGCTATAGAAAGAGACGGACTCTTCATAATACACGAAAGCAACAGTGTAATAGATAAAATTAACCATAAACCAATATAGTTCCCTACAGCATTTAACGCTAATTCTTGAATTAAGCTCATCTTATCTCCCGATGAACTCGTGATATCTAAACTTCCTAAAAATATAAATTTTAGAAGGAATGATATCAAGCAAACACCGATAAATAATATAAACGAATAAATGAATAATGCCGCAAATTTACTTATTATAATTTGTGTACGTGAATATTTACGATAAAGTAGATTTTTAATCGTGCCGTAAGCAAACTCCATTGTAATAATTGTACTAGCTTGAACAATCATTAAAAATGCAAGCCATGTAATCCCTGAAAATCCAGTTTTAAATTGAATTTCGCTATTGAATATATCTGAATACTGTTTACTTAAATACGCAAACAATATCATAAATATTACGATGATTATTGGAAAAATAATTGAAGATTTCTTCTTGTACATTTTGAAGAGTTCTTGTTTAATTAGTATACTCATTATTTGATTCCATCCTTTCCATCTATAATATCTAGAAGTATCGTCTCTATATCTTCTCCTTTTTGATTTATTTCATCCATAGTCGTTCTTTTGATAATTTGTCCTTTATCGATAATTAAAAGAGAATCTGTAATTTTAATTAATTCGCTAATAATGTGACTTGATATTAAAATAGCAACACCTTTTTGGGATAAACTAATCAAAACATCTCTAACATCTTTAACTGCTCTTGGATCTAATCCATTCATTGGCTCGTCGAGAATTATTAATTTCGGATTATTAAGCAAAGCCATCGCAATACCTAACTTTTGTTTCATTCCGAGAGAATAAGTTTTGGCTTTCTTTTGAATATATTCATTCATTTTTAGTTTACTAATAATATTATTTATATCGTCATTTCCTTTAGACTCATTAAACAGTTTTAAATTATCATAACCAGATAAATAAGGATAAATTCCTGGCGCTTCAATTAAGGCACCTATATTAACCACATCACCATTTTCATTAAAAGAGCCCGTGATGATCTCTCCAGATTGATAACTTGTCAATCCAATAATCGTTTTCATTAAAGTTGTTTTACCTGCACCATTCCCTCCAATAAGACCCACAATTTCTCCCGTTTTTATTCTAAAAGAAATCTCGGTAAGAATAGGTTTACTTTTGATTTTCTTACTAACATCCTTTACTGTAAGTACTTGCATGTCTTTAGTCCTCCTAACATATACTTCTTAATTACTATTAAGTAACATGTTTTCCTGATTTATATTTCACTATTAAATTGGATACGAGTGAACTTTTATAGCGCAATTTTTCCATTATTGTCCAACGTGGGACAAACGGATACTATTAAGAAATGAATGGTTTTTCTTTTTTAATTAAATTTAATATTATAATTAATTGTACAACATTTACTTTTCATCAACATATTACCCACTTTGATTATACTACTTTACAACGTAAATATGTATCATTTTCTAAAAATTCAAATTATTTATTTGGTTATCTATAACAGATAGTTTTAACAATACACTTCAAAATTACCCTTTTAATCACCTACCTGACAACATTAAAAAAGCCTCGAATCTATGTATTGATAGTTGCTACACAAATCCGAGACGTTTTTAAACTGATTGAGGTATTATCACGCTTTTAAATTATATCTTCAGTATCATCTTTATAATATAACTTCAGTGTTCAAGATTTTATCACTTTATGCATGAAGTTTTTCAAATCATCTTTATCTTTTAATCAATAAATAGTCATTCTTTTGGATAGATTTTGTTGAACTCATAAAACTATAAGTGCGTCACTGTGCAATGGCTTTAATACAACTCGTTTCAAACTTAAACGACTTAAAGGTTTACATACTAGCATGAAAAGAGCCTTCCAATGATTATTCCTTTATCACAGAATGAAAAACTGCATTTACAAGTATTTACTCATAGCCTTTTAAACATTTTTTATATAGCACACTACTCATAACATACAGTGATACAACACTAAACGGAATATTTTGTTGCTTAAGTGGAATATGAACTATTTTGAATGTCACAAATGTGGGAATTATTTTTACTAAACAGGAAATGAAAGCATTAAAAAACGCCGTGTTTTGACACGGCGCTAAACAAAGGGGATGGGAGAAATTTTTCACTTCAAACAAAGGGGTATGTTTGTAATGTGATTAATTTCATGCTCATAATATATCACGTGTGTGATGTTGTTTCAACCCATTTAAACTCAGAAATTAAAACTTTCACAAATCTGACATATTGTAAACGGATTCAACCCCATCAAGCTTTCATTAATTTTTCAAAAGCGTCTAGTTTTTCTTCAAACACTTTACATGCATCCTCAATTGGACCTGGTGTTGTCATATCGACACCTGCATTTTTCAAAATTTCGATCGGATAATTTGAGCTTCCTTTTTTCAAGAATTCATTAATGTAACGTTCAACAGCAGGTGCCCCTTCTGTTAGAATTTGATGACTTAAACTTTGTGCTGCACTATAACCTGTCGCATATTGATATACGTAATAATTCATATAGAAATGCGGAATGCGTGACCATTCTTTACTAATATAATCATCTGTTTCAACAGTGTCACCGAAATATTGACGATTCAATGCTGCATATTCTTCGTTCATACGCGTCGCAGTTAATGGCTCCCCTGATTCTTCGATTTGATGGATTTTATGTTCAAATTCTGCAAACATTGTCTGACGGAATAATGTTGCACGGAAACGTTCTAACTCCTGGTTGAGCAATAATAAACGACGCTTGTCATCTAAATGTTGTTCCATATAATGACTTAACAATGCTTCATTACAAGTTGATGCAACTTCAGCTACGAAAATAGAATAACCACTCATATTCGATGGTTGATTTTTACGACTGAAATAGCTGTGCGCAGAGTGACCGAACTCATGGACTAACGTATACAAGTCAGATACTGTGTCAGACCAGTTCAATAAAATGAATGGATTTGTTTTGTGTGAACCTGAAGAATAGGCACCAGAACGTTTACCTTTATTTTCATAAACGTCAACCCATCTGTTATTCAAACCTTCTTTAATGACGTTTAAATATTCTTCACCCATTGGTTCAAGACCTTTCAACATCCATTCAACCGCTTCGTCATAAGGCATTTCAAATTTAATATCTTTAACCATTGGCGTATACATATCGTACATTTTCAGATCATCGACACCGAGCAATTCTTTTCTTAATTTTGTGTAACGATGTAACAGTGGTAAGTATTCATGAACGGTTTTCACAAGATTATCGTAAACTTCTTCAGGAATATGGTTATTACCTAATGCTTGCGCTCTTGCACTCTTGTAATTGTGAGAACGTGCATTAAACACATGCTTTTTCACTTCACCTGCTAATGTTGCCGCAAGCGTATTGTTATAGCTACCATACGCTTTATACATATTTTCATAAGCGGATTGACGTAAAATACGATCATCGGACTCTAAATATTTGATATATGAACCTTGTGTTAATGTATGTTTTTCACCGTCTTTGTCTGTCACGTCATCAAATGTTAAATCTGCATTATCAAACATACTGAATACATTGCTTGGTGTAGACAATGCATCTTGAGCTTCAGTTAACAATTTTTCTTTTTCTGCATCTAATACGTGTGGACGTTTTTGGTTAATTAAGTTCAAATCAAATTCAAAACGTTTTAATCCTTCGTGTTCAGCAACGTAAGACTCAATTGTTTTTTCGTCAATTTGTAGTAATTCAGGCACTAAGAAACTCCAAGCCGAACTTAATTTAATCGCTAATTGATGTGCTCGTGCTTCAAAACCAGTGTATTTGTCATTGGCTGTATCTTGGTCTTGTTTTAAGTGTGCATAAACATATACAGATTCAAGTTCTGTTTCAATTTCATCTTCTAATGAAAGGGCTTGATATAACGTTTCAGCATCATCACCTAAATGACCTTTGAATTTTTCTTCTTTTCCAAGATAGCTTTCAACTGTTTTAAACGCTGCTTCCCATGCCTCATCACTTTCGAAAATCGTAGTGAGGTCCCATGAATATTCAGGGTATTTCTGTTCTTGTTGTTCTCTTGTCAATTGTTGGCTCATTATAAATTCCTCCTCGTGATGTATGTAATACTCCTATTTTCTCATTTTTCTCATAATAATGCACTCTATATACTTACAAATTGAGAAGTTTTAAATAGCGCCGTACAATTTGGTTGATGATCTGATGACGATGATATGTCTCTACCGCAAAATGTCGAAACTTAAGTTCTTTTAATAATAAAGAATGACTTGGAATACCTGCTTGAAGACATTTTAATATGTACAACTGCCATAGCACCGGATGCGTCTGAATATAAATTTGTTCTGGAAATAAAAATCCTGTTATTTTCGCAACTTGTTCATCCGACATGCGCATTTGGTACATCAACGACAATGTAGGATCTAACACACTATTTTTCCGACGACATTGCTGAATATACTTAAAAATTTGAGATGTCGACAGCTTTCTGACAATCCCATCACACTGCAGTTCCTGTTGTAAGGCTTGGCTGAATTCCTGTATTGAAAGTGGCATCAATTGACCGTGAAAAGTTTTCGCTGTAATAGGGATAATATGGGATAATATGAAAAGTTCACACGACGTTGTATCTATGCAATATAACGTTTTTCTAGAAGGGGTGATACATTGCTGTTGCAGTTGTGATAACACATAAAGCCCTTTTTTCATTTGAGGCTTTTCCGCTAACCATAATACGTGATATCCCTCTCTTTGTAACCCTTGCGTCCGTTCTTTCATCGTCTTAATCGCAATGGTACTCAGTTGAATCTCAATAGCCCACGTTTTAAAGATAATGTCTGGAATTTGCATAATACTTTTTAAATAAGGTTCCAATTGTGTTTCCGAATCCACTTCATAAAGTTGTTCATACAAAACAGATTTACATCGCGCATGTTGAACTGACTCCCCTTTCAAATGTACACGCCCCATTGAATGCCGATAATGCGCAAAATGAGCACCCTTCCGCACCCCTTGTCTTAAAATCAATACTTCTTTACAGATGGGACAATGATACACTTCTTCCTTACATGCATGAGTTGCTAAAACTTGTTGTGATTGCGCATTATAAGCTGTTAACATTTCTTTTCACCTCATCCTATTACACGCTTAACTTTGTAGAATTACTTTTAGATAAGGTAAATTTTTTTGGCAAATAAAAAAGACCAAGCATAACAGTCACTTGACCTCATATTTTTATCTTTAAATTGACTCGTTATTTCCAACCTACACAGCAATATTCATAACAATGACGCTTGACTCGACAAGGCCGTATATGAATATTAAAAAAGAGAAAACCCTATTTCAATAGAGTCATCCCTTTCTTTCGTATATTGTCTATATTTTTAAATTTTTTCTCGCTTTTAATAAAACTACAATGCCCACAGTCAACAATGATAATACGATTGGTAAATGCGTTGTATTATCCGATTCACCTGTGTTTGGTAATGCTTTTACAGCAGAATTTGAAGCGCTTGCTTTATCGTGTTGTACAGGTGCCATTACTGCTTTATCATGTTGTCCATTTGGCATGGCTGCTTTTTGATGACTCTGCTGATCACGATTATTTTTGTCACTATTACTTGCACTCTGTTTGTCATTATGTTTTTGTTTCTCAGCATTCATAAATTTAAAATCTGGTAGAGGACCTTCATTTTCTACATAATCTTTATGTGGATACACATTTGGTTCAACGAGCGTGCCATCTGCTTTACGAATATAATGATCTAATGGGGCTTGATCCGAATCTGATGAAACGTTTTTAGATTCATCCATCACTTTAAATTCCGGTAATGGCCCTTCATTTTCTACATAATCTTTGTGTGGATATACATTCGGTTCAACGAGCGTGCCATCTGCTTTGCGAATATAATGATCTAACAGCGCCTGATCTGAATTTTGATTCGTTTCACTTGATGACGTATTGTTTTGAATCGTTTCTGCGGCATAAGATTCGTTACTTACAAAAAATGTTGCGAGTATCCCTAGGCCAAGAACTGCAATTTTTTTATTCATTAAAAAACTCCTCCATAAAATCGCTTTTATTCCCTTTTTCATCTTGCTTTCTCTATATCCTTATAGATAAATGTATACTAAAACTTTATATGAGTAAACATTAATTTTAATTTCATTGAGTTGATGTCTATCTAAAAAAACAATTTTTCTAGAAAATATCCGTTTAAACGAAATGCACTATCAAATACACCTGACTCATTAAGCGTATTTTATAATAAAGAAACTAAACACACGCATGGTGTCAAAGCCAATCATCTATAAGCTCCCGATTCAAAATAGGTATAGAAAGCTTCTTACAAAAAAAGATCAAGCGATGCACTCACTTGATCTCTTTTCATTTGATTAATATTGGGTTATTGCGCTTCTGGAAAATAACGTTTCACTTGTTCAACCACATTATGACTCATCACAATTTTACCGTAATCATTCAAGTAAAGTTCTGTTTTGTCACTTGGTGCAGTAAACTCTAAAATTTGGCCATAATAGTCATGAATCTGTTCTTCTGCAACTGTGTCGTCAAAATGAACAACATAATAATATGTGTCATCTAACATATAAAGTAAATCTTCAAATTGTGTCAGACGTTGATCATTTCGGTGTGCATAAGCAATCACATCTTCTAAATCTTCAAACTTAAAGATGGCCGTACGTGTTGTTGCTGCACGATTTTTATTTGAACGTTTACGATATGATTGTTCTGTATCTTTATCATTTTCTGTATCTTCATCTTTCAACGACTGTGACAACAATTCATTGAGTTGACTATCAAATTCATCAAAAGCACTGTCATCTTCAGACATTTGCATTAAATCATCATTTTTGGATTTTGAAATGGTTACTTCGACACCTTTTTCGAAGGCATGTACTTGAATCCATAGTGGCCCTTCAACCACAAAATCTTCTTCTTCGTTGACCTCTTCCATCACTGACCAGAAAAATTCTTCGCCGCGCTTACGGTTTGTCCAAAGATCTTCGCGTTTGAATCCACGTGCTTCTATATCTGTATACGTAATAAAAAGCTTTACTGTCATGTCATCAATTCGTTCTATTCTCATATCATCTCACTCCTTACAGTCGATGAATAGTAATCCTATTGTATTAAACAACTTCTAAAAACTCAATCTATTTGTCTGTATCATACAATCTTTCAAGAATATCATACTTTAAGTATAACACAATCCGTTTGTTACACCATTTTTTGTGACTTTCATGTGAATACAAATGAAATATCACATCTTTTATAATTTTTCATTCCTCGACTGTACAATTGAAGTGTCTATTTTGCAAGTGATATCACGTATGTTACATGTCGAAAGGGATGGGTTAAAGGTCCGTATCACAATGTGAAAATAGAAAAAGGACTAAAACGTCAATAGTTCTAGTCCTTTGGTATATGGCTCACCATTATGATGGAAAGTCAATATGCTTAATCTACCATACGTTGCGCTTCTTGTAATTGGAACGTACGTACTTTACGTGGTAAGAAACGACGAATTTCATCTTCGTTGTAGCCCACTTGTAATCGTTTATCATCTAAAATAATTGGTCGACGTAAAATACCAGGATTATCTTGAATAATCGCATATAAATCTTGAAGAGGTAGTGCGTCGATATCCACGTTTAATTTTTGGTATGTTTTAGAACGTGTTGAGATAATTTCGTCCGTTCCATCTTCAGTCATTTTTAAAATTTGTTTAATTTCATCTAAAGTTAAATGTTCAGAAAAAATATTTCGCTCCGTATACGGAATGTCATGTTCTTGTAACCATGCTTTCGCTTTACGGCAAGATGTGCAACTTGGTGAAGTAAATAATGTTACCATACATCTCACTCTCCTAATTTAATGAAAATGAATTCATTGTAATTTAACGTTTCAAGATTGACTGCTCAATATGTGTTAAAACAATTCAAATCTTTACGTTTTCGCTTCTAACGCTATGATTCTATTATACACCTTAAACATTAAAATTAAATGAGAAAAATGCAAAATAATCCAATGATTTCAATAATCAGACTTTAGTAGTAGATTCGTCAATCCGATCATTACGTTCATCATATCATAACTTACAAACGATGAAAATACTGTTACAATAAGAGTATCGATTAAACATGAAAGAAAGTAGGCTATTCATTATGAAAACGTTATTCTCAGGAATTCAACCGAGTGGTATCCCCACAATTGGTAATTACATCGGTGCATTAAAGCAGTTCGTCGACATTCAAGATGCGTACGACTGTTATTTCTGTATCGTGGACCAACATGCGATTACGGTACCACAAGATCGTTTGAAATTAAGAAAGCAAATTCGCCAACTCGCAGCGATTTATCTTGCGACAGGCCTTAACCCAGAAAAGGTCACATTATTTATCCAATCAGAAGTGCCAGCACATGCTCAAGCAGGATGGATGTTAACAACCATTTCTTCTATCGGTGAGCTTGAACGTATGACACAATTTAAAGATAAATCTCAAAAACAAAGTGAAGGCATTCCAGCTGGATTACTGACTTATCCCCCATTAATGGCAGCAGATATCGTATTGTATAACACTGACATCGTGCCTGTCGGTGATGATCAAAAACAACATATCGAATTGACACGTAATTTAGTGGATCGTTTCAATAGTCGCTATAACGATATTTTGACAAAGCCAGAGATTAAAATGCCAGAGGTCGGCGGTCGTGTGATGAGTTTACAAGACCCTACTAAGAAAATGAGCAAAAGTGATGACAATCCTAAAAACTTCATTTCTTTATTAGATGAACCAAAAGTTGCTGCTAAGAAGATTAAAAGTGCAGTGACAGATTCAGATGGTATTATCAAATTCGATAAAGAGAACAAGCCAGGTATTACGAATTTATTGACGATTTATTCTAGCTTAACAGGCGAATCTATTGCGTCATTGGAAGACCGTTATGCAAATGAGGGCTACGGCAAGTTCAAAGGCGATTTAGCAGAAGTGGTAGAAAACTTTTTGACGGATTTCCAAGAGAAGTTCAATAGCTTTTATGAATCAGATGAATTGGATTCGATTTTAGATGAAGGTCGTGACAAAGCACATCGCGCATCGTTTAAAACATTGAAGAAGATGGAGAAAGCGATGGGGTTAGGACGTAAGCGATAAAGTGCATCTCTTGAATCCATATTAGTTTTGATATTAGTATTACCCCCTTTCTTAAAAAGTAAAGTTGCAAGTCTTCAGATTGCTTCCTAGGTCTCGCTTTCCCAGGGGACTTGCCTCAACTCAATTTGGCTTGATTTAAGTGTACACTTGGTGGAAGCCAAATTGGATTTTCGGCTACGTCTGATCCCTCGGGAGTCTCGACCTGGTCGCTATCTGACTTGCAACTGCTTTAATTTCAGCATCTCTTTTTGTTTCATACTCCTATTCATTTGTTAATCCCCTTATTATCCTAATGCCTTCTCTTTCTTTTTATCTTTATCCATTCATTTGGTGTGCTGATAACTTTTGGTTTGAATTGATTTCAAGTTTGTTTCACCAATTTCTGATTTATACAGTTTAGTTTTTACGATTACGTCTTGTTTTTAAGGACTGTTATGGATGTTTTGTACGACGTCTCGACCTGGTCGTTATCTAACTTGCAACTGCTCTAATTTCAGCATCTCTTTTTGTTTCATACCCCTATTCTTTTGTTACTCCGCTTATTATCCTAATGTCTTCACTTTTTTTATCTTTATCAATTCATTTGGTGTGCTGATAACTTTTTTGAATTCATCTCAAGTTTGTTTCATCAATTTATGATTTATACAGTTTAGTTTTTACGATTACGTCTTGTTTTTAAGGACTGTGATGTGTGTTTTGTACGACGTCTCGACCTGGTCGCTATCTGACATGCAACTGCTTTAATTTCAGCATCTCTTTTTGTTTCATACTCCTATTCATTTGTTAATCCCCTTATTATCCTAATGCCTTCTCTTTCTTTTTATCTTTATCCATTCATTTGGTGTGCAGATAACTTTTTGAATTCATCTCAGGTTTGTTGGTTTAGCTTATGATTCATACTCATTTGTCCTTACAATTTTTGCTTATGCTTCTCTTTTTTAAGTATTTGCAGATTATTCCCACAAAAAAAGCGTGTTACTGCATAGGATAAACCTAAACAATAACACACTTTTTAATTCATTCTTTCAACTACTTTTCTTTCTTCTTACCTGTTTCTCTATCAATACTCTTATCAATATAAACGTATTTCAATGAAGTATCCCCACCAATATTATGATATTGCAGATTTTTCACTTGTGGGTTTGTTAAATGTGCTTCACCTTTTTGATAAATTGGTGCAATCGGCGCTTCATTTAACAAGATCATCTCGGCGTCCACTAAAGTTTGGTTACGCTTTTTAACGTCATTTAACAACGGTCCATTCGCATCTTTAATTTTTTGATCATACTCTTTATTACTCCAACCTGTATTATTCGATGCGTTACCTGTTGTCATAATGTTGAGGAAAGTCATCGCATCTGGATAATCAGGACCCCAACCTGAGATAGAGATATCATAGTTTTCGCTTTGTTCACGGGCAATACGTTGTTTAAACGGTAATTGTTGAATTTTAATTGTGACACCCGGTAAGTTTTTCTCAATTTGCGCTTTAATAAATTCAGCGGAAATTTTAGAGCCTGGTGTATCTTCAGTATTAACTGTAAATGTAAATTCTTTTTGACCTAATGCTTTTTTCGCTTTCTCAAAGTGCGCTTTTGCTTCATCTGGATTGTATTTAAGCGGCGAATTGATTTGATCAGAGTAATCTTTGCCATTTGGATCTTTTGCTGTTGCCTTTGCCGTAAATCCATCAGTTGGCTGCGAACCATTATTAAGTACGGAGTCGACATACTCATCTTTATTAATCGCTTGTGCCAATGCAAGACGCATATCTTTATTTTTCAATGCAGGCACTTTACCTTGGTTTAATTTCAAATAAAACGTCGATGCAAGTAAACGTTTTTTTAATGCCGGTGAATCTTTATATTTATCCACCTGCTCTGATGAAATCGTCGTATCATCGACTGACTCTGTATCGTAGAGTGACGCACCTGCTTGACCGTCTTTTAAAACTTTATAGTTAATTTTATCAAGTTTGACGACATCTTTATCCCAATACTTGTCATTTTTCACTAATAAAATTTTATCTTCAACTGCCCATTGTTTCACTTTAAACGGACCATTATACACAGCTTTCTCAGCAGTTGTACCATAGCGATCGCCGAATTTTTTCACGACTTTTTCATTTTGTGGTAAGAACGTCCCAAACGCCAACATTTCTTTATAATAAGGAATCGGTTTTTCCAATTCAAATTGTAAAGTATAATCGTCTAGGGCCTTTACACCAAGTTCTGAAGTTTTCTTTTTACCCATATTAATTTGTTCAGCATTTTTCAAATCATACATAATGTACGCATATTCTGAAGCTGTATCTGGGTCCAACACACGGCGCCACGCGAAGACGAAATCATGTGCTGTCACCGGATCTCCGTTCGACCATTTCGCATTTTTACGCAATTCAATTGTCCAAGTTTTGCCGTCATCTGAAATTTTCGGTTGACCTTTCGCAACACCTGGCTGCGCATTATCGTTACCATCTAATGTATATAAACCTTCATACACTTGATTATATTTGTCGAAGCTTACTGTGTCCGTTACTTTAGCTGTATCAAGTGACGACATATCTTGAGGGATAACTTTACGGAATACCTGTCCTTCATCACTATAAATACCACCATTGTTACCACAAGCTGCTAATACGAGTACTGATAAAATAGATGTGATCAATAATTTAAATCTATGCTGCTTTTTCAATTGTGATTCCCCCTTTCTGTCTTTATACACCGACTGATTGGTGTTCCGTTTGAAATTGTTTCAGTTCTTCTTCTGTCGCAAACACATAATGATCTTTCGTACATTCCACTAATTGACGCTGATCATTTTTCGTATGATCCTCTTCATAAGCAACACGTGTTCTTGTACGCTCACTGTCAGGATCAGGTTGAGGTACGGCAGATAATAAAGACTTCGTATAAGGGTGAATCGGATTGTGATAGATTTCATCAGCAGGTCCGAGTTCTACAATTCGTCCAAGATGCATCACGGCAATTCTGTCCGATATGTACTTCACCATTGATAAATCATGTGCAATAAACAAAAATGTGATATTGCGTTCACGTTGTAATTTTTGCATTAAGTTGACGACTTGTGCTTGAATCGATACGTCTAATGCTGAAATCGGTTCGTCTGCAATAATAAATTCAGGTTCTACCGCTAATGCACGGGCAATCCCAATACGTTGACGTTGACCGCCTGAAAATTCGTGCGGATAACGATTGGCGTGACTTTTTCTTAATCCTACAGTTTCCAACAAATCATAGACACGTTTTTTACGATCTTTACGGTCTTTGGCTAAACCATGAATATCAATGCCTTCCGCAACAATATCCATTACTTTTAAACGCGGATTTAATGATGCATATGGATCTTGGAAAATCATTTGAATCTTTTTATTAAACTTTAATAAATCTTTACGCTTTTTAATTTCTTGAATGTTAACCCCTTCGTAAAGCACCTGTCCATCCGTAACATCGTTCAACTTAATAATCGCTTTTCCAGTTGTAGATTTACCAGAACCTGATTCCCCAACAAGACCGAAAGTTTCCCCTTTAAAAATTTTAAAAGAAATATCTTCAATGGCACGAACTTCATTGCGCTTGCCTTGATTGAAATATTGCTTCAAATTTTTCACTTCAACTAATACTTCTTTTTCATTCATTAAACGACACCCTTTCTACGCGTTCTGGTTTGGCAAAGTTGTTCGGCATTGGACGCTGCTTACGCTTTACCATTTCTGGCGGTTCAACTTCAGGTGCACGTTCATCTAACAACCATGAACGAACAAAATGCGTTGGCGACACTTTAAACCATGGGGGTGCCTCTTTGAAATCAATCGCTAAAGCATACTCACTACGCGCCGCAAAGGCATCTCCTTTTGGTGGACGCGTCAAATCTGGAGGTGAACCTGGAATCGCCATCAACGCTGTATCATCTGCCATTTCTAAATCAGGCATCGATGACAATAATCCCCATGTGTAAGGATGTTTTGGATCATAGAAAATTTCGTTGACATCACCTGTTTCAATCATTTGGCCACCGTACATCACTGCAACACGATCTGCCACATTCGCCACGACACCTAAATCGTGGGTAATGAAAATAATAGACGTATCAATTTTTTGTTGAAGTTCTTTCATCAAGTCTAAAATTTGTGCTTGCATTGTTACATCAAGCGCTGTTGTCGGTTCATCCGCAATCAAAATTTTCGGCTCACATGCAAGTGCCATCGCAATAACAATACGTTGACGTTGACCTCCTGAAAATTGATGTGGATATGCATTAAAACGTTCTTCAACACGTTTTAAGCCAACAAGTTTTAACAACTCAACCGCACGTTTTTTCGCTTCAGTTTTACTTAAACCGATATGACGAATAATCGGTTCCATCACTTGTTTACCAATTTTCATCGTTGGGTTGAGTGACGTCATCGGATCTTGGAAAATCATTGAAATTTCTTTTCCACGTAACTTCATGAGTTCTTTTTCCGATTTTTGGGTCAAATCTTCACCGTTAAAAATAATACTCCCATTTTTAATTCGACCTGTTTGTCCTTGGAATAATTTTGTGATTGCTTTCGTTGTGACAGATTTCCCTGAACCTGACTCTCCAACGATGGCCAACGTTTCACCTTTATCCAAGTACAAATCGACGCCTCTAACCGCTTGCACTTCCCCTGCTTCAATATCGAAGGAGACATGCAAGTCATTGATTTCTAATACACGCTCAGACATTGTACATTCCTCCTTTATTTACGCATTTTAGGGTCAAATGCATCGCGTAGCCCATCACTAAAGAGATAGAAAAATAGAATTAATAAACTTAATACCACTGCTGGAATAAACAACTCATGCGGATGAATTAATAACATCGCACGACCATCGTTTACTAGCGAACCTAAAGAAGTTCTTGGTGCAGGCACCCCGATTCCGATAAAGCTTAAAAAGGCTTCAAAGAAAATCGCATTCGGTACTGTAAACATTGACGTAACAATAATCGCACCTAATGTATTCGGTAAAATATGTTTGAAAATCAGCTTTAAATTCGATGACCCTAATGTACGTGATGCTAAAACGAATTCTTGATTTTTTAATTTTAAGAATTCTCCACGTACGACACGGCTCATCCCAATCCAACCCGTAATCGTCATCGCTAAAATAATCGTCCAAATCGATGGCTCAAAAATTAAGACGAATAAAATTACGACAATTAGCGTTGGAATTGAAGAAATAATTTCGATAATACGTTGCATCACATCGTCAACACGACCTCCAAAATAACCGGAAATCGCACCGTAAATGACACCGATAAAGATATCTAAAAGCGCGGCAACAAGACCGATGAAGAGTGATACTTGCGTCCCTTGCCATGTACGTGTCCATAAATCACGTCCAAGTTGGTCTGTACCAAACCAGAAGTTTTCTGTCACGTGTGCTTTTTCATAGGCATTGCCATCTACACCTTGTCCATCAAACGGTAAAAATGGCACTTTATCTAATACTGCAATTTTCGCAGGTAAGTTACGACGTTGTACATCTTGTTCTGCATAATCATGACCGTTAAGCAAAGGACCAATCAATGCAAATAAGATGATAATCACAAGACCGATCATACCAACTACAGCAAGTTTATTACGCTTTAATTGTGCCCAAGCATCTTGCCAAAATGTGCGACCTTCTCGTTGAAATTCTTGTTCTCCACTATCCGGTGCACCTGTACGAATAAAATCTTCGTGCATAATTCCAGAGGTTTGCGCAACTGTCGCGCCTGAATGATCATCTTGTGGTAAATGACGTTCTTGTTTTGACATTATTTTTTACCTCCTTGCAAGCGAATTCGTGGATCAATTAAACCGTAAAGGACGTCCACAATGAAAATGGAAGCGATAAACAATGTACTGAATAATAATGTAATCGCCATAATCACTGAAAAGTCATTTGTCGTAATTGAACGCACAAACTGGTCACCAAGTCCTGGTACACCGAAAATATTTTCAATCGTTAATGTCCCAGTTAAAATGCTCGCTAACATCGGTACAAGGATTGTTACAACTGGAATCAATGCGTTTCGTAACGCATGCCCGAATAATACTCTTGCTGTCGAATTACCTTTTGCTCGAGCAAGTAATATGTAATCAGAACTCAATACTTCAATCATTTCTGCTCGAATGTATCGTGCCACTGTGGCTAATACAACTGCGGATAATGCGAGTGATGGTAAGATTGCCGTCGATATCCCTTCCCAACCCGCTACCGGGAACCATTGTAAACGTACCGCGAATACGTATTGTAATAATACGGCTAATACGAATGATGGTACTGAAATGGCGATAACCGATATAAAGGTGGCCAGATAATCGACCCATGAGTTTTGTCGAGTTGCTGCGATAACCCCTAATATCACTCCTAAAATGACACCAATGACCATCGCAAATAAGCCCATTTGAAATGAAGGTACTAATCTCGGTTTAATGAGATCCCAAACAGGTTGGTTGTCGTATTGGAATGAGTTACCAAAATCTCCTTTTACAACGTTTTTCATATAGTTGCCATACTGAACAGGTAGTGGATCATTCAATCCGTATTTCTCATTCAAAATGGTCTTTTGTTGTTCACTTAACTTTTCATCGTTAAATGGTGAACCTGGCATCAATTTCATCAAGAAAAATGTGATTGTCACGATGATGAATAAAGAAATGACCATGTACAGTAAGCGCTTTAGTGTGTATCTAAGCATTATTCATACCCCCTACATGCTAATTAACATTCCCTTCTAAATTTTCAGAAATATTAATGCCATTATAGACTTTTCACAAAATTTAATCAATAACAATTTGAAACAAAACTAAAAGCTTCACGATTTTTAAGATTTGTGACAACTCTTTTTACTGTAAATAAAACTTTATTAACTTAGAATGAGATGTCAAATTGAGCCGTTTCCGTTACAATATGGGAGTAAATACAAAAAAGGACTGAAACGATGAAATACTTAAACAAAAATGCTTTAATTTATATCTTATTGACACCTATCGCAAGCATCATCATTTGGCTGTTTTCAACGCATACTTTTACCCAATTGTTAAACATCTTTTTCACCGTCTCCATTTTAGTCGGTATTCTATTGTTCACACTATTAGTCGTTCAAGAAGGGATACTCGATGTGACAAGCTATGGTTTCAGAAAGTTCCGTTACCAATTGATGCGTAAAAAGAATCGTTCACGTTTACAAGATGATGAATTTTTTAACCCTAAGGAGCCTAAAAAAGCACATCATTTTGTATCACCATGGATTAAACCTGCTTTAATCATGCAGGTCGTTTACTTTTTATTAGCAATTATCATTGCATATTTAATTTAAAATGATGTGTATCTCTTATGCACAAATGTTTGTTTAGCGTGTATATGAAGTCTGATAATTCCGAAATGTTGCTGTGATGCTTTATCACTTTGAAGTTACCCATATCATAGAAGTTCAAAGTGTTTATTTAGTAAATAGTCATCTAGCGACACGTCCTGTTTTGATAGGCATATAGCAGTACGACGGCAACATGACTTTGTTTCATAATCGGAATGTTTGTGCCGAGTTTCTTCCATTATATAGTTACTTTATACATTTTCATTTTCAAAGTAGACATAACCATCACATTAGAAATGTTCTTCTATTACAAACAGTGTTGTATAACTATTCATAGATATGAAAGCGACTACGCTATATAAAAATGCGATAAAAAGACGAGAAGATCTGAGGCAACTTTGAGATTTCTCGTCTTTTTTAAAGTACAATATTTTTAACAGAATTTTCTAAAAATAATGACTTTCTATTTATTTTTATTGTATTATATTTAATAAATAGGGGGGATTTAATGCAAAAATCAATCATACTGTTATGTTTTGAAACGATATCAACATTTTTTTCTGCTATTTTTACGTTTGCTTGTGGCTTCTATATTTTAACGATTACGGATTCGGGTTCAATTTTCGGGAGTTATCTTGCTGTGCTATCCATCATTACTATACTCACTAGCCCATTGTTAGGAAATTTAATCGATCGGCATTCCAATAAAAAAATACTGCTATTCGGTCAACTTTTAAGCAGTATGTCTTTATTCATATTTGCATGTCTACATCACAACGACATCTATAGCATCTTTACGGTGATGATTATTTTAGTATTCGTTGATGCGATGGTTAAAACAACGATTTCGTCCAATTTTAAGTTTGTCACGGGACCTTACTTAGAAAAAATGGTGTCGATAAGGCAAACCATTCAAGCCGCTTCATTACTCATCACACCCATTTTAGGCGGAGTCATCGTTGCCATTATCAAAATCAATACACTCGCGTTCATCAATGTGGCTACAGAGCTCATTGGCTTGATTTTATTGCTCTTTTTAACATTTAAAAATCCAACTGTACATCATAAAGCAAAATCATTTTCAAAAGGTTTGTTGGAAGGCATGACATACTTATTCCATCATCATCCATTAAAAGTGATCATCATCACGAGTTTATGTATGAATTTCTTATGTAATGCCCTCATTGTCGGATTCCCTATTGTCATTGTGAATCAACTCCATTACTCGTCAAAACTTTTGGGTATGGCTGAAGGTGTACTTGGAGGCGCTATTGTACTTTCGTCGCTCATTATCGCAATGTTTAAAATCAATAGTCACATTAAAAATTTATATGTCATCTCCATGATATTACAAGCATTATCCTTACTCATTGTTGCATCTACATACTTTTTACTCACGAATCCTATGCTCGTCTATAGTTTGATATTGCTTAGTAACTTTTTGTTAGGCTGTTCAGTGTCGCTTAATAATATTCCATTTCAAATGATGATGCATCACACGATTGAAGAAAATTTCAAATCACGCGTATTTTCATTAACACAAAGTATCGTATCCGGTTTGACACCTTTATCGTATGTCTTATTTGGATTGTTAGTACCGCTTCACTACGGTATCGTCTATGTCGTTTGTTCTATTATCGCATTCATCGTCGTGCTGTTTTTTAGAAAAAGTTACATACATGAATAAAGCGATGACACCCTCTATCATCATAGAAAGCATCATCGCTTAGTTTCATCATTCTATTCACTATATTTCTTGAAAATTAATACAGCATTGTGTCCACCAAAACCTAAACTGTTACTCATTGCATATTCGATATCATGATCGACTGCAACATTTGGTGTAATATCTAAGTCAATTTCTGGGTCTGGTGAATTTGCATGGATGGTCGGTGCGATTTTACTATCACGGATGGATAAAATAGAGAAAATCGCTTCGACACCACCTGTTGCACCTAATAAGTGGCCCGTCATTGATTTTGTAGAACTAATTTTAAGGTTATATGCTGCTTCACCAAACGTATTTTTAACCGCTTGAATTTCAGATAAGTCGCCTACTGGTGTACTTGTCCCATGTGCATTTAAGTACTGGATGTCGCTCGGTTGGATACCTGCATCTTTAATCGCAGCTTCCATCGCACGAGAACCGCCTTCACCTTCTGGACCTGGCGCAGTAATATGATACGCATCACCCGTTGCACCATATCCGACAAGTTCAGCATAAATTTTTGCGCCACGTGCTTGTGCAGATTCTAATGATTCTAAAATTAAAATCCCTGCACCTTCACCCATCACAAAGCCGTCACGACCTTCTTGGAATGGACGACATGCTGTTTCGATATCACCGTTTGTTGTTAATGCACGGCTTGCACTAAATCCTGCAATAGACATATGTGTGATTGGGGCTTCTGTACCACCTGCAATCATCACATCTGCATCGCCACGTTCGATAATTTTAAATGCTTCACCAATAGAGTTCGTTGCAGTCGCACAGGCTGTTACAGTTGCACCGTTTGGCCCTTTAGCGCCTGTATCAATTGACACTTGTCCTGATGCCATATCTGGAATTAACATCGGTACGAAGAAAGGACTAACGCGACGTGGTCCTTTTGCTTTCAATTGATCATATGCTTGTTCAAATGTTTCCATACCACCAATTCCTGAACCAATCCATACGCCGACACGATTCGCATTCGTTTCGTCAATTGTAAGTCCTGAATCTGTTAACGCTTCACGAGACGCTACAACGGCATATTGCGTAAAGCGCGCCATTTTACGTGCTTCTTTTTTAGGAATAAAGTCTTCAACATTAAAATCTTTAAGTTCTCCACCAATGTGGACTTGGTAAGGTTCCGTATCAATTCTTGTAATTTTATCGATACCATTCACACCATTTAATGCATTTTCCCACATTGTCGGGACATCATTTCCGATTGGTGATAAACCACCAAGACCTGTCACTACAACACGCTGTTTTTTTGTCATATTCATTTCCTCCTCTATTTATTTACCCCATCTGATGACGATTGAGCCCCAAGTGAGTCCTCCACCGAAGCCTACAAAAACAACGACATCATCGTCTTTTATGCGTCCATTTTCTAATTCTTGTTTGACACTGAGCGGGATAGAAGCTGCTGATGTGTTACCATATTTATCTACTGAGACACTCATTTTTTCTTTTGGTAAATTTAATCGTTGACGCGCTGACTCCATAATACGAATATTCGCTTGGTGCGGAATAAACATATTAATGTCATCTGGGCCTAAGTTCGCTTTTTCAACTGCACGTTGCGAAGATTCACCCATCACGCGTACAGCAAATTTGAATACTTCACGGCCGTTCATACGAATAAAGTTTGTTTCTTGATCTTGGTAAAGGTACTTACCACCAACACCATCTGAACCTAACTCATAGCTCAGAATACCACGATTTTCAGATACTTCGCCAATAATTACTGCACCTGCACCGTCCCCAAATAAAATGGCAGTCGAGCGGTCATTTAAATCTGTAATTTTTGAAAGTTTGTCTGCACCGACGACGAGCACATTTTTATACTCACCTGATAAAACAAATGAACGTGCTGTAACAATGCCGTACATAAACCCAGAGCATGCGGCTAATTGATCCATTGATGCAATTTTACCGAGCCCTAATCGTTGTTGTAACATATTTGCCACTGTTGGAAAGCGGTGATCTCCAGTAGATGTTGCAACAATAACCATGTCTATGTCTTGTGCTTCGATACCTGCATCTTCAATCGCACGAATACTTGCCTCATACGCTAAATCAGATGTATCTTGATCTTCATCTGCCCATCTACGCTCTTTAATCCCAGTCATTTGTGAAATCCATTCGTCAGATGTATCTAGGTATGATTCAAAATATGCATTATCGACAACACGATCTGGGGCATATGCGCCAAATCCTTTAATACCTACATTCATGGTTTGAACACCTTCTTTTAAAATTTTTAATACCAGGTATTAATTTAACATATTGTCATAAAAAAAGACAAGTGACATGCTGGGGATGGTATACAAAACATCTCAAGCATACTATAATAGAATTATCAGTTAAATGGAGGCAATATACAATGAAATACTTCATCACATTGATTTGGGCAATTTTACTTGTAGAAATGATTAATTTCGTTTTAAATAGCCTAAACGGTGGCGGTCCACTGAATGTTGTGGCACCACTTTTTGTCGCTGTCATTATGGTGATTGCACTTGCATTGTTAGATGTTGCGACGACACCACCAAAGCAATCACAGGATACGAATTAGATTTTGACATAGTATGAATTTTGAAAAGGTTGGATGTTGGACAGAATTTTCTGTTCGGTATCCAGCCTTTTTTAATATGTTGCAATTATCACGAAAAACACCGTCCAATATGTAAAAAAACTGACGAGACTTTAATATGGCCTCATCAGTTTTTATGTTGTAAAAGCATTTACTTCATTTCATATGATTTTACTTTATTTGTTTTCGCATCAAAATAACGTAATGATTGTTCACGACTTTGAATTTTTTTATTGTTTTCTAAACCATAATTGTTATCGTATAATGTCGCTTCCCAACTACCGTACATCGGGTTAGGGAAAATAATGTATTTGCTACCAAAGTCATCTTCATGTTGTTTCACGAGTGCTTCACGTGATTTTGCTGTCGCTTGCTTAGGTTCGTCAAAATCAAGTAAGTTATCACCAAATAACATCACTAAATTGTAATCTGTTCTTACTTTATCACGACGTTCAGTTTTCCCTTTTTCCCCTTCTTTTTTCAACAACACATGCTTTTTATCAGCTTGCGGTAATTTTTCATTTCTTAAGTTTTTAATCGTCGCATCTAAATCTTTTTCATGTGAACGGTCTGATACATAAAAGATTTCAACATCATGACGATCTGCATATTTTAAAAATGATTTTGCGCCATAAACAGGTTTTGCTTGGGCAGATTGAACCCATTCATGCCAACCTTCTGGGAAAGATTGACCTTTTAATGCATTCGTTGCTTGATATGGTGAGTTATCAAGAACTGTCTCATCAATATCAAGGACGATTGCTAATTTTTTACCACCGTGGTGATTTTTAATTTTCTTACTTAAAGTTTCTTTCGCTGCGTTATAACCTTGCGCATACAACGCTTTCGCTTCAGCTGAATTTTGATACCAAGCGACACTCATGATGTTTTGTTGACCTAATGTTTGTGCGGCTTGTTCTTTCGTCTTACTTTGCTCTGTCTGCTCTGTTTTAACTGCACCACTACCTGAAGCGTATGTTGCTGTTGATACGCTTGAAGAAACGATGCCTAATGCTAAAAGTGCTGCTGATGCTTTTGTCCATTTATTCAAAGTTTTTCACCTTTTCTATGTATGATACGTGAATTTAACCGATACTTTATTCACACATCTATATTAAAACCTTTTTTAGTAAATCTCAATATTTCTATTAAAATTTTTATATTTATTGCAATGAATAGAGGATTAGACATGAAAATTTTTGATGCTATGGATGCAGTATTGAGTTTAACTAACCCTACCTATGATTTGTGGTTTTTGATTGCCCCTATGGCTTCGCGTTCCCAGGGGACTTGTCTCAACTAGCCAACGCTTGATTGAACGATGACATGCATGTAGCGTTGGCGGATTTTCGACTGCGTCTGATCCCTCGGGAGTCTCAGCCTTCTGGGCAATCTTACATCAGATGCAGTCACTTACGAAAAGTTTATGAAATGGAGACACCCCATAACATCCAATGAAGACGTCCCATTCATCCTCATTTTTGGCTGTTTTATCATCATTAATCGATATATGTACATAAAAATAGAAGGAGACTGGGAAAATTTGATATCCCAGTCTCCATCATTTTTATTCTATTCACTTTCACGCTCTGAACTTTGAGGTCTTTCAACTTCAAATTGAATGTCGCCATCTTTCAAATCACCACGTACGATTGTGCCTTCCGGTAAGTTTTCTTTAATCATCATACGTGCCAGCGGTGTTTCCACATGACGTTGTACGAAACGTTTAAGTGGACGTGCACCAAATTGTGGTTCATAAGCTGTTTTACCCATCCATTTGGCCGCTTCATCTGAAATTTCTAATGTGATACGTTGATCCATTAAACGCATATTCAAGTTAATCAAGATTTTATCGACAATCATTTGCATATCGTCCACAGTTAATGGTTTGAATAATACAATATCATCCATACGGTTTAAAATTTCAGGTTTAAAGTACGCATTCAAACTGTTCATCACTGCTTTTTCTGTCGCTTCATCGATTTTACCGCTATCTTTCACATTTTCGAGCAAAATTTGCGAACCGATGTTACTTGTCATAATAATAATTGTATTTTTGAAGTCAACACTGCGTCCTTTTGAATCTGTTAAACGACCTTCGTCTAAAATTTGAAGCAATACGTTAAAGACGTCTGTATGTGCTTTTTCCACCTCGTCTAACAAGATGACTGAGTATGGATTACGTCTCACTGCTTCTGTTAATTGACCCCCTTCATCATGACCGACATAGCCTGGAGGGGCCCCGATTAAGCGAGAAACCGCATGTTTTTCCATATATTCACTCATATCAATACGAATCATATGTTTTTCAGAATCAAACAATGATGACGCTAATGATTTGGCTAATTCTGTTTTACCGACACCTGTTGGTCCTAAAAATAGGAATGAACCGATTGGGCGATTTGGATCTTTAATTCCCGCTCTTGCACGTACCACTGCATCAGCTACTAAATCCACAGCACGATCTTGTCCAACGACGCGTTCATGTAAAATATCGGATAAGTGCAATAATTTTTCACGCTCAGTTTCAACAAGTTTTGACACAGGGATACCTGTCCATTGACTGACGATTTCACCAATTTCTTCATCTGTCACGACTTCACGAATAATGCGGTCTGAGTCTGTGCCTTTATCTTCTTGGAATGCCGCTTCTAACGCTTTTAATTCTTTTTCTAATTCTGGAATTTTACCGTGTTGAAGAATCGCGGCTTTTTCAAGGTCGTAGTTATTTTCAGCATCTTCTAACGCTTTACGACTCTCGTCTAGTTCTGCACGTTTTTCTTGTACTTTTGCAATTTTTTCTTTTTCATTTTCAACACGTGCTTGCAATGCTGCTTGTTTTTCTTTTTCTTCAGCTAATTCTTCTTGCAATTCTTTTAAACGGATACGACTCGCTTCATCAGATTCTTTTTTCAGTGCGTTTTCTTCAATTTCTAACTGCATGACACGACGATTGGCTTGGTCGAGTTCCGTTGGGTTTGAGCCCATTTCTGTACGAATTGTAGCTGAAGCTTGGTCAACTAAATCAATCGCTTTATCCGGTAAGAAGCGGTCTGTAATATAGCGATCTGACAATTCCGCAGCAGCCACTAAAGCACGGTCTTGAATACGCACACCGTGATGAACTTCGTAACGTTCTTTCAAACCTCTTAAAATGGAAATCGTATCTTCAACACTTGGTTCTGCAACCGATACTTTCTGGAAACGACGCTCTAATGCAGAATCTTTTTCGATATATTCACGATATTCATTTAATGTTGTTGCACCAATACAGTGAAGTTCCCCTCTTGCTAACATTGGTTTTAACATGTTGCCGGCATCCATGGCACCGTCAGTTTTACCTGCACCGACTAACATATGGATTTCGTCAATAAAGAGGAGGATACGTCCTTCAGATTCTTTCACTTCTTTCAATACCGCTTTAAGACGTTCTTCAAATTCACCGCGATATTTGGCACCTGCAACGAGCGCACTCAAGTCTAATTCAAAAACAGTCTTATCGAGTAATGAGTCTGGCACATCTTTTTTCACAATACGTTGTGCCAATCCTTCAACAATCGCTGTTTTACCAACACCTGGCTCACCGATAAGGACAGGGTTGTTTTTCGTTTTACGACTTAAAATGCGAATCGTATTACGAATTTCTTCATCCCGGCCAATGACAGGGTCCATATTGCCTTTACGGACTTCTTCAACGAGGTCACGGCCATATTTTGCTAATGCTTCGTAGTTTACTTCAGGATTTTGTGTTGTCACATGATTCCCTCCTCTAATCTTTTTAATGATTTCGATGATGACATCTTTTTTACCGTCTACAAAACGTTTTGTCGTTTCATCTATATCGATTGCTGCACGTAAAACATGTTCCATCGAAATATATTGATCGTCATATTCTTGCATGTAATTTTCAGCTTTAACGAATAAATCATTCATTTTAGGCGACATATATTGCCCGTATTGGACGTTGTCACCTTTTACTGTTGGATAACTTTTAAGTTTGTCCTCATATGCTTGGTTTAAAGCATGCGTATCAATGTTTGCACGTTCTAAAATACTTTGAAATAAGCTTTCTGGTGCTTCGAGAACTGCTTTTAAGACAGCCTCTACTTCTACATTTGTTAATTTGTAAGTTTTAGCATGTTCAATTGCTTTTTGAAGTGCATTTTGAATGGCATGTGTCATTTGATTAATGTCCAAAATGTCTCACTCCTTTAATAAAATAGGTCGCATCGACTTTGACTTTCTTTGACCTTAATTCTATTATAAGGCCCTATCCTTTAAAAATCAATCCATAACTTTGACTTTTTTTGACTATTTTACATTTTCTACTCACTTCATTTATTTAACCCAACCACACCCTTTTCAATCATAGGGATGTATTATTTTGATTGTCTTAAGTTAAGTTGCGTTTATTTTATACCTCAGTTTTTTCTATGTATAAAAAAGGCTGGTCAACATCAACCAGCCTCTTCTCCTTACTTATCCTTTTTCTTTGTACTGTGATTTTTTTCAATCGCTTGAATGATGCTATTCGTTAAAGCGCGTACACCTGGTGGCTCCAAATGAATACCATCCGGCGCAAAATATTCTGTGTGATTTTCAGAGCGACGATACCAATCGACTAATGTGACATGATCTTGCTTTTTCGCAGCTTTCGCTAAAACTTCATTCACATGCGATTCATAAGAACGTGGCACGCGCGTATTGACCACATAAATATCTGCTTTACCAAACTGTTTCAGCAAACTATCTAATTGTTCTTCAGTAAAATCACCATTTGTTCCTAATTCAAGGACGACAATATCGTTTTTATCACGATAGCTTTGATATTGTTGTTTCGCAAGAGGAATGGCTTCAACCAATTGACGTCCCACTTTACCATTGATATCTGCTTTAGGAACGAATGATTTAAAGTAATCGCCAATATCTACCATCACAGAATCACCAATCAAAAGTGGTTTCCATGAGGCATATTTTTGTTTTTGCCCTTTGACGACAAAACCATCAATTTCAAGTTGCGGTAGTGGGCTTGGTCGTGTAATGAGTTTATCAATTTCTTCTGTATTCACTTCAGTCACTTGTGTACTATGTTTTGCAAAACGATTAAATACACCAGCAAACACGAGGAGACTTGGGATGAGCAAGATTAACACTAACCATGTGCGTAACACTTTTTGTGAACGCCAATTTTTTAAATGGTTGAATGCAAAACTTTTAAAACCTTCTCTTCTAAATGGTTGTTCAATAAAGCGATAAGAAAATTCTGCCATGAGCGCCATCAGTAATATTTCAACAACGTATACTAAAGTTGGAATTTGACCTTGCACAAACTGATGATGAATCAACACAATAATCGGATAATGCCATAAATACAAACTGTACGAACGGCTACCGATATAAGTAAAAAGCTTGTTGCCTAAAAACTTCGCAAAATACCCTGAAGGATGTACACTACTCGCGATGACGAGTAAAGTGACTGCTGAAATAAGAAAAAATCCACCGTAATAAAGGACGCTGTTCGTCTCGGATACAAATTTAAAACAAATGAATAGTATCACCAAACCGCCTAAGCCCACCGTATCAATCATCATTCGCATGGTGTGGTTCACTTTCGCTTTTAATTGAAATGGTGGCCAAACAAGCGCAAGTAATACACCCATCAATAATGTTTGTATCCGTGTGTCCGTACCAAAATAAACCCGCGCAACATTTTCATTCGGTACGTATAACACCATCATTGTCACCATCGAGATGATGAGTAACACCGAAAAAGCAATACGGATTGATTTTACACGACGCAAAAAGGTAATCAAAGCGAGTAGTACAATGGGAAACACAAGATAAAATTGCTCTTCTATCGCCAGTGACCATAGGTGTTTCAATGGTTGTACCGCAAATTGTTCAAAGTAATCCACATTTTGCATAATGTACCACCAATTCGACACATAAAAGATAGCTGCAATACTATCCGCACGTACTTTTTGAATCTCAGTCGGCATAAATATGAGGGTGAGCACAAGGACCCCCATCACTAAAAAAAGGACTGCAGGAATCAGTCGTTTGAAACGTCTGAGCCAAAATGATACCAATTCAATTTTCCCCGTATTATGATACTCCGTTAATAACAAACTGGTAATTAAATAACCAGAAATCACAAAAAATGTATCTACCCCTAGAAAACCACCTGTCAGCCATTGCGGATTGAGATGATAGATAATGATTGCGATCACTGCAATCGCCCTGATACCGTCTAACCCAGGCATGTATCGAGGGGTGATGGGTCTTCTTTCTCGTTGATTAAAGTTCCACACAAACATCATTCTTTCCAAATTTAATGTAATGATTATATATTGTATACTTTTGTTTTCATTTGTGCAATTGTGTGCCAGCAAAAAATGTAATCGCTTTATCGCATGTTAAAAATAGAACTATCAGTATCATTTCACTTCATATGGCCTGACTTGTCCTCTCTGTTTCCCACCTCCTAAGAACAATTATTTACGATAACCATTTATAATCAAAAAGGACTTTCAAAATTGAATGCACAATTAAGAAAGCCCTCTTTAATACTCCAAAATATTAACTGATACCTAACGCAATTTTAGCATAACGTGACATCATATCTTTATTCCATGGTGGATTCCAAACGATATTCACTTCTGTATCTTGAATTTCTGGAAGTTCTGCTAATACTGTTTTAACTTGGTCAACAATTTGTGGCCCTAATGGACAACCAATTGAAGTTAATGTCATTTCTACAGTACATAAACCGTCATCATCTAAATCAACTTTATAAACAAGCCCTAAATTGACAATATCAATCCCTAATTCAGGGTCAATTACATTTTCAAGTGCGCCTAAAATGCTATCTTTAAGTGCCTCTTCCATCCGTATCACCTCTTTTATGTTATTACTAGTAACAATATATCAAAATCCCCACTTTTCGACAATAAAATGCTATGATATGAATACACTGAAACTTAGTACTAAGGAGAGTATGAATGAAACAACATTTAATTTGTTTAGATTTAGATGGAACACTTTTAAATGATGAAAAGGAGATTCCAGAATATACATTTCGTGTTTTAAAAGCACTACAACAAAAAGGACATGCCGTCATTATTGCAACCGGGCGACCTTATCGCGCAAGTCAACTTTACTATGAGCAACTTGGGTTAAAAACACCTATCGTTAACTTTAATGGCGCATTTGTTCACCACCCTTATGATGATACATTCCCAGTCCAACACCATCGTCTGGATGAAGGACTTGCAACGAGTATTATTGAAACTTTGAAAAAAATGGAAGTTAAAAACATGATTGCCGAAGTGAAAGATTGCGTCTTTTTAGATCGACCTGATGCCCGTCTTTTTGAAGGTTTTAGCATGGGTAATCCTGTAACTAAAGTGGGCGATTTACGTGAAAACTTAAATGAAGATCCAACCTCACTCCTCATTGAAGCAGAAGAAGTGATGATTCCTCGTGTTAAACAAGTATTGACGCGCTTCTACGCTGAAAATATTGAACATCGTCGTTGGGGTGCCCCTTTCCCAGTTATCGAAATTGTCAAAAAAGGGATTAGTAAAGCAGTCGGTATCGATATTGTGAAAGATTGTCTGCAAATTGACCATGATCATATTATTGCATTTGGCGATGAGGATAATGATTTAGAAATGATTAAATATGCGGCACATGGCATTGCGATGGGAAATGCCATTGATGAACTGAAACATGTCGCAAAAGAAACAACACTATCTAATAATGAAGACGGTATCGGGATTTATTTGAATCGTTTCTTTAATTTAAATATTCCTAAAGATAAATAAAAAACAGAGATTAAAAAAGGAGTTGTTAACATGACGAAACATATTATCGTCGTCGGTGCAGTAGCGGGTGGTGCAACAAGTGCCAGTCAAATTCGACGTTTAGACAAAGAGAGCCGTATTACAGTGTACGAAAAAGACAGTTATATGAGTTTTGCAAATTGTGGCTTACCTTATTACCTGGGAAATGTTGTCGAAGAAAGAGACGATATTTTATCAACAAATCCAGAAAAGTTTAAAGCTTATAAAGATATTGATGTAAAAGTAAAACATGAAGTGCTCAAAATTGATGATAAAAATCAAACGGTAACAGTAAAAAATCACTTTACGGGCGAAACATTTGAAGACGCTTATGATATTTTAGTGTTAAGTCCTGGGGCCCGTGCAAGTCAACTTAAATTTGATGTACCGCATCTTTTCACGTTACGTAATATGGACGATACTGATCAAATAGATACATATATTCGTCAATACGATGTGAAAACGGTTTTAATTGTTGGTGCTGGATACGTCAGCCTAGAAATGGTTGAAAATATGCATCATCGTGGACTACAGCCGACACTCATCCATCGTTCTGAAGCAGTGAATAAATTAATGGACCAAGATATGAACAGTGTCATTTTTGATGCACTGAACAAGTACAATATCCCATACCGTTTAAATGAAGAGATTGCGTCTATTGATGGTCATACAGTGACATTTACTTCAGGCGCTGTTGAAGACTATGATTTAATCATTGCAGGTGTTGGGGTTCGACCTAATTCAGAATTCATCCAAAATTCTGGTGTTCAACTGGATGCAAAAGGTTATATTCCAGTCAATGACAAATTTGAAACGAACATTCCTAACATTTATGCTGTGGGCGATATCGTTACAAGCTTTTATCGTCATGTTGACCTTCCTGCACATGTTCCATTAGCTTGGGGTGCACATCGAGGTGCAAGTATTATTGCTGAACAAATTGCCGGTCATCCAGAAGTCAAATTCAAAGGGTATGTCGGTGCTAATATCGTAAAGTTTTTCGATTACACACTCGCAAGTACGGGGGTTTCACCTCAAGAATTGAAAAATTTTAATTACCAAATGGTAGAAGTCAATATGAACACACACGCGGGTTATTACCCTGACAATAGCAAAGTTCATTTAAGAGCATATTTTGATAAAGAGACACGTCGTATTTTAAGAGTTGCGGGAGTAGGACAAAAAGATGTCGACAAACGTATTGACGTCTTATCTATGGCATTGATGCATCAAGCAACCATTGACGAATTAACGGAATTTGAAGTTGCTTATGCCCCACCATTTGCACATCCTAAAGATTTAATTAACATGCTCGGTTATAAAGCACGTCATTTATAATATAGCAAAGCGAGGGATCAACAATGACGCATCCCTCGCTTTTTATGTGTTGTGTCATAGATTCACTTTCATCCATCGCTAAAATGATTCACCATTTAGACGTGATCATTCTATGTGTCAATTATTGGAATAAGCCAGTAATCGGACCCCATGGTAAAATCGCGCCCAAAATAATTGTGACAATCGCCACCACTAAAGTAGCAATAAATAAACCACGACTCGGCTCTTTTTTCTTCTTACGCGCTATAGTCACTTCAATTAACCCAATTACAGCAATACCAGCAATTAGTTTTAAAGTCATTAACATATGACTCACACCCGTAGCTGAAAATGCTTTGACCGCAAGCCACAAACCAGTAATTAAAACGAGAAGCATAAAAATTCTTGTAGCCATATGTAATGATTTAAATAATGGCGTTGGACCTTGCTTATTTGAATAATTTTCATACGTCGCATAAAACAAAATTAATAATACAATCCAACTCACAATATGCACGTTGATTAAAATCATGCTTGATTACCTCCTTTTGTTGAGCATCTTTCCAATCATAACATAATCATAGTATTCTATACATTTTAATTACCTAATTATTGTCTATTCAAACACTTATAAAGATTATCATAACAAAATTGCAACATTATCTTTTTAACATTTTTGAGCACGTACATAGAGTTGATTTTTTAAATGATACCGTGCCTTTTATTCTTAGTTTACTTTATTGCCAACTTGTGTTCGCGTTCCCAGCGCCTTGGAAAGAGAACCCAAAATAGCAATCAATAAAGTTCATTCACTTTTAACAACAAAGAATCGTTCTGCAATCAACACAAGGATTGCCAAAATATGTAAAAAGCACCAAGCGCAAAATCGCTTGATGCTTTTTACATATTAATCTTTCGCAATAAAGTTGGTTAAAGTCCCAATGTTATCAATCGTTACTTTCACTTCATCGCCAGGCTGTAAAAACTTCGGTGGATTCATACCTGCACCCACGCCCGCTGGTGTACCTGTCGCAATAATGTCTCCTGGATGTAACGCCACATATTTTGAAATCTCTTCAATTAATTCATCAATTTTTAAGATCATTTGAGAAGTATTACCATCTTGACGAATTTCATTGTTCACTTTTGTGACGATATTAACATTTTCAGGTGTCGGAAGTTCATCTTTTGTCACAATGTAAGGACCCATTGGGCAACCCCCTGTTAAACTTTTAGACAGGAATGCTTGGTCATGGGCTTTTTGTGCATTGCGGTCTGTGATGTCATTAATAATCGTGTAACCATAAACATAATCCAACGCTAAACCTTTTGGAATTTTTTCACCTGATTTACCAATCACAACACCAAGTTCGCCTTCATAATCTAAAGCATCAGTGATGTCTTGGTGGTTTGGAATCGTACTCTCATCACCTGTTAATGACGAAGCTGCTTTCGTAAATACATATAAACGGTCCACTTCATGCTTTAATTCTTCTGCATGTGCTTTATAATTACGTCCAAATGCAATGACGTTATTCGTAGGTGTCACTGGCGGTAAAAATTCGATATCTTCAAATTTCACTTTATACGCATCGCCGTTACCACTATTTTCTGCCGCAACAACTGCTTTACGTACTTGTTCTTGAAAATCTAATGTTTGGTTTTGTTGTAATCCTTCGAGCAATGTTTTTGGATGGAAATCACCTTCTCCAAAATTTGCGAAGACTTGCTTTAAATCCCAAGCCGCTTCTTCTCTTTTTACCTTCACTCCATATGAAGTTTCACCTTTATGTTTGAATGATAGGAATTTCATTCATAATCAGCTCCTAACGTATATCTTAGTCATATTATAACGAAAAATTTAGACAAATCACAAATTTTTAAAGTTCACCCACTTAAATCTCGAGTTCACCATATTTAAAGAAGTATAAATAGCCATGCACTCGGCATTTTAAAATAGTTTCTAAAGCACGTTGATAATACTGCATTTGGACGCGATATTTTTCTTTTAACTGTTTTTCTAGGTCTTCATCTGACATGCCTTTACGACGAATTAAGGCATCTGTTTTATAGTCAACAAAGTAATAATTTCCGTTTTCTTTAAAAACGAGGTCAATCATCCCTTGAATAATTGAGGCATCTGTCGTATCTGCTGTATGTTCGACTTGATGTTGGTTCACAACAAAAGGTAATTCGGTATACACTTCATCGCTTTTCGCAATTCGATGGTACAAATCACTTTGGATGAAACGTTTAATTTCTTCAATCGCGATGACATTGACATCTTGTGCGCGAATGATTGAACGCGCAACCAATGATTCAATGTAATCGTTGAGCGCTTGATCAGATAAACCCGCTTCTTTAAACGGGAGATGTTGCATGACGGTATGCATCAATGTCCCTACTTCTGCCGCTGTGTGTTGTTGTTCTTGTAAAAATTGTGGGCGTTCATACGTGGCAACGCCGAGACGATATTGACGGACACGCTCATAATTTGTATCGGCTTGTTCTGTATCGAGTTGGCGCTTCAGTTCTGAAACAGATTGCTTTGAAGCTTGTTGGACTGCTTGTTCGTACGGATATACATACAATAATTGTTGCATGACACGTTCGGCGAGTGCATCGTCTAATGGTGTAGATGCAAGTCTCGCCTCTAATGTTTCAATAGCATGACCTTGATATGTGGCCAAGTCTTGTTCTGTTGGCAATACGTCCATTGCATCTATGTGCTGTAACTTTAATCGTGGTTTTACAGCGGCATCTAACGCCTCAATATCCACTTCAAAACGTTGGTGGCGTTGAATACTCGTATTTTGATGCTTACTCAAAATGCTGTACAACAACTGAAATGGATGTTTCGCATTAAATCGGTCAATCGCAGTTAATTTTTCATCAGCGATTGTAGCAGCTGCCATCATGTCAAGCTCTTCTTCTTTTTTGGATGTCCCGATTAAAAAGAGTTGTTCTTTCGCTCGTGTTAACGCAACATAAATGAGTCGCATTTCCTCAGAGATCATCTCTTTTTGATTGATTAAATCGATACTCATAGAAATCAATGACGGATAAAATAAGCCTTGCGCTTCATCATAATATTGTAAACCGAGACCTTCGTGTTGATTGAGCACGACAGGTTTTCCTAAATCGCTTTTATTAAAGTTACGCGTCAATCCTGAATAAATGACAAATGGAAACTCTAGCCCTTTACTGCTATGGATGGTCATCATGCGCACCACGTTATCATTTGGTCCAATGACATTTTCTTCACCAAAATCTTTACCACGTTCAATCATTTGGTCGATAAAACGAATAAATTGAAATAAACCGCGGAAGCTCGAATTTTCAAAATCGACAGCTTTATTAAACAAACCATGTAAATTCGCACGACGGCCTCGTCCACCGACTAAAGCACTAAAATATTGAATAATGTAGTGGTCATTGAACAATTTGTCGATCAGCTGATATACCGGATGATGCTGGCTGTAGTCTTGATACCGCGCTAAATCATTTAAAAATGGCTTTAACTTCGCCACAATTTCAGGGTCCGCCGCTTCATCTTTAATGTAATGTTGAATCGATTGATAGAAATAATTGTCTTGTGGCGACACAATACGAATTTTAGCGAGTTCATCTTCTGTAAATTGATAAATCACTGAACGCATTAAGCCGACTAAATAAATATCTTGTAGCGGATTATCAATCGTCCGTAAAAATGACAACATTAGCCGAATTTCAGTCTGTTCAAAATAGCCTTGCTTACTGTTCACAAATAGCGGAATGTCTTGATCTTTAAAAGCTTGTTGAATCAGTCGTGCATTACTATAACTTCTCTCAAGAATAACGATATCTTTATATTGTGCCGGACGATACGCGCCTGTTTTAGCATCATATACTTTTTTAGTTTCAAGAATAGTCTGTACTTGTTTCGCGATAAAATAAGCTTCTTGTTCACTCGCGGTCATCTCCCGGTCATTGTCCACCATGAGCACATTGAATTGCACAGGGATATCGACCTCATCATACGGTGCGCCATAATAAAGTTTCGCCGCAGCATCGTACTCAATTTCACCGACTTCAGCATCCATCATATGGTCAAACAAATAATTCGTCGTTGCAAGCACTTCTTTACGTGAACGGAAATTTTGTAATAAATCAATGCGCCAACCACTCGACTGATCGGGTTGATTAAAGCGTTGGTATTTTTCGATAAACAAGCTCGGATCCGCTTGTCTAAATTTATAAATCGACTGTTTCACGTCCCCAACCATAAACAGATTGCCATTGGACTCATCGCCACGCTTAATACTCGCAATAATACTCTCTTGCACACGGTTAGTATCTTGATATTCATCGACTAAAATTTCTTCAAAACGCTCACGATACAATGCAGCAATTTCTGACGGCTCACCATGACTATCTCTTAAAATTTGTAATGCAAAGTGTTCATAATCCGAGAAGTCTAAAATATTGCGCGCTCTTTTCGCACGACTAAATGCATGAATGACATCTTCTGTTAATGTCGCTAAATAATCCACACGCGGTGCCAGCTGTTGTAATTCTTCAAGGAGTGTCTCATCATCACGCCCAACAAATGTTGACTTCACTGCATTGAGATTGTCTTTAAATTGCTCATAATACGCTTTAAAGTTTTCATAGGCAGCATCCAGCATCGGATCTTCTTTCACAGCTTTCGGTTTTGTCGGTATACGTCCGAGTTGATACGTAGCCAAAGCTGTTTTATCGATGTGCTGTTCAGTTAACAGTTGTCTCAAAAATTGTCTGTGTCCATCAATAAAATCAACATGTTTTGGAAAATCCCCGACTAATTCAAACTGATGATACGCTTCTTCTATCGCATTTTGTGCAGCTTCTAAATATAAACGAATATACTTGTTTAAAATATCTAAATAGTGCTGTTGCAGATGACGTTCCAAATAGGGTTGGTCTAATGAATGTAACCAGCCAATAGGGTCAGGATTCGCAATACTAAAATAATATAAATTTTTCACCATTTGACGTAATGCGGCATCATCTCTATCTGTAGAGATATGTTCAGTGAGCGTCACAAATGTCGGATCTAATCGGTCGTAATGTGCTTCAAACACATCATCTATCACTTCTTCGAGCAACAAAACATTTTCAACTTCACTCGCTGTTCTAAAGTTCGGATCAATGTCCAACACGTCATAATGTTGTTGAATGAGACGTAAGCAAAAACTATGCAACGTCGAAATTTGTGCTTGATGAATTTTCGTTCGTTGATTTTTTAAATGTTGATTGGAAGGATCTTCAATCGCCGCTTGTTGAATACGCGCTTCGACACGATGTTTCATTTCGCGTGCACTTAAGTTCGTAAATGTCACGACAAGCAAGCGGTCCACATCAATTCCATCACGCAAAATACGCTGAATGATCCGTTCAACAAGTACTGCTGTTTTACCAGAACCGGCCGCTGCTGCCACGAGTACATCTTGTCCTTTAGCATAGATGCTTTCCCACTGTGCATCGGTCCACTGTACATGATCAGGCTTTGTTGGAATCATACGTCCTCCTCCTCTCCTTCTGCTGCCAGTATTTCTAGTGGCTTAATTTTTTCATCAACGCGTCGATATTTCGGGCTATCAATCATGCTGTCGACGTGACAGACTGCTTGATATTGACAATATTGACAAGGCAATTGATTACGGTATTGCATCGGCGCCACTTCATTATGGCCATCCATAATACGACTCGCAATATCCACAAAGTTTTGCTTATTATGTTGGATTAATTTATAAATTGTTGCTTCGTCAGCTACTTTACTTGTCGCATTCAAACTGCCATCCTTTTTCATACCGAGTGGGACAATATCTGATTTAAAGCCATTCGTCAATCGCTCATCATAAGCTTCCAATACATCTGAATCATTGTTGAGTAAGCCTTGTAGTTGATAAGATTTCAAAAAGGCTTCATCTAACTTGGCTGCTTCGATATCGTTCCACGCACGTTTTTCATCTCTAAATTGATGCACGTACATGTATAAAAAGCCGCCTGGTTTCACTTCTTCCACTAAACCTAAACGATCCTTGTTTTGTAACGCAATATCCATATACGTCATCATTTGCATTTGCAAGCCGTAATACACTTTCACTAAATCGAGTGACGCACTTGTTGATGATGATTTGTAATCGATAATATTGACAAAGCTTTTATTATTTTTTTGGTACGTATCAATACGATCAATTTGTCCTCGGATGTATATCGGCATGCCTTGTGACGTATATAACGTTTCTGCTTTCAGTTCTGATGCATCTTTCGGTGATTTACGGAAAGATTTCTCAAATGCGATCGGCTTAAATTGCGAATGCGACGTTTGGTATTTCATCGCATACAATGTCGCTTGTACGATGGCGCCAATTCGTTGTGATAAATAACGATAATACGACGTTGAATTCAGCAGATTAAATTGCACATGTGGTAACAACGTTTCTAATGCTTCGTTCGTCAATTGTGCAATTTGAAGCTCTGTTAACTGGTTGAAACGCCCTTCTACCTTGTCGGCAATATATTTCAGGACATCATGGAATATCGTCCCTAAGTCAAAGTTTTGAAGTTGATATTTCGTCCGTTCATTCAATTTCAAGCCGTGAGATGTATAATGTTTAAATGGACAGCTTTGATATCCTTCAAAACGAGACACACTTGCATGAATCGCTTTACCATATAACTGTGTCGTTAAGTCCGCATCGAGTTGCACTGTGTCATTGTTGTATGTGAGTGCCGATTTCAAGTGTGCCAGGCCCTCATTAAGTTGCGGATACTGTGCCATCACTGCATATGTCGTAAACCATGTATCCGAAATCAATCCTTCATCTAACCACGTTTTAAACGCTTCGAATAGATGCACTTTCGTTTGATGTGGGTGCTCAATCAATGATAGCGTGTCTCGCGCTTGTTGATGTGTCAATTGGGTGATGTCTAAGTCACGAAACATTTGACGCACATCATTTAAAAACGGACTTTTCTCACGTTCAGCACCACTCGCATCCATCAAACTGTATGAAAATGTGACGGCATCTGTCGCACGTGTCATCGCAAAGTAACAGACAAAAGCTTCATCCATTTGTAAAACGTCAGATGTTGGACTCAACTGCACACCCGCATACGTTTCAAAATCTTTCTTTTCATTGTCAGAAATAAGGCCTGAACCGTTAATCGCTTGCGGCATCACACCGTCATTCATCCCAATCATATAAATATGCTTTTTATTGTCCACTTTTGCTAAATCCATCGTCCCAATCGTCACTTGATCTAGAGTTTGTGGAATCATCGAAAATTCGAGCTCGTTTAAACCGACATCCAACACTTCTAAAAAGCGCGTCAACGTCATGTCACGTTCACCAAACACCGTCACGACATCGTCCAACACCCGAATGAATCCATTCCAAATTTGATCAATTTCTTCTGCCGCTTCATGTTCACCTTGCTGATCCAACATGTCACGTTGCGTCATCAATTGATTCGGCAATTCAAAATCTTCCATCGCTTCATAAAAATACGTCGCAAAAGCTTTAGCATTTGAACCTTGTGCTAACTTCTCTTCAAATTTCAATAATTTATTAAACACATTCGTTTTTAAATCAATCACACGTTCAAACGTCGCCGTCTCTTCTTCTGTCAACGGGTCATTTGGTCGGATACCCATTTTACGAAATTGATTCAATTCAAAATATTGTGGATCGACCCAACGTTTTCCATAAATCCCACGCTCAATCGCAAAGTTTTCCAACAAGTGGACTAAATATGCACTATCTGAAAATGTTTGTGTTAAGACATTCGTTTTCAACAAACGCATCAACGGTTCGAACTGCCATTCTGTTTGTAACACTTCGATTAAGGCACGCAACATTTCCATAATCGGATGGTGCGTCATCGATTTTTTGACGTCAATATTGTACGGAATATCATATTGCGGCAAAATCGCATCTAACAAATAAACGTAAGACGGATCACGATATAAAATTGCAATATCTTGATAACGGTACTGTTTTTCACGTACATCTCTTAAAATCGCACGTGCCAGTTCATTGACTTCTTCGCGTGTCGTTGGTGCTTCTAATATGCGAACCCCGTCGTCTGCAGTATGATGACTTTCAGGTTGTAATGCGTCAAACTGCGCTTCTAACACGCGTAATGACTGAGACTTGAAACGTTGTGGCGTGTTAAAATACAGCCGTTCAAGTGGTTGTTGTATACGCTGAGCCATCTCCTCAAAATGCCGCAATGATTCAGACGGCTTACGAAACATACTTAGTACATCTGGGTCACCATTTGTTGTTAATGCGACTGTCACAGACTTTACGTGTTTCACTAATGCTTCAATCATTTGATACTCTTGGGTAGAAAAGTTGTGAAAACCATCTATGTATATTTCTGCTTGTTTGAGCCATTTCGACTGTGGAATCAATGTAACCAGTCGATTCATCAGCGCTTCTCCAGTAATATATTCCGATGACAGGCGCTCTTGCAGTTTTTCATAAATCAATGCAATATCATGTAACTTATGACGTGTGCGCGGATCAAGATGTTGCTCTGTAGCCATTTCTGATACCATCTCAGGTGTCACTGCATATTTCTCAAAATCTTGAATTTGTTCACGCACTTTTGTACTAAAACCCATATAACGTACTTGTGAACGATACAACTTCAACTCTGCTTGTGTCTCTTGTAAAATATCGTAAATCATCATCTCAATTGCAATAGACGACAAACGCTTTTCATGCACCCCACCTAATTCTTGTACAATACGATGACCGAGTCGCTCAAAGTGCAACACTTCTGTACGTACACTTCCTAACAACTCTGTATCATTGACGAGCGCTTGTTCATACAAATACGTCCCTTGCATCGGTGTAATAATAATGATAGGCTGTCCTATCGGTTGTGCTTTCATTTTTTCTTTAATTTCTGCTAACATGTGTGTGCTCTTGCCCGTTCCAGCACGACCTAAAAATGTTCGAAACATCGAATCCCCCCTATCTTAAGTCCTATTGATTATTTAAAATTAATTATAGCATTAACCGCTTGCGATACTCTATGAAAGTCAGTTGTACATTGGATCTTTTTGACACAAAAAAAGCTGAGAAGACACCATAGTTTCCCAGCTTTTGCTTAGTATTTTTTGTTATCGAATCGCTACATGATGTCTGTTCATCATGTGCTATCATTGATAATTACTCTTGTGTATCTGTGTGATCCGGATTGAAGTTGATTTTAAATTCACTCAATGGCCAGAATCTAAATGCGACTTTCCCTACGATTTGGTCTTTATCAATCAGACCAAAAGCACGACTGTCTTTACTCACTTCACGGTTGTCACCTAAAACTAAATACTTGTCTTTCGGAATCTGTGCTTCACCGTTACTACCTGGGAAGTCTTTAGAATCGAAAGAACCTGTAATTTGGTCATATGTTTTATGTTTAAGATTGTATTCTAAATAAGGTTCATCTACTTTTTTACCGTTTAAGTAGAGTTGGTCATTTTTATAAACAACATGGTCTCCCGGTTTACCGATAATACGTTTAACATAGTCATGTTCTTCATCTGCATGGAATACAATGACATTCCCATTATCTAAATGACCTAAAGTTTTCCCTATTTTGTTAACGATGACTCTTTCCCCATCTTTTAAAGTCGGGTCCATCGAATCACCTTTAATGTTGTATGGTTTGATGACAAACGCATACAGTAAACCTACAATCAATAATGCTAATCCTATAGACAGCAACCATTCAATTGTCTCTTTTTTCACAGTTTTACACCTCTTATTTTAAAAATGAGTCGTTATTCTATCAAAAGGATAATAACGTATCCATAAATTCCCTTCAATATTTGATTTCTTAATGAGACCAAACTCTCGCGAATCCGCACCATCATCACGACGATCGTTCAATATTAAATACGTGTTCGGGGGAATGATATCACTTTCTGAATTCGGTAGCGCTCTCAATGACCATGACTTCTGATCTTGTTGATGCACATACGATTCAGAAACAGGCGAATGGTCCAATCGCAATTGACCTTTTTGAAATTCCACCGATTGGCCAGGTTCACCAATCACGCGTCCAACACGATATTGACCCGCTGCTTGGTACACAACGATATCTTGATGATGTATTCCATCAAAGCGTGGTGCGAGTTTGTTAACCAATACCCGATCATGAGGCTGAAGTGTCGTGGCCATGTTCTGATTTTTGACTTCATATGGAATCACAACAAATAATACGATGACGGCTAAAATGATAAATGCGCTTATCGCAGCGAATGTCATCTTAATGAGAAACTTCAATTTTGCACTCCCTATCATATCAAATTCACTATAACAACGTATATATTAACATAAATTTCTCTTAAATCGTTAATTTTTACATTTGAGTGATACACTTCATATGATTTTGTACGTAAAGTTTTTCATTCATTACTTTTACTTCTATTTGAGTTAGACGCAGCGTAATTCCCCTTTATGTATGGCATGCTTAATAACCACTTTTCAAATCACACATCATCAAAGTAAAAAAAAGACTGACAAGACATCAACGCCTCATCAGTCTTTCATTCATATGCGATTCAAAAGCGACGTTAAATTATAAGCGTGCTTCTAAATCTTTTTTCTTATCTTCAAATCCAGGTTTACCTAATAATGCAAACATGTTTTGTTTATAAGCTTCTACACCTGGTTGGTTGAATGGGTTCACACCTAATTGGTAACCGCTCATTGCCACAGCTAATTCAAAGAAGTATACCACATAACCGTAAGTTTCAGCGTCTAAACGAGGTAATTTAACAACCATGTTAGGCACGCCACCGTCAGTATGCGCAAGTAAAGTTCCTTCGAATGCTTTTGTATTGACTTCATCAACTGTTTTACCAGCTAAGTAGTTTAAGCCGTCTAAGTCATCCGCGTCTTCTTCAATCGTAATGTCGTGTTCTGGATTTTCTACTTTTAAGACTGTTTCGATTAAGAAACGACGACCTTCTTGTACATATTGACCTAATGAGTGTAAGTCAGTTGTAAAGTTGGCACTTGAAGGATAGATGCCTTTTAAGTCTTTACCTTCTGATTCACCAAATAATTGTTTCCACCATTCATTGAAGTATTGTAATGATGGTTCATAGTTGATTAACATTTCTGTTGTGTAACCTTTGTTGTAAAGGATGTTACGGATTGATGCATATTGATAAGCGATGTTTGAAGATAAATCATCAGAAGATAATTCTTCACGTGCTTTTGCTGCACCGCCCATCATTGCGTCGATATCAATACCAGCAACAGCAATCGGTAATAAACCTACTGCAGTTAATACTGAGAAACGTCCGCCGACATCATCAGGTACGACAAATGTTTCGTAGCCTTCATTTGTTGCAAGTTGTTTTAATGCACCTTTTGCTTGGTCAGTTGTTGCAAAAATACGTTTAACGGCTTCTTCTTTACCATATTTCTCTTCTAATAATTTTTTGAAAATACGGAAAGCGACTGCAGGTTCAGTTGTTGTACCAGATTTAGAAATCACGTTAACTGAATAGTCTTTGTCAGCTAAATAGTCAATCAGTGATTGTAAATATGATGATGATAAGTGGTTTCCTGCAAAGATAATTTCAGGATATTCACTATCTTTTTTGAATGCTGGTGTTAACATTTCGATTGCTGAACGTGCACCAAGGTACGAACCACCAATACCGATTACGACAAGTACATCTGAATGTGATTGTACTTGTTTTGCTGCTTCTTTAATACGTGAAAATTCTTCTTTATCGTAATTAACTGGTAGGTCAACCCATCCTAAGAAGTCACTTCCTGCACCTGTACCTTCATGAATTGTACGGTGAATTGCTTTAACAGCAGCTTGTTGCTGATCTAATTCGTGTTGACCGAAAAATTTTAAAGCTTTTTGATAATCTAATTGGATATGTGTCATACACTTTTGCCTCCTAATTTAACTTAACATATGTTCATTTTACTAAGTTGCTTCGACAAATTCAATTGACTTACCCAAGCATATGAATTGACATACATTTTTTATGAATATTTATTTGGGTATTTGCATATAAATTCATTTATGTTATAGTAAAGCTAATCAAATTTTAATTTTCAACAGAGGTGACTAGGATGAAAGATAAAGTGGTTTTAGCATATTCAGGTGGTTTAGATACAAGTGTGGCAGTGCAATGGTTAATCGAACAAGGTTATGACGTCATTGCATGCTGTTTGGATGTCGGCGAAGGAAAAGATTTAGACCTTGTTTATCAAAAAGCGTTAGACATGGGTGCGATTGAATCTCATGTCATTAATGCTACGAAGGAATTTGCAGAAGATTACGTCGGCTATACCATTAAAGGCAATTTAATGTATGAACAAACTTACCCACTCGTTTCGGCATTATCTCGCCCACTTATTTCTAAAAAGTTAGTGGAAATTGCACACAAAACGAATGCCGTAGCGATTGCGCATGGCTGTACAGGAAAAGGCAATGACCAAGTACGTTTTGAAGTGGCGATTAAAGCGTTAGATCCAAACCTCAAAGTGATTGCACCAGTACGTGAATGGGGTTGGAGTCGTGAAGAGGAAATTGATTATGCGAAAAAACACAATATTCCTGTCCCAATTGGCAAAGATTCTCCGTATTCAATTGACCAAAACTTATGGGGTCGTAGTAACGAATGTGGTGTGTTAGAAGATCCATATGTTGCACCACCGCAAGATGCTTATGACTTAACAAGCGAGTTAGAAGATACGCCTGATACAGCTGATGAAATTTTAATCTCATTTGAACAAGGAATCCCGACACATATCGATGGTCAGCAGTATGCATTAGATGACTTGATTTTGTATTTAAATGAACTTGCTGGAAAACACGGTATCGGTAGAATCGACCATATTGAAAACCGTCTCGTTGGTATTAAATCAAGAGAAGTATATGAAACACCTGGTGCCGAAGTCATTATTAAAGCACACCAAGCGTTAGAAACCATCACTTTAACGAAAGATGTGGCACACTTTAAACCGATTATTGAAAAACAATTTGCAGAACAAGTGTATAACGGCTTATGGTTCTCACCTTTAACAGATGCACTCAAAACGTTTGTCGATCAGACACAAAAATTTGTCACTGGTGATGTCCGTGTCAAATTGTTTAAAGGTCATGCCATTGTAAACGGTAGAAAATCTCCTTACACACTTTATAATGAAAAATTAGCGACTTATACGAAAGAAGATGCTTTCAATCAACAATCAGCAGTGGGCTTTATCGATATTTACGGTTTACCTACACAAGTGAATGCGATGTTACATGGAGGCTATGCGGATGAGTAAAAAAGCTTGGGGCGGCAGATTTGAAGAGAAACCAGAAGCGTGGGTCGATGCGTTTAATGCGTCGATTCACTTCGATCAAACACTCATTGATGAAGACATTCAAGGGAGCATTGCACACGCGACAATGCTTGCACACCAACACATTTTAACTGAATCAGAAAGTACGTTGATCATTCAAACATTACAAGCTATTCAACACGACTTTCATGAAGGGAAAATTGAATTTCAAACCGCTTTAGAAGACATCCATTTGAATGTTGAACATGAATTGATCAAACGTATTGGTCCTGTGGGCGGCAAACTGCATACCGGTCGTAGTCGTAATGACCAAGTGGCAACGGATATGCATCTGTATACAAAAAAAGAAGTTCAGACCATCATTGAATATATTCATGCTTTTCAACAAACGTTGTTACAACTTGCAGAACAACATGTAGAAACGATCATGCCTGGTTATACACACCTTCAACGTGCACAACCGATTTCATTTGCACATCACATCATGACGTATTTCTGGATGCTCGAACGTGATCAAACGCGTTTTAAAGAAGCATTAGCACGTATTGATGTCTCTCCTTTAGGCGCCGCAGCTTTAAGTGGGACGACGTATCCGATTGACCGTCATGAAACGCAAGCATTACTCGGTTTTAGTGCATTATATGAAAACAGTATCGATGCCGTAAGTGATCGTGACTATATTGTTGAAACGTTGAACAATATTAACTTAACGATGATTCACCTGTCTCGTTTTGCTGAAGAAATTATCTTTTGGTCATCAGAAGAAGCAAAATTCATCACATTGTCGGACGGATTTTCAACAGGTTCTTCAATTATGCCACAAAAGAAAAATCCAGATATGGCTGAACTCATTCGTGGTAAAGTCGGTCGTACAACGGGACATCTCGTCGGTCTATTGATGACATTAAAAGGATTGCCACTCGCTTATAATAAAGATATGCAGGAAGATAAAGAAGGCTTATTTGATGCGATTGAAACGATTAAAGGGTCACTCCGCATCTTTGACGGCATGGTCGCAACGATGACTGTCAATACCGATCGTTTACAAGAAACAGTGCGCCAAGACTTTTCGAATGCGACTGAGTTAGCGGACTATCTTGTCACGAAAGGCATCCCATTTAGAGAAGCACATGAAATCGTTGGTAAACTCGTCCTGTGGGCAATTCAACATGAGATGTATTTACTCGATGTCCCATTAGACGTGTACCAAACACATCATGCCAAAATTGAAGCAGATATTTATCAATATTTACAACCTGATGAAGCGGTCAAACGTCGTCAAAGCTATGGTGCCACAGGTCAAGACGCTGTTCGTCATCAAATCAAAGTCGCAAAGACACTTATAGAACGCCATCATACAAACGCATAATTCATAGGTGTGCTATGGTGCCTGTGATGCAGCTCTCAAAAACATATCCTCGCCTGATTAAACTGTAACAAAGTTTGATCAGGCGTTATTGCGTTGAAATATCCCCTAACATACGCCTTCTTATAATTTAACGTCTCCTTTTAATTGAATGTGTGGCCATCATTTCAAACATAAAGATAAAGTAATTTTTGAATTAAGACTATTGCCGTTTTTTTGAATTTTCTCTATGCTAAAAATAACACCATTATTTAAGGAGGCGTCAATATGAAAGTCACATCACATTTATTAGCATCATCGGTTTTGATCGGGTCACTCATTGTAGGTGCCAACGCGCTTGCTGACAATACAAATGCAGAATCACCTCAAAGCACTGCCCAACACCATCAAGCTACACCACTGTCACCAGGCCAACATAATGTATTAAACAAACCTCATGTCAATATTGGTCATCGTGGTGCAAGTGGTTATGCCCCTGAACATACTTTTGCTTCTTATGACAAAAGCCTTAACGAAATGGGAGCTGATTATTTAGAAATTGATTTACAAATGACGAAAGACGGTCATTTAGTCGCTATGCATGATGATAAAGTTGACCGTACGACAAATGGAATTGGCCGTGTGGACCACTACACATTGGCTGAATTAAAAAAGTTAGATGCAGGATCGTGGTTCAATCAGAAATTTCCAGAATATCAAAACCCACAATATGTAGGTCAACAAGTGCCAACGCTCGATGAAATTTTCAACCGTTATGGTACGCAAGCCAATTATTACATTGAAACGAAATCACCGGATGTATATCCAGGAATGGAAGAAAAACTGCTTCAAAAGTTACATCAACACGGTCTCGACTGTAAAAACAATTTAAGCAATGGTAAAGTTGTCATTCAATCCTTTTCAAGAGAAAGTCTAAAAAAAGTGCATCACCTAAATCCTTATATTCCACTTGTACAACTGTTAGATAAAGGCGAGCTTCCACGCCAATCCTCAACTGATTTACAAAATATTCAAAGTTATGCAGTTGGTTTGGGTCCGGACTATCATGATTTAACTGCCAAAAACACACGTGCACTGCGTCAACAAGGGTTTTATATCCATCCTTATACTGTGAACGATGCTAACACTATGGCACGTTTAAACCGCTATGGTGTGACAGGTGTATTTACGAACTACCCAGATGTGTATCGCACGTTAATCCAACAATAAACACGTCCCTTTTTCATTTACTACAAAATAGAAATAGCCAGGGGCCGGGACACAATTGCGTTTCCCAGCCCCTCTCCTACGATGGACGAAAATCAAAATACGGAAATATAAAATCAATTAAGATGAATGGGAATAAAAATTTTTTATGCTATTGATGCATTATTTTGTTTAACTTGCCCTTTCGCGATGAATTGTGTTTTTGATTGCCCTCATGGCTTCGCGTTCCAAGCCTCCTTAGAGCAATTTGATGAAAATATATCAAGGTTAGACAATTAAAAAATTTTATATCCCATCCACAGGCTATTTTGAATTTCACTTTTCCAATTTAAAACACAAACTCACGATTTCAATTATCGCTATCAATGTTACTTTTTAGATTGGCCTCTTTTCATCCCTTTGATGACATAAATTACGCCGATGATGATGAACACTGCAGCAATGAGCCATTCATGCTTCGTCGCAAATGTGATACCTGCTACTGTAAAAATGGTTGCGATGATGAGTGTGAACGTACTTCTATTCATTGTTGTTTCCTCCTGATGTTTTAGAATGAATTTTCATATTTCTATGCGTTAATTGTTCCTTATAGCCATTCAGTAAAAAGACGAGCAATTTTTATGAACGATGATGTCTACCAAAAGTTCATTTTGTGTTAAAGGTATAAAAAAAGCAGAGATGCACAAATTCAGTGTCTCTGCTTTGCTATCTATTTTTTTATGCCCAACCACGATAACGTGCCGCTTCTGCAGTACGCTTAATACCGACAATATAGGCTGCTAAACGCATGTCAATTTTACGATTTTCAGATAAGCTATAAATCGTATCGAACGCATTCACTAATTTTTCGCGTAATTTTTCATTGACTTCATCTTCTGTCCAATAATAACCTGTGTTATTTTGTACCCATTCAAAGTATGAAACCGTTACGCCACCAGCACTTGCAAGTACGTCTGGCACTAATAAAATACCACGTTCAGTTAAAATTTTTGTCGCTTCTGGCGTTGTAGGTCCATTGGCTGCTTCTACAACAATTTCAGCTTTAATGTCTGCTGCGTTGTCTGCAGTAATTTGGTTTGCAATGGCTGCTGGTACTAAAATATCGCAGTCTAATTCAAATAACTCTTTATTTGAAATGGTATCTTCAAATAAGTTTGTCACAGTACCAAAACTATCACGACGATCTAATAAGTAGTCGATGTCTAATCCTTCTGGGTCATGAAGCGCACCGTAAGCATCTGAAATACCTACAATTTTCGCACCTTTATCGTATAAGAACTTCGCTAAAAAGCTTCCTGCGTTACCGAAACCTTGAATCACAATACGTGAACCTTCAATAGATTTACCGCGACGTTTTGCTGCTTCTTCAATTGCGATAACCACACCTAATGCTGTTGAGCGGTCTCGACCTTGTGAACCACCTAATACGATAGGTTTACCTGTAATAAAGCCTGGAGAGTTAAATTCGTCCATTTGGCTATATTCATCCATCATCCATGCCATGATTTGAGAGTTTGTAAATACGTCTGGCGCTGGGATATCTTTCGTCGGTCCAACAATTTGTGAAATCGCACGCACATAACCACGAGATAAACGTTCTACCTCATGAATACTCATTTGACGTGGGTCACAAACGATACCACCTTTACCACCACCGTATGGTAAATCGACAATACCACATTTTAATGTCATCCACATTGACAATGCTTTTACTTCTTCTTCATCAACATCTGGATGGAAACGTACCCCACCTTTAGTTGGTCCAACTGCATCGTTGTGTTGCGCGCGGTAACCTGTAAATGTTTTGACTGTACCGTCATCCATTCTTACTGGAATACGTACTGTCAAAAATCTTAAAGGTTCTTTGATTAGTTCATACATACCATCATCAAAGCCTAATTTATGCATTGCTTCCTTAATGATGCCTTGCGTTGACGTCACTAAATTATTTTTTTCAGCCATGATCCATTTCGCCTCTTTTTCCTACTATTGTTTTCGCTTACATTCGTATTGTAACATAAGCATTTTTATTTTAAAGTGGTTTCCGCTCAAATGAGATGATTAACTTTTTACCCTTGTGCGAATACCTTTTTCACTTTTTCAATCGCAAAATCTAGCTCTTCTTTTGTAATGACTAATGGTGGTGCAAATCGAATGACTGTATCATGTGTTTCTTTACATAAAAGCCCTTCATCTTTAAGACGTTCGCAATAAGGACGTGCATCTTCATGTAATTCCACACCGATAAATAGACCGCGACCACGTACTTCTTTAATTGCTGGATGATCGATTTCAAGTAATGCCTTTTTGAAATATTCACCGAGTTCAAGTGAGCGACCTGGTAAATCTTCGTCTACAATCACGTCAAGCGCAGCAAGAGAAGCGGCACATGCTAATGGATTGCCCCCAAAAGTAGAACCATGAGAACCTGGCGTAAAAACATCAAGCACTTCATTATCTGCAAGAACGACAGAAATTGGTAATACACCGCCCCCAAGTGCTTTACCTAAAATGTATACATCTGGCTTCACATCGTCCCAATCTGTCGCAAATAACTTACCTGTACGACCTAAACCAGCTTGAATTTCGTCTGCAATGAATAATACATTGTGTTCGTCACACAATTCACGTACTGCTTTTAAATAGCCTTCTGGTGGAATGTTAATCCCTGCCTCACCTTGAATCGGTTCAATGAGTACAGCTGCAGTATTTTCATTAATAGCAGCTTTTAAGCTTTCAATGTTACCAAATTCAACATTTTGGAAACCTTCTAAAAGTGGACCATAACCGCGTTGATACTCTTTTTCTGAAGAAAGTGATACAGGCGCCATTGTGCGTCCGTGGAAGTTGCCAACCATCGCAATAATTTCTGCTTCATTTGGTTTAATACCTTTCACTTCATATGCCCAACGTCGTGCAGCTTTTAATGCTGTCTCAACTGCTTCTGCACCTGTGTTCATCGGTAATGCTTTATCTTTACCTGACAATTCACAAATTTTTTCATACCATTCACCTAAGTTGTCGCTGTGGAAAGCACGTGAAACGAGTGTCACACGATCGGCTTGTTCTTTGACAGCTTGGATGATTTTTGGATGACGGTGGCCTTGGTTAACTGCTGAATATGCCGCTAACATGTCCATGTAACGATTGCCTTCTGGGTCCTTTACCCATACGCCTTCAGCTTCAGCAATGACGATTGGAAGTGGTAAATAGTTGTGCGCCCCATAATGATTTGTTTTTTCAATGATCTCTTCAGATTTTGTTACCATGCAATCTCCTCCTTAAAAATACGACTCATATCGGTTGACATGAAAGTGTAGGGCAAATCGATCAATAGTATCATTCAATACCTATCATTCAAGTAGTGAACGGTGCTCATAAATGATTTACCCTACATCAGTACAAAACACGATGCTCTGTACATTTCTGTTATTTAATTCATCATTATAGATGTTCTGATACTGAACGACCTTGCATGTGTAATACTAAGTAGTCTGGTCCACCTGCTTTTGAGTCTGTACCTGACATTTTGAAGCCACCGAATGGTTGGTAACCTACAACTGCGCCTGTACAGCCACGGTTGAAGTAAAGGTTGCCGACCATGAAGTCACGACGCGCTTGTTCTAATTTCATACGGTTATTTGAAATGACTGCACCTGTCAAACCGTATTCTGTATCATTTGCGACATCAATTGCTTCATCAAAGTCTTTAACTTTAGTGAAACCTACAACTGGGCCGAAAATTTCTTCTTGCATCACGCGAGAATTTGGATCTAAATCAGCAAAGATTGTTGGATATACAAAGTTACCCACTTCTTCATCTGTATTACCACCTGTTACAAGACGACCTTCTTCTTTACCAATTTCGATGTAGTTTTTAATTTTATCTAAAGATTTTTGGTCAATGACTGGGCCGACATACGTATCAGGCTCTGCAGCATTACCTACTTTAATTTTTTCAGTTTCTTCTTTAACGCGCTCTAACAATTCATCATAAATATCTTGGTGCGCGATAACACGTGAACATGCTGAACATTTTTGACCAGAGAAACCGAATGCTGAGTAAACAATCGCATCTGTCGCAACTTGTAAATCTGCTTCGTTGTCAACGATGATTGCATCTTTACCGCCCATTTCAGCAATGACACGTTTGATATGGTTTTGACCTTCTTGAATCACGGATGCTTTTTGGATAATTTCTTTACCAACTTTTTTAGAACCTGTAAATGAAATGAGACCCACATCTTTGTTTTCAATTAAGAAGTCACCAATCTCTCTTGAAGAACCAGGAATCCAGTTTACTACCCCTTTAGGTAAACCTGCTTCTTCTAAAACTTCCATAAATTTATATGAAATAATCGGTGTATTAGAAGACGGTTTTAACAACACTGTATTCCCTGTTACAAGTGGCGCTGATGTTGTGCCCGCCATAATCGCATAAGCAAAGTTCCATGGAGAAATGACAACACTCACACCTACAGGTAAGTAATCAAATTGGTTGTATTCACCAGGACGGCTGTTTACATGTTTACCGTCTTTAAGTTCAAGCATTTGACGACCATAATATTCCATAAAGTCAATCGCTTCCGCTGTATCTGCATCTGCCTCTTTCCAAGGTTTGCCGCCCTCTTTTGAAAGTAACGCAGAAAATTCATGCTTACGTTTACGCGTAATTTCAGCTGCTCTGAATAAAATATTCGCGCGTACTTTTGGATCAACTTTTCTCCAAGTTTTAAATGCTTCTTTTGCTGCATCTAACGCTTGTTGAGCATGCGCTTTCGTTGCTTTCGAAACATAGCCGATTGTTTCTTCGCGGTTTGAAGGGTTGTATACACGTGTTTTATCTTCAGTGAATACACGTTCTCCACCAATAATTAATGGATATTCTTTCCCAAGTTCACCTTCAACTTTTTCTAATGCACGAAAGTAAGCTTCGCGATTTTCCTCTTTCGTAAAATCTGTAAATGGTTCGTGTTGATATGGAATCATTTAAAAATCCTCCTTTGTTTATGATAAGAAAACCCTTACATCTATCATGACATATTCATAACATATTTGTAAAAGAAAACACTTAATTACGTTACCTCAAAAGCCATTTATTTCACATGTCATGACGCAATCACACCACGAGTCATTTTGAATTAACCAGTAGTGATTAAGCGCTTTCATTTATAAGCAATTATAGCCTTTTTAACCTTGATTTTGCAATAGTCTTTATCTTGTAAATAGTGACTTTTCCTATACTTATCATCTCATTATTCATACTAAACCCATACACTTTTTAGGCTATTTTTGTATCAATTAAAATATCAATATTGAACAACGAATAGTTAGGAGATTCTCAAAATATGTGCTATGATAAAAATGTTAAAAACTAATCGATAAGGGGTTATGAATGTTGAAAAGACAGTATCGTGTTGGACAACATGTCAAAGTACGCGTGACTGGTATTCAACCCTACGGCGCTTTCGTCGAGACCCCTGACAGTACTGAAGGACTCATTCATATATCCGAAATCATGGATGATTATGTACATAATTTAAAAAAGCTTTTGTCACCAGGTCAAACTGTGAAAGCCAAAATCATCTCTATTGATCAAAACGGAAAGTTAAATTTATCTCTGAAGGATAATGATTATTTTAAAAATTATGAGCGTAAAAAAGGTAAATATTCAGTATTGGATGAAATTCAGGAAACTGAGAAATATGGGTTTCGAACATTAGAGGAACGTTTGCCATATTGGGTGAAACAGTCCAAAAAGAAGATGAGATATGAGTCTAAATAACGCTTGAGGTCAATGTACGGTTTGTGCATTGGCTTTTTTATTTGGGGGTTTTTGGGAGTTGGGCGGTTTGGAGTCTTTGGAGTTACATATACAGGGTGCGGTGACAATAGCAAGATAGCTAGAGCTGAGTATAGTAAAAATTGACATGCATGGATATTTTCCTCGATTCATTAATAGACCACGCAATCGGTTGTTACTTTTTAGATGTCCATCTCGTTTTATCTCAACACGAGATCAATTCTCTGCTATCTCTAAAAAAACAGTTGAATGTATTGTGAAAACAAGTGAATGGCACATTTTGTTTTAATGCTATCACTCTGTTATGTGATTTATCCCCCACTTTACCGAAATATCAACTATAGAAAAAGGCATTCAAAATTCATGTTTTGTGAACTTTAAGTACCTTTACTGATTTGTATAAAGTTATTGTACTTTAACATTTTTTCTATTTTTCGAATGAATCACCAAACCAACGACAATGAAATCAATGAGGATTAAAACTAAGTACAGTACAACCAAATTTGAAACCGTCCAGTGATATAAGAGAGCAATAATGAAGTACACAGGACTTAAAATCATGAACGACTTTCCTGTTATTTGATTCACATAAGTTCTATTTTTAAAAATGAGCAGCAAAGGATTATTCCAAAATGTGTGGTTAAATTTCATAAAGAGAACACCTGTGACAAAAATAAATAACGACAGTAAGATTCCAACTAAAAAATTCATTTGTTTCATCCCTTTATAGTTAATGTGTAATCATCTTTGACTTGTGACAATTCTATGATGCAAATAGAATGAATGGCATGCCTTATTACATGAAAAACCCACTCTCTTACTCACTATGTCAGTAATTGCAGTAGCCCGTGTACTTATCTTCATCGTTTTAGAATATTCCGACATTTATTAGGTTAAAAGTATGCCCACCAAAAAGTAACTACTATATTTTATTTAAATATACTACGCCCCACTCTAACTGTCCATTTCGATATTGCACGTTTGCTATTTTTGTCGTCCACTTATCTTTCTCATTGTGTTTCAGAGTCAAAAGCATGTGAATCTAGTTTGCAAAAGTGCTTAATTCAATCTTTTTTCAAATTTTTTCGTACTTACGTGCGCCCGACTTGAGAGGTGTTTTTAGCCTCTATTTTCGTGCCATCTCAATTAATAATGCTTTACTTTATTCAAACTAGGGCGTATAGTTAGGTTATCGTAATAAAAGAACTTGAATTTAAATGTAGTGTATTTGTTTAGAATATCCTCTTTTTTAATCAATGAATTTATTGCAAATATTTGTGCAAAAGCACGTGGAGGTATTCTATATGAATAACGGTACAGTAAAATGGTTTAACGCAGAAAAAGGTTTTGGATTTATTGAAAGAGAAAACGGCGACGATGTATTTGTACATTTCTCTGCAATCGTTGGAGACGGATACAAATCATTAGAAGAAGGTCAAAATGTTGACTTTGATATCGTTGAAGGCGAACGTGGTGCTCAAGCAGCAAACGTTGTTAAAATGTAATCTCAATCATTTAATATAGAAGAGACGAGGCATTACGCCTCGTCTCTTTTTTGTGTTTTTTTCGATTATTTTTAGCTTGTATATCAAAAAATGCAGGTAAAATAGTATTTTGCACTACGCTATTTCCCTGCATTTTTTGACCCCATTTATATCTCTCATTTTACTAAAGTATCTGCATTAAGCACATTTTTATAGAGTAAAACATTACAGGGAGTGTCTTGTACAAATCATTCATCGTTATTGTTACTTTTCAAAATATTAATTATTGAAATTAAAATTATTTGACCATCTAGTGTAACAGGTAAAAAAGTTGAAAATATTAGACAAAAAAACTAAGGTTAAAATGTTGAGATAACCTAGTATTAATAAAATTAAGCCTAAACTTACACATATCAAAGGCGCAGATGTTGCAATGACTAAATTTTGAAAAGCATTATGATTGTTTTGATAACTAACAGAAACAACGAAAAGCTTGTTCACATTTAATTTTATATCCTTTCTACGATATAACTTAGCGCAGATAAAATGTGTACTTTCATGAATAAAAGCAACGAACAAGAAATCAAACAATATTTTCAGTATAACAATAATTAAACTCATTCAATTTTTTTATCCTTATTAAGCTTCGTTGCTAAAAAATATATGATAGAAACGCTTATTAGGACTATGATAAAACTTAATAACAATTTAGGTGTTAAAGAGAAATAAGAATTAATTTCATCTTTTGTGATGTGAGATTCAATTTTCAAGCCCATTAGAGTAACTCTTTCTCCTGATTCACTTATTTGAAATAGTTCATATAAATAATCTATTAAAAATAAAATCAACCATATTATAAAACTTGTAGTCAATAATTTAGCTATTCTCATTAAATATCCCCTTCCTCTCTCTATAAATACATACGAATTCAGTACCTAAAATCATTAAAAATACTAAAATTAAGTATTGTGGTTTTGATAATAGAAAAGAAATCATTATTACAATAAAAAAAGTTAATAAACTAGAAGTTGATTCGTTAATTGAACTTTCAAATGCTGGAAATATAAAGCCCGAGATTATAGTTAAAGTGATTACCATAAATCCTATATAAATATAATTCATAGGTAAATCAACAATCATTGGGAGTAAAGCCATTGGTAATACTAATACTATTTGACTTATAACTAAGTACATAAACTCTTTCATTATTGATATTCTATATAAATTAAAAAACTTTCTTACCTTATATGTTGAACTAGCATAAAATATACCTACAACTAACATCGAAGGGTATAAGAAATAAAAAATTTGTAACGATTGAGTCCAACCAAAATAAATGAGACCTAGTACAGAAGCTAAAATAGTTAAAAAGAAAATATAAACAAGTTTCTTTTGTCTAATTATTGCTAAAAATATGACATTAAATACAGTGCCATCTATACTCAACCAGATGTTTAAATAATTTCTCATTATATAAGAGGTATCACTCTCACTGGATAGATATAAAGTGATTATAGATCCAAAAAGCATGATTATAGAAGCTATTAACAAAATAAATAACATAAAATTTATATGATAGGGTGAATGATATACCCACATATCGATTTTGAATCTTAAATGGACAAAATATAGTACACAGAAAGATATAATCGAACAAGTGTATATAGTATATCCTAAAATGTTTGGGATATACTTCATTAGCAATCTATGTACTATTATTTCTAGTACTAAAAAACAATCGAACATAATAAGATGGATAATGATAAATATCTCAATAAATTGAATTACACTCATATGCGTCAATGTAAATAATGGCAATGCAACAATAATAATAACTTCATAAATCAACATTGAAAGAAATAATTTAAAAGTCACCTTAGCTATACTAATTTCTTTTAGACTAAAAGGTAAACATTTAAGTAAGAACAACGATCTTGAGCTTAAATTAAATGTTATATCAATAAATAAATATATTAAACCGCTCGTTATGATAGTGACATTTACAAAGCTACTTACTAACTGCTTAGCAAGACGTATATCATCACTGCTATTAAAGATGTAAAACTGAGAAATATTAATATAGATATAACCGATATAAGCAAGTATACCTAGAGTAAAGAAGATAGCTCTATTAATTTTACTTTTGAAGAAATTATTATTGACAATACTTTTGAAAATTTCTCGAAACAAAAAATTAATTATTAATATGATATTGTTTAATTGATTTGACTTTATCACTTAAATCACCTTTAGAAATCAAATTGTCTTCTAGTAACGACAAATCTCCTTGATATGGATATAAATTACCATTTTCTAAAATTCTAATATCATCAGGAAATTTTGAAATAAAATTAATGGCGTGTGAAATTAAAATGATTTTACGTTTTTCCCCCTCTTTTTCTAAAAGATTCTCTAACAAAATAGTAGATTCAAAATCTAGACCATTAGTTAATTCATCAGCTAATAAAAAATTTGTTTTTATAGTCATAGCTATACAAATTTGCAATTTCTTTTTCATTCCATATGAATAAGTTTCAATAGTTTTTTCTAAAAAACTTTTTAAGTCAAATTTTTCAGCTAGAAAGTAAAAATAGTTTTTATTATAAACAAAGTTATTCGAATAAACTTTGCTAATTAATAAAAAATATTCTTCTCCAGTCATGTATTCTGGCAAATAAAAATCTGATGGGATATAAAATATTTCACTTTTATATTTTTGACTTCCAAGAGGATTTTCATCAATAAAAATGGTACCACTGTCTGGTTTGATTAAAGTTGTGATTAAATTTAATAATGTTGTCTTACCACTGCCATTTATGCCTACAATGATAGAAATACCAGTATTAGAAAAGGAAGTATTTAAATCACTCAATACTTCCTTTTTATCAAATTTTTTGCTAATATTCTTTAATTTTAACATAATTACAAATTATTACTTTTTTCAACCTATTCCCATTTGCCAAACTTTCGGCCAATGTATTTTAAAATTACCATTAAAGCTATATCCTTTACTAGTACAGTAGTATGCATATCCAACTATAGCAACAATAACAACAAATGCCACAATTAACCAAAACCAGCGATTTTCTATATTTTTTTCAAATTTAATATGAAAACTTTCCACTATTTCTTCCATTTGAGTTTTAAACCACAAATACAGAGTCAAAAATACATTGTTAAAGCTATTAGACATCTTATAATTTCCCCCCTCATTTTACATTTTTTATTATTATATGACATTTTTTAAAAACTGTCACTATTTTTTAATATATTTTTTATTATTATAATCATTTATATTTTGATGAAAACACGTTTCTTTACTTATATTGAAATATCACCACATTTTTTGACGATTTGATTGAACTTCTAGCTCATCAATTGGTTTAATATAACCCCAACATCATTGTACGGGTTATATTAGTAGACGTTACTTAAATATTACGATCAATTTAACAGCTGGACTTTTGAAATCAACCAGAAAACTGGTGTGATAAAATGGTTTCGTACCTAGGTGTGCCTGACTTCAAAGGTGTTTTATGTTGCTATTTTCAAGGAATGAAAAATAATAAACATACTAAGATTAGTTAGGTTATCGTAATAAAAGAACTTGAATTTAAATGTAGTGTATTTGTTTAGAATATCCTTTTTTTAATCAATGAATTTATTGCAAATATTTGTGCAAAAGCACGTGGAGGTATTCTATATGAATAACGGTACAGTAAAATGGTTTAACGCAGAAAAAGTTTTTGGATTTATTGAAAGAGAAAACGGCGACGATGTATTTGTACATTTCTCAGCAATCGTTGGAGACGGATACAAATCATTAGAAGAAGGTCAAAATGTTGACTTTGATATCGTTGAAGGCGAACGTGGTGTTCAAGCAGCAAACGTTGTTAAAATGTAATCTAAATCATTTAATATAGAAGAGACGAGGAGCGATTCCCCGTCTCTTTTTTTGCGTTCTTTTAATGCCCTGCCATCCATGGTCGTGTCATTTGTGGTGCTTGTGTTCTTTTTTTAGGCAAGTTTTCTCTTTTAACAAGACGCGGTTGTTGGCCTTTTTCGATACGTTGTTTAACACGAGTATCCATTTTGTACGTTTGAAATGCGACAAATTCACGTTTCGCTGTATGTTGACATGATGGGCATGACGCTGTTTCATGTTGCTCTGAAATGCGTTGTCGAATTGTAAATGTGCCACAGTTTTTACATGTATAAGAATAGTTCGGCATTAAAATTCATCCTTATCTGGCATCACGCCCGGTTTAAAGATTTCTCGTGGTATCGCTATCGTACAGCAAGCATTAGGCACATCGACAATCCCCGCTACAGTTCCTTGCACGGGTGCTGAACCAAGTAACATGTAGGCTTGCTCACCTGTGAATCCTCGTGTTTTCAAAAATTCAATCGCATTCAAACATGCATTTCGATAAGCCGTGTTGGCATCTAAATAAGTTTGTTTTCCTGAAAATTCATTGACCGAAATGCCTTCAAACACAATATAATCCGAGTAGTTCGGTAATACTGGGCTCGGATTAAACGCTGGATTTTTCTTAATATGATATTTTTCCATACCTCCTTTAATCACGTTGACTCTTAAATCAATCCATCCCGGCATTTCAATACCACCACAAAATGTAATCTCACCATCCCCCTGTGAAAAATGAAGGTCACCTACTGACAATTTCGCGCCTTCAACAAATACTGGGAAATAAATTCTTGAACCTTTAGATAGATTTTTAATGTCACAATTACCACCATTTTCACGTGGCGGTACTGTACGGGCGCCTTCTTTCGCAACACGGTCGAAGTCTTTTCCTTTTAACGTGCCGAGTACGACCGCATCTTCAGTCGGTAAATTCGCAAGTGGCGGTTCACGATTCGGATCAGTGTCAACGAGTGCTTGTTCCCTTCTATTCCACTCTGCCAACATGTCGTGTGATGGTGCGACACCGATTAAACCTGGATGAATGACACCTACAAATTCAACACCTGGTACGTGCCGACTTGACGCAAAGATACCGTTAAAGTCCCAAATCGATTTTTGCGCATTCGGATAATGATCGACTAAAAAACTTCCCCCATTGGTTTTGTCAAATATGCCGTTAAAGCCCCATTCATGTTCTGGAAATGCACCGACATCTAAAATATCAACAACCAATAAATCACCCGGTTCAACACCATTCACATAGACCGGTCCACTTAAGACATGAACACGGTTGAGATTCACATATTTAATATCACTCGGGTCATCATTATTTGAAATTTGTCCATCAGTCCAGTCTAAACATTCCATACGAAACGATTCTCCCGGTTCGACTGAAAACGCTGCTGGAATATCTGGGTGCCATCGATTGTGCCCTGGATGTGCTTGTTGGTCCATTTTCTTATTCAAATCAATACTAAATAATTTTTTCGTCATGACAATCCCCCTCAATTGTTTAATTATGACAGAATTTTCCGTCACTTAAATTGAGTTTACCCTCAAAATTAAAAAGTACACTATTTTTACAATTAAATTTAAATGAAAATATTCTACACCTCTTTAAGACAACTAAAAAAGCCGATAAAAACCGTTAATGATTTTTACCGACTTCTCTATTTATTAAGATATACTACACGCCGTTTGCATATTGACCGCTTCAGTTGCTTTCACTAAACAAACGTCATATGGCAATGTTTCATCAAAAGAAAATTGATAAATCTGTTGAAATGCTTGTGCAACGGCTTCTGCCTCGCCTATTTGATGTACTGCATCCATCATTTCGTAAATTTCTGCGTCTCCCATTGTTGGGTCATCAAATTGCATAGGATTCCAATCCGCTAAATATTGATACAATCGAATATTCAAATCATTATTTGCCACGTGATGACCTCCATTCATTGATTATTCTTCAATGTCAATCGATTCAATGACAACATCGTACATCGGTTTGTCTTGTGCACCGACTTTAACACTTGCGATATCTTCTAAAGTGTCTTCACCTTCAATCAATTGACCGAATACTGTATGTTTTTGATCTAACCAAGGTGTACCGCCTTTTTCTTTGTATGCTTCAGCGATTTCTTTTGGCCAGCCGCCATCAACAAGTTGGTCTACCATTTGTGCCGGTACTTCTTTCATTTGAACGATGAAAAATTGTGAACCGTTCGTACCTGGACCTGCATTGGCCATTGATAACGCACCGTATAAGTTAAACGCGTTCATTGAAAACTCATCTTCAAATGGGCCACCGTAAATACTTTCGCCGCCCATACCCGTACCAGTTGGGTCACCACCTTGAATCATAAAATCATTGATGACACGGTGGAACGTAATCCCATCGTAGTAACCTTTTTTAGAAAGCTCAACAAAGTTTTGAACTGTTTTAGGTGCAATCTCAGGGAATAACTTTAATGTCATGTCCCCTTTATTCGTATGCATGATCACTTTAATTTCATTTTCTTGAATTTCTTTCGTTAATTGTGGATAGTTAGTCATTTTTTAATACTCCATTCGTGATAAACTGTTGTATATAACTATTTTAACATATTTGAGAGAGGATGGTATTGACATGCTTTATCGTTTTGCACATAAAACTGGTGTCTATGCTGTAGAGATCGTAGAAGAAAAGGGAGATCAGGTGTTAGTCAAAGTGCTACAAGTGATTAAACACCCGAAACAAGGCGACCTCCATAACCCAAATGAAGTTGAAGGGGTCTTTTTCCATGAACGAAAAGCGTTAAGTCTCTATGAAAAAAGATATACGTCTCCTAGTCGCTTAAAACCATTTGAAGGTGACATCGAGGACTATACCGTAACGTTACAACGTGCTTTAACAACACTCGAAAATCAATTACAAGCACTCGACACACCATTTGCCCATGCATCTTTAAATTGTTTAGCACAACTTAAAGAAGATTATGCACGCCAATATCGAACAAATTTTTCTTAATAACGACGTGTTTCTTCTTATTTAAAAGTGTTTGAAAAGTGGCCCCTTCTTAGTGTTGCCATGTTTTTCAGACGTTTCACAATCATGTATAATAGATATATCGTAGTTTTTAAAGGAGGGCAATTTATGAGTTGGTTACATATGGCGGTCCTGTTACCGTTAATATTCGCAATACTCATTCCGATGTTGTATCGCTTCTACAAACGCATCCATCTCGGTTGGTTTGTATTACCGATACCGGTCGTATTGTTTGCTTATTTTCTATCTTATATTAAACCAACAATGTCCGGGCAATTTACAGAACAGTCGGCTGCTTGGATGCCACAAATTGGGATGAACTTTGACGTTTATGTCGATGGCCTAGGTTTACTCTTTAGTTTACTGATTACTGGCATTGGGAGTCTTGTTGTACTATATTCAATTAGTTATTTAAGCCAATCAGAACAACTGGGTCATTTTTATTGTTACTTGTTAATGTTTATGAGTGCGATGCTCGGTGTCGTACTTTCTGATAATCTACTCGTCCTTTATTTTTTCTGGGAGTTAACATCATTTTCAAGTTTCTTACTGATTTCTTTTTGGCGACACAAAGACAAGTCACTTTATGGTGCCATGAAGTCGATGATGATTACCGTTTTTGGTGGTCTATCATTGTTAGGTGGTTTCATCCTACTGTATCTTGCTTCAGGCACGTGGCGAATTCGTGAGATTATCGAAAACGTTGATCAAATTCAAACGTCACCGATTTTTCTTCTCGCCATGATTTTTGTAATTATTGGTGCAATGACAAAATCTGCACAGTTTCCATTTTACATTTGGTTACCAGATGCGATGGAAGCACCGACACCTGTCAGTGCGTATCTCCATTCAGCAACAATGGTTAAAGCAGGTATCTATCTCGTTGCACGTTTAACACCGATTTTTGCAGTTTCACAAGGTTGGATTTGGGCTGTGACTGCATTTGGTCTCGTCACATTATTCTGGGGCTCGCTCAATGCGACGAAGCAACAGGATCTTAAAGGGATTTTAGCATTTTCAACGGTGTCTCAACTCGGAATGATCATGTCGATGCTCGGTATCGGTGCAGTGAGTTATCATTTCCAAGGCGATGAAAGTCAGCTCTACCTTGCCGCATACAGTGCAGCGATTTTCCACCTAATCAATCACGCGACATTTAAAGGCGCACTGTTTATGATTACAGGTGCAGTGGACCACGCGACAGGAACACGTGATATTCGTAAACTCGGTGGCTTAATGACAATCATGCCGATTTCATTTACTTTATCTATCATCACATCATTAAGTATGGCGGGCGTACCTCCGTTCAATGGTTTCTTATCTAAAGAAGCCTTTATCGAATCAATGATAGAAGTGACACATGCTTCGATATTCAGCTTAAATACACTCGGGTTGTTAATTCCTATCGTCGCGATTGTCGGTAGTATTTTCACATTTGTTTATTCATTTAAATTTATCGTGGAGATTTTCCTAGGTGACCATAAGCCGGATGCACTACCGAACAAAGCACATGAAGCTTCAATACTGATGAATATCTCACCAACGATTTTAGCGACTTTAGTCATTGCGATTGGTTTATTCCCAAGTATTGTGTCTTCACCACTCGTTGAACCTGCAGTCAAATCGATTGCAAATACAAATGAAGTCAGTGCTTCGTTCCATTTATGGCATGGCTTCACACCAGCATTTATCGCAACATTAGTCATTTATGCAGTAGGTATCGTCTTACTTCTAACAGCTAAACGTTGGGTACCTGCGTTAAGAGGTATTCCAAACGTGCTGACTTTAAATCATTGGTATAACCAAACTGGACGTTACACACCGTACTACGCAACACAAATTACGCGTACTTATATGACAGGATTCAATCGTAACAATTTAGTCATTATCTTTTTCATGATGATTGTACTCACATTTGTGACATTGATTTTTGTACCTTTCACAGTAGATTTGATGAAGGTGTCACCGATCAGACCTTATGAATTTGTATCTGTGATTACAATTACAATTGCTGCGATTATGATTATTTTTGCGCGTTCACGATTATTCAGTATCATCATGTTAAGTGCAGTCGGTTATTCTATGGCGATTTTCTTTATTTTCTTTAATGCGCCTGACCTTGCCTTAACACAATTCGTTGTAGAAACGATTTCTACAGCACTATTCTTACTTTGTTTCTATCATTTACCTAATATGAGTCGCTATAACGAATCTGTGCGCTATCGTGTCGTCAATGCGATCATTTCTATCGGTGTCGGCGCAGTTGTCATCGTGTTAGGTTTAATCGCATATGGCAATCGCCACTTTGAATCGATTAGCGAGTTCTACAAAGCACACGTATACGACTTAGCAGAAGGTAAAAACATGGTCAACGTGATACTTGTCGACTTCCGTGGTACCGATACATTGTTCGAATCATCTGTACTCGGTATTGCAGGTATGGGCATTTACACGTTAATTAAATTACGTGCGAAACATAAAAACGGTTATGAAAGGGTTGAGAAGATTGAACAGACAGAAAAATGATTTAATTGCGCAGTATTCATCATTAATTATCTTTTTCTTAATTATGATGTTCGGCTTCTCACTTTTCTTAGCTGGACATTACACACCGGGGGGCGGCTTTATTGGCGGTTTACTCGTCTCAAGTGCACTTGTGATTATTGCGGTGGCATTTGACGTCAAAACACTGCGCAAAGTGTTCCCTTGGGATTTCAAAAAGTTAATTGCTTTAGGTTTAACTTTCTGTGTGGGTGCGCCTATGCTTAGTTGGACGTATGGGAAGAACTTCTTTACTCATACGTCTGTGGATATTCCACTTCCTTTACTTCAACCGATGCATGTGCATACCGCTGTCATTTTTGATACCGGCGTACTTTTTGTCGTTATCGGCACAGTACTTACAATTATTCTAACGATTGGAGAGAATGAGTAATGGAAATCGTTTTAATCGTCGTTTGTGGCTTGTTAACTTCTATCAGTGTGTACCTCATTCTTTCTAAAAGTTTGATTAGAATTATTATCGGTACAACGCTATTGTCACATGCTGCAAACTTATTTATTTTAACGATGGGTGGTCTTAAAAATGGGAATGTGCCTATTTATGAAAAAGGCGTTTCTGATTATGTAGATCCTATCCCACAAGCATTAATCTTAACAGCGATCGTGATTTCATTTGCGGTCACTGCCTTTTTCTTAGTACTCGCTTTCAGAAGTTATAAAGAATTAGGAACAGACAACGTAGAAAGAATGAAAGGAGTGCCACAAGAAGATGATGAATGAAAACTTAATCGTCATGGTTTTAGTCGTCCCTATTATTACGGCTATTCTGTTAATTTTTAGTGGACTCCGACCTTTTATTAAACGTTACATCGCATTAACAGGGACACTCATTACATTAGCCATTTCGATATGGAATTTAGTGAACGTATGGGAAACTGGTCACCCTATCGTTTTACGGTTAGGCTCTTGGGAAGCCCCTTATAGCATTGTTTTCGTGTTAGATTTATTTAGTGCCCTACTCGTGACAACAAGTATTATTATCACGTTACTTATCATTTTATTTTCGTATCAATCGATTGGTTTACATCGTGAGACATATTACTACTATTTCACAGTTATGATGATGTTAACGGGGATTAACGGCGCTTTTATTACAGGCGATATTTTTAACTTATTCGTCTTTTTCGAAGTATTTTTAATGTCCTCGTATGGCTTAATGGTGATTGGTGGGACTAAAATCCAACTTCAAGAAAGTGTTAAATACTTGTTAGTCAACGTCGTCTCTTCTGCCTTTTTCGTTATGGCAGTAGGTATTTTATATTCTATTGTCGGGACATTAAACTTAGCTGATATTAGTCAAAAGTTGAACACTGTTTCTGAAGATCATCCAGGTTTATTAAGTGTCGCATTTATATTATTCATCTTTGTATTTGCGACAAAAGCTGGGGTCTTTCCAATGTATGTTTGGTTACCAGGTGCATATTACGCGCCACCATTCGCTATTATCGCGTTCTTTGGTGCCTTACTTACAAAAGTTGGTGTTTATGCGATTGCGCGTGTCATGAGCTTATTCTTCCATGACACATTGACTTTTTCACATTACACGATTTTAGCACTTGCCTTGTTGACAATTATCTTTGGTTCGGTCGGTGCTGTAGGTTTCCGCGATACGAAACGGATTATTTTGTACAACATTATGATTGCAGTTGGTGTCATTTTAGTTGGTGTCGGCTTAATGAACGAATCTGGTATGATTGGTGCCATCTACTACACGATTCACGATATGTTAATTAAAGCCGCACTCTTCTTCCTGATTGGGATTATGTATAAAATCACAAAAACGACAGACTTGCGCAAATTCAGTGGTCTGATTCACCATTATCCTGTCTTAGGTTGGACATTCTTTATCGCTGCTTTAAGTTTAGCGGGGATCCCACCATTAAGTGGTTTTTATGGTAAACTTTACATCGTTCAAGCCGCTTTTGAAGAAGGATTTTATGCGACAGGGATTATCGTGTTACTGTCAAGCCTTGTCGTCTTGTATTCAGTGATTAACATATTTTTACGTGGTTTCTTCGGTAAAAGTTACGGCTATGTCTACAACCCACGCCTACATCACCGCGGTTTATTAGCAGTGAGTATATTAGCAGTCGTAATCTCAGTCGTCTTTGGTCTTACAGCAGGACAACTTTATCCTATCGTTGCAGAAGCTGCGAAGTCGTTCTATCAGCCAGACACGTATATTCATAGCGTATTGGGGGTGAAGTAATATGGCAATACAAATTTTAATCAATATCGTTTTAGCACTATTTTGGTTGTTCGTTTCTGATAGCTATACGATGAATGCTTTTGTATTAGGGTATCTTTTCGCATTACTACTCGTCTTTTTAATGCGTCAACTCTTACCAGGACGCTTTTATGTCATTACGCTGTATAAAGTCGTCAAACTGGTATTTGTCTTTTTACTCGAACTAATCAAAGCCAACATTGACGTATTGCGTATTATCCTTCAACCACGCATTAAAAATGAGTCTGCTTTTTTCGTATATGAAACAGACTTAGAGCATCCTTGGCAAGTCGCATTACTATCGAATTTAATCACATTAACACCCGGCACTGTCGTTATCGGGGTCAATGATGATATGAAACGTTTATATATTCACTGTTTAAACTTCTCAACAAAAGAAGAAGAAGTTGCTGGTATTAAAGGCTCTCTTGAAAAAGCAGTGAGAGAGGTGGGTGAATCGTAATGAACTATGATATTTTTATCATTATTGCTTTAGTCATCGTCGTTTTATCGATTTTAGCAATGCTTGTCCGTGTGATTCTTGGTCCTACATTGCCGGATCGTGTCGTAGCGTTAGATGCGATTGGTATTCAGCTAATGGCAATTATTGGGCTGTTCTCAATTATTTTAGGCACACACTATATGATTGTTGCGATTTTATTAATTGGGATTCTCGCATTTTTAGGGACAGCAGTGTTCGCCAAATTTATGGATAAAGGTCAGGTGATTGAATATGACAGAAACGATCACGATTAGTATTGGTCTTATCCTCGTTATTGTCGGTGCTTTGTTTAGTGCACTCGCAGCTATCGGGATGATTCGACTGGACGATGTGTACTCTCGCGCCCATGCTGCAGGTAAAGCCTCGACACTTGGCGCAATGTTGTTATTGACTGGAACTTTTATCTATTTTATCGGTAAAGAAGGCTACGTGAATTTCCAACTGATTATCGGTATCGTCTTTGTATTTATTACAGGTCCTTTGGCGAGCCATCTCGTATTGAAAGCGGCATATAACTTAAAAACACCTGCCTCCAAACGATTGAAGCTCGATGAAGTGAAGGAAGATATGAAAGATACCAAGTTATAGAGGCAAAATCATTCATTTTTGCTTAATATAAGAAACGGCTAGGCGTATTTGTATCCTAGCCGTTTCTTTATGTTTTGAAATATTCTTTTAATTATTCAATTTTTATGATTATACGAATAGAAATTTCATGATAATATCATAGTAACATTTTTCATATGAGGTAATGGGATGCTCAAGCGTATTTTCATTGTTTTGATTTTGACGTTACTTCTCTTTTTAGTCTATATCTTCTATCAAGGGTTCAGTGCAACGGCAGTACAAGTTGCTATTGGCTTTTTGTTTTTACTCCTTTTACCTGATGTTGTGATATCTTTGTTCAAAAAGAGAAAACGTGAGAAGGATGAGCTATAAAAACTTTGATTATTATGATTTTCTTTTATCATAAAAAAGCTGGGAGCATATCATCCATTGCTTCCCAGCTTTTGCTTTCAAATTATTTTTTCAATGGTTTAATCGCAATCGTACCGCGCATGACTGAAATCAACTGCCCTGCTTCGTTTTTAATATGAATATCCCATACGTGTGTTGTACGCCCTTGGTGAAGAATACGTGCTTCTGCATAAACGATACCTTCACGCACTGAGCTGATATGATTTGCGTTCATTTCTAAACCTAAAGGAATCTGTGTTGAAGTGTCTATTAAATGGGCCGATCCTAATGAACATGCAGTCTCCCCTAATGCTAGCGATGCACCACCATGTAAATAACCAAATGGCTGTTTGACTTGATCTGTGACAGGCATCGACATTTTAAGATAACCGTCTGCTTGTTCCTCAATTTTCATTTCCAATAACTCGATTAAGTTCGTCATGAGGGTCACTCCTTTTTCTATTATTATAATACGAGTGCCGCGACAGTTCCCATAATAATGAGTGGAATGTTATAAAAGACAAAGTTTGGAATACATGTGTCACGAATATGATCGTGTTGACCGTCTACATTGAGCCCTGCTGTTGGTCCCAATGTAGAATCACTCGCTGGCGAACCTGAGTCTCCAAGTGCACTGGCAGTACCGATTAATGCGATGAGTGCCATTGTACTCATGCCCATCGCTTCACCAAATGGAATAAAGAGTGCTGCTAGAATTGGAATTGTCGCGAATGAAGAACCAATCCCTAAAGTGACGACTAAACCAATTAAATACATCAATACGATACTAACCAATAAATTATCTCCGGAAATCGCAGTTAAACCTTTGACTAACTTTTCAATATCTCCTGTGGCATTCATCACACCTGCAAAACCATTCGCAGTTAAAATGACGACACCAATATAGGCCATAATTTTAATCCCTTCTACAAATTGGTCATCCAGTTTGCGCCAAGAATAAATACCAGAGATGAAAAAGACGAGAACACCTGCTAAAGCACCGAAAATCATCGAATCTGAGAACAATTGAACGAGGAATGTCGCCAATATTGCAACAACTGTAACAATAATAACAGATGGCTTTAAGTCCACTGCTATCTCTTCCTCTTGTGTTGCTGACTCACGATATGTTCTCGGCTTACGATAATAAAACATTGCAATAATAAGGCCGATGATGTAACCGGATGCCGGAATCAACATCGCTTTCCAAATCATGTTAAATTCAATCGGGTGATGTGCCTTTTCAAACCCTTTTTGAATAATTTCATGGAAGATGTGTCCGAATCCAAATGGTAATAAAACGTACGGAAAACAAAGACCAAAACCGATAATCATCGCGATGAGACGTCGATCGATTTTTAATTCATTAAATAAGCTTAATAATGGTGGTACGACAATAGGAATAAAAGCAATATGTACTGGAATAATGTTTTGACTCATAATACTGAGTAATAATAAGCTGACAATAATCAGTACTTTCACTTTAATTCGTGACACTTTTGTCTCTTCTGCACGAATAGATAAAATCACTTTTCGTACGAGATAATCTGTAATACCACTGTATGAAATGAGTGCAGCAAAACCACCTAGTAACGCATAACTGAGCGCGACTTCTGCCCCATCAACAATATTTTCTGTAAAAGTTGTAATTGTTTTATCAAACGGCAGACCTGCAATCCATCCGCCAATCAGTGCACTAATAAACAAACTAATGACGACATTAATTCGACATAAACAGAGCACTATCATAATGACAACCGCAATTAACACTGCATTCATATTTCTATCTCCTTTAATTCATTATCGAGCTAAAGCATATGGGTATAATACTAACAGTTGTCTGATTGTTCGTCAATGAAAACTATTCAAAAATGACAAGGAGACAGGACATAATCATTTTTAATGCTATGGATGCAGTATTTTGTTATTAACTATATCTCTCAGGAGTCTCAGCCTTCTGGGCAATCTTACATCAAATGCAGTCACTTAGGGCAAATTTATGAAATGAAGACAACCTTAGCATCCAATTTTTTTCGTCTCATTCAAACCCATTTTTGGCTGTTTTATTATATATGTTCATAAAAAAGTAGAGACTGAGAAAACTACTATCCCAGTCTCGTTTCCTGTGATGAACGAAAATCAAAATATGGAAATGTAAAGTCAATTAAGGTGCATTGAGATTAAAATGTTATCTCCCATCTCCCGATCATTTTTATTGATTTAAACCGTATTCATTTTTCAACCATGTTACAATTGTTGGAATCATAAAGCCTGTTGGACCTTTTGGACCTTTATGTGTCGCTTTGTTCACCGTTGCTGGGCCGGCAATATCGAAATGAAGATGTGGTGTTTGACCACTGAAATGCATAATAAATGCCGCCGCAAATAAAGCTTTTCCGTGACCGTTGATATGGTTTGTTAAATCTGCCACATCAGACGCTTTAATATTTTGACGTTCTGTATCCGTAATTGGCAATTCAAACACAGGTTCTTCATATGTTTGAGAGATTTGAAAAATTTGATTTAACACTTCTGGTTGTACGTGTTGTTGAAATACGGCCGCTTTATCTTCTCCTAATGCAACAATGGCAGCACCTGTTAAAGTCGCAAAATCCATGATCATCTTCGGTTGATACTGGTTTGCATAAAATGTTGCATCGGCTAATACTAAACGACCTTCTGCATCGGTATTCGGCACTTCTACCGTTTCACCACTTAATGCTGTAAATACATCATCTGGCTTCATCGCATTATTCGCAACCATATTTTCAGCTGCCGCAATGACCGCAACAATGTTGACTTTAAGTTTCAACGCTTGGATGGCTTCAACCATACCGATGACATTCGCTGCGCCACTCATATCAAATTTCATAGACGGCATGCCAGTTCTAGTTTTAATTGAATAACCACCAGAGTCATACGTAATCCCTTTACCTACTAACGCAATCACTTGGTCTTCATGCTCTGGATCACCTTGATATTCTAATGTAATCATGCGTGGTGGATGCACAGACCCTTTCCCGACTGCTTGGACTAATCCGAAGCCTTCTTGTTCAATCTCACGCTCATCTTTCACCTGTACTTTAACTGTTGTATCTTTAAAATAGTGTTCAACCGTTTCAGCTAAATAAGCAGGTGTCATAATATTCGGTGGTGTGTTACTCAAGTCACGCGCACGGTTAATCGCTCGCCCTACCTTTTGACCCGCTTCAATCGGTTGTGTATAGTCTGACACTTGGTCACAATCTAACGCCATTTTAAGATGGAATGGTGCTTTTTTGTCAGATTTATAATCATCAAATTGGTAAATGGCTTGTTCACTTTGAAGCCCCATTAAATTAAATATCGTTTCTGATTCCAGTGATTTTGCTAAAAACGTATTCACTTTCAAATTAATTTTTGAAATCGGACCTTGTTGTAAATATTGGAATAAGCGACCCCATATTTTTAAATAATCTTGTGCTTTCAGTTGATTCAAATTACCGAGGCCGACCGTAATCAAACGATGCATTTGCCCGTCTATTGTGACTGCCGTAGAAGCAATTTCACCTTTTTGTGCACTGATGAGATGATGTGCTTTTAATTCTGTAAGTGCATCCAAAAATGCTGTATCTTGTTTCACCACATCGAAATATTGATTTAAATGTTCTGGAATACCGGCCACAATGACCGCTGATGTTTCTGTTTGTGAAGGCATAACTTCCACTCCTTTCAAGTATGTAAAAAGGGAGCGGAATAGAAACCTAAACATCACATTTAGATTCCTACATTCCACTCCCTGCAATTGCCATATACGCTACAGGATGCCCCCCACGTATATGTGCATCGTATGCTTAAAATCTTTTTCTCTAATCAAACATTGGTTGGATGAAAGCGATGCGGTTTCACCATCAATGCATTATCTTAAAACCTAACTTAGCGAGACTATGGATTTTAATATCGTCTATTCAAAGCAGGGTCGATTGATGCTTAAAATTTACCTTTTTTGTAAGCTAAACCTAAACCACCAATTTTAAAGATTGCACGTGTATCAATCACACGCTTCATAAACGCTGCTTTTTTACCAGTAATTTCGCGACCATAAACAATACCTACACCATCATGACGACCTAATGAACACACTGTACCACGGTCGATGTATGTGAAGTCTTCTGTTGGCGCACCTTTTAAAATGTTCACAATGTTAGAAGCTGTTTTTTCACCTTGTTGCATTGCGATTTGTGCAGTTGTTGGTAACGGACGGTCGCCACCTTCAGGAATGAACGCAGATACGTCACCAATTACGAAAATATCATCATAACCCTCAATAGTTAAATCTTGTTTAGTTACGATACGTCCACGTTTAACACCTTCGAATGATTTTTCCATTAATTGACTACCCCGAACACCTGCAGCCCAAATCACTGTGTTCGCTTCTAATTGTTGTTCTTCGTCATTAATTTTAACAACGAAACCTTTTTCATTTGCAGCAACGATAGGTGTACCGACTTTAAATTCAACTCCGCGTTGTTCTAAATAGCTGACTGCATGGCTAACAAGCTCATCAGAGAACATTGGTAACATTTTCGGTGCAGCTTCTACACAAGTCACTTTCACTTTGCTTTGATCTACACCGTATTTGTTGGCAAGTTCAGGAATACGGTCTGTTAATTCACCTAAAAATTCAATTCCAGTGAAACCTGCACCGCCGACAAGAATCGCTAAATCTTTCTCGTCTTTCGTTTTTGATGCAGCATAGTTTGCAAATTTATCTTCAAGATGACGTGAAATTTGACGAGCAGTATGTACATTTTCAATTTGGAAAGCGTAATCTTTCATACCGTCGATACCAAATGTTTCTGACTCAAAACCTAAAGCAACAACTAAAATATCATATTCAAAAATACCACGTGTTGTTTCAACTTTTTTCGCATTGCGGTCAATTTTTGTAACTTCCGCACGAACGAAATCAACATGTTTTTTCAACACGTTTTCGATTGGATATAATACATCCTCATAATTTAATGTACCTGCCGAAGCTTCATGTAACCAAGTCGCTTCATAGTGATAGTCATTTTTGTTGATTAATGTAATCTGTGCGTCTTGTTCTGATAATTTTTTTTGAAGTTTTGTAACAGTTTGTAAGCCCGCATAACCAGCACCTAAAACAAGTACTTTTTTACGTTCTGCCATTTGCATTCACCTATTCTTTCGTAAATATAATCAATTTCCAATAATGCTGTATACCCTCTTAATTTTTACAGTACACAAAATTGTAAAATGTTGTCATTAATAAGTGTATAGTTTTTTATTATTGAATTCAAGTTAATACCCCATAAGTTTTCATGAGCTTCCATAATTTTTCATGAATTATTTTCAACGATTCTCAGTTCGATATTTTTTAAAACAAAGTGAATCATTTAATATTGTTATCCAATCTGTGCAGCATGAAGAAATCCGAGACTTTTCCTCATGCATTAAAAAGTCTCGGATGTTCTGCTTTATCTCAAGTTGCTATAATCATTCATTTTAAAAGCGTGACAAAATCTTCAATGAACATAAAAATCTCGTCATAGCTCCACCAAATTAACAGCTTTCTGGTGAACCTGCTGCTTGCGCTGTTCTAAACGAACTACCACAACCACATGATGCAATCGCGTTCGGATTATCGATTTGGAAACCGCCACCCATAAGGGATTGTTTAAAATCGATTGTTGTGCCATTTAAAATTGGCGCATCTTCTTTATCTACAAGTACTTTTAAACCATAGAATTCAAGTACTTCATCGTTTTCACCTGGTTCAGCTTCAGCAGTCATGCCGTATGTTAAACCTGTACAGCCGCCACCGTTCACTTTCACTTTTAAATAACCATCTGCCATATCATTTTGTTTCAACATGTCTTTGACTTCATATGCTGCTGCTTCTGTTAAATTGACTACTGCCATGTTTTAGCCTCCTTTAAAAAATCCACGTTTCTTCTATATGCTTATAAATATTTTGCAATAAATCGTCTGGCGTATCACCTTCGACTATATCTCCATTCACAAGTGCGTAGAGCCCCGACGAACAAATTCCACAGTTTTGAAGGCAACCATAATCTAGAACGTCCACTTGCGGATCATTTTCTAAAGTTTGGTAAACAACTTCTGAACCTCTCGCCATATTAGAAATACAGAACTCGACAATCGGATTCATTTTACACCCTCTTTTATCCTTTAATGGTATCAGTATAACAAATTTTAGTAACGACATCTATGCGACGGCTCATGGTAGTGCTTCATGATGCGTGTCGATGGTGTTGGCGAAATTAGCTTATGAAAAAAATTGAAAGCACGTGTTTTCCTTTGTTTGTGTGGCTTTCAAAAAAGGGATATAATTAATATTAGAGCTATTATGAATTACTTGAACGGTACCTATTTCGTTTTGTGTGGAGTCCATTGCCGAAATAGATATCGGAATATACATCACTAAAGAGGGGTATCAAAATGAAGAATTTAGTATTGCTAGGCGGCGGTTATGGTAACATGCGCATTATGTCTAAAATTTTACCAGACGCGCTTCCAAATGATTATAATATTACGTTAATCGACCGGATGCCTTACCATGGGCTCAAAACAGAATTTTATGCATTAGCTGCTGGCTCTAAATCTGATAAAGAGGTACGTGTTAATTTCCCACAGCATGATAGAACACACACAGTATACGGAGAAATTACAGATATCGATTTAGACAATCAAATCATTTCTGTAGGTCAAACAAAAGTCGATTACGATGAATTAGTGATCGGTCTAGGCTGTGAAGATAAATACCACAATGTCCCAGGTGCTAAAGAATATACGTATAGCATCCAAACTTTACATGACGCTCGTAAAACTTACCACGACATTTCTGATCTTCCTACCAATGCAACTGTCGGTATTGTCGGTGCTGGGTTAAGCGGTATCGAACTCGCGAGTGCGTTGCGCGAAAGCCGTGGAGACTTAAAAATCTACCTATACGACCGCGGTGAGCGTATTTTAAATCAATTCCCTGAAAAATTAAGTAATTATGTAAAAAAATGGTTCGATCAACACGATGTTACCGTCGTACCTAACTCTGATATCGTCAAAGTTGAACCAGGTACACTTTATAATAAAGAAACAAAAAATGAACACGACTTAATCGTATGGACAGCAGGGATTCAGCCTGTCGAAATCGTGCGTAACCTTCCCGTTGACTTAAGTCGTAGCAATCGCGTGATGGTCAATCAATATCATCAAATTCCGACGTATACAAATGTTTATGTTGTCGGGGACTGTGCGAACTTGCCACATGCACCGAGTGCGCAACTGGCTGAAGAACAAGCAGACCAAATCGCCATGGTGTTAACAACATTGTGGAAAGGCAAAAGTTTACCCGAAAAAATGCCTGAAATTAAAATTCAAGGTTTCTTAGGTTCTTTAGGTGAAAAGAAAGGCTTTGCTTATTTGATGGACACTACAGTGACAGGACGTTTAGCTTCCATCTTGAAATCGGGCGTACTTTGGTTGTATAAACATCATAACGGATAGAATTTGAACCTTTACTTTTTGATATATTGTATTTTACAAATGCCATGATGGACACACTTTCCCAAGAGCTGACCCACGGGAGTCTCGTCCATTTTGGCATTTTTGTATTGAGGGGTGTTCAAGTCATCGTCCATGTTTGGAAATAAAAATCAAAAACACATTAAAAAACGGTAAGTGCTTATTCACACTCACCGCTATTTATCTAGACTTTTCCTATTCTGCTGATACTTCAAAGTTTCGTTCAATAAAACGCTTAATCGGCTTCAATTGGACATAACCGTCAGCCACATATTCATCGTTCATCGTCACAAGTGGATAAAACAGTTCATCCTCTTGAATTTGTTCAATAAACTGCACATCATGATCTGACAAATTGTCTTGTGACCCCATAATATCAATATACGTATATTCAAAATCGATGTTTGGATATTTTCGTGGTAATAATGTTTTCAACCAATCATACGTGTTTTCCGAACTTGGCGCATTCACACAACTTGCACAAACCACTTCTGCACCATACACAACTACGCTTACCTTTTCCATAGTCATCCCCCTAATTGATTCGATAGATTTTTTGTACTGATTCTATTATAATAAAAAGATAAGGATAAAATGAACCATTTAAATTTGAAAGGAGGCATTACACATGCCAACTGAAAATGCTACAATGTACGATCAAGTTGCAGAAGTCATCGAGAAATTACGCCCATTCTTATTACGTGACGGCGGTGACTGTGAACTTGTCGACGTGGAAGATGGTATTGTAAAACTTCAATTACTCGGTGCTTGTGGAACATGCCCAAGTAGTACGATTACTTTAAAAGCTGGTATTGAACGTGCATTAGTTGAAGAAGTACCAGGCGTTATCGAGGTCGAACAAGTATTCTAACAACATGTTTAAATCAATGTTGTATTTCATATGAGATGAGGAAAGGGACTGGGATATTAAGTTTTCCCAGTCCCTTTCCTATTGATGAACTTATTTCGATTAATGAAGATAAAACAGCCAAAAATCAAGAATGAATTGGACGTAAAAATTGGATGCTATGGGTTGTCTTCATTTCATAAACTTGCCCTAAGTGACTACATTTGATGTAAGATTGCCCAGAAGGCTGAGACTCCTGAGGGATCAGACGCAGCCGAAAATCCAATTCGGCTTCATTCCAGTCTACACTTGAATCAAGCCGAATTTAGTTGAGGCAAGTCCCTAGGAACGCGAAGCCATGAGGGCAATCCAAAGTCATACATCTTAAGAATAGGGCAAGTTAAACACATTACTGCATCAATAGTATCAAATATTTTTATGTCCCGACTCTTTTTATTTTGAAATGCTAGTTCACTTTGACTTGATTACGCGGCTTTTGTCCTTCTAAAACATCTTTAATATTTAATAGACATGTTTGAATCATTTGGTCACGTGTCAAAACAGTGGCACTACCAATATGTGGTGTGATAATCACATTCGGATATTGAAGTAACGGATGGTCCATGCGAATCGGTTCATCGCGTACGACATCCAAACCACAGCCCGCAATTTCACCCGTTTCAATCGCGTCAACTAAATCCTCTTCAACGACTAAATCCCCGCGACCGATATTAATAAAGATGGCATCATTGCGCATGTTCTTGAATACTTCTTTATTAAACTTGTTTTGTGTTTCTGGTGTAGATGGTGCCGTACAAATGACAAAGTCACTTTCTTTAATCAATTTATCAAATGATGTATAAAACGCACCTAATTCTTGTTCAGCTTGTATATTGCGTGTACGGTTGTGATACAAAATGTCAGCGTGGAACCCTTTTAAACGACGCGCAAAGGCACGGCCGATTTCACCCATTCCAAATATCCCAACTTTTGAATGATAAATATCTTTTCCAGCTAACAAATAAGGGCCCCAACTTTCCCATTTGCCATCTTTTACGTATTTTTCAGCCTCCACGATACGTCGAGATGTTGCCATCATGAGTGCAAAGCCTAATTCAGCTGTCGTTTCTGTTAAAACGTGTGGTGTGTTTGAAATCTCGACTTCATGTTGCGCTGCTGCATGTAAATCAATGTTGTCGTACCCTACAGCCATATTTGCGACGACTTTCAATTTCGGTACCGCTTCAAATAAAGTCGCGTCAATTTTTTCACTCAAAGTGACAAGTATGGCCGTTTTATCTTGTGCTGCTGCTAAAAATTTTTCACGTGGCATAGGCGTTAATTCATGATCCCACATTTCAACTTCACCTAATGTTTCTAGACGTTCTAAAAATTTTTGTGGAATTCGTCGCGTTACTAAAATTTTTTCCATTTCTGATCACTCGCCTTTGTTTAATTGTTCACGTAACTCATTCAAATCTTTCACACTGTGTGTCGGTGGTACATCACGTTGCATCACTTCTTCTTTCGACGTCACACCTGTTTGAACGTGAATGGTATCAATGCCAAAGTTAATACCTGCCATAATATCTGTGTCGTACAAGTCACCAATCATCGCAACTTCATCTTTGTTCAGTTGTAGCACTTCTAGTGATTTTTCCATAATCGGTGTCTCAGGTTTACCTATAAAAATCGGCTGTTGTTTAGATGATACTGTTACAACACTTGTTAAAGAACCGTTGCCTGGTAAAAAGCCTTGTTCTTTTGGAATTGATGGATCGGGATTAGTAGAAATAAATGTGGCCCCGTTTTGAACTGCCAATGTTGCTGTCGTTAATTTTTCATAAGTAATCGCTTCGTCCAATCCGACTACGACATAATCGACATCGATATCATTTTTAAGTTGTAAGCCTGCCTCTTCTAATGCTGTCGCTAAACCAGAGCCACCAATCATAAACACTGTTGCACCTGGCTTTTCACTATGGATATAATCTGCTGTTGCCATAGCTGACGTAATGACTTCTTGCGGTTTGGCGTCAATGGCCATTGTCGTTAATTTGTCTACTACATCGACTGGTGCTTTCGTTGAGTTATTCGTGACGTATAAATGCGGAATTTGATGCTCATTTAAGTAGTCAATAAATTCTGATGCACCCTCGATTTTTTGATTTCCTTTATACATCGTACCGTCCAAGTCGATTAAATAGCCTTTGTATGCTTTCATTGCTTATTGCGCTCCTTTTCCAAATGCTGTTACAGGGACATTTTCATTTTCTAAAAACTGTAAAATTTCTTGAATAAACTGCTGATAAAATGGGACTGTTTCATCAAATAATGGGACTAACTGCGCTGTGTCTAATGTATCGTAATAATGCACGAACTGACGGCGCACATCAATCGTTTGATGTAATGCTTGTTGCGTCTCTTTAGAAATGGCACCTTCCAGTTCTAAAATATCAATCACATCTTTATAATTGCCTGGGTCTCTTAAAATGAAGGCATCGATAATCATATTACCGATATCTACTGATGACTCAATCAACATCTGTGCGACACGTTCAAATGCGTAATGATTTGATTTCACCGTCTCATAATCTTCAGTCAGTTGTTTTAAATATTTTAATTTCGTTTCTAATTGTGTTTTATCAACAAAATACACTTTATGGTCACCCCTATTCCTCTCTATCATATCATAATTTTGCATGCAACTTCATTTATCGCTATACTTGCCATAACATGATTTTTAAAGGAGTAACACACATGATAGATATGTTTTTATACGATGATATGGAACCTTCTCAAATTCGTTTCGTTGGCTTTGTCGGTGAACATAGCCGCTATGATTTAGTGTTGATTCAAACGGATCGTCATTATGGAAAAACGTTGGTGTTGAATACACAGACGAATAAGTTTGGGATTATTGGGTCGGATGATTTAGAGGAAGAAGGTTATATTGCTTATATTTTAGGTGTAAGTGAAGAAGAAGGCGATGAGATAACGGCTTATTTACATGAAGTGATTCAGTAATTGTAGTTTTTAGTTTTTTAACACTTGATGTACATATTGTTTGTTGTTCGTCCGATTGCCGAACCGTGCAGTGCTTTCCCAGGGGCTGGCCCTTCAACTAAATTCGGCTTGATTGAAGCATACACTTGATGGAAGCCGAATTGGATTTTGGGAGCAGTACAGAAATCTCATGTGTAGCAAAGATTTCGTCGTACTGCCCCCGCAAGGCTGACTAGACTTCTCAAAAGCACAAACATTGAGAAGTCAGACAGCTACTGCGATAAACAGTAGCCACTGTCAAAGTTAAATGACGTTATTTTGTTTTCAACTTCATCCCTCGGGAGTCTTGCACGGTTTTGGCAATGTTGGAGCAGTAAAGCTTATGGGACAATGGCTTACAACCACTTTTATTCATCATTCCACGGTTTTTACAACTTTTCCCTTCTTCATCTCAATCATTTTTGGGGACTGAAGTGAGCTTTCTGCTAATTACATTGTCATTCCCAAATACTCTATCGAAATATTTCATTGGTAGGTTTTCCTCTTCAGCTCTATCCCTCGGGAGTCTTGCACGTTTTCGGCAATGTTGGAGCAGTAAAGCTTATGGGACAATGGCTTACAACCTCCCTAGCTCTTCACTTCATACTTTATCATTTTTACTCTCATATCACATCACTTCTCGCTCTAAATCGTTTTTGTGGGGAGATTGGAGTTAGCTTTCTGATGATTACATTGACACACCTCCAATGCTCTATTGAAATGTTACATTTGCTGGAAATATTGCTGGATTTCTGCTCTTCTTTCACTCAATTCATTTTTAAAATCCAAATCGAGTAGGAGAATAGTCATTAATTGACTATTCGTCCTCTCACACCACCGAGCGTACGGTTCCGTACTCGGCGGTTCAATATCTTGCGTAAGCCAACTCTGCAAGCTGGGCTAATGGTATCAGCC
>NZ_FXUZ01000015.1 GCF_900183575.1 Staphylococcus cornubiensis
GGCTGATACCATTAGCCCAGCTTGCAGAGTTGGCTTACGCAAGATATTGAACCGCCGAGTACGGAACCGTACGCTCGGTGGTGTGAGAGGACGAATAGTCAATTAATGACTATTCTCCTACTCGATTTTTATAATTTTTGTAAAATGCCTAAACTTGAGAAAAGAATGGCTACGATAATTACGATGAAGATGGCACGTGTCGAATTCATATTTTTACGACCTAATAGCCAATACACACCGAACACGACTGCTAATGGCACAAGGCGTGGTAAAATCATGTCTGCATTTTTACTAAAGTTGACTGTGACGTCACCTAATGTTGGCTCAAATGCGAATTTCACACGAATCATTGTCGCAACGAGTGCACCGACCATGAAGACCCCCATTAATGTCGCTGCGTTGGTTAATGATTCTAAACGATGTTGCATTGTTGTAACGAGTGAAATGCCTTCTTTATAAGCGAATGGCAATTGTTTCCATCTAAATCCGATAATGAATAGAACTGCGAAGAACCACAATAAAATACCGAATGGATTACCGTCTGCTGCCATGTTTGCTGCGATAGCACCGAAGATTGTCGGAATTAATGAACCGAAAATGGCATCCCCAACTGCCGCGAATGGTCCCATTAAACCAACTTTAATCCCTTTAACTGATTCTTTTGCTTTGAGGCCTTCATTTTCTTCCATTGCGATGTCAATCCCCGTTACAATCGTATTAAAGTAGTTACTTGTATTGAAGAATTGCGCATGTGTACGCATCATTTCTTTTAATTCAGGTGAGTTATCGCCATAGATTTTACGTAATTGCGGTAAAATCGTAAATAAGTAACCAGATCCTTGCATACGCTCGTAGTTCCAACCCCATTGGAAGAACAGTAAACTACGTAAGTTGATTTGACGAAAATCTTTCTTCGTGAGTTGATAGGGTTCTTTGGGAGGTCGACCTGTTAATGTTGGATCTTCAAATGGATTGTTTAATGCTAAAGGTTCTTTTGAATTTTTTGTTTTAGAGTTCGTCATCTTCTATTTCCCCCTCATCATCTACATTTGACTGTTGACGTTGTTGACCCGCATATCTTGGTGCTGTTTGTGTGCTACGTTGGTAAGCCATTGCTGCTAAACTGAAACCGATTAAAGCAACAGCAAGCATTGGTAATGGTCCCATTGCAGCTGTGAAGTTTTTGTCTAAACCAGCGACTGAAGTACCTAAAGTTGTTAAACCACCAAAAATCGTAACAAATAATGCAGTAATGATGAAACCAAGAATAAAGTATGGATAATGACGTTTTAATGGTAAGTATTTTAATAAGATTGCAAAACCAACAGCTGGTAACAAAGCACCTGCTAATGTTAAACCGTCGCCTAACCATTTTAAGTCTGTGTTTAAGTAATTTACGACGGGTTTAACGATATTGCTACCGAAAGTTAAAGCTAAAAATACTGGTACCGCACGTGATAATGACCATGGAATCGCACCGTATAAGTAGTTACGTTCGATAGCGCGATAGTCCATTTTTTCAATTTTGCTATCAATACGGTGTGCAAAGAATGTGTTTGTGAAACGCGCTAAAATGTCAGTTTGAATCATTAAGCTCGCTACCGGTACACCTAAAGTTGCTAACGCTTGTTCTGGATTCATACCAATTGCTACTGAAAAGGCAACAGCTAAGACAGTACCTGAGTTGGCATCAATATGAGAAGCACCACCAAATGTCCCAACACCGAGGATCGTTAACTGCATACCGCCCCCAATGATTAGACCTGTAGTGACATCACCCATAACGAGACCACTGATTAAGCCGGCCATGACAGGTTGTGCTAAAAATCCAAACGATAAGTTATCGAGGATTTGGACACCTGCATAGACTGTTAAAAGTAAAATTTGCCACCATAGAATATCCATAATTTTCAACTCCCTTTATGTTAACGCTTACATAATATATTTAAACTAAAGCTATATGTGCAGTACATATAGCTTTAGAATAAAACAGTGTGATAGTGATCAAATGATTGACGTTGTGCAGATTTGTTTCGGGCTTGTAAATGAGCGAGTGTAGGTTTGGTTTCAGTCAAAATTTGAAGTTCGCCATTTTTCACAAAGCCTTCTTCTCTATCAGTCAATGCTTTAATCAATTGTTGTTTTAATTCATTTTTAATGTCTTGATGTTCAGCTTCATGAATTAAGTTGTGTTTTTCGTGAGGGTCATTTTCATAATGAAACAGTTGTTCAATACCTCTCACTGGATACCACGTATATTTCCAAGAGGCGTTCATAATAAATTGGTTCGAATCTTTACCGAAACTATGCTCACCATGTAAATATTCGCGTGTTTCAAATGTTTCATCGTAAAGGGCAGGTTTTAAGCTCACACCATCAATATTTTGAGGAATGTCGATATTAGCCAAATCTAATAAAGTAGGGTAAATATCTCTTAACTCTGCAATTTGATGTAAATCGCGGTGTTTGCCTTTTAATAAGTTGCCTTTATCGTAAATCATCATCGGAATATGAATACTACCTTGGTATGGATAAGCTTTTCTAAACAAATTGTGTTCACCTAATTGATCACCATGATCAGAGACAAATAAAATAATCGTATTTTTGGCGATACGTTGTTCATTTAATGCGATAAGGAAACGACCGATTTGGTGATCGATATGTGTGATATTACCGTAATAACCTGCACGCATACGATCTAATTCATCTTTATGATAATGCCCTTTTTTAGCGGTAATACTAAATGGTAGCGGCTCTTCTATATCTTTCCAGTCGCCTATCTCAATCTCAGGAAACTCATCTATTTTGTTCATATACATATCAAAATAGTATTGTGGTGGATTGAGTGGTGGGTGAGGGCGTGTAAATGAAAGGTTTAAGAAAAATGGTTTTTCGGGGTCTCTTCTTTGTAAAAAACGAATCCCTTCATGTACGACCCAGTTTGTTGGATGATACTGTTCCTCATACATCCATGGACGCGCAACCCATGAATTTGGTTCGATGCCATCGTCCATTAAATCCGCGCGGTGGCCCAGCTTTTCTTTCAACCACATTAAATAATCGTCAGCGTATTCAAAATTTTGGCCATAAGGTGCAGTGTATTTGCGTGCTTCATGAAGATAGCCGTCATGTAGCATCACATGGTCAAAGCCAATGCGTTTTCGTTCGGGCGTGACGTGTAATTTACCCACTGCTTCTGTTTGGTAACCTGCATTTCTAAAACTGTCTGCCATAAATTGATCATAAGCCCAAGCGACATTATCTTCATAACCGACGCGACCATGATGTGCTTGTGTCAAACCCGTCATCAGAGCTGCACGACTCGCAATACAGCTAGGGACTGCGGTATACATTTGATTGAAATGGTAACCTTGAGAGGCCAACATATCTAGATGTGGTGTTGAGACGACAGGGTGGTGATGATGACCTAACGTGTCAAAACGTAATTGATCCACACAAATCAGGATAATATTCGGTTGTTGATGCGTATTCATCCAATCTCTCCTTTCTCTATTTAATTTTAAAATAGCATTAATGGTATACATTGACAATATGACCAATTTGACAGGGATTACAAAGGTTTTTAAGGTCTTGGTGTAAGCGTTTACTTTAAAATAAGGCGTTCTCACTTGTTATGAGTGGTTATGACCAGTTTTTGAAATTTTCATCAAATTGACTAAAATTGTTGCTTATTTTCAAATGTAACGCTGTTTTCTATATGAATGTCGCCATAATTGAATAGAGTTCAAGTAGACACGTATAGAAATGATAGATTCAGCTTAGTATTGAGATGAAGGGTGTGTGGACAGAGACATGGTGGTAAATTAATGAAGAAGAGATTAATACGGGTATTGTATAGAGATGGGGGGCGTTGTGACGGAAGCGAACTATGAGGTAATTTTTGATGTTGTAGTGGAGATACCGAGATATGGGCAACAAACAGGTTTTATTTTAGCTATACAAGGAACACAAAATGTCGGTTGAACGATAGTATTCAAACGTTTCCAAATTAGTCGATGCTTTTGATTCACACTATAGACGATTTTAAATAGTGGTGAACAGCAAATAAAATGAGAATGTCTACACGAGGCATGCGGACATTCTCTTATCATCATTTTAAGTATGGAAACGTCGTTGTTTGACAAAATAAACACCATAGAACAGAGCTAAGAAAAAGATGAGTAGCGCTGCGAAATAAAACGTAAAAATAGGACTCCCCATGAATTGTGATATCGGACCACCGAATAATGGCCCTAACATGGCACCAAAACCTTGAATACTGTTGATGACGCCCCAAGTTTCTTCTTGTTCACTCGGATGAATAAACTGTGCCATAAATGTGTTCCACGTCGGTAAAAGTAAACCGTACAGTAAGCCGATGAATAATGCGATGATCCAAACGATGATGATTTGTTGAATCAACGTTAGCGCGAAAATAGCTAAGCCATAAATGATAAATCCTACAAAAATGACACTGTACATAAAGCGTGTAGAGTAAGCATCAATCATTTTAGATAAGAACAGCATCGAAATCGTACAACCAATGCCCCCAATCACAATAGCTACAGTATATTCAACTGTACTTACACCGACGATATCCACTGCATATTGAGGTAATACAGGAATGAGCGCACTAATCGCAATACCTTGAAGCAAAATTCCTGGAAAAAGCACAAGGTGACGTTTGGATACACTTACAATTTGTCTCAGCTGCTGTCTCACATTTTTTGTATTATAATCCGTTAATGTTACCTTAACAAAATAATAAAGAATAAAGGCAAGCGCAACACAAAGTGACATTAAAAAGTTAAAGTGTGTCGGATGTGCTTTGAAGATTAAGTTCATTCCAATCATGCCGGCTAACATCCCTGCAAGCCATGCAAAATAGACGTAACCCATCTGTTTGCCACGTGTACTTTCGTCTACACTTGCGAGCATAATCACCCAGATTGGACAGACGGCAATACCGAGCATGATGGCACTCAAAATAAGAATGAGTGGGGAGGTCGGCATCCATATAATTAAAAATAGACTCACTAAAGCGAGAAAAAAGCCCGAAGTGAGTACAATTCTAGCGCCAAAACGTTTCAATACAAAGCCCACAAAAAAGTTTGTCACTGAGTCAGAAATAAAATGTATGGAAATTGCAATTGAAGTAATACTAACGGCAATAGTAGTTGCTGTTGGTAGTAATGGTAAATAACTTAATACATACATTCCTCTTGCAAATTCCATCAGAAATAAAATGACTAATAGGATATAAAAATTCCGCTTAGCCATCTTATTTGACGAGTAGTTTTGCATATAAAGGCACCTTTCCGTATACAGTTTCGAATGTTGAAGCATTGTAAAGTAAATCTAACAAGTCTTGGCATAAACGTTTTGTCGCATGCGGTTGGCGTGCTTCATTCATGTTGTGAATCATATGGTCAATTTCATGCGAGTGACGTGTTAAATATGTGACAATATCAATCGCTTCAGATGGTGTGTTTGCAATTCTACCGAAGCCTTTTTGTTCGAAGTAAAGTGCGTTTTCTAATTCTTGACCTGGTGCAGGATTCAAGAAAATCATCGGTATTTTTCGAATTAATGCTTCAGAAATCGTAATACCACCTGGTTTGGTAATCATTAAATGACTTGCCGCCATCCATTCATTCATATGATGGGTATAACCTAAAATCAACACGTTAGGATTATCTTTAAACGCAGCGGTCAATTGACGCTTTAATTCTTTACTATGACCACAAACCATTACGACTTGTGCATTTTGACTTTCATCAAGAATACGTTGAATCATCTCGTCAAATCCTTTAGACACACCGAAAGCACCCGCCGACATTAAAATTGTTTGCGCCTTAGGGTCCAGGTGATGTTGACGCAACCAAGCTTCTCGGTCGATCGGCTCTTCAAATTGTTCAGATATCGGAATGCCTGTCACTTTAATGAGTTCTCCTGGAATACCCACTGATTCAAACTCTTTTTTCAAATCATGTGTAGCTAAATAATAGCGTGCCGAATTTGGCGTAATCCAGTTTTTGTGCATACGATAATCCGTCATCACTGTAGCAATGGGGATGTTCATATTAAACTGTTCTGTCAATACAGACATGACTGGTGTCGGGAAAGTCACCAAAATTAAATCTGGTTTTTCTTTTAAAAGTAAGTTGAGTAATTTATTTAAACCGTAATATTTATAGAAGCACTTATCTAATTGATCAGGGCGACTATAATAAAATGCTTTATACATACGGCGGAAATATTTAAAACTATTGATGTACCACTTTTTAGTAATTGTTGTCATAATCGGATGTGCTTCTAAAAACAAATCACGTTGTACAACTGTAAGATTTTCAAGATTCATTTGATTCAACTGTTCAACAATACTGTTCGTCACTTGAATATGGCCATTGCCGAATGAACCGGTGATAATCAATATTTTTTTCTTTTCAGTGATCATGAAAGCCACCCTCCGAGATATTTAGACTTTAACTGGTTCTATGTTAGTGTACCGCAATTATGACGTCTTGTGAAAAGTTTAAGGTATTTCTTACAAAACGATAACAATGTTAAAATCATTTTGACTGTACACCTCATTGTAAAAGATGAGAAAATGTGTATATGAGACGCAATTTTTACGATAAATTCATTATATTATCTTAATATACTCCATAGTCCGGCACAATAGTCATTTACATATTTCAGTCTTGAGATGTAAGAAAAATAAAATAATATTTAAATCAATATACCCGATAATTAAATTTTTAATCGCATTTGTCTGATAAAAAGCAGTTGTCGCGCTATAAAAATACGTGACATTTAATAGGATTTCAAGTAAAAAAGTGTATAATAAGTGAGTGTATATATAAAGGAGAGATGTCTGTGAATGCACAACAATTATTTGATCATATTTTAATTAAACAAGTCATAGGACGTTTAGATATTGAAGTGAATGATATTACGACAGATTCGCGCCAAGCAACAGCAGGAAGCATTTTTGTTGCATCAAAAGGCTATACCGTTGATAGTCATCGTTTTGCTCAAGACGTCGTGGAACAAGGATGTCAGATTGTTGTTGTGAATCGCGCGCTTGAATTACAAGGTGACGTCACACAAGTGGTTGTGCCAGATACGTTACGTGTTGCCAGTCATTTAGTGCATCATCTTTATGGATTCCCAAGCAAGCAACTCACGACGATTGGTGTAACAGGCACGAACGGTAAGACATCTATTGCAACGATGATTCATCACATCTATCGCAAATTAGGTAAGGGCAGTGCTTATTTAGGTACGAATGGCTTCCAGATTAACGAAACAGTGACAAAAGGTGTAAACACTACCCCAGAAACCGTTGTATTAACTAAAAAAATACATGAAGCGGTAGAGGCGGGCGCTGAAGCAATGACGTTAGAAGTATCCTCACATGGCCTGAGTTTAGGGCGCTTGAGTGGGGTTGAATTTGACGTCGCGATTTTTTCAAATTTAACACAAGATCATCTCGATTTTCATGGTACGATGGAAGCATACGGTCATGCGAAGTCGTTGTTATTTAGTCAATTAGGACAAGATTTGAGTCGTGATAAATACGTCATTATTAACGCGGACGATCCATTTTCTACCTATTTAAAGTCAGTTACACCTTATGAAAGTTTAACATACGGCATCGAACGAGAGGCGCAGTTCATGGCAACGAATATTCATGAATCATTACAAGGCGTGACGTTCGATTTTGTTACACCATTTGGTACATATCCAGTGCGTTCACCATACGTTGGTCGATTCAACATTGCGAACTTAATGGCTGCGATGTTAGGGGTATGGGTGAAAGGCGCGTCACTTGAAACGGTGACTCAAGTTGTTGCTGATTTAGAACCCGTAGAAGGCCGTTTAGAAGTGCTCGACCCGTCATTGCCGATTGATTTAATTATTGATTACGCACATACAGCAGATGGCATGTCGAAGTTGATTGATGCGGTCGAACCATTCGTCAAGCAAAAGCTCATTTTTCTTGTCGGTATGGCGGGTGAACGTGACTTAACGAAAACACCTGAAATGGGACGTGTCGCTTCACGAGCGGATTATGTGATCTTTACACCAGACAACCCAGCAAATGATGATCCGAAAATGTTGACAGCTGAGCTTGCAAAAGGTGCGACACATAACAATTATGTCGAGTTTACCGATCGTGCGGAAGGCATTCGACATGCGATTGAAGTGGCAGAACCAGGCGATACAGTCGTACTTGCTTCTAAAGGACGTGAGCCGTATCAAATTATGCCAGGTCATGTCAAAGTGCCACATCGCGATGATTTAATTGGATTAGAAGCGGCGTATCAAAAATTCGGTGGAGGTCCAAATGAAGATTAGGGAAAGTCATAGTGAAAACTACTCAGCAAAAGTTTGGTTATATCACAATCAAAAGGAACATTATATTGTCGTATCGATACCAGATTTACACTGGTCGATTCAAATAGAAGATACGTTATATGGTGAAGCATTAACAGAACATTTATTTGTGCATTTATTCAATGTGATTGATGAGGAAGAAGCACAAATTTTAGCATTACGTATTACAAGATGGATACAAGAAGTTTGATGAATTAAAGGAGACGTGCAATGAGTATTAAAAAAGAAGTAGAATCCCGTAAAACGTTTGCGATTATTTCACACCCAGATGCGGGGAAAACAACACTAACTGAAAAATTATTATTCTTTAGTGGTGCCATTCGTGAAGCAGGGACTGTCAAAGGGAAGAAAACAGGTAAATTCGCTACGAGTGACTGGATGAAAGTCGAACAAGAACGTGGGATTTCGGTAACAAGTTCTGTCATGCAATTTGATTACGATGATTTTAAGATTAACATTTTAGATACACCAGGGCATGAAGATTTCTCTGAAGATACGTATCGTACATTAATGGCGGTCGATAGTGCGGTCATGGTGATTGACTGTGCGAAAGGGATTGAGCCACAAACGTTAAAACTATTTAAAGTATGTAAAATGCGTGGAATTCCTATTTTTACTTTTATTAACAAACTTGACCGTGTCGGAAAAGAACCATTCGATTTGTTAGATGAAATTGAATCGACACTCGGTATCGAAACATATCCAATGAACTGGCCAATTGGAATGGGACAAAACTTCTTTGGCATTATTGATCGGGAAGCACGCACAATCGAACCATTCCGTGATGAAGAAAACATTTTGCATATTAATGGAGATTATGAATTAGAAGAGTCTCATGATATTGCGAATGATAGCATCTTTACACAAGCGATTGAAGAATTGATGCTCGTGGATGAAGCGGGTGAATCATTCGATAAAGATGCACTCATGCGTGGTGATTTGACACCGGTCTTTTTCGGATCAGCATTAGCGAATTTCGGTGTGCAAAATTTCTTAAATGCATATGTTGACCATGCACCGATGCCACACGCACGTCAAACGGATGAAGATGTCGAAGTGAGTCCATTTGATACAGATTTTTCAGGCTTTATCTTTAAAATCCAGGCGAATATGGACCCTAAACACCGTGACCGTATTGCATTTATGCGTGTCGTGAGTGGTGCATTTGAGCGTGGTATGGATGTGACGCTGCAACGAACAGGTAAAAAGCAAAAAATCACACGTTCAACAAGTTTCATGGCTGATGACAAAGCAACCGTTAACCATGCTGTCGCGGGTGATATTATTGGTTTATATGATACAGGCAATTATCAAATTGGGGACACACTTGTTTCAGGCAGTCAAAAGTTCCATTTCAAGGCACTTCCTCAATTTACACCTGAAATTTTTATGAAAGTATCGCCGAAAAACGTCATGAAGCAAAAGCATTTCCATAAAGGGATTGAGCAGCTCGTGCAAGAAGGTGCCATCCAGTATTATAAATCACCACATACGAATCAAATCATTTTAGGTGCGGTGGGGCAACTCCAATTTGAAGTGTTCGAACATCGTATGAAAAATGAATACAATGTCGATGTCGTGATGGAACCTGTTGGCAAAAAAATCGCACGTTGGATTGAAAATGAAGAAGATGTTCAAGATAAAATGAGTACAAGTCGTTCGATTTTAGTAAATGATCGTTACGACAACAAAGTCTTCTTGTTTGAAAATGATTTTGCGACACGTTGGTTTGAAGAAAAATTCCCAGAAATTAAATTATATAGCTTACTGTAATCAATGAAATCAGGTCATTTGAGAACGAATGGACTGTAACAGGCGAACTTTGCGTGAGGTGCGCGCACGGTTCGCCTTTTTAATCATTGATACATCAAGTGAACAATAAAAAAATGGAAGCGTTGGTTTCTATTATTTTTAAATTTCAGGATAATAGACTGTTATTTTCATAAAAAATTGGGTATAATGTTAACATCATAATTAAATACCTGTGACTGACTATTGTCAGAGGGGAGTAACTTGATTAGCGTATCCAACGTTAATAACGCTTTGTCGTCATTACGAAGAATTTTATGTTCTTCCGGTGAAGCGGGCATGATAAATTTGCTAAGTGAGACCTTTGCTATTGATTTAGCATGGGTCTCTTTAATTATGTCTTTCACTGAGCTTGAGTGTTCAAGCGCAAAATGGAATGATACAGGGCGAGGACATGTGCCCATATAAAAAATTGAAGGAGTGGTCTAGGAATGGATCCGAGTTTGTTATTATCTTATGGTTGGGTCGTATTAGTACTCGTCTTTTTAGAGGGACTATTGGCCGCAGATAATGCAATTGTAATGGCTGTCATGGTGAAACATTTACCACCAGAACAGCGTAAAAAAGCACTATTTTATGGTTTGTTAGGCGCATTTGTTTTCCGTTTTATCGCACTATTTTTAATTAGTATTTTAGCGAATTTCTGGTGGATTCAAGCGATTGGTGCGGCATATTTAATTTATATGTCAGCTAAAAACTTATATGACTTTTTCAAACATAAAGGTGGAGAACACGAGCACCCAGACAACGATGATCATCACTTCGATGAGTCAGGTGTTGAGAAAAAAGTAAGTGCAAAAGAATTCTGGGGTACCGTGCTCAAAGTTGAAGTTGCAGATATTGCCTTTGCGATTGACTCAATGTTGGCTGCATTAGCGATTGCTGTAACATTACCGACGATTGGTGTACATTTCGGCGGTATGGATGCAGGTCAATTCGCAGTGATGTTTATCGGTGGACTTATCGGTGTGATTTTAATGCGTTTTGCTGCAACATTCTTCGTCGAGTTACTCAACAAATATCCTGGCCTTGAAGGAGCGGCTTTTGCGATTGTCGGATGGGTCGGAATTAAACTTGTCGTACTTGTATTAGCACATGACGACATTGGTGTCATTCCACACGATTTCCCACACTCTACATTGTGGCAAATCATCTTCTGGGCTGTGATGATTGGTCTCGTATTGATCGGTTGGTTTACATCAGCAGTTCATAATAAAAAATATGATGCATCTAAATAAAAACTGAATAAGGGCGAATGACTGGCTAGACCGATGTATGTGTCTAGTCAGTTTTTTTAATTTCTGTAATCGTGACGTACGACTTTTTAAACGATTAAAATATTTTGATTTTACTTACATCGTCATGTATTCGCAGGCGTTTCTTATGATTTACCCTACCTCAGTTAAAATAGCAGAATGATGAAATGACTTAATACATCGAAAAATTTGTCAAAATAAAGCATCGTAAGTATGATACATATAGTCATAAATACAACTTAAACACTATTCAAAAAGTTTACAATATATAAGTAAATATTACAGAAATTTAAGTAACGATATGTCATAATAGATAAAAGAGATACATAAGGAGGGCGTGCAATGGACCGAGATAAGAAACATGTGATTCCAAAGCAACATTATAAGCGCAAACGTCGCGAATATTTCCATAATGAAGAGCGTGAAGAGAGACTCAAAGCTGAAGAAAAAGAGAACGCGCTCAAAGCTAAAAAGGAAAAAGAACAAGTCAAAAATAATGAAGAACGTGTGAAAGATAATCTACGTAAAGCACGTATTGAAAAATTAACGCATGATGATAGCGATAAAAATCATAAACCATCCGCAAAAACAACCGAAGAAAAAGCAGAAAGTGCACGACCTCTTGAAGATACATCATCAGTGACAATCAATGGAACTCAAGCAGAGGATGCACAACATACGGAGGCATTAGCAGGGACTACGAATGATACGGCTAAGTCCGTTCAACATTCACCTGAGGCGTCCACAGAAGCACAAAATGACCAAGCGGATACAAAGGACAGTCCACAAACAGAAGCGTCGAAACATCAATATACGACGAAGCGTGACTGGACTGAAAAAGTAACACAGTTCATCTCGAGAGAATGGGCAAAAATTTTAATTGTACTTGCTGTTATTTTAGTTCTGTTATTATTGTATGCGATTTTTAATAACGTCAATAAAAGTGATAATGACAATACGAAACAAGCATTACAAACACAACAGCAAGAAAAAGGAACGCATAAAAAAGTAACACAAACGATGGCCAATGCGAATACAGCTATAAAATCTGTCGTTTCTATTGAAAATAATAGTCAGCCAACACCGGATGCAGTTCAAGATTCAGACAATCAGGCACAAGTTGAAAAAGAAAGTGGGTCGGGTGTCGTCTACAAAAAAGTAGGCGACACTCTTTATATACTGACAAATGCACATGTCATAGGAGACCGTAAAGAACATGAAGTGACATACGGTAACAAGCAAACAGCTACCGCTAAAGTCATTGGTAAATATAAACTCGCTGATATTGCTGTCATGATAATGAAAGCACCTAAAGGCGACGCGTTAAAACCACTTGAACACGGAGATTCTAGTGCGGTTGTATTAGGAGAGCCGGTATTAGTCGTAGGTAATCCATTAAGTCTTGATTTCCAAAATACGGTTGGTGAAGGAATTGTGTCAGGCTTAAATAGAGATGTGCCTGTCGATCTCAACCAAGATGATGAATATGATACATTATTAAGTGCATTCCAAGTTGATGCACCGATTAATCCAGGTGATTCAGGCGGCGCGGTAGTCGATCAAGAAGGTCATTTAATTGGTATTGCTTCATTGAAAATTAGTATGCCTAACGTTCAAAATATGGGATTTGCGATTCCGATTAACTCTGCGTTAGCTATTGCGCAAAAAATCGAAAAAGAAGGTGACATCCCACAACCGAAGACTGATATTGAAATGCAAAACGTGGCGGATATAGACAAAAATACACGTGATGAATACAAGATCCCTCAAGAAGTGACAACAGGTGTCGTCGTTCGAAAGATTAACGACAACAGTCCAGCGAAAAATTCTGGTTTGAAAAAAGGCGATGTCATAGTAGAATTAGATAGTAAACCTATCAAAGATAATTTGGCTTATAAACAAAAGTTAGTACAACATATCGATCAACAAAAGCCAGTGAAGTTAAAGGTTTTACGTGAGGATGAGGTGAAGGAAATCTCATTCAAATTGAAATAACTTTGGGGTGAATGACTTGTCCATAGTCAAATTACTACTAAAAAAATCCAGCCCACAGCAAGGGATTGTCTTGTATTACCTTGTCGCAATTGTTGGCGCATTTTTATTGCTCAATTTGCCAGGTGTCCATAAACCCGGTGTGAAAGTGGCGCCGATTGATACGTTATTTGTAGCCGTATCCGGTGTGAGTGTGACAGGGTTAACACCAGTCAATATTTCTGAAACATATTCAGCATTTGGATATATTGTTTTGTTGGTCATTCTCAACATTGGTGGTATTGGTGTCATGGCAATTGGTACGCTATTGTGGGTTGTATTAGGCAAGCACATTGGCATACGTGAACGTCAACTCATTATGTTAGATAACAATAGAGAGTCGATGAGTGGGACAGTCAAACTCATATTAGACATTGTGAGAGCGATTTTAGCAATTGAATTAGTAGGTGCAACACTTTTAGCATTTTACTTTTATCGAGATATTCATAATTTGAAAGAAGCCATATTAGAAGGAGTATTTGTGTCGATTTCTGCCACGACAAATGGTGGATTAGATATTACAGGAGAATCTTTAATCCCATACGCCGATGATTACTTTGTACAAACGATTGTGATGTTTCTCATTGTATTAGGCTCTATTGGTTTCCCTGTATTATTAGAAATTAAAGCATATATTAAAAACAGAATTCCTAACTTCCGTTTTTCGCTTTTTACGAAAGTCACGACATCCACATATTTAATTATTTTAATTGTCGGTGTGATCGGTATTCTATTAATCGAAGCAAATGGCGTGTTCGCAAACCAGTCGTGGCATAAGACGCTATTTTATGCGATGTTTCAGTCTGTGTCGACGCGAAGTGCAGGATTACAAACATTTGACGTGTCACAGTTTTCAGATGCGACAAATCTGTTGATGGGTGGATTGATGTTTATCGGCTCCTCACCAAGTTCTGTAGGCGGGGGTATACGAACGACGACTTTCGCGATTATCATACTGTTTGTGATTAACTACAAACCGAATGCTGAAAAGTCATCGATTAGAGTGTTTAATCGTGAAATTCATAACCAAGATATCCAACGTTCATTTGCTGTATTTTGTATTGCGATTGTGATGACATTTGTTGGAACATTTATCATCATGTTAAATGAAGGGCATCATATCGATTTCATTAAGATTTATTTTGAAATTATGTCCGCATTTGGTACGTGTGGATTATCGACAGGGATTACTTCAGAGCTCGGCAGCGTGTCAAAAGTCGTCTTGATGATTTTAATGTTTATCGGACGTGTAGGCTTGATTTCATTTATTATTATGATGAGTGGGAATCGTGAGCCAGCGAAGTATCATTTCCCGAAAGAACGCATTCAAATTGGCTAATCATTAATAGCATCAAAAAATTTCATGTCCCATCCGCAAATAAGAAAGCCATACCATGTTTTAATTTCTGACATGGTATGGCTATTTTTATAGATGATTGTAACATTTATTCGTCCATATGCTTTTTAATATGTTGAGTGACCTCGACCCAACCACGCCATCCGATATGAACAGCATCACTCATGTAGTAAGGTTCATAGTCATTATGTGATAAATCTACGACATGACCGTGGTGGTCTTCGATAGTTTTAACGATTTTCTCATTGACTGGTGCACGTCTTTCACGTGGGATATTAATGTGATCGTACCATTTACCATTCACGGGAATTAAAACGTACTGTACGTCAGCACCTGCTGCATTGAGTGTATCAACTAGAAGTGACAAATCATCGTACTCAACAGATTTTAAGCGAAACTCATGGTCACGGCTTACAGACTTTTTATGTTTTAATTTTTTCCAATATTCATCCTTGATTTGGTAAGGGTTAGACTGACTATGTTGAGCGCCATAATGATATGCTTCTTTGTCCAACGTTTTCCAATTCAATGATTGTTTGTGACTTTTATCGAACAATCTCGGCAATTTACCTTGATGATGGAATGGTAAATAACTTTTCAATGCTTCCATTTTCTCAAGGTGATTCGCATAAAGTGGGTTTAAGAAATGCCCATCTGCTTTATCTGTCTTTGCATAGTGTTTTAAAAAGTCATTGTCTTTATTGTCTTTAAAATGCAATAAACGTTTAGCTAAGCGTGCTTTAATATCATTAGAAATATTAGGGTTATTGAATATACTATTAATTTGTAATTGAGAAGCACGACCTTGGTAATTGTCTTCAGTTAAACCATGTCTCGTAAACCATTGTGGTGATACAATAACTGTCATTTTTTTATTCTTTAAATGGTCATATTGCGCACCTAATGTCATTAACTGAATTAAATCTGTGGAACCCCCAGTACCAACATAAAAGAGATTTTTCGTATGCCCCTTTAATAAGATGGCAGGTTGAAATGGATCTTCTTTATTCAGCTCACTTGAACCATAGATTGGATAGTAATCGGGGTCCTTAATCATAGCTTCTTGTACATACTGGCCTTTTAACATATCACTATCTGTCGACACTTGATACTTTGCCAGCTGGTTTGCGATATGTGGTGGCACAAACCATTTCGCAGGTAATATGATAAAAATACCGAATAATAGAATACTCGTCAAAAAAGCAATGATGTAAGGTTGTTTTAACTTCATTGTAATTTTGCCAATTCGTTAATGATTTGATTTGGCGTACCCCACTCTTCTCTGTTAAAGTCCATAATTGGTACTTCTATATCAAGTTCTTCTTGAAATGCAACTAATAATTGTACAGATTGCATTGAATCCATAATACCTTCGTCAAAAATATGAATATCTGGATTTGATTTTACAATATCATCATCGGCAACTTCTGCAATAATATCTAAAACTTTTTCATTAAATTCCATAAAACTCTCTCCTTAAATTAATTGTCCTGAAAAGATTAAAAAGCCAAAAGCAACACAGTGGAATGTGATAACGATGCTTAATGCATTAATCACTGGATGATCCCACTTACCAAAGCGCTTTTTACGCCATTTTTCATAGTAGTTATATAAAAAGAATAACAGCGCGTGATATAAACCATAAGCGACATAAAACCATTCAAAACCGTGCCAAAGTCCCATAATACCGAAGTTAAGCAAGAAGGCAAGGTTAGAAATATGGAAATTAGATTTAATGTATTTTTTCTTTGTCATAAAGAAAATAAAACGCATATAGATACAATCACGGAACCAGAACGATAGACTCATGTGCCATCTGTTCCAGAAATCTTTAATATTTTTTGCTCTAAATGGTTGGTTAAAGTTGATAGGTGTTTCGATACCGTATAAATAACTCAATGCAATTGCGAATAAGCTGTAACCTGCAAAGTCAAAGAACAGGTAGAAACTATAGCCATACATGTAAATCATGTAATCACCAAACGAATCGAGGTGACCTGTATAAGGCGTTACAAAATATTGTTGAACGAAATGCGCAATGATGTATTTATAAAGAAAACCTATCATAATATAGTGAATCGCTTTACCAAGTAATTGTGAATACTTGTCCATAGCGATATCTTTATCGTAATCTTTCACAAAACGACGATAGCGATCAATCGGTCCAGAAGAAATCGTAGGGAAGAACGTAATGAATTGTACAAGTTTCTTCAAATCTACAGTTTGCTTTAATGTACCGTCATGAATTTCCATGATAAGTTGAACGCTTTTGAACATAATGTACGAAATACCGAGGAATCCGAACAATTCCACGATTTTTGAGCTGTGTAAATGAAGCTGTCCAGAGCCTAACCACGAACTTGTTAGCAGTTTGACCATAAAGAGTGGCAAGATAGACAGGATCATCGTCGTTACGTAAAGCGGGGTAGAGCGCTTATTTTGTCTAAGTCGCTCGAATCCTTTAATAATAATCGCTTGCCAAATAATGTACAAAACAAGGCTCAATAAATGATAACTTAAATATTTGATACCAAAAAAGTTATGTTGATCATCAGCAAAAATCACGACAATCATGATCAATGTGCTGATGAAATTATAAACTCTCGATCTTTTACCTAACAGCCCGAGTATAATAACTGGTAAAAGTACAATGAGCGCAATCGCAAAAAAGTGAAAGCTACTGTATGGAATCATGATTGATATACCTCGTTAATTCGTTTGCGATCAAGTTTACCATTGTTTGTTAATGGCATATCTTCAGCAATTTCGATTTTTTTAGGAATCATATAATCAGGTAGCTCAGTTTTAAGGCGTTGCTTCACTTCTTTTGGTACGTCTGCTGGATCGATGTCTTCAGTATTCAACTTGACGACACCTTTCAAGTAGGCGATTTTGTCCTTTTTATAAATCGGCACAACCAATGAAGTGTTTACAAATGGAATTGCGTTCATTTTCGCTTCAATTTCTTCAAGTTCCATACGGTAACCGTTATATTTGATTTGGTTGTCGATGCGGCCTTTAATAAACCACATATCATCTTCAAATACGGCTTTGTCACCTGAATAGTAAGCGCGGTTATCGCCATCTTTGAAAAAGGCTTTCTCAGTTTTTTCAGGGTCTTTTAAATAACCTGCACTCACAGAATTACCAGTGATAATCAGTTCGCCTTCATCAGTGACACTCAGCGTCGTTCCTTTTCTTGGTAAGCCTACAGGAACAGATTTATGGCTGTCGAGTAATGATTGTGTCACGCGAATACTTGTAATCGCAACAGTTGCTTCTGTTGGACCATATGTGTTGTATAAATAAGATTGAGGAAACTTGTTCAACAACGTTTGCGCTGTGTGGTGACCTAAAACTTCTCCACAGAATAAGAATGTACGCAAGTTTGGCATACCTTGCTCATTAACGTTTGGTAACATTAAGCAAATTTCCATAAATGAAGGGGTAGAAACCCAAACATTGATGTTTTCGCTTTGGAACAGTTCATACAACTTTTTAGGCGCTGCAATCATTTCTTTGTTGATTAACAATAGTGTGCCGCCTGAAATGAGACATGGGTAAATCGCCATAACTGATAAATCAAAAGAGAAAGGCGCTTGGTTTAACCATACGTCTTTCGTGTGGTATTGATTAAGTAAATCTACCCAATTTGCAAATTCTACTAAGCTTTCGTAATAAATTTTCACACCTTTAGGGAGACCTGTAGATCCTGATGTGAAAATCGTATATGCGATACCATCATTTTTCATTAATGGCAATGATGATACAGCTTCAAAAGATTGAATGTCTTGAATTGTGATTTCTGTGACACCTTCATAATTGAGCGGTGTATCAGTCGTATTAATTAAAAATTGCGGTGAAACTTTTTCTATAATGTGTTGAATACGGTTCATCGAAATAGATTGATCGATTGGAACGTAACCGCATCCGGCTTTAAGTGCACCAATCATACCCACAATCATAAATGGAGACATGTGACCATAAACAATAACAGGATTCTCGCTTTTGAGCAGTTGAGATGCTAAGCGTGTGGAATAACTTTCTAACTCTAGATAAGTTAATGATTCACTCTGATGTTGTACGGCTACACGGTCCGGCTGAGTCTGACTGTGCTGTGTAATCATTGTTAAAACATCTTTCATGTGTCGGCTCCTTTAATGATTAAAAATCGTTGTAGATAAAAGTGTTCTGTGTATCGCCATTACCGTAAATAAAATACAGAGTCAGCATAATAGCAAAATAAAGTAACGTTAATGCGACCGTTTTAATAGGTAATTGATTCAATTTCATAATAAATTTTTCACCTTCTGCGTGATATGACATGAAGATTAAACTATCTAATTTAACCCGGATAAAGTTAATTTAATTTAATACTTTATGAAAGTCAATTCATTTCTTGAAAAAAAAGGATAAAAATACAAGAAAATAGGTCCAGAGTTGTATGAGATACTTTTAAATATATAAATATATAATTTAAGTTAGGATTGCTATTGAATTATGTTATAAAATAAAAATGGTTAGCTTATGCTCGATATTGTCAAATGGTACACGTTTATATTTATTTGTATGTAAAAAGAATAATGATAGTGGGGCATGTCGAGATATGGTAGAATACGAGATGAATATTGAGATTTGGGGTGAAAGCAATGAGTGAGCATGATGAAATAAATATACAAATTATAGCGACTTCTGATATGCATAGCCATATACTCAATCAAACTGAACGTTCTAACATATACCGAGCAGGTACATATATTAATGAAGTAAGACAGCAACATCAGCATGTCGTATTAGTGGATAACGGGGGGAATTTAGCAGGTAGTGTCACAGCTTTTTATTATGCCATTATTGCACCATACAAAAGACATCCCATGATAAAGTTAATGAATGCGATGAACTATGATGCAAGTGGGATGAGTGAAAATGAATTTAAATATGGCTTGGACTTTTTAAATCGTTCTGTCGCGCTCTCACGTTTCCCATGGTTATCTGCAAATGTAGAATATGCCGTGACGCATGAACCATACTTTTCAACGCCTTATACAGTGAAAGATATTGAAGGATTAAAATTAGTTGTGATGGGCGTTTCCTCTGAAGGATTGATGAAAAATGAAAATGTGGAAATGGAGCCTGAAGTGATTGTCGAAAGTGCAACCTTTGCAGCACAACGTTGGATTCGCTACATTTATGAAACAATCGAACCTGATTTTCTCATTGTGTTGTATCATGGTGGATTGTCGAAGTTGAGTTATGATGCTAAATCACAGTTTGAAAATAGAGCGGAAGAGATAATGAGACAGGCCGGCATTATTGACCTTATGATTACGGGTCATCAACACGAAACGATTATCGAAAATGATGGGACGACACTTTATGTTCAAGCAGGTCAAAATGCCGAAAATGTCATCCATGTGAATGCGAAATTTAAAAAGCGACGTAATTCCTTTGAACTGTTAGAAATGCATCCAGAAATCGTCACTTTGACAGATTATGCTGAAGATAAACGATTATTGAATTTAACGTATTATGATCGAAAAGCGATACGAAATTGGAAAAATGAGTACATTATTAATCATAAAGTGGACATGTATTTTGAGACGTTTCACGAATTGTTAACTGAGCCACATCCGTACATTCAATTGTTGCATCGAAGTTTAAATCACGAAACAGAAATTCCTTTAACATGTGTCCATTTGCCTTTGCCGAATACGAAAGGGTTAAAAGGGCGTCTTAAAAATGAAGATATTTATAATACGTATCCACATCCAGACAAACCAATTGATCTCACATTAAAAGGAAGTGACATTAAACGTTTAATAGAAGAAAGTGTGAGTCATCTCGAATTAGAGGAAGGGCAGTGGACATTGAAAGATACGGACCCTACGCACTTTTTATTTTGGTCAGGTTTTCAATATACGATTGATATGTCAAAACCGTATGATGCGCGTGTTACAGATTTTGAGTTGCGAGAGGACTATTGTTATCGTGTAGTGACAACGGATTATATTTATCGTCACTATCGTCATCTGTTGAGCGAAGCGGTCGTACATCAAACATTTCCGATTACGATGCCTGAGTTACTCGTTCGAGAAATTCAAGATGAAACAGATATGCAACCGGTAAGCCAAAATATGCATATCATCCATAAACCGTCGTTATAATAGAATATTAAACTAAAAAGACCCATGTCGAACATTTCAAAAAGAAAGTCGACATGGGTTTTTGCGTGAATCACATTAAAATGATGTGCTTAGTGTGATTGTTTTTTATCTTGGCGTTTTTTACGTGCAAAGAGTAATGCACCTAATGCCGCTAAAATACCACCGAATAATGTACCTTGTTGTGATTGGCTTTCACCTGTCTCAGGTAAAGCTTTTTCTTGTTGTGATGGTTTTGCTTTTTCACCGTTATGGTGAACTGGTTGTGTTACGTTTGTTAAGCCCGGTTTTGCTGGGTTTTGACTGCTTGGTACATTTGGCGTATTAGGCTGTTCTGGACTAGGGTTGTTCGGTTGACCTGGTACAGAAGGCTGTTCTGGGCTAGGATTGTCTGGTTGACCTGGTACAGAAGGCTGTTCTGGGCTAGGATTGTCTGGTTGACCTGGATCAGAAGGTTGTTCTGGACTAGGATTATCTGGTTGACCTGGATCAGTTGGTTGATCTGGATTTGGATTATCCGGTTGGTTAGGATCAGTCGGTTGATCTGGGTCTGGATTATTTGGTTGGTTAGGATCAGTTGGTTGATCTGGGTCTGGATTACCTGGTTGATCAGGATCAGTTGGTGGTGTAGGTGGTTCATTTTTATAGAAACCACTATCCAATGTTAAATCATCACTATCCCCAACAGTCACTTTTGTAGAAGTACCGTTAGAGTCTTTATCTGTAGAACCTTGACCTGTTTGAGTAGGCGTATAACCTTCAGGCGTTTCAAATTCAACAGTGTAGTCACCTTGTTTCACGTTTTCGAATAAATAGTTACCTTTTTCATCAGTCGTACGCGTATCAATGACATTACCGTCCGCATCTTTCAATGTCACTTTCACATTGCCAATACCTGGTTCGTTATCGTCTTGGATACCGTCTTTGTTTAAGTCTTCCCAAACTTTGTCACCGATATTGTGCGTAGGTGGTGTAGGTGGTGTAGGTGGTGTAGGTGGTTCAGTTTTAAAGAAACCACTATCCAATGTTAAGTCATCACTATCCCCAACAGTTACTTTTGTAGAAGTACCATTTGAGTCTTTATCTGTAGAACCTTGACCTGTTTGAGTAGGTGTGTAACCTTCAGGTGTTTCGAATTCAACAGTGTAGTCACCTTGTTTCACATTTTCGAATAAATAGTTACCTTTTTCATCAGTCGTACGTGTATCAATGACATTACCGTCCGCATCTTTCAATGTCACTTTCACATTGCCGATACCTGGTTCATTGTCGTTTTGAATACCGTCTTTGTTTAAGTCTTCCCAAACTTTATCACCGATGTTGTGCGTAGGTGGTGTAGGTGGTTCAGTTTTAAAGAAACCACTATCCAATGTTAAGTCATCACTATCCCCAACAGTTACTTTTGTAGAAGTACCATTTGAGTCTTTATCTGTAGAACCTTGACCTGTTTGAGTAGGTGTGTAACCTTCAGGTGTTTCGAATTCAACAGTGTAGTCACCTTGTTTCACATTTTCGAATAAATAGTTACCTTTATCGTCAGTCGTACGCGTATCAACGACATTACCATCCGCATCTTTCAACGTCACTTTCACATTGCCAATACCTGGTTCGTTATCGTCTTGGATACCGTCTTTGTTTAAGTCTTCCCAAACTTTATCACCGATGTTGTGCGTAGGTGGTGTAGGTGGTTCAGTTTTATAGAAACCACTATCGATTGTTAAGTCATCATCATTTTCTACAAAAATATGTGTTGTCGCGCCATTAGAGTCTTTGTCTAATGTGCCTTGACCGATTTTAGTAGGTGTATAACCTTCAGGCGTTTCAAACTCGATTGTATATTTGCCTTCTTTAACTTTTTCAAATAAATAGTTACCTTTATCGTCAGTCGTACGTGTATCAACGACATTACCGTCTTCATCTTTTAATGTCACTTTCACATTGGCGATACCTGGTTCATTGTCGTCTTGAATACCGTCTTTGTTTAAGTCTTCCCAAACTTTGTCGCCAACTTTTCTTGTAGGTGTCTCAGTTTGATAAAAACCTTGGTCGACCGTTAAGTTGTTTCCGTCACTGATTATTCCTTGTGCATTAGTTGGACCATCTGAATCTGTTGCATCGTTGCCTTGGTCTTTCGGACTTGCAGTATAGCCAGCAGGTGTTTCGAATTCAACGGTATAAATGCCATTTTTTAAATTATCAAAAATGTATTTACCATTGGCATTTGTTTCAGTACGACTTAAAACTTTACCATCTTTATCTTTTAAAGTGACAACAACATCCGGAATACCGACTTCACCGTCGTCTTGGACACCGTTTTTGTTAACGTCATTCCAAACTTTATCACCTAATTGATATGAAGCTTCTGTCCCATCTGCATTACCACTAGATGAACTTTTCACGATATTGTTATCCCAAGTCAAACGATCATATTGACCGTAGATGTTTTGCGTATACATTGAAGAGCGCAAGTTTAAATCGGCAGTAGAACCTTCTTTTTCTTTACTTGTCACTTTAATAATGTAACGATCGCCATGTAAGTCACCGAGGAAAATATCAGCTAAGTTTTCACCATCACGATAAATTGTTTTAAATTGGTCTGTTACATCTTCATATTCACTATCGATGACACCGAAACTGCTATTAAGGTCTTGGTTTGCGCCCACTTTTAAAATTTTAATATCAGTCGCATTTGGATTCACTTGACCATTACTATCAGAAAGCTTATTTAAGAAACCTTGAACTCTAACAACAGAACCGTATGCTTCTCTTTCTAATGGATTGACGTAAATGTATTGTTCGTATTCACCTGTTTTAGGATCTTCCATCGTAATCATAGACTTCAAGTTAGAGTCGCCTACACGGTAATATTGACCGTAGTTTACTTTAATTTGCGTATTTAATGTTTCACCAGCAATGTCGTAGCTTAATGGATACGTATCTGAATTTTTCGCGACTTTACGGTCCATAAACTGTGTTAAATTGAATGACCCTGACACATTTTGTAAATTATTCACAGCGCTAGTAAATCTGTAAGTCAATGTATGACTATCAACGTCATAGTCACCTAATGCGATAACATCGCCATTACTGTTTTTGAGCTCTTCTCTATAGTCAGGAGAGTAACGTGTATCTCCATAAGTGTTGACAGTGTTAGGCATTTTAACAGTGAAATAGTCACCTTCTTTAACAGTGCCATCAACAGTGAAACGGCTCTTCAAATAAAAACTACCTGAGTTGTTTGGTTCAATATAAGATTCACTGATTCCCATTTCAGATGCTGTCACTTTATCATTTACATTTGTACCACCTGCAGCTTTAGGTGTAGTCGCATTTGCAGCGACTGCACGAAGATGTGTTGTCCCTTTAATCGTCTTTAATTGACGAGGCGCAGTTGCAGTATTTGGTGTTGCATCAACTTTTTCTGTTTTAAGTGTTTCGGCTGGATTTGGTGTTGATTCAGTAGGTTGTTTGTTTAAAGTTGAGTTAGATGTAGATGTCTCATCACTTGGTTCATCATTTGTAGGAAGTTTTTGATCAGTTGCTTGTGGTGTAGGTGTCGTAGCTGTGTTGTTTTGTTGAGATGAACGCGTGGTTTGAGAATGAGAAGGTGTTTGTGCTTCTTGTTGCTCTTTAGGTTGTGTCTGAGTGTTGCTTGCGTTTTCTTTCTCTACTTCTTGTTTTGATGTACTTTCTGCTGATTGGCTTTGTGATGATTCAGTCGCTTCGTTTTGAGTTTCTTCTGTTTGAGCAACATCAGCTTCTTTAACATTTTCTTCAGCTTGTGTTGCGTTTTCTTTAACTTCTGATGATGCAGCATCTGAAGTTTGCTCAGCTTGTGTTGATTCTTTATCGGCTTTTGATTGTTCCGCTGCAGTTGTTGCGTCATCTACAGGCGTTTCATTCACTTTTGTTTGTGAGTCAGCTTGCTCTTCTGCCGACGCTTTATTTGAGCCCTCTTGTAGTTGTGTCACAGTGACAGGAGTCGTTGAATTTTCAGCAGCAAATGCTTCGTGGTGAAGGCCGAAAAATGCAACAGTTCCTATTAAAAAGGACGCTGTACCTACAGAACACTTTCTAATCGAAAATCGAGATAGCGTTCTGCTATTTTTTAAATTTTGGTATTTCATTTAAATATCATCTCCAATAACTTTTGTTGATTTAAAATTCCAATCAATTGTGTAAAAATTCTATCATAACAAAGTGTTTAAAACAACAATAAAAATTAAAAGTTTTAATTAATCAAGCTCTTTTTAAACAAAAAGCAGTCTACTTTATTCACCTTATACTTTTGTAAGGAAATATTTTTAAAGAAAACTTGATAAATAACATTCTCGATTAGATGGGGATTTAAGCACTTCATGAAGATTTTTTGACAACAAAGTATTAGTATAAATTATTTCTCTTATAATTAAAAGTATTTAATTTCAATTGATTAAATGAAACACTGTTTTCAACGAATGGAAATAGGTCGTTGAGGGGTGTTTTTAAATGAGATATGATGAATTAAGAAGGCGTAGCACAATCATTTTGTTATAGAGGCTGTATGTCAGAAATCAATATTGGATTGATTGTGGAAACGAACGCGCAAATTAAAGACTTTTGTTCTATATAGAAGAGAAACTTTATCGTGATAAAAGGGTGGTGACAACATTGACAAGTAAGAATCGTGATATCCTCCAAATCATCACTAATATCGCCATTATTATTCTATGTGTCTGCGGTATTGTCTATATGTTATCGCATTAATTTACGCAAAGATGATAGCATGCGTTTCAATGACAGACTATATGGATGATTGACATGACTTGACCAAATTTTGAAGAACGCGAAAGTATTTCGATGATAACTTTAATAACGTTGAAACCGAAATAGTAAACTTACGTAAAAGAGGTAGAATTTGCTTTTGATAAATTGAAAGGTCATATTGGTGAGGGGAAGGTAAACATCTCTCGCTTTTAGATGAGGATGTAGTGAATATTTTTAATCGCACCTGAATAGGTGTGTTTTTTTATGGGAATATTTCGTAAAGTATTCGTTCAGTAAGGAATGTCATTAAACTTAAAAAATGAATGGGAGTGAATTTTTCTAAAAGAGTAAATACTCCCTGAATACTTAATATATTCACATAATGATGCAAAAACAGGACTACCTCATACTTACCGGATAGTCCTGTTTAATTTGAAGACGTGGATATCATTTGACTACTCAACGTTGATTGCCTCCAACTCTAAATATTCATTTGTGTACTCTAGAAATGCTTGTTCATTTTTATTGACTAATGCTTCATCAATTAAATGTTGCAACTTCTGCTTTCTTTGATGTTTTAATGCATGTGCAATCACAAGTTCAACGCCCAGCTGATTAATCGTACGGACCGGATCAACGACCATTTGTTTCTTTACATCTGTTTGATTTTTCATGTTGAGTCACTCCTTTGTGTTAAATACATATCATTAAGTTATTTAACAGTATAACGAAATATTCCACAAAACGCAACGAATTTTCTGAATTTTTAAAGTAATTAAGTCAAATTTTTATCTGATTTTTGTAATATTATCCATATATTTACAAAATGATATTGACTTAATTCAGAATATTCCTATAATTAAAATTAGATAGAGAGAACCTACACCTTAACAGACAGGAGGGTTCTATTATGGACCAAAAATCCAATGTCACATACGCAATTTGCAAAGGAGATATGTTTTTGAGACCAGTAGATGGTCCTGATGGTGCACTGATGAGTACGGAAATCTATAGATACGATGGCGACCATTTTATTATTCACGATCGTGTCCAACGTACCATGGAGCGCAGTTGTAAACATTATGGTGAATCATACTCTGGAAGAAAGGCACAAGCTAAACGCATCGCAAATATCTCCAATAAAACACCGATATTGCTCACTCCGATTTATCAAACCTACTTTTTTCCTACTCACTCCGATAGGGTTCCTGAAAATTGTTGGCTCAATATGCATTATGTAGTCAAACTCAAACCATTAAAAGGCGCCCGCTGCAAAGTCACCTTCGCTAATGATTTAACCGTAACGCTGAATATCTCTTATCACAGCATTAAACATCAATTTTTGAACTGTGTTTATTTTGCGTATTTATTAAGCAGATCTAATCAAGTTCAAACACATAATCCTGAAAAACCAATTGATTATGATCAACAAAGATTTAACATTTTTGAAGCACTATCACAATATGCCTTATTAGAAAATGCGAAAAAAGATTTAGAAGAAAAGAAAACAAACAACAATTATCTGTAGCAAGTGACAGCAAATTGATTTTTAGTATAGATACCACAGTTAATTTTGAAAGTAATCTATCTATCGATTCACATTTCTTTAACAAAGAGTAAAGTTAACGGAATTTGTATACGCATAGTGTAAATGTTCCGTTAACTTTTTTAGTTTTAGCCCTTGATTTCTTCAATGATGTTGATATAATAATATTTGTGATTGAAAAAATTAATCCACAGTAGCTCAGTGGTAGAGCTATCGGCTGTTAACCGATCGGTCGTAGGTTCGAGTCCTACCTGTGGAGCCATGGAAACGTACTCAAGTTGGCTGAAGAGGCGCCCCTGCTAAGGGTGTAGGTCGCGAAAGCGGCGCGAGGGTTCGAATCCCTCCGTTTCCGTAAATTATAGCTTGAAACCATTGATTTAATGGGATTTATGAAAAGCAAGTGTCAAATATGGGGCTGGGACATTCCCCCTCGTTCGCTAAAAAAGCTCTGATTAAATGTTTGAAAACATTTAATCAGAGCTTTTTAGGTGCGCCCGGCATGGGTAACATCTTGACGGTGAAAGTCCGTTACAGGCTTGGTAGTAGGAACTGTTAGCGAAAGACAAGGGTGTCCATTACGAAGTCTATGTATGAAGCAAAGTACAAAGTCTAACACAAATAAACGCTTATTTAAAAATTTAACTTGGGACTATTTTAAAGCCTTCACAAATAAGCAGCTTTCAGATCCAAAGACAAAACACATTTATCAAAAGAGAAAGATAGATGTGGAATCAACTTTTGGAAATCTGAAGGCTAATTTGGGTTTCCAAAGATTATCGGTTCGCACCCAATCAAAAGTTGAGTGTGAACTTGGCATCGCACTCATGGCAGTAAATATACAAAAACTAGCCAAAATCAGTGCTAGTTTTCGTTCGCGCATAAGAAAAAAGCCGTCAAATTCTAAGAAAATGAATTTTGACGGCTTTTTCTTAAAGGAGCTGAAGGTCTATGTCTCAGCCCCTGTTTCCTACGATTTGTCAAGGGTCAATAAGTGAAATTGACATTACTGAACTAGACCGTCCAATTTGTAGATATATAACAGCGGTAACTAATCCAATCCAACATAACGCTACTTAAAACAAATTAATTTCCATTTTACCATTCAAATACATATAATATCTAAACTATTCTATAAATCTTAATAATAATAATATACTCATCGAATAATAAAAAAATAAGAAACCATTAAAATTATATAAAAAAGTTATTGACAAATTGTGTAATTAGTTATATAAATAAATTGTTATCTAGATAATGAAATTAAAATTAAAAGGAGCGAAACATCATGAACAAAAGCTTTATTTTAAAAGGTTTGTCAGCATTGATTATTTTAAGCTCGGTTGGTTTAGTAGAAAGTGCGGTAGATGCAACTCATCATGTTGCTCACGCAGAAAAAAACACTTTAGAAATTAAAGATGGGTACGGAGTACCTTATAATAGCATAATTGCATTTCCTGGAGCTAGCGGATTTGTTGTAGGACCAAAGACAATTGTTACTAATAAACATGTAATAAAAGGTATGGGGCCTGGAGATAAGGTAAATGCGCATCCAACTAGTTTTGGTAATACTGGTGGAGTTTATACTATAACAAAAATCGTTGAATATCCTGGTAGTGAAGATTTAGCAGTTGTTCATGTGAATGGCACAAGTGAGGAAGGATGGGACTTTAGTAGATTCACAAGCCCGATGCCTCTTGCTGACGAAGCTCATCCTGGAGAAAAAGTTACACTCTTAGGGTACCCGCTCCCTAGTAAGAATAAGTATAAAATGTATGCCTCATTTGGATCTGTCGTTAGTATTAAGGGTAGTGGATTAATACATGATGCATACGCTGAACTAGGCAATTCAGGTGGACCTATTATGAATGAGAGTGGTCAAGCCATCGGAGTACATTTTGCCTCAGATAAACCAACTCATACTGACAAAAACTCTTATGGAGTGTACTTTACAAAAGAAATTAAAGACTTTATTAATAAAGAAATTAAAAATCAGTAGGAAGATTAATTTTCATTAAAGTGTGAATTTTTAAATTAAAGAGGTCGACTATTAATTTTAGTCGCCTCTTTTTTTAAAATTTATGGAGTGAATAACAATGGAAGTTGTTCGTTTAAATCATAACCTATTTAATAAATTACGAGGAAAGGAAATATCAAGTAATAAAAAAATGGTTCAAGACCATATTATTATTCTTTCAAACGCAATAATAATAGAGTTTATACACCTTTTAGAACAAATGCACAAAAGGTACCTAATAAATATAAAGTTAATTTAGGAGGCGAACAGCTCGATAAACCTAATTCAGCTATCGATTTAACAAAGTCTATAGTAATTTTAGTAATGATGAATATCTTAATAACAGGTCAAAAGTCAAAATACCACAAAATGTTAATAATTTTTTAAAGCAACAAGCACCAGCTATTGAACAAAAATACGACATTATGTCTAAAGATTACATAAAAGCAATAGCTAGTTTAAGTCAGATACCTTTAGTTAAATATTCAACTATGCAATACTTTCACTAAGAATTAAATATTCAAGATAGTATTGATAATCAACAAACTAAAAATGCGATTAATGAATTGATAACTAATGGAAAATCAAATCGATATAATAAATTACAATCTTCTCTTCCTAATGAAAAATTAGGTTTGCTAGATGATTATGAAACTTTATACGAGTTTAAAGATTTAACAGACTACCCAGCTAAAATTAAATTTAATGATATTGATAATCCTTATTTAGAAGTTGAGAAAAATAATAAACATTTTACTTTGTCTACGTTAACTATTAGAAACGAACCTGAAAAGTGTGTTAAAGACTTTTTGAATTATGATATAGAGAATCAAAAAAATAATGATGCTGATTTAGATTTGTAAGGAGCTGAAGATCTATGTCCTAGCCCATTTTTGTCTTTTGCTTTGTCGAATCATAATGGTTTTTATACTCTGTGTTTTAGCGGTAAAAATAATGTAAAACGCATTTCATCTGTTTATTTCTGATGAAATGCGTTTTCATTTATTCAATATGATGATTTAAATATAAATGATTAAACCATCATATCGATGAGACCGTCACGCGGAATGTCCCCAAAGTAATGATACAGGTCAAAGTCTTTCAACGCTTCTTGGATGGCTGCTTTTTGATGTAACACGTCTGTAAGTGCATTTTCGAGGTCAGTCACATCACCTTCACCGAAAAAGTCTCCGAAAATTTTAGCGTGGGCAATGCGACCTTTTTTGACATCAAGTTTAATTTGAACAAAGCCTTTTTCGAATTTGTGCTCACGTTCAAAGTTATATTTTGGATTTTTACCGTAATTCCAATCCCATGTGCGATATTTTTCATTACTTAGCTTTTCAATGTTTTTCCAATCTGCATCTGTTAAAGTGTATGATTCAACTTCTGCTTCACCGAATAATTTTTTGAGTATGATGGCCTTGAAAGTCTCAATATCGAGAGGTTCATCTAAAAATTCTTGAATATTAGCGACACGTTTGCGAACAGATTTGACACCTTTAGATTGAATTTTTGCAGGATTAACACGCAATGCATTTTGAACTTCATCTAAATCGCTGTTCAACATGAGTGTCCCATGACTAAACATACGGTCTTTCACTTTGACCATTGCGTTGCCAGAAATTTTCGCTTGACCGACTTGAATATCATTACGGCCTGTGAGTTCAGCTTTCACACCTAAATCGTTGAGCACTTCAACTATCGGCTGTGTAAATTTTTTGAAGTTATGAAAACTGTCACCATCGTCTTTAGTAATGAAGCTGAAATTTAAATTACCGAAGTCATGATATACAGCGCCACCACCGGAAATGCGGCGTACGACATCAATCGCATTGGTCTCGATGTAAGGTTGGTGCACTTCTTCAATCGTATTTTGGTTTTTGCCAACGATGATAGAAGGTCGATTAATGTAAAATAAAAAATAACTATCGTCGTCATCCATTGGCACTGTTTTTAACACATACTCTTCCATTGCTAAGTTTAATGTTGGATCAGTATGGTTTTGATTACTAATAAATTTCACTCAGAAACACTCCTTTCCCAAAATATGCCCTTACTTATGTTATGCATGATTTAATTCAATTTTTCCAATCATTTATCTTAAAAAGGTAATGAATGTAAATAATTTCTGACAAATTACGTAAATTGTTTATTTAAAATGTAAATTTTAGTACAATATATGCTAGTAAATTTCTAAGGGGGACAGAAAAATGACAATTGCAGAAGTAGGAGACATTGTAGAATTCTATGATGGTATACGAGGTAAAGTTGAAAAAATCAATGATAACTCTGTCATTGTTGATTTAACGATCATGGAAAATTTCAGCGAGTTAGATTTGCCTGAAAAAACAGTGATTAATCATAAGAGATATAAAATTATTGAACAAAAAGGATAAACGCATATGAAAAAGATCAACAAACCGCTACTTTGGTTTATACTGAGCTTTATTGCTTTCCACATCATTTTAATGTTGTTGTGGGGTGAGCACGGTGTATATTGGCAACTCTATACAGGGATTATGTTAATTGCAGGAATTAGCTACGTATTTTATCAGAGAGACTTTGCATCCAAACGTCTATTAACATCCATTGCGATAGGGTTAGCCACTGGCGTTGCGCTTGTACTGATACAAGTTATTTTCTCGTGGATGGCTTCAGAACTCACGTATGCTTCGTTGATTAAACAACTATCACGAACAGGTGTCTATTTCAAATGGCAAATTTTAGTGACGCTTTTATTTGTAATGCCATGTCATGAGTTATATATGCGCACGATTTTACAAAAAGAAATTGTGCGTATGACTTCAAAGCCTTGGCTCGCTATATTAGCCGGTGCTTTAGCTTCAAGTTCATTCTTTATCTATTTAGATCAATGGTGGATTGTAGCGTTCATTTTTGTTTGCCAATTGTTGCTAGGTTTGAGCTATATGTACACACGTCGAATTATCACCACAACAGTCGCTCAAATTGTAGCGGTCGTCATTTTATTGATTTTTCATGGTTAAACCTTACACAGTAAATGTTGTCTTTCACGCAACGTTTGCTGTGTTTTTGTATTTTTAAAATTTGATGGAAAGAAAATCCAATTCATCTCTTTTTATAAAATAATGACATCTTTTTTAAAATAAGGGTATAAGATAAAATCAAGTCCATCATGGGCGAATAGCGATAACATGTTGTGCATTGGATACTATTCGATGGCATACAGCTCGTTCAAACCAATGACTAATCGATCCGTCCGTCTTTCGTTCGTGAGCACTAATTCGTTCGTCAATGTGTCGATACTAGCGATATAGCCTTGAATCGTATGAATGTGTCCTGCACGCCAATAATGAATTTTACTAAAAGCGTTGTGCGAGATTTTTAAATGCAGCATTTGGTTCAGTTCAGTCATTTGATCTTCGCTTAAGTCAGGACGATCAATTTTCAGTTGATTGGCCTCAAATTGTTTAATGGCTTCAAATTGTTCGGGTAATGTTGCGAAAGGCGCCCATTTCACAATGCCGCGACCTTTAGGAATTTGAGCGTTGAGATATTGTCTTGGAATTTTTCGATAGTCTGTTTCAGATTGGTATGCTGTAGGGAGCGTCCGATCATGCATGGAAATCACCTCAATCTGATTATAGAACACTTGTTCTGTTTTGTGAAGTATTTCAAGAACGTTTGTTTGTAAATTAAATGAGGTATTTTTAAATGTGAGTTAAATAGGCTAAAATATAAATAGTGTTGTAGGAGGTGAAGAGCATATGATTAGAAAAGCAACACCTCAAGATGCGCGTGCGATTGCAGAGTTAACGTACCTTATTTGGCAAGATATGGAACTTGAAATTGTGCGGCGTTATGAGAAAGAGACGGTGATTGCAGCTATCATCAAAAGCACAACCGAAGTGCACTATCGTAATCATATTGAGCATGTCGATATTTTTGAAGTAGAAGGGCAAGTAGCAGGTGTATTAATTGCGTACCCAGGTCAATATGAAGCGGACTACGAACAGGCTTGGCACGATTTAGTGTTAGATGAAGCGATTCAATTGGAAACTGGGACACCATTACCTGTATTAGAAGCAGAACGTGAGGATTATTATATTGAAGCGATAGCCACTTTTCCTGAATTTCGTGGTCGTGGTATTGCGACACAGTTGATTCAATCCCGTCTCAAATCGAATCCAGAAGTCACGTGGAGTTTGAACTGTGATGAGCATAACGAACGAGCATATCAATTGTATCGCAAGCTAGGATTCCGCGAGAAAATGAAAAAAGTACTTTACGGACATGAATATCGCTATATGATATATCAAAAATGAGGAGAACGTATATGCTTGAATTAACAAACGTAAGCTACCAAACAGGTGAACGTCAAATTTTACACAATGTGAGTTGCCGTATCGAAGCGGGTGAAGCTGTTGCTGTCGTTGGACCGTCTGGAAGTGGTAAAAGTACATTGTTGAGATTGATTGCCGATTTAATTAGTCCGACAAGTGGGGAAATTCAGTTCAAAGACCAATCTTACGAGAGTTATTCACCAGAAACATTGAGACAGCACATCAGTTATTTGCCGCAAAGTGTTGAATTATTTGGTGAGACGGTTCAAGATAACTTGGCTTTCCCGGCAAAGGTGCGCCAAGTCTCGTTTAATAAGTCTAAAGCAAAGTCAATGTTGGAAAAAGTAGGTTTAAAAAAATACAAGCTTTCGGACCCGGTGCAACATATGTCCGGCGGTGAAAAACAACGTATTACGATTGCGCGGCAGCTCATGTTTACTCCAGATTTATTGATGCTTGATGAGGCGACGAGTGCTTTAGATGACAAGAGCAGTCGTCAAATTGAAAAGCTCGTGTTTGATTTAGTCCAAGAAGGTATGTCCGTTTTATGGATTACGCACAATGATGCACAAAGTCAACGTCAGTTCCACCGCAAAATGGAAATTCGTAATGGTGCATTAACGAGGGAGGCGCGTTTGTCATGATGAGTACGACTTCGCTACTGTTGACATCCTTATTATTACTCATTCCTATTTTGGTTTCGTTTAAAGAGCGACTACATATTGCAAAAGATTTAATTGTTGCTGCGATTCGTGCTGTGATTCAATTAGTGATCATTGGTTATTTGCTTGAATTTGTTTTTAAATTAGAAACGACATGGATTGTGTTGTTATTAATATTAGTCATTATGGTCAACGCCGCTGCCAATACACAGAAACGGAAACCGGAAGTTGTTCGCCATGCGTTTTGGATTTCTTTAACAGGGATTTTAACGGGTGCTATTTTATCTTTAGGTGGCGTGCTGTTAACAGGTGCTATTGACTTTAAACCGAATGAAATTATTCCAGTTGCGGGGATGGTTGGTAGTAATGGCATGATTGCGATCAATTTAAGCTATCAAAATTTAAATCGCATTTTTACGAAAGAAACAGAAGTCATTGAAGCGAAATTGTCTTTAGGTGCAAGTCCGTCTATGGCAGCAAAAGATGCGATTAGGGAAAGTGTTAAGGTAGCTATTGTGCCGACGATTGATTCGGTAAAAACGTATGGCCTTGTATCGATTCCAGGTATGATGACAGGGATGATTATTGCAGGGGTCCCACCGATGCAAGCGATTAAGTTTCAATTAATGGTCGTATTTATTCATACAACGGCAACGATTATTTCAGCATTAGTGGCGACGTATTTGACGTATCGACAATTTTTTAATGCACGCCATCAGTTAGTACAAGCCCCTGAAGATTAAAGGGTGTGAAGTGTGTGAAGTCGTAAAAAGGGTGGAATTTCCTTATACGTATTGTGTTCATTTGAGATGACACTGACGAGAAAAGTGGTAAAGTAGAGATATATTAAAAATTCTTGACTACATTTTCGTCTATCTGGGAATAGTGTGGTATGAGATATAAAAACATAAAAAAAGAATCGAAGCCTTTATAGTTTAAGACTTCGATTCGATATGCGGTGTTTGACTTACACACCACCAAGCAATGCACTGACGTAAATGCCTAATGCGTAAAGTACACCGAATAATGTATTTGTTTTACCCGCAGCAGCCATTGCCGGCATCATCGTTTGAGGTGTATCGTTCTTTTGGAAACGACGATATACTTTAACAGGTAATGGAAAACTAAGTATGACGAGTAAATAGAAAAGTGAACCGCCATCTTTAAAGAATGCAGTGTAAATGACAAATAGGTAAGCAATGGCGTAAAATGTTGCTAAAAAGATTAATGAGCCGCGTTTTCCTAATAAAATAGGTAAAGTGCGTCTACCGCTTTGACTGTCTTTTACGCGGTCACGAATATTATTTGCCATGTTGATGAGCCCAATAGTGATGACGATAGGAATACTAATCCAAAAAGCATAGTTTTGAAGGTTGCCTGTTTGGATGTAAAAAGCGATAACGATAATAATCATACCCATGAAAACACCTGAGAATAATTCGCCAAACGGTGTCCATGAGATTGGGAAAGGTCCGCCTGTGTAAAGGTAACCTACAGCCATACATAATAGACCAACAGGAATAAGCCAGAATGAACTTTGAATTGCTAAGTAGAGTCCGAGTATTGCTGCAATGATATAAAAAATAATTGCAAGTCTTAATACATGTTGCGGTGTCATCCCGTTACGTACAATGGCGCCACCAATACCTACTGATTCATGGTCATCTAAACCTTTTTTGAAGTCATAGTATTCATTGAACATATTTGTTGCGGCTTGAATGAGCAAACAAGCGAACAACATTGCTAAGAATAAACCAAAATGAAGATGGTCCTCGCTACCTAATAAAAAAAGTTTTGCAGTTGCTGTTCCAACTAATACAGGAACAACTGATGCCGTTAATGTGTGAGGACGCATGAGTTGCCAATATTTGTGAAACGTTGAATGTTTTTCAAATTGAGACGTCATGTTAGTCAACCTCTTTTTTATAATATTTATATTACATTGATATTATAAAAAAGTTTGTCAATGAAATCAATAACAATATTATGGAAAAGACACTTGTGCACACAATCGTCTTTAAAAATGTTAAAATGTAATAATGGATAAAACTTGATTATGATGAAAGAAGTGAGTATGGGATGAGTGTTGATGTCTGCGAACAGGCAATCATCAACGCGGTACAACAAACAAAACAACAATGGGTCTCAGTTGAAGTCAAATTAGAACAACAATTAGATCCGATTACGTTGTTCGATATGTCGAAAGAAGATGCAGGGGACCGTTTTTATTTTCGATTAAATGATAACGAAACTTCTTTTTTTGGATACCGTGTTGCAGCAAAAATAAAAAATGATTTCACAAATAAACGTTCTATTTTTAAAGAATGGGAAAAGTTTAAAGATGATATAGCATTAATCCATCCCGATTCGGAACGCCATCATTTACGTATTTGCGGTGGATTTCAATTTTCTACTAAGCGGATGGGGGATGAATGGCGTCGCTTTGGTGTGAATCATTTTATTTTGCCTGAAGTATTAATATCGCAAGTCAATCAAGAAACGTTTTTGACGTATACTGTACAAAAGGAAACGTTTTCGATTGAGCAATTTTATGAATTAGTTGAAAAGTTAAATCACTTACCGCGTGTGGTCGTGCAAAATACGACACCACCACAAATTAAGCGGATTGAAGATATATATAAAGATGAGTGGGAAGCATTAGTTGAAGAAACAACTGCAAAATTAGCGCATGATGAAAAGGTGGTTCTCTCTCGTCGTCGTATGGTGCAGTTTGATGCAGATATTGAAATTGGCGCAGTATTATATCGCGCGCTCAAAAACGAAAAGAACAGTTACTTATTCGCGTTAGAGTCAGAGGATGATATTTTTATTTCTCAAACGCCAGAACAGTTATTTAAAGTTACAAATGGTATGTTATCAACGAAAGCTGTTGCGGGGACAATTCCAAGAACACACAATGAAGCGCAAGATCAAGCGCGTATTAATGCGTTGTTAAAAAATGAAAAGAATTTAATTGAACATGGCATTGTCGTAGAAAGTATTCTTGAAGATATCCGACCGTTTATTCAGTATGCCGATTATAATCGTGAGCCGAAAGTATTAAAAAATGATCATTTATATCATTTATATACAGAAATTGGTGGTCCATTAGCGCATAAATCGTATATTGAATTGATAGATGATTTACATCCAACGCCTGCACTAGGGGGTTATCCGAAAGCGCGTGCATTGGAATATATTGAAGCACATGAGTTTGGTGCACGTGGCCTTTACGGTGCACCAGTCGGTATGGTGGATATGTATGACGATTGTGAGTTTATCGTAGCCATTCGTTCGATGTTAATGAATCATCAACAAGCGTTATTGTTTGCAGGTGCGGGTATTGTTAAAGATTCGGATGCTGCAGATGAAGTTGCTGAAACGGCATTAAAATTTAAACCGATGATGGTCGCTTTAGGGGTGAGTGAAAATGACTAATCAACGCTTTTTAACGGAGCAAGTGTTTCATTTTGTATCAGAATTATATGCATATGGTTTACGTGAAGTCGTGATTAGTCCAGGATCACGCTCCACACCTTTAGCGCTCGCGTTTGAGTGCCATCCACACATTAAAACATGGATTCACCCTGATGAAAGAAGTGCAGCTTTTTTTGCATTGGGATTAATGAAGGGGAGTCAGCGTCCTGTCGCGATTCTTTGTACATCCGGCACAGCTTCTGCAAACTATGTCCCTGCCGTTGCTGAAAGTCATATTAGTCGTTTGCCGCTCATTGTACTGACAAGCGATCGACCACATGAATTAAGAGGTGTAGGTGCGCCACAAGCTATTGACCAAGTGCGTATGTTTCAAAACTATGTGCGCTTCCAATTCGATTTACCGATTGCGGATGGCACGCCGAATACACTTGATGTCAATAAGTATCAATTACAAAAGGCGAGTCAGTTTTTCGATGGGCCCCACCAAGGTCCAGTACACTTCAATTTGCCTTTCCGCGAACCTTTAACACCGGACCTGTCGCGTCACGATTTGTTGACGTCATTTCATTATGAACGTCCACACTATCAAAAGACGATGGACTTCAGTGCGATACTTCCAGTGTTGAAACAATCTAAAGGGCTGATTGTTGTAGGTGATATGCAGCATCAAGATATTTCGCAAATTTTAACTTTTGCAACGATATATGATTTGCCTATTTTGGCTGATCCACTCAATGGTATTCGCGCCACACAACATCCGAATGTGGTGACGACATACGATTTATTGCTACGTTCAGGACTTGATTTATCGGCTGATTTTGTCATTCGTGTCGGTAAACCAGTCGTCTCTAAAAAGTTGAATCAATGGCTAAAAACGACAGATGCGACACAAATTTTAGTCCAAAATAACGCAGATGTAGATGCTTTTCCGAAAAGCCCAGATTACTTTTATGAAATGTCGGCCAATGACTTTTTCAGAGCATTAGGTGATATTCCAGCTGCTTATCGAAAAATGTGGTTACGACAATGGCAAAGTATGGAAGAGCAAGCGCGTCATGCGATTAAAGCCCATCAAAAAACGGCGAATGATGAAGCGGCGTATGTCAGTCGAGTACTTGATAAATTAGGTGCAGACGATGCGTTATTTGTGAGTAATAGTATGCCAATTCGTGATGTAGATAATTTATATATTGACCATCAAGCACGTATTTATGCGAATAGAGGGGCAAACGGTATTGATGGTGTCGTTTCTACAGCTTTAGGTATGGCCGTACATAAAAAGGTCACATTGCTCATAGGTGATATTGCTTTTTATCACGATATGAATGGTTTGTTGATGTCAAAACTGAATGACATTCATATGAACATCGTCTTATTAAACAATGACGGTGGTGGTATTTTTTCTTATTTACCTCAAAAAGAAGGGGCGCCCGATCATTTTGAACGTTTATTTGGCACGCCAACAGGTTTAGACTTTGAACATGCGGCACTGTTATATGACTTTAACTTTAAACGCTTCCAAGATTTACAATCGTTCGAATATAGTCATTTGGCGACAATGACCCCGACACTATTTGAGGTCGTGACGAGTCGTGAAGCGAATTACGAAGCGCATCAAAATTTATATCAGAAATTGAGTGAAGTGGTTAATGTTACATTATAACTGGTATGAGGCACAGTCAGAAACGGAAAAAGTGATTGTATTACTGCACGGTTTTATCAGTGATCAGCGGACATTTGCATCACATATTGCGCCTTTGACACAAGACGCCCATGTTGTGTGTGTAGATTTGCCAGGACACGGCGAAGATACGTCACCACAAGATGTGATATGGGATTTTGAATGGGTGTGTACACAATTACATGCTGTATGCCAACAGTTCAGTAAATATGCGGTTTATATGCATGGCTACTCAATGGGGGCGCGTGTTGCATTAGCGTATGCATTGAAATATGAAGACGAGTTAGCCGGTGTCATATTGGAAAGTGGTTCACCCGGCATTCAAGAAGAAGCGGCACGTGTCGAGCGTCAACAAGTCGATGAGGCGCGGGCACGTGTACTTGAAATTGCAGGGATTGAAGTGTTTGTCAACGACTGGGAAAAATTGCCGTTATTCCAAACACAACGCTTTCTAACTGAGACACAGCGCCTACAAATGCGTCAGTTGAGACTGGCCCAACAACCTGAACGTTTAGCGAAAGCTTTGCGTGATTACGGTACGGGGCATATGCCGAATTTATGGCCACAATTAGAAAACTTAAAATTACCTGTTCAACTGATAGTAGGTGAATGGGATGAAAAATTTGTTCATATTGCTGAGCGTATGTCTGACGCGCTTTCAGAGGCACGATTAGCTGTTGTACCCCAGGTCGGTCATACGGTAAATGTGGAAGATACAGCTAAATTTGATACAATACTATTAGAGTTTATAAAAGGTTAACTTGAGGAGGTCCACCATGGAAAGACAATGGGAAACATTAAAAGAATACAAAGAAATCAAATATGAATTTTTTGAAGGGATTGCGAAAGTAACAATTAATCGTCCCGAAGTACATAATGCGTTCACACCGAACACAGTACAAGAAATGATTGATGCCTTTACACGTGCAAGAGATGACGAGCGTGTCGGTGTCATTGTGTTAACGGGTGAAGGCGACAAAGCGTTCTGTTCTGGTGGAGATCAAAAAGTACGTGGCCATGGCGGATATGTCGGTGATGACCAAATTCCACGTTTAAATGTGTTAGACTTACAACGTTTAATTCGTATTATTCCAAAACCAGTTATCGCAATGGTTAAAGGTTATGCGATTGGTGGCGGTAACGTATTACAAGTTGTATGTGACTTAACGATCGCAGCTGACAACGCACGTTTCGGCCAAACAGGTCCTAAAGTCGGCTCATTCGATGCAGGTTATGGTTCAGGTTATTTAGCACGTATTGTCGGTCATAAAAAAGCACGTGAAATTTGGTACTTATGCCGTCAATATGATGCACAACAAGCATTAGATATGGGTATGGCCAATACAGTTGTACCCCTTGCTGACATTGAAGATGAAACAGTGCAATGGTGTAAAGAAATTATGCGTCATTCACCAACAGCATTACGTTTCTTGAAAGCAGCGATGAATGCAGACACAGATGGTTTAGCTGGTTTACAACAATTCGCTGGGGATGCGACATTGTTATACTACACGACTGATGAAGCTAAAGAAGGTCGTGATGCATTTAAAGAAAAACGTGAGCCTGATTTTGATCAGTTTCCAAAATTCCCATAAGTCTTTAATAAGATGTTAGATTAAAAGCCCGTTTTATTCATTTTAGGGATGAATAAAACGGGCTTTTGCATATGTTGCTTTTTAATATTTAGTGCTCATTTAATTATGTGAACAATGGCGTCACTGAATGATTTTTCAAAAATAAAGCAGGGTGGATATTGCGTTTCCCTAACACTTTTTCTGATAGGTTGTTTATTGGTATTTTTCTTCTAAATATTCTTGTAAGCGTTCCATGCCTTTTTTTAATAGTGCCATATCATATGCGTATGAGATGCGGACATAACCTTTACCAAAATCAGTAAATGAAGAGCCGGGAACCATCGCCACGCCTGCTTTTTCTAATACATCAACACAGAATGTAAAGTCATCATCGGAAAATGCTTCGATGTTTGGAAAAATATAAAAAGCACCTTGAGGCACGCCATCTAGACGAAAGCCCATGGATGTTAATGATTCGACTAGATAATCGCGACGTTCGACATAGGCTTGATTCATCGTTTGAGGTGCGTCTACAGCTTCACGTAATGCCGCTATCGTTGCCATTTGAGCAGGCACATTAGCACAAATACAGTTGTACGCGTGCATAAATGTCAATTTATCGATTAAGTATTGTGGGCCTGATAGAAAACCGATACGAATACCTGTAGCCGAATGTGATTTACTTAAACCATTAATCAATAGTAATTGGTCACGAATTTCGTCAAACTGCGCGAAAGATGTATGCGTATGACCGAAAGTGTTCTCGGCGTATATTTCATCGCTAATGACAAATAATGGAAGTGTTTTGATGACGTCGACAAGAGCGGCAACTTCTTCAGCGGTCAATATCGCCCCAGTTGGATTAGAAGGATAGTTGAGCAATATCGCACGTGAACGCGGTGTGATATGCTGTTGAATCGCTTCAGGCGTCACTTTAAAACCTGTCTCGCGTGTATCGATAAAAACAGGCACGCCTCCTAATGTTTGAATTAACGGAATATAACCCGCATAGACAGGGCCGGGTAATAAAATTTCATCGCCAGGATTAATAATACAGCGGAGTGCAGTATCGAGTGCTTCAGATGCACCATTGGTAATAATGATTTCTTCAGGATCATAATGGACATTAAAGCGAGATTGATAATAATTTGCGACAGCTTCACGTGTGTCACGACGGCCTTTATTGTGGGAATAAGTCGTATAGTCATTGGCAATGGCATCTTGATACGCTTGTTTAACGACAGCAGGCATATGAAAATCGGGTTGACCAATAGTCAGATTGATGACATCATTCATTTGGTTGATTTTACTTGAAAATTGGCGAATACTCGGTGCTTTTAAATATTGTGCGTATGTATTCAGTTCTAATTTCATCATAATCACGTCCTAAAAAAAGAGAAGTTAACATTTAGGATAACACGATAGAATAGCTAAAATCTAATGTAAAGTGATAGCTATCGTATCCATATCCTCATGTTAACTTTATCATTTATTATTTGTATGGTTTAAATGCGGAAGGGCGTTGTAAATGAACAACGGGATTCGTCCATTTCGCCACAAAGTTACTCGACCATATCCAAACGATAAAACAACCGAGAAGGAAGTTATAAGCAAGGCCTAACCACGGATGATCAATGAATGGATAAATTTGATGGCCACGAATGATGCCAATAAAAATGCCGTGTAGTAAGTAAACATACATCGTACGTGATCCGATATAGGTGAATGCATGATGACCTCTAGGAACTAAATTAAGAAAGGCGCACATCGTTACTAAAATAATGACGTATAAACTCAATCTTTTTAATGGACTCAATAAAAATGCGATGCCTTCAATATTTTTATAAGGTGTGCTTGCAAGTAACCAATCCGAATCGATAGGATGAACGATATAAAAAATGAAGAAGCCCACTAAAACTATCACTGACACTGGTATAAAACGTTTCAATCGGATAAACCGACTGAATCTTCCGTCCATAATATAACCGATGTAGAAAATAGGGAAGAAAACGAGTGTCCGTGACCAACTGAGATAGCCATTCACATCTGTAGAAAAACCAGCCAATACTGCAATTAAAATCGCAATAGGAAGCACATAGATTGGTTTGAATTGACGTACAATGACGATAATGACATTGAAGAAAAAGAGTGTTAATAAAAACCAAAGTGCAAACACTGGGTCAAATGGATCTAAAACTAATGTGCTATTCTTACCAGTAATAAAGTAATAGATCGAGAAAAATGCGAAAAAGATTAAGTATGGACCTAACAATTTTTTACCGACTTTTTCGATATAACCTGCTTGTCCGACATTTTTAGCAAAGTAACCAGAAATAAACAGAAAAGCTGGCATGTGAAAGCTATAAATGACAAGATAAAGTGCATATACAGCTGGTTGTGCATCACCATAAGGTTGTATTAAGTGTCCAAACACAACAAGAAATATTAAGATTGCACGTGCATTATCAAAAAATGCGTCTCTCTTTTTAGTCTGTGCCATAATACTGTGTGTCTCCTTTTTAAAATGTCATCATTAGGTTATTATAAATCCTTTTCATATTGCAAAGAAAATGAATATTAAATAGAATCATTTGCATGAATCTTAGACATACTGTTGAGAAAGATAAAATTTCGCTTATAATAATGAGGGGACTCAAAATAAAAGTGAAAAGTACGGAAATGTGAGCTTCTTGGTCAATTTAGTGTCATTATATAAGAAATAGTAATAGTTATATTCAATCATACTTTTACGATGCGTCATATATTATCTGTTTTAATTGGGATAATTTTGTGGTAAATTGAATAGCATATATCCACAAATCGTTTCTTAATAAATCATCAATTAGGAGAATGTTGTTATGTTACATCATAATTTTACTGGAATGAAACGATTGCAACATCCACCGCGGTATTTGCCGGGGCTCGACGGGTTGCGTGCAATTTCAGTTATCGCTATCATTATTTATCATCTTAATGCACAGTGGCTAGCTGGAGGATTTCTAGGTGTAGATACATTTTTTGTAATCTCAGGTTATTTAATTACATCATTATTGTTATTTGAATATGAAAACTATCAAACGATCGATTTAGCGAATTTTTGGATTAAACGTTTTAAAAGATTGATTCCAGCCATGCTATTCGTGACATTAGTATCAGTGTTATACGTCGTATTATTTGCCCCTCAAATATTACATTCTATTAAAGGGGATGCGATTGCAGCATTGTTATATATATCGAACTGGTGGTACATTTTCCAAGATGTAGACTATTTTGACCAGTTTAAGCCAATGCCATTGAAACATTTATGGTCTTTGGCTGTTGAAGAACAATTTTATATCTTTTTTCCAATCGTCTTAACGTTATTTTTTAAGATATTTAAAAGAAAAAAATGGATCGTGCTTGCATTTTTTATCATTTCTATTGCTTCGGCAGTATTAATGTTTTATATGACAACGCCTGATACGAACCATGCACGTACATACTTTGGAACAGATACTCGATTACAAACATTATTGCTAGGTGTTATTTTTGCATTTGTGTGGCCGGCGTTTCGTTTAAAGGAAAATCCGCCCAAATTTGCAGCCAATATTATAGATACTTTAGGTCTTGTCGCATTACTAGCATTACTCACTTTGTTCTATTTTGTAAATGAACAACAATTCATTCTTTATAGCGGTGGGTTTTACTGTATTTCATTACTGACATTGGTCCTCATCGCAAGTCTCGTACTTCCGAATGGGCGATTAGCTAAAGTGATGAGTAATCCTGTATTTTTGTACATTGGTAAAAGATCGTACAGTCTATATTTATGGCATTACGTCATCGTGACATTTGTACATCAATACTTTGTCGCAGGTCAGTACCCGTATTATGTTTATATCATTGACGTCGTGTTAACATTCTTGATGGCAGAAATTTCATATCAATTTATCGAAACGCCATTCAGACGTTATGGTTTCAGAACATTCTATTCAAAAGATAAAATTTGGTTGACAGTGATTCGTACGCCAATCGTTTTAGCCATTATTGTTTCAGCGGCTTTAGTGCTGAGTGGTCAATTTGATTATCTTGCCAAACAAGAGAAAAAGGCGAACAGTTATCAAACGAATCATAAAAATAATAGTAAAGATCCTGAAAAGCCGGCAGAGGATCCAGCTGAAAATGAGCAGAAAGAAGAAAAGTTTGATCCTAAAAAGCAATCACCGCTCTTTATTGGTGATTCGTTAACAGTAGGCATGGGTTATTATCTGGACGAACATTATGAAAAACCGACCATTGATGCGCAAGTTGGTCGTTCAATGGCAGCTGCAATCGAAGTCGCTAGAAACTATACGTCCTTTAATCAAAAAGGGCAACCGGTTGTGATTCAGATTGGTACGAATGGTGATTTCGACCAAGATCAAATCGAAACGCTTGTTAAAGATTTTGATAAAGCTGATGTTTATTTAATCAATACAACTGTGCCACGTGACTATAAAGATCATGTGAATCAATTGCTTAAAAAAGTCGCTGATAAACATAAACATGTGACACTGGTTGATTGGAATAAAGTTGGTGTGGGTCATACGGAATATTTTGCGTATGATGGGATACATTTAGAACATCCAGGCATTCAGAAGCTCGTGTCAGAGTTGGATAAAGAGATGAAGGCGTCAGAGTAAGTCGAAAAATAAAGCTGAAGCAAAATAGAGAAGAAGCGGTTGATGGTGAAAACCATTGACCGCTTTTTCCGTGCGCCCGGCATGGGTAACATCTTGACGGTGAAAGTCCGTTACAGGCTTGGTAGTAGGAACTGTTAGCGAAAGACAAGGGTGTCCATTGCGAAGTGGAATCTGAAGGAAGTCGGACGCAAACACTC
>NZ_FXUZ01000025.1 GCF_900183575.1 Staphylococcus cornubiensis
TCGAAAAGCTATTTGATAGGTTAGAACAGGCATTAAATGGTACGAATCGATTATATACGCAATTATCGTTGATTGGTACACGAACACATCGAATTACAACTAAAAATTTTAATCTTCAAGGCTTACCAAAATCCGTCCAACGTATGATTTTACCTTCACAATTCAAAAAGGTATATACAATCGATTTCAAGTCATTTGACCCTTCAGTTGTTGGATACATGACGCAAGATTCTAAACTGATTGACTATTTGAATCATAAAGAAGGTTTATATGACGCATTATTAGAAGATTTATCACTGTCCAAAAAGGAGAAAAAGTTCGTTAAACGTACATTTATTGGTTCGTTTTTATTTGGCGGCAACTTCGATAGCCCCAAATTCAAGTTGAAACATTATGTAAGTGAAGAGCAATGGTTGGATACGGTCAGCCAATTTACAAAAGTCAATGAACTTAAGAAACAAATCGAAGAGCATAAAACCATGCTGATGCCCTACGGCATTGAACATGATATGAGCGCATTTCAAGGTAGTAGTATTATGGCAATTTACGTACAAACGGTAGCGAGCTATATTTTCAAGCACATTTTGTTGGAAGTGTACAAAGCACAGTGCGAACAAAAAACGTTCAAGATTATAGTGCCGATACACGATGCGATTATGATTGAATGTGATGATGAAGTAACTGCACGTGATGTTGCTCAGCTAATGAAAAGTATAGCTAACCAGTTGTTCAATGATGAATTTGCACATGTGACAGTGGAAGAACTGGGAGGTGAGGGCCATGAATAATGATAGAGGACAAAGTTTACAAATACCAAGTAGTACACCACTCAAAGAAAATTATATATATGTAGCTACGTTATATTCTGTGAGAGAAACAAATTTCTCAGGTGATGTGAAACATCAATTCACATATGAAATTGAAGTGAATAATCAGATCGTATATGTGAATCGTAATATCTCAACACAAAAGACAGCTAAGCAGTTGTCAATCAATGATTGGCTTAAACGTCACAGTAATTATAGCTCTACTCATGAGAATTATGACCCTTACATTGATAGAAAGCATTTAATCCATGTAGGTTGCTTTAACGGTAATTACTATGTACAAGATGTAGCATCATTAAATGAAGATGGAGGATTATTATAATGAATCATATATTACAAATGTTATCTAAGCTATTAAGTGTGGCTAAGGAGGCAATCGACCGTCAAGGTCTGATTGCTATCCTAACCATTAGTGTTGGAAATGATGATGAAATAGACAAGTCTGAACAAGCTATAACGGTGTATAACGAGCTTATCGATAAGCTACAGCTTAACATTCCTAAAGATGTCGACTATAGACCTAACATATACAGTTATTTTGGCATTCAAAAAAAGCCAAATGACACAATATTAGTGGAAATGATGATAAGTATTTTTCATATCAAGCGTTTTGATTCAGAGTTGTTTATTTTCAAAGATATAGGTTGGCAAAAGGTAAATGAAGATGAATTACAAGGGTTGATATCTAAAATGATACAAGTGTTGTTAGTAGATTATAAACCTTCACTAAGTACTCTGACAAACATAGTGAATGGCTTACAAAAATCAACAGATGTAGAAGAGCTTATTGAGGATAAGCAGTATATTGGTTGCGGTCCTAGCATGTTTAATCTAAATACATTTGAAGTTGTTAAAAACTGTATAGATATATTCCCTAAAACACGCTTGAATATAGAAATAGATAAAGGTGATGTTATAAATGAAAATATACCTGACCACTTCAGTAAATACATGCTAGAGCTTGCTAACTTTGATACCGATTTAAAGCACTTTCTGATACAGCATACAGCAATACTGCTTACTGCTAATACCAAACTACGAAGAGGTTTGATTCTCTATGGCGCTGCTAATAATGGAAAATCAGTATATATAAAGTTGTTGAAATCATTCTTTCATCAAAATGACGTTATATCAAAAACGCTAAACGAACTTGGTGGACGTTTTGATAAAGAAAGCTTAATTGGGAAACGATTAATGGCAAGTGATGAAATTGGTGAGGCAAGAATCAATGAGAAGGTAGTAAATGACTTTAAGAAGTTACTTTCAGTTGAACCTATCCATGTTGATAGAAAGGGACAGACACAAGTAGAAGTCACATTAGATTTAAAACTGATTTTTAATACTAATGCTGTACTAAACTTTCCATCTGAGCACGCAAAAGCATTAGAGCGTAGAATTGCTGTTATTCCATGTGAATATTATGTTGAAAAAGCTGACCCCGACTTAATTGAAAAGTTACAGGATGAAAAGAAAGAAATCTTTCTTTACTTGATGTATGTGTATAAGCAAATTGTAAAAAATGATATCGAGTACCTCCAAAATGATCGTGTTACTGAAATTTCTCATGATTGGTTAAATTTTGGATATGAATTTGTTTCTAGTAAATCAGCAAATACTGCACATCAGAAAGCGAGTATTAATTTACTCAGAAAACTTATAGAAATCAAAACAGGATCACGAATCAAAGTATCCGAGTTAAATAAAGTTATTAATGAAGAAATAAAGGTGAGTTCTCAGGTTATTAAAAAGTTAATTCAAGCAAACTTTGATACTCAAACCAAACTATACAATGGCTACGATTATTGGATTGATTTAGGTTGGAAAGAAGCCAATAAAAAAGAGATTCATGATATTTCGGAAAAAGATAATATTATTTCATTAGATAAAAATGAAAATATAACAGACGATGAGGCATTAGATGAAGAGAATTTGGACTTTGATTGGGAGGACTTTGACGATGAATAATGAACAAATTGAAGCATTTGTAGAAGTGCTTGTGCCTATCATAGAAGAATGTATCAATAAAGGTAAGTAATCTAATTACGTACTACAGGCAACTGCCTGTAGTACTCATATGATTAAGTGGTAAAAGTGATAAAAATGAAACGAAATTATAAATATATATTATCTATATGTTGTTACAAGACCGATAGTCTGTAGCAATAATCTAATAAAAGGAGAACGGTATGATATGAAGGGTAAAATTGCACTTTATTCACGTGTTAGTACGTCTGAGCAGTCAGAACATGGTTATTCTGAAAAGGAACAGGAACAAGTACTCATCAAAGAAGTTGTGAAAAATTTCCCAGGTTATGACTATGAGACATATACTGACTCAGGCATTTCAGGTAAAAATATTGAAGGTCGCCCGGCAATGAAACGTCTATTACAAGATGTTAAGAATAATAAAATCGAAATGGTATTAAGTTGGAAATTGAATCGTATTTCTCGCTCAATGAGAGACGTGTTTAATATTATTCATGAATTCAAAGAGCATGGCGTAGGTTATAAATCGATTTCTGAGAATATTGACACATCCAATGCTTCTGGAGAAGTACTCGTTACAATGTTTGGGTTAATAGGATCTATAGAACGCCAGACTTTAATTTCCAATGTGAAACTTTCTATGAATGCTAAGGCAAGGAGCGGAGAGGCAATCACAGGTCGTGTTTTAGGCTACAAATTATCACTTAATCCATTGACACAGAAAAATGATTTAGTTATTGATGAAAATGAAGCTCATATTGTACGGGAAATCTTTGATTTATATTTGAATCACAATAAAGGACTTAAAGCAATCACGACAATTCTAAATCAAAAAGGATATCGCACTATTAATCAAAAACCATTTTCAGTGTTTGGTGTGAAATATATTTTGAATAATCCAGTCTATAAAGGCTATGTCAGATTCAATAACCATCAAAACTGGGCTGTACAGCGAAGAAGTGGCAAAAGTGATAAAAATGATGTGATATTGGTCAAAGGTAAACATGAAGCCATTATAAGTGAAGAGGTATTTGATCAAGTTCATGAAAAATTAGCTTCTAAAAGTTTTAAACCGGGCAGACCTATTGGTGGAGATTTCTACTTACGTGGCCTTATTAAATGCCCAGAATGCGGAAATAATATGGTATGTCGACGGACGTATTATAAAACGAAAAAGTCCAAAGAACGGACAATCAAACGCTATTACATTTGTTCATTATTCAACCGCTCAGGAAGTTCTGCCTGTCATAGTAATGCGATTAATGCTGAAGTCGTCGAACGCGTAATCAATGTTCATTTGAATCGTATTCTTTCACAACCTAATGTTATTAAGCAGATTGCGTCAAGTGTGATAGAAGAACTGAAACAAAAGCATAGTAAACAAACAGAAATTAAATATGATATTGATAGTTTAGAAAAACAAAAAGCAAAAGTTAAAACACAACAAGAACGATTATTGGAATTGTTCTTAGATGATGAAATGGATAGCGAAATGTTAAAAGCTAAACAAAGTGAAATGAATCAACAGTTAGAAGTATTAGACCAACAAATTAAAGAAGCAAAACAAGCAAATCAATCACAGGATGATATACCCAATTTTGATAAGTTAAAAGCACGACTCATTTTGATGATAACACGATTCAGCGTGTACTTAAGAAAGGCTACACCTGAAGCTAAAAATCAACTTATGAAAATGTTAATTGATTCAATTGAAATTACGACAGATAAACAAGTAAAACTTGTAAGGTATAAAATTGACGAAAGTCTTATCCCTCAATCTTTGAAAAAAGATTGGGGGTCTTTTTTTATGCCCAAATTCCAATTTGAAATATATGGTCAAAATGATTATTTCATCGACCAAATTACCACTTTTACCACTTAGTTATTAGTGACAAAAGTGAGCGAAATGAAATAAAAATCAAATATATATTATCAAAATGATGTATCACATGTATACATCAATCAAACACATTAGGAGGTCATAATGATGACATTAGAACAACAACTCAAACACTATATAACTAACTTATTCAATCTGCCAAAGGATGAAAAATGGGAATGTGAATCTATCGAAGAAGTCGCTGATGATATTCTACCTGAACAACATGTAAGACTTGGTCCACTTAGTAATAAAATACTTCAGACTAATACCTACTACTCTTACACACTTCACAAAAGTAATATCTATCCCTTCATCCTCTACTATCAGAAACAACTCATAGCCATCGGTTATATTGATGAAAACCACGATATGGATTTCTTGTATCTACACAACACCATCATGCCCCTTTTGGATCAACGATACTTACTAACAGGAGGACAATAATATGCATAAATATATCAAACTAACACAATTAGCAATCACTATCCTAAGCGAAATCATTACTTGGATGAAAGAATCAGAACGAAAGGAAAACGCTTATGAATAGATATATTACTCGTGGTATTGCCCAAAACTTACCTATCTCCTTACAAAAACAATTATGGCAACTTGTAGCGCAACGTGAAAACGAACAGTCCGAAAAATTAGAAGCAATAGATTACTTTCATATCTTCCAGTTCCACGTGTATAATGATCAATTATATATCAAACACAAACAAGAACGTCCTGAGTACGTCAAAACTCATAAAGCTAATTATTCAAAAGCTATCAATATGAATAAGGTCTACATTATCCGAGAAGATGATGTAGACCTTTCTTATTATGTCATGTTACTACCCGAAGAATACTAATTAAGGAGAAAAAACATATGGAAACAATCAAAAGCATTTTAGAAACCGAAGCCCTATTCAGTGATGACCAACAACATCGCTATCTACTTAAGAAAACATGGGACAGTGAAAAACAAACAATTACAATCATCACGATGTATCCGCACTATGATGGCATTCTCAATATTGACCTAACAACCCAACTCATTATGAACAAAGTTTCAGAAATGGATGCATTTGGTTCCATCCATTTTGTGAATCTATACTCCAATATTACAACGCCTATCAATCTCAAACATTTAGAAAATGCCTATGATAAGCATACAGACATTCAAATTATGAAGGCAGTGAAAGAGTCAGATGAAGTGATATTAGCTTGGGGTGCTTACGCTAAAAAGCCCGTTGTTGAAGCACGCGTCAATGAAGTATTAGAGATGTTGAAACCACATAAGAAAAAAGTGAAACGACTCATGAATCCAGAAACCAATGAAATCATGCATCCCCTTAATCCAAAAGCTCGTCGGAAGTGGATATATAAATAAAAATATATAATTATTTGAATTAATTTTTATAAATAATAGTAGAAAAGCGGAGCGATATTGATTAATATAATTATATAGAATTGAAGTATTATTTAAAATAATTATACAAAAGTGAGGACATTTAATGGATTTTAAAAAGAAAACACAAGAAAAATTTGACCAATCTAAAAATTACATTAAAGAAAATGATATTAAAGGAAAATCAGGTAATTTATTGCAGAAATTTATAAAAGGGTTGAAGTTAGGAAAACGTATACCTGTATTGATTGCTACACTTATTTTGATGACAATATTATGGATACCTATGATGTATGGAGCTATGACGATAAGTATATTTGGTGGAAATGATGGAATGTCAAATAAAGAACTTAATTCACTGCAAGATAGATTAGATAAGCGATATGAAAGTATGTTAGGGGAGTAAAATATGACATTAGCAAAATTTATTAAATTATTAATAATGCAATTTTTATGTGTATTTCTTGTAATACAAGTAGGACTTGTATCTGGTGGATTTTCATTTTTCACAATATTAATTTCGTCATTCATCTTATTTAGTATCATCTATCTAGGATTTATATACCCTCGTTGGCAAAATAAATGAAATTTTTTCTATACAATTTAGAAATTTGAAAGAGGTTTAATTAAATTTAAGTATATTAATAAAAAATGGTAATGACGGATACTATGAAATATATATACTTTCAAAAGCATTATTGTCGGAAAGAAATTACCAATCAAAATAATAGACAACATTAAGGAGTGAAACAAATGAAATTTGTATATTATGAAGCTAAAGAATTAAATGATTTTGAAAATAAACTAAAAGCACTAGCTTTAAATAAAAAATATAAATTCAGTAAAGAAGTTGAAGTACTTAAAGAAGATGAAATTCTTGAAAAAACAAACAGTCAAAATCGCGAATTATTGAAGATATTTAAGAATAATGCAAAGATAATTTCATATCATTTTAAAAGTCATAAAAGCAATTATTTAGTTATTGTTGGAGAAACAAGGGCTACTAATATTATTGGATTGACAATCATATTTAATAAAAAACCTTTTAAACAATTTGGAAAGTTAGCTGCAGGAGCAGCAATTTTATCATTACCAGTAGGTGGTCTTGTATTGGCACCAATTGCACTAGTTGCAGGAGTTGGTCTTGCTGCATCATCGGGAAAAGGAGCATTAACATTTAAAGGCCCTTTGAAAAACGGAATAAACGAGATTATTAGAAGTACTTTAGGTGAACCTGTAGAAATTAAAGAATAATATAGAAGTAATAATTTTTCAAAGACACATTTATTTCAAAATGTGTTCTTTTTTAATTATTTTAACAATAAATATAGTAAAGCGTAGCAAAATAAATTAATATAAAATTAAAATAAGTATAGAATGGGGATAATGATGTGAAGAAAGTTTTTGCCAGTTTAGGTGTTATTTTATTAGTTGCAGTATTGGGAGTTGCTGTTGTATTTGCATATGGTAGTTACAAAGATTTAGAGCTTAAAAAAGAAGAAGCTAAAGTAACTGAAAACAAACAAAAAAATAGTAAAAACAAAACTTCCAAAAAAGAACAGCAAAATCAAACTACAAACCAAACAGAAATTCAAGAATCAACAAACACAAATAATACTAATGAAGAACTCAATACTGATGAATTTCGAACAACAGAAGATGGTGAAGAAATTAAAAAAACTAAGAATGGCATAGACTATACTGGTGAATTTGATTCTCCTGAAGAAGAAGAAGAGTTTGAAAAAGGTGTAATGGCCCAATCTGGTGGTGGAGCTACAAATGGAGAAAATACAGATGAAAGTTCACCTAAATATACAGCTGAAGATGCTAAAAACATGTCTGATGATGAATTCTTAGATGCATATAAAGAAGGCATGAGTGAAGAAGAAGCTGCCGCTGTTGATAGTAGAGCTGAAGGTTCTGGAGATTATATTGGTTATTTAAGAGGTCAAGTTGAAGCACGCGCCAATGGTCAAGGTGGCAATTATTAAATTTAAGGATGAATAAACCATGAAAAAATTATTAAGTATAATAACAATAATTGCTATTGTTGGAATATTAGCAGCTGTTGGATTTTTTGGATACAACAAGTATCAAGAAGTAGAGTTAGAGGTTCAAGCAAAATTGGACAAGCAACTGTAGATGCAAAGGGTAATTATAAACTCAATATTAAAGCACAGAAAAAAGGAACTAAATTAACAATATATGGTGTAGATAAAGCTAAAAACAAAAGTAAAAAGCTATATTTAAAAGTAGTTTAGGTGAGCTTATAAAAATTAGAGATTAATGTGTTGAAAGCAGGTATTTTCTAGCAAAAAGTAGGAAATGCCTGTTTTATTTTTTATGTTATTAATTTTAGTAAACATTAGATAATAAAACTAATTTCTTCTCATTAAGCAGTTACTTAATTTCAAACTGAAAGCAATCATTCAGTCAATTTTGGACCTCCTTTATACTATTGTAATTGTTTCAAAAGTAAAGAATGAATTCAGAAAACAATGTATAGAAAAAAGTCAGTTCTGTCTAATAACAATTACATAATCCAATAAATAAGTTATAATTTCCTTTATAGATGTAAATATTATAAGGGAGTGGGAATTGTATATGGCTATTAGATCGTTTGGATGGGTACAAAATCCATCAGACTTTAATAAACTTAAGAAAACAGTTGAGATATTTGATTGTAATTCAAAGCAATATAATATTTACTAAAAGAAAAATTAGTAGAAGAAAATCTCTATCACTTTAAAAACATACAAGAATCACTACAAAAAAAATTAAATAATAATGATGAAGAATTTACATATTCTGAGCTGGTTGGGAGGAATCTTAACGTAAATGGTAAAACACCCAAAAGTAGAAAAGACTCGGTACCCAATGCTTTAATTCAGATTTCTTTAGAATCACAAAGTTCGAAAACTCGGGGTAAAAAATTTACAGATGAATGGTCTTCTGATGGGTTTTTACGATGGGCAGTAAGTTTGAATTTTGTTAAGCATAATAGAAAAACAGATACATTTAAAATTACTGAGAAAGGTACATCATTTATTAATACTGAAACAGAAGAAGAAATGAATCAAGTACTCAAAGAAGTGTTGTTAAGCTATCCACCAGCTACTAGAGTTCTAAATATTCTTGATAACCATTCTAATGTAACCAAGTTTTTTATTGGAAATAGATTAGGTTTTAAAGATGAGCCAGGATTCACTTCATATTCAGAAGACCTTATGATAGAGTGGATTAAAGATTCTGAAGATAAAAAAGAAGAAAATAAAATAAGAAGTGATGTAGAAGGTACTGCTGATAAATATGCACGTATGATATGTGGTTGGTTAAAAAAAGTGGGTTTTGTAAACCAAAATTCAAGTCAATATACATCTTCTATAAAAGAGAGTAGGAAAGTAACTGGGTTTTTACAGTATTCAATTACAGGAAAAGGAAAGCACGCATTAAAACAATCTCAAGGTAACTCTAGTAATAGTAAAAGTACTAAATTTTTGTTATGGGAATTTCTTGCTGTTAAAGGGTCGGGGAAAGATTATATTAGAACAAGGCGAGCTACTTTATTAAAATTTTTGGAGAATTCTACTTCTGTTAAAAGTCTTATGAACCATCTAAAACATCAAGGATTTGATGAGTCAATAGATGTAATAAAAAATGATATAGAAGGAATCAATAATATAGGGATTAGAATAGAATTGAATGATACATCAGTAAGACTTTTAGATAAAATAAATGATTTCGAGATTCCAAACATAGATATGAATTTGACCAGCAAAGAAAAAAGTAATTTAAAATTAAAAGAATTTTTTATTTCTGAAACAGCAATACCAAATAAATTTATAACATTGTTTGATTTAGCCTATGATGGCAGTGCCAATCGAGATTTTGAAATTATAACCTCAGAATTATTTAGAGATGTATACAAATTAAACACAAAACATCTAGGGGGAACACGTAAGCCAGATATTTTAATTTGGAATAAAGAATATGGAATAATAGCTGACACCAAAGCTTATAGCAAGGGATACAAAAAGAATATTTCGGAAGAAGATAAAATGGTTAGATATATAGATGAAAATATTAAACGTAATAAAAATGATAATCCAAATGAATGGTGGAAAATTTTTGATAAAAATATATCTTCTGCCAATTATTTTTATCTTTGGATATCTAGTGAATTTGTTGGAAAATTTGAAGAGCAATTACAGGGTACAGTAACTAGAACTAACACGAATGGTGCTTCGTTAAATGTTTACCAACTATTAATGGGAGCACATTTGGTACAAATAGAGGAATTGAGTGTTAATAGTATTCCAGCATATATGAATAATATGGAAATTAAATTTGTTTAGATAATAAAGAGTCTAAGAAAATTATTGATATTCTTAGACTCTAATAATGTATTTAATCTTAGGTTTTTTAAGTGATTTAAAAATTATGTCAATAAATTAAAAGTAGTAGTATCATAATTCTTCTTATAATACCTCATCGCTTTGATCTCTTGAGGTATTATAAGAAGAATTATGATAACTATGAGTCAAATGATGAACTTGGACGTTGTTTTCTTTGATGAATTGTTTAAGGAGCGAATGTTCAGATTTCTTATGACTTAATACATTGCTTAATGCGTATCGAATTTCATTTTTTGATAGCCATTTCATCAAAGTGTACATTTGCTGTTCTTGTTCAACTCCCCAATTTTGGAATCCTCTGTTCCCGTCATTATAACTGCCAGTTGTTATTAGATAAGGTGGATCCAAATAGACCATAGATTGTTTGTCTAAAAAGGATAAATCGAGAGTTTGAAAATATCCATCAATAAATTCATGATTCAAAGTACTTAATTTTTTTGTGAAATTCAAAAGGTTTTTTTTCATATTATTACTAAAGTGACTTCTATTTTTACCAAATGGGTTATTAAATTTTAGATTATTGTTAAATCGAATTTGATAGTTATAAGAATATGATATTAGTACATACAAATCTAATGGATTAGGGTTTAGATTGTAGTGTTCTCTAAAAATAATATATTCTTGAGTATTACTTTTACTTAAGTTAAACTCTTCGATTCTATTTTCTATTTTGTTAACCAAACTATCAGGGTCTTCTTTAGCAAAAAACCTGAACATTTCGTTGATTTTTGTATTCATGTCAACGAAAAGATGTTTTTTAGCTTCTACATTTATACCTACATTAGCTCCACCAGAGAATAAATCAACAAATGTTGATATATTTTTAGGAAATAAAGGGATAATTTGATTAAGCAATTTATATTTTCCACCTATATAATTCAATGGACTTTTTAAGTATGCTTTTGATTTTGGAGACCACATTGTTGTTGTATTTTCATCGTTTTTTTTGTAGTTAACAGAATCTATTTCTTTTTTTTGAATAAAGAAAATATATTCACTGAGTTCAGTTTTTTTAGAGGAGATTTTAGATTTATATTTTCTATAAGGAATTTTAATAATATCTACTTCGTTATTTATAGAATGTAGTTTTAACAATTCTAACAAATCTTCGTAGTTAATAATACCTTCATCGTTGTAACTTAATACCAGATAAGTAGTATTTAAGTTTTTAATTAAATCTTCAAGCGATTCATAAGCTTTTAATTTCATAGAATACTTACTTTTTAAGTGTCCCCAATCAAATATTTTTGTTTTTCCATTTAGTAATGGCTTGTTATTTCTAGCTATATTCTCTAATAGATGATAGTTAGAAGCATATTGTCTATTATTATAAGGAATGTCTATATAAGTAATATCTGATTTGATTTCTCTAACCAGTTTATTAGAGTCTTCATTATATGCTTTATTATTATATCCATTATTAATAATTGGTAAGGGTTTTATTTCTAGCTTTTTTAATGCTCTTTTATCCCAATGTTTTAAATAAGCACCATAAGTACCAGTGATATTACTTACATAGGGGATTGCTTCTATTAAAGTAGATATTAAATAGTAGTATTCGTATTCTTCTAAAAGATCTTTTTCATACCAAGTATCAATAGTATTTCTAATAAAGTCAATTTTTTTTCCATTTTCTTCAGTAAAGTACATGGCATCTCCAGAAGGAGTATAGTTATTAGTATAATAATGGCAACCATCATAATCAATTGCATTTTTGTCATCATTTAAGTATTCAAATGGATCGTATTTTAATTTGTTAAATAGTAAGGCGTTATTATTTTCAATTGTAGCCATAGAATTTACAAAGCTAAAATATAATATGTCATTAGTAGTAACTTCATATTCACTTTTGAAATATTCTGCAACCGAATTTGTTCCAGCAAACAAATCTAAAAAAGATTTTTCATTTCCGCTAACGTTCCTATCGATTATTCTTTTAATTTCTTTTAGTAATGTTACTTTTGAACCAATATACCTCATTTTTACATCCTCTTTCATCCTAGTCGTGTATATAATATAACACGGGTTAGTAAGAAATAAAACGATAAGGAAAAAATAGTTGTTACATTTTAGCAAAATCACTAACAAAGGGAAGCGTATCACAAATAAAACTAAAAAAATGATGTTGAACAATAATATTCATTATGAATTTTTTGAGTAAATCTTAGGAGGAGTAATTAAATTGATTAAACCTAAAGATATAGTTCAATTTTTAAAGCCATGGTTTTTGGCTCTTATATTTGTTGTTTTTATACTTATTCAAGTAGCAGGTTTCACTGGTTATAGTGAAGATTTTTTCGGGCTATTTCATATTGGAATTGGACAATTAGGTTTACTTTTACGATACAGCTTGGCATTTTTATTGTCTGGTCTTGTTACCTTTATTTACTTGCACTATTATAAAAAATTGATGGGAAAAAATAAGAATGATTATATAAAGAAAGTGAAGTCTGTTGTTATTTTTGTGACATTTTTTATAGGTGGATTTATTTTATATAAAGATATATACCTATCAGACATAATGCAAAACGCTTTTTTATGGCTAAAGTTTGAATATATGAGTTTATTAGGTTCTACATTTTTAATATTTTGGTGTGAAAAATTAACTGATAAATAGTAGTATTATACAAAAGGAGTTTTGCTATAATGACAATAATAATCCACCCGCTGCAACATATTGAATCTGCAAACATGAATGATTTGCATGATCAGATTCCGTTTAATTACTCTATATTAGAAAACTTATACTTTGATCTTGAGAAAACTGACTCATTTTTTGATTTAACAAAAAGTTACGAAATCGATTATTGGAAAAACATGCTATTTAATCGCATGAATTTACTAATTCGAAATTATACATACACGATGTTCTATTATAATCAAGGTATACCTGATGAAGTTTGGTATAAGTCACCTGGTTCAAAAGGACAATCAGTTGAGCTTTTTCCTGATTTTAAAGAAGAAGACTATACTAAACAATTTAATTTTAATTACTTTTCTGAATATTTCTTCTTACAGGGTTTTAGCATATTTGAGTTGTTAGGACATATTATAGTAAATATTTACGACATACAATTAAAAAAGAATGAAATAAGTTTTCATAAAGCAATAAACAAACTTAAAGAAAAAGATTTAGTGAAATTTTATGCACTTGATAAAATTCGTAATTCCAATGAATTTGATGATGCATCTAAACACAGAAACAACATTACACATAAGCAGCATCCACAATTTATATCTTCAGGAATAACTAAATATGAAAATGGTATAGCTACAGCTGGTGTTGGAAATTACACTACGTCTCAAAAAGTTAAAGAAATAATGGATGGGATGTTAATGTGTTTAGAAAAGACAATAGAAATTTTAAATGAAAGTAAAGATTAAATTCTCTTTTAAAGATGTAATTTAAAGGATATTGAATAGAATTAATAGCATTGTATATAAATGTAGTATCAGGGAGTGAGCAAGAAGCAAAATAAGATATGAAACTCTCAATGCTGCAGATTTGTAAATATTTAATGCTTACCCGATTTTTAATTTATATAAAAAATTAATGGAAAGTTGATATTATGACGAAAAATACTTTTAAAGAAAGAATTCAAAAAACATATACAAAAAAAGATCTTGAGAAAGCTTTAGGTCTTAAAAACAAAGCTCAATTGCAGAAACGAATTGATAAATTAGTTGATATTTATAAGGTTGATATGAAGAAATTTCAAAAAAATTCTGGGGAAAGTGAAAGGGCAGCTTATAGTTTCAATGGTATTGCTTTTGATATATTATGTGTCTTATTAAATAATATGACAGATGATAACATACCAAAAGCAATTACGGATGAAGATGTAAGGCTGAGAAAAGATGCGATAAAAAATATTGATATTACCCAATATGCTAATTTTATTAAAAATGTTAAGAATGACATAGATAAAATTGAATTTAAACCATTAAAGTTACATATACATGCACAAAAAGCATACCAAGATGTAAAAAAGGTGTTTGATTCAGGCAGTAAAATAAACGATAAGTTACAATTAGCTTCTGAAGTAATGAGTCAATTACCTATAGATAAACAAGTGGAATTAAGTGACAAAATTGCACTTGCTATAAATGAAGTTGTTTACTCAACATTTTCAGAAAGTAAATATAATGAACGAATTGATGAACACAATCAAACGAGTGAAAAGTCAAGTCAGCATGATTTTCGATATAATTATTTTGTAAATCAATTAACAGATAATGTAATAACTGAAGGTATAGATGAAGAGAGAGCATTTATTTATGATAGAGATGAACAATTAGATTGGTTATTA
>NZ_FXUZ01000010.1 GCF_900183575.1 Staphylococcus cornubiensis
GTTATGACTAAACAACTCAAATTTTTCCTACATATTCAGTATAACACCTAGAAAAAAATTTTAAAATCAGCTAGGTGTAGTTCAGCGATGCCAAAATACTAAAAAAACACTTGCAAAACAGTAAGAACGCGAAGCCATGAGGGCAATCAAAAACATACTCCATAGCGGAAGGGCAAGTTAAACAATATATTGCATCAATATCATCAATTTTTTTATGTCCCACCCCCAAAATCAATTGACGAACTTACATCTCATTATCTCGTTCGCGTTCTTCTATTGTACGAGAAAAGTCTTTTTCATCATCAATATGCGTCATTTTAAAATGTTTCGTATGTTCACGTCTTAAGGCATTCATCAATGAGAAAATCATCAGTAATAAAATAATAGAGAATGGTAATCCTGTCACAACAGATGCTGTTTGTAAACTTGTAAGTCCACCTGCAACAGTTAATGCAACTGAAATCGCACCAATTAAGATGCCCCATACCATTTTATGCTTACGTTTCGGGTTTTGAACACCACCTGTTGCCATACCTGAGACGATATGTGTTGTGGAGTCTGCACTTGTGACGATAAATGTAAAAATTAAAATAATCGCCAGAGCACTTGTTAGTTCGTATAAAGGAAACTTACTAAGCAATTCAAAGAGTGCGACAGTATAATCTTGATCGACAACTTTTTCGATTCCGTCATGATGATGGAGGGCCCAATTAATCGCTGTTCCGCCAAACCCAGAAATCCATAAAAATGAAATACATGGCGGAATGATCAGCACGCCGACGACAAATTCACGTATTGTACGACCTCTTGAGACACGCGCAACAAAACCACCAATAAATGGCGACCAAGAAATCACCCATGCCCAGTAGAACACTGTCCATTTTTGAATCCAAGAATTGTCACCCGTATAAGGATCCATACGTAAACTATATTGTACGAAATGCGTGAGATAGTCACCGATAGAAACCGTAAAAGTCTCAACGATAAAACGTAAGTCACCAAAAATGTAGATAAATAGTAACAGCAATGCACCAATAATAATATTTAAATTACTGAGCCACTTCACACCGCGGTTAATACCCGTTAATGCAGAACCGAGGAAAATGAGTGTCATCAGTAAGGTAATCAAAATCAATGTTAGCGAAGTGTTCGGCACTTTAAAGACATGATTGAGACCACCAGCAATTTGTAAAATACCGAGACCAATTGAAGTGGCAATCCCCATCACTGTCGCGATAATCGCTAAAATGTCAATAATATTACGATAAGGACGTTTGTACGTCTCTCCAAAAACAGGTTCCATCGCGGTTGAAATGAGACCATCACGATTTTTGCGGAACTGGAAATAAGCGACCACTAAACCACTCATCGCAAAGATAGACCACTGCGAAATGCCCCAATGGAAAAAAGTATAACCCATCGCGAGACGTGCAGATTCAACTGTTTGACCATCAACACGCTTTGGAAACGGTGAATGTAAGTAATGCGTTAACGGTTCGGCAACGCCCCAAAAGACGATTCCGACACCTAAGCCAGCTGAAAATAACATACCAATCCACGACATAAACGAAAATTCAGGTTCTTCGTCATCGCGTCCTAACTTGAATCGGCCATATCTTGAAAGTGCTAAGAAAATTAAGAAAATATCAAGTACAAAAACAATAATTAAAAACAGCCATCCAAAGTTTAAAGCGAGCATATCGTATGTATTTTGAGCATAAGCGCCAAATGTTTTAGGAAAAATAGCTGCTAACAAAGTGAGAATTAAAATAATGCTAAAAGAAACGGTGTAAACAATATTGCGATTCTTTTTCTTTAAATTGTTGTGCTTGTTCATGTGAACCCCTTTCTTAATGCTATGAAATTGAGGGATAATGATTGGTGTAGAAAACAATGAAGCGTTTAACTGTAAAAGTTCTAAAATATCCCTATAAAAATTTGTTTGAACCCCTTTAATTATGTCAACATTATATATGGAGAATAAAAAATAAAGGGATGGATAAAATAATGAAAATCAAAAGTAAACGCTTTGATGATATTACTATACAATTATATGATAAGCAATACCGTGACGCTTTATTTCAATTTGAATTAAATGAGAGACAACGCATTTATTCCTCTTTACCCAAAGAAGTTTTGGATGATGCATTGAATGATGAAAACAGAGTCGCGAACATTGTGTTGAATGATCAAGATGAAGTGATTGGTTTTTTTGTTTTACATCAACATTATCAACACGAGGGCTATGATACACCTTATGAAGTCGTGTATATTCGTTCGTTGTCAATTAATGAAGCGTATCAAGGGAATGGATATGGAACGAAAATTATGATGACATTACCGGAATATGTTCAAATGATTTTTCCGGATTTTAATCATTTGTATTTAGTCGTGGATGCAGAAAATGAAGCGGCTTGGAACGTGTATGAACGTGCAGGTTTTATGCATACCGCGACAAAAGAGGAAGGACCTATCGGTAAAGAGCGTCTGTATTATCTTGATTTGGACCATAAGTATGTGTCATCTTTAAAATTACAAAAGAGTGAAGATTCTAATGCGGGACCGATTGAAATTGTAGACTTAGTTTTAGATCATCAAAAAGTAGGGTTTATAGCGATTGAGGCTTTTAACGAACGACTTATGATACGCGCACTTTATGTAGATGATGATCATAGAGATACGGGCATTGCACAAAATGCACTTCGTCAATTAGCAACATATGTTCGAAAAGAAAACCATGAAATAACAGTCATTGAAACGACTTTATTTGGTCCTAATCATCAACTCACACCGCTGTTTCATAAGAGTAATTTCGTTGAGACAGTGACGACTGATGACTATGTCACGTTAGAAAAATATATTAATTATTAGCGGAGTGAGGCACTGTTTACCTCGTTCTAATGCAATAACGATTACAGAAGGCTTTGAAAAATCTAACTGAAAACATTGCGAAATCATCAGCAGTCATTTATAATTTAATTTTGTTAAAGTGGATGTTTAAAACGCGTCTGTCATGCGATAGATGTGTATGAATGCATAGCAACATATGATGGGCAACGATTAGGCGTGCCCGTTTTTTACAGTTTGAAATATCTGAATGAAGAGAAATGTTAACCTTTGAAAGGAAGATGTGCTGATGAAATTACAAGATTACACACAAGAAATGGTTGATGAAAAATCATTTATTGATATGGCCTATACGCTTTTAAGTGAGCAAAATGCAACAATGAACCTTTATGATATTATTGATGAGTTTAAACGTATTGGTCATTACGAAGATGCACAAATTGAAGACCGTATCGTTCAATTTTACACAGATTTAAATACGGATGGCCGTTTTTTAAGTGTAGGCGATAATGTTTGGGGTCTTCGCGATTGGTATTCAGTAGATGATATTGAAGAGAAAATCGCACCAACAATTCAAAAATTTGATATTCTTGATGAAGATGACGAAGAAGATAAAAACTTAACGTTATTAGGCGAAGATGATTTGGAAGGCGATGACAATATTCCGAATCGTACGGATGATCAAGAAGATTTAGATGATCCTGAAGATGAACGTGTTGAAGATGAAATTGAAGAGTCAGACCTTGTTGTAGAAGAAGATGAAGAAGAGATTGATGAAACATACGATGAAGACGATGAACTTGAAGAAGATGAAGAGGAAGAAACGTTTTAATTTCTGATTTCTAAATAAAGTTTATTGACTTTTTACGACAACATGATAAAATTTTATTCGGGCTCCTTTAATTAGGACGGATAAATAAATGAGAACGATAGAAAGTAGTGATGGCTCCGAAATAACGAGTCTCATCTATCGTTAAGGTTCCCCTTACAATCATGATATTGTGAGTGGGAACTTTTTTAATTTTATTAAAGCTTGTGGACATAAATGATTCTCAATATTAAATGTCACATTGTATTACTAATGGGTTTAAGTGGGTCGAACATAAAAGATAAGCATGTTTAACCTTGAGCGCCATCCATACGAGAGTAAGACAATGAAAACTTTTAAAAATGAGAATGCTGTTCTGCGCATAATAAATGATTGGCACACAACTTCACCCCTACATTTTGAAAGGTACTTCTGACAACAAACGAGGAGGAAATGAAATTATGACTAAATTTATTTTCGTAACTGGTGGCGTGGTTTCATCATTAGGTAAAGGGATTACGGCTGCTTCACTAGGACGCTTATTAAAAGATAGAGGATTAAAGGTGACAATCCAAAAATTCGACCCTTATTTAAATGTGGATCCAGGTACAATGAGTCCATATCAACACGGGGAAGTATTCGTTACAGATGATGGTGCAGAAACAGACTTAGACTTAGGTCATTATGAACGTTTTATCGATATTAACTTAAACCAATACTCTAACGTAACAGCAGGGAAAGTTTACTCACACGTGCTCCAAAAAGAACGCCGTGGTGACTATTTAGGTGGAACAGTTCAAGTCATTCCACATATTACTAACGAAATCAAGTCACGTCTGTTACTTGCTGGAGAAAGCACAAACGCAGATGTTGTCATTACAGAAATCGGTGGTACAACAGGGGACATTGAATCTTTACCGTTTATCGAAGCGATTCGTCAAATTAAGAGTGATTTAGGTCGTGACAACGTGATGTATGTGCACTGTACGCTCCTACCATACATTAAAGCTGCAGGAGAAATGAAAACGAAACCAACACAACATAGTGTGAAAGAATTGCGTGGTTTAGGGATTCAACCTGACTTAATCGTTGTGCGTACAGAATATGAAATGACACAAGACTTAAAAGATAAAATTGCGTTGTTCTGTGACATTGATAAAGAAAGTGTCATCGAATGTCGTGATGCAGAATCACTTTACGAAATTCCGTTACAATTAAGCCATCAAAACATGGATGATTTAGTTATTGAGCGCTTAGGTTTACAAGTGGATCGTGATACGCAACTTGATGAATGGAATCATTTATTACGCGTTGTGAATAACTTAGAAGGTAAAGTGACAATTGGTCTTGTAGGTAAATATGTGTCATTACAAGATGCGTACCTTTCAGTTGCAGAATCACTTAAACATGCCGGTTACCAATTTATGAAAGATATTGAGATTCGTTGGATTGATTCAAGTGAAGTGAATGATGAGAACGCTGCAGAATACTTATCCGATGTAGATGGTATTCTCGTACCAGGTGGTTTTGGTTTCCGTGCAAGTGAAGGTAAAATTTCAGCGATTAAATATGCACGTGAACAACAAATTCCGTTCTTCGGTATTTGTTTAGGAATGCAACTTGCGACAGTGGAATATGCACGTCACGTTGTAGGTCTAGAAGGCGCGCACTCAGCTGAGTTAGATCCAAACACACCATACCCAGTTATCGATTTATTACCAGAACAAAAAGATATCGAGGACTTAGGGGGCACATTACGTTTAGGTTTATACCCATGTACGATTCAAGAAGGTACATTAGCTGAAAAAATCTACGGTAAAACAGAAGTGGAAGAACGTCACCGTCACCGTTATGAGTTCAACAACGAATACAGAGAACAACTTGAAGCGGCAGGCATGATCTTCTCAGGTACAAGCCCAGACGGCCGTTTAGTTGAAATGGTTGAATTGAAAGAACATCCATTCTTTATCGCATGTCAATTCCACCCAGAGTTTTTATCAAGACCCAACCGTCCGCAACCGATTTTCAAATCATTTATCGAAGCGGCAGTATTACAACAAAATAAAACGAAATAGAGTAATCGCAGACGTGAAGAGGACTGGGATATAAAATTTCCGGTTGTCTCACCTTGATTTATTATTATCAAACGCGCTCGTTGGTCATGCTTTAAATTTCCGCAATTGTTGTCGTGGGCTCATATTCCTAGGGCACTTACCTCAACGTAATTCGGATTGATTGAACTGGAGACGAGTTGGAAGCTGATTTGGATATTGGGGGGAGTACAGAAATCTCGCCCATTTTAGCAATTTAAATTTAAATGCTGCGTATCAATGAAGCAAGCTTATAAGGTGAATGGGAATCAAATTTTTTGATTCCCATTCACCTTAATTGATTTTATACTTCAATATTTTGATTTTCACTTATGGAGAGGGAATCGGTGACAATTGAGTTTTCCGGCCTATATCTTATTGATGGACTTATTTTAATTATTAATGATAATATCATCGAAAAATGAGGATGAATAGAACATAAAAAATGGATGATATGAATTGTCTCCATTGTTAAACTTGCCCTTAGTGACTGCATTTGATGTAAGATTGCCCAAAAGGCTGAGACTCTTGAGGAATCAGCTGGTCCGGAAAATCCACTAACGCTTCAACAAATGTAACTGTTGAATCAAGCGTTAGTTAGTTGAAGGGCCAGCCCCTAGGAAACGCGAAGCCATGAGGACAATCAAACACACATTTCATAGCAAAAGGGCAAGTTAAATAAAGTTCTGCATCAATAGCATTAAAAATTTTTATAATTCCATCTTCTTTACTTATGATAAAAGAAAACCATCATATTGAGTTGAAACCCCTTACAAAGTTGTAAAAATGCGATTGACAAACTTTGTGACAATGCATAAACTTTACATGAAATTAATATTTTTTTAATAATAAAGGGGAGGATACATATGTTTAAGTTTTTAAAACCGCCTGCAGCTGCGACACCTGTGCCAGAAAGTCAACAAGATGAAGCGTATAAAAAGTTAAGGCTCCAAGTGTTTATCGGTATCTTTTTAGGCTATGCAGGTTATTACTTGTTGCGTAAAAACTTTTCTATTGCCATGCCTTACTTAGCGGACATGGGCTTTTCGAAAGCGGAACTCGGTTTTGCGTTATCCGCGATTTCGATTGCTTATGGTTTTAGTAAGTTTGTGATGGGTACGGTCAGTGATAGAAGTAATGCGCGTATCTTTTTAACGTTAGGCCTTGTGTTAACCGCTATTGTCAACTTGCTCATGGGTTTCATACCGGCGTTAACATCAAGTGTCACGATCATGTTCATCATGCTGTTCCTCAATGGTTGGTTCCAAGGTATGGGATGGCCGCCTTCTGGTCGTGTGCTCGTGCATTGGTTTAGTGTGAGTGAACGCGGAAGTAAAACAGCTATTTGGAATGTCGCACATAACGTGGGTGGCGGTTTAATGGCGCCGATCGCATTATTTGGGATTTATTTGACAGGTTCACTGAGCTTTGGCTATTTACAAGGTTTTGAAGGGGCGTTTATTTATCCAGCGCTCGTTGCGATTGTGATTGCCATTGCATCATACGTTTTAGTGCGTGATACGCCGCAATCAGAAGGTTTACCGTCAATTGAAGCATATCGCAATGATTATCCAACTCAAAAGAAAGAGACATTTGAAACAGAATTGACGACGAAAGAAATTTTGTTCAAATACGTGCTCAACAATAAATGGGTATGGATTATCGCGATTGCCAATATTTTCGTCTACTTTGTACGTTACGGCGTGTTAGACTGGGCACCGCTCTATTTAAGCGAAGTGAAAAGTTTTGATATGAAAGAATCAGGATGGGCTTACTTTTTATACGAGTGGGCAGGTATTCCGGGTACACTGATTTGTGGTTGGTTATCCGATAAAGTGTTCAAAGGCCGTCGTGGTCCAGCAGGCTTTATTTTCATGATCGGTGTAACAATCGCGGTTGTCGTATACTGGCTTAACCCGCCAGGCAATCCACTTGTTGATAATCTTGCATTAATCACTATCGGCTTTTTAATTTACGGTCCAGTGATGTTGATTGGTTTACAAGCATTGGACTATGTACCGAAAAAAGCAGCGGGGACTGCAGCTGGTTTAACAGGTTTATTCGGTTACCTTGGTGGTGCTGTAATGGCTAATATCGTAATGGGTGCGATTGTGGATCATATGGGTTGGAGCGCAGGCTTCATTTTATTAACAATTATTAGTGTATTAGCGATGATTAGCTTTATCTTCACATGGAATAAGCGTGGACAAGAAGTCGTACATTAAAATTAAAGCAAGACAGGTATCTTTTGAGATATAAGAGATGCTTGTCTTTTTTTGTATACCATTATTAAATGATATTTTTATACATTTAAAATAAATGATAAAATGTGTCACAAGTGGAGGTGTATCGCAATGCAATTCTGGTTGAAATTCATTTGGTTTATCATTGCGTCTATTTTAGTCGCGCACTTTATTTGGAACGATATGATCATTCCGACTTGCATCATTACCATCATTACTTTAGTCGTTTATTCTATCATTGAGTATGTGTTCAAAAAGAAAGAGAAGGAGTAACATAGGGGCAACATTTCATTGAGAGGAGTGATACACTGAAAATCTCGTCAATCATCAAGGACATTTTCAGTGTACAAAAATGGAAAAGTGACTGGGACATTAAGTTTTCCCAGTCGGAATCTTTCCATATCATATCCTAAAAGTAACGTTGCAAAAAATGCTATTCCAAATCTAAATCCCGCATCATTTCGACCATTTGCGTATAAATCTCGTAATAAACGTAATTCAACGCGATGAGATGGGGCTGTACGACTTTGTCATAATCCTCAGTATAAACAATAGGTCTTGGTGTCGATAAATTGATAAAGTGCATCAAATGATCTGGCAATGTCACGGATTTTGGTTTGTTCGTAATGACCACAACATCGCGGTCATCTGCTATTAATTGCTCTAAATCTTTTGCCATTTCTTCGCTATATTCCGCACCAAACAATAAAACTCTATCTGTCGTATCCAATGCATCAAAAGATGGGCAGTCCTCTAATGCCAAACTTGAATGTAATTTCTCAAAACTTGTTAAGATATACGGCTCAAAACATTTTAAATCGCCATAACCTTTAATATAGACGTGCCCTTCTCCACCTATTGCTTGAATCAGACTTTGAGCGGCCATTTGAATATCGAGTTCTTGTTGATCGAGCCGATTAAACACCCCTGTTAATTGTGTTGTAAGTATTTTAGACATCTACATCTCCTCCTTTATATCATTTTTTGTATATATATAAAATTAAATTTTTGACTTTAAAACAGCTGTTGACGATAGGAAATTCAAAATTCATTTTATAAAATAATCGTGCGAGAATCAATACACAGCAATGGTTGCGCTTACATTAGAAATTACGATATTTTTCACAAATTTACTGCGATTTTGCGGTGCATATTAGGAATGACTTTGCTATACTGTACTTATAAATATTCGTGCGACATGCACGCAAGGAGGAACTTTCATGCCTTTAGTTTCAATGAAAGAAATGTTAATCGACGCAAAAGAAAATGGTTATGCTGTAGGTCAATATAACCTAAACAACTTGGAGTTTACACAAGCAATTTTACAAGCGTCTCAAGAAGAGAATGCACCTGTAATTCTTGGTGTATCTGAGGGAGCAGCACGTTACATGGGTGGCTTCTATACTGTAGTTAAAATGGTAGAGGGACTATTACATGACTACGAAATTACAATTCCGGTAGCGATTCACTTAGACCATGGTTCAAGCTTTGAAAAATGTAAAGAAGCGATTGATGCAGGTTTCACATCTGTGATGATCGATGCGTCACATGAGCCATACGAAGACAACGTAAAAATTACGAAAAAAGTTGTAGAATACGCGCACGAACGTGGTGTATCTGTTGAGGCTGAATTAGGAACTGTTGGCGGTCAAGAAGATGACGTTGTAGCGGAGGGTGTGATTTACGCTGACCCTATGGAATGTCAAAACTTAGTTAAAGCTACAGGTATTGATACATTAGCACCTGCTTTAGGTTCAGTTCACGGACCATACAAAGGTGAACCAAACTTAGGCTTTAAAGAAATGGAAGAAATCGGTGCGTCAACTGGTTTACCATTAGTATTACACGGTGGTACTGGAATTCCTACACATGACATTAAAAAAGCGATTTCATTTGGAACTGCTAAAATCAATGTCAACACTGAAAACCAAATTGCTTCAGCTAAACGTGTACGTGAAGTATTGGATCAAGACAAAGAAGTTTACGATCCACGTAAATATTTAGGGCCTGCTCGTGAAGCAATTAAAGAAACAGTTATCGGTAAAATTAGAGAGTTCGGTACTTCTGGAAAAGCGGACAACATTAAAGGTTAATTAAGTAGATGATGTGTAAGGCGGGAATTACATGATTTAAGTCTTACATACACAATATATAAAAAGGAGAGTAGTCTGGTCACAACTTGTGAAACTACTCTCTTTTTCGTATGTAGACAAAGGCTTGGTTCTGAAAAATTTTCAGTTTCATAATTCATATTGATATGCATGTTGAAATGTCGCATATTCAATGGATTAGAAGAACTAAAAATGACGATGCTTTTCGCAAAAATCAAACAGAAAGCATCACGAAACATCTTAAATCGTCGTTTTTTCATTTTGCAATTTGAAAAAAATTACATTATAATGCTTTTAATATAGTAATTTAAGGTTAAAATGAGCAAGGGAAAAGGAGTTCAATGACATGGCACAAGAAGTGATAAAAATAAGAGGTGGTCAAACTTTAAAAGGAAGCGTTGAAATTAACGGTGCGAAAAATAGTTCTGTTGCGATTATTCCAGCCACATTAATGGCGGAAGCACCGGTAACGTTAGATGGATTACCGCAAATTTCAGATGTTGAAACTTTAGTCAGTTTATTGGGAGATTTAAACATCAAAACTGAACTCAACGGGACAACTTTATCAGTAGATCCAACAAACATTGAAAATGCCCCTTTGCCGAATAATAAAGTTGAGTCTTTGCGTGCTTCATACTACATGATGGGGGCAATGCTCGGTCGCTTTAAAAAGTGTGTCATTGGTTTACCTGGAGGATGTCCGCTTGGCCCAAGACCGATTGATCAACATATTAAAGGTTTCAAGGCTTTAGGTGCAACGGTAGATGAGTCGAGCATGACGTCGATGAAAATTGAGGCTGACCGACTCGTTGGTGCGAACATTTATTTAGATATTGTCAGTGTCGGTGCAACAATTAATATTATGCTTGCTGCGACACGTGCTGAAGGACAGACGATTATTGAAAATGCTGCAAAAGAGCCTGAAGTCGTTGATGTTGCTAACTTTTTAAATAGTATGGGTGCAAAAGTAACGGGTGCAGGAACGAGTTCAATTAAAATTGTAGGTGTTCCTCATTTACATGGGAGTCGCCATTCCATTATTCCGGATCGTATCGAAGCGGGAACGTACATGTGTATTGCGGCCGCTTGTGGGGAGTCGGTGCATATCGACAACATCATTCCGAAACATATGGAGGCACTCACTGTGAAATTGAAAGAGTTAGGTGTTACAATAGAGACAGGCGATGACTACATGATAGTTCAATCTTCTGCACCTTATAAAAGCGTAGATATTAAAACGCTTGTGTACCCCGGTTTTGCAACGGATTTACAACAACCTATTACGCCTTTACTCTTCCTAGCAAATGGACCAAGTTTTGTCACTGAAACGATTTATCCAGAGCGCTTCAGACATGTGAAAGAATTACAAAAAATGAATGGATTGATAACAGCAGATCAAAGTACTGCAACAGTGAAACCTTCACAATTATCAGGTGCTGAAGTGTATGCAAGTGACTTGCGTGCTGGTGCATGTTTGATTGTTGCCGGGTTATTAGCAGAAGGTGTGACAACGATTTATAATGTTAAGCATATCTACCGAGGTTATACAGATATTGTGAAAACACTTAAAGCGTTAGGTGCTGATATTTGGACGGAGCAAGTTGAAGCTTAATCCGGTATGTATTGTTATCACAAATTTAAAGATGTGAGGTGATAACCATGGAAGTATGTCCATATTTAGAAGAAACATTTAAAATATTAGGGCGCAGTTGGAACGGTTTAATTTTACATTACCTTTCTACCTGTGATGGATATAAAGCGCATTTCTCAGAGATGAAAAGACATTTACGCCCTATTACAAATAGAGCGTTGTCAATGAAAGTTGCTGAGTTGGCTGATGCAGATTTATTAACGAAAGAAGTTATTTCTACAAATCCACCGTCAGTTTGTTACCATTTAACTGAAAAAGGTGTAGCACTCGCACGTGCATTAGAACCTCTTGAAACTTGGGCGCATGACTATATTGATTTAGAGGAAAAAGCGCAATAATGATATCAAAGAGTAAGACATCGCGAAAAGTTGGCGTATGTGCTTACTCTTTTATATTTTGCATACATTTTATAACATGACAGAATATTTTTGATTTCTTTTATTGGGTTTAAAATCGAATGAACATGGTAATACTAAGGATACGATATTAAATGAAGGAGTGTTTGTTCATGAGAGATCAAACGAAGCAATTTATAAACGGTGAATGGGTTGAAAGTAATAGCGGCGAAACAATGGAAGTCATCAACCCTGCCACAGAAGAAGTATTGGGTCATATCGCGAAAGGGAATAAAGCAGATGTGGACCAAGCAGTTCAAGCTGCTCATGACGTCTATCTTTCATTTCGTAACTCTACAGTTAAAGAACGACAAGAATTGTTAGATCGCATAGTTAAAGAATATGAAAATCGTAAAGATGATTTAATAGAAGCCATGACTTTAGAACTTGGTGCACCTGTGACGCAATCAGAGAAAGTGCACTATCAAATGGGACTCAACCATTTCAAAGCAGCACGTGATGCGTTGGATAATTTCCGATTTGAAGAACGTAGAGGCGATAATTTAATCGTGAAAGAAGCGATTGGTGTCGCTGGACTTGTGACGCCTTGGAACTTCCCTACGAACCAAACATCATTGAAATTAGCAGCCGCATTTGCAGCCGGAAGTCCAGTCGTGTTAAAACCTTCTGAAATGACGCCTTATGCAGCCATTATTTTAGCTGAAATTTTCGAGAAAGTCGGTGTGCCTAAAGGTGTATTTAACCTTGTGAATGGTGACGGTGAAGGTGTTGGTACACCGTTAAGCCAACATCCAGACGTTCGTATGATGTCATTTACAGGTTCTGGTGGTACAGGTTCAAAAATTATGGAATCAGCAAGCAAAGACTTCAAAAAAGTATCACTTGAATTAGGTGGTAAATCACCATTTATCGTTTTAGACGATGCAGACCTTGAAGAAGCGGCAAAAGCTGCAGTGAAAAAAGTGGTTAATAATACGGGACAGGTTTGTACTGCAGGCACACGTACACTTGTACCAGAAAGCATTAAAGATGACTTTTTAAAAGAAGTGAAAAAACAAATGGCCAATGTTAAAGTTGGCGATCCACAAAACACGGAAACAGAAATGGGTCCTATTGTCAGTGAAAAACAATACAACCAAGTGCAAGACTATATTCAAAAAGGTATCGATGAAGGTGCAGAGCTTTATTATGGTGGCACAGGTAAACCGGATGGCCTCGATAAAGGTTATTTCGCAAAACCTACTATCTTTACAAATGTGAATAATCAAATGACGATTGCACAAGAAGAGATTTTTGGGCCGGTTATGTCAATTATCACTTATAAAGATTTAGACGAAGCGATTGAAATTGCGAATGATACAAAATACGGCCTTGCAGGTTACGTTTTCGGTAAAAATAAAGACAATTTAATCCGTGTTGCACGTTCAATTGAAGCAGGTACGATTGAAATTAATGAAGCTGGACGTGCACCAGATTTACCATTCGGCGGTTATAAGCAATCAGGTATCGGTCGTGAATGGGGGGACTTCGGTATTGAAGAATTTTTAGAAGTCAAATCGATCGCCGGTTATTATAAAGGTGAATAACTGATTCAATCATTAGGAAAGGGCAAGGACGATATCCGAGCCTTTTTCTTTTTTTATGATGAAATAGTGATGGAAAACGCAATTATGTCCCGGCGCCTCTCCTACGATGAACGAAAAGCAAAACTTGAAAATTTTTATGTCCTATCCCCAGATGCGCAAAGGTTGATAGATAGAAGTCCTGCTTATGAGTGGGAAGTACAGGGATTATGGACGAAATTTGAATTTTTGTTGTAAAATCCATTGATATTTTGTCATAAAGGATATTATTTGATATAGTAAGGTTTAATCGTAACATTTGCGATTAATAGACTTTAAAATGAAATGAGTGTTTAACATGTCAAGGGAAAGAACATCTCCGCAATATGAATCTTTTCATGAATTATATAAGAATTATACAACGAAAGCCCTCACTGAAAAGGCAAAATCTCTTAAACTTGTTAACTATAGTAAATTAAACAAAAAAGAACTCGTACTTGCAATAATGGAAGCGCAAATGGAACAAGATGGTAACTATTATATGGAAGGTATCCTCGATGATATACAAGCAGATGGCTATGGTTTTTTAAGAACCGTAAACTTCTCAAAAGGGGAGAAAGATATATACATATCTGCCAGTCAAATTCGTCGGTTCGAAATTAAATTAGGTGATAAAGTAACTGGAAAAGTTCGAAAGCCTAAAGAAAACGAAAAATACTATGGATTACTTCAAGTTGACTTTGTTAATGATCACAATGCGGAAGAAGTCAAAAAACGTCCTCACTTCCAAGCTCTTACACCTTTATATCCAGATGAAAGAATCAAATTAGAAACAGAACCTCAAAATTATTCAACACGTGTGATGGATTTAATCACGCCAATTGGTTTAGGTCAACGTGGCTTAATTGTTGCACCGCCTAAAGCAGGTAAAACCTCTTTACTCAAAGAAATTGCGAATGCGATTGTTACGAACAAACCCAATGCAAAACTTTTTATACTTCTCATCGGTGAACGACCAGAAGAAGTGACTGACATTGAACGCTCAGTTGACGAAGCAGAAGTGGTACATTCAACGTTTGATGAACATCCAAAACATCACGTGAAAGTAGCAGAATTGTTACTGGAGCGTGCGAAACGTCTTGTTGAGATTGGGGAAGATGTCATTATTTTAATGGATTCGATTACGCGATTAGCACGTGCATATAACCTTGTTGTACCGCCAAGTGGTCGTACGTTGTCGGGTGGTCTAGACCCAGCATCACTCCATGGACCTAAAACATTTTTTGGTGCTGCGAGAAATATCGAAGCAGGTGGCAGTTTAACGATTTTAGCCACTGCATTAGTTGATACAGGTTCACGTATGGATGACATGATTTATGAGGAGTTTAAAGGAACAGGGAATATGGAGTTACATTTAGACCGACGTCTTTCTGAGCGCCGTATTTTCCCAGCGATTGATATTTCTAGAAGTTCAACACGTAAAGAAGAGCTCCTTATTCCGAAAAATGAATTGGATAGCTTATGGCAACTAAGAAATATGTTTTCAAACTCGCCTGATTTTACAGAGCGTTTTATTCGTAAGTTAAAGAAAACAAAATCCAATGCCGAATTTTTCGAAGTGTTACAACAAAGTGCGGCAGAAAGTAGTAAGACAGGTAAACCTATTATTTAATTTTAATAATTTCGTATGTAGGGTTGCATTTTCATGACACGGCCTATATAATGTTTAAGTATTGGGTAAAAACTCACAAATAACTCTGTTCCGGATGGTTCAGGGCAAAGGAGCTGAAAATTATGAAACAAGGGATTCATCCAGAATACCGTAAAGTTATCTTTTTAGATACGACAACTGATTACAAATTTTTAAGTGGTTCTACTAAATTCTCAAACGAAACAATGGAATGGGAAGATGGTAACGAGTACCCAGTTATTCGTTTAGATATTTCTTCTGATTCACATCCATTCTACACAGGACGCCAAAAATTTGCTGCTGCAGATGGTCGTGTGGAACGTTTCAACAAAAAATTTGGTCTCAAATCAAACAACTAAGAAAATATTGGGTTGGATGGACAGCCGTTCATCTAAACTATGTTCTTGACTCAATGTGAATAAAATGAATGCAAACACGTTTTCTTTGATATCGCATCATAAGAAAACGTGTTATGCGTTGAAGTGGGTTGACGGAATCTAATCATTTAGATTGCGTGCCCACTTTTTTACATTGTTTCATCTTTTTAGCATCAACCTATGGAAATTCAAAACGCGAGCGATGTTGTTAAAATATTACCATCAGTGAAACGTTTTGAAAGGTGACATTCAAAGGTGCAAGGATATAATTAAGAAAAAAGTGCAAGAAATTTATGAAATTTGATATACATACGAATTACATCAACGAATACGTATATTTTATGATATAATGAATTGATTTTGTTTTGAAAAAGGTGGAAAGAATCATGTATGAAGCGTACCATTCAGGTTGGATAGAATGCATTACTGGAAGCATGTTTAGTGGTAAGTCAGAAGAGCTCATCAGACGCTTACGCCGAGGTGTCTATGCAAAGCAAAAAGTGGTTGTATTTAAACCAACAATTGATGACCGCTACCATAAAGAAAAAGTCGTTTCTCACAATGGTAATGAAATAGAAGCGATTAATATTTCTAAAGCAAGTGATATATGGCATCATGACTTAAATGGTGTAGATATTATCGGCATTGATGAAATTCAATTTTTTGATCGTGATATTGTAGACATTGCAGAAACGCTTGCAGAAAGAGGCTATCGCGTCATTACTGCAGGTCTTGATATGGATTTTAAAGGCGAACCTTTTCACCCTGTTCCTGAAATGTTAGCGGTGAGTGAACATATTACAAAATTACAAGCGGTCTGTGCTGTTTGCGGGGCATCATCGAGTCGTACGCAACGATTAATTGATGGCAAATCTGCAAAAGTAGACGATCCCATTATACTTGTAGGTGCAAATGAAAGTTATGAACCGCGTTGTCGTGCGCATCATATCGTAGCACCGAGTGAAAATGATAAGGAGGCGTTGGAATAATGTTTGATCAATTAGACATTGTTGAAGAACGTTATGAACAACTGAATGAATTGTTAAGCGATCCAGAAGTTGTGAGTGATTCAAATCTTCTTAGAAAATATTCTAAAGAACAATCAGAATTACAAAAAACGGTAGAGGTCTACCGTCAATATAAACAAGTGAAAGAAGATGCTGGGGAAATTGAATTGATGCTTGCGGAAACTGATGATGCTGATGAAGTTGAAATGTTAAAAGAAGAAGCGAATGCATTGAAAGCAGAAGTGCCAGAACTTGAAGAGCAATTGAAATTGTTGCTCATTCCAAAAGATCCGAACGACGAAAAAGACGTTATTGTTGAGATTCGTGGTGCTGCTGGCGGTGATGAGGCGGCAATTTTTGCGGGCGACTTATTCCGTATGTATTCTAAGTTTGCCGAATCACATCGTTTTAAACTTGAGATTGTAGAAGCAACAGAAAGCGACCATGGTGGCTATAAAGAAATCAGTTTCTCAGTTTCTGGTGATGGTGCCTATAGTAAGTTGAAATATGAAAATGGTGCGCACCGTGTACAACGTGTACCTGAAACTGAATCAGGCGGTCGTATTCATACGTCAACGGCCACTGTTGCAGTACTCCCAGAAGTAGAAGATGTAGAAATTGAAATCCGCAATGAAGATTTGAAAATTGATACGTATCGTTCAAGTGGTGCAGGTGGACAGCACGTCAATACGACTGACTCTGCCGTTCGTATTACCCATTTGCCAACAGGGGTCATTGCGACATCTTCAGAAAAATCTCAAATTCAAAACCGTGAAAAAGCGATGAAAGTGTTAAAAGCACGTTTGTATGATATGAAGTTGCAAGAAGAACAACAAAAATATGCAGCACAACGTAAGTCAGCAGTTGGAACAGGTGATCGTTCGGAACGTATTCGTACATATAACTATCCGCAAAGTCGTGTCACAGACCACCGCATTGGTTTAACTTTACAAAAATTAGACCAAATTATGGAAGGAAAGTTGGATGAAATTGTGGATGCGTTAACGATGCATGAACAAACTGAGAAGTTGAAAGAGCTTAATACTGGTGAACTATAAACAGTGGCGACAAGATGCCGAGAAGCGAATGATAGCAAAAGGCTACGACGCAAATGCTGTTCAATGGTTTTTGATGGATACATTACAATGGTCGAGAACGCAATTGATTTTAAACGAAATGGTGGCTATTCCTGATTCTACACTTGCACAACTGAATGACGGCCTATTACAACTTCTCACTGGAATGCCGGTACAATATGTTGTCGGTCAAGCTGAATTTTATGGACGTCCATTTAAAGTGAATTCGGATGTACTCATTCCGAGACCTGAAACAGAAGAAGTGGTGCATTACTTTTTAAACCAATTAACTGAGGCAACTTCTTGTGTAGCTGATGTAGGGGTTGGAAGTGGTGCGATTGCAGTCACATTAAAAGCTGAAATACCCGAATTACAAGTGATTGCGACAGATATTTCGTCTCAAGCGTTATTAGTCGCAAAAGAGAATGCGTGTCGTCTCCAACAAGACATCACTTTTATACAAGGCAATGCTTTACAACCGCTCATAGATCAGGACATTCGACTGGATGGTTTAATTTCTAATCCGCCGTATATTGGTGAACATGAACGTGGTTTGATGGATGAAAGTGTCATTCAATATGAACCGCATGTGGCGTTATTTGCGGATCAAGAAGGTTATCAAGTATATGAAGCAATATTGCGAGACTTACCACATGTCATGCATGATGGCGCACCGGTTGTTTTTGAAATTGGTTTTCAACAAGGCGTTCAGTTGACAGAGATGATGCAACAGTTATATCCACATATTAAGACAGAGGTCATTCCAGATATTAATGGAAATGCACGGATTTTTCATTTTAAATGGTCCACATCAAATGGGTACCATGAGTATCTTGATGAACAACATGATAATTTGTAACAATTTATAATCAATTAAAAATGGGCGCACGACAGTCAAATCTAAGACACATTCTTACGATTGAAGTCATGCACCCATTTTTGACTTTGTAGTAAAATAGAAGAGAAGGAGAGGTGGACGTTAATGTCAGAAACAAAAATTTGGGATGTTCGGGACTATACTACGCGATTACACGAATATCCGAAATTAGCAGAAATTGTAAAAACTTTCCAAGATGGCGGGTTAGTCGTCCTTCCTACAGAGACGGTTTATGGCTTAGGTGGAAATGCGAAAGATGATACGGCTATTCGTAAAATTTATGAAGCGAAAGGTCGTCCTTCCGATAACCCTTTAATTGTTCATATATATGATACAGAGCAATTGGAAGATTTTGTGGCAGACATTTCGGAATCTACACGTAAATTAATGGAAGCTTTTTGGCCAGGTCCGATTACATTTATTTTACCGTTAAAAAAAGGTTTCTTGTGTGATCGGGTTACTGGTGGATTGAATTCTGTGGCAGTACGTATGCCGAGTCATCCCGTCGCAAAAGCATTGTTGAAGGCAGTTAATCTTCCTATTGCAGCACCGAGCGCGAATTTAAGTGGACGTCCTTCTCCAACAACTTTTGAGCATGCATTCAATGATTTAAATCATCGGGTAGACGGTATTATTCGTTCAACTCAAAGTGACGCAGGTTTGGAAAGTACAGTTGTGGATTGTACATCGTTTCCATTTCGTATTGCACGACCAGGTACGATAACACGACACATGTTAAATGATATTTTGCCACAATCTGTCGAAGTGTATGCCCCACTATCTACTGAAAAACCAATTGCGCCTGGGATGAAATATCGTCATTATGCACCGGCGACGCCACTTAAAATGATTGAACAATTGAATGCACCGATTCGTAAAGAAGCACATGCCGATTGGTCAAAAATTGCATTTATCGTACCAGAAACAAAGAAAGTGTTTTTGCCAGAGCGCGCACAAGTGATTGTTATCAGTGACAGTGAAACAGATGTTCAAGGGGCTAACCATAATCTGTATGACGTTTTACATCAATTAGACCAATTAGATGAAGTAGAAATGGCGTATATTTATGGATTTGAAGATAATTTTGAAACGGAAGCATTGAGAAATCGGATGTTAAAGGCGGTTAGTCAACAAGTCGTAAAGGATGAGTCATTATGAAAATCGTTTTTGTATGTACCGGAAATACGTGTCGTAGCCCTTTAGCTGAAAGTATTGCACAACAGCTAATGCCGGACTTTGATATTGTTTCGAGAGGTTTAATGGCACAAGATGGCCAACCTATTTCTACACATAGTCGTGAATTGCTAGAGCGTCACGAGCTGCCTATACCGAATGCTGCACAGTTGTTTGATGAAGTCGATGCTGAAGCGGATTTGATTTTAACGATGACAGCTTCACACTGTCAAATGATTCAGGCGATGTACGGATCAGAAGTAAATGTGTATGCATTAAATGACTATGTGAATGAAGATTTAGCGGTGGAAGACCCTTATGGAGGGTGCTATGAAACGTATGAAAAAGTATTTGACCAATTGACACGTATGATTGAAAAGTTAAAGACTAAATTAGTGGCAGAATAATTGTATAATCAGTATAAGTTCAAGAAAAAATAAGTTATAATAAAGGACGTATAGCATGTTTCACAGTTCTTTAATTATTGTTTTTTTGACTCATACGTATAACAAGGGGGTAACCATATGAAGGATTTAAATCAATTATTAGAAGAACTCAAAGCCCAATCGTTTTTTAATGAAGGTGAGATATGTGTCATAGGTTGTTCGACTTCAGAAGTTCAAGGGGAGCGTATAGGAACGACAGGTTCTATGGATGTCGCTAAAGAAATATTCGAAGCACTTGTTAAGATTCAACAGGAGACAGGTGTTTCATTTGCTTTTCAAGGTTGTGAACATATTAACCGTGCCATCACAATCGAGCGAAAAGATTTTGACCCATATGTGATGACTGAAGTTTCTGTCGTACCAGATGTGCATGCAGGGGGTTCTTTATCAACGCATGCTTATCGTCATATGACATCGCCCATGGTTGTCGAACATATCCAAGCTGACAAAGGTATTGATATCGGTCAAACATTGATTGGTATGCATCTTAAGCATGTGGCAGTACCTGTCCGAACTACAGTGAAACAAGTTGGCCAAGCAATTGTGACTGTAGCGACATCTCGACCGAAAAAAATCGGCGGCGAACGTGCTAAATATCAACTTTAACAGAAAAGAGGGAATTGTCTATGTCATTTCTTGCTAAACAAGATAAGTCTGTATTTGAAAGTATTCAAAAAGAGTTTCATCGTCAAAACACAAGCATTGAACTCATCGCATCTGAGAACTTTGTTTCTGAAGCAGTGATGGAAGCACAAGGTTCAGTGATGACGAACAAATATGCTGAAGGTTATCCTGGACGCCGTTACTATGGTGGTTGTGTATTTGTAGACCAAACTGAACAACTTGCAATTGATAGAGCAAAAGCGCTGTTCAATGCTGAACATGTCAATGTCCAACCGCATTCTGGTTCACAAGCAAATATGGCTGTATATCTTGTTGCACTTGAGCATGGTGATACAGTGTTAGGTATGAATTTAAGTCATGGTGGTCACTTGACACATGGTTCACCAGTTAACTTCAGTGGTAAGTTCTATAACTTCGTGGAATATGGTGTGACAAAAGAAGAAGAGCATATCGACTATGAAGAAGTACGTAAGTTAGCAAAAGAACATCAACCTAAACTGATCGTTGCAGGTGCATCTGCATATTCACGTTCAATTGACTTCAAGAAATTTAAAGAAATTGCTGATGAAGTCGGTGCGAAATTAATGGTAGATATGGCGCATATCGCAGGACTTGTAGCAGCTGGACTTCACCAAAATCCAGTTGAATACGCGGACTTTGTTACAACGACAACGCATAAAACATTACGTGGCCCTCGTGGTGGTATGATTTTATGTAAAGAAGAGTATAAAAAAGAGATTGATAAAACAATTTTCCCTGGCATTCAAGGTGGTCCACTTGAGCATGTGATTGCTGCGAAAGCTGTGGCATTTGGTGAAGCATTACAACCAGAATTCAAAACGTATCAACAACAAGTGATTAAAAATGCACAAATGCTTGCGAAAACTTTAAAAGATAATGGCTTCAGAATCGTTTCTGGCGGTACAGATAACCACCTTGTATCAGTAGACGTCAAAGGTTCAGTAGGTATTACAGGTAAAGTGGCAGAAGAAACATTAGATGAAATCGGTATTACATGTAATAAAAATACGATTCCATTCGATCAAGAAAAACCATTCGTTACAAGTGGTATCCGTTTAGGTACGCCAGCTGCAACGACGCGTGGTTTTGATGAAAAAGCTTTTGAAGAGGTCGGCCGTATTATTAGCGACGTACTCCAAAATCATGAAGATCAAAAAGTTTTAGCAGATGCGAAGTCACGTGTTCAAGCGTTGACTGAAAAATTCCCTTTATATCAATAAACCGATTAATTTAGAATAAACGGAGGCAATATCATGGGTAAAGTACATGTATTTGATCACCCTTTAATCCAACATAAGTTGAGTTATATTCGAGATGTAAATACAGGGACAAAAGCATTTCGTGAATTAGTTGATGAAGTAGGTATGTTAATGGCTTATGAAGTGACACGCGATTTAGAACTTCAAGAAGTTGAAATCGAAACACCTGTTACAAAAGCCATTGCGAAACGTTTATCAGGTAAAAAACTCGCTTTTGTTCCAATTTTGCGCGCAGGTCTTGGTATGACAACAGGCATTTTAAACCTTGTACCTGCAGCAAGAATAGGGCATGTAGGTTTATATCGTGACCCTGAGACACTTGAAGCTATTGAATATTTTGTGAAGTTACCACAAGATATTGAAGAACGCGAAATCATCGTAGTCGACCCAATGCTTGCAACGGGTGCATCAGCGATTGAAGCAATTAACTCATTGAAAAAACGAGGCGCGAAGCATATTCGTTTTATGTGTTTAATTGCCGCTCCAGAAGGCGTAGAAAAACTTCAAGCCGCACATGAAGATGTGGATATTTTTATTGCCGCATTAGATGAAAAGTTAGATGAAAATGCATACATCATCCCTGGTCTCGGCGATGCTGGAGACCGTCTATTCGGTACAAAATAATTCATATAAGGAGCGCATTGACATGAAAAGGATTATGACGATTTTTGGTACAAGGCCTGAAGCCATCAAAATGGCACCGCTCGTTTTACAGCTGAAAAAAGATGAATCATTAGAACCTATTGTAGTTGTCACTGCACAGCACCGTGAAATGTTAGATTCTGTATTAGAAACTTTTGGAATTGAACCTGATTATGACTTAAATGTGATGAAGCAAGGCCAAACGTTATCAGAAGTGACATCACGTGTGTTGCTCGGGTTAGAAGATGTGATTCAACAGGCACAACCAGATATGATATTGGTCCATGGAGATACGACAACGACTTTTGCAGGAAGTCTCGCTGCATTCTACAACGAGATTAGCATTGGTCACGTTGAAGCCGGTTTAAGAACTTGGAATAAGTATTCTCCATTCCCAGAAGAAATGAATCGTCAAATGACCGGTATTATGGCTGATTTACATTTTGCACCGACTGAACAGGCACAAAAAAATTTATTGCAAGAAAATAAAGACCCTGAAAAGGTTGTTGTAACGGGTAATACAGCGATTGACGCGATGCATACAACGGTCGATCCACAATACCATTCAGATATTATTCAACGTCATCAAGATAAGCGCATTATTTTACTTACTGCGCATCGTCGTGAAAATATTGGTGAACCTATGCATCATATTTTTAAAGCGGCGAGAAAAATTGTTGAAGAATTTGAAGATGCGGTCATCGTCTACCCAATGCATAAAAATCCTAAAGTGCGTGAAATTGCTTACGAACATTTAAGTGATCATGAACGAATTGAATTAATTGAACCACTAGAAGTTGTTGATTTTCATAACTTCGCACATCAAGCACACTTTATTTTGACGGATTCGGGTGGTGTGCAAGAAGAAGCACCTTCATTAGGTAAGCCTGTACTTGTCCTTAGAGATACGACAGAGCGCCCAGAAGGTGTGGAAGCGGGGACACTTAAACTTGTCGGCACTGAAGAAGCTGATGTATATGAAGCAACTAAAGCTTTATTAACGGACGCTGCATTGTACGAGGCGATGAGTGTCGCACAAAATCCATATGGTGATGGGCAAGCGTCACAGCGCATTTGTGAAAATATTAAATATTATTATGGTTTAATTGATCAAAAACCCGCACCATTCCAAGTAGAAAAATAAAGTGATGTAATTATAGGGGTAAATGTGTCAAAATTGTGACAATTCAATTGACAAAAAATGAGCCTTTTAATTGTGCAATTGACACGCTTTTCGCCCTATATTATCATGAAAGTTGTATGTATGGAACGGCTTTCAAAATTGTGTCTTTAGGGCAGAAAAGAGGCTCAATATGAATCGTTTTTATAAAATGTTTCAGCCGTTTTTAACATATTACGCTACGATTTTAGCAGGGCTGTTAATCCTTTATTCATTAGACGTACAAAAACCGATTGTACTTGGGCTCATCATAGGGACAATAGCATCGATAGTGAACACATGTATTTTTGAATATTATTTATGGCGGTCAAAGCGTAACACTGCACAACCCATATCAACGGGTAATGGTTGGCGGTATCTCGTCGCTATACTTACATGTGTCATTTGGGTACTTTTTCAAGCACAAATACATATACTCGGTGTGCTAGTAGGATTAATGGTTTCATATGTGTTAATGGTTTTTCGTCCTTTGTTAAAGAAGGATTAAAAAATGAATTATATTTTGAAAAGAGGTGAAATCTAGAATGGATCACAAACATCCCGTGGTGACTTGGAATTTTCTCGGAGTAGATATTAATTTCAACTTATCTACTATTATGATGTTGTTGATTACAGCAGTGATAGTATTCATTATTGCAGTCTTATGTACACGCAATCTCCAGAAAAGACCAAAAGGTGCACAAAACTTCATCGAATGGGTTTTTGACTTTGTCCGTGGCATCATTGAAAGTAATATGGCATGGTCAAAAGGTGGACAATTTCACTTCTTAGCCGTCACTTTAATCTTATTTATTTTTGTGGCGAATATGCTAGGGCTTCCATTTCAGTTTGTGAACGGTCATACACTATGGTGGAAGTCACCAACAGCAGATGCACATGTGACTTTGACACTCGCGACAATGATGGTCCTTTTAACACACTATTATGGTGTTAAAATGCGAGGACCAAAATCTTACCTTAAAGGCTATGGAAAACCGTATCTTGCACTTTTACCTATTAATGTCTTTGAAGAGTTTGCATCGACATTGACGTTAGGTCTTCGTCTTTACGGTAATATCTATGCTGGTGAGATTTTATTAGGATTACTTTCAAAAGTGACTTTGACAGTTGCATTTGGTTTTATTATTGGTATTCCAGGATTAATCATTTGGCAAGGTTTTTCAATTTTCGTAGGCTCAATTCAAGCCTATATCTTTATCATGTTATCAATGGTGTATATGTCGCACAAAGTAGCAGACAACCATTAAAATAAAAAATTAAAATTTAAAACAATTAGGAGGATTTATATAATGAATTTAATCGCAGCAGCAATCGCAATCGGATTATCAGCATTAGGTGCAGGTATTGGTAACGGTTTAATCGTTTCTAGAACAGTTGAAGGTGTAGCACGTCAACCAGAAGCGCGTACACAATTAATGTCAATTATGTTCATCGGTATCGGTTTAGTTGAGGCACTTCCAATCATCGGTGTAGTTATCACATTCATCGTATTATTCATTTAATCGAGACTGAATCAGTTAGAAAGCATGACGTAATCAAGACATTTGTTAATTTCTTATCTTTACATATGAAAAACATTTGTCAGGGCGAGGTCTAGTATAGATTAGACTTTCGCCATTCGTTTTTATTGTTTGAACAGATGAAATGGTTGAAAGGAGTGTACATCATAGTGACTGCTAATTTATTTACCCTTGCAGCAGCAGGTGGTGGTGTGAACATCGGGGATATCATTGTAACAGTAGTAACTTTCCTCGTTTTACTTGCACTACTTAGAAAGTTTGCTTGGGGACCACTTAAAAAAGTCATGGACGATCGTGAGCGTTCAATTAATCAAGACATTGATGATGCCGAACGTGCAAAATTGAATGCGCAACGTTTAGAAGAAGAAAATAGACAAAAATTAAAAGAAACACAAGATGAAGTTCATAAAATTCTTGAAGACGCGAAGCTACAAGCAAGACGTCAACAAGAAGAAATCCTTCATGAAGCAAATCAACGTGCCAATGGTATGCTTGAAACGGCACAAAGTGAAATTAAGAGTGAAAAAGAACGTGCATTAGCAGAAATTAATAATCAAGTATCGGAACTCTCAGTACTGATCGCATCAAAAGTATTACGTAAAGAAATTTCTGAACAAGATCAAAAAGCTTTAGTAGAGAAGTACGTTAAAGAGGTAGGGGATAAGTAATGGCTGACGTTGCTCAAAAATATGCCCAAGCACTGTATGATGTTGCATTATCACACAATGTATTATCCGAGGTATATGATGAATTTACTGAAATCAATACTGCCGTTGAAAATCAAATTGATTACTTGAAAAGCATCGATTATGAACCAAAAATTACAATAGCGGATAGACGCCATATTGTAGATAATGTTTTTACAGGTACACAACCTTATTTGATGAATACGTTAAAAATTGTTGCGGGACACCGTAATTTACATTTAATTACTGCTATTTTCAAAGCATTTGAAGTGCAGTATTACGATTTCCATGGTCTAGCAGATGCCTATGTTGAATCAGCTTCAACTTTAGATGAGGATGAAGTGATGCAAGTGAAAAACGCATTGTTAGATCGTACAGGACTTAAAGATTTAATCATTCACCCTACTGTAAATGAAGAACTAATCGGTGGCGTGCGCGTAAAGATTGGTACAAAAGTGTATGACGGTAGTGTACAAAATGATTTAAATCAACTCGTTAAGAAATTTAACAGAGCACATTAATTAGATTAAATGGAGGAGTGACATAGATGGCCATAAAAGCTGAAGAAATTAGTGCATTACTTCGCTCACAAATTGAAAACTATGAGTCAGAAATGTCTGTAACGGATGTAGGTACAGTTATTCAAATTGGTGACGGTATTGCATTAGTTCACGGATTGAACGACGTTATGGCTGGTGAATTATTAGAATTCCATAACGGCGTACTTGGACTGGCACAAAACTTAGAAGAAACAAACGTGGGTGTCGTTATTTTAGGTCCATATGATGAGATTAAAGAAGGCGACGAAGTGAAACGTACTGGACGTATCATGGAAGTACCAGTAGGTGAAGAATTAATCGGTCGTGTTGTAAACTCATTAGGTCAACCTATTGATGGACAAGGCCCATTAAATACAACAAAAACACGTCCTATCGAGAAAAAAGCAACAGGTGTTATGGCACGTAAATCTGTTGATGAGCCTTTACAAACAGGTATCAAAGCGATTGACGCACTTGTACCAATTGGTCGTGGTCAACGTGAGTTAATCATCGGTGACCGTCAAACTGGTAAAACGACAGTTGCGATTGATACAATTTTAAACCAAAAAGACCAAGATATGATTTGTATCTATGTCGCAATTGGTCAAAAAGAATCTACTGTTCGTGCAGCAGTTGAAAAATTACGTCAAGCCGGTGCATTAGATTACACAATCGTTGTTTCTGCATCAGCGGCACAACCAGCGCCAATGTTATACATCGCACCATATGCAGGTGTATCTATGGCAGAAGAATTTATGTTCAACGGTAAGCATGTCTTAATCGTTTATGATGATTTAACAAAACAAGCGGCTGCATACCGTGAGTTATCATTATTATTACGTCGTCCACCAGGTCGTGAAGCATACCCAGGTGATGTATTCTACCTACATAGTCGTTTATTAGAGCGTGCGGCGAAGTTAAATGATGAATTAGGTGGCGGTTCGATTACAGCTTTACCATTTGTTGAAACACAAGCGGGGGACATCTCAGCATACGTTCCAACAAACGTTATCTCTATTACAGATGGTCAAATCTTCTTACAATCAGACTTATTCTTCTCTGGTATCCGTCCAGCGATTAATGCGGGTCTTTCAGTATCACGTGTAGGGGGATCTGCACAAATCAAAGCGATGAAAAAGGTTGCCGGGACATTACGTCTTGACTTAGCATCTTATCGTGAACTTGAGTCATTTGCGCAGTTCGGTTCTGACCTTGATGAAGCAACAGCAAGTAAATTAGAACGTGGTAAACGTACGGTTGAAGTATTAAAACAAGACCAAAACAAACCACTTCCTGTTGAACACCAAGTATTGATTATTTATGCGTTAACGCGTGGCTATTTAGATGATATTCCAGTTGTCGATATTACACGTTTCGAATCTGAAATTATCGAATGGACAAAATCTAACGCAAACGACATCTTTACTGAAATTCGCGAAACAGGTGGATTACCTGCAGACGAAAAATTTGAATCAGCAATCAATGAATTCAAAAAAGGTTTTAAAGCTACAGAAGAATAATTGAACAGATGATTAAAATAGATAAGGTGGTGAGATGGTGGCTTCATTAAAAGAAATTGATTCTCGTATAAAATCGACTAAGAAGACGAAGCAAATTACGAATGCGATGAACATGGTATCAAGTTCTAAATTGCGTAAAGCTGAGAAGAATGCGATGACATTTCGTCCTTATATGGAAAAAATGAAAGACGCAATTACAGCAATTGCAGGATCGAATAAAGTTTCAACACATCCAATGTTGAACGAACGTCCTGTGAAACGTGTAGGTTATATGGTCATTACGAGCGATCGTGGACTTGCGGGTGCTTATAGTGCGAACGTGTTAAAGAAAATGATTCGTGATATCGAACAACGTCATAATAGTCCAGAAGAGTATTGTATTATTGTACTTGGACAAATCGGCGCGACATTTTTACAAAACCGTGGCTATCAACTTGAAAACACTTTAACGGATATTCCAGATCAACCTGCATTCAAAACGATTCAGGCAATCGGAAAACGTGCTATCGATTTATACGTAGATGAACAAATTGATGAATTACACATCTACTATAGCCATTACATGAGTGTAATCGAGAATAAGCCTAGCAGTAAAAAATTATTACCATTATCTCCAGAGGACTCTAGCTTAGGTCATGGTGCATTGTCATCTTATGAATTTGAGCCAGATAAAGATGCCATTCTTAAAGTATTATTACCTCAATATATTGAGAGTTTAATTTATGGCACGATTCTTGATGCAAAAGCAAGTGAACACGCGTCACGTATGAATGCAATGAAGAATGCCTCAGATAATGCGACAGAAATGATTGACGATTTATCATTACAATATAACCGAGCGCGACAAGCAGCCATTACACAACAAATTACTGAAATTGTTGGTGGTTCAGCAGCGTTAGAATAATTTTGATTATAAGGAGGAAGAAACATGGGATTAGGCCGTGTAACTCAGGTCATGGGGCCAGTAATTGACGTGCGTTTTGAACATAACGAAATTCCAAACATTAACAACGCACTGCTTATTGAAGTGACAAGAGATGGTGAGACTGAGAGCTTAACATTAGAAGTTGCGCTTCATTTAGGCGATGATGTTGTGCGTACAATCGCAATGGACTCTACTGACGGTGTTCAACGTGGTGCAGAAGTAAGAGATACAGGAGCAGCGATTAGTGTCCCTGTCGGCGATGCAACATTAGGTCGCGTATTTAATGTATTAGGTGAACATATTGATTTAGAACAACCTATTGATGCATCTGTACGTCGTGACCCAATTCATCGTGAAGCGCCTAAATTTGATGAACTCTCTACAGAAGTGGAAATTTTAGAAACAGGTATTAAAGTAGTTGACTTATTAGCGCCATACATTAAAGGTGGTAAAATCGGTTTATTCGGTGGTGCCGGTGTAGGTAAAACCGTATTAATCCAAGAGCTTATCAACAACATTGCACAAGAGCATGGTGGTATTTCGGTATTTGCCGGTGTTGGTGAGCGTACACGTGAAGGTAACGACTTGTACTACGAAATGAAAGACAGTGGTGTTATTGCTAAAACAGCGATGGTATTCGGTCAAATGAACGAGCCACCAGGTGCGCGTATGCGTGTTGCACTTTCTGGTTTAACAATGGCTGAATATTTCCGTGATGAACAAGGTCAAGACGTGTTATTGTTCATCGACAACATCTTCCGTTTCACACAAGCAGGTTCTGAGGTATCGGCATTATTAGGTCGTATGCCATCAGCAGTAGGTTACCAACCAACACTTGCTACAGAAATGGGTCAATTACAAGAACGTATTACATCAACGAACAAAGGATCTGTTACGTCAATTCAAGCTGTATTCGTACCTGCCGATGACTATACTGACCCGGCACCAGCAACAGCTTTCGCTCACTTAGATGCGACAACAAACTTAGAGCGTAAATTAAGTGAGATGGGTATTTATCCAGCGGTGGATCCATTAGCTTCAACATCACGTGCTTTAGAGCCAACTATTGTCGGACAAGAGCATTATGAAGTTGCGCGTCAAGTTCAATCAACGTTACAAAAATATCGTGAATTGCAAGATATCATCGCAATCTTAGGTATGGATGAATTATCAGAAGAAGATAAGAAAACAGTTGAACGTGCGCGTCGTATTCAATTCTTCTTGTCACAAAACTTCCACGTTGCTGAACAGTTTACAGGACAAAAAGGTTCATATGTACCAGTTAAACAAACAGTTCAAGACTTTAAAGCAATTTTAGATGGTAAATACGACCACATTCCTGAAGATGCGTTCCGTTTAGTCGGTGGCATTGATGATGTAATTGCTAAAGCTAAAGACATGGGTGTAGAAGTTTAATACAAATTAGGAGGCTTGGATAATGAACACATTAACCTTAGATATCGTCACTCCTAATGGTTCTGTTTACAAAGAAGACAATGTCGAAATTGTTGTCTTGCAAACGACAGCAGGCGAGATGGGTGTGATGTACGGTCACATTCCGACGGTTACACCATTAAGAATTGGTCATGTGAAAGTGACTATCAATGGCAAATCGGATTATATAGCTGTAACAGAAGGATTTGCTGAAATTCGTCATGAAAAAGTCAATATTTTAGTTCAGTCTGCAGAGTCGGCAGATGATATTGACTTAGAACGTGCAAAATCAGCGAAACAACGTGCAACATTCTACCTTGAAGGTGATCGAAATGATACGGATTTAAAACGTGCTGAACGTGCACTGAAGCGTGCAGAAAACCGTATCGAAGTTGCAAAATATAAATAACCTTATGCACATTTAAAAAGCTCGGTATGTCCCTTGTGGCAGACCGAGCTTTTTCACGTTTCTTTTTAGGTTGAACTCAGAAATATGAATTCGACAAAAACACATATCATTCCATTTTTAGTAGTTTGGGTTTGATGTGGCATCGCTTTGATGATAAGAAGGAGAGGGTGCGTCGGATTGAAAGGAAGACTCGTCAAAAGCCTCCAACATATAGTGAAAATGCGCGTGTCGTGTGATGGATAGTAGTGATGCATACAGACTGACGATGCAACATTGATATAGCCTAACAAAAATCTATACAAGACGTATGAAAGACAGTAAAATGTAAATTGCTTGTCATTTAGCAACATAATGTAAAAAATTGTGTTTCTTTAAGTTGCTTATAGTATGATTTGCGCTTTAAATCATGTAAAATTAGTAAAGAGATTATATGTGAAGGAGCAATATAAATTAATGGATTATTTGGGACAATTTGCGATAGCACATATTATAATGCATGTCTTATGCATTTGTGTCGCCTATTGGGGATTAAACGCCGTTCGTTTAGATCAGTTTTTCAAAAAAGGATTTCCATTACAAGTTCAAGTCATCATGATATTTTTGGCAATAGTGATTGGCACAGGCGTGAGTAATTTTATCATTGATTTATTACAATTTTCAACACAGATTAAATACTTATTTTAAACGTAAACATGTTTAAAGTGAATCAAATCAGTTAATACGTTATGGGTAGATAGATTCATTTTCAGAGCAAAAATAGAATAGAGCTGTAAGCATAGTGGAGGATTAATAAGATGGATAGAATTATTGTTAAAGGTGGAAATACACTTAAGGGTGAAGTCGGAGTAGAAGGAGCGAAAAATGCAGTTTTGCCAATTCTCACAGCATCTTTATTAGCAAGTCATGGCAAAAGTGAACTCGTCAACGTTCCGGCGTTAAGTGATGTGGAAACTATTAATAATGTATTGAGCGTGTTAAATGCAAAAATTAAATATAATGAAAAGCATCAATCCGTAACAGTCGATGCGTCAAAAGACTTAAGTGAGGAAGCGCCTTATGAATATGTGAGCAAGATGAGAGCGAGCATTCTTGTGATGGGCCCATTATTGGCGCGTTTAGGTCGAGCAAAAGTAGCATTACCAGGTGGGTGTGCGATAGGTTCACGTCCGATTGAACAACATTTAAAAGGATTAGAAGCACTTGGCGCTGAAATTCATCAAGAAGCGGGCTACATTTATGCAGAAGCACCACAAGGACTTGTCGGCAATGAAATTCATTTCGATTTTCCAAGTGTAGGTGCTACACAAAATGTGATTATGGCGGCTTCATTAGCTAAAGGACGTACAGTGATTGAAAATGTTGCGAGAGAGCCCGAAATTGTAGACTTAGCAAACTACATCAATGAAATGGGTGGCGATGTCAAAGGTGCAGGTACCGACACAGTCATTATTAACGGTGTTGAGTCATTAAATGGTGTAAAACATGCCATTATTCCTGATCGTATTGAAGCAGGTACATTAATGATTGCAGCTGCCATTACACGCGGTGATGTATTAGTCAAAGGGGCGATTAAAGAGCATATGACAAGCCTCGTGTATAAATTAGAAGAAATGGGCGTCGAATTAGACTACACAGAAGAGGGTATCCGTGTTACAGCACCAGAACAATTACAGCCTGTTGATATTAAAACATTACCACACCCAGGTTTCCCAACAGATATGCAGTCTCAAATGATGGCATTATTACTCACAGCTGAAGGACATAAAGTTGTGACTGAAACAGTTTTTGAAAATCGTTTTATGCACGTCGCAGAATTTAAACGTATGAACGCTCAAATTTCTGTTGAAGGTCGAAGTGCTAAAATTGAAGGGAAAAGTGCATTACAAGGTGCGCAAGTGAAAGCGACGGATTTACGTGCAGCGGCAGCATTAATCTTAGCTGGTCTCGTTGCTGACGGTGAGACAATAGTCACTGAGTTAAAACACCTTGACCGTGGTTATGTTGATTTTCATGGTAAACTCAAATCTTTAGGTGCAGATATTGAAAGAGTTAATGACTAGATGGACTTATTGGCTACAAACGTTAATGGATTCAGTCAGTTTCAAATTAACTTTATTCGTATTTGTAGCGATTATGATGTTTGTAGTAGGTTTGATGACAGGCTTTATTATTAACCATGATAACGTGCTGAACACATTTAATTTGAGGTTTTGGCAACATATTATCGAAACAATTGGAGGACATCACTAATGGAAACAATCTTTAATTATAATGAAATTAAAAATATCATCCCGCATAGACAACCTTTTTTATTGATTGATAAAGTGGTTGAATACGAACCAGGTCAACGTTGCGTTGGGATTAAGCAAGTATCAGGTAACGAACCATTTTTCCAAGGACATTTTCCTGATTATGCAGTTATGCCAGGTGTTTTAATTACTGAAGCATTGGCACAAACTGGCGCAGTTGCGATGTTAAATAGTGAAGAAAATAAAGGGAAACTTGCTTTATTTGCTGGTATCGATAAATGTCGATTCAAAAAACAAGTCGTGCCAGGTGATACATTAGTATTAGAAGTTGAAATCACAAAAATTAAAGGACCTATTGGTAAAGGCACTGCAAAAGCAACCGTTGATGGTCAAGTGGCGTGTAGTTGTGAATTGACTTTTGCATTGCAAGATCCAAACGCGTAAGCAATACATCCAACCACCTCATCAAAAAGACGGGGTGGTTTCTATATTCAGAGACATGAAAAAGCAACATTACTCATACGAGAAGTGTTGCTTTTTAATAATCATATTTGTTTGAACAGCGCAAATAAAAGACAGTATGACATTGGTGGTGTATGTACATTTTAAATGTTAATGCCGTTCATCTTTTAAGCGTGGTTTCGATTTCATCATTCGATTGAACGTCGTAATGAGTTCTTGACCTTGCAATCCTTCATTTACAAGTTGTTCAAGTAAGTTCTCAGCATAAACTTGACGTAATGTGTAAATATGACATTCAAAAACGACTGAGATACTTCCATTCAAAGGTGTAATATGTTTGATAGTTGCATCGAATAGCGCCGGATCATTCGAAGGTCGCGTAATTACGACACGAATATCTAATAGTTCTTCACTTTCCATATAAGCTTCCATCTGTTCTTGATGTATATCTGAAATCACAATTTCTAGCAACCAGCCCGTACCACTATTCTCTTTGTTAATAATTACACCGTCTAAAAGTTCATATTCAGCCACGCTACTATTTTCAGAAACAATTTGAAAACGAACAGCTTTAAACGTCTTCATTGGAGCCACCTCCATATCATTTAAAAATTTTACGAAATTTCTATGATACATTTCATTATAACGCAATATTTCAAAAAATTCTCGATTACGCTTAAATACTGCATTAACTAACCTATTATTTTATGAAAAACTGCATTTTGTCTTTTCTAATTGAAACATATATATTGTGGATACAGGAGGTGAACAACATTAACCATTTTCAAGCAGTAGGTATGATTAACCGCCCGCCTAGTTTTTACGAAAAAGAAGAGAGCTACTTTGTTACATTTACCGTTGCTGTGACGCGAGAGTATTTAAGTAAAAACCAAAAGCCCATCACTGATTACTTAAATTGTAAAGCGTTTGGTAACATTGCTCTTCAAATTCATGAAACGATCCATGAGGGGACAACTGTAGCAGTGAGCGGGCAAATCCAAACAAGACGTTTTTATCATAACGAAGAAAAGCGTTACGCTACAGAATTACTCGTTTCACAAATCTCTCCAATTTGTACAGCAACAGCAGTGTCAAACTCAGATGCGTTCAACATTGAATAGCAAAGCAGTAGTAAATATTTTTCAATATTTGATAATCCCATCACATTTTATCAACCCTTCTCAAAGTATATTCTCCAATTAAATAATTCGATTTATCTCACATGATTACTTTTATCTTCAACATATTAGCTTGAGCTCTAATGATATTTGGTATACAACCAGTTACCCAAATTGTCTATCTATCAACCTTAAAATGAGGTGTATTGGCTATTAAATACATGAATTGTATTTAGTGGCCAATCACCACCTTTATGCTTATTCATATTCAAGAACGGTACGGAAGAAATGGAAAATAGTCTAATTGGGCAATTTGTTTTGTTTATCTATACATATATTTCACAACTTGTTTAGTGTTTTAACATAATTGAACTTACGTTTACTTTCTGATACATTAAAGATAAATAAAAAATGAAGGACTACTAGGGGTGCCTATTTTGGCTGAGATGAATATATTCAGACCCTCTGAACCTGATTTGGATGATACCAACGTAGGGAAGTAGCAAGTGGACACGAATGCTTTAATTGTGTGAACGAGGCTACTTCAAGGTAGTCTTTTTTCATATTAAAGGAGAATGAAGATGCGATTTTCTGAACAAATAAAGCAAGAAGCACAACCGATTATTGAACAAATTTATCACGATGATTTTATACAAGGCATGCTTAAAGGGGATATTTCAACAGAAGCCATCAAACATTACTTGCGTGCAGACTCGCGCTATTTGAATGAATTTGCAAAAATATATGCACTGCTCATACCTAAAGTGGACACGAAAGATGAAATTCAATTTTTAACAGAACAAATTCAATTTGCGAGTTCTGGAGAGGTTGAAGCACATCATATTTTAGCAGATTATGTGGGTGAAAATTATCAGGATATCATTAAAGACGGAGATTGGTATCCATCGGCAGATCATTATATTAAACATATGTATTATAACGCTTATGCTTTTGACAATGTCGCTTATACGATTGCTGCGATGGCACCGTGTCCGTACGTTTATCAACAAATAGGTAAAATGGCAATTGAAAAAAATACATTTGAAGCTGATCATCCGTTAAAAGCATGGTTCGATTTTTACAATAAAGAAATGGATACATTGTTGTCATATATTGATCGTTGGCTTGATTCATATGCAGAAATCAGTTCCGATAAAGTGCAGCAACAATTGAGACAAAACTTTTTACAAAGTACAGTGCATGAAAGAAAATTTTTCAATATGGCCTATCAACTTGAAAATTGGGAATTTGGAGGAGAGAAATAATGAAAAAACCAAAAATTGCGCTTACGATTGCAGGGACAGATCCAAGCGGTGGAGCAGGGGCAATGGCAGATTTAAAATCTTTTCACTCATGTGGTGTTTATGGAATGGCGGCAGTGACAAGTATTGTCGCTCAAAATTCAATGGGAGTGCAACATATTCATAATTTAGAGGCGAGTTGGCTAGAAGAGCAATTGGAAAGTGTTTTTAATGATGAAATGCCCCATGCGTTAAAGACAGGTATGATACCGACGCCAGAAATGATGGAAGTTATTGAGAAATATTTGAAAAAGATTAATATCCCGTATGTGATTGACCCAGTTATGGTTGCAAAAAGCGGTGATTCTTTAATGGATCAAAAAGTACGTAATCGTTTGAAAGAAACACTTTTACCTTATGCAGATGTTGCAACACCTAATGTACCTGAAGCAGAGGAAATCTCTGGTGTTACAATCGATTCGGTTGAAAAAATTCATCAAGTAGGCCAATTTTTTATTCATGATATCGGTTCAAAAGGGGTAATTATTAAAGGTGGACATTTAGAAGGTGATGCTGTGGACCACTTATTTACTCGAGATGGCCATTATGAATTTAAAAGTGAACGCTATCCTACGCAACATACACATGGCACAGGCTGTACGTTTTCTGCAGTGATTACCGCAGAATTAGCTAAAGGAAAATCAGTTTATGACGCTGTTGCCAAAGCGAAAGCATATATTTCTCTAGCCATTCAACATACGCCAGAAATTGGTAAAGGCCGTGGCCCAGTAAATCACTTTGCATATGAAAAATTAAATGGGTGGGATTAACATGAATTATTTAGCAGAAGTTAGAAAGCAACAACCCCTCGTCGTTTGCTATACAAATGATGTTGTGAAAAATTTTACTGCAAACGGTTTGTTAAGCTTAGGAGCAAGTCCTGCTATGAGTGAGGCACCAGAAGAAGCAGAAGATTTTTTCAAAGTGACAAAAGGTTTATTAATCAATATAGGAACGTTGACAACACGAAATAGCGAAGATATGTTAGCTATTGCTAAAACAGCCAACCGCATGGGTGTACCAATCGTTTTTGATCCTGTTGCAGTAGGGGCTTCACAATTCCGAAAAGATTTCTGTAGACGATTTTTAGAAGAAATTGATGTTTCAGTAATTAAAGGAAATGCTTCTGAGATTATGACATTAGTTGATATGACAACGACGATGAAAGGCACAGATAGCGCTTCTGATATTGATGTTGCAACAATTGCTTACCAAGCTTATGAGAAATATCAAACGGCTATTGTCCTTTCAGGTAAAGAGGACGTTGTCGTTCAGGATGGAAAAGTTGTAATATTAGCAAACGGTTCGCCGTTATTGACTAAAATCACAGGTGCGGGTTGTTTGTTAGGTGCAGTTGTCGCAAGTTTTCTATTAGGTGAAAAACAGCCTTCTATTGATCAATTAATTGAAGCTGTATCATACTACAATATTTCAGCGGAACAAGCTGAGTTACGTGAGGGCGCAGACTTACCAGGTACATTTTTAGTCGCTTTTGTAGATGCATTAAATCAAACTTTAGCTGAATCCTACTTATTAGAGATTAAAAAGAGAGAAGTGAGTGAAAATGACTTTTAATAGAAAACAATTGCGTGTGTATTTTATCGCGGGTACGCAAGATGTCAAACGAGGCACTTTAGATGGCATTTTAAAAGAAGCATTAGAAGCGGGTATTACGATGTATCAATTTCGCGAAAAAGGACCTTCATCTTTAAAAGGTGAAGAGAAAAAAGCAATGGCAGTTCGTCTTAGAGATTTATGTCGTCATTATAACGTGCCTTTCATTGTGAATGATGATATCGATTTAGCGATTGAAGTTGATGCTGATGGTGTACATGTAGGGCAAGATGATGCGAAAGTGTCGACATTCGAACATTTATTAGAAGATAAAATTATCGGCCTCAGTGTAGGCAGTTTTGAAGAATATGATCAATCTGACCTTACAAATGTGGATTACATTGGTGTAGGTCCTGTTTATGAAACAAGTTCTAAGTTAGATGCGAGTAAACCAGGCGGTATCCGATTAATTCGACGCATGCGAGAATACGATGAAAATATTCCAATGGTCGCTATTGGGGGCATTACAGAAGAGAATATGGCACCAATCATTAAAAACGGTGCTGACGGTATTGCAACGATTTCTTCAATTACACATAGCACAGATATTGAAAAATCTGTGAAACGTTACTTACAATATTTTAAATAAAGTTCAATTTGTGCCGGAATATATTTCCACCTTGATGATTTCTATGATAAAATATCATTTATGTGAATATTACATTAGAGGTGGAAAAATGAAGAACAAAGCGTTAATGACAATGCTTGCAGGTGTAGTTTTACTTCTAGCGGGTTGTGACTATAGTAAACCGGGTAATCGAGACGGATTCTTTTTTAATACGTTTGTTCAACCAATGGACAGATTGATTCACTGGTTAGGGGATCATTTAAATAATAACTATGGATTAGCCATTATTATCATCGTATTGGTTGTACGTATTGTTTTATTACCATTCATGTTATCAAACTATAAAAACATGCACATGATGCGTGAAAAAATGAAGATTGCGAAGCCTGAAATTACAGAGGCACAAGAAAAAGTAAAACGCGCACGTACACAAGAAGACAAGATGGCAGCCAACCAGGAAATGATGCAAGTATATAAAAAATACAATATGAACCCAATGGCAAGTATGTTAGGATGTTTACCACTCATCCTTCAAATGCCAATCATCATGGGATTATTCTTCGTCTTAAAATATCCGTCTGGTGGCGGTATTACGAAGTATTCAGACTTCCTTTGGTTCCATTTAGATAAACCGGATATTTGGATTACAATCATTGCGGGTGTCCTTTATTTCTTCCAAGCATATGTGTCAAGTTTAAATATGCCTCAAGAACAACGTCAAATGGGTTATATGATGATGATAATCTCACCAATTATGATCGTGTGGATTTCATTTAGTTCTGCGGCGGCATTAGGTTTATACTGGTCAGTATCTGCTGCATTCCTTGTGATTCAAACTTATATTGCAAATGTCGTATATGGTAAAAAAGCAAAAGAAGAAGTTGCGCCATTAATTAAAAAGTTTGAAGCAGAAAAGAACGGTAAAAAAGCTGGTAAAAATACGCAAGTTGTGAGCAAAAAGAATAAAAAGAAATAGTAACATATCGAATACTAAAAAGAGGGTCTCTCATTGAGGCCCTCTTTTTAGTGTGGTTTATTTTCAGTGATATCAGTGTCCCATTCATCGAAGAACTGTTGTAAGAACTGCTCTAAAAAGCTATGACGTTGTTGTGCCATTTGAATAGCAACAGACGTATTCATTAAATCTTTTAATTTGAGTAGTTTCTCGAAAAAGTGCTTGATTGCTGAAGGTGGCAAGGCGTCAAAGTTCGATTGTTGTTGCATGTCATTCAAACTATCAGTGCCTGTCCACATCGGTTCATTGAAGTGACCAGCGAATTGAAAAGTACGTGCAATACCAATCGCACCAATCGCATCAAGTCTGTCAGCATCCTGTACAATTTGTGCTTCTATCGTTTTGAGCGTGCCGACTTCTTTTGTTTTTCGAAAGCTCATATGGTCTATAATGTATAAAATTGCTTCCTGGTCAATCAATAAAACACCTTGCTCCTTAAAAAAATCATAGAGTGCGTGACGTGCAGTTTGCGCATCAACTAATTTTTCATCGATAGTGTCATGAAGAAGTGATGCCATTTCGATATGATATTGATTGGCAGATGGATATTGTTGTGCAATTTCAAGTGCAAGTTTTCTCACACGTAATACATGTGCGATGTCATGCCCGCTACCATCGTCTTGATGCACGGCTTTCATATAATGTTCAGCTGCATTAATATGTTGTTGTTTCATTTTTGTCATTCCTTAAAATTATAAAATAGGGGAGAGGAGTTGACTGATGGATTCTTTAAACTTAACCCATACGCTTCGTTGTGCATAGCGTTCTTTTGTCAATTCTGTACATACTTTTAAATCTTCTTCAAAACTTTCTCGAACTTCTCTCGCTAATTTTTCATTATATACAAATGCATTCACTTCAAAATTTAAAGTAAAGCTTCGATTGTCCATATTCGTCGTACCAACGCTCGTAATTTCATCGTCAATCGTTAACGTTTTCGCATGTAAAAACCCGTTATCATAAAGGTAAACGCGTGCGCCCGCTTCGATGAGACTTGCGACATTTCTATAAGTTGCCCAATAAACGAACGGATGATCAGGCTTAGATGGAATCATAATGTTGACATTGACGCCACCTAAAGCAGCAATTTTTAGCGCATCCATAAATGCTTCATCAGGTACAAAATAAGGTGTTTGAATATAAATATCATTTTTTGCCATTGAAATCATTTTTAAATAACCGTATTTCACTTGTTCCCAAAATTCATCAGGACCACTTGAAGCAATTTGTACCCCTATATTTCCATTGTTCGTTTGTTTAGGTTTTGGAAAATACTGGCTACTATATGTAATGTTGTCACGGTGCGATTGAGAGTTCCAGTCTAAAATGAAACGTAACTGTAGCGCACTGACAGCATTACCTTGAATACGTAAATGCGTATCGCGCCAATACCCAAACTTTTTGGATAAACCGAGGTATTCATTACCAACATTAAAGCCACCAACATAACCAATTTGACCGTCTATAATAACGATTTTTCGGTGATTACGATTGTTCATACGTAAATTGATAAGCGGTAACTTAGAAGGGAAGAAAGATTCTACGTGACCGCCTTTTTGCTTAAAGCGTTTAAAATCTCGTAATGTTAATGCACGAGAACCCATATCATCATATAACATTTTCACTTCGACGCCTTGTTCAAGTTTTTCTTCTAATAGATTTAATAAACTTTTTCCAAGGGCATCATGGCGAAAAATATAATATTGAATATGAATATATTTTTCCGCTTGACGAATATCTTCTTTTAAACGATCGAACTTTTGCTTGCCATCTGTCAGTAATTCAATTTCATTATTATTTGTATAGTATGCTGAATTATTATAAAGCAACATCTGAATCATACGACTATAGTTTTGAATATGAGGATTGTCAGCTTCAAACTCGCCATTTTTAAGGGCAGTGAGTTGTTCATTGACGATAGAGTCTAATCCGATACGATCTTGTTGTTCGAGTTTAAAAATAGATTTTCGTTGTATCTGTCTACCAAATAATAAATATAATATAAAGCCAACAAGCGGGAATAAGCCCAATACAAAAATCCAAGCCCATATAGAACTCGCACTTCTTCTTTCCATAAAAATAATGGTAAAGATGAAGATGAGATTTAATAAAAATGCACCGACTAATAGGTAGTTGATGAGTACATTTTGATTGTAAAAAATCGCATAAAAAAACTCTGGCATCACTTTTTTCTCCTTTTTTGTGAAGTGCTTTTATTGTATCATGTTATATGCTTAAGAGGAATTTTACGCATTGACACATACCTATATAGGGTATATCATTGAAGTATCAAAATGAATCTGGGGGATGTGACATGACTGAACAAGCACATCATTCTGAAGAAATTAAACGTAACTTGAAGTCGCGTTTGAATCGTATTGAAGGCCAAGTGAAAGCAATCAACCGCATGATAGATGAAGATGTCTATTGTGATGACGTGTTAACACAAATCAGAGCAACACGTTCAGCACTAAACAGTGTGGCATCGCGTTTATTAGATCATCATATGAAAGGCTGTATTATGCATAAGATTGAAGAGGGCCATCAAGACGAAGCGATGGAAGAATTATTAGTGACGTTTCAAAAACTAATGAAAGATTAGTGAGGTACATGTATGGAACATGGTTATGTTAAGGTAACACAATTAACAACTGAACAACAACAACAGCAATTAACTGATCGGTTGTTAAGTTTAATAGGTGTCGAGTCGGTTGATATTGATTTGATGACACAACAAATTGCATTGACTTACGAAACGCCTGCAAATCTTAACACGATAGAAAAAGAAATTTATGATGCAGGATTTCCTGTTATCCAATCACATAAAGGAGTGTAAAAAATGGCAAAACACATCATTGAAGTAGAAGGTATGACATGTGCACATTGTAAAGCAGCAGTTGAAGGTGCAGTAAAAGAAAATGAACAAGTGACACATGTAGAGGCATTCCCTGCTGAAAATAGAGTAGAAGTAGAAGTCAATGATGAAAGTGCATTGGCAGATGTGAAGCAACGTATTTACGACCAAGGTTATGATGTTGTATCATAATTTAACGTAAACAAGGGCTTAGTTTTTCATTGAAGAGATGAGAAGTAAGCCCTCATTTCATATTAAAAATATACCCTCTATAGGTATAGGAGATGACGTAATGGCTCAAGAAGAAACTTTTAAAATTGCAGGTATGACATGTGCAGCCTGTTCAGCGCGTATTGAACGTGTATTGCAACGTGAAGCGGGAATTGATCAAATCAACGTGAACCTCGTAATGGAAAATGGGACAGTTAAGTATGACCCGAATCAAATTACAATTGAACAAATATATGAACGCGTTGCGAAAATTGGTTATGAAGCTTTTCCAATGGAGACGAAAGCCGAAACAGAAAAAAGAAAAAATAATGAATTAAAACGTCAAAAAGCGAAATTCATTATTTCACTTGTTTTAGCATTACCGTTACTTTATACGATGTTCGGTCACTTTTCATTTTTAAGTTTTATACCGGTGCCCACTATTTTAATGAATGGCTGGTTTCAATTTATTTTAGCGACACCGATTCAATTTGTTCTCGGTTGGCAATTCTATGTAGGTGCTTATAAATCTTTAAAAAGTAAAAGTGCGAATATGGACGTTTTGGTTGCGATGGGAACATCAGCAGCGTACTTTTACAGTATTTATTTAATGTTAACGCATATAGGTCATGGCGGTCATGTGCCACTCTATTTTGAAACGAGTGCTGTGTTGATTACCCTCATTTTGTTAGGGAAATATTTTGAAATGCGTGCAAAAGGGCATGCAAGTGATGCAATTAGTAAACTTGCTGCACTACAAGTGAAAGATGCCGAAGTAGAACGTGAGGGTCGGACTGAAATGATTGCGATTGATGATGTTCGTGTAGGGGACATTGTATGGGTGCGAAGTGGTCAACAAATCCCGTTAGATGGTCAAGTGATTGAAGGTACAACGACTGTTAATGAAGCAATGTTAACGGGTGAAAGTATGCCGGTTGAAAAGAAAATTGGCGACACAGTCATTGGTAGTACGATGAACCAAACGAATTTTATTAAGCTTAAAGTGACACATGTCGGTGAAGACTTAGTGTTAAATCAAATTATTAAAGTCGTTGAAGAAGCACAAAACGATAAACCACAAATTCAACGGTTAGCTGACAAAATTTCAAATATTTTTGTACCAACTGTGGTAGTCCTTGCATTACTTTCATTTATCGTATGGTTTTTCGTAGTGACACCATTTCAATTTACAGAAGCATTCGAAATTTTTATCGCTGTCATTGTTATTGCTTGTCCATGTGCATTAGGGCTTGCAACGCCGACTTCGATTATGGTCGGCTCAGGTCGCGCGGCAGAATCGGGTATCTTGTTTAAAACGGCTGAAGCATTAGAACAAGCGCAACATGTGGATACGATTGTATTTGATAAAACTGGTACAATCACAAATGGTGAACCTAAAGTTGTGCAAACATACAATTATGCTGATGATGCGCATATCGGTGCCTATGTCAAAAGTTTAGAAATACAATCTGAACATCCACTTTCAAAAGCATTAGTTCATCATTTCAGTGATGAAGCGGTCTTACCTGTAACAGAATACAGAACGCATACAGGAAGCGGTATTTCAGGTATAATTGATGATCAACATGTTCGCATCGGTTCTATGCGCTTTGTAGTAACGGAAAACACGTTAACCGAAGCACAACAAAATACCATTCACGAGTTGGCTGAACAAGGTGCTACAGTGATTGGTATGACAATCAATGATACACTTGTTACGATAATCGGTGTCAGAGATGAGCCAAAAGATGAAGCGCAAGCAGTAATTCGTGCTTTAAATACAGATTATGATTTAGTGATGTTAAGTGGAGATAGTCAACAAACCGCTCAAGCTATTGGTCGTGAACTTGGCTTTACACGTGTTATTGCAGAAGTGAAGCCCGATGAAAAATCTAAAGTCATTACAGAATTACAAAATGAGGGCAAACGTGTCATGATGGTGGGGGATGGTATTAATGATGCCCCTGCGTTGATGAAAAGTGATATCGGTGTTGCCATGGGTTCTGGTTCAGATATTGCACTCGAATCAGCGGATATTGCGTTAGTCCGAAATCATTTGAGTGGTGTTGCAGAAGCACTTAAATTGAGTCGCTTAACGATTAAAAATATTAAACAAAACTTATTTTTCGCCTTTTGTTATAACTTGATTGGTATTCCTATTGCTGCAGCTGGCTTTTTAGCCCCGTGGGTCGCAGGTACAGCGATGGCATTTAGTTCAGTTTCTGTTGTATTAAATGCATTAAGATTAAAAAATGTGAAAAAATAATTTTATGAATTTACGATTTGGTGTAGTAAAGCGCTACAATTTAGGGTAAGATAAAGGAGTAGATAGCAGAATACGGGGTGATCAAATGGCGAAAAAGAATGATAAGCTTCAAAATGTGGTCCAAATGTTATCTTCAATCGGTGTGAAGGTGAAAAAAACGAAGCCCCGATTAGATATTATGCGATCATTACCCAAACCAAATCCTGCAACTGAGAAATTGAAACCGTATTAAGTTAGAGTGAAAAGCACTTAGATGTTGACTGATGTCACATCTAGGTGTTTTTTCGTTTTTATACACTTCGTTAGGTATTTTCGATTGCGTAATCGGGTTGTTATAGAAGGAGAAATTGATTTTGTTGATTGCTCCCTTTTGTCCTTGCTTTCCTAGGGGACTTGCCTCAACTAAATTCGGCTTGATTGGTGTGAACATTAAATCAAGTCGAATTGGATTTTCGGCTGCGTCTGATCCCTCAGGAGTCTCGGCCAAGTCCGCAATCATAAAATCAACATGTTTGTAGAAGTGACCCCGATTACATCATCGAAGTGAAAGAGGGTCTACATAGAAAATAAAAAGCATTTGTATAGACATGGCACTAATCACATCTAACGTATTTGTTCAATCGTTCTTGAATTTGTATGGGATGAAGAAAGAAATGTAGTGGTGATCGTGAATGCTCCCTTTTGCCCTTGTCTCAACTTAATTGGGTTGAATTAAAATGGAAATAATATCTAGGTTTTATCTATACTCATAAGGTTAGTGTGTTGTTTTGAATTGTCAAAAAATAAATATGAATAATATCCAAAAAAAGTTGTTAAATATATAGTAAATGTATATATATAATTGTGTTTTTTTGTGTATAATAACATTAAAGAGAGATGTTGTGTGAGCGTGAATCTTAAACCAATCCGCTAAACATAGAGGATTGAACAGTTAGGAGGCACCTACAGTTACTAAGTCACCTTGATGAAATTTACTTCAAAGAACGGATGGATGTATATGTTAAAAAAATTAGTGGTTACAGGTTTGATTGCTACAGCAGCGACGCAAGTTTATGCGCATGACACACAAGCGGCGGAAAAGGATGCGACAGATAATACGAAAGTGATGGTTAAGGATGAGGCGAAAAAAGATACGACACCTACAATCCATAAGTCGACATATATTTACCCGCATTTAGAAGGTGAAGATGATAGTGCGTATTTAAAACGTATGTTAACAAATCCACCAAAAGGGGCAGTGCCATACGGTGTTTTGAATAAAGATGGATCGATTACTGAACCTAATACGAATCCACATTATGATATTTTAAAAATTGCAGATCCAAGTCAAATGAAGGCGCCTGTTTTTGCACCAGCAGATGATCAAGATATGGGGGATAGTGATTTACAAATTGAACCTCCAGCATTAGTAGGACCCGCTGTTAAACACATCGATGCAACTGGAGATGCCAAAGCGAGCGATGCACAAAAAGCAACAAAATCTTCAAAAGCTGTAACACCGAATATAAAGCAAAAAGACGTGTCAACGCAAACTGCACAAGATAAAACGGATAAAATGGTGACGGCTGCAAAAGCGGCACCAACGAAACAACAAGTAGATACAAACAAAGTGTTGAATCAACAAGATAAAGCAGCTAAAATGTTGCCGGCAGCAGGGGAACCACAAGTGAATGCAATCGGTCAAATGGCACTTGCACTTTCAATGATGGCATTAGGTGTAGTTGTTGTGTTCTTTTCACGACGACGCAAAACAAAGCAATAATTAAAAAAGAGGTTGGGGAAACGTCATTGTTCCTCAGCCTCTTTTTTAATTATTATGTTGTACGTTTTTGTGTAGGTGCTTCATCGTTGTATTTTTTCGGTGTATGGTAATGGATACTCAGTAGTACGCCGACGCCCGCCATCATACTCCACAGCGAACTCCCGCCGTAACTAATGAATGGTAACGGAATACCAGTAATCGGTAAAAGTTGAATGGTCATGCCAATGTTTTGGAAAATATGGAACAACAATAAACTAATATAACCGATAATGAATGATTTGTTGAACAGATCGTCCGAATTCATCGCCATACGAATTAAGTGAAGTAATAACAATAAAAATACGCCTAATAAGATGACGGAACCTAAAAAGCCAAATTCTTCTCCAATCACTGAAAATATAAAGTCTGTATGGTTTTCTGGAATATAAACTTCTCCGTTGTTTAATCCTTTACCAATCAGCTGGCCTGAACCAATGGCTTTTAATGACTCTGTTAAATGGAAACCGTCCCCAGAACTGTATGAATAAGGGTCTAGCCAAGAGTTGATACGACCTAATTGATACGTTTTAATGCCCGCTACATTCTCTATTAAGCTTGGTTTGTAAATAATAGATAGGATTAAGCTACCTCCTAGGACGATTGCGCCTCCAAATAATGGGGCTAAAATTTTCCATGTGACACCACTTACAATTACAATACCAGCAATAATCGCTAAAAAGACGAGTGTCGTACCTAAGTCGTTTTGTAATAAAATTAACGCGATAGGGACTAAACTCACACCTGCAATTTTTAACAGTAACATGACGTCTGTTTGAAAAGACTTATTGAAGGTGAAACGATTATGTTGTGCGACAACCTTTGAAATCACTAAAATAAGTACGATTTTCATAAATTCTGAAGGTTGAATACTGATTGGACCAAAACGATACCAACTTTTAGCCCCGTTAATCACTGGTGTAATGGAAGATTCTGGTAGGAGTATTAAACCAAATAATAAAATATTGAAAATGATGTATACCGTATAAGTGTAATTGCGTATTTTTTTAGGTGAAAACAGCATAATCATGAACGCAATGATTGCACCAAGTATGTAATAAAAAATTTGTCTTACACCGAAATCAAGACTATATTGGCCCCCACCCATCGCTGAATGTATCGTTACCACACTGATGATACATAATATAATGATTAGTGCGATGAGTGGCCAATCTAGGCGGCGCAAAAACGACTTTTGCGTTTGTTGACGAGAGGATACCATGCCAATCTCCTTTACACATAAATTCTATATTGTCATTATATACCGATTTTACATAAGTTGTAATCAAATTGCTAATAATCTCGGAAAATAAATGCAATACAAATGAGAGTCGTGGTAATATGGAGTTTAGATAAAAAATATGGAGGCGGAGTTATGTCGAAAGAAGCATTATGTATCATTTATGGTGGTAAAAGTGCCGAACATGATGTGTCAATTTTAACCGCACAAAATGTGTTGAATGCAATTGATAAAGCGCGTTACCACATCGATATTATTTATATTACGAATGATGGTCAATGGAAAAAAATGGATAATATTACTGAAGACATTACTGATGTGGAAGCGTTACGTATTGAAGACGTCCCTACGACTGATATTTCAGCAATGTTGACAAAAAGTAGTCAAGGCGGTCGTTATGATGCTGTCTTCCCATTATTGCATGGGCCAAATGGTGAAGATGGTACGATTCAAGGATTATTTGAAGTGCTAGACCTTCCGTATGTGGGGAATGGTGTGTTAGCGGCATCAAGTTCAATGGACAAACTTGTGATGAAACAATTATTTGCACATCGCGGTTTACCTCAGTTACCATACGTGAGCTTTCTAAGAAGTGAATATGAAAAATACCGTAAAAATATTATTAAGCTCGTCCATGATAAGTTAGAATTTCCCGTATTCGTTAAGCCAGCGAACTTAGGTTCAAGTGTGGGGATTAGTAAATGTGAAGATGAAGCCTCTTTAATAAAAGGGATTGAAGAAGCTTTCCAATTTGACCGTAAGCTTGTCATTGAACAGGGTGTGGATGCGCGTGAGATTGAAGTAGCTGTACTAGGAAATGACTATCCTGAAACAACATGGCCAGGTGAAGTTGTCAAAGATGTCGCTTTCTATGACTATAAATCAAAATATAAAGATGGCAAAGTAAAGCTCGCTATTCCAGCTGATCTTGATCAAGAAGTTCAAATGACTTTACGCAATATGGCTGTAGAAGCATTTAAAGCGACAGACTGTTCAGGCTTGTTACGTGCAGACTTTTTCGTGACGTCTGACAATCAAATTTTCATCAATGAAACGAATGCGATGCCTGGATTTACAGCGTATAGTATGTATCCGAAATTATGGGAAAATATGGGTGTTTCTTATTCAGAATTAATTACAAAGTTGATCGACCTTGCGAAGGCACGTTACGAAGATAAGCAAAAAAATAAACATCGAATTGATTAGGAGTTTTGACGATGATAAATATAACGCTCAAACAACTTGCTGAATGGGTAGACTGTGAAATCGAACCACAATACTTAGATGTTGAAATTAAAGGCGTCACAATCGATTCGAGACATATTCAAAAAGGACAGTTATTCATCCCATTCAAAGGTGAAAATGTAGACGGTCATCAGTATAGTGAGCAAGCATTGAACGATGGGGCAAGTGCGACGTTTTTCCAAAAGAATAGCACAATGACTGCACCTTCAACAGGACCGGTCATTTATGTAGAGGATACATTAATTGCACTACAACAGTTGGCAAAAGCGTATTTACAACATGTCGCACCGACTGTCATTGCGGTGACAGGCTCGAATGGTAAGACGACGACTAAAGATATGTTGGAAAACGTCTTATCAGGAAAGTTCCGAGTTCAAAAAACACAAGGCAATTACAATAACGAAATCGGCATGCCATTAACGATTTTAGAACTTAAAGAAGATACAGAAGTTTCAATTTTAGAGATGGGTATGTCAGGGTTTCATGAAATTGAGCTGTTGTCGAACATTGCACAACCGGACTTTGCGGTAATTACAAATATCGGTGAATCTCACATGCAAGATTTAGGGTCAAGAGAAGGGATTGCAAAAGCAAAATTTGAAATTGTGACAGGCTTAAAGGCAGATGGTTATTTCATTTATGATGGTGATGAACCATTATTACAACCCCATGTCGAGACTTTATCAACAGCGCATCAAGTGAGTGTCGGTTTGTCACCTTCAAATGATATGCAATGTCAAATGGTGACACATCATGACGATGGTATTACGTTTACAGTAAATGGTGATGTCACATATCGCATTCCGATTTTAGGTGAACATAATATGCGAAATGCAACGATTGCAATTACAGTTGGTCGTATTATGGGCTTAACGGATGAACAAATTCAACAGCAATTTACTGAACTTAAATTGACAGGTATGCGTATGCAGAAGTTCATGACGCCGAATGGTGCGATAGTTATTAATGATGCGTATAATGCGAGTCCTACGAGTATGAAAGCCGCAATTGATACTTTGAGTCATATGAAAGGTGACAGAATTCTTGTGTTAGGTGATGTACTTGAACTCGGGGACCAATCACGACAACTGCATGCCAGTGTAGGAGCGTACTTAGAAGGTAAAGGTATAAATCAACTCTATACTTATGGTGAGGGTGCGATGGATATTCACGAAAAAGGTAAATCATTTGTGCAAGAGGCGATTCATTTCGATAAAAAGGATAAATTGATTCGTTATATGACATCTATAGTAGGACAACATAGCGTCGTCCTCGTTAAAGCTTCTCGTGGTATGCATTTAGAAGAAGTTGTCGAAGCGCTCGTGCAAGCAGAATAAAATGTATGAATGGAACGAAGCCGTGTAAGGTGACATGTCTTTGTTCCATTTTTTATTTGAAAATGATTTGAAATGAGGGTATAAAATTTAATTCCTTAACCGCATACAGCCGGCTTAAAACCTGAAGTGAATTGAATTAAAATCATAGAGAATATATAAGAATTTAAATGATAGTGAACTTTCGTTTATTGCGGTATTGTGACGAAAATGGTAATATGTAGAAGTTAGATTAAACTTATTTGACAAAAATATATAAGAATGATGATTCAAAAAAGGAGAATTACTTTGCAAAAATTTACAGAATTAGGCGTTTCAGAACGTACAGCTGAAACCCTCGAGGCAATGGGATTTACGGAACCGACACCCATTCAAAAAGACAGTATTCCATACGCACTCGAAAACATTGATATACTCGGTCAAGCTCAGACCGGAACAGGAAAAACAGGTGCGTTTGGTATCCCATTGATCGAAAAAGTAGTTGGTCAAGAAGGCGTGCGTGCACTTATTTTAGCACCTACACGTGAATTAGCGATGCAAGTGGCTGAACAATTACGCGAATTTAGCCGCGGTCAAAAAGTCCAAGTCGTGACTGTATTTGGTGGTATGCCTATCGATCGCCAAATTAAATCTTTAAAGCGTGGTCCACAAATCGTTGTCGGCACACCAGGTCGTGTGATTGACCACCTTAACCGTCGTACATTAAAAACGCAAGAAATCGAAACTTTAATTTTAGATGAAGCGGACGAGATGATGAACATGGGCTTCATTGATGATATGCGTTATATTATGGATAAACTTCCAAAAGAAAATCGACAAACGATGTTATTCTCGGCTACAATGCCAAAAGCGATTCAAGAATTAGTTCAAAAATTTATGAAATCGCCACGTATTATTAAAACGATGAATAATGAGATTTCTGATCCACAAATCGACGAATATTATACAATCGTTAAAGAACTTGAAAAATTCGACACGTTTACGAATTTCCTAGATGTACATCAACCTGAATTAGCCATCGTATTCGGTCGTACAAAACGCCGTGTTGATGAGTTAACAAGTGCGTTACTTTCAAAAGGTTACAAAGCTGAAGGACTTCACGGTGATATTACACAAGCGAAACGTTTAGAAGTATTGAAAAAGTTCAAAAACGATCAAATTGATATTTTAGTTGCGACAGATGTTGCAGCAAGAGGATTAGACATTTCGGGTGTGAGTCACGTATATAATTTTGATATTCCGCAAGATACAGAAAGTTATACACACCGTATTGGTCGTACAGGACGTGCGGGTAAACATGGTATTGCTGTGACATTCGTAAACCCAATCGAAATGGACTATATTCGTCAAATCGAGCAAACAAACCGCCGTCAAATGCGCGCGTTAAGACCACCGCATCGTAAAGAAGTGTTAAAAGCACGTGAAGACGAAATTAAGAGCAAAGTTCAAAGTTGGATGGATGCTGCAAAAGAACCACGTGTAGAAAATATTGCGAAACAACTATTAGAAACTTACGATCAAACTGAACTTGTCACAGCATTATTACAAGAATTAGTTGAATCTAATGATGAAGTTGAAGTGCAATTAACATTTGAAAAACCACTTGCACGTAAAAATGGCCGTTCACCAAAAGGTAACCGTAAAGGCGGTAACAATAAACGTCATTCAAAACCAGGACGTAATCATAAACCAAGTGGCAATAAAAAAGGTAACTTCAAACATAAAAGAGAATCAAAAGTGAAAAAAGGACGTACATTTGCGGATCATCAAAAATAAGCGTCATTCGTTCATATAAGTCAAGAGCAGCACAATGCATTTCAAATGAGATGCGTGTGCTGCTTTTTTAATAGCCTTCCTAAATGAACTTCATAAAGGATTACGGGACACTTTTTTGCTATCACTCAATTTACCAACGTACAAATTGATTTTGATACGAATTAATCTTGGATGAAACACTAAAACGCTCATGCTACATATCTAGCTATCAGTATGAAAAAAGTTTGTGATATAATAATGCTAAATTTACTGGGGGAGTGACCATCTGCATGCAACTTGAATTTTCTGGAAGTCCCAAACAAGCACGTCGCTATTTGAAATTGTGGCATCTATATCAATTGATTGCTACGCTCATTTTGTTAGTCGCTGGAGTCGTTGTATGGTTTTATTATGATATGCCATTTTACGGGACCTACATTTTCGTGGGGCTAGCGCTCATTGACGTGCTTTATTTTATCATTCGACCGATACTCCTCTATCGCTATTATCATTACCGTGTGACGGACAGTTATATTGAAATCAATAAAAACTGGTGGTTTAAGCGAAATGAAGTGATTCAAATTGAGCGTATCCAATATGTGAGACGTAAATCTGGACCATTAATGAGACGTTTTCATCTCGATCGATTGACTTGTTATACTGCAGGCCATGAGTTGGTCTTGCCGTTGCTCTTTGATGACACGATTACTGAAATTGAATCATTTTGTCTTGCGCGATTAGAAGGTGGTGACAGCGATGTATAGTCCTCAAAAGTTACATCCGATTTCTTACATATTAAGTATTATTGATGCGATAAAGAACAATATTATTTTGATCATCTTATTTTTATTTTTTCAGTTGGATAGCTTTGATTTTACAGATTGGACGAACTATATATGGCCAGGTATCATCACTCTATCGTTTGCTATCACATTCATTAGACGGACAGTTGAAATCTATCGAACGCGTTATTGGATTGAAGGTGACTACTTTATTTTAAAAAGTGGCCTGTTTAACTTGGAACAAAAAGAGCTTAATATACGTCGCATTCAATCGATGGATACTGTGCAACCTATCGTGCATCAATTGGTAGGTGGTGTAAAACTCACAATAAAAACACCGAGTGATGGTATTGATTTGAATATGGTGACGAAAAGGCAGAGTCAATGGATTCAAGAAGAAATAGAGAAAGTAAAAGCTATAATAGAAAGTGAAGACGACAAGCAAGTTCAGGCCGAAACTGCAAATGTTGAGGCAACGAACGATTACGAAACTGCGCCAACGCATAAACTGCAAGCACCTTCAGAAATGATTTATCAATTATCTACGCAAAATTTATTATTGATGGCAATGACAAGTGGTGCCGTTTTTGTCACGTTGGCAACTGTAGGGCCGATTTTCGCTGCTTTTGAAGATATTATCCCTTGGGAAGGTGTGTTTGATCAAGTTGAGGAGTGGATTAAGAATTTAGTAGCACTAATCGTAACATTGACAATTACAATCTTGCTTCTAGCCTATATTACAGGTGTTATCATCACCATGGTTAAATATTATCGATTTACATTAACGCGTAAAGGTGATTTTTTAAAAATTCGTTACGGCTTATTTAAAGTAACTAATTTAACGTTACCTATTACTAAGTTACAAGCAGTCCAAGAAAAGAAGTCGTTTTTAAGACATCTGTTTGGATTTACGTCATACCACTTTATAATTACAAGTGATATGGATGCGGATTTGGATGATGACTTTGCAGATGGTGTGATTATGGTGCTACCTTTTATTAAGCAACATGAAGGGGCGAAGATCTTGAAGTCACTCGTACCGGTCTATTCATTTCAACCGATTGTTTTAGGATTGCCGTGGCGCGGTTTTCATCGCCGCTTTTGGATTGTGTCATTAATTTTAATCGGCATCGGTGCGCTCGTTCATTATTATTTATGGATGTGGGTATGGCTACCTATCGTACTCATTATTACGTATATGATTATTCATAGTGTGATTGCGACGCGTGCATCAGGTTCAGCATATACGGATGAAGAAGTGTCGATTCGTAAAGTCACATGGTTTGGTTTTAAAACGACCACTTTTAAAAAGGATAAAATATTAGGTTTCCAACAAATTGCCCATCCTTTTATGCAACGTAAGCAGTTAGCGCATTTTGATTTTACCATTGCGAGTGGGTCTGTATTCAAAAATATTGGTTTACGTTTTGAGGATCAGTCGAAAGTCACACGATACAAACAATGGTATTTAGGAGGTGGTGATGTAAATGGAAAAGATGAGTAAAAGTGGTGTGAAAGTGATGCGTATCGCTGCATTACTAGTGTCAGTAATCATTACTTTACTGTTGATTGGATTTATTGTATTAAGCTATTTCTATGATTGGGATCGACTTAGCATCACCATTACGATCATTATCGCAGTCGTGCTTCTCCTCCATCTTATTGTTAATGTGTGGTTAAAACCGATTTATAAATATCGAGCATTTGGCTATAACTATAGTGCACATTTAATTACGGTGAGAAAAGGGTTTATCATGATTAAAGAAACACGTATTCCGATGTATCGAATTCAAAATGTGGATTTCAATGAAGGATGGATAATGCGCAAATACCAACTTGCGACATTGACACTTTCGACAGCAGGAGGAAATGTTGACATTACGCTCATTGATAAAGAAGAAGCGAAAAAAGTGATGGCATTTATTAAACAAAGAGGCGTTGTTGAAGAGACACAAACAGCAATGCCTTTAACAGAACATAACGATAAAGAAGAGGATCCTTTATGATATATGGTATAGGCATAGATTTAGTTGAAATAGCCCGAATTATGGAAACAGTACAACGTCAACCCCGCTTTCCAGAACGTATTTTATCAGAACAAGAACTTGAACGCTATAGAGATTATACGACTGAACGACGCCGTATCGAATTTTTAGCTGGTCGATTTGCGGTGAAAGAGGCATTCAGTAAAGCGTTAGGCACAGGGATTGGTAAGGACATTACATTCAAACAAATACATTGTGAAAATGATGCACTTGGCAAACCTACAATTCAAATGGAAGGCTATCGCGTACATGTTTCGATTACACATACAGAACATTATGCAGTCGCACAAGTCATTTTAGAACAATAACGGATGAATATAGATAGAGGAAGGATGACAATGATGTCAGAAAAATATTATCGCACCACCACAATGAACGTTAATTTAGATGCGATTACAGAAAATTATTATGCATTAACTAAATTACAACCAAACAAGACCATGATGCCGGTTGTTAAGGCGAATGCGTATGGGCTTGGAAGTATACAAATTGCGCAACATTTAAGTCAGTTAGGCGCTGAGTTTTTCTGTGTGGCGACTTTGGATGAAGCGATTGAATTAAGAATGCATGGGATTAAGGAGAAGATTTTGATTTTATCGAGTATTCCACCTGATGCCATTAATAAGGCGATTCAGCACCGTGTTGCAGTAACGGTTACTTCAAAAGCATGGTTAGAAGCAGCAATTGCTGAAATTGAAGAAGATAATGAAAAGACATTATGGTTACATATTAAAGTAGATACAGGGATGAATCGCTTAGGCGTGAAAGATATAGAAGTGTATCATGAGATTATTGCATTAATACAATCTCAAGAAAATCTCGTATTTGAAGGGGCTTTTTCACATTTTCATTCAGCAGATGAAGAGAATGACTCAGCCCATATACAATATGAACGCTTTGAAGAAATCATTGAAAGTACTGCACATCCTGCCTACATTCATATGCAAAATTCTGCAGGAACTTTACGTTTCAATCCGTCATTATGTAATGCTTTTAGACCAGGTATTGCAGTTTATGGCTACTATCCTTCAGCATTTATTGAAAGTATTGCGACTGCACAATTAACACCTGCTGTTCAACTTGTGACAGAAGTAATGGAAGTAAAGTCATTGTTAAAAGGTGAGTCGGTAGGTTATGGTCAAACATATACGGCACCTGAAGATATGGCGATTGCTTTATTACCGATTGGCTATGCAGATGGTTATTTACGTTCGATGCAAGGTTCAAATGTCAGAATTGGAGAGGCTGAATGTGAGATTGTAGGACGCGTGAGTATGGATCGTACAGCAATTCGTGTACCTGCAACAGTTCGACCGGGTGATCAAGTGATTTTAATTGATGATCAAGCGCATACGTCACAGTCTGTAGAAAGTCTTGCAGCACAACAACAAACCATTAATTATGAAGTGTTATGTAATATTGGAAGAAGGGTGCCTCGCCTATATCATGCAGAAGAAATGGTCGAAATATCCAACGAATTGTTAAAATAGTATGGTGATTCCTCCATATTTTTGTTAGAATGAACATAATAAAAGAATTTTTTAATGTGTTGTATTGATATGGAGGTCCTATTTATGTCAGCATTCAATCAAACAAGATTTAAAAATTTAGAACAGTCATTAAAAGAAGGTTATGTACAGATGGCAGATTTGAATCTCTCCCTAGCGACTGAAGCGTACTCAGTTGAATGTGAAGCTTGCGATTGTAACGAATCACACTTGACATCTGATTATAAGGAAGACTAAATGAAGCGCGGAGACGTCTATTTAGCAGATTTATCACCAGTACAGGGTTCTGAACAGGGGGGAGTAAGGCCCGTTGTCATTATTCAAAATGACACTGGAAATAAGTATAGTCCCACTGTGATTGTAGCCGCAATTACCGGTCGGATTAATAAGGCAAAGATACCAACGCATGTCGAAATCGAAAAAAATAAATATAAGCTCGATAAAGATTCTGTTATTTTACTAGAACAAATTCGGACAGTCGATAAGAAAAGATTGAAAGAAAAGTTAACGTTTTTGTCTGATAAGAAGATGAAAGAGGTTAACAATGCGATTGGTATTAGTTTAGGACTGCACATGAATCATCATAAATAGGCTTTAGGATAATGCTCCTAAAGCCTTTTACAGTTTTTAGTGGAAGGAGAACGTTTAATGACAAATCAGAATGAATCGCGATACTTTCAACTTGTTGATCAATTTTTGAAAAGTGAAAGTAAATCAAATGTTCTAAATCAAGCGCATTCTTTTTCTGAAAATTTATCTGATGATGCTTTATTACCAGAAGAATTTGTAGATATACATAGAAAATATGTCCAGATTCACGAATTGTCACGTGAAGATATGATAGCTATTTTAGATGTTCTAAGAGCGGTCATTGGTAGTTTTGGGTATGATTATGCCGACTATAAAGCATTAGTTGACCGTGTGGAAGTCCACGATAAAGAACTGGATGTTGCTTCACGTTTACAACAAACGATGCTCAAAACGAACATCCCACAATTCGATAGCATTCAAATTGGAGTGATCTCTGTTGCTGCTCAGCATGTGAGTGGTGACTATTTCAACTTAATTGATCATAAAGATGGAACGATGAGTTTTGCGGTCGCGGACGTCATTGGTAAAGGCATTCCAGCTGCATTAGCCATGAGTATGATTAAGTTTGGGATGGATTCTTATGGTCACTCTCAACTCCCTAACGATGGTTTGAAACGTTTAAATCGTGTAGTAGAAAAAAATATCAATCAAAATATGTTTGTGACGATGTTTTATGGACTTTATGAAGAGATTAACCATGTCCTATACTGTAGTTCAGCAGGGCATGAACCGGGTTATGTTTTTAGGGCAGAATCCGACACATTTGAAGAAATTTCTGTTCGAGGTCGCGTATTAGGTGTAAGTCCGCATGTAAGGTATCAACAACAAGAAATTGCCATCAATATTGATGATATGATTATCGTTTTTACAGATGGTGTGACCGAAATTCGAAAAGAAGATGGCGAATTTATTGACACTTGTTATTTACTTGATTTTATTCTTGCTTACAAACAATTACATCCACAAGATATCGTCCAACTATTGTATGAAGAATTACTGAGATTGCAAAAAACAGGAAAACGTGATGATTTAACCATTTTGATTATTAAGCGTTTGCATTAAAGTTGAAAAATGAGATTAGTTATGTTGCGAAATGGGTAAACTGAACAAGTAGAGAATAAAGTAGGAGTGTAATCAATAATGAACCTTAATATAGAAACCGAAAAGCATGAAACACATTATGATGTCGCAGTAGCCGGTGAACTTGACGTTGCCACAGTTCCGGAACTTGAAAAAGTGCTCGTCCCTATACGCCAAGCAGGAACGCACGATATTTATGTTAATTTAGAAAAGTTAAACTATATGGATTCAACAGGTTTAGGGTTATTTGTAGGAACTTTAAAAGCATTAAATCAGCACGAGAAGCAATTATTCATTTTAGGTGTGAATGATCGCATTAAACGTCTGTTTGAAATTACAGGCCTTAATGATTTGATGCATGTCAACGAAGGAACGGAGGTCGAATAACTGATGATGCAATCCAATGATTTCATTGAAATGCGGCTTCCTGCTTCTGCTGAGTATGTCAGCTTAATTCGTTTAACTTTATCAGGTGTTTTCACACGTGCTGGCGCGCATTATGATGACATTGAAGACGCTAAAATAGCAGTGAGTGAAGCGGTCACGAATGCTGTAAAACACGCTTACAAAGATAAAGAAGAAAAAGGCTACATTCATGTTTGTTTTGAAATCGCATCAGATCGAATCAAAATTGTAGTATCTGACCAAGGCGATAGCTTTAATTATCAAGAAACAAAACAAAACCTAGGCCCTTATCAAGAAAATGAAAGTATCGATTTCTTGAGAGAAGGTGGACTCGGTTTATTCTTAATCGAATCATTAATGGATGAGGTAACGGTCGATAAAGAGACAGGTGTTACAATTAGTATGATTAAGTATATCAAAAAAGAGCAGGTGCGAAATAATGACGAAAGAGTCGAAATCAGCTAGTGCTGTTTCACCTGAACAAATCAACCAATGGATTCAAGCATATCAGACTCATGAGGATCATGATGCACAAGAAAAACTTGTAAAGCATTATGAGAAGCTGATTGAATCCTTAGCTTATAAATACTCAAAAGGTCAATCACATCACGAAGATTTAGTACAGGTTGGTATGGTAGGACTGATTGGTGCGATTAATCGATTTGATTTATCATTTGATAGAAAATTCGAAGCGTTTTTAGTCCCCACTGTTATAGGTGAAATCAAGCGCTATTTACGGGATAAAACATGGAGTGTTCATGTACCTCGTAGAATTAAAGAAATAGGACCAAGAATCAAAAAAGTGAGCGATGAGCTAACAAATGAATTAGAGCGTTCACCTTCAATTAGTGAGATTGCAGAACGTCTAGAAGTTTCAGATGAAGATGTTTTAGAAGCGATGGAGATGGGGCAAAGTTACAATGCTTTAAGTGTGGACCATTCCATCGAAGCGGACAAAGACGGATCTACAGTGACACTATTAGATATCATGGGTCAACAAGATGATAATTATGAGCTGACTGAGAAGCGGATGATTTTAGAACGTATACTTCCTATTTTAACCGATCGTGAAAGAGAGATTATTCAATGCACGTTTATTGATGGTCTGAGTCAAAAAGAGACGGGGGAACGTATTGGATTAAGTCAGATGCATGTCTCTCGATTACAAAGAACAGCCATTAAGAAATTGCAAGAGGCTGCGAGAAAATAGAGGTTTGATAAAAGGATTGGGATGTGATGTTCCGGTCCTTTTTTTGTGTTTTTAGCATAATGATTGACACAAAGCAACCTACAAGATTGCTAGGCCACACTGCGCGTTCCCAGGGGACTTGCCTCAACTAAATTTGGCTTAATTGGAGTGCATACTTGATGGAAGCCAAATTGGATTTTCGGCTGCGTCTGATCCCTTGGGAGTCTTGTATGGCCTTTGCAATCTGTGGTGTTGAGTTAAACATTTCGAGGAACAGCCCAATTCTTTTATTTTTGGTGTGGGGATAAGGGTAGATGAGAACTGTGGGTTGAATTCGACAATATTGAAAAGGAAGCTTTGTTTCTCACTGACATTCGATGATACATACATGTTAAAATAGATAAGAAACGATTGAGAAAGCGGTGAATATTTTTGGCAAATCATTTTGTACAAGCAATACATAAACAATATCAGTATCCAGTTCAACATATTGAGGCGGTTCTGAAATTATTAGAAGAAAAAAACACTGTACCTTTTATTGCGCGTTATCGTAAAGAAGTGACAGGTGGATTAGATGAAGTTGAAATTAAACAAATTGCTGATGAATATCACTATATGGAACAGTTGCAAAAGCGAAAAGATGAAGTGATACATAGCATTGAACAACAAGGTTTATTAACGGATGAACTGCGTCAAGAGATTCAACAGCAAACGAAATTACAACGTGTGGAAGATTTGTATCGTCCATATAAGCAAAAGAAAAAAACACGTGCGACAGAGGCAAAACGTAAAGGACTTGAGCCTCTAGCAGAATGGATTTATCGTCAAAATTTAGATGGTGATATAGAGGAGAAAGCACAGGCATTTTTAACTGAAGAAGTCACAACAACGGAAGATGCGATTCAAGGGTCACAAGACATTATTGCTGAGAAAATTGCAGATCATCCGCAATATCGCAAACAGATTTTAAAATTAACACAAAAAGAAGGCTTGATTACAGCACAGAAAAAGAAAAATGCAGAAGACGAAAAAGCTGTTTTTGAAATGTACTATGATTATCAAGAGCCCGTGCGTTCTGTTGCGAATCATCGAATTTTAGCGATGAATCGTGGTGAAAATGAAAAAGTACTACAAGTGAAAATTGAGATGGACAAGTCTACTTTGGCACAAAACATTAAAAATCGTGAAGTTAAAGGCCAAAATGCGCTGTCTACACTTGTGGGAGAAGCGATTGACGATGCGATGAAACGTTTGATTTATCCGTCAATTGAACGAGAAATTAGAACAGATTTGACTGAACGCGCTGAAACACAAGCGATTACATTGTTTAGTGAAAACTTGAAAAATCTGTTATTGCAGCCGCCATTAAAAGGGAAACAAATTTTAGGTGTGGACCCAGCTTTTCGTACTGGATGTAAACTCGCAGTCATTAATCCGTATGGCACATTTATTGAAAAGTCTGTAATGTATCCACATCCACCAGTTTCTAAAGTAGCGGAAGCTGAAAAAATATTCTTAAAAATGGTGAAAGATTTTGACATTAACTTAATTGCGATAGGAAATGGAACAGCGAGTCGCGAAACAGAACAATTTGTAGCGCGCATGATTCAAGAACATCAACTCGATGTCCAGTATATTATTGTGAACGAAGCAGGGGCATCAGTGTATTCAGCTTCAGAAATCGCACGTGCTGAATTCCCTGATTTTCAAGTAGAAGAGCGTAGTGCTGTATCAATAGGGAGACGTGTACAAGATCCATTAAGCGAACTTGTTAAAATCGATCCTAAGTCAATAGGTGTCGGACAATATCAACATGATGTGAACCAAAAAGCGTTAGATGCGGCACTTGACTTTGTAGTAGAAACAGCCGTTAACCAGGTTGGTGTTGATGTCAATACAGCGTCAAGTACATTGTTACAACATGTATCAGGATTATCTCGTCAAATTGCTGATAACATTGTGTTATATCGTGAAGAAAATGGGGCGATCAAGCATCATCGCGAGTTGAATAAAGTGAAACGTTTAGGTGCAAAGACGTTTGAACAAAGTATCGGATTTTTACGTATTGTAAACGGAAAAGAACCTTTAGACAATACTGCAATTCACCCAGAAAGTTATCAAGCGACATATCAATTATTGGAACGCTTGGGGCTTAAAATTTCAGATATTGGTACGCCCGTTGCAGCTAAAACTTTATCGACATTGGATATAGAAGCATATGCAAAATCATTAAATGTTGGCGTACCAACGTTAGAAGATATTGTGAAGTCATTGATTGCACCGAATCGTGATCCTCGTGATGATTATGAGACGCCTGAATTAAAATCGGATGTATTATCAATTGAGGATTTATCAAAAGGGATGAAACTGAATGGAACAGTACGTAATGTTGTCGATTTCGGTGCCTTTGTCGATATTGGTATTAAACAAGATGGTTTGGTACACATTTCAAAACTCACTAAGAAGTTTGTTAAACACCCAATGGACATCGTTAGTGTTGGTGATATTGTAGAAGTGTGGATTGAAAATATAGATGAGCATAAAGGAAAAGTTGCATTGACAATGATTGATCCGAATGAATAATCAAGCTTTACAACAATTAACTGAGCAAATTGCAATAAAGGATTTTGGTGTCCCATTTAAACACCGTATTTATTTTAATCGGCGGTTACGTACAACTGGTGGACGTTATATGCTAAGGTCACACGATATTGAAATCAACCCTAAACAATATGAACATTTTGGAGAAGAAGCGTTAATTCAAATTATTAAGCATGAATTATGTCATTACTTCTTACATTTGAGTGGAAGAGGACATCAACATAAAGATAGAGATTTTAAACTATTGGCGAAAAAGGTGGGCGCACCTAGATTTTGTCAACCGACAGAAAGTTATGCTTCAAGAGCGAATTATGAGTATCAATGTTGTTCGTGTAAAACGTCTTTTATTCGGATTAGAAAAGTTGATGTTACTAAAATGCGTTGTGGCAGGTGCGGTGGACGCCTTCAGTTAAAAAGACACTTATAATAAAGGAGACACTATACGTTGACAGTTAAAAGTGAGCGATAGTGTCCTTTTATTTTTATGAATTGTAAAAAGAGGTTTTGTAACGTATAAGCAATCATTTATGCGCATCATGTCGACATCAAAATAAATGCAAAAAAATAAGGGATTTTGTATTGACTTTATCCTGGTAACTTATTATAATAACAAAGTCGTCAAAAAAAGTGACAAACAAAACAAGATTGTGTTTGACATTGATGGCGGAATGTTGTATTCTAAAATACGTCGCAAAAATGATATTGTTAAAGACAGATTACAAACATTAAAAAAATATTAAAAAAGTGTTGACAATACAAACACCATATAATATAATAAATATCGTTCTGAAAAAACATTACGTCTTATCCAAGCGGTCGTGGCGGAATGGCAGACGCGCTAGGTTGAGGGCCTAGTGGGAGAAATCCCGTGGAGGTTCAAGTCCTCTCGGCCGCATCAACCAATAATTAAATAAGCGGGTGTAGTTTAATGGCAAAACCTCAGCCTTCCAAGCTGATGTTGTGAGTTCGATTCTCATCACCCGCTCCATGAATTAAATTGAAATGAACATTGAAAACTGAATGACAATATGTCAACGTTAATTCCGATAATTTGAGTACTTCAAAAGTACTTTCAAGAGTGATTGACTTAAACAATCAACGAGCTATATCAAGCTTACTTCTTTTA
>NZ_FXUZ01000004.1 GCF_900183575.1 Staphylococcus cornubiensis
TGTTCCAATATTTTATGGATGATATGCAGCAAGTTGTAACATTGATAGACCGATACATTAATAAGACTGAACATTATAATGATATGAAAAATGGCTATATTAATGAATATAAATCATTTTATAATGCTTATAATAATGAAATTGAAGTGACTAAGACGCACGAAAATAACATCCCAATGGCAATGTTAATGAAGCAATTTAAGAATCAACTGTTAAAAAGAAGGAATAACCGAAAAAGCTCTAATTGAAGTTAAGTAAAAATTTAATAAATAATTGGTAAGCTCAATCCCTGATATAAAGGGATTGAGCTTATTTGCTTGGTGGAAATTTTTTTGAATTTTTTTGCCACTTCATCAACGACCTCTATTTAGTATTAAGATTGTCTTGTCAAAACGTTTTGAACAAATTTTAAGTTGAAAGTGAGCGCGCCACTTTCAACCATAAAGGAGAAGATTTACATGGAGACAAGAGACAAACTGATGTCGTTGACTCAAAGTAACAAAACACAGCAGTGGTTAATGGACAAATCATCTAACCAAGATGATGTTCAGCAACTGCAGCAACAATTCAGCCAGCAGTTAGATCAAAAATATAATGCACTTTTAGCTGATAAACAAGCTAAGTTAGACCAATACGTGGAAGTACATCAAGGATTGGAATCATTAAAGGAAGAGATTGAATCAGAACCTATTTCGCTTAATATCGATAAATTACCCGATATCAAAGCAACAATGCTTGAAAGAGCCAAGAATGATGAACATTCTGATAAGATCGAAAAGCTATTTGATAGGTTAGAACAGGCATTAAATGGTACGAATCGATTATATACGCAATTATCGTTGATTGGTACACGAACACATCGAATTACAACTAAAAATTTTAATCTTCAAGGCTTACCTAAAGCAGTACAACATACGATTTTACCTTCAAAATTTAAGAAGGTGTATACAGTCGATTTTAAATCGTTTGAACCATCAGTTGTAGCGTACATGACTCAAGATTCAAAACTGATTGATTTTTTAAATCAGAAAGACGGACTGTATGACACATTGCTAAGTGAATTAGACTTACCAGATGAGCTACGAGTATTTGTTAAACGTGCATTTATTGGTTCGTTTCTATTTGGTGGTAACTTCAATAGTCCTAAATTCAAGTTGAAACATTATGTAAGTGAAGTGCAATGGTTGGATGCGGTCAGCCAATTTACAAAAGTCATTGAACTTAAGAAACAAATCGAAGAGCATAAAACCATGCCTATGCCTTACGGCATTGAACATGATATGAGCGCATTTCAAGGTAGTAGTATTATGGCAATCTACGTACAAACTGTAGCGAGTTATATTTTCAAGCACATTCTGCTAAAAGTGTACAAAGCACAGTGCGATCAAAAAACGTTCAAGATTATAATACCGATACACGATGCGATTATGATTGAATGTGAAGATGAAGAAATTGCACAAAATGTGGGTCAGTTAATGAAATATACGGCTAACCAGTTGTTCAATGGTGAATTTGCACATGTGACAGTGGAAGAAATAGGAGGCGTAGACCATGAATAACGATAGAGGACAAAGCCTACACATCCCAAGTAGTACACCAATCAAAGAAAATAATATATATGTAGCTACGTTACATTCTGTGATCCAAACAGATTTCTCGGGTGAAATAAAGCACCAATTCACGTATGAAATTGAAGTGAACAATCAGATTGTATATGCGAATCGTAATATTCCAACAAAACCGAGCGTTAATCAGTTGTCAATTCATGATTGGCTTAAACGTCATAGCAACTATAGCGTGGGTCATGACACGTATGAACCATACATTGATAGAATGAATTTAATCCATATTGGTCAATATAACGGTAATTATTATGTACACGATGTAGCACCATTAAATGAAACTGGAGGAATATTATAATGAGCAGTATATTCGAAATGTTAACTAAAATAATAAGTGAGGCTAAGGAGGCAATCGACCGTCAAGGTCTGATTGCTATCCTAACCATGAGTATTGGCAATGATGATGAAATAGAAGAAACGGTACAAGGTGAAACAGTGTATAACGAACTTATCGATCAGTTACGACTTAATATCTCAAAAGATACGGACTATCGACCTAACATCTATAGCTATTTTGGTATTAAGAAGAATCCCAATGACACCGTACTCATGGAAATGATGATAAAGGTTTTTCATATCAAACGTTTTAATTCAGAATTGTTTGTTTTCAAAGATAACGGGTGGCAAAAGATAAATGGAGATGAATTACAAGACTTGATATCTAAAATGATACAAGTATTGCTTGTAGATTATAAGCCTTCACTAAGCACTCTAAAAAATGTCGTAGATGGATTGCAAAAATCAACAGATGTAGAAGAACTTGTTGAAAATGAGCACTATATTGGTTGTGGTGAAAATATGTTCGATCTTAATACGTTTCAAGTCGTTAAAAATTCAATCGATATCTTTCCAAAAACACGATTGAATTTATCATTAAGTACAAATGATGTAATTACTGATAAGATACCGCCATATTTTAACCAATATATGTTACAACTTGCGAATTATGACGATGATTTACAATACTTTCTTTTCCAACATACAGCAGTGTTACTTACAGCTGATACTAAATACCGTAGGGGTCTCATATTATACGGTGGAGCTAAGAATGGTAAATCTGTATATATTGAACTAGTTAAATCATTTTTCTATAGTAAAGATATTGTGTCTAAGGCACTTAATGAGCTTGAAGGTCGCTTTGACAAAGAAAGTTTAATTGACAAAAGTCTAATGGCAAGTCATGAAATTGGAAAATCTAGGATTCAAGAAAAGACTGTAAATGACTTCAAAAAGTTATTATCTGTAGAATCAATGCATGTTGATCGTAAAGGAAAAACTCAAGTGGAGGTCACTTTGGATTTGAAACTTGTTTTTGGTACAAATGCGGTACTTTATTTTCCTGCTGAACATGCGAAACCTTTGGAGCGTCGAATTAATGTTATTCCATGTGAATATTATGTTGAAAAAGCGGATACTTCATTAATTGATAAACTCATAAGTGAGAAGAAAGAAATCTTTCTTTACTTGATGTATGTGTATCAAAAAATTGTAGAAGCAGATATCGAATATCTTGAAAATAGTCGTGTCACTGAAATTACTCACGACTGGTTAAATTTTGGATATGAATTTGTTTCTAACAAATCAGTCAGTATTGCAAATCAGAAAGCGTGTATTAATTTACTCAGAAAACTTATAGAAATCAAACCAGGATCACGAATCAAAGTATCCGAGTTGAATAAAGTTATTAATGAAGAAATAAAGGTGAGTTCTCAGGTTATTAAACAGTTAATTCAAGCAAACTTTGATACTCAAACCAAACTATACAATGGCTACGATTATTGGATTGATTTAGGTTGGAAAGAAGCCGATAAAAAAGAGATTCATGATATTTCGAAAAAAGATAATATTATTTCATTAGATAAAAATGAAAATATAACAGACGATGAGGCATTAGATGAAGAGAATTTGGACTTTGATTGGGAGGACTTTGACGATGAATAATGAACAAATTGAAGCATTTGTAGAAGTGCTTGTACCTATCATAGAAGAACGTATCAATAAAGGTAAGTAATCTAATTACGTACTACAGGCAGTTGCCTGTAGTACTCATATGATTAAGTGGTAAAAGTGATAAAAATGAAACGAAATTATAAATATATATTATCCATATGATGTTACAAGACCGATGGTCTGTAGCAATAATCTAATAAAAGGAGCGGTACGTTATGAGTAAGAAAATTGCACTGTATTCACGTGTAAGTACATCTGAGCAATCTGAACGTGGATATTCAATCCATGAACAAGAACAAGTGCTCATCAAAGAAGTTGTGAAAAACTATCCAGGTTATGACTATGAAACTTATATCGATTCAGGTATATCAGGTAAAGATATTGAAGGTCGACCAGCAATGAAACGTCTATTACAAGATGTTAAGGATAATAAAATCGAAATGGTGTTAAGTTGGAAATTGAATCGTATCTCACGATCAATGAGAGACGTTTTTAATATCATTCATGAATTCAAAGAACATGGCGTAGGTTATAAATCGATTTCTGAGAATATTGATACATCCAATGCTTCTGGAGAAGTACTCGTTACAATGTTTGGGTTAATAGGGTCAATTGAGCGTTCAACACTGATCAGTAACGTCAAAATGTCGATGAATGCCAAAGCACGTAGTGGAGAGGCTATTACAGGCAGAGTGCTAGGCTATAAGTTATCACTTAATCCACTTACTCAGAAAAATGATTTGGTTATCGATGAAAATGAAGCTAATATTGTACGTGAAATTTTCGATTTATATTTGAATCATAATAAAGGCCTCAAAGCCATTACAACCGTACTTAATCAAAAGGGGTATCGTACTATTAATCAAAAGCCATTTTCAGTGTATGGTGTTAAATACATTTTGAATAATCCAGTCTATAAAGGCTATGTCAGATTCAATAACCATCAAAACTGGGCTGTACAGCGAAGAAGTGGCAAAAGTGATAAAAATGATGTGATATTGGTCAAAGGTAAACATGAAGCAATTATAAGTGAAGAAGTATTTGATCAAGTGCATGAAAAATTAGCTTCTAAAAGTTTTAAACCGGGCAGACCTATTGGTGGAGATTTCTATCTTCGTGGGCTCATTAAATGTCCAGAGTGCGGCAATAATATGGTATGCCGACGGACTTATTATAAAACGAAAAAGTCGAAAGAACGGACAATCAAACGCTATTACATTTGTTCATTATTCAACCGCTCAGGGAGTTCTGCATGTCATAGTAATGCGATTAATGCTGAAGTCGTCGAACGCGTAATCAATGTTCATTTGAATCGTATTCTTTCACAACCTGATGTTATTAAGCAGATTGCATCAAATGTGATAGAAGAACTGAAACAAAAGCATAGTAACCAAACAGAAATTAAATATGACATTGATAGTTTAGAAAAACAAAAAGCTAAGCTTAAAACACAACAAGAACGATTGTTAGAATTGTTCTTAGATGATCAAATGGATAGCGAAATGTTAAAAGCAAAACAAAGTCAGATGAATGGACAACTAAAGATGCTAGATAAGCAAATTAAAGAAGCGCAACAAGCTACTGAATCACAAGATGAAGTACCAAATTTTGATAAACTGAAAAGCCGTTTAACCATGATGATTAGCCGATTTAGTGTCTACTTAAGGGAAGCTACACCCGAAGCTAAAAATCAACTTATGAAAATGTTGATTGATTCTATTGAAATTACGACAGATAAACAAGTAAAACTTGTAAGGTATAAAATTGATGAAAGTCTTATCCCTCAATCTTTGAAAAAAGATTGGGGGTCTTTTTTTATGCCCAAATTCCAATTCGAAATATATGGTCAAAATGATTATTTCATCGACCAAATTACCACTTTTACCACTTAGTTATTAGTGAAAAAAGTGAGAGAAATGAAATAAAAATCAAATATATATTATCTAAATGATATATCACATGTATACATCAACCAAATACATTAGGAGGTCATAACAATGACATTAGAACTACAACTCAAACACTATATAACCAATTTATTCAACCTACCAAAGGGTGAAAAGTGGGAATGTGAATCTATCGAGGAAATCGCTGATGATATCCTACCTGACCAATATGTAAGGCTTGGGCCACTCAGTAATAAAATACTTCAAACCTATACCTACTACTCTGATACACTTCACGAAAGTAATATCTACCCTTTCATTCTCTACTATCAGAAACAGCTCATAGCCATCGGCTATATCGATGAAAATCACGATATGGATTTCTTATACCTACACAACACCATCATGCCACTTTTGGATCAACGATACTTACTAACAGGAGGACAATAATATGCATAAATATATCAAAATTACACAATTAGTAATCACAATACTAAGTGAAATCATCATTTGGATGAAAGAGTCAGAACGAAAGGAAGTCTCTTATGAATAGATATATCACCCGTGGTATCGCCAACAACTTACCTACTGCATTACAACATCAATTATGGCAATTTGTAGCACAACGTGAAAACGAACAGTCCAAGGAACTAGAAGCAATAGATTATTTTCATGTCTTCCAGTTCAATATGCACAATAACCAATTATATATCAAACACAAACAAGAAAGACCAGCATATGTGAAAACGCATAAGGCAAATGTCAAACAACCTATCAATGTGAATAAAGTCTACATTATCCGAGAAGATGATGTAGATCTTTCTTATTATGTCATGTTACTACCCGAAGAATATTAATAGGAGGCATTAATCATGCAGAATATACAATGTATATTAGAAACTGAAGCAATATTTAGTGATGATAATCAACATCGTTATTTACTCAAAAAAACGTGGGACAAAGATAAAAAGATAATTTCAGTTATAACTTGTTATCCAAATTTAGAAGGAACCCAAAAATTAGATTTAACGACTCAATTAATTCTAAATAAAGTATCTGAAATGAAAGACTTCGGATCAATTAATTTTGTGAATCTATATTCAAACATGATAACAAGCACAAATATAAAGCATATGGCAAATAGTCATGATAAGCATACAGATATTCAAATTATGAAAGCAGTGAAAGAATCTGACGAAGTGATATTAGCTTGGGGCTCCTATGCTAAGAAGCCAGTTGTTGAAGCACGTGTAAATGAAATTTTAGAGATGTTGAAACCACATAAAAAGAAAGTGAAACAACTCATCAACCCAGAAACGAATGAAATTATGCATCCACTCAACCCTAAGGCACGTCAAAAATGGATTTTGAAATCATAGCAAATACATGGAGGTCAATATGGAAACAAAACAAATCAACATCGTTTCACTGCAAATGATTAAAATAGATACTTTGAGTTATCTTAAAAGACGATTTACGAGTCCCCACCAAATTGTAAAGTATTCAAATAGAGTTTTTTAATAAGCATAGATGATACATTTATTTTACTTTAATTATAATTAGCTGAAAAATTATATACAAGAAAGGTTCAGTCACTAACTCATTTATAGTGTATGATGATGGAAAATTAATTAAGAATAAAAAAACGTTGACCAACATTGACCTTTACTTTAGAATAAGCTTAATTATATGGCGAAGGGTGATAAAATGATTGTTGGTAATTACCATTACAATGAGATTTATGATGAATATACTAGTTTGAAAGTTTGGAGGTACATGGAAAGCGAGGATGTTGATTTAGAAACAGCATTAAATCATCTAGGACTAGATTATATAGATGCATTACCAGATGAAGAAGAAATTCCTGAACTTGAGAAGGAAAAACAAAAATTAATTGAACGAGGATACTAATAAATGCGGTTAGAGAAATGTTTCTCTAACCGCATTATGATTTATTTTTTTATTGCTGACTTGCCATTAATTCTGCTTGCTCGACAACTTGTTCTACAGCTATTTTTTGAAGATCAGGTGGGTACCCATATTTCTTTAATAGTCGTCTTACTTGGACTCTCATTTTAGCCTTTGCACTCTCACGTTTTGACCAGTCTACACTCATATTATTCTTGACCGTTTTTGTTAATTCATGTGCAATAGCCCTTAATTCTTTATCCCCCATTGCTTCTTTTGCAGTTTCATGAGAGGCTAATGCATCATAAAAAGCAATTTCCTCCGTGCTTAAACCTAAGTCTTTTCCTCTTTGTTTTTCTTGATTTATTTCTTTCGCCATTTGAATCAATTCTTCTATGACTTTTGAAGCTTCAATAGAACGGTTATTGTATTTTTGTATTGATTTACTTAGCATCTCAGAAAATCTTTTAGATACTGTAGCATTTGTTTTCATTAATGACTTAACTTGTCCTTTAAGTAATTTGTTTAACAACTCAACTGCAACATTTTTTTGCTGTAGTCCTTCTACATCTTTTAAGAAATCATCTGACAATATTGAGATATCTGGGTTTTCAATTCCGAGTGTTTGATAAATATCTACAACTTCTTCAGTTACAACTGATTTTGAAATCAATTGATTTATTTCTGCTTCTATTTCAGCAGGTGTCTTTTTATGGCTGCTTCCTTCACTAGGTGGAGCTAATAATTTAACAAGTCCAGATTTCACGGCTTTTAAAAACGCAATTTCACTATTCAGTTCTTGAGCAGCTTCCTCTGTTGCACATAATGCAAATGCCTTAGAAAGCTCTGTCACAGTTTTTATAAATCGCTCTCTTTCTTTCTCACCTAAACCAATGATATAGTCCATCGTATTTGAGATAGCATTATAGCGATTTAATTGATCTTCTGACTCAAAGTCAGAATAGTCATGGTTATATAGCATATCTTGTATGATATCGTATTTCATTAACATTAATTCTAGCGCTTTTTCTGTATCTATACCTGTTTGTTCTCTATCAGAGTCCGTATACTCTTTTAGTGCTTCCTTCAGACTTTCAGCAATACCTACATAGTCAACAATTAAGCCGCCTGGTTTATCTTTAAATACTCTATTAACACGTGCAATAGCTTGCATTAAATTGTGACCTTTCATCGGTTTATCTATGTACATTGTATGCATTGAAGGTACATCAAATCCTGTTAACCACATGTCTCGCACAATTACGAGTTGCAATTCATCATTAACATCTTTCATACGATTCTCTAAAAGGTTTCTTCGCTTTTTCGGGCCTATATGTTTTTGGAAGTTTTGCGGATCACTAGATGAACCTGTCATAACGACTTTGATAACACCTTTGTCATCATCATCCGAATGCCATTCAGGTTTAAGTCTTACAATTTCATCATATAAATCAACGGCAATACGACGACTCATTGTGACAATCATACCCTTACCCTTCATTGCCTTCTGTCTTGTTTCAAAGTGATTAATAATGTCAGTCGCTAAAGCATGTACACGTTGTTCTGCACCAGATAGAGCTTCTATACGTGACCACTTAGATTTCAATCGAGATTTAGTATCTTCTTCTTGGCCAGAGGTAATGACATTATATGCTTCATCAATATCTAAATCGCTTGGTAAATTTAATGGAATAATACGACTTTCATAATAAATTTTAACTGTACTTCCATCTTCAACAGCCTGAGTCATATCATATACATCAATATAATTACCAAATACCATTTGTGTATTTTTATCTGTTGAAGATACAGGTGTTCCAGTAAAGCCAACAAATGAAGCGTTAGGTAAAGCATCTCTTAAATATTTTGCATAACCATATTTAATACCTTCACCTTTTTCATCGTAAGTTGCTTTGAAACCATATTGTGTGCGGTGTGCTTCGTCTGCCATAACAACTACATTTTTACGTTCTGTTAAAGCATCCATTGTCGCTTGTCCTTCTTCAGGTTCGAATTTCTGCATAGTTGTAAATACGATACCACCTGATTCTACTGATAATAGTTCTTTTAATTCTTTTCGTGATTCAGCTTGTTTAGGTGTCTGTCTTAATAATCCTTTACCTGAGCGTCCTTTGGACTTAACAAAAGTACCATACAATTGATTGTCTAAGTCATTACGGTCTGTTACAACCACTAATGTTGGATTATTTAATTTTTGAATTAACTTTCCTGAGAAGAAGACCATTGTCAAACTCTTACCAGAACCTTGTGTGTGCCAAATAACGCCACCCTTGCCATCTCCATGTTCAGATGTTGCTTCCATAGCACGATCAACAGCTTTATTCACTGCATAATATTGATGATATGCAGCTAATATTTTAACTATATGTCCTTTACCGTCATCTTGGAACAAAACAAAATGACATATTAAATCTAATAGTACTTCTTTATTTAACATACCGTGAATTAATATATCTAAACTACGAAACATTGATAAATCTTCAGTTTTTCCATCTTTGGTACGCCAAGTCATAAAACGGTCATAATCAGCAGTTAAAGAACCTGCTTTTGTATTAACACCATCACTCGTTACTAATACTGCATTATGATTAAATAATTGTGGAATTCTCATTTTATACGTTTCTAACTGATGATACCCGTCTTCAATCCCAACAGATTCATTTGTAGAATTTTTCAGCTCAATGACCACTACCGGTAATCCATTTATGAATAACACAATATCAGGTCGTTTTTTATAATCGCCATTCACAACAGTTAATTGATTAACCGCTAAGAAATCATTATTTTCCAGGTTTTCGAAGTCGAATACATACACCAAATCATTAATCGTTTCACCGTCATTATTATAGTGTTCAACCTCAATACCATTTGTAATCATTTCATGGAAAGAACGGTTATTCTCTAATAAACTAGGAGACTTCTCAATAGTAATTTCACGTATAGCTTGTTCAATAGCATTATTATTTAGTTCAGGATTAATACGTCTTAAAGCTGCTTCTAAACGATCATCAAGCACAACATCTTTGTCGCTCTCCCGTTCATTCATAATCCCATTTTCACCACTATCTCGACCATTCTTAACAGAATAACCAAGACCCTCAAACCACTTCAATGCCACCTGTTCTAAATCATCTTCACTAAATTGAAAGCTCATCTTCCATCACCTCAATGTCATCAGGTATCTCAATTTCACCTGACATTAATTTAGGTAGTAGTGTGTCACGGAGTTGTGCTAATTTTTGATTTTCTATATTTTTTTGATCCATCATTTTTAGAATATGATTGTTTTCCTTTTGATATTTTGAAAGCAAAGTTGCATTGGTTGGCATTACTACTTTAGTATTCTTAATATCTTTTTGAGATAATAGAGGTTGTGTAGAACCTCTATTCAATGATATATAGTCTATACTTTTAAGTACTTGATATATAATGCTTTCAAAATCACTTGTTATTACAAAAGTATTATCTGATGGCCATGTTCTTGTAGAAAATCTTTGGATTACACCATGAGTTCCTACTCTTCCAATTATAATAATTTTTTCATTATATAAATAATCATTGGTATAACCCATTATTTTACTAGCACCAATTATTGGCACCACATTTTCTATATCTTTTTTATCAACTTTATTTTTAGGTCTTTTACCACTTTTTATTTTTATATAATTTCCTAATTCATCAACTTTCCAACTCCTAGGTATTTCACCCAATTCACTATCAACCATCTCTCCGCCGCTTGATTTGTATGGGTTGCCATTTTCATCTGGGAATTCAAAATCAACAAACCAACGTTTGAATAGTGTTTGTGAAAGTTCTTCAAGGTTGGCAATTATTTTTTTGTTTAACTCTATTTTTTTGTCGATAGATTCTATTGAATTTACAATTTTATTTTGAACTGCAAGGGTAGGTATATCTATAACCATGTTTTTAACTTCACTAAATGTTATTTGTGGAAACGTTCCAGATCTTGATTCTGCTAAATTTTGTAAATAATCTATTGTTTTTTTACTAGTTATATATAAGTAAAAATATTTAGTATTTAGTATCTCAGGCTTTTTATTTCTTAAAACCATTAATTTTGTTGATACTACATAGTCATCACTAGCAAAATTAATATACGCAAATCTCTCGTTTTTAGGTCTTATTTCACTATATAAGATGTCTCCTTTTTGAATTGATTTTTTTGCTTGACCAGGTAATGAATCAATCATTGAATAGTTATTATGAAGTACATATCCTTTTTCAATATCTGAAGTATTCAAGAATATTATTTTATCACCTGGAAAAGTATGTTTTTTTGAAACACTATCTATGAGATTCTCTACTTTATACTCCATAACCTAATCCCTCCATTGATTTACGGATTTGGTCTTCGAGTTCTTTTGATTTCGCAAATTGTTCACTTAAATCTGCTGTGATTCTTTCCATTTTCTGTTCAAATGGTTCTGAATCTTCTTCTACTTCTGCTAAGCCTACATAACGCCCTGGTGTTAAGATATATTCGTTATCTTTTACTTCTTCTGTCTTGGCTACTTTACAGAAGCCTGCTTTGTCTTCATATTGATTATCGTTTGTACCACGCCATGAGTGATAGACATTTGCTATATCCTTTATTTCATCATCTGAGAATTCTTTTAATGTTCTTGATACCATACTACCAATATTTCTAGCATCTATAAATAGTACTTCTCCACGTCGTTCATTATTACCGTTTTTAGCTTTATTTTTTGTCACGAACCACAAACATACTGGAATTTGAGTTGAATAGAATAGTTGCCCTGGTAATGTAACTATACATTCAACTAAGTCTTGTTCAATTAAGTTTTTACGTATTTCTAATTCATCTTTACCACTTGTAGACATTGAACCATTCGCTAATACAAATCCTGCTGTACCACTTGGGGCAAGTTTAGAAACCATATGTTCAATCCATGCATAGTTTGCATTTCCTTTTGGAGGAATACCAAATTTCCAGCGGTAATCATCTAATAATTTTTCTTGTCCCCAATCACTTGCATTGAATGGAGGATTGGCCAATATAAAATCAGCTTTCAAATCTTTATGTAAATCATTATGAAATGTGTCTGCATGATGATCACCTAAATCATTATCTATACCTCGAATAGCCAAATTCATTTTTGCTAATTTCCAAGTTGTCGGATTAGATTCTTGACCATAAACAGCAATATCATCTATACGACCTTGATGTCGTTCGATAAAATGTTCACTTTGTACAAACATTCCGCCTGACCCACAACAAGGGTCATAAATTCTACCTTGATATGGTTCAATCATTTCAACAAGTAATTTAACGATTGAAGCTGGTGTATAGAATTCCCCAGCATTTTTACCCTCAGCGCTCGCAAATTTTGCGATAAAGTATTCATAAACACGACCTAAAACATCTTGTTTTTTACTTTCAGAATCCCCAACTTTGAATGTAAATAGATCAATAATATCGCCTAATTTTTCTTTATCTAATGCAGGTCTTGCGTAATCTTTAGGTAACACGCCTTTTAAAGACTCATTTTCTCTTTCAATTGCTATCATCGCTTTGTCAATAATTTGACCGATTTCTGGTTTCTTTGAATTATCGTTAATATATTGCCAACGTGCTTCTTTAGGAACCCAGAAAATATTCTCTGCTAAATACTCATCTTTATCTTCTTCGTCTGCATATTCATCATTCAATAATTCTTCATACTTTTCCTCAAACGAATCAGATACATATTTCAAGAATATAATACCTAATGCTACATTCTTGTATTCTGCTGCATCCATACTCCCTCGTAATTTATCCGCAGCTTGCCATAATTTTTCTTCAAATCCAATTGTCGCCATTTATATTCCACCTTTATGTTATCCTTTACATAAATATATCAAATATTAAGGCTTTATGTGACTTTTCTTGTGGTTTTCTATGTGAAAAGATATTATTTGTGATATTTGGTAAGTGAAATTAAGTAGCTAGTTACAAAAGTATAGCTTATTATATAATCAATTAAGTAAAAAGGTTTTTTAATGAAAAAAATATAAGTTAAAAAAGTATTATAAGAAATATAGGATTGGATGGTGCAATAAATGTGACAATTAATACTACTATTTATGCGATGATTGTGGTTATTGTAGATATTGTTAATCAATAATACTGTATATTAATAGTAATTTTGCGTTCAAATATCTAGTGAAATATTCTATTATTAAAATTATAAGGGGAAAGAAAAAATTTAGTAATATAAAATAACAATGGAGGGTGTTAAATGTTTAATTATGATGTAAACAAAACTATGTATGATGATAAGAGCATATTTGATAATTTAGCTAAGCAATGTATTGCAGATTTGGTGGTTTCATATGATAGAAATCGCTTTTTTCTAAATTTAGCGCAAGAAGAAATAGAAGAGAGTTTTAAAAGCTTTGAAAATAATGATTTAAAAGAAAATTTAATATTAGATTATCATATAACGAATTCAATAAGGTTGATAACTACTTTAGACGATATACTTATAAGAGTACGCTGTTTCACATTAATGGTTGATATTAATGATATAAATATAGATAAAGTAGGAAGATTATATAATGGTGAAGATGAGAAATCTAAAGGTTTGACGCAGGATGCTAGAGAATATTTCGAGCAAAATAATAAAAAAAGTAGCGATAAAAAGTACTATCCTAATTTACCTGACAAAAATAATCGTAAAACGAGGGACTACAGAAATAAAATAACACATGAAGGTTTGAGTTTTTACCAGACTGACCATATTGAAATCAATGGTTTAATCATAGGTGGTACACAAGAATTTATGACATCACAAAATAAAAGAAAGATAATTGAGATAATAGATTTAATAAAAGAAGATACAGGTATATTAGATAAAGAACAGCAGCAACTAGATAATATTATCCAAAAACACCTCAAGTTAACTAAGTTTCCAAATGGTTAAAAAGGAGTGATGAAAAATATAGAATGAGCTCATTATTAGAGTTCATTCTATATTTTTTTAGCAATATCATTGATAAGGGGAAGCATATCATAAGTGAGGGAAGTTTTATAAGTTTAACTTTAAAATATAATGGTTGGGAGGATTTATAATGACTATTTATCATTTTAATAGAGATAAAGATGAATTAGAGGGGTTAAACATTAGTGAACAACATGATAGGATATCGACGTTTATTAACAAACAACTTTCAGCAAATAACTTAGTAATATTTTTGGGTTCAGGATGTTCAACAAATGCGGTGCCTTTAATGTCTCAAACAATGAGAAAAATACTAGATAATAATGTAGTTATGAATCAAGTGAAGAAGTTTCTGGATTCGAAGGAGATTAACGAATTTGTACAATTTATTGAGAGTAATAGAAACCACAAAAAAGAAATAATGGAAGAAATAAAGGATAATATTGAAAACCTAAAAGTTAGAAATTTAGATACATATATTAAATGGATAAATAAAGAAGATTTTGAATATAAAAGTCAAATAATGAATATTATAAATGACTATTACTATAGTTATACTAATATAGAAGAGCTACTAAACTGGATTCAAAATGGGCTGAACTTTACTAATAATCAAAAATTACTTAGAGCTTTTAATATAATAAAAAGTGAATTTATAAATACCATTCCAGAAACAGGAGCCATAGAATATGAGGGAGAAACTTATAAAACTTATCGTGATTTTTATCGTTATGTTTTCGATAAAAGGAATAAATTAAAAGCAAAAGTTTCTATATTTACAACAAATTATGATTTATTTAATGAATATGCACTGGAAGCTAACAATATCATTTATAACACTGGTTTTGCTAACACATTACATAAAAAATTTGATATTAATCAATTTAAATATCGTGTAGTGGATGATACAAATAAGTATAAAGAAAAATGGCAACCAGTAACTAAAGAAGCAAATGTATATAAAATTCATGGTTCTATCAATTGGAAAACTAATGAAAAAGGTGAGTTGCAACAAGTTGATTCTATAAATAAAAAGAATCATCAGGAAGTTGTTATTTATCCAACTATGTTAAAACATAGAGAAACAGCTCAAGCCCCATACTCAGAATTATTCAGAGAGTTTTCTAATTGTTTACAAAAAAAGGACACTACTTTAGTTATTATAGGATATGGGTTTCCAGATGATCATATTAATAGCATAATAGCTCAAAATTTAAAAAATCAAGATTTTAATTTAATAATATTTGGGAACAAAAATGAGAGTAATTTAAATGATTTTTATGAAAGACATAAGAATTACAATTTACATCTTATTGGGGGGGAAACTAGTATAGAAAAAGAGAAAACAGAACATGAGACTCAAAATGTATATTACTTTAAATATATTGTAGATAATTTTTTGAAAAGCAAAAGTTTGGATAATATTAAGAAAGAGGAAGAAAATGATGAACAGTATAGGAAAGGTAACTAGTATAACCTTCGATAAGTTAATTTTTGAAGTTAGCGATTTTGAAAAATTAAACTACAATTTACTAGGACAGATTTATATTGCTAAAGGAGTGTTAGATTATGTGACAATAAAAAACGAATACAGTGAAAAATTCATATACCAGGTTGTTAAGATAGAAGATAAAGAAATACCTTTATCTAATGATGAGGAATCAAAGTTCATGTACAATGGCAATTTTGAATGTGTACCAGTTGGTATAATCAGAAATGGAGAAATTGAGTTTAATCTAAAGAAATATCCTTTTTTACAAGATAAAGTGTATTTAACGAGTCAAGAAGAGATGGAATTAATTTTTTCATATTCAAAAAGCAAGAATGATATTATTCTTGGACTTATTGATGAACAATATAGTGCCCGTTTTAATACTAATAAATTATTAACACATCATACAGCTATATTAGGGAATACTGGATCAGGGAAGTCGACTACAATAAGGCAATTAGTTTCGAAAACTAATAATCAAGAAACGGAGAATTTGCGTTTTCATATCTTTGATGTACATGATGAATATAAAGAGATAAAAAATGTGAAAATAATTAATGTATTAAGTGACTTTAAAATAAATATAAGAAATTTAGATATTCAAGATTGGTTGAACTTAATAAAACCGTCAGAGTTAGTTCAATTACCTGTTTTACAGATGGCATTAAAAATTGCAAATGCTATTGAAAATGAAATTATTGATAAAAATTGGTTAAAATGTTATATAGCGTATCAGTTATATAGAAATCAACAAACAGATGTAGTTGGAAAAAGAACAAAAATTATAAGTATATTAGAAGGTACGTCTATTGATACAGGTGCATATAATTCTCAATACGGCAATATGACTAAAGAAGAAGAAGAAACTTTTATTGAGAGTCTGCAAAAAGTTATATCAAATAAAGACAAGAAAATAAATATAAACGAAAAGTTAGAACAAGCACTATATAACATATCGAGTTTTGATAACTTATTAGAAGGATTAGACTTTGTATTTTTACTAGAAGAAAGTAAGGGGAATAATCAAGCAAGAGCTTATTCGGCTACGCTCGAAACACGCATTAAAAATGTCCGCTCAAGATTTTCTGAATTATTTGGAAATAATGACACAGATATACATGCAAAATCAATAATTTATTCAGTTTCAGAGTTAGATGATGATCTGTTACTTTTCTTTACAACATATATTTTAAAAAAAGAATTTCTAGATAATAAAACAAAACAAATAAACGAGAGAAAGGTAAATGTATTTGTTTTTGAAGAGGCTCATCGATATATATCGAAAACAAAAGAAACTAGTCAGTTTGAGGAAGTAGAGATATTCAAGAAAATTGCTAGAGAAGGTAGAAAATTTGGTTGTTTTTTAATGTTATCAAGTCAGAGGCCGAGTGAATTGTCTTCAACAGTGCTATCACAGTGTAATAATTATATTGTTCATAGAATAAAGAACAATATAGATTTAGAATATATTATTAACACGATTCCTTATATAAATAGATTTCAACTAAAACGATTTTCGTATTTGCCAACAGGAACTGCATTTATAGTTGGAGAATTATTTCCAATCCCCGTAGAGATAGAAATAACGGAATTATATTCAAAAAATGTTACATCTACACCCGAGATAATTTATAAACAAACAGAATAGCAAAATCAGCATAATCAAATGTATAATAGACTTATTTATAAGTCTATTGAAATTAAATAAATCACTGAAAAAGCTATTATTTGATGGGGGGCATTTAGAGTAATACTATGGCAAAGGAAAACAATGAGATGAAAATAAATTCATTTAGTTCTGCAGATATTAATGAGAGTTATATAAGAGAATATATGCCTGAAATTTTAGATTTATTATTGATTGATAGAACAACTTCAACAATAAGGACAAAAAGAAATATAATTTGGGCAAATGAAAACTACATTAGGTATGGTGTTAAAAATTATTCGGCAAAATCTCAAATAAAACCAGAATTAGTTACTGGAAGTATGAGCAATATAATTAAACCAAGATCACTAAAGTCAAAAGAAATACAAAAAGAACGAACAAAATCTAAGGGAGAAGTATTCACACCAACATGGATTGTAAAAAAGCAAAATGATGAAATAGATAAAAATTACAAAAATGATAGTTTAGAAACATATGTTGGTAGAACTTGGATAGAAGTCACTTGTGGAGAAGCACCATATATGGTGAGTCGATATGACATGGAGTCAGGTAGAATTATTCCTTTAAATCAACGTGTTGGTTTTGTCGATAGAAAACTAAAGAGAATTAATAAAGAAGTGAATGATAAAGCTGAATGGCAAAGATTGGTAGTTGAAGCGTTTAAATCTAGTTATGGATTTGAGTGGAGTGGGGATTCACTCTTATTAGCTCGGGAAAATCTGCTTTATTCATATCGAGATTTTTATTATGCAAAATGGTTAGAGGAACCATTACATGGATTGTTTAAAGATATTGCTGAAATAATAAGTTACAATGTGTTTCAGATGGATGGATTAAAATATATTATTCCGCTTAGTGAAAAAAAAATAAAACGCAGAGAAGTTCAATTGTCTTTATTTCAAGATGAAGCAGAAAATAATGAAATAGTAAAACCTGGCAAACGGGTTAAGATAATGAATTGGCGAACAAATAAGATGGAATATTTCGATAAAGGGGTAAAATAAACATGATAGATAACACTCTAATTAGAACAACTAAAACTATTTATCCACAAATTTATGCTTATACGCTCCCTTCTGTTAAAGATAAAGAGGGATGGATTAAGATTGGTTATACAGAAAGAAAAAATGTGGATGAGAGAATAAGAGAACAAACAAAAACTGCCGCATTTAATATTGAATATATGAAATTGTGGTCAGAACCAGCAAAATTTAATGATAGCAATGAATGGTTCAAAGATAAATTGTTCCATTCATATTTACGTACACACAAAAAAATTAAACAAAAACCAAATACAGAATGGTTTTTTTATAATGGAAATCCTTTTCAATCACTTAATGATTTTAAAGATTTTCAAAATAATAATTTTGATCAAACAGATAAAAAACTATCTTACAAATTAAGACCTGAACAAAAAGCAGCAGTTACAAAAACAGTTAACTATATTCATAAACATCCTGGTGGAGAGTTTTTATGGAATGCTAAGCCACGTTTTGGAAAAACATTAACCACCTATGACTTAGCGAGGAAAATAGATGCTGAAAAAGTGCTAATCGTTACAAATCGTCCAGCTATTGGTAATTCATGGTTTGATGATTTTGAAAAATTTATAGCATGGCAAACAAAATTTGCATTTATTTCAACTGCTGATTCTTTAAAAGATAGACCTGTGATGAGTCGTGATGAATTTAGAAAAAGCCTATATAGTAATGGAGAAAGAGATAAAATGATAACTTTTATTTCTTTACAAGATCTAAAAGGATCAATATATTTTGGAGGTACACATATAAAACTAGACTGGGTAAAAGATTTGGAGTGGGATCTATTAGTTATTGACGAAAGTCATGAAGGTGTTGATACACTTAAAACAGACATAGCATTTAACAAAATTAATAGGAAATTCACACTACATTTATCAGGTACACCATTTAAAGCTGTTTCATCAGGAAAATTTAGTGAAGATCAAATTTTTAATTGGACATATGAAAATGAACAAGAATCAAAAGCTAAGTGGAATGACATAGAATTAAATAATCCTTATGAAGATATGCCAAGATTAAATATGTTTTCATATCAAATGAGTGAAATGATAACAGACGAAGTGAATAGGGGAGCTAAAATTGAAGGAGAAAATATAGATTTTGCATTTGATTTGAATGAATTTTTTGCAACTAATGATACAGGAAGGTTTATTTATGAGAAACACGTAATTAGATGGTTAGATTCGCTTACTCATAACGAAAAATATCCTTTTTCAACAAAAGAATTGCGTAATGAATTAAAACACACATTTTGGTTGTTGAATCGAGTAGCCAGTGCAAAAGCATTAGAAAAACTTCTTAAAAATCATCCAGTGTTTGAAAATTATAAAGTGGTTTTAGCAGCTGGAAATGAGCGTTTTGATGAAGACGATCAAGTAGTTAATCATAAATCGTTAGATAAGGTTAAAAAAGCAATTTCTGAAAATGAAAAGACAATAACGCTTTCTGTAGGACAATTAACAACTGGGATAACTGTTCCTGAATGGACGGCAGTAATGATGCTATCAAATATAAAATCGCCAAGTTTATATATGCAAGCAGCGTTTCGAGCGCAAAATCCATGGCAATACAAAGCTAATAATAATGTAATAAAAAAAGAAAATGCTTATGTTTTTGATTTTGCACCTGATAGAACATTGGTTATTTATGATGAATTTGCCAATAATCTTTCTAATAACACTTCGAACGGTAAAGGTACATCAGTTGAACGTAAAGATAATATTCGTAAATTACTTAACTTTTTTCCAGTTATAGCGGAAGATAGTGAAGGAAAAATGATTAAGTTAGATGTAAACCAAGTATTGACTATCCCTAAAGCTATTAAAGCACAAGAAGTAGTGAAGCGTGGTTTCATGTCAAATTTGTTATTTCAAAACGTATCAGGAATATTTGCCTCTTCTGAAGCTCGTGAAATACTAGAACAATTAACCCCAGTTAATCCAGGAAAATCAGCGCAGCACAATACAAATGGAAATATTGAGACAGATGTGGTTGAAGTTGATGAAAATGGAGAAGTATTAATTAAACATGATATTGTTATTAATCAATCGAAAGCTCATTTTGGAGAGAAATTATATGATGATGATATGGACAATATTGTCGATAAGTTAGTTGACCAGAAAGATGTTAATATTAGTTCGATTATTGAGACTACTTTTAGAGATAATATAAAAAGTGGAATTAAAAGTATTGCGAAAGAGAATGGCTTGAATAATAGAACTGCTAATCAAGTAGTTAATAATAATGCCAAACGTATCGCACGTGAAATTGAAATGATTGAGAAAAACACAAGTATAAAAAAGAATGAAATTAAGGCTGATCTCCAAAGAAAAGTTGCAGAGGCAAATAATAACTCTGCAGCGATAGTTGAAGCAAAAAAAATATATGAATACGAAAAGCAAAAAATAGAAGATAATTTTAAAAATGAAGTATCTGAAACTATTAAAAATCAAACTAAAAAAATAGTTGAGCAATCAACAGAAGAAATTTTGAAAAAATCTGAAGAAAAAAAGAAGACTAAGGTTGAAGATGACGTTCGTGCGCGATTAAGAGGCTTTTCGCGTACAATACCTTCATTTTTAATGGCTTATGGTAGCCAAACAACATCATTGGACACATTTGATGTAGATATAAGTGACAATGTATTTAAAGAGGTAACTGGTATTACTTTGGAACAGTTCCGAACATTAAGAGATACTTATAGATTTTTTGATAGACATGTATTTGACGAATCGGTGAAGGAGTTTATGAATAAGAGAAAAGAATTATCTAATTATTTTAATGAAAGTCAAAAAGAAGACATTTTTGACTATATTCCACCCCAAAAAACTAATCAAATATATACTCCTAAAAAAGTGGTTAAGATGATGATAGATAAATTACAAGAAGAAAGTCCTGATGATTTTCGAAATCCGAATAAAACATTTGTTGATTTATACATGAAATCTGGCTTATATATTACCGAGATAGTAAAAAGGTTATATATCGGCTTAGAGGGTGTGATTCCTAATCCTGATGAACGCTTAAAACATATATTAGAAAAACAAGTATACGGATTTGCACCAACAGAAATTATATATAATATTGCTCGAAATTATATATTTGGTTTTGATGAGAGAGGTATGACCATTAGTGATTCACATATTGTGTGTTTAGATACTACACCATATGCACGTGGCGAAGGTGACTTTGAGAAAAAATGTGATGAATTATTTGGAGGGAATGAGGATGAAATTTGATGTAGTAGTTGGAAATCCACCGTATCAAGATAATATTGAAAATCGAAGTGAGCAACCATCAATTTATAATTATTTTTATGACTTAGCAGAAAAAATCAGTGATAAATATTGTTTGATTACACCAGCGAGATTCTTGTTTAATATAGGATCAACGTCAAAAAAATGGAACAAAAAAATGATTGAAGATATAAATAATCAATTAGTATTTTACGTACAAGATGCATCTGAATTATTTCCTAATACCATTATTAAAGGTGGTGTGGCGATTTTATACCATGATTCAAAAAGGGAAATTGGTCCTATTGGTACTTTCACAATTTATTCAGAATTAAATCGAATTCTTGAGAAAGTCGTTAGAGAAGATTTCATTTCTATAGCTGAATTATTATTCAGTAATACAAGTTATAAATATTCTGAGACGTTATGGTCGGAAAATCCTAATTTAAGAAGTAGGGTTTCTGGTGGCTCTAAAAGATATCTATCATCATCTGTATTCGATAAGCTAGAAGAAATTTTTTTCGAACGTATTCCTAATGATAAATATGAATATGTTCAGATTTTGGGACGTAAAAATAAAAAGAGAGAATATTATTGGATGAGAAAAGATTATTTATTAGAGCATCCCAATATGGATAAATTTAAAGTTTTAGTTCCTAGTTCTAATGGTTCGGGTAAACTTGGTGAAGTTTTATCTAATCCAATAGTAGGTGGGAAAAACTTAGGTCATACTGAAACATTTATTTCATTTGGTAGTTTTTCAAAAAAATCTGATGCTGATAATTTATTGAAGTATTTAAAAACTAAATTTACGAGAGTAATGTTAGGAGTTGTAAAAATTACACAGGGAAATAAAACAAAAGAAGTATGGTCAAAGGTACCAATACAAGACTTTACAAAAAATTCAGATATAGATTGGTCCAAAACAGTTTCTGAAATTGATCAACAATTATACAAAAAATATAATTTATCTAAAAACGAAATAGAATTTATCGAGAAAAACGTTAAAGCAATGGACTAGTTTAAGATTGACCAATATTCAATATTTTTGAGAATATTTATATTATTTTCTTGTTTACTACCTACTATACCTCTAATGAATTGCAAAAGGAGGAGGAATGTAAATCCTAGCCTCCTCCAAATATTAAAGATTAAAGTAACTATAGCTTGAATTTATTAATTAGTGTAATATGAATAAAGTTTAATTTTGTGTTTTAAATATTAGTAGAGATTTATCGGCAATAGTTAACTCAAATATTACTAAAGTGCTCAGATAAACATTAATAAAGTAAAATGGTTTTGCAAATGAAAATGTAATACTCTTATTATTGAATGAATATGCAGATTAGCAAATGAGATATTACGCCTCTATTTTAAATCAAAGTAGTTATTGTAGTGTAGAAACAGTTTCAATTGATGAAAATATTTAAAAACAGATCTACATATACAAATTATTAATTTTATTATACAATTTATTTGATAAATATTGCAAATAATAAGAAGCACCGTATATTAACGCATTACTATAATTAGAAGTATAAAGTAATTGAGGGTTTATTTTCACCGTTTCGATTTTATTTGATGGGATGTGGTTATTTGAATATTAAGCTGTTTATATATTTTTGGTCCATATATATGTGGATATTAATATTACAAAAGTTGATTTATGGACCATCAATTTTAACTTTACTTTACGTAGTTTCCACTGTTTCGATTTTACTAGTTATAAATATTAAAAATAAGAATTTACAACACTATTTATCAAATATATATCAATATAGAAAAAACACTGCCCTTCTTAAGTACTGGATAATATTAGATGATGAAAAAAATTTGCATAAAAAAGAAGTTAAAAAATACTATAAGAAAGTGAATACAGGTATGTATATTTTTTCCTTATTTTTTATTTTCATCTTCATTTTTCTTTTAAATGTAATAACAGTAATTCAGCCATTTGCAACAGTTGTTATAGTAATTGTTTACATTATCATACTATTTTGTTTGATTCAGTCTATGCTTTATAAGTTTCCTATTGCTATCACGCTAATAGTACCTTTTATTTCATTTTTTATAGTTTCTGTTTTGTATGATAGCAATAAAATTGAGAATATAATATTGTTAAAAGTTTTATTTGTTTTATTTTCCACTATATTTTATGGTTTCATATGTTTTGTGGCAGAACCTTACATAATTAGAAATCTACACAAAAATCAATTGTTTATTAATGGTTTGCCTAATATAATTTTGTTGTTCATTACATTTTTTATGAGCACTGTAAAAAAACCTAAACTTAACTTTACGGGTGATTCAAATTTCTCGAAACTTCCTAATGAAATACAAAACATTCTTTCGAATAAAGAATTTATAAATATTATAAGAGATATTATTTATCAGTTTCAAATAACTCAATTCACTTCAGAAATAACAACTTATATTCTTATGATTAGTATAATCATTTTTACATTTAGTGCCTCTTTAAATATAAAAATGAGATATGATAATAAAAAAGCAAAGAGGTTACTTTCTAGTACTAGAAGAAGGATTATGAAACATCAAATGTTTTGCTATAGTGATTTTCAAAAGATTAGTTATTATGGTGGTTCATACTATGAAGACCAACTTTTTTCTATACCAGGTGTGTATAAATTTATTTATGAAATTGAAATGAACAAAGCGAAATCTGAAAATACGTCTAAATGACTTTAATGGTGTTTTTACAATTAAAAAATAATAATTTCGTAAAGTTGTAATTAATTGTATACAAAAAGAGTGGAGCGATTTTTTGATAGGTCGCTTTTTATTTTGCGTTAGCACGATGCATCCAAACCTTATTCCTTAAACCGACGACTACTAATGAATTTTTGAGTTACTGTCTACGCCTGTAACTATGATGCTGCCTAAAGAATAATACTGCCCTTAGACTTCCCCTCCTATATAGCAGTATATGCCACAGTGTTTCTCGCATGATTGGTATATTGCCTGCAAATCCCACTCAATGACAACAAAACTCCAACAAAAGTTGTAATATTCGGATTATTTTAATAATATTTTCATTTTGAATTTATTGCATTTTCAATTGACTTTAGCTAAATTTGAAGCTAATATGTTAGTGAATTAATTCACAATCTCTATAGCTATAGATACTTCATAATGCTTTTTTTAATTTTCAATAAGATATATTTAGCATCTAAATTAAAATACAGTTTCAATGACTCAACAAGGAGTGTTTGTTATGAAAATTGGTATTGTTAAAGAATTAAAGCCTGGTGAAGGACGTATAGGCTGTACACCTGAAAATGCTAAAATCCTGAAAGATCAAGGACATGAAGTATACGTAGAACACAATGCTGGCATAGGTTCTGGATTTACGAACGAAGCTTATGAAAATGCCGGTGCGATAATTGTTTCACATGAAAAGTGCTGGGAAGCGGATTTAATTATTAAAGTGAAAGAGCCCCACGAAAGTGAATTTCAATATTTCAAAAAAGGCCAAGTGATTTGGGGATTCCAACATTTGGCATCGTCTAAAAAAACAGTTGAAACGATGCAACAAGCGGGTGTGACGGCGATTGGTGGCGAAACAATCGAACAAGATGGTAAAGCGATTTTGTTAGAACCGATGAGCGCGATTGCTGGACGCCGTTCAATGTTAATGGGTGCGTATTACTTAGAGGCGCAACATCAAGGGGAAGGTATATTAATTTCTGGTATTGATGCCATTTCGGGAATTCCTTCTGGTAAAGTGGTGATTTTCGGTGGCGGTTCTGCAGGTGTCAATGCGGCAACGATTGCGTTAGGTTTACAAGCAGAAGTCGTGATTATCGAATTAAAAGATGAACGTATTGCTTGGCTTGAAGCACATTTTAAAAACGACAATGTGACTGTAGTGAAATCTAACGAAGCCAATTTAGCTCGAGAAATCAAAACGGCTGATGTGTTTATCTCAACAATTTTAATTCCAGGCTCTAAACCACCGAAACTTGTGACGAGAGATATGGTACGTAGCATGAAAAAAGGTTCAGTGCTTGTGGATATTGCGATTGACCAAGGCGGAACTGTTGAAGGTATTTGTCCAACAACGATTAGTGATCCGATTTACGTTGAAGATGGTGTCATCCATTACGCTGTACCGAATCAACCGGGTGCTGTACCGCGCACATCTACAATGGTGCTCGCAGCGGGGAACATTGACTTCTTATCCGAAATTAGCAATAAAGGTATCAAACGTGCAATTCAAGACAATCCAGTCCTAGCCTCAGGGGTGAATATTTATCAAGGACATATTACAAATCAAGGTTTAGCACAATCACATGAGATGCCTTATGAAAAGTTAGCAGACTTAATCTAGTTCGTACAACATCAATTTGAAAAGAGGATGATGGTGATGGCAACAAATGCTGTTATGATACAAACTGAAAAATATTGTAATATTCATGATATCAAAGAAGCTAAGATGAGAATTCAAGATTATGTACGTGAAACACCACTAATTAAATCAATGTTTTTGAGTAACAACATTACAGGTGGGAACGTTTATTTAAAACTTGAGAACATGCAATACACCGGATCGTTCAAATTTAGAGGTGCACTCAATAAAATCTTGCACTTAACGGATGAACAAAAAGCGAAAGGCATTATCACGGCTTCAGCGGGGAACCATGCGCAAGGTCTCGCTTTAACTGGACAACTGCTTGGTGTTGATGCCACGGTTGTCATGCCTGAAGAAGCACCGATTTCTAAACAAGAGGCGACACGTGGCTATGGTGCTGAGGTCATCCTTAAAGGAGAAACATTTAATGACTCTCGTCTGTATATGGAACAACTGGCAGCGGAAACAGGCAAAACGATTGTACACCCTTATGATGATGTTGAAGTTATGGCAGGACAAGGTACGGTTGGTTTAGAAATTTTAGATCAAATTTGGGATATTGACACTGTTGTGGTACCGGTAGGCGGCGGTGGCTTGATTGCTGGTTTAGCGACGGCTTTAAAATCATTTAACCCCTCTATTCATATTATCGGCGTGCAATCTGAAAATGTTCACGGTATGGCGGAATCTATAAAAGAAGGCCAAATTACATCACAATTTACAGCACATACCATTGCAGATGGCACTGAAGTCACCATTCCTGGTAATAAAACGTATGCTGTTGTTGAAAAACTTGTCGATGAATTTGTATTGGTCTCAGAAGATGAAATCGCGAATGCCATGCGTCATTTAATGCAACGTACGAAAATCATTACTGAAGGTGCAGGGGCATTACCAACTGCTGCCCTATTAAGTGGTAAAATTGACCCGCGTTGGATTAAAGGCAAAAACATCGTCGCGTTAGTATCTGGAGGTAACGTTGACCTTACACGTGTGTCACATATTATTGATGACTTATTGAGACCTGCAGATACAAGTGAAGGTGTGGTAGGATAGCCCATATCAAGGAATGAAACGGAGGCAACAGCAATGAGTACAGATACAGCTCTAAAGAAAAACATCGGCTTTTTTGCATCGCTTTCACTTGTCATGGGTTCAGTCATTGGTGCGGGTGTATTCTTCAAAGCTTCTAGTGTGACGGAAGTGACCGGTTCAACCAGTATGGCACTCTTTGTATGGTTGCTCGGCGGTATGATGACCATTTGTGCCGGTTTGACAGGAGCTGAACTTGCAGCGGCGATTCCTGAAACTGGCGGACTGACTAAGTATATCGAATACACTTATGGCGATTTCTGGGGATTTTTATCTGGTTGGGCACAAGCGTTTATCTATTTTCCAGCAAATATCGCAGCACTCGCCATTATTTTTGGAACGCAAATCATTAATTTATTCCATTTATCGACATCATTGTTATTACCTATCGCAATGGTCAGTGCCGTCTCGATACTACTGATTAATCTTTTAGGTTCTAAAGCGGGCGGGATTCTACAGTCAATTACGCTTGTGATTAAATTAATACCGATTGCACTCATTGTCATCATCGGCTTCTTTCATACGAGTGACGTATCATTTTCTCTCTTTCCCGTTGTCAATGGTACAGACTCAAATTGGTTTGAAGCGATTGGTGCTGGCCTACTTGCAACCATGTTTGCTTATGATGGTTGGATTCATGTCGGTAATATTGCCGGGGAAATGAAAAATCCTAAAAAAGACTTACCAGGTGCCATTACACTTGGTATCGGTCTTGTCATGGTTGTGTATCTACTGATTAACGCAACATTTTTAATGACACTCCCGATTCATCAAATTGAAGGTAACTTAAATGCCGCAAGCGAAGCATCTTCAATCTTATTTGGTGCGGGAGGCGGAAAACTCGTCACAATCGGTATTTTAATTTCTGTATATGGCACGATGAATGGTTATACGATGACTGGTATGCGTATCCCTTATGCTATGGCAGAACGCAATCAACTGCCATTTAAGCACTTATTTTTAGACTTATTACCTTCACGTACACCATGGCTCGGTGGCGTGATTCAAATTGTGATTGCTACAATGATGATGCTCTTAGGCGCTTTTGACACAATTACGAACATGCTAATCTTTGTAATCTGGGCATTTTATTGTATGGCTTTCTTAGCGGTATTTATTCTTAGAAAACGAGAGCCAGAGTTACACCGTCCATACAAAGTACCATTGTATCCCGTCATACCTGTGATTGCATTGTTAGCAGGCACGTTTGTCTTGCTGAATACATTAATTACTCAACCCCTCCTTGCAATCGTTGGAATCGGGGTCACAATGTTAGGCATACCGATTTACTATTATCAGAAAAAACATTAATCACTTAAATAACACCCTACTTATAAAATTTTGACACGACTACAATAGGTCCGAGACTTTCGTCATACATAGCGAAATGTCTCGGATTTTTCTGTTGTGCTTATTTTTGATACGACCTTTAATTATCAAAATATTTCAGGTGTTTTCACTTTTGTTTTTGCCTTTCTTATAATTTTATTGTTTAATAAAAAGTGTATTAATAATAAAGTCTTATTTAGGATGTGAAATCATGTGCCAAAATCATATGCATAAAAATAAAAAAGCTGATGTAAGCGTCAAAGAACTAAGACATAAGGCGGAAATGCCATTGATCAGATTTGGGCTACTCGTCATTGTGATTGCAGTTTGTTTAGGATGTTATTTTCTATTAAATGGTAGTGAAGTGTCTCAATGGATTAGTGCGATACTTTTCGGTTTACTCGTTCCAATTATCGGGTTTTTTGCAATTAGAAAAAATTATTGGGCCAGTGCTTCAAATGGCGTAGAAATTACAGCGACACAATTCCCTGAAATCCATCAAATTTTTATGGAACTCGCTGATGAAATGGGGTTTTCTAAAAATGGACCTTTAAAGACACCAAGATTATATATTAACAACGGGAACGGTATGATGAATGCTTTTGCTGCTAAATGTACATTGAGAAAGCGTTATATCGTGATTTATAGTGATTTGCTTGATGTTTATTATAGCCATAAACAAAACGAACTGGTCCGCTTTGTTTTAGCGCATGAGTTGGCGCATCATAAATGTGGACATACGAATCTATGGAGGCTGATACTTTCACCAGCACTAAAGCCAATCTTCTTAGATAAAAGTCTTACAAGAGCACAAGAATATACAGCTGATCGGACTGCAGTGTATTATGCCGAAGAAGGTGCTTTAGACTTAATCTATTTATACTCTGGCAAGTATGTGGGGGCTAAAGTAGACATTGATGAATATTTTAAATCTATAGATACACATGATGAATCGTTTTGGTTAAAACTGAATAACTTCATATCCGATCACCCAGTTGGTTACAGAAGGATGCAAGCATTAAAAGAAGCGAAAGAAAACGGATGGGATGTACACGGAAAAATGCTATAAATTACTTTAATGTAGCATCTGGTGATAACGCTATTTGGAACGTGTTGAAATCCATAAGATGACGCCATAGTTCTGTAATATTTTCAATTATAGAGAAGTCTATAGGTAACTGTTATAATTTAATTAATAATGAAAATATTATTTGATATTGCATAACAATTTGTTGAGGAGAATGTGTATGGATTTGAAAGATATATTTGCGCAAGTTGATCAGCACGACGTAGCAAAACAAGAGGTAGAAGCATTTAAGTTAATGATGAAAGAGTATGAGATGGGCTTACTTGAAATTAAAAGCGACTTAGAAATTATTGATTTAGAATGGCGTGCTACCAATGGTTACTCTCCTTTTGAACATGTGAAAACACGTATTAAAACACCACTATCGCTTCGAAAGAAAATGGAAAAGAAAAATGTTGATTTCAAACCAGAAGCAATCAGAGAAAATATTTTTGATATTATTGGCGTGAGAATTGTCACGACGTTTGAAGAAGATGTATACAGCATTTATGAGCTTTTAAAGAATAGAGATGATTTGAGAATTAAGCGCGTCAAAGATTACATCAAGCATCCTAAAGCGAGTGGCTATAAGAGTTTACATTTAATCGTGGAAACACAATTATATATGTCAAAGGGTGTGAAATGGATTCCCCTTGAAATTCAAATTAGAACACTCGCTATGGACTTTTTCGCTGCAGCTGAGCATAAACTGCAATATAAATATTCCGAAATAGATAAAAATTTAAAAAAAGAGCTCTTCAGAATTTCAGAAATTGCAGGACAACTGGATGAAAAAATGGGTGAAGTGCGTAAGGCTATCCTACCTCCTGACAAATAAGCAGTCATTTTTGATTGGTTATTTATAACTATAAAATTTAAAAAGTGTACATAAAAATCCTCTATCGCTATATAGACAGAGGATTTTTATGCGTTTATCGTATTACTGATGCTACTACAACGCTTTATACCCCCTATAGGTATGTGTTATGCTGTAGATGTATTAAATGATAGCGTGATAGAAATAGGAGGCGTTATTTTGTCAAATATTGAAGAGCACCACCATGACCCGCATGAGCATAGAAGTCATGAACATCACGATCATCATCATGAACACGACAATCATGCACATCATCATGGAAATTTTAAAGTGAAGTTTTTTGTTTCATTGATTTTTGCGATACCGATTATGATTTTATCTCCAATGATGGGCGTACAATTACCATTTCAATTCACATTTCCAGGTTCTGACTGGATTGTGTTAATCCTTGCGACCATTTTATTCTTCTATGGGGGCCAACCGTTTTTATCTGGGGCCAAAGACGAAATGGCTTCGAAAAAACCAGGTATGATGACGCTCGTTGCTTTAGGTATTTCAGTTGCATACATTTATAGTCTTTATGCTTTTTATATGAATCATTTTAGTCATGCAACAGGTCATACGATGGACTTTTTCTGGGAACTTGCGACATTAATTTTAATTATGTTACTCGGTCATTGGATTGAAATGAATGCTGTCGGAAGTGCTGGAGACGCATTGAAAAAAATGGCAGCACTGTTACCAAATACGGCGATGAAAGTTACGGATGATGATCAGCGTGAAGAAGTTAACATAGCGGACATCGAAATGGATGATATCGTTGAGGTGAAAGCGGGAGAAAGTATTCCAACAGATGGCATCATTGTTCGTGGTGAGACCGCAATAGACGAATCGTTAGTCACCGGGGAGTCTAAAAAAGTACAGAAAAAGCAGCATGACACAGTAATCGGTGGTTCTATTAATGGGAACGGAACGATACAAGTCAAGGTGACAGCTGTAGGAGAAGCGGGCTATCTTTCGCAAGTGATGGGACTCGTGAATCAGGCTCAAAATGATAAATCTAGAGCGGAGTTATTATCTGATAAAGTGGCGGGTTACCTGTTCTATTTTGCTGTCAGTGTCGGTGTGATCGCTTTTATTGCTTGGATGCTGATACAAAATGAAATTGATTTTGCATTAGAACGACTGGTGACGGTGTTAGTGATTGCTTGTCCACATGCGTTAGGCTTGGCTATTCCGTTAGTGACTGCTCGTTCGACGTCAATAGGGGCGCATCACGGTTTAATCATTAAAAATAGAGCAGCGATAGAAACTGCACAACATATCGATTATGTCATGATGGATAAAACGGGTACATTGACGGAAGGTAACTTTTCAGTCAATCATTATGAGAGCTTTCACGAAGATATGAGTGACGATGGAGTATTAAGCTTGTTTGCGTCATTAGAAAGTCAATCGAATCATCCATTAGCAACAGGCATTGTCACATTTGCTCAAAGTAAAAACATTGCATATACGCAACCGCAAGATGTTCAAAATATTTCAGGTGTTGGATTGGAAGGGAAAGTTGGCGGTCAATCTTATAAAATCACCAATGTTTCCTACCTTGAACAAAATGGGTTTGATTATGATCAAGCATTGTTCACGAAATTAGCACAGCAAGGCAATTCCATTAGCTATTTAATTGATGAAACACAAGTCGTGGGTATTATCGCGCAAGGAGATCAAATCAAAGACAGTTCAAAACAAATGGTCACTGATTTATTAGCGAAAGGTATCACACCTGTCATGCTCACGGGTGATAATCAAGAAGTGGCAGAAGCGGTAGCGAAAGAACTAGGTATTCATGATGTCCATGCACAACTCATGCCAGAAGATAAGGAGAGCATTATAAAAGCGTATCAAAGTAAAGGTAAGAAAGTGATGATGGTTGGGGACGGTATTAATGATGCGCCAAGTTTGATTAGATCAGATATCGGTATCGCCATTGGAGCAGGTACAGATGTTGCAGTAGACTCTGGTGATATCATCCTTGTTAAAAGTAATCCGACTGACATTATTCATTTCTTGACACTTTCCAATAGAACGATGAGAAAAATGATTCAAAACTTATGGTGGGGTGCAGGCTATAATATTGTTGCTGTACCTTTAGCAGCAGGTATTTTAGCGTCGATTGGCTTGATTTTATCTCCAGCAGTGGGTGCGATTCTCATGTCGCTCAGTACTGTTATCGTTGCGATTAATGCCTTTACACTGAAATTGAAATAGGTGTTGTGCGTTGTCTAGTAATGGATCTCAATGCGAATGCTATTTCCTCCATTTTAATTAAGAAATGGTTGATTATTGAAATACAAGGTAATCTTGAGTATGTGGTATAGTATGACCATTAGGCGGCGATACGATGATGACGATTGACTCACAATTTAACAAACAGATCGTTAAGAATCTTTCGCTTGAAGGTATGTATTTGACGAGAGAGCAACAAAAGCAAGTTTTAGATGTTATTAACCATAAGAAAGAACTGATTCGTAAAATTGCATTGAACAGTGAAGTGTGAAGCAATTTCTCAATAAAAATTAAGTTTAAGAAAGTGAATTATGTAAGTTTTACGATACCATCTACTTTTACTGGAGTAGGTGGTATTTTTTAGGAAAAGTCACAAAAACTTAAGCGTATCACCCGGGAAATATAACTATAAAAAATTTTATAGTGACATTATAAAGAGATTTGATAGAATAACGTTTAATTACAAGTTATCGTGGGCAATGAAGGAGCTGTTGGATATGGATGTCGGCAATCAAATTAGGTTTTATAGAAAAGAAAAACAATTATCACAGATGGCATTAGCGGAGAAAATTGATGTATCTACGCAAACGATTTCGAACTGGGAGAATGAGAGAACCTACCCAGATTTGTACCATTTGATTGCACTCAGTTCTTTATTCAATGTTTCTTTAGATCAACTTGTAAAAGGAGATATAGTAGAAATGAAGAACATCATTGATCACTATAACATGGACAGATATGGTAAATTGATGCTTGCTTTTATGATTATTACTATGATTTCAGTTGGCCCAGTTTTGAAATTTATCGATGGATGGTACGGTTTACTCATCCCATTCATATTTTGGGTCATTTCAATGTATTATGCGATTAAGATTGAACAGTTGAAGAAAAAGTACGATGTCAAAACGTTTAAAGAGATCGTGAATTACATGGAGAATGGCGCAAAGACTTATAACGATACAAGAGAAAAAAGGAAATTGTTGATAGAGAAAACATTAATTGTTACTGTATTCGTCGCAGTGGCGGTTGTTTTGATGTTAGGCAGTCTGTTTTTGTTTGATTTGTTTTAATAGAAGGTGTGAATTAAACAAATGAAGTTTTTAGAAACATATCTTACAGATTTTGTCTATTAATTACCTACTTTATTTTTGTAGTATATTTTTATTGAAAGTCTAATAAGTTGGGGAATTCCGGAGCTAAAATGTAGTAGGCTATGTTTTAACTCCGGCACTTATTTTAAAATACAAATGCTTCATTATCATGATTATGACCTTGGGAGAACATTTTTAGAATTGTATATTTGAATAAACTAATCTGATGTAAATCATTTATTAACGACTTTGAAGAGTAGAAGTTGACATGTTAAGTTAGTGACTTGACCAAATCATCCGAAATTCTAAAGAAATATAAATGTACATTTTATATATGTAGAGAAAGTCATATTTTTAATATTAGGTATGTTTAAAATGTTACAATATTGTTATAATTACTTTGAAAAGTAAAAACAAAAGTTAGTCTATAAAATTACATAGGGTGGGGCTAATATGGGAGAAAATATAACTTCAATTATCGATTATATAAACAGTAATATTAAATATGGAAGCGAAATTAAAGGATATGAAGTTGATTTGTTACTAAAAAAATTTTCTGTAAAAAATTCAGAAAAATATAAAATATTAGAAGAATTGAAATCTCTAAATATTACAATTTCTGAAGATAAACATTCATATAAACATAAATTAGTAAAATTATACTCTCTTTTTAATAAGAACAAAGAATTATTAGAGAGTGATTTACTAAATTGGTTTGAAGATGAATTTATTGAAATAAAAAGGCGGGAAGATATTTGTAAATTACTGAATGATTTAGGATATAAAGTTATTAAGGACAGAGATTTGAAAAGCATGAGTAAAATAGATGAGTTGTTTGAAGATGAAGATTTTGAAGACTTAGATGATTTACTAGAGAGTGAGAGTTTCCAAAAAGATATAAAAAGTTACAAGAAAATAATTGATAAAAAATATAATATCGAATACTTGACTGAATTCAAGAAAATCGAAGAAACGTCGGAAGAAAAATTAGAGATTTTATCTAACATTGTAATTGCAAACAAAAAATTAGTTTCAAAAATTGTTGGTAATTACAAATTATTATCCACTGTTTCTTATACAGAAGAGGATATGTTTCAAGCGGGGATGATGGGTTTGTTAAAAGCTGCTGAGAAATTCGATGTTAAAAAGGGATATCAGTTTTCAACATATGCAACATGGTGGATAAGGCAAAGTATAACAAGAGGAATTGCAGATTTTAGTACTACCATTAGAATTCCAGTGAACATGCGTGAAAAATTAATTAAACTTATTCGAATTGAAAATGAGCTTTTAAACAAACATGGACGAGTAGCAACTAATGAAGAGATTTCAAAAGAAATAGAATGTGAATTACATGAAGTAGAAACAATAAAAAAATATATAGAGTTATCAAATTTAAAAAGTTTAGAAACTAGTATTAATGATGATGGAAGTAGCTTTTTGATTGACTTTATTCCAGATGAAAAAAGTTTAAGTGTTGAGGATAAAGTTTATAATTCGTCTTTAAGACAAGAATTAAAGGATGCTATTAATAAAAGATTAACTGATAAAGAAAGGACAGTCATATTATTGCGCTTTGGATTTGAAAATGAGAAGGTCTATACACTAGAAGAAATTGGAAAAAAATTGAATGTTACAAGGGAACGTATCAGACAAATTGAATCAAAAGCATTAGAAAAATTGAAGGTAAATAGAATTACAAAACGGTTAGGGGATTATCGTTATGATTAATAATAAAATTAAAGAAATAATTAATGAGAAAGGTAGTACAATTATTGTACTTAATGGAGTAGATTCAAGCTTGTTTACATATGAAAACAAATATTTTTCGTTTTCTATTGATTATTATGACAAGGTTGAATTAAAAATTGTAAAAGAGCAGGTAGTTGAAGAGGTTATATCAAATCGAACATTTACTGAAAATTACAAATGGATGACTATGGAAGAATACCAATTATTTCGAGAATACCAGTCTATAAATAAAATGCCTATAGCAATCCTAAAAAACAATTTATCTGATAAACAATTTCCTTACAGAAATACTTTATCAGATATTGAGAAAGTCTACCATTATTTATATTTTGAAGAAGATAATGCGCTTGAGATAGAACAAGCTATTTTGCTAGAGCAAGTATCATATTTTTATGGTCAAATTAACTATTCAAAGCAATCGAATAATTATTTTGTAACCTATCCTGAAATAGATGAAAAAATAGACATATACAATCTATACGAAAGTGAACCTATCTCAGTAAGTACTACTGAAGATAATTCAGTTGAAAATACTATTCGTATAGAATTATCGGAGGATGAAATACCTTTTTTAGATTTAGAAGATGAAATACTGAGTAAAAATAACAAAAAAAATGTGGTATTTATACTATCTGGCGCACTTGATAATTTGCCAAACAATTATTTGGAAAGAATAAATCTTCTTGAAAAGTTAAGTGATGTGAAATTCTATTTCACCACGCTATCGATAAGAAGGAATCTTATTGATAATGAGAAACAATATAAAAAGATTTTGAAAGATATATATGGGTATGATGATTTTAGAGAAATAGATTTTTATAAAAATATTGAGGATCGTTCTAAGAAAACTATAAACATTTCACAATCACAAATTATTGATGATATTGTTGTACAAGCAGAAAATGCTATGTTCGGGGATTCTTTTAGAGATATCTATATTACTGCTGCCACTGGTGCAGGGAAATCAGTCATGTTTCAAGTCCCTGCCTTGTTTTTAGCAAATAAGTATAAAGATAATAAACCATTAACACTTGTAATATCTCCTTTGATAGGACTCATGAACGATCAAGTAGAAAATATGCGTAGTAAGGGTATAAATTCATCTGCAACTATAAATAGTAACACACCGCCTTACGAGAAAGAAAATATAATTGAAGGTATCCAAAATCAAAGAATTGACGTTCTTTATTTATCACCAGAAACATTGCAAGCACGAAGCGACATTAAAATGCTTATCGGTGACAGGAATATAGGTGTTGTTATTATAGATGAAGCACATATTGTTACCACTTGGGGTAAGTCATTTAGAGCTGATTATTGGTATTTAGGAATCTACCTTGCGAAGTTAAGAAAAGAATATAAATTTCCTATCGTTACTTTTACTGCAACTGCAATATATGGTGGACGCGAAGATATGTATTTAGATACAAGAAATAGTCTAAATATGATTAGTCCAATTTCTTATTTTGGTTATGTGCGTAGGGAAGATTTATTTATGAAAGTTCGCAGTGGTCAAAAATATTTTGAGAAAGAAGGACGAGATTACAGACATACAAAAAATTGTTTAGCACTAAGACATATAGAAGAAGCCATAGAAAAAGATCAAAAATCATTAATATATTTTCCAACAGTAAAATTATTATTAGATTTTTATGAATTTGTAGGTTCAAATAAGCCGGATATTAAGGAAAAAATTGGAAAATATTTCGGAACACTTCAAAAAGAAGAAAAAGATGAAGTTTTAAGAGGATACAAGTCGGGAGATATTCAATTTGTATTAGCGACAAAAGCCTTTGGAATGGGGATAGATATTCCAGATATAAACAATGTCTATCATTATGCTCCAACCGGTAATGTTATTGATTATATTCAAGAGATTGGACGTGCGGTCAGGGATAAAAATAAAGTCCACTATGGATTTGGTGTAATTGATTTTCTGTCAAAAGATATGAATGAAGTGAAGCGACTACAAGGAATGTCAGCAATAAGGAAATCTCAAATAATTGAAGTTATGAAAAAGGTATTATCAGTATATAAAGAAAAAGGCAATAATCGTAATGTCATTATAAGTCCAGAAGATTTTAAATATATTTTTGTACAAAATAAGAGGGATGAGGATACTTTAGATAACAAAGTTAAAACGGTTTTATTGATGATAGAGAAAGATTTTTCTTCTCCTAATAAACTTGGCTATTCTCCTTTTGTTGCACGACCTAGAAGCTTGTTTGGAAATGATTTAATTTTCGTCAATAAAGAATTTGAATTTACATTATCTAAGTCTAATTTTGGTAAGTATTTTACTAAGCGCTATGATATTGAGAGTGACATATATAGTTCTGTGTATCAAGTGAATTTAAGTGGAATATGGGAAAAATACTATAAGAAAATGTCATTTCCAAGTTTTAAATACGCCTTGTTTACTGCTAAGGAAAGAGAAAAATTAAAGCATGCAAAATTATTTGAAAAGCTAACCTATACATCTGGAGTTGAAATTGGCTTAAATGATAATAATTCAATAGAAAATGTAATAGCAGAATATAAAATGATTTTAAATGCTTTTGAGAAATTTGTAGATCAGCAAAAGATTGTAGAGAAGCAATTTACAATCAAGGATTTAGGTAATCATTTTATGAAAACATTAAAAATTTCTGATAAATTTGAAGCTCAGACCTTTGCTCAAACTGTAATTAATGTTGCATTTGAATTTAATAAAATTAAACAAATTAAATTTATAGCTGAGAGAACAAATAGTAATGAGAATAATAAAAGATATTTTATCCATCAAGATGGAGACATCTTTACAAGTTTTATTATGGATTCAATTTCTAGTGCTCTTATTCCAAAATATAATTACTTAAAAGAGAAAGATGTCGTAATATCCTTCCATTTGAGACAAAAAATAAGCAATATTGATTCGCAAATAGCAGCATTAGGCATTGGAGAAGCTAGGAAGTTACTGCGGTATCAAGTTATAGGTGGAAGCTCACCACAAATTTATTTAAGAATGAACTCTGTTGCGCCACTGGAGAAAGCAATTAAACAAGGTGACTTTTACCAAAATACAATATTACAAGATGTCCAGTCTAAACATCATACAAGCGTTGAGATGCTCAAATATTTATTTACAAAAGAGCAACATGGTTCTAATGCAAAAGAAAAAATATTAAACTATACCACTTGGTTTTGGGACAACATAGAGAACTATTTTATGGGTATATTACCAACTGAAGTAAAAGAGAAAATTTCTAAAAATTAAACATCTGAGTTAGTTTTAAATGTTTAGATGACTTTTGTACATCAATACTTTTATAAAGTCCAAAAAGAAGGGTGACAGGAAAGTCATATAATACTTGCTGTATTGCTGTAGAAAACTTTAGTAGTGTTAAACTATTAAGTATCTAGAATCATTGCTTATGAGAAAAATTTATAAATCAAGTAGTTAACAGAGACTATAAAAATCATTTAATTCAAGTTATTTTATAAGAGGATTTACTCATAAAAGTCGGACTGCATATTATTGTAGTTCGACTTTCTACAGTCATACGTGATAGAGTTATTGTAATAATACACCGTTAGAGGAGGTTAGAATATGGAAATGAATCGCTTTGATATTTATAAGGAGCTTTGGACAAAATCGCGAACAGCATTTGCAGAAGAACATAATATTGAATTTAATGATTTAAAAAAGGTGATTGAAGAACATCAGATTCCCATTCCAAATGCTAAATATTTATACAACTATAAGAAAGGGATTATTGCCCCTATTGATCCTATCTATGGGGAGGATTACTTAATTAAGATTGATGAAAAGCTAAGTGATAAAGAAAAAATCAAAAACAAATGGCTATACTTTGATGATGACAAAAAAGAGGAAATATATATTGCATATACGAATTTAGTGATTCCTGATAAGGTTAAACGACATCATAAGATTATTACGAAACACAAAGAGTACCTAGTAGCAGAAAGAAAGCGAAGAAGAGAAGCAGAGTTAGACCCGTGGAGTTACTATAGAAAAGAAGCTCAAAAGGTATTAAATTCAACTAATATTTCTAAAGAAGCATTACCTAATTTTTATAATCTTTGTGATACTTTATTTAAAGCAATTGAAAGTTTAGGTTTTAAAATTAATGTTGATGAAGAATATATTAATATAAGCATCCCTCGTTACGAGAAAGTTTTAGATAGAGATGAAAGGTTCTATGAAATAAATAAAGATTTTAGAATTAAGTTGAAATTTAAAGAAAAAACAAAAAGGGTCAAAAGTAATGATGATCGGTATTCGACATATGATTATATTAAGACGGGGTATTTTAAATGTGAACTTACTGGAGTATATTCATGGAGTGATAATTATGGTATTACAAAAAATTATCCAGGCTCTGATACGGATGATGTCCTATTGAAAAAGATATTTAAAAGAATATTCGAATTGCCTAGTATATTATATGATGAAGAGATTGAATATATTGAAAGAGAAAATGAAAAAGAACGTCAAAGGCTTAAGGCGGAAAGTTTAAGAGAAAAAAGAAAAAAAGAGTTTAATAAAATTAAGTCCTTGGTGAGACAATATAAATTACATAAAGAATTAGAAGAACTTACAGAATATATTAAAAATTACAGAACTAAAAATGAGTCAGTAGAAGAACTGGTTTGGTACAAGGAAACACTGATGTGGTTACGAAATTTTGACAAGGTTGATAAAGATATAGATGAAAGAAATCACAAAAATATATTAAAGTACCTATTAAGCGAAAAGAGAGAAGATGAAGTAGAGTTTCACGATTCATCGCAGTATAGTTGGTGGTAATTTACTAAGAAATGTAAAAGTATGATTACTGGTTACAAATCTTCTAATAAAGAAAATAAAGGTATCAATGAAAAATAATAGAGAAAGAAGAATTATCTAGAAAATCATTTGAGCAAATAGTGGTTTGAAAGTGTAGGAAAATGGCGGAATGAAAATGCTGTTTTCCTACTTTTATTTTGTTTATTAAGAATTAGGGATAATCATACATGTTGGACGAACATAGTTTAAATAGGGTGAACACAATGAATTTCAGTAGTTTCAATGGATTCCAAATCATTATAAATCATCACACTACTTTAAGTCGATTGGATAAACGCGATGATTTTTTGATATATATGAAGATTTATTGTGCGTGATGTTGTGAATCATATTGAAGAGATACAAAAATTTTTAAACTAGATTTTAAAGAAAATGGTAAGATATTACCCACTGTCTGAGTGTGATAAGAAGTGTACTTTTAAACAAAGAAATTAATATATCCAAATAAAACTTCTGAAAATTTAAGCAAATAGAATTTTTGAAATATTGATTTATACACAAAAGATTATGATTCATGCAGCATAAGAAAAGTATAGTAAATATGTTTCTGAAAATATCATTTTACTTTCATTAATGCTTTAAAAATTTAATTTTATCAATTAAAATTTTGCAACATGTTATATTAAAAACATCAATAATTTACACCGCTTTATTTTTAAATATTCAAAAATTGCACTTTACTTTTAATTTGTAATAATGTAGCATTATAGTGAATAATGCAATACATAATTTAAATTAATAAGGGGTTGTAATCAATGGAAAACAAAAACTTTTTCAGCATTCGTAAATTATCAATTGGGGTGGGTTCTTGTTTAATCGCGAGTTCTTTACTTGTGAATACACCAAGTTTTGCAGAAGAAGCTGATAATAACGCAGAAGCGCAACAAAACGCTTTCTCTGAGGTAGTAAAATTACCGAACCTTAGCGAAGAACAACGTAATGGTTTCATTCAAAGCCTTAAAGATGACCCAAGTGCAAGTCAAGATGTGCTTAATGAAGCTAAAAAATTAAATGATAGTCAAGAGGGCTCTCAACCTGCTCCTAATTACAGTGATGAACAACAAAATGCATTTTATGAAATCTTAAACTTACCAAACTTGACTGAAGAACAACGCAATGGTTATATTCAAAGCCTTAAAGACGATCCAAGTGTAAGCGCTAATATTCTTGTTGAAGCTAAAAATGTGAACGTTAACCAAGCGCCTACACAACCTGCGCCAAGTTTTGATGAAGCGCAACAAAGTGCTTTCTATGAGATTCTAAACTTACCAAATCTGACTGAGGAGCAACGTAATGGATTCATCCAAAGCCTTAAAGATGACCCAAGTGTAAGTAAAGACATCTCTGCAGAAGCTAAAAAGTTAAGTGACAGCCAAGCAAAACCTGATTACAGTGAAGCACAACAAAACGCATTTTATGAAATTTTACACCTACCAAACTTAACTGAAGAACAACGTAATGGATTCATCCAAAGCCTTAAAGATGACCCAAGTGTAAGTAAAGATATTCTTGCTGAAGCTAAAAAATTAAATGACAGCCAAGCGCCTAAAGAAGACAACAACGTAAAAGACAATAATTCAGGTGAAAACAAAGCTGAAGACAAAGGCAGCAAAGAAGACAAAGCTAAAGAGAAAGACAGCAAAGAAAACAAAGCCGAAGATAAAGGCGACAAGGCAGGCAAAGCTGAAGACAAAGGCAGCAAAGAAGACAAAGCTAAAGAGAAAGACAGCAAAGAAAACAAAGCCGAAGATAAAGGCGACAAGGCAGGCAAAGCTGAAGACAAAGGCAACAAAGAAAATAAAGCCAAAGACAAAGGTATGGACAAAGCGAAAGATGCATCAAATGAAATGAAGAAAAAAGATGCAATGCATGTCGTTCAACCTGGTGATACAGTAGAAAAAATTGCTAAAGCTAATAACACAACTGTAGAACAAATCGCTAAAGATAATCATTTAGAAGATAAAAATATGATTTTACCTGGTCAAAAACTTGTTGTTGATAACCAAAAAGCAATGAAAGACAGCCAAGAAGCTAAAGCAAACCACGAAATGAAAGCTTTACCTGAAACTGGTGAAGAAAACGACATGGCATTATTCGGTACATCACTTACAGGTGGCTTAAGCTTAGCATTAGGTCTATACATCTTAGGACGCGGTAGAAAAACGAACTAAGCTAAGAACATGACCTTGAAAGAACAATGTTAACCTCTTAATGAATAGAATTGAAAAACTGTGTATGTAGCATTGAATTGCTACGGCACAGTTTTTTATTTGCATTAACTGAGGCAAAAGTTCTCTTTGTCACTTGAATTATTTAATTAAAAAAACTTCTCATTTTTATTTAATAAACAATTAATCATAAATTAACTGTATAAATAAAGTCGCGATATATGATATGGAATTGAGGAGGGATAAAAATGACAAAAATGATAGGATTCAAGTGTTTCATGCTGTTATCTATAGCAGTTTTTTTAATTTTCACGGGCATTTTAGTATGCAATCATCGAATCGTCAAAGCAGCAGAGGACAAAGACCCAGAATTAAAACTCGCAACGCACAATGTTTATATGCTGTCGACACTGTTGTATCCGAATTGGGGTCAAGGTGTCCGGGCTAACTTAATACCTGAAGCAAGATATTTAAAAAACAATGATGTCCTTATATTTAATGAATTGTTCGACAACAACGCATCATACGAATTATTAAAAAATTTGAAAGCGATGTTTCCTTATCAGACACCAGTGCTTGGACGTGCAAGGTCGGGATGGAATCGAACAGAGGGCAGCTACTCAGATTTTACACTTGAAGATGGTGGTGTGGCAGTTGTGAGCCAATATCCAATTAAAGAAAAAATTCAACACGTCTTTAAGCATGGTTGTGGCTATGATAATTACAGTAATAAAGGATTTGTGTATACAAAGATTAAAAAAGGCAATCAACATGTTCATGTCATTGGTACACATACACAGTCGGAAGATACGAGTTGTGGTACGGGGCGAGATCGAGCAATTAGAGCGGAACAAATGCAAGAGATTAGCAAATTTGTAAAAGATAAACATATTCCAGAAAATGAAGTGGTCTACATTGGTGGCGATATGAATGTCAACAAACGTGTCTACACAGGGGAATACGAAGCCATGCTTAAAAACTTAAATGCAAGAGAGCCTGTTTATAACGGTTACACAAGTACGTGGGATCCAAAGACGAACTCAATCGCACACTATAATTATCCTAAAAGTGCTGCGGAATACTTAGACTATATTTTTGTGGATAAAGACCATAGACAACCTGGGACGTTAGTGAATACCGCGATTAAAGAAAAGTCAGTACCTTGGGAAGTCTTTTCATTTCCTTATTGGTATACTTATGATGATTATTCCGATCACTATCCAGTGAAGGCTTATAGTTGGTAGTTTATCGAATAGAATTGATACTGTGAAGCCCCGCTTGTCTTTTACGGTGAAGTGGGGTTTTTAATGTCTATTCAACTTTTGTGAAAGCCAATTTTTAGCATGCTACTTAATTATCATCAGCTTCTTAAACTTTTACCTAAACAAATTTTTTGAATAGAAGTATGTTTATTTATTATATTTTGTTTTGAAAATATTTTCAAAAGTGATAAACTTATTTATGAAAGCGATTTCTAAAATGTAAAAGTATCAAAAATCACTTTGTCACAAGGTTTGAAATTATAATCGGAAGCATGATTTGTGATTTTGGTCGTTGTTTAGTGAGAAAAAGAAATACTATTAACGAACAAAGGGGACAGTATAATGAAATCAAAACGCTTTTTATTCATATTTAAAGCATTATTTATCTTTTCTATTGCTGGGGTGCTGTCATTTTTTAATGTGCAACCTGTGAACGCTGGAACATCATCAAATGAAAGTAAAGCAGACCCCAATTTAGTTTTTAGTCAGAAAGAGACGCATTTAACTGGTAAAGGAAGCGATATTACTAAAGCCCTTCAAGGTAAAATAGACAAAGGGGACTTTACGGCGATTATTCAATTTAAGCAAGATGATGTTAAAGGGAATCAAGCATTGTTCGGAGCCTCAAATTCGAAAACGAGAAATAGCTATTTTGATGTTTTTGTAAGAGAAAATGGTGAGTTAGGTGCAGAAGTGCGTAATGAAACGTCTCGTACGAACGATTTAATTGCACGGCCTGCTTCGATATGGGGCAAATTTAAAAATCAACCTGTGTCGAATACAGTAGCGATTGTTGGTAATTCGAAGCAACAGACATATGCATTGTATGCTAATGGGACAAAGGTGGCTGAACAAAAGGTAGATCCTTATTTGAAATTAAGTGATATTCAAGGACTTGATTCTTACATGCTGGGTGGCGTTAACAGAGCAGGGCAAGTCGATTTCGGTTTTAAAGGCACAATCGAAAATATAGAAATATATAACACTGCAATGAATGACGACACAGTGATTGAAAAAACGACGAACGACGTGACGCAAAACTTTATTTTCAGAGCGAATGATGCGACACATTCTAACTATTTCAGAATTCCAGCGCTCAATACTTTAAGTAATGGCCATGTGCTTGCGAGTATTGATGCAAGATATGCAGGAACACATGACTTTACGAACAAAATTAATACTGCTACAAGCTATAGTGATGACAGTGGAAAAACTTGGTCATCACCGCAACTTCCTCTCGCATTTGAAGATTTTGCTGCGGAACCACTAGATTGGCCACGTGATCCAGACAAACGTTCTACTAAATTAAGTGGTGGCGCAACTTATATTGATTCAATGATTTTAGAGAAGTCAGATCATCAAACGTTATTATTAGCCGATGCGTTGCCAGCAGGTGTTAGTTCTGCAGGTGCCAAACGTGATGACTCAGGATTTAAAAAAGTGGATGGTCATTACTATATGAAATTGCAAAAAACAGGCGAATCAGATTACAACTATACGATTAGAGACAATGGTGTCATTTATGATGAGCGCACAAACAAACCGACTGAGTACTCAGTAGCTGACGATTTTTCAATTAAACAAAACGGTCAACCTTTAAAAACGGATCAAATGGCTGTCAAATTTGAAAATGGCGAAAAAGTGGAATATAAAAATGGTAAAAAAGTGAACATGAATATTTTCTATAAAGATGCATTATTCAAAGTTGTACCAACGAACTTTATTGCTTATACATCAAGTAAGGACTATGGTGAGCATTGGTCTACACCGAAAATGATGCCACCAGTTATGGGTGAAAGTCGTAATGCACCATTTTTAGGACCAGGAAGAGGCGTTGTCGAAAGCCAAAAAGGACGTATCCTCATTCCTTCATATACAGGAAAAGAATTTGTGACTATTTATAGCGACGATAATGGAAAAACATGGAATAGTAAAGTCGTTCCATTACCATCAAACTGGTCAGCAGAAGCGCAAATCGTCGAAGTGAATCCGGGTGTCTTACAAGTTTATATGAGAACGAATAACGGTAAAATTGCTTATATGACAAGTACAGATGCCGGTGATCATTGGAGCAGTCCGAAATATTTAGACTTTGTATCAAATCCAAGTTACGGCACAGAACTTTCTATTATTAAATACAGCAAAAAAATCGACGGTAAAGATGCGGTTATTTTAAGTACACCGAATTCAACATCAGGCAGACGAAATGGTCAAATCTGGATTGGTTTAGTGAATGGCGACAACACTATCGATTGGCGTTACCATCATGATGTGGATTACAGTCAATACGGCTATGGTTATTCGTCTTTAACAGAAATGCCAAATGGTCAAATTGGCCTCATGTTTGAAAAATTCGATTCATGGTCAAATAATGAATTACACATGAAAAATGTCGTCCCATTTGTGAAATATGACATCAAAGACTTAAAAAATAACAAGTAAATGGCATATCGACGTTGAATAAAATGCAGGAGAATGGCGAGAGGATTGCCGTTTTCCTGTGTTTTTAATTTTGATGGATATCATTAAAAACGCAACTATCCGGAAAAACCGGATAGTTGCGTTTCCTTGCGTATAAATATTATGTGAGGCTTAATAAGTATCCTTTGTTGTGGTGTAAAGCATCTTCTTTTGTGTGGCGCATAATATTTTCTAGCACGTTTATGTCACTTTTCTCATGATCATACGCCATTAATCTCTGAATCATATGCGTGTAATCCATTTCAGTCGTATTTTTAATTTGTTGTGCTAATTTCTCTTCGTTGTGACTAGCAATTGGAAAATGCCCGAGTTGATGAATGTTAAAATTAAACCCGATATTTTGGTTATAGTCCATTTGATCTTCATTAAGTAAGAATATGGGCTTATTTAAATGCGCATAATCAAAAATAGTAGAAGAATAATCTGTAATCATCCAATCAGATAGGATATACAATTCTTGAATATCTACAAATTCATTATAAAAACAATGAATACGTGGATCTAAATGGTTGTAGTGACTTCTTAAATGACCTTCATTAGGATGGAGCTTTACAATAATATGAATATGTCCGGGTAAATACTCTAGCAATTTCTTTAAGTTAATATTTGACACACTTTCACGCTTTTCTTGGCGCCATGTAGGACAGAATAGTACATATTGTCTATCTTTATCTTGATGTTGGAAATACTTAAATTGCATTTTTTGACGTTCTGTTGCATTGTGATGGCCGATGAGATAACTATTTCTTGGTGCACCGTCCGTCAGAATTTGCAAATGATGATTTTGGTCTAGTTTAAACGCTGATGTAAATAACATTTTGTTAATATGAGAAGAAATTAACAAGTAATCCCACTTCATCATCCTTGGTAGAAAAGCATTCAGTTGTTTGTCGCGTTCTTGAGCATTGTTTAGGTTGCCGACCATTTTCTTTAAAGGAAAGCCGTGCCAAGTTTGAACGAAAATCTGCTGTGGATGTTTTCCAACTTTATCCCAAGTGTTGCCGTTCACAAATACATATTTTGAACTTTTGAAAGCTTCAATATACGCTTGACTACCAAAACGGACGGGTGTTAATCCAAAACTTCTAATCTCCATATCAACCAATGCATTTTTTGAACTTACGAATATCTGCTTTTCTGGATAATGTTGCTTTAAAGATAAGGCGATATATTTAGGGTCTCCGCTAAAGTTACTACCGTGAAATGATTCTATAAACACATTCGTATCACTAGGGTCTACAATGTTCTGTAACTTTTCTGTACGCTTGTCATAAATATTTTTAAGATGTGCTTTAATCCGTGGGTTGTTTAAAATTTTACGGAAAAGCAATTTATCATTAAACTTCAAATAAAGTTCAGTATATTTTTGTTTGTTATCGGTAAAACGGCGCTTTTTCACACGTCTCAATCGTTTTTGACGTGGATGAGCGGCTACACATGTTTCAACTTTTGATAAAAACAGTGAGGCGTAATGAGGGGTAAGGAAATTTTGACGTAATGCTTTAACGTCGTCGTCTCTCATTTCACGTGTGTATTTTTGGTTGAGAAATTGTAGTAATATATCAGCATCTTCTAATAAATTTTTTGTTAAGAATTCAATGCCATGGAACGGTTCATAAATTTCTTTGAGCACCTTATCATTGCCTTGGTAGATAAGTGCTTTATTTCCTCCTCCAAGGGCTTCTAAAATTGAAAATCCTAACGTTTCATAAGGTGAAGTTGACATATAAATATAGTTACGTGGTTGTTTACCATTAATATGTATGTAATCGTTTAATTGATAATAACGCACTAAATTTTTGTACAGTATCATTGAAGGCCCATAGCCAATTAAATATAAATGAATATCCACATGTGATTTGTTTTTGACAATGAAGTTGATTAAGCGAATAACGTATGAAATATCTTTTACATTATCTTCAAATCGTGACTTAATGAGTAGATTTCTCCGTGTATTGGATGGCGTATTATCGATATCGATATGTCTCGTATTGACGTATAAGGGAAATACATAAGGGTAATTAAACATGGCTTGAAATTCTTGTTGAATACTTGATGTACTCACGCGAACCGCATCTATATGCTGAAGGTCTGTGTTGAAATCTTGAGGTAGGTAGCTTAAAGGACCATGAATTTCCCCAACAATTGTGACTTGAGGATTAAAGTGTTTTACATTTTGTGCATATTTAAAAAATGATTCTCGTGTAATAATGAGATAGTCTACACATGCCATTTCATGTTCGTCTTTAAATGGACGAATCGTAAAATAATCGCTTTGAATATTTTCATGAATGACGAGTTCTGTATATGCTGCTTCATCAAAAGGTTGATAGTTAAAATAAACAACCTGATGGCCTTCTTCTAGCATTGCATGAATTAAGTTAATGTTACTTCTAGAAGTTCCGCCTTTAGCAAATATATTAAACCCGAAAATACCAATCTTCATTCGATCGCACTCTCCCAATAAAATAATTCGACAATATTATATTTCAAAAATAAAAACAATGCAATTTTTAAAATATTACTACTCTAACAATCTCGTATCATAAAATAAAGCATTACTTATTAGAGCTATCTAGAAATCATTTAATATTATGTTTTAATTAAAATAAAGTTGAATATAACATTGAAGCTCTGATAATAACTGCAAAAATATATGAGATTTGAACTATCCAAAAAAACTGGACAGTTCAAAAGTGAGTAATGACAAGGTATTGAGAGTATTGCCTGGGAAATAGTGCGTTGAAGGATGTAAGTATAGATGATGTTAAATAAGGATATTACAAAGTCAGGGAAGTATTATAGCCAAATCAAAGCCAATCGTATTCATGTGATGTGAATATGATTGGCTTTTAACGTATGGTTATCTTTTGCTAGGTATATAGAAATGAGCATTTTTATAATGAAAGACGATATCTGATGCGTCGAATGGTATGCCTGTCGTAGTGTAAAAGGTTTGATGATAACGTAAGCACGGATCATTGGGTTCGAGCTTTAAAAGTTGCGCTTCGTTAGAGTCGAGTTGATCAACATTAAAATAAATATCGGAAAAACCAACTTTAACTTGCATATTTTGCTCTAGGTAATCAAAAATAGATCCTTTTACTATTTCATGATTCAAATATTTAACGATTTCTTTATTGTAATAAGAATATTCAATACATAAGACGTTGCCATCGACATAACGTATTCTTTCTAAATAATAAACAGTGTCATCTTTTGACAAATTCAGCTCTTGCATGACTGTTTGGGGAATGTAAGTGATTTCTTCTAATTTTAAAACTTCGCTTGTAAGATGGTGCTCACTTAAGCTCTTTGAAAACCCATTCGTTTTGAAGACATTAATGTGGTTGTCATTTCGAGCATTTCTGACATAAATACCACTGCCTTGTGCTTGATAAATAATACCATCATGTTCCAGTAATTCTAATGCTTTAATAATCGTACTTTTACTGACTTCATATTTTTCTTTTAAAGTCGTGACACTTGGCAATTTATCCCCTGCTTTAAATTGATTGTTTGTGATGAATGTATGCATATCATCAGCGATTTTTTCGTATTTCAGCAACAATAAGCCCTCATTTCAATTTCTAGATAATTTATTATAACATGTGTCGTTTTTTGTTTTGTATCGGAATAGACAAATTGAACCGGTACAATTATAATGAACGTGAACCGGTTTCATCAAATGATTTTGGGGAGGTAATACTATTGAGCAATAAATATAGAGAATTATCTCAAGACATACTGACCGCAGTTGGTGGAGAAGAAAATATTGTAAAAGCTTCACACTGTGCCACACGTTTAAGAATTGTTTTGAAACGATCAAAACCTTCAGCTAAAGATGAAGTTAGTCAGTTGCCTGGAGTAGTTACAGTTGTAGAAAATAATGGACAGTTTCAAGTTGTTATCGGAAATGCAGTAAGGGATGTTTATCAAGAGTTTGAAAGTTTGTTAGACGAACAGAAGGGAACAGTGAAGCATTCCGATGATGATCATGAAAAGCAGTCTATACTAAATAGAGTGATTGCGACAATGTCAGCAGTGTTTGCACCGTTTATTTATATTTTAGCTGCTGCCGGTATACTACAAGGTTTACTAATAATCATTAACTTAATTGTTCCAGCTTTTGAAAAAACGGAGACTTATCAAATTTTTAACATTATCTCTTGGGCACCATTTGTATTTTTACCAATATTTATATCAGTTACAGCTGCGAAACATTTTAATGTCAATGTGTATATCGCAATTGCTTGTAACGCAGCATTGGTTAGCCCAGATTTAACACAAATGATCAGCAAAATTGGAGAAGGGCAAGCGGTTCACTTTATAGGAATTCCATTATCAGAAACAACATATACGTCTAGTGTATTACCACCATTATTGTTGGTTTGGGTTTTATCGTATCTTGAAAAATTCTTAAATAAAATGATTCATGAAGTCATTCGACCTTTGTTTACGCCTTTCTTTAGTATTGTCATTATGGTTCCTTTGACATTACTCATTATTGGGCCGTTATCAACATTAGTCGCTCACGGTATAGCGGGTGGTTATAACTTCTTGGTCGATGTAGCCCCTTGGTTAGCAGGAACAATCATCGGCGCATTTTGGCAAGTTTTCGTTGTATTTGGAGTTCATTGGGGTATCACGCCTATGGTTTTAGCTAATTTTGAACAATATAAGAGTGATTCATTCCAAGCTTTCCAGACAATAGCTGTTATCTCTCAAGTCGGTGCAGTATTTGGTGTATTACTTAAATCTAAACAGTTATCAATTAAACGTATTGCATCTTCCGCTGGTGTAACAGGGATATTTGGTATCACTGAGCCGTCGATCTATGGTGTTAACTTACGCTTTAAAAAACCTTTTATTATTGCGTGCATAAGTGGTGGTATAGGTGCGTTCGTCGCTAGTTTCTTTAATCCTAAATATTATGCTTACGCAGGTTTGCCAGGTCCTATTACGATAGTGAATGGGTACAATTCCAGTAACCCGGCTTCTATTTGGGGGATTGTGATAGGTTCGTTAATCGCCTTTATTTTACCTATTATTTTGATTCAAATGCTGGGTTATGGAGAAGATACGACGAAAGAAGTGGCATCTACAGAAAGCATTGAAGGTACAGATAGCCACTATGCTGTAACAGAGCTAGAGAAATCCGTTTTCTCGCCAATTGCAGGTCAACGTATAGATTTACAAGAAGTGAATGATCCCATTTTTGCTGAAGGTATGATGGGTAAAGGTACGGCCATTATACCGAATGATGAAGAAGTGGTTAAGGCACCATTTGATGGCAAAATTTCTATGATTGCACCATCTAAACATGCAGTGGGTATCATTTCTGAAGATGGCGTTGAAATTCTTATACATGTCGGCTTAGATACTGTCAAAATGAACGGTGAAGGCTTTGAAGTATTTGTTAAAGAAAATGAAAGTGTACAACAGGGACAGCAATTATTAAAATTCAACAAAAAGCAAATTGAGGATAACGGCTACGAAAGCGTGATTCCTATTATTGTAACGAATTCAGCAGATTTTGAAGATGTCCTGATTACGGAAGAACAACAGTTAAATCAAGAAAGTCAGTTGTTAACAATTATAAAAAAATAAAGGAGTGCAACGAATCATGTCTAAATTACCTAAAACGTTTTTGTGGGGTGGTGCTTTAGCTGCCAACCAATTTGAAGGAGGCTACGACCAAGGTGGTAAAGGATTAAGTGTTATCGATGTGATGACAGGTGGTGCGCATGGGAAAGCGAGAGAAATAACGGCGTCAGTGGAAGCGGATAAATACTATCCAAATCACGTAGGCATTGATTTTTATCATCGTTACAAAGAAGATATTGCTCTGTTTAAAGAAATGGGTTTGCAATGCCTTCGTACGTCAATCGCTTGGACACGTATTTTTCCGAATGGTGATGAGTTAGAGCCTAATGAAGAGGGACTCCAGTTTTATGATCATGTGTTTGATGAACTCATCCAAAATAATATTGAGCCGATTATTACGTTATCACACTTCGAAATGCCACTCCATTTGGCACGTGAGTACGGTGGCTTCCGTAATCGAAAAGTAGCGGATCATTTTGCACGTTTCGCACAAGTTGTATTTGAACGGTACAAAGATAAAGTGACGTACTGGATGACATTTAACGAAATCAATAACCAAATGGATACGAGTAACCCGATTTTCTTATGGACAAACTCTGGTGTAAGTTTAAATGACAGCGATAATCCTGAAGAAGTGTTGTACCAAGTTGCCCATAATGAACTGATTGCAAGTGCAATGGCGGTCAAAATCGGTAAATCGATTAATCCGAACTTTAAAATTGGAAGTATGATTGCTTATGTACCAATTTATCCTTATTCTTGTCACCCGAAAGATATGATGGAAGCACAAATTGCGAATCGATTAAGATATTTCTTCCCTGATGTACAAGTACGTGGTGAGTATCCAAGTTATGCGACAAAAATGTTTGAACAAAAAGGGTATCATATCGGATGGCAAGACGGAGATGACGAGATTTTACGAGAAGGTACTGTCGATTACATTGGCTTTAGTTATTACATGTCTACGGTGGTTAAACATGATTCACAAACGGTTGTTGATAACAATATTGTCAACGGGGGTCTTCCTAACTCGGTTGAAAATCCACACATTGAAACGAGTGATTGGGGATGGGCCATTGATCCAGAAGGTTTGCGTTATGCGCTCAATGTCTTGTATGAACGTTATCAAGTGCCTTTGTTCATTGTAGAGAATGGCTTTGGTGCGATAGATAAAGTAGAAAACAATCAAATTCACGATGCATATCGAATTGATTATTTGAGACAGCATATAGAAGCGGCCATTGATGCGGTTGATAAAGATGGCGTGGATTTAATTGGTTACACACCATGGGGCATTATCGATATTGTTTCATTTACAACAGGCGAGATGAAAAAGCGTTACGGTCTAATATATGTTGACCGAGACAATGAAGGAAAAGGAACATTAGAAAGATTGAAGAAAGATTCATTCTATTGGTACCAAAAAGTAATTGAAACAAATGGTGAAGATTTAGGGGAGTAATTTACAAAGGGTGTGTGTTTAATGAACCTACAATTCGTTGTGACTGATATGGATGGAACTTTTTTAGACAGTCGTAGTCAGTTTGATCGAGAGGCATTTCGTCGTTTGAAAGTACAATGTGAAAAGAAAGGTATCCGCTTTGTCTTTTGTACGGGGAAGCAGTGTGACAGAGTCGTTAAAATTTTAAACGGTTTAGAAAAAGATACTTATATTGTGGGTGATAGTGCGACACGTATCCAATATAATGGTGACAATATATGGTCTCAAACTTTTGACCGCCAACTGGGTTTATCACTCATTCAACGTTTACAACAAATTGATTTATCGCAAACAATTATTGTCTGTACGGAAAAAAGTGCCTATGTGTTGAATCATATTAGTGAATCAGAACGTCAAATCGTGCATGGTTCGTATGAAACTGTCGCATATGTTAATCATTTTGATGAGATTAAGGAAGATTTTTTAAAAATTACTGTGCATGATTATAAGCAGCAATGTTTTGAACATGTGGAAAAACTAAAAGACTTTGAACGCCAATTATACATTGTTGCTTCTGAGGCAGCATGGATTGATATAACAGCAAAAGATGTCGATAAAGGCAAGACAATCATGCGTTTACAACAGCTTTTGGGGTATTCTCAATCATCTACAATTGCATTTGGGGATGGTTTAAATGATGTGGCGTTATTTAATGCGGCGGGTATAAAGGTTGCGATGGACAATGCTTACCCCGAGCTTAAAAGTAAGGCTGATCTCATTGCGAGAGATAATGATCATAATGGCGTAATTCATACATTAAACATATTGTTAGGATTGGAAAGTAGCTAGAATTTGTTAGTATTGCAATGTCGGTAAGTGTTTATTCTAAAAATAAATCAATATGTCATAAAAACGTCTATGTTCCTACGAGCATAGGCGGTTTTATATGTCATTTTTTTAACTTAATTGGGTTATTATACAATTTATTCATCAATATATCGGGACATTATTAGTTAAATTTTGTGCATATTCAAAAGGAGTGCACTTTTATTTTAATTACTAATGAGAAAATTGAGATACTTTCTTTTTAGGTGATGGGCGATATATCACGAAAGAAAGTATGGGTCATATTCTTATTGTTTTAAGCTAATGACAGCACTCGCTGCAATTGCATGTGAGACGTAACATATTGGGCTAGTAGGTGACGCCTCTTTCATCCACTTTTTGTGATCCTATACATAGTGGCAGAGATGTTAATGAGTATAAATCAGTTGCCATAGGGACGTGTTGACGCGAATATTGAGGCGTCATATTTAGAGAGAAATATACTTCAAAATAACATAAGATACTAAATTGATTAAAAAAGTATATGTTTTAAGTGATAAAATTGCATATGAATGAAGAAGTAATTGTATTGTAGTAGGAGAATATAGAGAAATTTTGTGGCATTAGGGAGTTCAAAGGAGAGATATGAAATTGTGGAAGACTTTATTTAAAATTATTGGATTAATTTTGTTGATGTTTGTGATTTCTGTTTTTGCACAAAACGTCGCTATTTCATGGCATTTATTGTCATTGTATGGTTTTGAATATGCACTGCATGGACTAACGTATGTTGTCGTTGCGCTATTGCTAATTAAATGGATGGCTAACAAAATGTTAAAAAAGCCACTCTCTTATTTTCGCATTACCCCATTTCGTGTGTTTCCAAGTAGTGTGATTTTAGGTGTATTATTAACTGTGATTACGATTGTTTTCTATTTTGTTTTTGTACCGGGACAGTTTAGTATGACGCGTGTTGAATCAACAAAAGAATTTTTGGAAATGTTTTTTGAATTGGTAATCCTTGGAGGAATTGCAGCACCGATTGTCGAAGAAGTTACATTTAGAGGTATCTTATTGAAATACATTGAAGAGAAAACGAATATTATAGTCGCAATGGTGATTACTTCGGTCTCTTTTGCAGTTGTACATTTGTTCAATGGTCGATTAATGGAGATAGATTTTTATTTATTAATCATAGGTGGCACAACAGTAGGCATGCTGTATGCAATAGCTACTTACCGGTACAATTCTATTTGGGCAAGTGTTGTGCTTCATATATGTTGGAATTTAGGAGCGTTGATTACGATTTCCCCAACTCAAACAGATGTAGGTGGATCCAATATGTCATCAACAGTCATCATGTGTGGCTAACCGGTGGAGAATACGGTTTTTCAGTTTCTGTCGTAGCAATTATAGGTTACATACTCACGGGTATAGCGATACTCTTATTAACAAAGCACAGACATTCTTCTGAAAATTTATAGCTGATGGTCAATATACGATTAAAACACATTTTTCTAAATAAGATATACTCACTCTTAAGGATGGATGTTTTTATTCATCCTTTTTATATATAAATGAAAAAATAAAGCCCCTCCAAGCACATACTTTTAAGTTTTAGGGGGAATATATCTGTAGAACAATACAAAATAAAACGTCTAATACCAAGCTAAAATGCAATTTTTTCATATTAAAGTGAAGGGAGTTCAATTCAAAATGAAAAAGTTTCGACTCGATTTAATAGATTTAATAGCTATAATCATTTTAATTGGCATACCTTTATTATGTTTATATGTTTTTAAATTTCAAACGACGACTACATTCATCATTTTCGGTGCCCTTCTTATACTGTCTATCCTTTTTATGGGCATATATCGATTAATGATGATAAAACAGGCAAAAATAAGGATGAATGGGACGTCACCATTGGATGTTATGGGGGTGTCTCCATTTCATAAAGTTGACCCTCAGTGACTGCATTTGTAGTATGATTGCCAGACGGCTGAGACTCCCGAGGGATCAGACGCAGTCGAAAATCCAATTTGGCTTCCATCCAGTGTACACTTCAATCAAGCCAAATTTAGTTGAGACAAGTCCCCTGGGAACGCGAAGCCATCAGGGCAATCAAAACACCGCAAATCATAGGGAGGGTTAGTTAAACAAAATACTGCATCCGCTGCATCAAAATGATTATGCCTCAGTCCCTTCTACTCATAAATCATCACATTTCTCTCATTGATTCATCTTCTTAAAATTCTCTTTCAATTCGACCGTTCAGTGTCAGACTTTCGCTTTTTCAAATTCATATATAAGGAGATTGAACTAGGAATAATGACTGATAAAGGAATCGACATTAAGTATATATCGAATCCTTTGATGAAAAAGATGATAGCGAACGTGAATCCTAAAATAATCGTGACACCATCAAAAATGAATGCCAATGCTGTTTTGGCCATCGTTGTCCCTCCTCATATCATATGTTGACATAATTATACGCTTAAATTAAAAAATAACTATTATATGATTACCCATTTTGTGCATTTGTTAAATTATGTTTTTTCATTATGTCATTTTTTTAACGATAAATGGTGATGTTCGTTATACTTAATCGATGCTTTCGTTCTATTTTAATTTTTGAGCAATGATGCATTTTAATGAATAGCGCTAGAACGCCCAATACTAAAGACTCAAATTAACATGATACGATTTATCATCACTGTTCATTGTTCGACATTTGTGATAATCGTGTTGATGCTAACAATGAAAGATAGGACCATTAAAATAGTCATAGAAACATTTTATGTCTTTTTCTTTTTATTTATTTTTCTAAAAAACGTTTGAGTTTGTTATTTTATAATATTATAATCGGATAACCAAATAACATGCGTTTTGGGAATAACTGTTATAAAAGGGGGGCACTACTTTTACAACTGCATGGTTTTTTGGCTTGTGCGTTGGTTAGGTACCCACTTGTACGTGGTGAGTCATTAGAAGCAACGTAGCAAGTCAGTGAGTTTCAAATGCTTATTTTATGATGATTGAAAATATTTTGTAAATAGTATTTCATCTTTAATCGCAATGCCATTATCACCTATAAGCGGAATGGAAGGTTTGATGCGTCGTGCGAAGTCTACTGCATTCGGTCGAATATCGGACATGCGATAACCATTTTTTTGATAAAAGTACAGCGCTTTAATATTTTCATTGGTTGTTATCACTTGAATGGTATGAATATTTAAAGTCTGCGCGATAGTTTCGACGTGTTGAATAAGCCGACTTCCAATACCTTTGTTTTCTCTATAGCTATCTAATGAAATGATTTCTAATATTCCCGTTTCCGTTCTATAAATTAAGACACCTACAATACGTCTCTCTTCAAATGCAACAATGCAAGGGAATAGTGTTAAATCATAGTGGCCTGATGAAACGACCATTTTAGAATCGAAATGATAATGTGTTTTTAATTCTGAGATCAAAGGTGAGTTTAATTGGTGAAAAGATTGATAAGTAATCATTTTTATCCCTCCTTAGCTTAGCGCAAAAATCATTTTGCATTTATTGTAGCAAAAGTAGAGATGAATTGTATGGCCGTGATGTACAATTCGTTTTTTATGGTTTTCTAATACTTTTGTAAAATACTAATACGATGTCGTGCGAAAAAGCATTTAGTTTGTGGTAAAAGTAATTGCTAATGTAAAATGATTGATTTTAAAAAATTTACCGAAAAAATTCTAATAATTCAGACATGAAAAATATTTTGCAGTGTATGGTTACAAAATGATTGATAGTGAACATACATTTTAAGGAGCTTGATTGAATGTCAAAAAAGGAAAAAGCATTGAATGAAAGTTTGAAACAGGAAAAATCCCGGGTCAAAATATATAAGTCTGGGAAGCATTGGGTGAGGTCGGGTATTAAGGAATTTAAGTTATTGCACATAATGGGATTACCTTTATTAACAAGTCGTTCAACTGAAGAGGGTGATGAAGGTAAAGGGAATGTCATTAAAAGACATGTAATCAAAGTGACTACGCTTGCAGGTGGTGCTTTAACAGCAAATGCGTTTCAAGGTCACGAAGCAATGGCGGCTTCTGAACTTCCGTTAACTTCGGAGTTGTCTACACAGAGTACGGCTGTCGCAAACCAGAACTCAACAGTATTAAGTCAACAGAGCAATTGTGAAAGTGAGACAGTACCATCAGAATCAGTTCAAAGTTCTGAACAAAATGACGCGAATACGCATACGCAAACATCGGAAAGTGATAGTGCATCATTAGCAGAAAGTCAAAATGTGCGTACATCATCGAGTGAAACTCATAGTGAAACGGCGTATCCAAAAACTTCAGAAAATGCACATGCGAAAGATAGCACAGTAACTTCAGAAATTCATAGCGCGCATACTACAGAGAGCGAACGTACGAAAGCATTGCACAGTGAAAATACGATACAACATAGTGAATCCACAGAAAATCATACATCTCCTCATGCGCATACAACCACGAAAACGCAGTCATACGAACATCGCACTATGGACTCTAGTGAAAGTAAAGAAAATGACTCCTCATCTTTTTCAAAAACTGGAGAAAAAGATTCAAGCAAACCACAACATAGAACATCCACTACAGCGCATGATGCTACAACACAGCACGCTCAATCGATATCACAGAACAAGGCACATTCATCATTAACAACAAGTGAGTCAGCGTCTAGCCTAAGTCAACCTCTCCATAGTGAAGTGCCTATGAAAACAATGACAAAGGTACTCGAACCGATAACATGGGTGTCTTCAGAAAGTGTAGCGACACCAACGACTACGAGTGAATCGCATCACACGAAAAGGATTCGAAATGCAAGGTCGGTAAGTCATTTGACGACAACACGAGATACGACGTCAAGGGTATCGGACCAAGTTGTCGTGACACGAGATAACTTTGAAAGTAACTTTACTGCAAGAGGGACAGCGTATTATGTGCCGGAGACAGGCATTGTCACTTTAACGTCTGACGCACGCAACCAAAGAGGGTCAATTACGCTCGGTTCCAGAGTTAATTTTGGAGAAAGTTTCGAATTAGTCGGTGCTGTCAACCTAGGAAAGCGTTATGAAGGGCATAGTCCAGACGGTATACCAGGTGGTGATGGGATTGGTTTTGTTTTTTCACCGGGTCCTTTAGGTGAAGTTGGGAAGCAAGGGGCAGCTGTTGGTTTTGGTGGTCTGAGTAGTGCGTTTGGTTTCAAGTTAGATACGTATCACAACACAACACAACCGAAAGCAAGTGACGATGCAAATGCGGATCCCCCAACTGTCGGTGGTGGTGGTGCTTTTGGTGCTTTTGTGACAACCAATAAAAATGGTGTCGCGGTAACTTATACAGAGGGGACGACGACAGCGACTGCAGCTAAGTTACACAAGCAACCAGATGGCACTTTCGAGCATTTCCTTATTAGTTATGATGCTGCCACGAAAGTGATGACCGTCGTTTATGCGAATCAAAAATGGTCGAAAGATATTTCAGATTGGATTTTAAGAAGTGGGAATACGACCTTTTCATTCTCGATATCGGCATCAACTGGCGACGCACGAAATTTACAACAAATTCAAGTAGGTTCGCTTTACTATACCGAAGCCGCCGTTACCCATGTGCATTATTTCGATGCAGATACAGGCCAAGAAATTATACCGCCGAAAAAGATAGCCGGTAATGTAGGGGATGTTGTGACAATCGATCAGCAAGAGAATGCGTTATCAGCAAGAGGTTATCGATACGTAAGCTTTTACAGTAAAGATGCACCAACTTATAATGCGTCAAACAATACGTTGCAACTGACTGAGGCGGGGCAAACGGTGGTCTTCTTTTATAAAGATGTGACAGCTCCGAGATTAGATATGCCGACACAAACGAAAGAGCTGAATAGTCCGATTACGCCGATTACAGTGAATACGACAGATAATGGGACTGGACATGTGAAAAATTTGGTAGCCGAATTACCACCAGGACTAAAGTACGATGAGGTAGACAACATGATTACGGGAACACCGATTAAGTTAGGTACATTTAAGGTGACTGTGACCTCTATTGACGAAGCGGATAATTTTTCTACTTCTTCGTTTAACTTCAATATTATTGATACGACAAATCCAATTGTGAAGGTTGAACATCAATTCAATGAAGTTTTTGAACCGATTACTGGAGTCGAGATAAAGACGATTGACAATAGTGGGATGACGACAGATACCGTGACGGGCTTACCACTAGGTCTAACATATAATCCTGAGACAAAAATGGTCAGCGGGACACCAGTGCAAATAGGTGAATTCATGGTCACTGTGACGTCTCAAGATCCGAGCCATAATACGACGAAAAAACTTTTTGTATGGACGATTGGAAGAAATATTGAAAGTGATTCCATTTCTGATTCGCAAAGTACTTCGTTAAGTGAGTCCAAGAGCATGTCAACATCAAATAGTATGAGTACTTTGTTGAGTGCGATCAATAGGGTGTCAGAAGCGGAAAGTACAAGCTTGTCATTGAGTAGTTCAGGAAGTGAGAGTACGTCATTGAGTAATTCGGAAAGTATATCAACATCATTAAGTATATCGATTAGTGAGAGTAATTTTGTGTCAGACAGTACCTCGATGTCAGAAAACGAAAGTACATCTGCTTCAAATAGTATGTCAATGAGCGACAGTGAATCCGAAAGTGCTAGCATATCTCTATCTAATAGCATAAATGATTCAGAAAGCACTTCAATCAGTGACAGCATTTCTGTATCGGATAGCACGTCAACATCAAATAGTATAAGCGATTCTGTATCGAATAGTGACAGTGTATCGTTAAGTGAATCCGAGAGCATATCGGCCAGTGACAGCACATCGTTATCAGAGCGTACGAGTATTTCAGCAAGCAACAGTAGGTCAGTAAGCGATTCAGCAAGCATGAGTGCATCAGTTTCAGATAGTGTCGCTTCATCAGAAAGTGAGAGTACATCGATGTCTGAGAGTGACTCGTTAAGTGATAGTATCTCTGTTTCTAATAGTACGAGTGATTCGATATCGTCTAGCACAATTCTTTCAACGAGCGATTCAGAGAGTACATCGATTTTCGAAAGTACTTCTACAAGTGACAGTGTATCGATTTCCAATAGTACTAGCGCGTCAATAAGTGAATCGATTTCAGGCAGTGTGTCAATAAGCGAGAGCACGTCAGTTTCTAGTAGTATCAGTGACAAATTAAGCGATTCGGAAAGTATGTCTGTATCAGAAAGTACAAGTCTTTCATTAAGTATTTTTGACAGTAATTCGTTGTCAGACAGCACAAGTATCTCACTTAGTGCATCAGCGAGTGAAAGTGAATCTATTTCATTAAGTACTTCTATTTCAGATAGTGACAGTGCATCAATGGCGAATAGTACATCCACTTCAAATAGTTTAAGTCTTTCATCTAGTGAATCTATGAGTGCTTCAGTGTCTGATAGCGACAGCATCTCACTCAGCAAATCGACAAGTACTTCCATGTCAGACAGTACATCAGAAAGTACAAGTCTTTCTGAGTCTTATAGTACAAGCACGTCATGGAGTCAATCGGAAAGTCTCTCAACTTCCGAAAGTGCGTCAATGAGTGACAGCACATCTATTTCTGAAAGTGACAGCATTTCTCTATCAGACAGTGTGAGCCAATCATTGAGTGATTCAGCAAGCATGTCGACATCAAATAGTGCTTCCAATAGTGTGAGCGACTCTGTATCAACAAGTACAAGCACGTCACTGAGCAATTCGGAAAGTCTTTCAACTTCAGAAAGCGACTCAATAAGTGTTAGTACATCTGAATCGACAAGTAGCAGCACGTCGTTAAGCAATTCGCTCAGTGTCTCGCTCAGTGAGTCAGCCAATAATAGTACATCTGTTTCTAACAGTGCTTCTATTTCAGGCAGTACGAGTGCATCGTTAAGTCAATCAACAAGTACATCACTCAGCACTTCAATGAGTGGCAGTACATCAACAAGTGGTTCAGTAAGTGAATCGATTTCAACCAGCATATCAACAAGTGGCAGTACATCAGCGTCTGAAAGTATAAGCACATCACTCAGTCTTTCAACATCAGGAAGTCTTTCAGTGAGTGATAGTATATCTATTTCTGATTCGCAAAGTACGTCAACGAGTGCATCAGTATCTGCAAGTGCAAGTACGTCAACGAGTGCATCAGTCAGTCAGAGTCATTCTCTTTCAACGAGTCAAAGCAGGTCGATAAGTGCATCGACAAGTGAGAGCACTTCAGTGTCCACAAGTCTTTCAAGCTCCGAGAGTGTGTCTATGGCAAGCAGTGCTAGCGTATCGACAAGTTATTCCGATAGCTTAAGCACATCAACAAGTGAAAGCCTGTCATTAAGCGGTTCAATGTCACACAGTACGTCAACAAGTGACAGTGGTTCACTAAGTACATCGAATAGCACAAGTACGAGCTTAAGTGGTGCACACTCTACAAGCCATAGCGAATCTGTTTCTAATCGTCTGCAACACCATTCAACAAGTGAAAGTACATCACAAAGCATGCATCCGACAACAAGTGAATCCATCACGCAACAGCCAATTGAAACACCAAAGCATCATTCACCTCAATCATTACCAAATACAGGTGAAAAAGACACATCAAAAGATATATTCGCTGGCTTGTTATCAGCCTTGTTCGGTTTAGCATTATTCGGCAAAGCTAAAAAAGACAAAAAAGATAAAACGACACGTAAGAAAGATAATTAATGCAGTATCCAAAGGGGCGGAAGCAACGTTATTTTCTAAAGGACACAAAAGAACATTAAAAAATAATGCAGGCTTTTGCCTCTTCTTTATTAATTCATTAAAAAGAGGAAAAATATGGGAACATTGACAAGTTTGAAGCATATTAAAACGAAAGAATATAAAGTTTTATATCAACGTCTTTTTTTCACATTGATGGTCATTGTCATTTTTATGTTTGGGAGTCACATGACTTTACCAGGGATAAAAGAACGAACGCATGCGCCACATAATTTGTTAGATTTAGCTCTGTCGAATGTGGGTGGTGATGTACATACAATCAACATTTTTTCTCTAGGGCTTGGTCCGTGGCTTACAACGATGATTATCATGGCACTGTTGACTTATCGCAATATCGAAAAAGAAAAGTTGGAAACACGTATAGAACGTCATTTTAAAGAGCGTTTTTTCACGATACTATTGGCCGTGATTCAAGGATGTTTTGTGCTCAATCAGTATTATGGCACGCGCCACGGTATTCATATCGGTTTGTTGTTGCTCATTTTAGTGACAGGGACGATGTTCCTCGTGTGGCTTGCAGATCAAAATACCGTTTATGGCATTGCGGGTCCAACGCCGATTGTGCTTGTCGGTATCATCAAGTCCATTTTTCAACATCAACAGCTTCAGCGACTAGATACTTCTACAGTCATTATAGGTGTGATGTTGATGTTCATCGTGCTGGTGTTATTAGTATGGATAGAGCGCATCGAGTATCACATTATTTATCAAGATATGATGAATGTGACGACAAATCAAAAAGATACGTATATTTCGTGGAAGCTTAATTCTGGCGGAAGCATTGCGATGATGTTTAATTTTACATTGTTTTTCATCGTAGGAACGATTGCCCATTTGATAGGAAGATGGGCGACAGGAAATGTGACCTATCAACCCCAATTTTTAGAATTAAATCATTCCGCGGGCGTTGTGATATTTCTCGTGATGTTCATCGTGCTGAATTATATTTTGTCTAAATTGCTGTTGAATACGAAGCGAAAGGCGAGAGAATTTCAAAAAAATGGCCATTATATTGAAGGGATTTATCCAGGAAAAGCGACAGAGAAATATTTGAACGGTATGTCTAGAAAAGTGAGTCTGGTAGGTGCGTGTGTATTAGGTTTGATGATCAGTTTGCCGTTACTGACTTCTATCGTGGTGCCTAATATGACAAAGGAGCTGTCGGTGTTCACGCAATTTGTCATTATGATTTACATGACGATTAATGTGACCGAAACGATACGTACTTATTTATATTTTGATCAATATCAATCATTTTTGGACAAATATAGTAAGGAGTGAGCTATGAAATATTTTGTTCCAGCATGGTATGACCATGATAAATGGTGGTGTCAGTTAACTGAGCCGTTTTATGTAAAGAATAGAAAGATACAATTTGATGACGCAATGAGTTTAATGACGATGCATGCGCAAAATGACGTGCCATTTAAACTGTTGCATTTAAGCTATCAACCGCATTTAAGAATGTTTTTACACAAATATGATTTGTATGAAGCGGATATTTGGTCATTGTTTGATGAGATTCAAGGCTTTGATGATACACCTTCACGTTCTTTTCAATTTGAGGATTTGACGTGGCCAGATGATGCAGAATTTGTATTTTCACCGTATATGATTCAAGTGATAACGGAAAGTGGCACATCCAAAGTGTATTTTAATCAAGATGGCTATTTAATTTGGCTCGATGACTTTGAACAGTGCCAACAACAACGACGATTTATTTTTGATGAGCGCGGTTATTTGAGTGCTATTCGTTATTATGCAGATGGTGTAGCGAACATACAAGACTATTTAACGACAACGGGAGAAGTTATACTGCGAGAAAATTTACTGACAGATCAAGTGGAAGTGATGTCACCGTTTCAACCAGAGTTTGAGGCGCCCATGTACGATTCGATGGCAATGCTGATTCAAGAACGTTTAGAGCGCTATTGTGCACGGCATCTAAATGAAACGGATCAGTTGATTGTGTGCGCACATCCCAAGCACAATGCGATATTTCAAAGTATTTCCACTGATGTCACTGTGAGCTATTCGATTTTTAGTAAGCGAAATGGGGCGTTAGATGATGCCTTTATTCAATCGATGACACACAGTTCGAAATGGTTAGTGGATACGTCGGAAAATGAAGTGCGTTTAAAGACTTTGTTAGCACAGCATGCGCTTCAAGCTGACATTTTAAGAATGACGCCGTTTGAAACACAGCAACTGTCGAATTTAAGCAGTCAATTACATGAAACATATATTGGTATTTGGATAGACGGGATGCAGGATGAGGATTTACAACGTGTATTACGACAGCTCACAGACTACATTCAACCTTATCCATCTTATCGGCTCGTATTATTGACGCAACAAGATGAGACGGATGTAGATGATTGGATTCGACAAATCATGCACGAAATGAATGAAAGACATAATGAAAAAGATGTGAAAGATAAAGCGAAAGCGGAGTTGATTGAAGCGAAAGCGCCAATACCATTTGAGGAATTGATTCAACTTCACTCTGTGCCGTATGAAGATGAAGTGCGCAAAGCTTTGACACGTTTACGCCTCGTCATTGACTTGAGTGAGCAACCCGATTTATATGTCCAAATTGCGAGTATAAGTGTGCGCATTCCACAAATTCACATGATTCAAAGCCCTTATGTGACAGATTTTAAAAATGGTATCATCATCGACAGCTACGAGGCACTTGATTCAGCGCTCGATTACTTTTTAAACACATTAAAACATTGGAATACGGCTTATACATTTAATACAAACATGATTGAAACATTAAGTTCTGAGCATATGATTGAACAATTGAATCAATTTTTAGAAGGTGGTAACGATGGGACGACCGTTTAATGTACTACAAATCGGTGGCCGTAGTTTGGACTATTTATTCGCTCAAAAGCCTGAAGTGACATGGAATTATATGGATACGCAACGGTTTCATAATGACAGTGATTGGGTTGGAAATGTTGAGGCGCTGTTTGAAGCAATAGGGTCATTTGATCTTGTATTTATTCAAACACCCTGTACGGATTCATTGGGTGAACTCTTGACCCTTGTATGTACACCATACAACACGCTCGTGGATTATCATTATTGGCAAACGGGATACAAGGCGTTAGAAGTAGTAAAAAAGTATGACGTTCGACCGATTCACTACGCTGATGAAGAGGCGTTACACGATAAATTATTGGCACTTTCATTTCCCGGGCAATATGGCGATAAAGTCAGTCCAGCACATACGCACATGCATACGTCTGACGCAGTTAACGTGACGTATTATGGCCATAAAGAAGTCCAGTGCGAAGGAGATTTTGGTGATACATTTCGTCCGTTGCTCAGTTGGCGTAAGAATTTAGTATATGACCGTGATAAAGTCATTGAAATATGGCCTGAGTTTTATACAGAAGGAGACGTTGAGCTTGAATATGTTGTCCGTTTGTTGTCGTTAAACCCTGAAGAAGGGGTGTTAGAGACAATCACTTTAAACGAACAAGCGTTGGCGCAACCGCTCTACTTAACACGACGACCGTATACCGCATATATTGCTGTTGCGGTAAGGGCGCGTTACAGTGGTGTCGTGCATATTGGAGCCATACATAAGCGCTTGTCACGCATTGAATTTGGACAGTTGTTATTAGGGGGTGAGCGTTTTGTGGATGAAAGGCGAGAGGAATTTTTCTACTACTTTCATCCTGGTGACTTTAAACCCCCATTAAATGTATATTTTAGTGGTTATCGTGAGGCAGAAGGGTTCGAAGCGTATTATTTAATGCAACAACTTGACGCGCCGTTTCTACTCATCAGTGACCCGCGTATTCAAGGCGGTGCGTTTTATTTAGGATCGACCACATTTGAAAATGGTATTAAACAAGTCATCCAACAAACTTTGGAAATACTCGGATTTAGCTACGATGCGTGTATTTTTTCTGGTTTATCAATGGGGTCGTTTGGTGCGTTATATTACGGTGCACAACTACATCCGAAAGCAATCAATGTTGGAAAGCCACTCGTGAATATCGGGACCATTGCGCAAAATATGAAGTTGTTACGGCCACAAGATTTTGAAACATCATTGGATATTGCGCTTGCCCACCAGTCTGAAGTGGTTGACCCTGACACACGTATGTCTAAGCTGAATCAGAAATTTTGGGATGTATTTACAAATAGTGACTTGTATCACACCTCTGTAGCAATGACTTACATGGAGCATGATGATTACGACCATTCTGCGTTTCACGATTTACTCCCTGTACTTAGTCGTCAACATGTCCATTTAATGAATAAAGCGGTACCTGGTCGACATAATGATGACACGGCCACTGTAGTGAATTGGTTTATGAACTTTTATTACATTTTATTGAAAGACCATTTTGGGAGAGATGTTCATGCAAACTAAACATGCGATGCCGATTTTATGGCGCAATACGAATAAAGAAACGTATCAACACGGCTCTCGGATTCAATTTCATACAAACGGGACTTATTTTGAGAATCAACTGATGCCGTCAGGGTTACAAATTCATTTATGGACGATGACGACACAATTTGATAAAGACGGCTGTACACCGAATCTCCCTATTTTAAAGAGAGGGTGCCAGTATCGCCTGATGTTTGAAGTAGAGGCACATCCTGTAGAGAGTGTCTATTTCATTCTTACCTTTTATAGAAAAAACGACACGACAATCAAGCAGTTAATGATGAATCATGGTCCAAAAGAGTTCGAATATCCGAAAGAGGCATATCGCTATGATATTCGAATGGTGAATGCATCGTGTCATCGTCTGACGTTTAAACGTATTGTATTAACAGAAGTACAGCTTAATGACGACATCCAGCCCACACTTGCTTGCTATGACGACATGGTAAAACAAGTGAATTATATCATTCAACGGACACGTGCACTGCAAAATGCGAATTCGTTTTAGAAAGGGGGGTGACCATGCGTCTTAATCTTAATACAACTATCAATCGTATGCGTCTCAAGAAATTAAATAAAATGTTGAAACAAGTGAATCATTACAGTGAACGGATGGCCCAATATTCAGATGTAGAACTACAACAGAAGACTATTGAATTTCAACGGCAGTTACGTGCGCATCAAGTGACTTTAAACGACCTATTACCTGAAGCTTATGCTGTTGTAAGAGAAGCGTCACGTCGTGTTTTAGGTATGTACCACAAAGATGTTCAGGTGCTCGGCGCGATTGTGATGCATCAAGGAAATATTGCTGAGATGCAGACGGGCGAAGGGAAAACGTTAACTGCAACGATGCCGTTATATTTAAATGCATTAGCGGGGAAGTCTGTATTTTTAATTACGACGAATGATTATTTAGCAGAGCGAGACTATTTAGAAATGAAGTCGTTATACAACTGGTTAGGCTTATCGGTCTCACTTGGTTTTGTAGAAAATGCAGACAATCCCGTAAGTAATATAGAAAAGCAAAATCTTTATCAACATGACATCATTTATACGACGAATGGTCATTTAGGGTTTGATTATTTAATCGATAACTTAGCTGATACGTTGGAAAGTAAGTTTTTGCCTGAATTGTATTATGCGATTATCGATGAAGTGGACTCGATTATTTTAGATACGGCACAAACTCCGCTCGTCATTTCTGGTGCGCCACGTGTTCAGTCCAATTTGTTTGATGTCGTCAAAGCGTTTGTTGCGACGCTCAAAGCAGATCAGGATTTTAAAATGAAAAAGACGAAGCGAGACATTTGGTTGACCGAACAAGGTATTGAGAAAGCGAATGTGTATTTTAACGTCACAAATATATACGACAGTTCAAATTTTGACCTTGTTCGCGTGATTCATTTATCTTTACGCGCAATCTATTTGTTGGATGTGAATTTAGATTATATCGTCTTGGATGGTGAAATTATGTTGATTGACCGTATTACAGGGCGGATGTTGCCTGGGACGAAAATGCAAGCGGGGCTCAATCAAGCTTTAGAGGCGAAAGAAAACTTGGACATTTCCAACGATATGAGTGTGATGGCGACGATTACCTTCCAAAATTTATTTATGCAGTTCGAGCGTTTTTCTGGTATGACAGCGACGGGAAAACTGGCAGAGAAGGAATTTTTTGAGTTGTATTCGAAAATCGTAGTTCAAATTCCAACTGCGCATCCTGTCATTCGTGAAGACCTTCCAGATCGTGTGTTTGTGAATATTCATGATAAAAACAGTGCAATATTAACAGAAGTGACTCAGTTACATGCACAAAAAAAGCCTGTGTTGCTCATTACAAGAACAGCTGAAGCGGCAGAATATTTCTCAAATGCGTTGTTTAATTTGCACATTCCTAATAACTTGCTCATTGCACAAAATGTCGCTAAAGAATCTCAAATGATTGCTGAAGCGGGTCAGTTGAGTGCAGTGACTGTAGCGACGAGTATGGCAGGAAGAGGGACAGATATTAAATTAGCGTCGGAAGTCTATGCACTTGGTGGCTTAACGGTATTGGTGCATGAACATATGGAAAATAGTCGTATCGATAGACAGTTGAGAGGGCGTGCAGGACGACAAGGTGATCCAGGACAGTCGCAAATATTTATCTCGCTTGATGATGATTTAGTTGAACGTTGGAGTGATGCCAAATTAACAAAAAATGAGAGATTAATGTCACAGGATCACAATGATTTAACTGAAAGTCTGCTCTTTCGACATCAAGTGACACGGATTGTAACTAAAGCCCAACGTGTTGCAGAAGAACAAGGAATGAAATTAAGAGCATCGGCAAATGAGTTCGAAAAAAGTATGAGCATCCAACGTCAACTCGTTTATCGTGAGCGGAATCGGATTTTAGAAAGTACACAGATGGAGACGCTTAATTTTGAACAGATAGCACGAGATGTATTTCATCACCATTTTAAGACGTCGGGCACTGTAACTTCTTCTGATATTTCGCAATATATTTATCAAAATTTGAGTTTTAGTGCTGTAGATGTTGAGGTTAAAGGTGCGACAACGCATGAGACAGCGGTGATGGCTTTATTAATGGCGCAGTTTAAGCAGCAATTCGCGAAAAACAAACAGAAAATTAACGATGATGCCCTGTTTCAACAATTTTTACGTAAAGCTGTTCTTAAAGCGATCGACACAGCATGGATTGAACAAGTGGACTACTTGCAGCAATTAAAAGCGAATGTCAATCAACGCCAAAAAGGACAACGTAACGCGATGTTTGAATATCATAAAGTCGCCTTAGAGTCATTCAATCGTATGTTGTGGGAAATCAAGCATCGTATGATTAGAAACGTCTGTTTAAGTATGGTGGATCAACAAAAAAATGGAGACTTAACGATTCATTTTCCTTAATAAGGAGGTGCGGTATGACAATTTATAATATTAATTTTGGCATTGGTTGGGCGAGTAGTGGTGTGGAATACGCCCAAAGTTATCGTGCTCAACTGTTGCGTCTTTGCAATGAGAATGCGAAATTTATATTTTTGGACTTTATCGCTTCTGAAAATATTCAAACATTAACCGACAATCTAGGTTTTAAAGACGAGGAAATCATTTGGCTCTATCAATATTTCACAGATATTCCTATTGCGCCAACGACATATACGCTTCAAGATCTACAAAATGAACTCGGTCAACCGGTGATGTACGTTGAAGACATGGGTAAAATTCAGCGACTATATTTTCATCATCCATCACAAACATTTGTGACGTGCTATTTAAAAAATGAAGGTGAGCCTTATGTCGATCGTGCTGAATTTGTAGTTAACGGAAAGCTTATACGAAAAGATTTTTACAGCTATGTGCGGACATTTTCAGAGTATTATGCCCCGAGTGAGCAACGGGCCAAACTGTATATGCGCCAATTTTACAATGAAGACGGCACCGTGGCGTACCAAGAAATCATTGATGGAGATATGTGCATGTACCACTTTCAGGACGCTATTTTATACAGTAAAGAAGAACTTGTAGCCTATTTCATTCAAAAATTAAATTTAACATCAGACGATATCATCCTTTTAGACCGTGCTTCTCATATCGGTCAAGCCGTCCTTCAAAACAAACAACAGAGTCGTGTAGGTGTCGTCATCCATGCCGAACATTTCAGTGAAAATGCGACTGATGGGGCACATATTTTATGGAACAACTATTATGAATATCAGTTTAAAAATGCGAAATTTATTGATTTTTATATCGTTGCAACTGAATTGCAGAACACCACTTTAACAGAACAGTTTCGTCAATATACCGCGGACGACCCACGTATTTATACGATTCCGGTCGGGAGTTTGAAGCAGTTAACATATCCAACAAAAGATAGAACACCTTATACAATCATTACAGCTTCAAGGCTAGCATCGGAAAAACATGTCGATTGGATTGCACGCGCTGTCATTAAAGCAAAAAAGCACGTGCCAGAGCTTCAGTTTGATATTTATGGTTACGGCCCTGAACATGAACGTATCCAAAAAGTAATTCAAGAACACAACGCTGAAAATTATATTCATTTTAAAGGACATGTCGACTTAACACATATTTACGCGCAATATGAATTGTTTGTGTCGGCATCGCAAAGTGAGGGTTTCGGTTTAACTTTAATGGAAGCAGTCGGTTCGGGGCTCGGTATGATTGGTTTTAATGTTAATTATGGTAATCCAACATTTATTCATGACGGTCAAAACGGTTATTTACTTGATACGTTAGCAACGAATGAAACGATAGACGCAATAACTGATCGTATGGCCGATAAAATTGTTCAATATTTTCAGCACGGACCTAAATCCCCACACGAAACGTCCTATGCGATTGCGAAACATTTTGAAACTACTGAAATTGTGAAGAAATGGCAAAACTTATTGGAAGAGGTGCGCTATGATTAACTTATTTGAATATTATCACGAACCGACACAATTATTACACCAAACACTGATTCAAGCAGGTTATCAAAACTTCACAATTTGTATGGAAGATGATGGCTTTTTACCAGAAAATGTTACCTCGCCTTACCAGTTTTTTGCGGCGAATCGATTATACGAAGACGACCAGCCGAAATTTTTTAATGATGTTGACATTCCGCCATATTGGGAAATTGTAGGCGACGCCCATATTGCCAAAATTAAAAATATGGGACAAACACGTGGTGAAATCATTTATCGCCCGAATTATAAAACGAGAATTGTGAGTCACGTGCGTTGGTTTGATCAGAGTGGCCGATTACGTTCGATTGACCACTATACAGACAGAGGCTTTAAATTTGCTGAAACGATTTATGACTTAGCAGGAACAACTATTTTCAAAAAGTATGTGACACGAGATAAGAAAGAAATCATTTACGAAAATTACGTCACAGGCGATTACGTATTGGACTGGCAAGGTCAAACCTATTTCTTTGATTCAAAAGTCGCGTTTATCACTTTTTACCTACAACAGATGCAACTTGAGTTAAGCGATATCGTCATTAATTCATTATCGACACCATTTTTAGTGCTCTATCATATGAATTTGAATGGTCGGGGTGTATTGTTTTGGCAAGAAGAGAGTCAAGGTCACGTCCCAGGCAATATGTTGACGCTTTTGAATCAAGAACAAAGCCAACACTTCTCCGTGATGATTCCTAATAAAGAAGAGTATGAGAAAATTGTGGCGCAACTATCCCCCCAACAAGCAGGGCATGTGCACGAAGCTGGTTACTTATATCCATTCAACAAAACGAATCAACATACGAAGCACGTCTTAACATTAACGAATTCAGATGATATTCCTCACTTAAAAGATATTGTCTCGGCACACCCAGAATGGCAGTTTCACATTGCTGCACGGACTGAAATGTCATCGAAGTTAATGGCTTTTGAGCAGTTTTCGCATGTGAAGTTATATCCAACAGCAAACAAAGACACAATCGCACAATTGTATCAGCGATGTGATATTTATCTCGATATTAACCGTGGAAATGAAGTAGAAAATGCGATTTCGCGTGCTTTTCATCATCAACAGCTTATTTTGGCATATGATGAAACGGCACATCATCGTCCGTTGACTTCACCGAATCATATTTTTCCTGTTCATGAATATAAGAAATTGAATAAAATTCTAGACGAAATTGGCGATGACCCTCGTGCGTTTGAACAAAGAATGTCAGAGCAATGCCAACATGCCCATTACATTAAGCGTGATATTTTAATTCATTTGATAACAAAAATATTTCAAATATAATTCAAAAATAGTGATTGATAGAGAAGACACCCTTTACATTTTGGCCATCACCAACATGGAAAAGGGTGTTTTAATTTGTGAGAGCTGTCCGTCCAACACCTTATAAATATTGCTATTTACCATGTTTGGTTTCGGTTTTTATTAGAAATAAAATATTACACACCACTATATCTTTATTAAAAAACAAGATTATACAATTATTACGTCTAAAAATAGAAAATATTTAACTAATAAATTTCTTAATTCACAACTAAGTCATATTTGAAGAAAAATTGTATATATTTATAGAATAAAATAAGACTAAGGTGTATGATGAAAAAGAAAGTTAAATTTCAAAATTAAAGAGATTTATAACTAAATAAGTGTAGCGAAAAAACATGAAATTGAAATTTGTATGTAATTGGGAGGAGAACCATGGAAGAGACAATCGATTTAGGTCACCTTTTAAGGATACTCAAACGAAATTTGAAATTACTGATTATTTTGCCTATTATCTTTTTGATTGTATCGATAGTATTAACATTTTGGGTAATAAAGCCGCAATATGAGGCATCAACGCAAATTTTAGTGAATCAAAATCACAACAATAGCGATTTTAATCCGCAAGTTGTCCAAAATAACTTGGAACTCGTTAATACATATTCAGAAATTTTGAAAAGTCCTAGAATACTCGAGGAAGTGGCGAAAAAATATCATCACCGATATAACTACGATGATTTAAGCGAAATGGTCAATGTGACGAATACCGCTGAGTCTCAAGTGATTAATATTAGTGTGACGAACACATCGCCAAGTGAAGCGGAAAATATCGCAAACACCATTGCGAATGTGTATGCCGAAAAAATGCCAGATATTATGAATGTTGATAATGTGTCTATTCTTTCAAAAGCGGATGACAATGCTGAAAAAGTGTCTCCTAAAACAGCAATGAATATAGTCATAGGGGTGTTACTCGGAATTGTTATCGCAATTTTGATTATTTTCATAAAAGAGATGTTAGATAAACGCATTAAGACAGAACAAGATGTGGAAGAATATCTCAAACTTCCGGTACTCGGATCCATAGAGAAATATTAAGGCGAAAGTAGGGGTATTATGGCGAAATCTAAAATCAAAACCGCAGAAGAACAGTTGATTGTACATCATCGACCGAAATCACCAGTGAGTGAAAAATTTCGGGGCATTCGTTCCAATATTATGTTTGCGGGGGTAGATGCACCGATTAAAAGTGTTATCGTTACGTCATCTTCACCGTTGTCAGGCAAATCGACTGTGTCATCCAATTTAGCAGTGACTTATGCACAAGCGAATTATCGAACATTATTGATTGATGGCGATATGCGTAAACCCACACAACATTACATTTTTAATTTACCAAACAACAAAGGTTTATCGAGTATTTTGATGAACTGGGGCGACTATGAACAAACTATCCAACAGACAGAGATAGAAGGATTAGACGTAATTACTTCAGGACCCATCCCTCCCAATCCTTCAGAGCTTATCGCATCACAAGCTTTCCAAAACTTATATCAACATTTATTAAACAGCTATGACTTTATTGTGATTGATACACCGCCGATTAATTCAGTCACCGATGCACAATTGTATGCGAAAACTTCGGGCCACGCGATTTATGTCGTGGATGTTGAAAAAAATAATCGCAATCATGTGATAAAAGGTCAAAAAGAATTAGAAAAAGCAAATACAAAAATTTTAGGTGTCGTTCTGAATAAAGTCAAAGCCGACAAAGATTCAGGATACTATGCTTACTACGGAGATGAGAAACAGTGATCGATATCCACAATCATATCTTAATGGGTGTTGATGATGGCCCCCAAACCGACACAGATATGATCGCATTGATGCAACAGGCGGCTACGCAAGGCGTGACGGGCATAGTCGCAACACCCCATCATCTCAATCCGCGCTTTCATAACGAAGCAAGTGTGGTGATGGAAAAACTTGAAAAGATGAAAAGTCATCCAGAAATTCAAAAGTTAGGGATTGCATTATATCCAGGACAAGAAATTCGAATTTCTGCTGATATCATTCAAGGGATTGAAAAGGGCACTGTGATGGGATTGAATCATTCCAAATATGTATTGATTGAATTGCCATCTCGTGAAGTACCGCATTATACAAAGCCATTACTTTTTGAATTACAACGGCGAGGTTACATTCCGGTCATTGCGCATCCAGAGCGTAATAAAGCCATTGTCAAAAATCCGGAAATCTTGTATGAGTTGATTCAAAATGGTGCATTGAGTCAACTGACAGCGGGCTCACTTTTAGGCACATTTGGCAAAAATATTCAAAAACTGTCATTACAGTTTATCACATGTCATTTAGCTCATGTGATTGCATCTGATGCACATTCAACAGGGGAAAGACCCTTTCAATTACAAACGTTAATAGAAGAAAGCAAGCTCAGACCTTATAAAGAAACGATACAGCACTTGATTGATAACGGAAGCACAATGGTTAACAATATCGACATGAAACTAGAGAGACCGTTAAAACCGACAAAACATAAAAAATTCTTTGGTCTAATTTGAACAAGTGGGTGATGTAGGTGTCAAAATTAACGGTGAAACAGAGATTAGCTCTACTCATACTAGTCGATTCGTTCATTGTTACATTTTCAGTCTTTCTCGGTTATTACATTTTGGAACCTTATTTTCAAAACTATTCGACAAACTTATTAATATTTTCGTCCATATCATTATTAGTGACACATCATATTTTTGCTTATATTTTCAACATTTATCATCGTGCGTGGGAGTACGCGAGCGTGACGGAATTATTACTGATTGTCAAATCGGTCACATCCGCCATTATTACGACGATGGTGATTGTTTTCGTTTTGATGAACGGCAGTATGTTTGTCAGATTATATTTAATCACTTGGATGATGCATTTAATTTTAATTGGCGGTTCAAGGTTATCGTGGAGAGTTTACCGACGTGCATTCATCAAGAGTGACTATAAGAAGATTCCTACACTCGTCATTGGTGCGGGGCGAGGTGGCTTATTACTCATGCGTCAGATGGCGAATAGTCCTTATATGGGGATGGAGCCGGTTGCGATTGTGGATGACGATCCGAACAAGCAGAATATGACATTATCGACGAATGTTAAAGTAGAAGGCACGATTGATGATATTCCGGAGCTCGTGAAGCGCTATAAAATACAAAAAATCATTATAGCAATTCCAACGTTGCCTGTAGCACGATTGAAAGACATTAGCGCATTGACTGGTAACTTGAATATTGAAGTTTTAAAAATGCCTAATATTGAAAATGTCATGACGGGTGAGGTTGAGGTAAGTCAACTTAAAAAAGTGTCAGTAGAAGACTTACTCGGACGGGACCCTGTGGAACTCGATATGAATATGATTTCTAAAGAGTTGACGAATCAAACGATATTAGTGACAGGGGCGGGTGGTTCGATTGGTTCAGAAATATGTCGCCAAGTATGTAAATTTAAGCCGAAACGCATCATACTTGTTGGCCACGGTGAAAATAGTATTTATCTCATTCATCAAGAGTTAAGCGATATGTATAAAGGGTTGATCGACATCGTTCCTGTCATTGCAGATATTCAAGACCGTGAACGTATGTTTCAAGTGATGACAATGTATCAACCGTTTATCGTCTATCATGCGGCTGCACATAAGCACGTCCCACTCATGGAATATAACCCAGAAGAAGCGGTGAAAAATAATATTATTGGGACGAAAAATACTGCGGAAGCTGCAAAACACGCCAAAGTGTGCAAATTCGTCATGATTTCGACTGATAAAGCGGTCAATCCGCCAAATGTCATGGGCGCAAGTAAAAGAGTGGCTGAAATGATTATCCAAAGCTTAAACGATGCGAGTAGTGACACAGACTTTGTTGCTGTACGTTTTGGCAATGTACTTGGTTCTCGTGGATCAGTTATTCCATTATTTAAAAAACAAATTGAAGCAGGTGGTCCTGTGACTGTCACACATCCTGAGATGACACGTTACTTTATGACGATTCCTGAAGCTTCACGTCTCGTCTTACAGGCAGGGGCGCTCGCAGAAGGTGGCGAGGTGTTCGTACTCGATATGGGAGAACCCGTCAAAATTGTTGATCTTGCCAAAAATCTCATCCGTTTGAGTGGTAAAAGGGAAGAAGACATTGGTATTGAATTTTCGGGCATTCGTCCAGGCGAGAAACTGTATGAAGAATTGCTCAATGAAGATGAAATCCATCCCGAACAAGTCTATGAAAAAATATATAGAGGGAAAGTGAGTAAGGTTGATAAGGGTGACATGGCATATATCATTGAAGTTTTAAAAACGGACTTTTCTAAGGAAGAAATTTTAGATATAGCGAATGATAGATGGACCAAAGTATGAAAGGAGAGATAAACATGAGTGATATGAAAATTGGAGTAATTGGAATGGGATATGTAGGTATGCCGTTAGCAATTGCGTTCGCAAAACATTACCCTGTTATTGGTTTTGATATTGATAAAGAAAAAATCAAAAAATATCAAAATCACATTGATCCTACTGGAGAAGTTGGAGAAGAAGTTTTAAAAAATTCAACTTTAATCTTCTCTTCAAATGAAGAAGACTTACATGATGTTAATTTTTTCATTATTACTGTACCTACACCAATCAATCAAGATAATACGCCTAATTTGTCCCCTATAGAGAATGCGACTAAATTAGTTGGAAAGTATTTGAAAAAAGGCGATTACATTATTTATGAATCAACAGTTTACCCTGGTGTAACAGAAGATATATGTGTACCGCTCCTAGAAAAAATATCTAATATAAAAGTACGTGATGATTTTAAAGTGGGTTATTCCCCTGAGCGCATCAATCCAGGTGACCGTACAAATACAGTTGAAAACATTATAAAAATCGTATCTGGCATAGATCAAGAAGCTTTAGATACTATAGCTGAAATATATGGAAAAGTGATTAAAGCAGGTGTGCATAAAGCTTCCTCAATTAAAGTAGCAGAGAGCGCCAAAGTAGTTGAAAATAGCCAGCGAGATATTAATATAGCTTTTATGAATGAGTTATCACAAGTTTTTGATTTAATGGGGATTAATACATTTGAAGTCATAGAAGCTATGAATACGAAGTGGAACGCTTTAGGATTTTATCCTGGATTGGTAGGAGGTCATTGCATCGGTGTAGACCCTTATTATTTTATTTATCAAGCAGAAAACCTTGGGTATCATTCTCAAATTATCTCCACAGGTCGAAATATAAATAATTATATGCCTAGTTTTGTAGTGAGGAATTTAATTAAAGAAATAATGAAAAAGGGCAAGAACAGAGAGAGTAATATAGTTATTTATGGGCTCACATTTAAAGAAAATACCCCTGATTTTAGAAATTCAAAAGTGATAGAAGTTATTAAAGAATTGAATGATTTTGATATTATACCTAAAGTCATTGATCCATTTATTGAAAATTTTAAAGACTGTGGTTTGAAATTTAATACTACAACCATTGAAAGTACAAACGAGGATGTTGACGTCATGATATATGCTGTAGATCACGACTATTTCAAGAGAATAGAAGACAAGAAATTTATCGATTTGTTAGCATCAGAGGCAATAATTTTTGATTTAAAAAATAGGTTTAAAAAATATGAAACTAATCGTATTTCGTATTGGTCTCTTTAAAAATTCAGGAGGGAAATATGCGAGTTCTTCATATTAATTCAAATTACATGCATTCGCGCTTACATAGCGAGTTGTTGAATCATCTTGAATTATTAGATGTCAGAAATGAAGTGATTATGCCAAGAAAAGTGAATGATGAGAAACATTGTATTCACAAATTAAATCTTAGAAATGTCTATCACAAACAATTTTTAAAAAGTAAAGATAGACTATTTTATTTTGGTAAGCAGAAGAAGATAAAAAAATGGATTGAGACATTGAACTTAAATATAGCAAAATATGATATCGTTCATGCGCATACGCTCTTCACTGACGGTTATGTTGCTTACAAGTCAGATAAACCTTATGTGGTAACAGTTCGAAATACAGACTTGAATTTTTTTATACGATTTTATAAACATTTACTACCTTTAGGGCGTAGAATTCTTAAACATGCGCACACAATTATTTTCTTATCTGAGTCGTATAAGGATAAAACGATTAAAGCATTGTTTAAGCGCTCATCTGAAATAGAAGAAATAAGCAAGAAAATAGTGATCATACCTAATGGCATCAATCATTTTTGGATAAACAATCAAAGCCTGGAAAAAAAGAAATTATCAACACAACTTAACATTTTATGTGTCAGCAGAGTAATGAAAAATAAAAATATAGAATTCTTAGCTAAACATCTGAATGATAAAACTCTGGGCATAGTGACTAACATATATGTAATCGGTGAAATTCTAGATGATAAATATTATGAAATTTTGTCTTCTTATAAGCATGTGCATTTACTAGGGAAGAGAAGCAAAGAAGAAATTAAAAGTATAATGAAAAGAATGGATGTTTTTGCATTAGTATCTTTTTCAGAAACATTTGGTCTAGTTTATTTAGAAGCGCTCACTCAAAACTTACCTTTGTTATATACAAAATCTGAAGGGTTCGATCGTTATTTTGAGGACGGGTGTGTTGGATATGCTGTTTCACCTAGTGATGCTGATGAACTTATTAATAACATGTTAAATGTTATTAGTTGTTATAAAGAGATACAAAATAACATCGCTCAAATTGATAAACATAAATTTTCTTGGTATGAAGCGGCAGGACAATATAAGAAAATTTATGAAAAGATCAAAGGTTTGTGATTAAAATGAAGTTTATCAAAGACATGTTAATCAATATTTTGTCACAAGGTTTGTTTATTATTGTTCAGCAAGTTTTTTTATTCCCAAATTTTGAAAGAACTTTAGGTCAGAACAAGTTTGGTGAATTTCTTATTATATATGGGATTTGTAATGTTGTTATCATCACTATAAATACAAGCTTCACGAATTTATATCAAAAAAACTATCATACATTTGGCAGTGAAGTTGAAGGAAAAAAAGAACTCTATAGTTACTACAAAATGCTGCTGAGTTATATATTAGCTGTTTCTATCATAGGTTTAACGACATTGTTCTATACAGATATCAACTTTTCGACCTACTTCTTACTTGTTTTACTTATATTATTAACAGCAAGTCGAATGTTTTTACTCGTATATTATAGAGTTAAAAAAGCATTTGTGAAGATACTTAAAATTAATGTGATTTTGAGTTTATTCTATATTGCACTCTTCTTTATCGATATGCATAACATTGAAGAAGTTTTGTTTTTCTTTGTAATGATTGAATTTGTGATCAATATGTTTACATATGTGTTAGTAAAAGTAAATGTTCGTAAGTTGATTGTAGCTCGAAATAAAAGTATTGAAAATTCAGCATTAGTCTTTTTAATCATATCAGGTTTTGTAGGTTCTTTAATGAACTATTCTGACAGGTTTATCATTAATTATTTGTTTGATGCTAGCAACGTCACAATTTTTTTTATTGCAACATTACCGACTAAAATGTTGTTGTTTCCGTTCACAATGATTTCTTCTGTTATTTTAAGCTATTTGGCTAACACGGAAGAGATGACAAGCAATATTAAACGTAGCGTTTATATACTTCTGCCTTTAATCAGCATTGTAGTCTTTATTTTGTCTTACTTTTTTGGTTTGATATTAATCCGTATTCTTTATGCAAGTTATGTTGAGTCCATTGAAAGCATCTATATTTTTGTGACAATTACATTTAGTCTCATTTGCGCTGATTATATCATTAGAAGTTTCTTAGTTAAATATTATTCTTTAAAGCGAAAAGCAATTATAGACACACTTACTTTAGTGTTGTTTGTAGTTTTCTCAGTGGTTTTATATACATTTTCACAAAATATAGTAGTCATCGCTTTAGCTCAGTTATGTACATACAGTCTTAAGATGGTTTTACAACTTATCATATTTAATAATTTGAAAACGAAGCACTTAAAATAATTATGAGGTGTTTAAATAGTGGAAAATTTCAAGATCATCATTAGGAATATATTTTTAAAAGAAAGAACAAAGAAGTTGTACAGAAAATTAAGCAAGTTAAAAAGTATCATGATGTTGCCTTTGAGTGACGAACAATTTACTAAATTAAACATTCGTATCAATACAGGTATAAAACTTAATTTGGATAATCCAGAACGTTTTATAGACAAAATGAATTGGCTCAAATTAAACTATCGTAATCCATTACAAACAGAATATACAGATAAATTTTTGATGAGAAATCACATAATCGAGCACGGGTTTAATCACTTATTACCGCCGTTATTAGGTGCTTTTGAAAGTTTTGATGAAATCGATTTTAAACAAATGCCAGAAAAGGTATTTCTAAAAACGAATCATACATCGGGCGTTAATCAATTAGTAGAGAGAGGTAAAACAGATTTTCGCCAAACTAAAAGTAGATTTAACAGAGCTTTGAAAGATAATTATTACAAATATTCAAGAGAATGGAATTACAAAAACATCAATCCGAAAATACTTGTTGAGGAGTATTTAAATGATGAAGACTTGGTAGATTATAAATTTTTTGTATTTGGTGGGAAAGTTGAGTTTTTTGGTGTTATTCAAAACATTAATGATGAGAAAGGCAATCCCTCCCTCAATAGTCGAATCAATTTATATGATAAAACATTAAAAAAATCCGATATTGACATTAGCAGAAAAGGTTTTGATGACAGTGATTTTAAGTTGAGTCAATATGTACCTGAAATGATGAAAGTAGCTGAAACGCTCGCTGCACCATTTCCGTTTTGTAGAGTAGATTTTTTAGTGAGTAAAGACAAGTTATATTTTGGAGAAATGACTTTTCATCCAAATGGAGGGCAATTAGTACTGAATCCGCTTGATAACGAAATAAAATATGGTCAAAAAATAGATTTAACACGTATTCCGAAAAATGATTTGAAATCGGATAATTAAAGATGCAGAGGTGGTTGATTGTGAAGGTCAATTCAATAGAAAATCATTTTATTTTTAAGATATCCACCATAGTTATTTTTGTGCTGTATTTTCTTATTTTGTTGGGATCTCTTAATGCTACTGTGTCTTCATTTTCAGTTATAGGTTTAATCGCATTGTTTTTAGTTTTTGGGATTACTAATATAGGTTTACTTGTTTATTTATTTAAAGGTGTGAACTTAAATAAGTTACAATCGATTATTTTATTCGCGATTTTAGCACTCGTTGTTATTTGTTTGATTTCTATTTTGAATAATGGCTATCACTTTAAGGATTTGATTAATAGTGTTCAGATGATTGCTTGTTTGAATACGATACTGTATTTGAGTTTCATAAAACTGGATTATAGTGACTTAAAATCGATTAATATAATGGTTATCGCTTTTACTATGTACCATTTTATGTTTTTCATTCTAGCAGGAACACCACATTTATTTTCAAGTATCTATAACAACTCTAACTTAATGGGGCCTTATATGTTTTATACCTCTTTTTTTCTTATTTGTGGCATAAAGTTTTCTAAATATAAGATTTTATATTTTGTCGTGTTAGTGATGAGTTTAATTCTGATTTTAGCGAGTGATACGAGATCAATTCTATTAAGTGTGATTGCTACTTGCCTGGTTTACATATGTTGGAAATTCATAGTGAAATATCGTTTTATTGCAGCAGTATTCTTTTTGGCTTTAATTGTTATAAGTATTGCGTTTATATATTTTTATCCGATACTCCCAACATTTCAATTCTATTTACCGTTAGAGAATTGGGTGTTAACTCATACTGGAAAAAGTATTATGTCGGGGCGAAATGAATTGTGGCTTCCGTTAATAGAGTTTATAAATCAAAAGCCATTCTTAGGCTATGGACCGGGAACACTTGCGAGAGATCTTTATATACATAATCAATCTCCTCACAATTTATATTTAAATATTTTAATGCAAATTGGTTATTTAGGGCTCATATTGGTTCTTCTCATTTTTTTATTAATATGGATGGGCATGATCCGTTGTAAAAATAATTTTTTAGTTAGACTATCCGCTAGTTTTTTTGTTGGCATTATTGTCCATCAATCTTTTGAAACAACACTATTTCAAAACCAACTGTCTATTGGATTGCTACAAATATTTATCGTAGGCGTGAGTTTCAGTATAGCAACACATATGAATCAATAAATTGAGTTTTTAATAGATAGGGGTTTTTATTTGTGAAAAACATTTGGATTATGAATCATTACGCAACAGATCAATATTTTAATGAAGGTGGTAGACATTATTGGTTTGCAAAATACTTAAAGCAACAAGGATATGAAGTGACCATTTTTTGTGCAAATACAAGGCATAATTCTAATGAAACGATAAATAACCAGAAAAAGTTATATAGTGAGCGCGTTGTTAATGAGATTCCTTTTGTTTTTGTAAAATCACATGCCTATCAGTCTAATAATCACCATCGAATTTTTAATATGATTACTTTTGCAAAAAGGTTACTCACTGTTGCCGAAGAATACCGGAAAAGATATGGACGACCGGATGTTATTTTAGCTTCTAGTGTGCATCCGCTCACATTAATAGCTGGGTTAAAAATTGCTGAAAAGTGGAATATTAAATGTGTAGTTGAAATTCGAGATTTATGGCCTGAAAGTATTGTAGCTTATAACATTTTGAGTGAGAAAAATCCATTTGTTAAATTGATGTATCATATGGAAAAAATAATTTATCAAAAAGCGGATTCTATTATAATGACTTGGCCGGGTGGTTATGAATATATAAAAAACAGAGGATGGAAGAATCAGATATCTGAAGACAAGGTCCATCATATTAGTAATGGGGTTGTATTGAAAGACTTTTATCACAATGTAACAACTTTTAATCAAGCTGACGTTCATTTATTAAATCGAGAGTTTAAAAACTTTATTTACACAGGTTCAATTCGAAAAGTGAATGACTTGTCACTACTAATAGGTGCAGCCCAAATTTTAGAAAAGAGTTATCCGGAAGAGAAAATTAGAATACTCATATATGGTGATGGAGATGAAAGAAGTCAACTTGTGGATAAGGTGAAAGCATTAAAACTTAACAACGTCCTATTTAAAGGTAAAATCCCTAAAAAATTCATCCCATTTATTTTAAAAAATGCATACGCCAATATACTGCATAACCGCAGTACAAAACTAGATCAGTATGGGCAGAGTCAAAATAAACTATTTGAATATCTTGCTGCTGGAAGGCCTATTTTACAGACATATACGACAGGCTACAGTATGATTGAACGTTATCATTGTGGTGTCTGTGTGAGTGCGCAAACGCCTCAAAAAGTAGCTGAAGCGATAGTAGCGATGGCTAAAGATGAGGAGTTAGCATATGAACAAGGAGAAAATGCTTCTCAAATTGCGGAACACTATGATTTTGAAAATTTAACGAAAAAACTTGTTCAAATATTGGAGAGTTAGGAGAGAGGGTCATGTTAAAACGTGTGTTTGATTTTACTATAAGTGCAATTGCATTGGTTGCGACATCTCCTTTATTCATTGGTTCAGCTATATTAATTCGAAAAGAGTTAGGCTCGCCTGTTATTTTTAAACAAGTAAGGCCAGGAAAAGATGAAGCGCCTTTTAAAATATATAAATTCAGAACAATGACTGATGAGAAAGATGACCTTGGACGCCTTTTACCAGATGAAGCACGTATGACAAAAGTGGGGTCATGGATTAGAAAAATGAGTATTGATGAGTTACCACAGCTCATTAATGTGTTGAAAGGTGATTTGAGTTTAGTCGGACCTAGACCTTTACTAATGGAATACTTGCCATTGTACAGTGATAAACAACGTCAAAGGCATCGTGTGAAACCAGGAATTACAGGTTGGGCGCAAGTGAATGGTAGGAATGCCATTACTTGGGAACAAAAATTCAAACTGGATGTGTGGTATGTGGAAAATCAATCATTCAAATTAGATATGTTCATTTTATATCGAACAATCAAAAATGTGCTTCTAAAAAAGGATATTAGTGCTGAAAATCATGTGACAATAGAAAAGTTTAGAGGTAACCATATATGAAAAAACTGATTTTAATTGGCAAAGGTGGCCATGCAAAAGTTGTGAGAGATATTGCTGACATGAGTAACGAGTATCAGGTTGTGGGTTATTTAGATGACAGCATCAGTCAGTATTATGAAGAAGAAGACTTATTCTATGACAATCTTGCACGAATGAATGACTATAGCACAAATTTTTATTTTTGTATCGCAATAGGGAGTAATGACGTACGTGAACAAATTTTTAACAAGAGTCAAGTGGATATCGATCGATTTGCGACACTGGTGCATCCGACTGCAGTGATGAGTCCGAGCGTCAGCATTGGGAAAGGGTCTGTAGTGATGGCACAAGTGGTGATTAATGCAGCAACAAAAATAGGCAATCACGTGATTATCAATACAGGCGCCGTTGTTGAACATGATAACCAAATAGCAGATTTTGCCCATGTTTCACCACACGCTACGTTAACAGGCGGTGTGAAAGTTGGTGAATGTGTGCATGTCGGTGCAGGTGCAACCATTCTTCCAACTATTGAAATTGGGCGTCATACGATTGTGGGTGCTGGTGCGACGGTGGTTAAAAATGTGGGTGAACATATGACGGTCATCGGCACACCTGCTAGACCAAAGGAGGAATAAGGTTTGGAAAATGAGCGGATATTTTTATCAAGACCCCATACGGGAGGTCATGAAAAGCAATATATCGAACGCGCTTTTGAACAGAATTGGATTGCGCCATTAGGGGAAAATGTAAATGCATTTGAAGACAGTGTTAAGACGTACGTCGGTAGTGAGTATGCGCTTGCATTGAGCAGTGGTACAGCCGCAGTACATCTTGCTTTAATTGAAAGTGGTGTTAAAGCAGGCGATGTAGTCTTTTGTTCAACACTTACATTTTGTGCAACATCTAATCCAATTTTATACCAAAATGCGACACCTGTTTTTATTGATTCAGAAAAAGACTCTTGGAATATGTCGCCTATTGCACTTGAAAACGCGTTTAAGACGTATGAAGATAAAGGTATTAAACCCAAAGCTGTGATTGTAGTGAATTTATATGGTCAAATGTCTCAATTCGATAAAATTCAAGCGTTATGCGATCGTTATCAAGTGAAATTAATTGAAGATGCAGCGGAATCTCTAGGCGCTATGTATCACGATAAAATGAGCGGAATATTCGGTGATTACAGTATATTTTCATTTAATGGGAACAAGATAATTACGACAAGTGGTGGGGGTATGCTTGTTTCAAGGCAACACTCATTAGAACATGCCTTATTTTTATCAACACAGGCAAGAGATCAAGCATTACATTATGAACACAGTGAATTAGGCTACAATTACAGACTAAGCAATATTTCAGCAGGGATTGGTCGAGGCCAAATGGAAGTGTTAAACGACAGAATTGCGCGAAGAAGAGCGATATTTGAAAATTACCAAAAAGCTTTTCGTGACTTAAAAGGGTTTGAGTTTCAACCCGAATTAAAATCGTCTAAAGGTAATCGATGGTTAACTGCTTTGACCATCAATCCAGATGAAGCAAGAGTAACTGTTCATCAAATCATTGAAAAATTAAGTGCTGAAAATATTGAAGCACGACCCGTTTGGAAGCCAATGCACTTGCAACCTTTATATCGTGATTATAACTATATTGCCGAATCATCAGATAATGCTAAAGAACTGTTCGAAAATGGAATCTGCTTGCCATCAGGATCGGATATGACTGATGCACAACAAGACCGCGTCATATCAATCATTAAAAAGATGTATGAAGCGGCACATGAAATATGATTTGCCTATTAAAAATGAGGAGTGATGCGAACATGCTATTCACTTCTCGTTTTTTATTAAATATAAAGCTCACTTTGTGCAAATAGTACAGCTTCTCCAGCTAATGTCAGTACACCATCTTTGAATGTTGTATAAAGCGTACCACCTCGTGATGAAGCTTGATATGCCAAGACCTCTGTTTGATTTAACTTTTTAGCCCAGTACGGCGCAATATGACAATGTCCTGAACCACATACTGGATCTTCTGCAATACTGTGTTTTGGCGCAAAGCTCCGAGAAACGCAATCCGTGTCAGTACCTGGTGCAGTGACATGTACGAGCACGCCGTCGAGTTGTTTGACTTTCTCGATGTTAGGTTTCAAATAAATCACTTGTTCACTGTTTTCAAAGACACATAATAAATCTCTTCCTAAATACACTTCTGTTGGTGTATCACCTAACGCATCAATGATATCTTGAGTGATTTCAACACGTTTTAATTCAAAAGGTGGGAAAGTCATGCGATAAAGGTGATCTTCTCGTGTGACAGTTAAATCGCCACTTAATGTTGAAAAAGTGACGTCTTTAAGGGTTGTATCTACTTCATTCATGAGGATAAACGCGGTTGCTAATGTCGCATGACCGCATAAATCAATTTCTCCTCCAGGTGTAAACCAACGCAATTGATACTTCCCATTTTGCTTCACTGAAAAAGCAGTTTCAGATAAATTGTTTTCTTGTGCAATCAATAACATCGTTTGGTCATTCAACCATTCATCTAAAATACATACTGCTGCAGGATTCCCACTAAAAACACGATTGGTAAATGCATCCACTACATATTGTTTCAAGATAACCACTCCTTACTCATGTTGAATTGAATACCATTATACTAAATAGTCATATGCAAGTGGAATCTATATTTAAAGTTTTTATTGATTATCGATAAAAATGGTGGTATAATTTTATCGATAATCAATAAAATTGGAGACTTCAATGAAAATACCAAAACACATGAGAGTGATTCAAATGCTAGCTGTGATCACGTCTGTCTTATATCTTGTTGGAGGAGTTAAAGACTTAATCTATTATTATCAATTGCTTGAAACGTCAATTTGGCATGCGCCATTACAATATCAACTTTATGCGCTAGTGTATACTGTACGATTACTGATCCTCGTGGGTGTTTTTGTCTTAACAATCATACTCATTAATGATATATACAAGAAATTTGAATTTTCAACTCAATCACAGATGAGGATTTTATATCTTTCTCTCGGTATCATGATATTCTCAGCCACAAGCGTTTTGTCTAATTCAATTCAAATTGAGACGAAATATATGAAAGCGCTGAATATGCAGGGTTTATCTGATACCCTTTTAATGGTACTCGGTACAGTGGCACTCATTTTTGGTACTATTTATGACAAGTCACGGAAACTCAAAGAAGAAAACGATTTAACGATATAAAGAATCAAATTGGAGTAAAATGAAATGAAAGTAGGGATAAACATGAAAAGAAATATTAAATATCTAAAGTTCACTTCAGTAATATTAATTGTCCTTTTTGTATTGCTTTCAATAAAAAATTTGTTCAAGTATAGCCAATTGTTGGATGACGGAATATGGCATGCATCAATATCGTATCAGCTTTATGCCCTTGTATATGTGTTACAAGTTATCTTAGCTTTAGTTGTTTTTACATTCGTATATCAAATATTTAGTAAAGTAAACGTAAATACTAAATTTAGATTTTCAGATAAGATACACGATAAAACGTTGTATACTTCGATGTGTATTTTGATTTTTGTTTCTCTTCATTTTTTGATAGATTTCTTACATGTCGATCAAGCCATTGTTAGCGTATTAGATATTGGAAACCTGACTGCAACTTTACTTGTTGTTATTAATTTATTACTCCTCTCATTTACTACGATTTATAGAAGGTCTCAAGAGATTAAAGAAGAAAATGATTTGACGATATAAGGAGTCACCATGATTAAAATAAAGTTAGATGAAGTGTTGAAAGAAAAAGACGTATCGCTTACCGAATTGTCCAAAGCTGTCGACGTGACCATTGCGAACTTATCCATTTTAAAGACAGGGAAAGCCAAGGCCGTGCGCTTCAGTACTTTAGAGGCTATATGTAAATATTTAGAATGCCAACCCGGTGATATTATTGTTTATGAAGAATCGTAATTAGTCCTTAATTCTAAGATAAGTTAACACAAGGGCTCGTGTGTAACGTGAGTGTTCAAAAAAGACCTAAAATAGTCCGAAACGTTGATATGACAGTATTTCTCAAAATGAATGATTAAAATCCCACATCACTCTTAACGCAAAATTTCGTGTTTTTTGCGTTAAGAGTGATGTGGTTTTTTTATTAGAAACCAAATCAACTAATGAAGTTGTAATGTAAGCGATTATATTGCTGGCTATGTACTAAGAATAATTGTTTGAGGTAGTGAAATTTTAAACATATAATATGAAGTGTATTTCATATCATTGTTAATATAAACTGTAGTCAAAAGTAATTTCATTTAATAATTAATAAACCTTGTTGTCAAAAGTGCTGGATATATGAGGTTGATGATGATATGACATGCACATGATTAAAGTCGTTGTAACTTTACCTTGTTGAAACACGTGTGGCTTTTTGAGAAGAGGGAAGACTGCCGGCGCTCTCAATGTTATGGATAAAGCGATACAGCGACATGCTTTAAGGTATGATTGCCCGACACTTTGGTTCAGTGACAAGTTTTTATCAAACACATATTAAAAAGAAAGAAGTGTGTCTCATGAAAAAGATTGATTTACATTCACATTATTTCTCACCAGGTTTTATTCGATATTTGGATGCGTATTTTGATGGGAAGGGTGCAGGTGTTGCGACGCCTTCATTTTCTATCGAGGCTTATTTGAAATTTATGGAAGAAATGGAGATTGATTATGGGGTGTTGTCTATTGCGGGACCTCACCATAGTGCTGCGCCAGATGACGTCATGGTTGAAGTGAATGAAGAGGCGAATGCATATGGTGCTGAACTGTCTAAAAAGTACCCTGATAAAATTGGTCTTTTTGCTTCATTACCGATACCGCTTGTGGACGCGTCGATTCAGGCGATTGATCGTGCATTAGATGTCCATCAAGCAGTCGGTTTCACGTTACCGTCACATGCGCGCGGTATTTATTTAGGAGACCCAAGTTTAGATCCGATTTTTGAGAAACTCAATGAACGTCATGCGATTGTGGCTATCCATCCTAACGAACCACAGCCGATTAACCCATCGATTAAGAAAAAAGTCTTTACCCCATTGATGGAATTTTTCTTTGATACAACGCGTGCTATCGTCTATATGAACCAAAACCGCACATTCAGTAAGTTTCCTAATATTAAATGGATTGTTCCACATAGCGGTGCGTTACTCCCAGTGATTGCGCAACGCATTGATATGGGAAATGCTATCTTTGAATATGAAGAACAACCGGATGATATTTTAAAGACAATGAACAATTTATACTTTGATTTAGCAGGTAAAGTGTTGCCACAACAATTACCAATGCTCCTTCAAATGGCAGATGAAAATCATATTGTCTATGGTTCAGACACGCCGTATACGATTGAACCTGTTGTCAAAAAATTAACAGACGAAATTTTGACAACGGATATGATTACGGACGAACAAAAAGAAAAATTCATGTATCAAAATGCTGAAAAGTTATTAGGTCGATAACATTATCAACATTTCGAACACTTTTGTGTGTAATCGTGCACAGAAGTGTTTTTTTATTTCAACAAACGAAATGTGATTGTTCTATTTAGTTAGGTAGGCGCCCTAAATTGTAATTAGATATCCTTTTTGAGACAATAAGGTTGTATCGTAATTATCAAGGTGGAGGGGATAGCTAACCCTATTTTGGCAATACGAATCCGCTTAACATATTTTTGAAAGGGTGTGCATGCAATGTCGGTTTTAAGTCAAGATGAAAGAATTCAGATTTTACGTGACCTCATTGAAATACAGTCGGTGAATGATGATGAGTTACAAGTCGCCCAATATTTGCACGATTTGTTCGATCAGTATCACATTAACGCTCAGATTTTAAAGTTAGACAATAGTGAGACACGTGCAAATTTAGTGGCAGAAATTGGTTCAGGCAAACCAGTACTAGCTATTTCAGGTCATATGGATGTGGTAACGGTAGGCGATATTTCTACATGGCAGTATGAACCTTTTAAATTAACAGAGGATGACGCTGGTCGATTACACGGTCGTGGCTCAGCAGATATGAAAGCAGGCCTCGCAGCACTCGTAATAAGTATGATTGAAATTAAGGAATCAGGTTCATTGAAGAAAGGGACCATTCGCCTTTTAGCTACTGCAGGAGAAGAAATTGAGAGTGAAGGTGCTGCATTGTTACAACAACAAGGTTATATGGACGATGTGGATGCATTACTCATTGCCGAGCCTTCTCAAGAGGGGATGTTTTATGCGCATAAAGGTTCCATGCACGTCGAACTGACATCTAGAGGTAAATCAGCGCACAGTTCGATGCCGGAATTAGGAATTAATGCGGTGACACCTGTCGTCAACTTTATTTATCATTTAAATGAAGCGTTTCAACAAGTCGATCAAAAAAACGACATTATTGGTAGACCGACGTTGGCATCGACTGTTTTTAACGGTGGCGATCAGGTGAACTCTATTCCAGATAAAGCGACGGCATTGTTTAATGTGCGTACGGTTTCAGAGTTCAATAGTCAAAGCTTTATCGATTTATTTGAGTCAATTCAGCAACGTGTAACGGATAAAGATGAACAGTTGACGATTCAGCCATACGGAGACCGTGCGCCCGTCGTTACAACAGGTGAAAATGCATTAATTGATTTAGCACAAAACTTAAGTGAAAAGTACTTTAGTGAGAGAGTCAAAAAAATCGCAGCGACAGGTGTGACAGATGCGTCATTGTTATTGAAAGATAAGGACGAACATTTTTCATTCGTAACTTATGGCCCAGGTCAAATGTCACAAGCGCATCAAGTCGATGAATATGTCGACAAAGATGTCTACTTAACATTTATTAACTTATATCAAGAAATGTTTACAACGTATTTGAATCATGAGGCTTAAGCGCACATGATGAATCATTTTTGTATCACGGCGAGTGAGAATGGAAATAATAGACGGCTTGGATGATATGACGTCCAAGTCTTTTTTTGGCGATGCTCAGATGCAAGCTGAAGATTTGGCCAGAAAATGTTATGCGGAATCATCCTCATCGCTCTAATTCGGCAACTGTTTTTTGGGATGCGTTACAGTATAGTATAAAATAAAACTACAATAAGGAGGGAGATTTATGGAAACGATATTTCTTGCAGGCGGATGCTTATGGGGTGTCCAAGCCTTTGTGAAAACATTACCCGGTGTGATCACAACGGAAGCGGGGCGTGCAAATGGTGACACGACAACGTTAGACGGCCCGTATGATGGCTATGTTGAGTGTGTCAAAACAACCTTTGACCCATCACAAGTGGACGTTACTGCATTGATGGGCTATTTATTTGAAATCATAGACCCATATAGCATCAACCAACAAGGAGAAGATGTCGGACCGAAATATCGAACAGGCGTGTATAGTGAACAGCCCGAACATTTAGCTGAAGCCCGACAATTCATCCAAAATAGAACTGATGCCGAACGTATCGCTGTCGAAGTGGCACCACTGACGAATTATATTCCGAGTGCTGACATCCATCAAGATCACCTCGACAAATATCCAAATGATTATTGTCACATTCCAGATGCATTGATGAAGAAATATCGATGAGAGGGATACTGTAAATCAAATTTAGCTGTTTGGAATCGCTAAACTTGCTCTCGCATTCTTACCCTATGAAAGTCTCGACCAGCCAACGCATGATTGTCCATTGACACAGTCGTGAAGTTGGCTATTTTTTAATCATCCTCTTTGATCAAAAGCCACATATTGACAAAAAAGTACTTTTAATAATGCTGAAATGACGATTATTTTAGCGAGCTCACTTTAATCTACTCCTTATGAATTTGAAAATCCAAAATGTACAAAATAAAATAATAAATATTTCAATTCCTTATTGAATATAATTTAGGTTATTGTTTATAATCAAATCGAGTAAGTAGGGGACGTGTCAATCGTGCTAAGTGCATTGTGATAAATCGCATAATCGCAGTAGAAGTAAATCATTATTTTTTAGATTATTTTGAGTGAGGGATTAAAAATGAAGTTCAAGTTTAAGATGATTTTGCTAAGCGCTGTTTTAATGTTAGTCGTATTGTTTAATGTGAAATCCACTGTTTTTGCCGAAGTAGATTATGTTGCGAGTGATGGTATCATAGAAGAACAATATTATCCAGAAGGTGTAGAAATTAACCCGGAAACATCGCCAATCGAGCCAACAGAACAACCGACATCTGGTCAAATAGAAATAGATCAAAATAAAGTAGTACCTATTGAATATTTGTACGGGGAAGTTGGAGAAAGAGTTTTTGGAAAAGATCAACGTGAACCCGTATCAAACCATTTGTCTACGCCGTATAGACAAATTGTATTATTACATATGAGGTTTACAAATGGTGTCATTTATCAAGGAACAGGAACGATGATAGGTGAAGATACTGTACTGACTGCAGGGCACAATGTATATTCGCCTACGATGGGGTGGGCGAAAGAACTAACGGTCTATGCAGGTAAAAAAGGGGATCAATATACGATAGGTAAAGCCAAAGCTAAAAAAATGTATGCGCTTAAAAGTTGGACTAATGCATCAAAGAAAGATGCTGATTTTGCGATAGTTAAGTTAGATTCTAAATTAGGAAAAAAGACAGGAACATTAGGTATAACATCACAAATTAAAAAAGATGATAAACTTGAAATTTCAGGTTTTCCAGGTAATAAACCGGGACAAATGCAGTATCGCGCTTCGGGGCATTTGATAAAAACAACAAAGAATAGCTTATATTATGATGTTGACACATCTCCTGGTCAAAGTGGAAGTGCTGTTAGAAATGAGCAAAATAAAATTGTTGCTGTACACACATATGGTGGTGCATTCAATAATAGTGGTACAAGAATGAATGATTTGAAAATAGACTACATTAAACATTGGATGGCTACACCTGTGGCACATCCGTATAATAAATTCGTGAAATTGAATCATAAGCAAATCCCGATTTGGACAAATTTAGAACTTACACTAGGTAAGGGTTCTGATAGTGTCAAGATGGGAGAGGTCTATGTTGCTAAATACGCATACAACCATCCTGATGGACAGAGATATTACTCTTTGTACCGTACAAATGGTGAATTTATAGGCTATACGAACGGTCATTCAATTGCACCTATTAAAAAAGCAACACCACAAAAATATAATAAACATGTGAAAATCAACAAAGGAAAAATTACAATTTGGAAAGGTTTAAACCTCAAACAAAAAGTCACTGTAAAGCACATTAAGGCTGGAGATCGATACAATGCCAAAGAAATTTCTTACCATCCAAATGGTAAGAAATATTTTACCTTATACAACAATAAAGGTAAACGCATTGGCTATATTGATAGTCGTCTTGTCACTGTTGTGAAATAAAATGTGAGGACGAATGACAATATTTAAAAAGTTTAGCCACATTTACACGTTAAACAGCCCATTAAAAAACGGTAGTTCTCAATGAGATAGAGCTACCGTTTTTGTTCATTATAGTTATTCACGAGGAGAGCTGTTCGACGACAGTGACCATATCTTCATGAATGACAAGTTCTGCATAGTGATCGTAAGGTGTTTCGTCTTTGTTAATAATGACGAGGTGCTGACCTTGAAAGTTTGAGATGAGTCCAGCTGCAGGTTGAACGACGAGCGATGATCCAAGCACAATTAATGTATCCGCATGTGTGATTTTCTGAAGTGCGTTGGCAATCGTCGTTTGATCCAACATTTCTCCATAAAGGACGATATCTGGTCTAATCACATGGCCACAACGTTCACATTGTATCAGTTGCTGTGTCATCACATCATTTTTCGTATACTGTTGATGACAATTCGGGCAGTAAAAACGATTAAGTGTCCCATGTAGTTCGTCTACGTGTTGGCTTCCTGCATCGCTATGTAATCCGTCAATATTTTGCGTGATGACCCCTAACGCTTGTTGATGTTGCTCCAATTCAGCAATCCATTGATGAACCGGATTAGGCAGTTTGTCGGCTAATAGTAACCGCTTGTGACAAAAACGCATAAAACCAACAGGGTCATCTTCCAAATAATCAATGCTCAACAAATATTCAGGTGAGTAGCCCTCTTTTGAAATTTCATCAAATAAACCGCCCATTGAACGAAAATCCGGTACACCGCTTGCAACTGAGACACCGGCACCTGTGAAAAATACGATGCGCTGCGAGTGGTCAATGATATTTTTTAATTGTTCAATTTGGTGCGCCATATCGGTATCACTCCATTCGTCAAAGTCAGTTTCATTTTATCAAAAGTGGCATCACAACAAAATAGCGCATTGCATATTGAAGTATCGGCGCATTCTAGATTATCGAGAAAGGCGTCCAGTTGTATAGGTATTTCGAGTTGACTGAACGAAACTACATCATAGGAAAATCCGAGACCTTCTTGTCATCATTGACGAAAGTCTCGGATAAGATTCAGACACTTCTTGTTTAATCAGCGTTATGTTGATCGACCAGCGTTTTACTGAACATCCAATTTTTCTTATTTTTTAGAAGCAAGTTTTGTTCTTTCAACGCATTGATAATATGTCCGGTTGTTTCGCGTGAAACACTTGCGAGATCACTGACCATTTGAATCGTTAAGAAAGATTTGATTTCATAAAACTCATCATGGTCGTCACCAATCGTATGACATAAGTAAATGAGCACTTTAATGACACGGGACCTGGCATTTTTAGCGCTGAGTGCCATATTATATTCAGTCAGTTGTTTTTCATTGTCACATAAGTATTTATACAATTGAATGAATACTTTATGATGATTTTTACATAAATACTCCATGAAATCGATCGGAATTGCCATCACAATACAATTGGTGAGTGCAGAACATACTTCATGTGTTGTCTTATCTTGAAATAGATTGTGGATGGGATATAATTGTTGACCTTTGTTGATGACACGGTAGACATCACCATTAATGTTATAATGCTCTCGTACAATATAACCGTCGATTAAAAAATAAATATGCGTCAGTTCATCTGATGAATAATAAATCACTTGGCCTTTGTTGTACTGTCTGACAATAAATTCGTTCTTGTACGGCTGTAAAACGATCGAGGGTATATTGATAAAGGCAGCAAATGGTTCTAGAAATGTTTGAATATCATTTTTAATAAGGGAGTCATCGATGATTGCGTAATTGTATGACTTTTCTCCCATAGAAACACCACCTTATGACTACTTATAAATTTGTGTGCCGGCTTCTCCTTTAAAGGCTTCATAGGCTTTATCTAAGTTGGTAATCACCGCACGACGCCCTTCTCCATTTTCTACAAAATCGATAGCCGCTTCAATTTTAGGTAGCATCGAACCTTCTGCAAATTTACCGTCACGTGCATATTGTTTCAAACTGGCGACATCGATTTGCGTTAGCTTCCATTGATCAGGCTCGTTAAAGTTGAGGTAGACGTTTTCAACATTCGTTAAAATCATCAGTATATCGGCATCAATCAGTTGCGCTAAACGTTCACTCGCAAAGTCTTTATCGATGACAGCTTCTACACCTTCGTAAGTGTCATCTTTTTTGACAACAGGAATACCGCCACCACCACAGGCGATGATGATATTGTTGTTTTCAACTAAAGTGCTGATCAATTGATGTTCTAAAATAGAAACGGGTAGTGGGGAAGGGACGACTTTACGATAACCTCTTCCAGCATCTTCTTTATACACAGATTGCGGATTTTGCGCTTGTTGTTCTTCGACTTGCGCTTTTGTATAAAAAGGGCCAATGGGTTTCGTCGGATTGGCCATTCTTGGATCGTTTGCATCGACTTCCACACGTGTGATGACTGTCGCTGCTTTACGGTCACTGTTCACTTCTGCTAATACACGATTGACCTCTGTTTCAATCCAAAAACCAATCATCCCTTGTGTCATCGCGCCACATGTATCTAAAGGCATGGCAGGCGTTTGAGGACTATCCGCTTGTTTTTGTTGAATTAGGAGGTTGCCAATTTGCGGGCCATTGCCATGAGAGATGACAATATCGTAGTCGGTCTTAAATAATGGCTTCAGTGTTTGCATTGTTGTACGAATTGCCTGTTTTTGCGCTTCTGAAGATCCATCTGTTGTCTGAATTGCATTGCCACCTAAAGCAATGACAATTTTTTTATGCATAAAAATCACTCCTCACTAAAATACATCGATGGCACCAGTTAATAATCTGATGATGCCGATAATGGCTAATAACATAATGATCATAAAAAAGATATAATCGAGTTGTTTTAAAGGTTTTTGATTGTTTTTTTGCACGATTTTATAAACAATGAGTCCAGGTATATAGAGCAACATCGTTAACAATAAATAGTCTAGTCCGGCCGCATATACGAGCCATATCGTGTAAATAGATGCGATGATACCTACGATCCATTGTTTTGCTGTCGCGCGATGCTTCGTTTGCACGGTATACTTCACTTGGTAAAAAGCACTCAATGTGTAAGGAATCAAAATAGCACTTGATGCGAGTGAAAAGGCGAATTGATAAGCGCTTTGTGTGAACAGCATGCTGATTAAAAAGATTTGAACTAATATATTGGTAATCAATAATGAATGGCTCGGTGCTTTGTTTTCATTTTCTTTGGCAAACCATTTAGGGAATAAGCCATCTTTCGCAACGATGAACGGTAACTCGCCGGCTAAAAGTGTCCAGCCTAACCATGCACCTAAAACTGAAATAATCAGTCCAATATTGACGAGTACAGATCCCCAATGACCGACGATATGTTCCAAAACAGCGGCCATAGAAGGATTGGAAAGTTCAGAAATGTGATCTTGTTGAATGACACCTTGTGCTAATACAGTCATTAAGAAATAGATGACTAATACAGAAACTAATCCGATAACTGTGGCTGAGCCGACATCCTTTTTATTTTTAGCACGTCCAGAAAATACAACTGCGCCTTCAATTCCCGTAAAGACCCATACTGTGACGAGCATCGTACTTTTCACTTGTGAGAGCGTGTCACCCCAGCTAAACCCATGTGATGCATGGCTTGTCATACCAAAAAGGCCGGCTTTAAAAGTGTCAAAATGAAACGCAACCATCATACATACAATGACAAGCAAAATAGGGATTAACTTGGCAACCGTCACAATACTATTAATGAGCGCGGCAGTTTCCACCCCTTTTAAAATGAGGTAATGCACGCCCCATAATAACAATGATGCAATGACAATCGAAGGAAGTGTATTGCCGCCTTCAAATATTGGGAAAAAGTTGCCTACCGCAGACATCAATAAAGTGGCATATGCAACGTTTCCTAAAAATGCTGCAAACCAATAGCCCCAAGCACTTGAAAAGCCGATAAAATCACCAAACCCGGCTTGCGCATAGCTATAAATACCACCGTCTAAATCTTGCCTTTCATTCGTTAAATTTTGAAAGACAAAGGCCAGTGAAATCATACCGACTGCAGTAATCAGCCAGCCAATGATAATGGCGAGTCCACCAGCTTGATTCCCCATATCTGAAATAATGTTAAATGCACCGCCACCAATCATCGAGCCAATGACTAAACCAATTAAGGAGGTTTTATTTAATTTGTTTTCATCTGTTCCACCCATATGTCATGTCTCCTTTTAATAGAACCAAAAGTCCAGGTTAATTATTATTTTAAATGATTTTAATATTATTTCATTGTAATAAGTATGTCTGGACTTTTGAATCATATCAAATCTTTTGAATTATCCTAATGTTGCGGCCATCACAGCTTTTATGGTATGCATGCGATTTTCTGCTTGATCAAAGACTTTGGAATGGTGACTTCTAAAGATTTCATCAGTGACTTCCATTTCAGTGAGACCGTATGCTTCTTTAATTTTTTGACCATACTCGGTTTCAGTATCGTGAAATGCAGGTAAACAGTGTAAGAAAATCGTATGGTCTTTACCTGTTTTATCAAATAAAGCTTTGTTAACTTGATAATCTTTCAATAACTTAATGCGTGATTCAAACTCACTTTCTTCACCCATTGACACCCATACGTCTGTATAAATGACATCGGCTCCTTTGACACCTTCATCGATATTGTCAGTTATTTTGATTGAACCGCCATCTTGTTTGGCACGACGTTCAGCAATATCAATATATTCTTGCGCAGGGAATAAAGATTGAGGTGTACAAATTGTCACATCAACACCTAACATCGGACCTGCAACAAGCAGTGAATTTGCGACATTGTTGCGACCATCGCCAATGTATGTGAGCTTGATGCCATCTAAATACCCAAAATTTTCTTTAATTGTCATGTAGTCCGCTAACATTTGTGTTGGGTGCCATGCGTCAGTGAGTCCATTCCATACAGGGACGCCGGAGAATTGAGCTAATGCTTCCACTGTATCTTGTGAGAAGCCACGGAACTCAATACCATCAAACATGCGACCTAACACTTTCGCGGTATCTTCTACAGATTCTTTTTTGCCTAATTGGATATCATTTTTACCTAAAAATTCAGGATGTGCACCTAAATCAATGGAAGCCACTGTAAAAGCAGCGCGTGTTCGTGTCGACGTTTTTTCGAATAATAAAGCAATGTTTTTACCTTCTAAATAACGGTGTCGGATGCCTTGTTGTTTGTAGGATTTTAATGTCATCGCAAAATCAATTAAGTCCGAGAATTCTTTTTTAGTAAAATCGTCTTCTTTTAATAAATGTCTGCCTTTTAAATTTAATGGTTTTTGAATGTCTGTCATTTTAAAAATCCTTTCTATTTTAAGATGATGAAGTATTTATATGTCTTCTCTGTATAAAGGTTGACTCATACATCTTGGGCCGCCACGACCGCGCACCAATTCACTGCCTGTAATTTCAATGACTTTGACGCCGTGTTCTCTTAAAAGTTGATTAGAAACATAATTGCGGTCATACGTCACAACAACACCAGGGCGAATCGTTAACGTATTTGAGCCGTCATTCCACTGTTCACGGGCACCGTCAATCGCATCGCCGTTACCAGTAGGAATGAAGTGAATCTCATCTACATGTAAAGCTTCTTCAAGGGTTTTCTTCAATTGGCTTGAATGTGAAATTTGAATATCATTCGTCGCTTCATCTTTTTCGATTGTAAAAATATTCATTTGATTCTCTTCCTTAAAAATTGCGGCATGCATCGTGAACTTGTCGTAATCAATCATCGTAAAGACGGTATCTAAATGCATGAAACTGCGACTGTTCGGAATTTCAATGGCCAATACTTTAGTGAATGTGGATTGGTCATCGAATAAAATTTGTCGTGCTAACCGCTCGATCGCTTGTGCGGATGTCCGTTCTGAGATACCAATGGCTAACACTTCTTTTGAGAGAATTAATTCATCGCCGCCCTCAATATTGAATGGCGAATTTCGATCTAACCAAACGGGCACATCAGCATCTTTAAAGCGTGGGTGGTGTTCTAAGATATACGTCATGAAGATAGATTCTCTGCGACGTGCGCTCCAGTACATGCGATTGATTGTCATACCACGTCCAATAGAAGCTTGCGGATCTCTTGTGAAATACAGGTTTGGCATCGGATCTAAATAAAACGGATATCTGTCGTCCATATATTCCACTAAGTGATTCATTTCGAGTTGAATTTCTTCTTTTCTTACGCCGGCCATAATTTTGTCGACGAGTGCTTGATCACTTAAATTTTCAAAAAGTGCTTTAATTTCTTTTTCATGACCTAGCACAGTTTTTTGAGATTCCGCTAAAATATCATCAATAAACTGTTCACGTACAGCTTTGTCAGCAATCGCTTCAGCTGCCAATTTTTCGAGATAAACGACTTCGACACCTTCATCTCTTAATACTTGTGCAAACTTGTCGTGCTCTTCTTGGGCCACTTTCAAATACGGAATATCATCAAACAACAACCCGCTGAGATGATCGGGCACAAGATTTTCTAGTTCTTTACCAGGTCGCTTGAGTAAAACCGTTTTTAATGGACCAATTTCACTGTTGACTTGAATAGGATTTTTTTCCATTGTTGCCCCTCCTTTAATTAAATACAACCCAAGTATAAAGCGCTTTCTTCACCTATATTGTGAATATTTTCTCAATGAAACTGTCTAAAATTTCATATGAATAGTGTATTCAATACATAAAATTGATAAATTATGCATGCCAATGACTTTAATCGTTCAAATGAATTGAATAATGATTGAATATGTAGTGTTAAGAGAAACGTAAGATGGTGCTTCATTCAATATGATGTATGGATATCCATAAAGGTGATATCGGTGAAGATACGAGGGTTTTAAAAGATGCCAAAAAGTTCACATATCAGAACAAAATATTTTGCTATGATAATGATGTGTATGGTTGTCTGACTGACCTATCATCAGATTAAGGAGTTTAAAAGTATGAAAAAAAGAAAGAGATTAGACCTTGTATCGATGGTTGTAAAGGAACACGATATTCATACGAAAGCAGAAATTGTTGATTATATTGAGCAGCATTTTGGAATCCGATACAGTCTTGCAACGATTAGCAGAGATTTAAATGAACTAAAGATTTATAAGATGCCAGCAGAACACCAACAAAGGTGTTACAGGCAATATAACGAAAACGCACAAAAAGAAGCGAAAGAAAGACTTATCAAATTGTATCAAGAGGATATTGTTTCTCTGATTATTAAGGATACGTACTTAATTATTAAAACGTCACCAGGCTTTGCACAAACTGTGAATTATTATATCGACCAATTGGATTTAAAAGAAGTGATTGGGACAGTTGGAGGTAATGATACTATCTTAGTGATTACACAATCTAATGAACTTTCAAAATTTGTCCATTACAAGTTATTCGGTCAAACTTACGAAGCGTCTCATGTCGCGCGCTAGCCAAAATGTACGTAAAAGTTTTGCAAGATTGACTTTTCATGGATTTTGCAATAGAATCAGGTAAATTTAATGCATATCGATGAGACGGGATCGAGCGCGTATAAAGAGGTGACATCCATGAAAAAGTTTTGGAAATGGAGTATTGGGATTGTTGTTGTATTGATTATAGGGTGGGTGACTTACATAGGCCTTTACCGCAATACTTCTATTGCCAATAATCCGAAGCATGCCAAGTATGTTGATAGTACAACACCGACGTTATTTTTGCATGGTTACGGCGGGAGTGTGAACTCTGTAAGGTTTTTAGTGAAGCAAGCGGAAAATCAAGGTGTCACACAAGATGTCATTACCGCGCATGTGGATGAAGCGGGTGAAGTGAAGCTGAAAGGGCATTTGGATAGCAATGCGATTAATCCGATTGTACAAGTAGAATTGAAAAATAATAAAGAAGAAGACCCAGATGTGAATGCAGAGTGGTTTAAAAATGTGTTAGTCGCTTTACAAACAAAATATCATATTAAAAACTTTAATTTTGTAGGGCATTCAATGGCGAATATGACATTTGCGCAATATATGGCCACATATGGCAAAGATACGGCATTGCCACAGTTACAACGTCAAGTGAATATCGCGGGAACGTTCAATGGTGTACTGCATATGAATGAAGAAGTGAATGAAATTACGCTCGATGCAGAGGGTAAGCCAAGCCGAATGAATCCACCATATCAAGATTTGCGAGTACTGAAAGATGTGTACAAAGGGAAGAATATTGATGTACTGAACATTTATGGGGATTTAAAAGACGGTACGCACTCTGACGGCAGTGTATCCAATACGTCCTCTAGATCATTGAAGTATTTACTCGGGGACAGTCCGAAATCGTATCGCGAATCAGAATATGTCGGGCCAAGCGCACAGCATAGTGAATTACACGACAATCGTCAAGTCGCCAGTGAACTGATTCAATTTTTATGGGCGAAATAACCGCTAGACGCATTTGGAAATGATGTCAACTGAATCAATAAGAAACGACCAACGCATATGTATGAAGAGGTGCGTGGTCGTTTTTTATGATATATGTGTGGATATCTGCAAAAGTGCCGTTCTTGCGCTACACCCATCCTTTGTCATATGCTTTTTTCCATGCATCGAAGCGGTTGTCTGCATGAAGTTTGTCGATGATGGTCGACGTATAATTGCGTATGGTCCCATCTGATAAATAAAGGGTTTGTGCAATTTCTTTACTTGTCAGTCCTTTGCCAATGGCTTTCAACACCTGTTGTTCTTTATCAGTGAGGGGATTCCGTTCTGTGACAAATGAGGTCATTAAAGCATCACTATATTCTTTTTGACCCGCCATGACGCGATGTATCGTCTGAACGAGTTCGTCCACAGAACGCTCTTTTAACACGTACGCATCGACATCATGCGCCACAGCTGTTTCAAAGTAACCCGGTCGTTTGAAAGTCGTCACAATAATCACTTTGACGTCAATGGCTTGTTCGCGAATGTATTTCAATACTTCAAGACCTGTTAATCCAGGCATTTCGATATCTAATATGACGACATCAACAGGGTGTGTTTCGACAGCTTTCAAAGCCGCTTGTCCATCACCAACATCAGCAACAACATCTATTGCGTCATGCAGTTGCATCAGTTGGACCATTGCTTGACGCAACATGGTTTGATCTTCAGCTAAAACGACACGAATCATAGTGGCACGCTCCTCGGTATCAAAATTTGTATATGTAGACCATGATGGTTTTGTACATGTAATTGCCCTTTTAAAACATCAACGCGGGCTTGTATGCTTTGGAGATGAATGGGCGACTTTTCATCAATGCCGCGCCCATTATCCTGAATATCGAGTTGTAAGCCATCAGTCGTTTCAGATAAAGCCGCATGAACTGTCGTCGCGTTGGCATGTTTAATCACATTGTTAATCGCTTCACGGAGCACCATCGCGAGCAATCCTTGTTTCGCTGGGTTCAATGCATGTGCGAAGTGTACGCCTTCAAACTGGAATTCCAAATTGGCATCTTGTAATAATGTCTCGACAGATGCCACTTCTTCCGCAAAAGAAGGGATTTTCAAATCGTTAATAATGACACGGATTTGATTGAGTGTCTCTTTTGAAATGGCGTTCACACTTTGCATTTCCAACTTTGCGCGATCAGGTTCGGTATCGATCAACTTGAGTGCGAGCTCGGATTTTAAGCTTAATGATGCAAAAACGTGTCCTAACGTATCGTGTAAGTCTTGTCCAATACGGTTGCGTTCCTGTTCAGCGATTAAAAAGTTCAACTGTTTATTTTTAGCATCCAGCTCATTTTGATAGTGCTGTCGTTCAACATTTTTGAAATTTGAAAACATGATGAGATTGATGACCGTAAAAAAGATTAATAAGGCGACAATATAATAAGATTCTGGGTAATACATTGCTGTCACGATCATACAAAGGACCATCGTCGCAAGGCAAGTGACATATTCTTTGGACCAGAGTTTGGCTTTAAAGACGTAAGGGATCGCAAATGCACTATAAAACAAAAACAATGCCGTCATCGGATTGAATGCGTATACGAAATAAATAATGCCCGCGTATTGAAGGGTGAGCAAAGTATACATTAAACCGTTAGACATGAGTGGATAAGCGACTACAAGGGCTGTATAGACAATGACAAAGAGACAAACGGCGACGATTAAAATATCGCGACGACCATGAATGTATGGATTCCATAGGTTAAGGATTAAGAAAAGTAAATAAAGTAAACTAGATAAATTTAGATAATGTAAATCTAATTTTTTAATCATGACATCTCACTTCTTTTTCGAATATACAGTGCAAGTGTTAAGAAAATTATACTATATATGAGCAAGACCATTAAAGATAATACCGGAAAATGTTCATGCAAACTGATGTCATAGGAAAGCTTTTTTAAATGATATGTCGGCGTGATCACTGCAAGATGTTGCATCCATGTCGGAAATTGTGATACAGGGAACCATAGACCACCGAGAACAGCGAGTGCTAAATACAAAATATTGCCAATACCGCTCGCTTTTTGCGTATCATCCATCTGTGCAAGTAATGCTCCTAAACTCAACATCAGACTTGCCCCGAGCCAGATTAAAACACCTGAGATCAACCAATCGTGCCACGACAAGCTGACACCTCTTAACTGTGCAGCCAATGTAAATATCATGACAATGGCTAGCGCAAATTGAAACATCGCTTTACCCATTTTGACGCCTACGTAGTGAATCGGGGTGAGTGGCGTACGCATGAGTCTTTTGTACCAGCCACGTGTGCGTTCGTCAATGAGGTCTAACGGAAATGAAAACAAGCAAAAACTCATTAAACTAAATGTCGTCATACTGTACATATACTCTTGGTTGAATTGCGTCATTGCTGCCTTGGGAAGGTCGAGAATAGACGTAAACAATAAATAAAATGCAGACGGGAGTATAACGGCGAGTGCGAACCGTGTTTTGTGACGTATCAGTAAGCGTAGCTCTGTGAAAAAGTAATGTTTGATCATTGTGATACACCGCCTTGGTCTTGTTTGAATATAATGTCGAGTAATGAATGATGATGAATTTCAATATGATGTAACGGCACATGGAGTGATAAGAGTTCGATTAACGTTTGCTGTACATCCGCTGTTTCAATTTGAAGTTGCCCGTCATCTGTTGGCATGAGTTTGATGCCAGATAATTGTGATATCAGTGTTTCAGATGGTTTGGTAGGTAATGTGATGATTGAGCGTCCTTGTTCCTGTTTGATATGTTGTGGCGTATCATCCATGACTAAACGGCCTTGATTGAGTACAATGACACGATCTGCCATTTGTTCAACTTCTTCTATGTAGTGAGAAGTATAAAAAATTGTACGTCCTTCTGCTTTCAACTGACGAATGACTGACCAGAAATGTTGACGCATTTCGACATCCATCGCACTGGTTGGCTCGTCTAAAATGAGGCATTGCGGTTGTCCAACAAGTGTTAACGCAAAGTCTAAAATACGTTGTTGCCCACCTGAAAGTTGTGTCGCAAATTGTTGGAGTTGTGTTTCTGTAAAACGTGTGATTTCAATCCATGCTTCAAGTGGTAAAGGTGCGTGATAGCAATGCGCAAACAAGTGATACAGTTCAATGACTTTCATGCGCTCGGGAAAGAGACTTTGCTGAAACATGACCCCTAAACGTTCAGGTGTTAAAAGCTGTTCATGATCCTTAATTGTCCCTTGTGCAGAGTGGCGGTCACCGATAATCATATCAATGAGCGTGGTTTTTCCTGAGCCGTTCGGTCCAATCAGTGCGGTACATTGTCCAGGTTGAATTTGAAATGACACATCATCGACAACATGACGCTGATTGTATGTTTGTGTTAAATGAGAAATTTGAATCATATCCGTCACATCCTTTAATCAGGTTATGTTTATTGTATGTGAACGGTGCCACTCGCTTGTAGTGAGGTTTGTCATCATGACGATATGACATTTGTCACGATTTAGGAGTTGAAGCGGGGAGGATGCGAGGCAGTCATATAATGGTTTATTATAAATATGTTACAGTATGAATATCACATATCAAAAAATGATGGCAACGAGAAACAATAAAGAAGTGCAGTTGAATTATGTAAAGAGGTGTATGTGTATGTTGCGGATCATTTTAAAACTGCTAGTACTCATCATTTTTATTTTATTGGAGTTACTATTATGGATTTTAGGTGCGCATATATGGGCGTACGTTGGTATATTGCTAATAAGTATTGCTGTATTTGTGTTGTGGCATCAACGACAATTTCATCAAAAGAGAGGACAGCTAATGGGTGTCGTATTGCTAATAGGGATTGTGTTGATTTTAAATTATGGTCGCCTTCAACACGATGTTTCATTTCGCGGGAATTTGGTAGCGGGCTTGTTAAAAGTAACGACGCGTGATTTACTTTCGGACGATGCACTAAGTACACAGCATCAAAATACATATCATATTGAAGATTGGCATCCGCCGAAGCACTATACGAATCAAGCTGTAGACTTAAAAGAAGTGAAAGGGTATTTACTGAAGCCACAACATGCATCATCGCAACAAATTGTGTATCAAATACATGGTGGCGGCTACATTAATGGCTTTTCAAATGTGTATAACCGTGCGGCAGTTCGTTATTCAAAAGCGAGTCAAAATGCACCGGTATTTTCCATTGATTATCGTGTCGCGCCGAAATATCGTTATCCGACTGCGCTTAATGATGTGGAGGATGGCTATCGTTGGCTATTAAAACAAGGGTATGATGCTGATCAAATCATTATCGCCGGTGATTCAGCAGGTGGTGGCTTAGCTTTGGCACTCACACTCAAGTTACAAGATACACATGAAGCATTGCCTAAAATGTTAATTTTGTCGTCACCATGGACTGATTTGGCGGCAGAAGGGGCATCATATCGAAAAAACTTCCATAAAGACGTCATTTTTGGCTCTGATCAACCGATTGATGACGCAAATACCCATATTTCAGTACCTTACGCTCAAAAGTCACAGCTGAAGAAGCCGTACGTTTCTCCGGCATACGGCACTTATCGTCATATGCCACCGATGTTAATCCAAACAGGTGAAGACGAAATGTTATTAAGTGACAGTCAAACTGTTGCACATAAAGTGAACCAAGCAGGCGGTGAGGCACAACTTATCACTTATCATGGCATGTTCCACACATTTTATATTTTAACGCCATGGCTTCCTGAATCTCGGACGGCCTGGAATCATATTCATCACTTCATTCAAAAACATGCCTAGCCCAAAAGAAAAGGGAGGATGGGAAACCAAATTTTTGATTGTCTTACTTTGATATATTTTAATCAAATGGTCCTCATTAATCTTGATTGATTTTACATTTCCACATTATGATTTTCGCTCATCGTAGGAAGAGAGGGCTGGGAAATTCAATGAAGTCCCAACCCTCTCCGATAATTTTGTTACCTTAAATCCTCTTAATGTTCGGTATTATTTAAATTTGTTCGACAATTAATACTTTGATACCACAGTATAGGTTATAAACGATGTAATAGAGTGACCCTACAACTGTGACAATGATGAGAATGACAAGAAAAGTTGTCACCACTGCACTGCTTGTATTGACTATCGCGATAAACGAAGCAAACGCGATAAGGGAAAATACGGTCGGCAAAATGTGATAAATCAATGCCTTTTTGCCATGTGTTGAAACAGGCTGTGGAGCGACAAGCCATACAATCAATGGAAATAATACTGGCGCAAAAAATACGCTGAAATAAGAAAGACAAGCTAACAATTTTTCTGATGTAGTTGACATTGTGATAGCCTCCTTTTTGTCATTATAATCATAAGTTTCATTTAATTGAAATGATTATTTTAGAATTTTGTAAAATATACCTTTTTTATCTTCCACATCATCACGTTTATTAAACCTTTCTAAACATACTAGCCATTTTTATGTTGAAGTACATTCCAAAGTTGTTAACTATTTTTTGAATATGTAAAAAATAGTGATGATAATATGAAGAATTTATACTCAGTTTAAACTTTTAATTAATAATACAATAGAAAGCGCTTACCTTTCTGGCGAAAATCATAAAAAAGGATTATGCTTTATTTGTTAGCTAGGCTAACTTTGTTAAGGCGGATGTTGAACCGTTTTGATTGGGAATCGTGATTACGCTTATGATTAAAAGTTCAGTGATGCATAGGAGGAGAAAAATGAAGAACACAGTTAAGGTCATTTTATCTGGAGCAGTCGTCGCATCAAGTTTTGCGACATACGGTAGTGTAGCACAAGCAACCACTCAAGATGTGACAACACAAATTTCACAAAAAGCGAGTGACATTAATCCGGATAACTACATGGACAGCAACTATCATCTACGTAAAACAATTATGGCATTAGTAGGTGCAGCAGAAAATACTGACAGTAACTACTCTCACAACTATGAATATATAGAAGATATTGGTGATGGAAGAGGCTATACAGCAGGGGTTATTGGTTTTACAACGGGTACGGATGATATGGTCCATCTTGTAGCGCATTACAACAAGTTAAATCCAAATAACCCGTTGAAACGATATGAAAGTGCATTAAAAAAACATGCGCAAGAAGGCTCTAAGTCTCATGAAGGGTTAGACGGTTTTGAAAAAGCTTGGAAAGAGGCAAATCAAAATGACAGAGATAATTTTGTAAAAGCGCAAAATTACGTTTTGAAAACAGACTATATGGACAAGGCTGTGAGTGCCGCTAAAGAGGATGGGTTATCACAGTTAGGACAATACATTTATTTTGATGCCATTGTTAAACACGGTCCAGGTGAATTCAAAAAAGGTGGCTATCTCGAAAAAGATGCTGACGAATGGAGTTTTGATGAATTACGGGAAAAAGCCATTGAAGAAAGTGGCGACAAATCACCAAAACAAGGCGCAGATGAAGCGGACTTTTTAAATCACTTTTTAGACGGACGCTTCCAGGCAACACAAAAAGAAAATGAAAATAATCATAGTGACGATACGAATGTATTCGACCGCTTGAAAGTACAACAACAGTTCATTAAAGATCAAAACTTCGACTTAAACTTACCATTAGACTTCAAGATGAACGAAGAATCATTCCATTTAGATGAAGATGCAATTAATCACTACAATGACCAAGACGTAGATTTTGAGCATGCATAATGAATGAAGGAAAGGTGATTGGATGAAGAAACGTGTAATCAGTTCGATATTAGCCGCAACGACATTGACGACGCTTGCTTTACCAACACATCACGCTAATGCTGAAGAGATGAGTCAGCTTAAAACGGAAGGTAAAGCGATTCAAAAAGATGGGAAAGCATTTCAACTTAAAGGTGTGAATGCAGGCAATGCGTTTACAACTGAAGGTTATTTAGGTGGTATTACAGGTGACCAGTATAAGGATTTTCCGAAACCTTATCAGCATTTATCGTATAAAGCATTGAAAGATAAAATGGACGATGAATTTGGTCCTGATGAAGCGAGAAAGAAATTGAATACCTATGCAGACAATCATTGGAAAGATGAAGATTTTCAACGCGTAAAAGAGATGGGAATGAATACAATACGTTTGCCGCTGAACTATATTAACATCACCAATTATCAAAAAGGAATGAACCCTGACGATGTAAAAGTCGAAGCGGATTCATTTGATACAGTGGATAAATTTGTAGAAAAAGCGAAAGCACACGGACTGTACGTTATTCTCGACTTCCACGGTGTACCACAATCTCAAAATGCAGCGGAACACTCAGCTGATACGAACGGTGGCAACGAAGGCTATGGCGGTTTTTGGGAAGATAATAATGCACAAGGTAAAGCAAAAGAAATTTTATATCAAATGGCAGATCACTACAAAAATGAAAGTGCGATTGCCGGTTATGACATTTTAAATGAACCTAAAGGCGTAAAACCTAAAAATAAAGATGATGGTAAGAGTGATGACCAAGTTCATGCCTTTTATAAAGATGCCATCAAGTCGATTCGTGATACAGGTGACAAACATATTATCTTTTTAGAAGCGGTGTGGGACCCTCAAAATATGAAAGAGCCTTCTTATTATCATGATTCAGCGGACAGTCTTGTCTATGAATATCATAATTACGCGACCCAATTTGATGAAAGTGTCCAAGCATCATTTGATAAAAAGTTAGATAGTATCGAAAACAGTGATTTTGATGTACCAAGTTATTTAGGTGAGTTCAACATTCAATCTATGAAAGGTGGACCTGGCGCTAAACCGGGTGACCTTGAATACATTATGAATAAAGCGAATCATAATCATTTATCGTGGACATTTTGGAACAATGATGCACAAGGTGATGGCAATTGGGGTGTCTTCAATTATGACCATATGAATGAAGATCCAAACAGTCCTGACTTTGGTAAAAAAGAGGACGTGCATAAAAATGATGCGATTTACAACACTCTAAAAAACGCTGCAAAGTAAGCAAAGTACATTCCAATTTAATCCGTTAAGCAAAACACAAGGGGCTAGGGCATGAAGTTGTCCAGCCCCTGATTTGTTGTAAAAATAAAGGGCGCATACCTCACTTCAAACGTGCAAATGAACAATCATATATAAAGTGAATTCAAAAAAATAGTGGAAAAATAATATAGAAACTGTTTTGAGAAAGGAAAATAAGCCACACCTAAATATAAAACAATACGTTGATAAACGATAGGGGCTTGACTTTAACAAAGAACGGCGTAATATCTATTGTATAAAAGTATTATAGGATTCGTTGTTGTTTAAATAATAAAAAGAGAGAAAGGTGTGGTTAAAATGCTCAAAGGTTTCACTACGATGGCATTGTCTACTGTAATGACACTTAGTACATTATGCTTTGCCACAACAAATTACGCACGAACTTTATTTACAACGGCTTTTGCGTCAACAACTGGCGTGCCGACCGCCATACAAAAACCTCTAAATGTACCGAACCATCAAAATCTCGCACTTCAAAGTGAACAGCAACAAGCACACTCATCGTCAGAAGCTTTTCCACCGATTCCTTACCCTGATGTCAACCAATACATTATAAAAAATCACATCCCACACTCCCCAGTTGTCAAAGATGCACGTATGGACACACTCCCTAAAATTTCGTATAAATATGGCACGTATATCGGTGTCGTTATCCATGAAGTCGGTGAAGATTATCGCACGTTACAACAATGGGTCGACCGAATGTATGCCACGTACGATAGAGCTTTTGTCCACGCATTTGTAGATGCCAATCAAATCCATATCACAGCACCATCTAACTATATCGCTTGGGGTGCAGGTAAACAAGCGAACCCGTACTTCTATCATATTGAAGTCGTCCGGATGTATAGCTTTGATGACTTTGCAAGATCAGTGAATAACCAAGCATGGCTCGCAGCGTACATGTTGAAACAGCAAAATATTGAACCGACATTAGCTGACGATCAAGCAGGGGTAGGATCGATTATTAGTCATTATGCTGTTATGAAATATTGGGGTGGCACAACGCATACAGACCCAATCGCGTATTATAATAGATGGAATTACAACATGGACAAATTCTTTGAGTTAGTGAAGTATCATTATGAACAAATGGAAGATGATACGCCAATCACAGATAAAAAATAATCCAGTTAAAAAGGGGCTCGGATTCATGAGATGTCCAAGTCCCTTTTCATATTTTATTGAGGTTGAGATTCGTGTTTATAAAGATACAATTGTCGTGCCCCATCAATCGTCATCATCCAAACGATATGTCCGAACAGTTCAGATAAATGCTCATGGAAAGGTTGATCCCACGGTGCAGGTACTGTGTGCATGAGCGGCATTAAAATCAAATGGAAGAGTACCCAAATGACAATCCCAAAAACAGCTCCGTATCCCATAGCCACAGCCGCATACTTTCTCACTAACAAGCAGTAAATCACAGCAATCACAATTGAAAAACTGAAATGTACGATAAAACTTACCCACGGCAGAGCCATATGTGAAAATGTATACGTTTGGTATGTAAAGTCATGACTGAATCCCATTTGTTGTAACAATTCTTGTGGTGGATTCGTCGCGTTTCTTTCTGGTGTACGCGGTGGAAACATCACTTCCCAACCGAGTTTAACGATACCAGATAGTATGCCTCCAATAATACCTGTAAAGAGCAACATGCCCCATTGTCGTTGTCTCAATATCAGGACCTCCTTGTTGTATAAGATATCCAAAGTATAGGGGTATGTGAAAATTTTATCAATATACTATTTAATTATAGTTTTGAACATTTGATGACGAAACATTAAGCGAATGCTCATTTTTATGGTGATGTGGACCCAATTTGTCTTAGAGGGAGAAATAAAGCGAGAACATGATGGAGGTGTGGTGCGATTGGTACGAACAAAACCTAAATTTTTAGCTATTTACAATACACTGTTTAACGAAATTCAAATCGGAAAATATCCAAAGGGACAAGTGATGCCAAGTGAAAAAGAACTGTGCGAACGGTTTGGTGTCAGTCGTGTGACAGTGCGTCAAGCTATCAAAATTTTAGTTGAAGATGGGATGATTAAAAGTATCCGTGGCAAAGGTCATGTCGTTTTACCACAGACAGGTGATGTACAACGGGCGTCGAGTATCGAAGCGTTTCAACATCCACTCGACCAAATGGCAGTGGCGTGTATGCATCTTGTATTCATGAATTATCGTATAGATCTAGCAAGTGAATACACGAATGCGCTCTTTCCAACTCATCCGAAAGCACTCGTTGCAATGGAACGTTATTATCAACGCGAAAATCAAAAAGCGACAATAGCCGATGCATTTTGTTTCACCTTTGTGCCGTTTCATGTCATTGATACATTGAACATTCAACTGAAAGAAGAAGCGGCGATCACCGAATTTGTAGAAAAGACGATTTACGAGCGAGCAGCGCAATCTGATTTAAAAGTAATGACGACAGAGGTGCCACATTTTAATCACGGTGACATCAGTTTCGATGGAGGCGAGCACTGTTGGCTGCTTGTGGAAACGATTTATGCGAAAGATTCAAATCCAGTGATGATGAATAAATGGTATATACCACAAGCACAAGCCAATATTGTGATTTCGAGAATACGGAGAAAAGAGGTATAAATAGAAAGCGTTATTAGTTATGGTGTTCATTGATTGAATTTTTGAGTCAATGCAAAGAGTAGGTTATGGAAAATAAAATTTGATTCATGCTATCGGTAAAATGTAAAAACCTGTGTTATGATAGTAGCAAATTTAAAGTCAGTCATAAACATATTGGTAAAAATACTATCTAAAGGAGAAACATTATGAAAAACATTGTATTTATTTGTGGTAGCTTGAGGAAAGATTCATACAACCGTATTTATATGGAGAAAATGATGCAACAAGTGCCTGAAAATTGGAATATTAAAGAAGTGTCATTCAAAGATGTGCCCGTATACAACTTTGACCTTGAAGGCGACCAAGAACCAACAGCTGTGACAGCATTCCGTGATGCGTTGGGTGAAGCAGACGGTATTGTCATCGTGACACCGGAATATAATAATGGGACACCAGGGCCATTGAAAAATGCAATTGACTGGGCTTCTCGTATTAAAAATAAAGGCGATCGTTCCCCGCTCATTGGCCGTCCGTTTGCGATTGCAGGTTGCTCTCCAGGCGCAACAGGTTCAGCATTGTCACAAGCACAGTTAAGACAAACTTTAACAGCGATGAATGCGCACATTATGCCAGGGCCTAAATTGGTTGTTGGCCGTGTACACGAATTAATTACAGACGCAGGGACAATTGAAGACGAACGTACGATTTCTTATATGAAGCGTTTTGTGAATGCGTTCGACGCGTATATTGATCGTTTAAATTAATTTTAGAAGGGGACCGGGACATTAAGTTTTCCCAGTCCCTATCTTCTTTTTATGGACATATAGCGATTAATAATGATAAAAAAGGCAAAAAATGAGGATGAATGGGACGTCATCATTGGATGTTATGGGATTGTCTCCATTTCATCAACTTGCCCTAAGTGACTGCATTTGATGTAAGATTGCCCAGAAGGCTGAGACTCCCGAGGAAATTAGTGAATATTGCTAGCAGTCACTTCTTTACTCTGATAGTGGCTGCTGTTTATCGCAGTAGCTGTCTGACTTCTCAATGCTTGTGCTTTTGAGAAGTCGAGTCAGCCTTGCTGGGGCAGTACGACGAAATCTTTGTTTTACATGAGATTTCTCTACTGCTCCCAAAATCCGCCAATACCACATCCATGTCATAGTTCAATCAAGCGTTGGCTAGTTGAGACAAGTCCCCTGGGAACGCGAAGCCATAAGGGCAATCAAATACCACAAATCATAGGGAGGGTTAGTTAAACTCAATACTGCATCCATAGCATCAAAAATGATTATGTTCTCCCCTTTTTTATTAGATGTAAAACAAGGTTTTTAAAGCAAATTGTGGGTTGGCAACAAGATTTTTAAAGAGTATTTTTTATCGTATTCTCAGGAAAATATGCCACTAAAAGAGAAAAATGAATTTACTGAAAATTAACGGTTTAATTACAAAATGATACATTTTTTGCATATTATCAATAAATGCACAACGATTTAGTTAGCGAGCCTTATCAAAATATGCTTCAAACAAGCGCTATATCAATTTAAAATGAACAGGGTCAACTATTTTGACTATTAAATTTTTAGAGAAAAAAGAAACGTATGAAATGATATGTATAATTTGAAGGGAGAATCGCGTCATATCAAGGTTTATCACGATTGACTATGGTGGAAATAGTGGGATAAAAAGTATACCACTTTGTTCAACAGTCCAATCTATAACGCACCTTTATTTTTAGTAGCAAATTTCTTCAACGCTTGTCCTTATTGAGTTGGTCAGACCAATTCTTTTAAAGGGACAGGCGTTTTTCGTTGTGAACTAGTGAAAAGATTTTTCAAATATTTATGACATTAAAGATTTCGGTGATAGAATGACCAAAGTTGTAATAAATGTTTTTCAAATATTAAAGGTTGATTATATTGCAAATAGGTCAATTTAAATGACCTATAAAAAGAGCAGATTTGAAAATTTGCATTTGAGCAAATTAACAAAAGTATCACTTTTTTAGAGAAAATAATATTTTTTTGTTGATTCGGTTTCTTTTCCGTATGAATATGAAAAGATATTAAAATTAATTGAACGATTCCCTCTGTTTGTATTTGCAATTTGTTGAAACGTATATGCGCCGATATTCAAATTGTTTGTTATAAACTTAGTGTATTTATGTTCGTATAAAAAAGGGTTTAAAAGTACCACGATATACTGCACGCGCATATAGTCTCCTATTTATGAAAGCTAAGCATGATAAAGTCTATAAATGTTGAGATATTTTTTCGAATTTTATACATATAAATTATTTTTTGTAAATAATGCACCCTTAAAAATAATTTATATTGTTTATCACTAGGGTTTGAAAAGGATAAAGTGATAAAAGCTTTTTTATGTTTAAAGTTTTATATTAATATTTGTAAAACCATACATTTTTAAAAATACAAACCAAAATAAAATACTATATTTAAAATATAGTAATCTCTGAGTGAAAATTTTTAAAAATCTTTAGTTGTACAAAGCAATAGTTTGGTTTATTCTTTAGCTGCAAGTGCATTAAAAAAATTTAGGAGTTGATAATTTCATGAACAAATCAAAAAAGAAACATTTTAACTTTTTGTCAAAACGTCAAAATCGGTATTCTATTCGTCGCTTTTCAGCTGGTATCGCGTCAGTGCTCGTCGGTACAGCTTTCTTTTTAGGCGCCCATACGAGTGATGCATCAGCTGCAGAAAAAGATACAGTATCTCGAGCAACACAAACATCTCAAGATGCTTCCAATACTTCGGACCCGTCAATAGAAACAACTGAAAAGACAGCACAAGGCCCGACAACAGAAGCAAATCCTTCAGTAGATGAAGTGAATCATAAAGATACAGTTACTAAAGCGCAAACAGTAGATGGTCCACAAACGACAAAACAAAGTAACGAAGCAACAACAACCAAAATTCCTACTAATGAAACAGATCACGCTACCGAAGCCCCTGTGAAAGAAGAAACACAAGAAACCCAAGCCACTGATGTACAAAAGAATGAAGATCAAAGCATTGAACAAACAGCCACTCCGAAAAATTCAACAGAAACAAGTCATGAAGAAAAAACAACAGAAGAAGCAGTGAATTCAAAAGATACAGCCAAAACAGAAAAACAACCAAAAGAAGAGACAACAAAGCGTAAAGAAATGCCTGAAAAAGAAAAGGGTACAACAGAAAAGCAAACAACAGAATCTTCATCAAGTGAAAAGTCTACAACAGAATTTCCTACAAATCAACAAGAATCTCCATCTACAGAAATTCCAACAGATCAAACTCAAATTAATACAAAACTCCCACAAACGACAGAAAAACCACAACTTACAGATCAACAACTTGAAAAATTATTAAAAGAAACAAATTTCGACAATATGGATCCAGCTACAAAAGCACTCTATCTAGAACATCTTAAGGACTATGCGGACAAACAAGATGCACAAAAAACGGCCGCAACAGTAAGTACGAGAAATAAGTCTGAGAAAGTCGCTACGCCTAAAAAGACAACATGGCCAAGTGATGTTGTTTCAGAAGATGAAGCAGAGATCCCTGCAGATGCAATCGCAAATGGTTATATCAAATCTGGCACTGATGCGACGAATGCGGCACATACGTTATCTGGTCGTGCATGGCTATTAGATCACGGAACACCAGCAACGATGGCGAATGGTTTAACACCTGTTCCGCAAGGCACTAAAGTTCATTTACAGTGGATGGACAAAGATGGAGCAACTTCACCTATTTATACAGCTAAAACAACGAATAGACTTAGCTCTGTAGGCGGCAGTCAAGTTGGTCCTGGCGCCTATGCATTTGATTTACGCCAAGGTTGGACAGATGCCAATGGTAAACACCACGTATATAGTGCGGTAAAAGGCCAACGTTATAAAATATGGATTGACGATTTCACAACTAAAGATGGTAATGTTGCTACAATGTTACGTGTTGCAGGGGGCTATCTTCCAGGTACGTACGTGGATTCAGTGACATATAATAATATGGGTCAATTCCCGTTAATTGGTACGAATATGCAACGTACAGGTATTTTTATGACAACGATTCCTTCACAAAAATATTTAACATCAAAACATCACGTTAATGATTCAAAAGGTGCTGCTGCTAATCCAGCGGTCACAATGATTGAGAATGATTTTATTAGCGGTAGAATTTGGATAGAAACAGGCGATGGGGACTATGCAAACTCAGCGACAGGCCCTAACTACAATATGAAAGATATGGCTGCAGCTGGATATAAAGTGGTTATGACATCATTAACAGATCAAGGTGCGAAAGCGTATGATGCGCAAGTGAATCGTTTGCCTGAAAAAGACCGAGCAGAAGCCGCACGTAAATTATTAAAGGCACATCCGGAATATATGTCAGTGACTGTGGAAGGGACAACTAATGGACGCGGTGGATACACATTGCGCTTCCCTAAAGGTACATTAAACAAAGATCATCTATACGGCTATGTAATGAATCGTGATGGTGAAATTGTAAAAAGTTATTCAGGTTTTACTTCACCAGAATTCCGTAGACCGAATTATAATTTATCAGTTGCACCACAAACAGCACCGTATTACAGACCGATTCGACATGCATGGGTCAATGTCAACTTTGCGGTTGTTGAAACGACACAAACGCAAATCAATATTACAAACTTTGACGTGACATCTAACCCTGCACATCGCGGTCAAACAGCATATGTTGATATCTCAGGTATGCCTAAAACTTCATTACAGACACGTGTACAATGGAAAGATTCGTCAGGCAGAATTGTTAAAGATAGTGGTCCTGTAACTTCGGAAAAAGCAGCTGAAAATAAAGCGAAATTTATGATTCCAACTAACGCAAAATCAGGTGAAGTGTATACTGTACAACTCGTGGTAGGTGGCCATGTTACAGCTACAGACTCACTGATTGTACATGTCAATGAAGACGCAGCGAAATATCAGCCAGTCTATCCACCGACAACAGTGGAACCGGGTCAAAAGGTGACGATTCCAGCACCTAAAAATGCTAATGGTCGTCGATTACCGAACGGCACAACTTTTACAAAAGGTCATCACGTCCCTCAATGGGTAACAGTGAATCATGACGGTTCAATTACAGTAAAACCTGGAGAAAAAGTTGCAGAAGGTGATTATGGTATTCCAGTGATTGTGACTTATTCGGACGGTTCTAAAAATACCATCTTTGCACCTGTTACAGTTCAAGCAAAAGAACCAATGGCATCGCAATATGAGCCAACAAGTGAAGGCATAACGAAAAAATATGGGGAGCCAACAACAGCAGATGACGTGTTAGACACAGTAGAAGTGCTGGATTACCCTATGACTGGTGAACAACCAGTGGCAACAGTGGATGATGAAACACAATTACCAGACGGCACAACAGAAGGTCAAATGGATGTAGACGTGACGGTGACGTATCCAGATGGAACAACAGATCATATTAAAGTCCCAGTTGTAACAGAGAAACAACCAGACGGAGACAAATATGAGCCAACAAGTGAAGGCGTAACGAAACCGTTTGGCACACCAGTAACATCAGGTGATGTGACAGATTCAATTCAAATTCCGAACTTCCCGGCAGAAGGTGAACAACCGGTCGCAACAGTGGATGATGAAACGCAATTACCGGATGGCACAACAGAAGGTCAAACGGATGTAGACGTGACAGTCACATACCCAGACGGAACAACAGATCACATTAAAGTCCCTGTTGTAACACAAAAACAACCGGATGGAGACAAATATGAGCCAACAACCGGCGGCGTAACGAAACCGTTTGGCACACCAGTAAAATCATCTGATGTAACAGATTCAATTCAAATCCCGAACTTCCCAGCAGAAGGTGAACAACCAGTCGCAACAGTAGATGATGAAACACAATTACCGGATGGAACAACAGAAGGTCAAACGGATGTAGACGTAACAGTGACATACCCAGATGGAACGAAAGATCATATTAAAGTCCCAGTAGTAACACAGAAACAACCAGATGGAGACAAATACGAACCAACAAGTGGAGGCGTAACGAAACCGTTTGGCACACCAGTAACATCAGGTGATGTGACAGATTCAATTCAAATTCCGAATTACCCGGCAGAAGGTGAACAACCGGTCGCAACAGTAGATGATGAAACGCAATTACCAGACGGCACAACAGAAGGTCAAACTGATGTAGATGTGACGGTGACATATCCAGATGGAACAACAGATCACATTAAAGTCCCTGTTGTAACACAAAAACAACCGGATGGAGACAAATATGAGCCAACAAGTGGAGGCGTAACGAAACCATTTGGCACACCAGTAACATCAGGTGATGTGACAGATTCAATTCAAGTTCCGAACTTCCCGGCAGAAGGTGAACAACCGGTCGCAACAGTGGATGATGAAACGCAATTACCGGATGGCACAACAGAAGGTCAAACGGATGTAGACGTGACAGTCACATACCCAGACGGAACAACAGACCACATTAAAGTCCCAGTAGTAACGGAAAAACAATTAGATAGCGATAAATATGATCCAGTCGCAACGGGTATCTTGAAACAATTTGGTGACCCAACAACAGAGGAAGATGTTACAAAATTAGTGGAGGTGCCTGACTATCCAACAGATTTACCACAACCAAAAGTAACAGTGACGGATCCAAGTACTTTACCAGATGGTCAAACACCGGGCAAAGCTGATGTGGATGTAACAGTGACATATCCAGATGGTTCTACAGATCACATTTCAGTTCCAGTTTGGACAAATAAGCATCTTGATAAAGACAAATATGAGCCAACAAGTGGAGGCGTAACGAAACCATTTGGTACGCCGGTAACGTCAGACGATGTAACAGGTTCAATTCAAGTTCCGAACTACCCGGTAGAAGGTCAACAGCCAACAGCAACAGTGGATGATGAAACGCAATTACCGGATGGAACAACAGAAGGTCAAACGGATGTAGACGTAACAGTGACATACCCAGATGGAACGAAAGATCACATTAAAGTCCCAGTTGTAACAGAGAAACAACCAGATGGAGACAAATATGAGCCAACAAGTGGAGGCGTAACGAAACCATTTGGTACGCCGGTATCATCATCTGATGTAACAGGTTCAATTCAAATCCCGAACTTCCCATCAGAAGGTGAGCAACCAGTCGCAACAGTAGATGATGAAATGCAATTACCGGACGGCACAGTGGAAGGTCAAGTTGGAGTAGATGTAACTGTAACGTATCCAGATGGAACAACAGACCACATTAAAGTCCCAGTTGTAACGCAGAAACAACCGGATGGAGACAAATATGAGCCAACAAGTGGAGGCGTAACGAAACCATTTGGCACACCGGTATCATCGTCTGATGTGACAGGTTCAGTGAAGTTCCCGAACTACCCAGTAGAAGGTGAACAACCAGTGGCAACAGTAGATGACGAAACACAATTACCAGATGGTACAGTGGAAGGCCAAGTTGGAGTAGATGTAACGGTAACGTATCCAGATGGAACAACAGACCACATTAAAGTCCCAGTTGTAACGCAGAAACAACCGGATGGAGACAAATATGAGCCAACAAGTGGAGGCGTAACGAAACCATTTGGCACACCAGTAACATCAGGTGATGTAACAGGTTCAATTCAAATCCCGAACTTCCCAGCAGAAGGTGAGCAACCCGTCGCAACAGTAGACGACGAAACACAATTACCGGATGGCACAACAGAAGGTCAAACGGATGTAGACGTGACAGTCACATACCCAGACGGAACAACAGATCACATTAAAGTCCCTGTTGTAACAGAAAAACAACCAGATAATGAAAAATATGAGCCAACGACAACAGGTATTACAAAAGCGTATGGCATTCCTACGACAGCGGCTGAAGTGACAGATACAGTTCATATTCCATACTTCCCAGTGGATGGAGAGCAACCAGTTGTGACAGTGAATGATCCAAGACAATTGCCAAACGGTAGAAAAGAAGGTCAAATCAATGTTCCTGTCACAGTGACGTATCCAGATGGCACAAAAGACTATATGACAGTCCCAGTCGTAACAAGCAAACAAGCGGAAAATGAAAAGTACGATCCAATCACATTAGGAGTGTACAAAGATTACGGTAACCCTACAACTTCAGCTGATGTGTCAGATTCAATTCAAGTGCCAGGTTATCCAGTTGGCGGTCAACAACCAACAGCAACGGTAGATGATGAAACAAAATTACCAGATGGCACAACAGAAGGTGAAGTGGATATTCCTGTCACAGTGACATATCCGGATGGTACTCAGGATCATATCTCTGTACCAGTATTTACTAGTCAACAAAGAGATAATCAAAAGTACGAACCGACAAGTAATGGTGTGACAAAAGATTATGGAATACCAACAGATGTGAATGATGTATTGGATGCAGTCACAGTCCCAGACTATCCGGCTCATCGTGAGGAACAACCTATAAAAACTGTAGATGCACCAGACCAGTTACCGGATGGCATGACAGAAGGCCAAGTGACTGTGGGTGTAACAGTAACATATCCAGATGGTTCAAAAGATCATATTAAAGTGCCAGTCGTGACAAATCCACCAGCGGACAATGTGAGATATGAACCAACAACTGACGGTATTACGAAGCCTTTCGGTGAACCAACTACAACAGATGATGTGACAGGCGCAGTTAAAGTACCAAACTTCCCAACAGATGGTAAGCAACCTGTAGTCACAGTTATTGACCCAAGACAATTGCCAAATGGTAAAAAAGAAGGTCAAATGAATGTGGGTGTGACAGTGACATATCCGGACGGCACAACAGATTACTTTACAGTGCCAGTTGTGACAAACAAACAACCGGATAGCGATAAGTATGCACCAACAACTGAAGGAATTACGAAACCATATGGCATCCCAACAACAGCATCTGAAGTGTTAGATGCAGTAAATATTCCGAACTATCCAGTAGATGTGGAAAAACCTGTATTGACCGTGAAAGATCCAACACAATTACCAGATGGCAAAGTGGGTGCGACAGTGGATGTAGATGTGAGAGTCACATATCCAGATGGCACAACAGATGAAATTAGTGTTCCAGTCACAACCTCTAGTCCAGATGATGAAGATGGTGGACATGGTTCGAGTGGTTCTTCATCGGGTGTTTCAGAACCAGGTGCTAATGGTCCAACAGTCAGCCCATCTATCAAATTACCATCGTTACAAGGCTTTTTACCACATTTCGCATCTGCTGCTGAAAATCATCAACAATCAGAGAGCGATAAGTACACGCCAACAAGTGAAGGTGTGACGAAAGCACATGGTATACCTGTAACAACGACTGATGTGACAGATTCTGTGAAAATTCCTAACTATCCAACAGATGGCGAGCAACCTGTCGTGACAGTAAATGAGGAATCCCAATTACCTGACGGTACAACAGATGGTACCGTGGATGTGGGTGTTGAAGTGACATATCCGGATGGTTCAACGACACAGCTTACAGTACCAGTAACTGTTGGAAGTCAACCGACAATTCAAGTCGAATCAGCTGATCCAAGTGGTGTGACATCAACGGTAACAACTTTTGGAACAGTAGACACTAAAGCGGAAGAACCATCATCAAAGAAAGATGAGACACAAGCAGTAGATGAAGCGCCGACAGTGACAACGGTAGCTAAAGGTCATAAAACAAACGTACCAGCAACGAAAGGTCATGAATCAGTAAGTGATAAAGTGATCACAATGCCAACAGTTGCGCATGAATCTCAACAAACAAGTCATGCTGTTGAAACAGTTGCACATGTGTCTACAGCAATGACAAGTGTGGCAAATGGTGAACAAGAAGCATCAGGCATCGCGACGACACCATATGCTGAAACAAATCAACCTGGAGCAACTTCAGCACAAGCAACAGACAAGCAAGAGGTTAAACAATTACCAGAAACAGGTGAAGACAACAAACAAGCAGGTATTTTATTCGGTGGATTGATTGCGGTCATTGGTGGTTTACTTTTATTCGGCAGACGCCGTAACTCTAAGAAAGACTAATCCATACATTGCGTATATCAATCGATAAAGGCTTGTCCTCGTTTATGAGGGCAGGTCTTTTTTTAAAAATTTATTTCCATAAACCTTGATGTTTTAAATGATAATATATACATAAGTTAGTAGTTTTATGAAATATAGTTTACTTATTACATTTATTTTATTTATAATAGTTTTGATAGAGATTATTTCATCCGCCAAATAGAGAAAAAGAGAGATTGGAGTGCATGAAATGAGTTATGCTGTAGGTATTAGTTTTACGATTTTAATTTTGTTAACAGGTTCATGGTTTATTATTTTTAACCGTCATCAACCTATTATTTTCTTTTTTCCAGAAAAGGCGCGAACAAATGTATTAACAGGCCGATCATTTTTAGTTTTAAGTTTGGTTTACTTTATCATTATTATCGTTTTACCGGTACGTATCTCGACTATGTTATTACTCTATGTGGGTTTGTCGGTGCTGGATTTAATTGTGATGTACATATTATTAAAACTAGAAGTGATTGAATAAGTACATATAAGTGAGGCGACTTTGTGTGAAACAAGGTCGTTTATTTGTGGTGTTTCACGTGAAAACTTAAAAAGAAGGTCGGTTTAGAGGGAATCACATCACATATATGGTTGAAAGTGGATGTTAGACTGTGACTATATTAAGTTGTAGTATTACTCCAAAAATTGAACAGTTGCAATTAATTGTATAAAATGTCCAGAAATATTGTTAAAATATACATGAATATTAAGACAATTCTGGAGGTTTTGTGATGGGTGGATTAGTGAGGAACACGCTGTCAGCTTGGGCACTGTTAGAAACGTTACAACCTGGCACAATTGAAGACATTAAATCGTATTTGAATAAAAATATTTTTGCCCAAAATGAACAGCAAAAGAAAGTACATGACTATACTTCTTTTTATACAATTTGGGAAGATGACCGCTTTCAATTAAGGGAAGATTTGAAGGAAAAAAGCAAAATTCAATTTCAAATGTATCGTTTTAATTTTAAATTTGGGGAAGTTGAAAAATTGTTGCGAAGTATGTTCGATGATGAAGAAGTGTATAACGTTGATCAAACAGATTGTTATGGTTATACATTCATGGTTGATGAAGAAGGCTATGTGCTTATAGAAACGTTGCATGTCCCAATGCTAATGAGTGCACTTGCGCAAATTGAAAAAAATAAAAGTGCTGATATAGAGGCCATATACTATGATCACTTTGAAAAATTCAAACATAAATGTGAAGAAGTGATGGGCAATAACCTACTAGATAAAGGGAAGCTATCTCAGTTAGATGAGTTATATCGACACTATTTTAAAGTATTAATATCTGAGCATTCCGGCTATTTTAAACATACTGTTGCAATACACCACATAGAAAACGATAAGCAGAACAATGATTTAAACAGCTTCTTTATTACAGATTTGGAAATGGCTAAAAATAATCCAAATGAAACGCTAAAACAGTACATTAATGGTTTAAATGATGATGATAGAAATGTCATTGATGAAAACAGAGAAGTGATTGAACACTACCTAGAGCCTCAGAATTATCCTGATGGACGTTGGCCTTCTCTAGTTGAACATAGACTGTCGTTAATGCAACAAGTAGCCGTTAATCAAATTACAAGTGACGCTGATCAAGTAAGTTCTGTTAATGGTCCGCCCGGCACAGGTAAAACAACTTTGCTTAAAGATATTTTCGCACACCATATTGTTGAAAGGGCAAAAACTTTCGCTGAATTATCACGCCCTACCGATGCGTTTACATATAAGAAAATACATGAAACTGATCAATATGCAACGGCTTTTCTAAATCAAAAACACGCACAGTTCAAAATGGTTGTTGCTTCAAGTAATAACGGAGCTGTAGAAAACATCTCTAAAGATTTACCGAAGTTGTCTGAAATCATAAGAAATGATCAAAGCACACAATTTCCTCATTATGAAGAGGGGTATCAAGAAGTGGCACAACAATTAGGATTATTCAAGAATATAGCCGAAAAATTGATAGGGGAACCGGCTTGGGGGCTATTCTCAGGTGTGTTTGGTAAAAAAGCAAATATTGATCAAGTGATGGCAAAGATGATATCTGATAGCGAAAGCCAGCCTATGAATAAGTTATTGATAGAGACGTTAAATACGACAGACATCAATAGAGAGTGGAAAGAAGCTAAAAAATCATTCGAAAAAACATTAGAGCAAGTGAAAGTCATTAAAGAAGAAATCTCAGAAGGTGTCACATTATATCAAAAAATGCAACAGCAAGCTAAACAATCTCAACAAGATATAGTCTTGCTTGACGAATATCAAACAAAAATCAATTATTTTGAAGGTATTGAAGAACTTAAAAATCAGAGGAATGATATTTTACGTCAAATTGAGAAAATTGAAAGTGATAGAACGGATATTGAGCATTTGATTGAAGTCGCTAAAGCAAAAATGTCTTTAATAGAAAAGGTTAAGGATAAATTTACTGGCAATGAAAAAGTGGAAGCATATAGGACAGAGATTGAAGCGTTATTAACAAAGAAAATAGAATTAAACAAACAAAAAAGTATTGTAGATACGCGCATTGATGAATCTGAACAGTTGCTTGAAGCTTTAAAAGCAGAGAAAAATAAAGTGGAGACGCGTTTGAGTGACTACCAGATAGCACGACACGCATACTCGGAATTTGTCAAAGCACACCCTGACATTCACACCCCTAATGATAATTTTTGGGAGGACACAAGCGAGGCGTATCAAGCAAGACAAGAAAAGGTTTTATGGACTTCTGATGCATTGCAATTTCATCGAGGACTGTTGTTTTTAAAAGCGATGGTATTGCATAAATTGATTTTAGTGGGAAATGCGAAACAAATTCAATCCGGTCTTTATGATTTTCAAAGGCGCTTTGAATATATGTTGTCGTCGCCTACAAAAGTTGAAAATGCATGGAATGTGATTCATCTTATTTTTCCCGTTATTAGTACGACTTTTGCGAGTTTTAGAATGATGTATCAAACGATGCCCAAAGATTTTATTGACTATCTTTTTATCGATGAGGCGGGTCAAGCTGTTCCACAAGCTGCAGTGGGCGCAATTCAACGTTCAAGGCATGTTGTGGCAGTAGGAGATCCTATACAAATAGAACCAGTTGTTACGCTCGACAAAAATTTAGTCGACTTAGTGAGGAAAGCTTATGGTGTACCCGAAAGGCTTGTAAGTGTAGAAGCTTCAGTACAGACGCTGGCAGATCATGCCAATCGATATGGCTATTGGAAAGAAGCTCAAGGCAATAAACAATGGATAGGTATACCGTTATGGGTGCACAGAAGATGTTTGAATCCGATGTTCGCGATTTGTAATAAAATTGCGTATGAAGAGAAAATGGTACTCCCTCAATATATTAAGAATAGTGAGCACAAAGGTATTATAGGTAGAGTGTCTTGGTTAGATGTTAAGGGAAAAGCAAACCCTAAGCAATATGTGAAAGAGCAGGGAGAGGCAGTTGTCGCCGCGCTATATCGAGATTGGGAGGAAGCTAAAAATATGAATCAATATCCACCGAATGTCTTTGTGATATCTCCGTTTACACAAGTGAAAAATGAAATAATTAAATTGGCACGAATCAAGTTGGATAAAATGATGCCTGAAGGGGTAAATCTTATGGATTGGTTATTGGCGTCAATTGGTACAGTGCATACATTTCAAGGAAAAGAAGCGGCTAAAGTGTATTTTGTGACTGGAACAGATGAGACACAAAATGGCGCGATCAAATGGTCATGTCAAAAACCTAATTTAATTAATGTTGCAGTGACACGTGCTAAAAAGGAATTTGTTATTGTAGGGGATAAAGCGCGCATAAGAGAATTTGATTACTATAAGACAATTGACGAAGAGAAAAACGCATAAGTAAATGTTAATAAACAGTCGTAGCATAACGGAATACGACTGTTTATTTATGCATATTATGATGAATCGATTAGAATAAAGTAGTAATAAGGAGGTCACATAATGCAAGGGCGTAATGATTTTATAGAGAGATTACTTGAAAATGCGGGCATTGAAGCGGGGATGCGTGTATTAGATGTAGGTTGTGCGACGGGTGAAGTGACACAGCTCGTTGCACAACTCGTGGGTGAGACAGGTCAGGTCATCGGTGTGGACACGAACCAAGACCTTCTTAATGTTGCTGAAAAAGGAAACGAGGTAGCCAATGTTCGATTTTTGAATGCGGACCTTTATCAGTTGCCTGCCTCCCTTGGACAATTTGATGCGATTGTGGGACGAAGAATTCTGATGTATTTGCCGGATGTCTCTAACAGTTTGGCTATATTGAAAGAACGTCTAAAACCTCAAGGCATCATGTGTTTTCAAGAAAGTGATGCCATCAATGGAGGCGCTGGAGCGGCGTCATTACCTGAACATCAACGCGCTATTCAACGTGTGTGGTCAACGGTTCAACAAGAAGGCGGCGATATTCATATTGGACAGAAATTGTATGACTTATTTCTACAAACAGGTTTGACAGATGTCCATGTGAATGCTGAAGCGATGATTCAAACGTCTGACAACAACGATTTACAGTGGTTGACGAAAATGATGTTGCCACGTATGCGAAAACATGGTGTAGTGAGCGAAGATTTTTCAGTAGAAGAATGGAAGCAACAGATGCATCAGGAGGCAAGCCATCATGATGTAGCATTTATACGTGACATGGCCTATGGTATCTATGGACGGAAATGATATAAATCAAAGGTAGTCATACTGTATTTTGAAAGTTGATACGGTCATGGCTATTTTTATTGATAGAGATTAAAGCAACGGTGATTTTAAAAGCACATTGCAATAATGAAAAATGCGCCTTCTAAAGAAAATCCGGCGCAAGACTTATTGAATGTCTGCAGCATGGCTTGTAATATAAATCTCATAAATTTGTTAAGGAGATTTTTATGAATCCGATAAAAAAGAGAATTGAAGTTTTAGATTATTTAAGAGGTTTTGCGCTATTTGGTATTATTTTTGCCAATATTTTACCGATCCTCGAGTATTTTTCATACCATCATGGACTGTCTATGCCGACATATCAAAGTCATATGGATGTCCTTTATAACAAGTATTTGAATATTTTTGTAGAAGCAAAGTTTTTCTCCATTTTCTCACTGTTATTTGGTATAGGTTTTTATATCTTTTTTCATAATGCAAAAAACAAAAATGTGAATCCATTTATATTATATGTAAGGAGAAGCATAGTGTTACTGCTGTTTGGTATTGTTCATCAAATTTTCCAACCTGGAGAAGCACTTCTTTTTTATGCCATTATAGGTCTATTCCTACTGCCACTGACTTTCTTGAAGAGACGATATAATTTAGTGATTGGACTCGTCTTATTAATTTTAGGCGTGTTGAGTGGCAACAAACTTACCCTCGTCCCAGCACTCTTTGTGTTAGGTTATACGATAGGACAATACGGACTCTATCAGACGATTTATCATCACAAAAAGGCACTTCGAATTGCGCTTGCCTTGTCATTTATAGGTTTTGTCATCTCTTTAGTGCTCTTACACTATTTCTATGTGGCACCGACTTATGATTTAGTCAAAGATCAGATGGACAATAAAGCTTTTGCAGATCAATATAATTTTTACTCGGATCTCACAGTTTATACCGCGCCGTTTATCTCTTTGTTCTATATTTTATTTTTCATAACAATTTTAAAAAGTTCTATGATAAAACGTGTCTTTTCGCCTTTTAAATATTATGGTCAAATGGCATTAACGAACTATCTGTTAAATACTGCACTGATTTTACTTGTCGGCCAATTTTTGACTGTAGGCATTGCAATGTCAGGTGTGGTGTCTCTCGTAATTATTGCGTTTCAAATGATTCTTTCAATAGTATGGTTGCGTTACTTTAGATACGGACCCCTTGAATATATTTGGAGATTGTTGACGTATTTACAATTTTTCGGAATCAGAAGACATGACAATCACTAAACGCTAACACCCCAAAATACAATATGAAAATAATGTTTTGAAGAGACGAGTATGCGAATGTGCTAGTCTCTTTTTGTGTGTTAAAACCTTGATATTGATGTGTTTTGATTATGTGGAATGCATTCCGTTTGTAAAAATCAATATAGAGGTTTATCATGTTCATATAATGATTTGTTGTTTAATTGCATTTTTCAATTAAGTTGAATGGGGTATAGATTAAGAAAGCTCTGAGTCAGTCTGATTGGCGAAGGTGATGCCTGAGGTGTTCATCTTACACGACTTCTCATATAGGCACACAAGTCAACAAATTATATTGAAGAAAGGGAGATCGACATGAACTTTAAAGATCTTGAAAATTATATCGATATCAATAAAGAAGATATGGAAAAACACTCATTTGAAGCGTTACAAAAATTCATTTATCACTTTATGTTGAATATTCCTTTTGAAGCGATAGATGTGTTTAATGGTGACAAAATTACGATGGATGTTGAAAAGAATATAGATAAGTTTGTGAATGAACAGCGCGGGGGACTTTGCTATGAAAATAACCTTGTAACGAATGCTTATCTTAAAGACCGCGGTTTTGATACGAAGCTATTATCAGGTTATGTGAAACCACCGAACAAAGATTGGAAAGAGATGGATACGCATTTGACAACACTCGTCACAATCGATGGCAAAGACTATATTGCGGATACGGGTTTTGGTCATTTTCCGAGTCAACCGATTCCACTAGATGGTACGTATGTCTATGATGAAGATGATATTTATCGTATTATCCCCGCTGAAGATCAAGAAGATGCGTATTATGTTCAAACAATTAAAGATGATGGTGAAAGTACAGAGTGGACGGATTTACTCTTTTTCGAAAATGTAGATCGAGAACTCGGTTATTTTGATGCACGTTATGACTTTACAATTAATCATCCGAAATATGCGTTCAAAAAAATGTTGATGATTAATAAGAAAACACCAGAGGGCCATAATACGATGTCAATGAACAATGTGACGGTAACGACTAAAGACGGTAAAGAAAAAATTCCGGTTACTGCAGATAATTATCGTGAGTTATTGAAAGCATATTTTGGTTTAGATGTACGTATTCCAAAATTAGAAAATAAAAAGCAACAATAAGCTGTGAAGGGGAGTTTGAATATGGAACGGAAACATCTGTATAGTGTCGATGTGGATTTACAACATGTCGCAAAATCTATGGAACGTCAAAAGTTAACGCGAGACAATTTGGAGGATTACCGGGCGAATGTGCTCAGCCATGCGAAAACGACAATTGATCCGCGACTCGACGTAACGATTGAAGATGTTGAGGTGCCATATGAAGATGCGTCGATTCATGTGATTATGTTTCGGCCAAATAAAGCACAAACCCATATGCCTGGCTATTTGTATATGCACGGGGGAGGCATGGTATCTGGCGGTGCGCAGTTGGATAATAGTGACAATGCATTAATCGCACATGAACTCGGGTGTGTGGTCGTGTCAGTCGATTATCATTTAGCTCCTGAAACGATATTTCCCGGGCAATTAGAAGCGTGTTATGCAGTATTGAAATGGATGCATGATCACGCCGATACACTCCATATCGACCGTTCGAAGTTAGCTGTTGGAGGCAATAGTGCAGGTGGCATGCTTGCAGCAAGTCTTGCACAACTCGCTTTAGACCGTGGTGAAGTGAATATTATTTTTCAAAACTTGCACATCCCAATGCTGAATGATCGTACAGTGTTGGAAGAACCGTCAAACCCTTATGCCGGTATTTTTGGTTGGAATCGTGATATGAATCGTTTTGCGTGGGAAATGTATCTCGGTCATCCGGTCGATGGACGCACACCTCAGAAGTATGCAGTTCCGGCACGTCGTCAAAATTTTGAAGGGCTTCCGACGACCTTAATCACGATTGGCAGTTTGGATTTGTTTGTCGATGAAGTGATAGATTATGCTAAAAACTTATTACATGCAGGTGTCTCCACAGAGTTACACATTTATCCTGGGTTGTACCATTTAGGAGAGCTCGTTCCAGGTGCACGTGTACGCGATCAAATATTAAACGACCGACTTCAAGCGATGCGACGTGCGTTTGAAGATTAATAAACGATGTCTGATACCTCGGTAAGTAAAGTGAAGTAGTACTCTCGGATTGAAAACGAGATATGAGCACGAAGAGACAGTGAATCATGGACAGTATCATATTTATACAGGTGGCAATTTTGATTCACATTTACTCGTCCTGTTATCCCAACAACAAAATAAAATTTAAAGAAGACCAGATGTACACGACGTCATCGCGTAGGGCATCTGGTCTTTTTCGATATTCAAATTATGTCCACATTTTAAGAAGGACGTTCGCGAAGCCCTCAGGTTTTTGAACATAACCTAAGTGACCGCCCGGAATGTCGAGCAAGTCGAGTTGTGCTTGTTCGTGTAAATATGCGTTGACTTCTTGTGGAAATGACCCTTTCGAATCTGTGCCATTTAACAATGTAATGATGTCTGCGTGTTGAGCTAAATCCGCAACAGTAATGTCTGAATGTGTGTATTGACGAATTTCATATGCTGCCCAAAACATCATGCGTTCATATTGTTGACGTCGTGCTACATCATCTTCCGAAACGGGTTGTGACATACTTTTAGCATCAATCGGGGCGATGTTCAACGTTTGCGCGAAAGTTTGCATACCTTGTTGTAAGCCTTCATTGAGCACTTGCTGTACGATGTCATCATTTTTGTCTTTCCAATATTGGCTATCCGGTAAAAACGTATTGATTGGTGGCTCATGAAAGGCGATACGTTTCACGACATCCGGATAGTCTTTCAGCACGTGCATTGTGACAATCGCACCTGAACTCGAACCGAGGATATACACAGGTGCATCACTTAAATGACGTGCAAGCGCTGCAACGTCTGCGGCATCTTGTTTTACACGTGTATCATCATTGGGTTGTTCTGCCTGTGTAGATAGTGGGGCAGTTCGTTCGCTTTCACCGTAGTCACGACGATCCATCGCCACGACTGTAAAATGTGATTTCAATTGCTCTGCTAATGGCAAGTAGATATCACCTGTCCCGTTTGCGCCTGGTACGAGAATGAGTACAGGACCTTCACCGATTTGATGATAACGAATTTTAGCATCTTTCACTGTTAAAGTTTCCATTTAAAAATCCTCCTTTTGTGTTCATATCCATCTCTTTAGTTTAAAAATAATGTGACGAGTTGCTCCCGTAGTTCTACATTCGTGAGCTGTCGTGCTTCAAGTTGAAAGATATAATTTTGTGTGGTTAATGTGTTGAGTAGCGTATCAACTTTAAACGTCAACTGTCTCTCATTTTCACCGTCATCCATTAAAGTATAAAAATATTGATGAAGTGCTTGGAAAAACGGAGTCTGTCGAAAGTCTTTTTTACTTTGACTCATTTCGACACAATTGAGTAATGCGCGATGGTCTGTTTTAAATTGTAAAAATGTATCAATCGCTTGCGTGAAAATGGTTTGAACATCATCATTTTGCGCGCGAATCGCATCAAGATTTGCTAACAATTGTTCGGAATCATTGTTGACCAATGCATAACAAAGTGCACTTTTATCTTCAAAGTGACGATAGAGTGTCCCCATTCCAATATTCAACGCTTTAGAAATTTGGTTCATACTCACTTGGTCAACGCCATCACGTTCAAACATGATTTTCGCTTGTTGTTCAATACGTTGACGATTTTCAATAGCATCTTTCCTCATAATGGTGACACCTACTTTAGCTGTTTAATTTGACAAACGGATAACTGTCCGTTTATTATAAGTGATATTCATAAGCAAGACAAATCATATGGATTGAAAGAAGGATGAATATGTCATTAAATAAAGCCCAACGACGTGTCACAAGTGAAGAGTTGAAAGCACATTTTGCGCAGTCTACATTGACGACTGACCAACTTGCAGAGATGATGCATATTTCGGAAAAACAAGTTGAAAAAGTTTTGAATATGGATGCCCCTTCACGTTTGTTAGGAGGAGATCTCAATACATTTATTCATCAAGTATGGGATTTGAGAGATCATATGAATGACAACATTAAAGCGAATGGTGACATACCGGCAGAATATACGTATCTGAAAGGTGAAAAGGAAGACTACTGGTTTTTACAATAAAATCATTTTGAATGAAAAAAGAACAGGACTGGGACATTAAGTTTGATCCCAGTCCTGACTTTTTTATGGACTTATATTTATTAATGATGAAAAACAGCAAAAAAGAATGAAGGGGTCGTAAAAATTGGATGTTTTGGATTGTTTTCAGTCTCTCTAACGTTTCAATAACTGTGACAATCGATACGTCACTGGCATAATCGGTTTAACAAAATCACCGACATATTCTTCTACATGTGCACCGAAGCCCTCTTTAAAACGTTGCACACCATAGTCTTCCGCGTGTTTCGTAAAATCACCTGTAATGCCATAGAAGTTATAACGATCAATCCCATGTTGTTTCGCGAATTGAATCATTTCCCACTGTAAACGGTACGCACCCATATACGCATTGTACTTAGGATTAGAGCCACTCGATAAATAATAGACTTCGTGATTGTTGTAAATATAAATCGCCGCAGCCAAATCTAATACGTCACCATCTTCAGCGATTAATTGACGTGTTTTTTCGATTTTTCGTTCTTGTGCTTGCAGTTGTTGTTCGGCTTGTTTTAATTTAGTTTTGTTTTTCTTAGAATTTGGGTTACTTTCTAATGCTTCTTGAATTTCTGCAATCGTTTCTTTCAAGGCATTCAATTTCTCCGTTTGCTTCTTTAAAAGCCCATTTAAATCAATATATGCAAGCTTTAACATGCTGTTGTTCGCATACATTTTCTGCATTTCTTCAAAATAAGATTGATCTCTAAAGCTGAAGCCGTGTTTTTCTTCGGCCATTTGAAAAAGTTTGAAAAAGCGTGCAGTTTCTTCAATAGGTAGTGTTTTAACTTGGACATCCATTTCATAAGTTTTTTTAATATTACGTCGTGTTTGGTAGTCCATCGCTTCTAAAAGTTGTTGTTCGGATTTGTCTTTGAGGTCAAGTACAGAAAGCCAGCGAATTTGACTCATACTGGAGTAACCAATGGGAAAGCCCTGATGTTTGTAGCCAAGATGTTCTAACGTTTTGAAAAGTTGAAGATGGTTGTCACTCTGTGTAATATTCCCTTTTGCATCACGGATATTGGTGCGCACATAGGGATCGACTAACACATAAAGACAGCGCTGTTGTTTTAAGTATTGCGTGAGATGCTTAAAAAAGAATTGGACTAGCCCAAGGTTGCTATAATCTAAAACTGGACCACGGTGCGTATAAAAGTATTTAAAAAATTTAAGTGCACGTGCTTCAGTTAATAAACAAGCAGCGATCACTTCATCTTGATCATTTTTGACGCCAACTAAATGGACATCATGTTTGTTTTGGTTTCTATACTCAAAGTGCCCTCGGTCTTGTGTATAGTGGGAAAAGTGTTTCGTTACAAAATCGTCAAAAGCTTCAACACTCAATTGCGTAAAGTACATGGTAACCCTGCTTTCTTAGTTTTGTTTCATACATCATTTAATATACTAGAGTAGTCAGACATTTTCAAAGTATTTTTATACCGTACAACTTGATATACTACATCTTTTTTTAATTATTTATGCATATTGAAATGAAGTGGAAAATAAGTGGCGACATACATGTTTTAGGAGTTGAAGGAAGCGGATTGTAGCGATGATTGAAATGAGCATAAAAGCAATGATCAGTGAATGAGATGAAACAAGCGATGGTACATTTTTTGTGTTATATTTAATTTATATGAAGACATAAAAGGGGAAGGACTATGGTAAGTGTAAAGGATGTCGCAAAGTTAGCAAATGTATCGACGGCAACAGTTTCACGGGTGCTTAGTAATACAGGAAAGGTCAAGCCTAAAAATCAACAACGTGTATTAGAAGCAGCAAAAGCACTCGGCTATCATCCGAATAATATTGGTAGACAACTGCGTAAAATGGAAACAATGACGATTCTGGTTGTCGTACCGGATATTACGAATTCATTTTTCTCAGCGATATTAAGAAACATTGAAAATATTGCACGTGAGCACGGTTATGAAGTGATTCTTGGAGATACCCAAAATCAACAAGGTGATACTTATTTTTCTTATTTATATGAAAAGAAAGTCGATGGCATGATTGTACTCACGTCCTATCTTGACCTTGAAAATTTGGAAAAAGTCAGTGCGCAGTATCCCCTTGTGCTCGCTTGTGAACAAATTAAAGAGATTGATGTGCCTTCTGTCTCAATCAATCATATTGAAGCATCTGCATTAATGACGCGGCATTTAATAGAAGCTGGACATACGAAAGTGGGACATATTGCAGGGCCATTAGATGGAATTTTAGGGCAATACCGGTTGCAAGGTTTTCGTGAAGAGATGGCAAGACATCGTTTGTCGGTGCGTGAAGATTGGATTATAGAAGGTGATTTTTCTTTAGAGTCAGGTTATCGCATTGGCAAACAGTTACTTGAACAAGAAGAGATGCCGACTGCGCTATTTGTCGCTAATGATGAGATGGCGATTGGCATTATGAAGGTACTCAAACAGCATGGCAAACGTGTGCCGGAAGATATGGCGATTGTTGGATTTGATAATATTATTTTGTCAGAAATTGTCGATCCAGGTTTAACGACATATGCACAACCCGCTACTGAAATCGGTATTCGTGCAATGGAAAAATTGTTAGTGCTATTAAAAGGAGAAGATTTAAAAGAGCGTGATACGTTACTTGAAGGTGAATTGTTAATACGTCAATCTACTTAAAGTATGACAAATCTATCTCATGATATCGTGAAATAAGTTGATGCATCCTGTGTGAATCCGTTTACAATAGGGTGCATTTTTGTTATATTTTAAAATGTAATCGATTACAAAATAAAGAGGATTAATCGTACAAAAGTGACGGCAATATCATCAAAGATAGGAGTGTATGGTATGGGGATTAAAGTAGGGATTATCGGCTGTGGCGGTATCGCGAATGGTAAACATTTGCCGAGTCTTGCAAAAATCAAGGAAGTTGAATTAGTTGCTTTTTGTGATATTGACATTGAAAAGGCACAAACCGCAGCAGAAGTGTATGGAACGCCGGATGCAAAAGTTTATCAAGATTATCAAGCATTACTCAAAGATCAATCGATTGATGTGGTGCACATTTGTACACCGAACTATCTACATTGCGAAATGACGGTTCATGCACTTGAAGCGAACAAGCATGTCATGTGTGAAAAACCGATGGCCAAAACAACAGCGGAAGCTCAGCAAATGTTAGATACGGCGAAACGTACAGGTAAGAAATTGACCATTGGCTATCAGAATCGTTTTCGACCAGACAGTCAATTTTTGCATCAAGCGACTGAGCGCGGAGATTTGGGAGAGATTTATTTTGGCAAAGCGCATGCCATTCGACGTCGTGCTGTACCGAATTGGGGTGTCTTTTTAGATGAAGAGGCTCAAGGCGGTGGTCCATTAATTGATATTGGTACGCATGCGTTAGATCTCACACTGTGGATGATGAATAATTATGAACCTGCATCTGTCATGGGGTCGACGTTCCATCAATTGAGTCAACAAGAAAATGCCGCGAATGCTTGGGGACCATGGAATCCGAAAGACTTTACAGTAGAAGATTCAGCTTTCGGATTTATTAAAATGAAAAATGGCGCCACAATTATTTTAGAATCTGCTTGGGCGCTCAATTCTTTAGATGTAGATGAAGCGAAATGCTCGTTATCGGGAACAAAAGGCGGTGCGGATATGAAAGACGGTTTGCGCATCCACGGCGAAGAGTTTGGCACATTGTATACGAAACAGATCGAGCTGGACAATAAAGGTGTCGACTTTTATGAAGGAGAGACAGTGGATGAGGCATTAGAAGAAGCAAAGGCGTGGATCGACTGCATTCAAAATGATACACCGCCTCGTGTAAAACCAGAAGAAGCACTCGTGGTCACACAAATATTAGAAGCGATTTATAAGTCAGCGAAAACAGGACAAGCTGTTTATTTTGATTAATATCACAAAGGAGACATCACGATGAAACCGTTAAAAATAGGTGTCATTGGCACTGGAGGTATTGCAAGAGATCGCCATATTCCACTCATTATAGCGCATGAACGTGCGGAACTTGCCGGGGTGTACGATGTGAACGAGACACTTGCGAGAGAAGTTGCGTCACAGTTTGACATTGCTTACGTCGCACCGACTTTAGAAGCATTATTGGAACAAGCAGATGCGGTGGTCATTTGTACACCGAATCAATTTCATGCTGAACTGACGATAGCAGCGCTTAACGCAGGGGTTCATGTGCTATGCGAAAAACCAATGGCGATGACGGCAACAGAATGCGATGCGATGATTGAAGTAGCAAACCGAAATGCACGAATTTTAACCATAGCTTACCATTATCGTTTTACTGACGTAGCGCAAGCTGCCAAAATAGCCGTCGAGCAGGGTGCGGTCGGTGTGCCGGTAGTCTCCCGGGTACAGGCGTTGCGTCGTCGTAAAGTGCCGGGATGGGGTGTGTTTACAAATAAAGCGCTGCAAGGTGGCGGTTGCTTAATCGACTATGGTTGTCATGTGCTTGACCTCGTATTATGGCTGCTAGATGACGTGAAACCCACAGAAGTTTCAGGACGTACATACAATGCTTTAAGTCGCCAACCACAACAATTGAACGAATGGGGAACGTTTGACCATACGACCTTTGATGTGGAAGACCATGCGACCAGTTATGTGACGTTTGAAAATGGTGCCAGTATGCAATTTGAATGCTCGTGGGCAGCGAATATTCATAGTGACAAGTTAGAAGTGAGCCTCTCCGGTGATGCAGGCGGGCTCCAGTTGTTCCCATTTGAAGTGTATGAACCACGACCAGACGGATATCATATTTTTGAACAAGATGTCACTTTAAACGAAGATGTTGCGGCAATGCGTCAAATGGACCATTTTATTAAAAGTTGCTTTGGTGAGGTCGCACCATTAGTTAAACCAGAAGAGGCAAGACGCGTCACACAATTGATTGATGCCATATATCAAAGTGATAGAGAACGTCAAAGTGTAGAAATCAAAGGATAGGAAGGTGTGTTCAATATGAAGTTAGGTGTATTTTCAGTATTATTTTATGATCGTGATTTTGAGCAAATGTTAGATGCTGTGGCCGCAGCAGGTCTCGATATGATTGAAGTAGGGACGGGTGGCAATCCTGGTGATAAATTTTGTAATCTTGATGAATTGTTAGCAGATGAAAGTAAGCGACAAACATTTATGGACAAAATCCAACAGCGCGGATTAGAGATTAGTGCTTTTAGTTGTCATAATAATCCCATTTCACCGGATAAAGAGGAAGCAAAAGAAGCGGATGACACTTTGCGCAAAACGATTCAACTCGCGGCGCTACTCGGTGTACCTGTCGTCAACACGTTTTCAGGTATTGCAGGTTCAGACGACAGTGCAAAATATCCAAACTGGCCGGTGACACCTTGGCCGACAGCGTACTCTGAAATTTATGACTATCAATGGAATCAAAAGCTTATTCCGTATTGGCAAGATTTAGCTGCATTTGCGAAAGCCCATGATGTCAAAATTGCGATTGAACTTCATGCAGGTTTTCTTGTGCATACACCTTATACGCTTTTGAAATTACGAGAAGCAACGAATGAATACATAGGGGCTAACCTTGACCCGAGCCATTTATGGTGGCAAGGCATTGACCCTGTCGCAGCGATTCGTATTTTAGGTCAAGCAAATGCGATTCATCATTTCCATGCGAAAGACACGTATATTAATCAAGATAATGTGAATATGTACGGCTTAACAGACATGCAACCGTATCAACAAGTCGCAACACGGGCTTGGACATTCCGCACAGTGGGCTATGGTCATAGTCCTTATGAATGGGGAGAAATGATTAGTCAGTTAAGAATTCATGGCTACGATTATGTGCTCAGTATCGAACATGAAGACCCAATTATGTCAGTAGAAGAAGGGTTTCATAAAGCAGTTGAAAATTTAAAATCTGTCAATATTTATGATCAAGCGCCTGATATGTGGTGGGCTTAATCATCACAACATGAGAAGTTAAGGAGGTCTCAAAATGAGCGAAATAACAGCCAGACAATGGTGGAAAGAAGCGGTGGCGTACCAAGTATATCCCCGCAGTTTTAATGATTCAAATGGGGATGGAATGGGTGACTTAAGAGGCCTCATAGAAAAGTTGGATTATTTACAGGAACTCGGTATTGATGTCATTTGGCTGAGTCCAATGTTTCCTTCACCTAATGCAGATAACGGCTATGATATTAGTGATTATCAAGCCATTAGTGAAACATATGGGACAATGGCAGATTTTGATGAATTACTTGAAAAAGTGCATGCACGCGGGATGAAATTGATTTTGGACCTTGTGGTGAACCATACATCAGATGAGCATCCATGGTTTATCGAGTCTCAGCAAAGTCGTAACAACCCGAAGCGTGATTGGTACATTTGGCGTGATCCGGCAGCAGATGGTTCAGAACCGAATAACTGGGAGAGCATTTTTAATGGTTCGACATGGAAGTATGACGAGGCGACGAATCAATATTATTTCCATTTATTTAGTGAGAAACAACCGGATTTGAACTGGGAAAATCCAGAAGTCCGCAATGAAATATTTAACATGATGAACTGGTGGTTTGACAAAGGAATTGATGGTTTTCGCGTCGATGCCATTACGCATATTAAGAAATCATTTGAAGCGGGCAACCTCCCAGTACCAGAAGGTCAACAGTATGCGCCTGCGTTTGACGTAGCAATGAATCAACCGGGAATTTTAACTTGGTTACGTGAAATGAAAGATAAATCTCTGTCGCAGTATGACATTATGACAGTCGGTGAAGCAAACGGAGTAAATCCGGATGATGCTGAAAATTGGGTCGGTAGTGACAAAGGTGTCTTTAATATGATTTTCCAATTCGAACATCTCGGGCTATGGGATAACATGGCGTCACGTCTTGATATTAAAGCGTATAAACAAGTGCTCAATCGTTGGCAAAAACAGTTGGAAAATAAAGGGTGGAATGCGCTGTTTATTGAAAACCATGACCAACCGCGCCGTGTGTCGACATGGGGAGATGATCAACAGTATTGGTATGTATCAGCGACCAGTCATGCGCTCGTCTATTTTTTACAACAAGGCACACCGTTCATCTATCAAGGTCAGGAAATTGGCATGACGAACTATCCGTTTACCGATATTGAACAATTCGATGATGTATCAGTCAAAAATGAATATCGGATTGTGCAAGAAGCGGGTGGCGATGTTGATGCATTACTTGAAAAATTGAGAATGGATAGTCGGGATAACTCAAGAACACCGATGCAATGGGATGCGAGTGACAATGCAGGTTTTACGACTGGGACACCCTGGTTTCCGGTGAATCCAAATTATGTGGACATCAATGTGGCCCAACAAGAACAAGATCCAAAATCGATTTTAAACTTTTATAAAGATCTCATTCGTTTGAAAAAATCTGATGACATCTATACGTATGGACAATTTGATTTAGTCGATGCAGATAATGCACAGTTGTTTGCTTATACACGTCGTTTGAATGGTCGCACTGTAGTCATCATCGGCAATTTATCGGATGAGGTAGCCACTTTGAATACAGATCTGAAGTTAAATGAAGGAGAAGTGTTACTCCATAATGATGAAGGTACGGTTGACTTTAACGCCATTCGTCCTTATGAAGCATGTGTCGTTGCACTTTAACATATTAAATGATACTGAGGAGATGAGACATAAAAATTTTTGATGCTATGGATGCAGTATTTGTTTAACTTGCCCTTTCGCTATGAAGGATGTTTTTGATTGCCCTCATGGCTTCGCGTTCCTAGAGCTGATCCTTCGACTCACTAACGCTTGATTAAACTGTTACATTTGTTGATGTGTTAGTGGATTCTGGGAGCAGTACAGAAATCTCATGTGCAACAAAGATTTCGTAGTACTGCCCCCGCAAGGCTGACTAGACTTCTCAAAAGTGATCGCATTGAGAAGTCAGACAGCTACTGCGATAAACAGCAACCATGATTAAACATTAGAACTCGCATTAAGCCCTTGTATTATCCCTCAGGAGTCTCAGCCTTTAGGAAATCTACTCCAAATACAGGAAACAGAGGGCAAGTATCTGATATGAAGACAATCCATATCATCAAATTTTCATGTCCAGTTCACCCTCGTTTTTCGACGATGTTATCACCAATAATGGATATCAATCTGTCAATTGACATAGGTTGGGAAAGTGAATTTCCTAGCCTTTTTTTTCATACATGATCGCTTAGAAAGTTTAAATAAGATGACTCGGTGTTAAGTGTATACTGGGAATATTCATGATGGGCGAAGTAAATTTAATGAGGTGAGTATGATGTTAAAAGATAAAGAAAGTTTTAGGCTGTTATACCAAGCTATTAGTGAAATAGCAGATCGAATTGGAGATAACCAGTTAGAAACGGTTTCCGTGAGTTTATTATTACTAGATTTTGATTTTGAACATGAAACTTTCGATAAGCTCCTTTTAGCATTATTGAAGTATTTGGATAAAGTAGGTTTAGATCATATCAAGCATAAAGAAATTTTAGATTTGATAGATCACACGATTCCAGAAGATAGAGAAATGAGTCTTTTTGTGAAAAATAAACTGATCATTGGTTTTGCTAATCATTATATTCCGGAGTTACAAGGATTAGCCAATGAGATTAAGTCAGATATGGCGTCTTCAATGGTGAAAGACCTTTAGTCACGTCACAAAATGGATTGATTACAATTAAGTTTTCAAATCTGTTCTGATAATAAATGATAGTTATAATATTGGAACATATAGTGAACTTAAGCACTGTAAGGATAAAAATTACGATACTTATCGTTTTCTTTGTTCATAAGTATGCCTTCATTGATACCCTCCTTTTGAGATACAATTGCTAAAATGGGCGAGACTCCTGAGGGATCAGCTGGGCCGGAAAATCCAATTCGGCTTCTATCTCATGTATGTTTCAATCAAGCCGAATTTAGTTGAAGGGCCAGCCCCTTGGAACGCGAGCCCATGATGGCAATTGTGAAATTTGTAAAGAGGTATCAATGAAGGCATTTTGATTAAAATATATTCAGTCAAACAATTATTATACGCTTTATACTTTTAGCCTTTTGTTGCGCCAGCTGTTAAACCTGAAACTAAATACTTTTGTAAGAATAAGAACACGATTGAGATAGGCAATGCAATCATAATCGCGCCAGCTGCAAAGACAGTGAAATTATTCGCGTACTGATGATTAATAAAGTTAAACAATCCGACTGCCAACGTATATTTCTCAGGGCTACGTAAGAGGATTTTCGGTAAAATGAAGTCCATGAACGGCCCCATAAAATTAAATAATGCAACGACTGCTAAAATCGGTTTTGCGAGTGGTAACATAATTTGAATAAAAATACGCATATGGCCCGCACCGTCAATTTTTGCAGATTCATCGAGCTCTTTCGGTATCGTATCGAAATAACCTTTAACAAGGAAGGCATTCATTGGAATCGAACCACCGATGTATACCAGTGTTAAGCCGAGTAAAGAATCGAGTAGACCGATAGTGTTGAGTAAGATATAGATCGCAACCATCGCCATAAGGACAGGGAACATTTGTAAGATGAGAAATGTGATTAACCCGTATTTTCGTCCTACAAAACGATATCTAGAAAATGCATAAGCTGTCAGTGTAACAAAAATCACACTAAATAATGCATTAGCCGAAGCGACGAGCAAAGTGTTTTTATACCATGTTAAATATTGGCTGTTTTCATCTGTCAATAAATAGATGTAATTGGCAAAAGTCGCATTGTCTGGAATCATCTTAGCGCCGTAAAGTGTCGTGCCCGGATTGAGCGAGATGCCGAACGTCCAAAGTAATGGATATAAAATGATGACAAACATGAAAGCGATAAAGCCATAGATACCTATTGCTTTCCAAACTTTTTTCTTTTGGTTCATATTAAATCCCTCCCTCGTCTTTGAATGTGCTTGTACGTCTAAATTGTAAAAATGCGATAATTGCGACGATAAAGCCTATAATGAGTGATACGACCGCACCCATGTTAAAGTTATTGAATTCGAAAGTTAAGCTGTATACCCAAGAAATTAAGATGTCGGTACTGCCTGCGTTTTGCCCTGGTACAGGCGGTCCACCTTCATTAAAGAGGTAAATTAAGTTAAAGTTATTAAAGTTTCCAGCATATTGCATAATGAGTAATGGTGCAGTTGCAAATAGAACATGTGGCAACGTAATATGACGGAACTTTTGCCAACTTGATGCGCCATCGATATCTGCAGCTTCATACCAGTCTGGCGAAATACTTTGTAATACACCAGTGAACAGGGCGAATACAAATGGGAAGCCGAGCCATGTTTGAATTGCGATTAAAGCCACTTTTGTCCAAAACGGATCATTTAACCAAGCAGGTGCGACGCCTAATAATGGTTGTAAAATGGTATTGTTAATGGCACCGAATTCGTCGTTGAATAAGGCTGCGAAAATTAAGATTGTTACGAATGCCGGAACTGCCCACGGTAAAATTAACACCGTACGAATAAGACGTTTGAACTTCACGAGTGGGTGATTCACAATAATGGCCAAAAAGAGCCCTAAAGCAATTTGTAATGTCGTTGCGACGAGTGTCCACACGATCGTCCATGTGATAACACTAAAAAATGTGTGACGCCAAACGTCGATAGTGAATAACGTTTTAAAGTTATCAAAACCGACCCATTCTAATGTATGACGCGGAGGTGCATTGTATAAGTTGTAATTCGTAAATGCGACCGCACCCATAAACAATAATGGGAAGACAACGATAAATACGAGCAAAAACATACCAGGTGAAATGAGTAAATATGGAAATGTCTTATCCCACGCTGCAATGCGACGTGCTTTCGGGTCTTTGATTTCTTCGCCACGATTAAAACGTTCGGCTGTGCGATAAGCGTCGATCATGTTCACAATATAAAGTGTGAGCGCAAATGCAATGAGTAATAGTGAAATAATACCTTGTGCTAATAGGACACGTGAATCATCTAACTTCGGAATGGTCCCTAATGTGAAGAGTCCCCAAAAGCCAATGTTAAAAAATTGGTAGAACACAGAAATAAAGCTGATGAAAAAGATAATGCAACATAAGCCTTTCACGATTTGTCTATTATAGAATTGTCCAAGTCCAGGAATGATAGAGAGCATTGCGGCTAATTTAGCATTTCGTTGATTCATAGGGCGACTCCTTTCTATTCGTTATCGTTCGGTTGAAGTATTTTAATGTTTTGTTGAATATCTCGATTGGCGTCTTCCAATGCTTGTTTAGGATCTTGACCTTCTGAAATGAACGTACTTGCATTGGCCATTGGCGTCCACACTTGTCTCATTTCAGGAATGTTTGGCATGGGTTCAGCATTTTTAGCTTGTTCTTCAAAAGCTTTTAAGTTTGGATTAGACGATTTGACATCGAGACGGCCTGTAATTTCATTGCGCTCATCTGTATATTTTTGAAGTGTATCTCGACTTGTTAAATACAACATTAAATCTTTCGCCCAATATTTAGACTGACTATACTCCGATAAATACCAACCTCGTACACCGAGATACGGTCTCATCTTCATACCGTTATCAGACGGCAATGTTGTCACCCCTAGGTCATCACCTAATGTTTGTTGAAATTCTGTAAGGTTCCACGGTCCTGTCACAAACTGGCCGACTTGCCCATCTTTAAATAAACCAATCATAATGTTATGATTCGCTGCTTTCGGTAAGTAACCTTTTTCATACCATTTTTGCAGACGTTTACCATTTTTAATGACTTGTGGATCATTGATGCCGGTTTGATGTACATCATACTTATCGCCAGTTTTCTTGAATACATAGTTATTGCTGTTAAACATGAATGGATAGTTAAAATACGGATCACGACCATCAAATAAAAAGCCATATTGATGATCATCAGGTTTGTTAATACGGTCGGCATTGGCTTCAACTTCTTGAATCGTTTTAGGCGCCGTTTTAACATATTTTTTGTTATAGAGTAATGCTGTTGACTCAACGATAGACGGTAAAGCAAGTTGTTTGTTGTCGTAATTGAGTGCACGTAAAGCTTGCTTGTTAAAGCCTTTCAATTGTTCATCCGTAAAGTCCAGTTCGGCAGCGAGCCCTTGTAGATACGCACTACCTGTATTGTCATGTGCTAAGAAAAAGAGATCAGGCCCTTTACCAGCCGGCGCATCTAATGATAAATTTTCGAGCTGATCATTTTGTGCGACATTCACGAGACGGACTTTAATCCCGGTCTTTTTCGTATATTCTGCAGTAATTTTTTTGTAAAAAGCCATTTGTGCATCCCCATCGACCCACATTGTGAGCTGTTCAGGCTTTTCTTTTGAGTTATCACGGTTTAATGCTGCTTCAATGTCTTTTTGTGAACGGTTAGGACCACAAGCCGATAAGACGAAAAGCACAGTGATAACTAAGAGTGCTGCTTTTAACATCTTGTTCATGCGTATCCCCCCTTATACGATGCGTTTTCCATTTTCTGGGTTAAAGAAGTGACATTTATTCATATCAAATGCGAGTGTCAATGTTTCGCCAGCTGATACTTTTGTACGTGCGTCGAGTTTAGCAATGATTTCATGTTGCTCAAATTGAGAATGCACCATAATTTCAGAACCTAATAATTCAGAAACAATGACTTTAGATTCGAAAGCCGTTTCTGGTGACGCTTGAATAAAAATAGGTTCTTCATGAATATCTTCAGGACGGATGCCGAGTGTCACGGTTTGGTTTTCAAAGCCTTTCTCTTTTAGCTTTTCAAACTTTTTATGTGCTAATTTGAATAGTTTTGTGCCGACTTGAATCCCTTTTGCAGTCACTGTGACATCTATCATGTTCATGGCAGGTGAGCCGATAAATTGTGCGACGAAAATATTGTCAGGTGCATCATAAATTTCACGTGGCGTACCGATTTGCATAATGTGACCATCTTTCAATACGACGATACGTGTCGCCATTGTCAAAGCTTCCGTTTGATCATGAGTCACATAAATTGTCGTTGTGTTCAGGCGGTGGTGGAGTTTTAAAATTTCTGTACGCATTTGAACACGTAATTTGGCGTCTAGGTTGGATAACGGTTCATCCATTAAAAAGACTTTCGCATCACGAACAATGGCGCGACCCAATGCAACACGTTGACGTTGGCCACCAGAAAGTGCTTTTGGTTTACGACTCAAGTAATCTGTAAGCCCTAAAATTTCTGCTGCTTCATTCACACGTTTGTCGATTTCAGCTTTGTCGAACTTGCGTAATTTGAGCCCGAACGCCATATTTTCATAAACGGTCATATGTGGATAAAGCGCATAGTTTTGGAACACCATCGCAATGTCCCGGTTTTTAGGTTCGACATCATTCATACGTTGACCATCAATATAAAAATCTCCCCCTGTAATTGATTCGAGCCCTGCAATCATACGTAATGTCGTTGACTTACCACAACCAGATGGTCCTACAAAAACGATGAACTCCTTATCGGAAATGTCGAGATTAAAATCTTTAACGACAGTGTTGTTGTTATCGTAAACCTTTTTGACATGTGACAATTTTAACTCAGGCATAGAAATCCCTCCCATGAAGATTGAATTTTGTAATCGTTTACAAATAGTTTATATTCCCGTTTTGCTCCTGTCAATTTAAATTTGAAAACGATTACATTTTTGTGATGGGTTTTGCAGATTGTGAACTAAAGGCTCGCGTTATTAAGATGGGAGGAAAAGAATATTAAAATGTAAAAGGTATTGAGGTGAAGAAGGCATAAAAATTTGCCCTCATGGAGTCCCGGTTTTGAGATCAGGTTGCGAAAATGGACGAGACGTTTGAGGGGATAGACGTCGCCGGATTGAGTTGAGGCAAGTCCCCTAAGTCATTGCGTCCATGATGGCAAGTGTGACATTCAAAAGGATTATCAATGAGGGCAATTTTATTAAAATATTCAAGTTTTTAAATGATTAAGACAGGTTATAATTTACCTGGAAGGGTTGCTTTTTTCTGCTTTTTAAATACACGTTTTGCAATTTTCGGTGCGAATTGGAACAGTGTGACACCGATAATAGCGGAGATGAGTATAAATATCCCGCTCAATGTTTTGATTTGGGTCGAGGCGAATCCTGCGATAATCATTGAAAATTCACCGCGCTGTGTGAAGGACAATCCTGCCCTTAATGCAGGGACATTGTTGAGCCCAAATTGTTTGCCCCCCACATAGCCGACAATGAGTTTAGATAGGACTGACCAGATGACCAGTACGATTAAAACGTTGACCATTGAAATACCGGAAGTCAGTTCAATCGATAGCCCGAAGTTAATAAAGAAAATCGGCATTAAGAGGTCACGTAAATTACGTACGGTTTGTTGCAACATGGCAGTTTTACGGATTTCAGCTAACATAATGCCGGCTAAAAAGGCACCAAATACTTCTGAAAGACCGAGCTGAATCGCAATCCCTGCATAAGTTAAACTGATACCGACCATAAATAAAATAAAGAAATCTTCATTCACATATTTTTCGACAAAGGTACCGAGCTTTCTGAATATCAATTGTCCGATGAGAATCGCCCCAGCGAGCAATAAAATAATCTTGACGAATACGAGTGATAAGCTTGTTGCGGTTAGTGCTTGACTCATAAATAGACTAGCAATAATTGTCACGAGTAATGGAGAAACAATATCCTCAAAAACGAGTAAGCCGAGGATGAAGTTAGAATCTTTGGTTGTCATTCGATTGTTTTTCTCCAGGAGTTTAACGGTAATCGATGAACTTGTCGCATAAACGACGCCCCCTAATAACAAGGCAATCTCAATAGGTTGTTTCATAATAAGCAGTAATACAACAGTGACACCGAATGATAAGAAGAGGTCTAATAATCCAGCTTTATAAATGTTTAATGCGAGTTTTTTGAGTTGATTGACAGGGAATTCCATACCGAGCATGAAAAACATCAACACAATACCCACTTCTGCAGCAAACTCTAATATTTCAGAATGGCTCACAAAGAATGCGAGCCCAATCCCGATGAGTAAAAAGATGATAATATCAGGTGCTGAAATGCGATTGGCAAGATAAGCGCAAATAAATAGTAGGAAAATTAAGAGCCCACTGAGTAGGATCTCAGACACGTTAGAAAAGTCCATAAGCGTTACCCTTGTGGTCGGCAAGCTGCTTCAAATTCTGAAACTGCATCGTTGTACCCAATAACGAGTAAGATATCCCCTTCATGTATCAGCTCGCTTGAGTCAGGTTTTGGAATAATATCTGAACCACGACTAATGCCGACGATGTTCACACCATCCGGTACACGGTGTTCAGCTTGTTCAATGTTAATACCTTTTAATGGAGAAAGTTGTCCGACTTTGATCCAGTCTACGAGCATTTGTTTACGCAACAGTGTAAAACGTTCGAAAGCTTGTTTTTCCATTGTATCGTGGTTGACATCCATTAACTTTAAGGCAATTTCGCGTGCTTCACTTTCATTCAATCCAATGTTCGCGATGACGTCTTCATCATCGTCAGTGATGTAGATTTCTCGCTTACCATTATAATGTAAAATCACGTGCACAATTTCGTTGTTAGCGGTAGTAAGACTGTACTTTGTCCCTACACCTGGAATGATTTGTCCTTCCATGTTAAAGCCTCCTTGTAGAAAAAGGTTGTTTACTTTACTCTTTTGAAACTTTATGAGTATAATATTTATACTGATATGATTAGATTATAGACGTTAATGTATTAATGGTCAAACTCATCTATTACAGTATTGAGAATGGAGTGGGGAACATGGCAAAGCAGTATACGGGCGAAAAAATTAATGTTTATTTCGAGCCTAAACGCTGCGTACATGCGACGGAATGCGTACGTGGTTTAGGCAAAGTATTTGATGTGGATAAAAGACCTTGGGTACAACCTGACAACGCGCCTGTGGAGGACGTGATTAAGGTGGTTGAACGATGTCCGAGTGGTGCGTTAACGTATGAACTCCCATCAAATGAACGAGAAACACATGCTGAAACGAGAGTCACTTATGGGGATGACGGTGAGATTTTTATTTATGGTGACTTTGATTTAGTACACAACGGTGAAGTGATGCATTTAAATCGTGCCATCCTAACAAGTGACGAATCAAATACGGACAATCCGCCGTTTTATAGTAAAAGTTTCAGCGGTCAAGGCGACAAGGAACAATTTTACAAACAAATTCAAGATGAAGAAATCGAAAAGTAAAAGGAGGCAGAGATAATGGAACCGATTAAAAATATCCATCATATCTCAGCAATTGTAGGACATCCAAAAGAAAACAAAGATTTTTATGAAAAAGTGTTGAACTTACGTTTAGTCAAAAAAACAGTGAATTTTGACGATCCAGGTACGTATCATTTATATTTCTCAAATGATAATGTAGACCCAGGTACAATTATGACATTCTTCCCATGGGCTAACGCTTATGACGGTCGTGTGGGTAGCGGTCAAGTGGGTCGTATCGCATTCAGAATTCCTAAAAACTCTAAAGATTACTGGATTCAACGTTTAAACGACAACAATGTTGAAACGACAGAAACAGAACTTTTCCGTCGTCCAACAATCGAGTTTGAAGACATTCATGGTCTTGACTTAGCATTAGTTGAAAGCGATGAAGAAAGTGACACAAACAAAATTCTTGGTTTCCACGGTTCTGTATTATTATCATTACGTCCTGTAGAAACTTTAAAAGAACTTGTTGACGATTTAGGTTTAACAGAACTTGAACACGATGCAGATTACTTCCACTTTGAAACAGCAGGAGATTTGAAACATCACATCATTATCCCTAAATCACCACTTCCAGAAGGTCGCTGGGGTGTCGGAACAGTTCACCATATCGCTTGGTCTGTAGACAATGATGAACAACACCTTGCATGGCAAAAATATTTAATGTCACAAGGTTATCACGTGACAGAAGTGAAAGATCGTAACTACTTCAAAGCAATTTACACTAAAGAACGTGGCCACATTATTTTCGAATTTGCGACAATTCCTCCAGGTTTTGATCGTGATGAACCAAAAGATCAATTAGGTCAAAAAATTATGTTACCACCTCAATATGAAAGTCAAAGAGAAGCATTGTTAGCCAATCTTCCTGACTTAGATTAATTGAGTCGTGGCATGACATTGAAATAAAAATTAAAGCCAATGAAAATCAACCTTCATATTGATTTTCGTTGGCTTTTTACATATGGATTCAAAATCATCCGTATCTACAAATAATATAAAAATAAAATAATGAATGGTTGTAAATCAAATTTAAATTGTTACACTTTTGACAAAATTCAGGGGCTGTGGGATAAATAGTATAAGGTTTTAGCGAGGAGAGAAACATCATGAGTATTAGAACAGTCAGCTTGATCTTATTTAACATCGTCTCATCTATAGGTTCACGTATATTTAGTTTCGCATGTGCATTTTACATATTACAACATACGGACAATACAGCCTGTTACACGATTTATTTAACGGCGATTGTCATTTCCACGCTTGTGACAGCTCCATTACTAGGTATTTTTTCTGATCGCTATCATAATAAACTGATGGTCATTATTGCACAGTTATTAAATGTCATTTTTCTATTTATATTCACCATTGCATTTGACATGTTCTTTAACTACATTGTCATTTTAGGCATTATTCTCAATATGACAGATGTCACTATCCGAACGTTTATCGATGTCAATGTGAATCATATTGTAAAAGAAGACTTCGAGCGTTACATATCATTAAGTCAAACTATCAATACGACGATTCATTTTCTAGCACCTATGATTGGGGGAATCACGATTGCTTTCTTTAATATCGAAACTTTAGCGCTTCTCAACCTTGTGACAGCAGGCCTTGCCATCCTTTTTGTATTAAACTTACCATTAGATAAAGCATTAGCAATAGAAAGTATATCGATTAAAGAAAGTTGGCGAGAAGGTTATCAATATTTAAAGCGTAAGAAACCGTTGCGCCATTTATTCATCATGATGATTGCATTAAATTTTTTAATCACCGTCTTTTCAATAGGTATGCCCATCATAGCCGTCCAATTGATGCAGCTGACAGCACCTCAATTTGGCATCGTTGTGTCAGGTTATACAGTCGGAATGTTAGCATTCTCGTTTTTATTGACGAAAGAACCTGAAAAAGACCATTTGAAGTCAACATATCAACGTGCAATGCTGTTACAATGTGTGACGATATTGATTTTAGGTATCATGGCATCATTTGGAATGAACACGATTGTGGCAACACTGTTTTTCTTTATATTGAATGGCTTTATGGGCTTGTCTCAACCACTGGGGACAATACCGACATCGGTTTACTTGCAAGAGGCCATTGAAGATAAATATCAAGGACATGTGATGACATTAAAACAGACACTCCTTGAAATGTCGTCCCCAGTTGCGCTATTGTTTTTCGGAGTCGTATTGAACTATCACCAAGCTGTTGTTTATTTTATCGTTGTCGTATTGATCTTGGCACTGTATATATTTTTTAGTCGTATGGTTAAAAAGGGTTTTCGATTTGAATAAAATCGGAATAAGTTGATACATTCACTATGTCTATATTGGGATTGCTGAACCGTGCTGTGCTTCTCCTTACTTTTTTAATAATCTGTTAACTTAATGGCTAACAAAACAAAAATTGGTAGCTATATGTTAAGATACAATTAACTATCATTAATAGACGGTAGGTGTTCAATATTGAAAAAAAGCAAAAAAAACGAAAAATTTTTTGACACAGAAAATAAATTTAACATTTTTTTGTCTATTCCTGATTTCTTTGTAACTATATTAAAAATTATAAAAAGCTTCTTTATTTGAAAAATCAGATCTGAAGTTACAGATCTGATTTTTATAATAATTTATTTTCGGCGTGTACTTCCAGATAACGGAAGAACCCATCCAATTAAAAAGCGTAATAAAGGACCCATCCCATTCATTCCTTCCTCTTATAATTATTATCTTCTCCAAGAACGAGTTACAAATTGAACACCAGTCCAAAGCCACTTTGTAAGACCAATTATACAATTTTTCCCTCCTTACAATATTATATCAACATGGTTTTTCGAAATATAAAACACTTCAATACATTGAAATAAAATTATCATATAAAGAAAGTTGTTGAGTATAAAATTACAATGGTGCTTATTAAAAAATAAAAAGTCGAAACCAAATTTAATATATGATTTCGACTTTTAATCTGAAATTAGAGAATATAATTGGAATTACTCAAAATGTTTACATCTACAACTCAATATAAAGAAACCAATTTTACGTTTCCTGAGTGATGTAACTCACCAATGCTTCAAAAAGATGACGCATTGGTGAGTTGGAGGTTAAGTTTCCTTTCCTACATAATCATATTGTGTTGTGTGCTTTATTTCTCTTTACGTTGGCGTCTGAATCCGAATGTTGTCAAGATTGCGCCAACCATCATCGCCATTAAAGGTCCACGTGTATTCTGAGTCGTATCCCCAGTTTTTGGTAATTCAGCAAGCTGTGCATCTGGTAATGGTTGTGTCGCGACACTGTCAACTTGAACGTTTGCTTGTTGCGTTGGTGCATGGTCCATACCGTGTTGCATAGGTGCTGCCATTTGGTGCATTGGTGCTTCTGCTGGTGTCATTGAAGCTATCGCATGAGACTGCATCATATGTGCATCCATTGTTTTAGATGCGACATTACTCATTTTTGGATCCATTTTCGTCGCATGATTTGGCATAGCGCCTGACGTATTTGTTAATGTTGTTTTGACGTGATTGGGAGTTTCTTCGTTTGTCGCCATTGCTGCTGTTGCGTCTACAGTGTCCGCTTCGGAAGATGTTACAGTCGGTGCTACAGTAGTACCATCTGTTTCGTTAGCGTGACTGACAGGAACATCGTTGTGCTCTGTTTGACCTTCCGCGTTAGGCGTGTCTTCAGTGCTTGTTCCCTTAACATCAGAACTTGTGTCAGTATTGTTGTTCGCATCTGTCACGTCATTGTGATCGCTCGGTGCAACAATAGTCGGATTTGAATTTGTGTCATGACTATTATTTTCAGCAGTCGTGTTTGAACTATCGCCTTTATCACTTGGTGGTGTGTTGCTGCTATCATTATCAACTTCACGGATAGAAAGGTTGTCGAGGATGAAATCTTTCGTACCTTCGAAGTTAACTTGGCTCGCATCTTTCACACCTCTCGTATCAGGTTGTGTTTTGGTTGAATAAATACCAATCCAAGTTTGACCATTTTCATCGCCTGTCACTTTGAAAGTCACACGTTTTGCTTTGCCACCATCGATTGTATTTTTCAATGGTGTTGTTTTAAAGTCGCGATTTTTAGAAATGTCACCACTACCTGTCGCAAATGCATACGTATCATCAGATCCAGCTTCATAGTCAAATGATACTTCATACGTTTTTCCTGGTTCGAAATGGAAGTTTTGCGGTATTGTTTGGATTACCATTTTATCTTTGCCTGTTTGACCGTTCACCTTAAGCGACCATTTGCCGTCAATCACGTCATCTACACGTTTATTGTTCCAACCGCGTTGTGTGTATGGCGCATTTTTCTCAGATAAGTGAATACGATTATCTTCAACGCCTTCTACTTCTGATACGACGAATGGGAATAAACCTTGTGGTACATTTTCAAAGTCTTGTGTGAATGTACCGTTTTGAAGTAGGTTAGAACCATTTTCTAGGACGCGAATATCATCGAAATAAGTGGCACCTTTACCCGGATCGCGTTGGATGTTGAAGTCCACTTTACCATCTTCTGGAGTGACAAAGTATACGTACATATTTTGGAAATAACTGCCGCCATTTTTAAATGTTGCAGCATTATTATTGTGTGCGTCTGCTTTGACATAGTTTTTTGCGATAGATTGTCCGACCTCATTGCTTGCGAGTGTTTCGCCATTATGTGTCACTGAAATGTGTGATGCAGCCTCACTTCGGTTATCGACGCCGACATATAACGCGTAACGTTGACCAGGTGTTAATCCTGTTAATTGTTGAGTTAATTTCGTATTTTTTGTCGGGCTATCAATTTTGAGCATTTCATTCGATGTTGTTGATTTTTCGATGCTCACTTTATCTTTTTCACCCTCGATTGTCCAAGGTGTGAGTTTTTGTGAGTTAAAGCCTGCATCTTTTATGTGCATGTCTTCACTCCAGTTGACATCTGTGTTATCAGGTTGTGCCACTTTATAAACGACATAAGGTGTGTCCGCTTTAATATTATCGAGTGTCACTTGGTGGTCTTTGACAGCAATCGTACGTGGTGAAACGCGACCTGTCTCAGTTAACTCATAAAGGACGACTTGGTCTGTATCCCATGACTCAGGGAGCTGCCAAGTTGTTGATCCTCCTTTTTTGTTCCAGTGATATAATTTTTCGCTATCGCCAGTTAAAGGTTGACCATTTGAATCCCAATCCCATGGTAATAAATAGGCGTCACCATCTAGTACAGTGCGACCGTTCAACTCAATCGTACGTGAGCGGTAGTTATCAATATCATTTTTATAGTCATTTGATTTACGTTTTACAGTAACTTTATCGCCGGCTTCATTTTCTAAATCAACTTGCATTTCCGGTGTCCAGTTAATCGTTTGACCATTTGCAGTCATTTCAACAGGGTCACCATCGACGATACGCATCACTTTATAATGTTGTAAAAACTTCGTCGGTAAGTCGACGTTGAAAATGTTTTTAATATAAGCCGAATAATCGTTTCGACCTTGCCAACCTTCAAAGTCTTTCATATCATAGCCGCCAAGAAGTGGGAAGTCGGCTGCACCTGAATATTGTGGATAGTTACCCACCCATGAGTCTTTTTGATGGTTACGTAAAAAGCGAGCCACTTCTGAGTTAATCCCTTTATTTTGGTACGTACCATAAGTTAAATCTGCTGCCCAGTGTTGGAATGTTGAGTCATACTCCATACCGTGACCCCATTCAACGCCAACACGCCAACCTAAGTCATTGATTTCCTTCGCTAACTGGTGTGATGGCCAAGCACTGTTATCACCAGATTGTCCGTTACCCCATACATCGACGTAAATAAAGTCGAGATCATCGCCAACAATTTGTTTCAGTGCTTCGAAACGTTCTTTACGTCCGTGTGTTAAATCATAGTCTGCATCGATGTCAAAGCCTTGGTCGAGCCAGTTCCAACCATACATATAACTGCCGTCTTCATTTTTTCTTAAAAGGTCAGGGTTAAACGCTTTAGATTCTGGATAAGTTTCAGAAGCGTTAATATGGAGACCGAAACGTGCCCCATAATTTGCCCCTTTTTGAAGTAACGTTTTGAAATCTTCCACGCCACCTATACGTTGACCGATATTGTCATAATCTAAATGGCCAGAGTCGTGACCTTCACTGTTATAGCCTTTTAATAAAATCGATTGTCCTAAACCATCTGTGTTGAGGTAGAATTTTTTCACACCATCCAATGTTTTTAAGAATGGATTTTGTGCCTGTGAACCAAAATTCATCGCGATACGATAACCTACGAGATCCGGCACTTCTTCTGCGCCATATGGGTTGTTCATAATCGTACGGTAAGCAATCGCACCGTCTTGCCAGTTGATCTCGCCATCTTTGTTTTCATCTTCAGCAATCGCTATTTTGACATGTGGTAATAAGCCCTGTGATTTCGCATCTGGATGTTCAGCATCTTTTTGGATAATCCAAGGCATAGAACCTAAACCGACAGCGACGCCGTTATCTGTTTCTGTAGACTGGGCATTGACACGTAAAAAGTCCTGGTCACCACCAAAGCCGATTTGTGCGTTACTCCATAATCCTGCGCTGTAATCATCATTTGACACGAAACCATACATCATAAAGTCATTAAAATTATTTTTGAAATTTTCATCAATGTTGTACGACTTATCGCCGCTTTGCATTGTATTCGTCGACATTTTAGTTGTTTGAAGCTTGGCATTTTTTTGTTGATTATTCACTGATACGAGCGATTGACTCACAAAGCCGAAGTTACGAATAATATTTTTCGGATCTTTGTTGTTGTTTGTATAATCTGTCATCTGTAAATCGACCGTATTGTCAACAATAGATAAACGAAATTTGAAGTTCGCATCGATAGAATGTGAATCATTTTGTGCAGTTAAATCATATTCAGCAGTGTGATCATCAATTTTCTTGTATTTCACTGTTGGTGTTACGACTTCACCATTCACGATGACTTGACGGGCATCTGTCACTTGGGCGTCGACTTTTTTACCATTTTTCAATGTGTAATATTTAACAGCAGGGAATGTTTTGTCAATTGTTGCTGTCATATCTTTTGAGCTCAGTTGATCGACGGCATCATCTTGTTGTTTCGTTGCTGCACGAGTCATCGTTTTTTTCGGATCTGCTGTTGTTGTGTTGTCACGTGGCGGTGTAGCGACATTTTCTTTTTCTACTGTACGCGCATCTTCAGGTTGATCTTGTGAAGGTGAAGAGGATTGTGGATTGCTGTCGACACTTTCCGTTGTGACATTTGTCTCCTCTGTCGCGTCTGCTTGTTGTGCATACGGTGTCGGCGCAGTTTGGCCATCATTTTGTTGCACTACATGTCCGTCCTTTGATGTTGGAGAAGGATCAACATTTTCAGGTTGTGCCTCAGTAGATGGTCCTTGTGTTGTTGCTTCAGTTGACGGCGATGGTCCTGGTTGTTTTTGTGATGTTGCCGCATCTGTCTTTGTTTTGTCTACTGTTTGCTCATCTGTATTTGCTTGATTTTGAGTAGTGTCTGTTTCCGCTACAGGTGTAGAATCTTTGGAAGGTGTTTCAGCTGTTGCATCATCAGCGGGCTTTTGTTGCTCTGCTTCTTGAGGTGTTTCAGACTTTGGTTGTTGTTTGTTGTCTGTAGTGGATTGTTCCTCAGCTGTTTGTTGTGCTTCAGAAGGTGTCGGGTTTTGACGCGCTGTTGCGTCATTAGTTTTTGGTGCGTCTGTGACAGGAGGTGCAGTTGTTGGATCTGCTGTTTGCGTTGCACTTTCATCTTGTGTTGTTTGATCCGTTTTGGTCTGTGCTTGATCTTGAGATGGTGTTATTTCATCCGTTTGCTTAGTTGACTCTGTTGTCGTGTCTGCTTTAGATTGCGTTGTGTCAGTTGACGAAGTGTGAGAAGCAGCCGTCTCTGCTCGATTCGTTTCTGTTTGAGCAGGTGTAGCTGTTTCAGCGGCAGATGCAGTTGTGTCAAGTGTTATAAATAATGTCACACCTAATAATACAGATGAAGTCCCAATTGCATATTTCCGGATACCATAGTTTTGTTTCTGTTGATTTAACATTTGTCTATGCACTCCTCATAAGATTAATTGAATTGAATATATAATGATTATTTATCTTTGTAAACCTTTTCAACCTCGTCATATTGGCTTTTTTGGCAGGTTGTAGGTTAGGAATTAATACCACTTTTTAAACACTTTTCAGATCTTTTGGAGTGACAAAAAATGTACACAGCGACATAGTTTAGTACGATTGTTCATTAATGCGCAAACTAATTATTTTTTAGAGTGGTTATAACCAGAAAATAATGTAAAAAAATTTTTTTGAGCAACGATTTTGAAAAGGTTTTCAAAAAGTGCAACAATAATGCTGTAAGTTGCCATATACAATGTTGTAGGCTGTTTGTTTGAAGAACAAAAATTAAAATTAAAGCCTTTACAAAAATAGCAAGAGTCTTTATAATTCAAGGTGGTTATAACCAGTAGGCGGTGAATATCATGTCTGAAAAATTACCATTGTACTATCAAGTGTACAAAGGGATTCATAGTCGTATTAAAGCTGGTGAGTATAAAGAAGGGGACAAAATACCATCAGAACGTAAGCTGTGTGAGCAGTTTGGTGTGAGTCGAATTACTGTGCGTGAAGCATTAGATCGTTTGGAAAAAGACCACGTCATTAAACGCGAACACGGTAAAGGATCCTTTGTGCTAGGTAGTCAATACACACAGTTTTTAAACGAGCTTTATAGTTTTAAAGATGAAATAGAAAAAAATGGTGATGAGGCGAGTACAAAAATGTTAAGCATTAAACTCATACCATCCACCACTTTTTTACAAGAAAAAATGAACCTGAAACCCTATCAATATGTTTATGAATTAAAGCGTTTACGACTTTCCAATGATATTCCTCTCATTTACGAGGTGAGTTATTTGCCAATGCGTTTTTGCGAAGGGCTCGAACAATTTGATTTTAATCGTGTCTCTTTATATGAAACGCTTAATCGTCATTACGGTTTGCAAATTACGAATGCTTGTGAAAATTTGACGGCGAGTAAGTTGAGTAAAGAACATGCGAAGTTGTTGAACGGTGTTGTTGATGACAGTTGTATGTTTATTGAACGCTTTAGTTATGTAGGCGAAGATTTGATTGAGTTTACACAGAGTATTGCAAGTGGCCATAAATATAAATACACGGTGCAATTAATGTAATCATTAAAATGATATGGGAGGTAGTATTGTGTTACATGAAACAGATACTTATCGAGAAATAAAGCAACAACCACAAACTTTGAAAAAAACGTTTGATATTGTTCAAGCGCAACAAGAAGCATTTGGTCAATTTGTGAATCACATTGAACAAGCGCATGCAGGAAAAAAATTAAAAGTGCTTTTCACAGGTGCGGGCTCAAGCGCCTATGTGGGTGACGTCGCACGTATGGCACGCAACACAGCGGTGATGTCAAACTTTGAATTTGAATCTGTACCAACGACACATTTTGTGACAGACCCACAACTTTATATTGATGACCAAACAGCGTATCTCGTTGTGTCGTTTGCGCGCTCGGGTAACAGTCCAGAAACGAAAGCGACAGTCGAATTTGTGAATGAACTTTCTCAAAATGTTTATCACTTATTCATTACAAATAATAAAGACGGCTTCTTAGGGGCATACGAAGCGGATAAAGACAATGTGTTCAAAGTGATTCTCCCTGAAGAAACGAACGACAAGTCACTGGCGATGACATCAAGCTTTTCATCGATGTTATTTGCGAGCTACTTACTTTTCGGTGGTACAGTAAGCCCACAATTTTTCGAGATTGCAGCGTCTAACTTTGATTGGCTCGAACAACAAGCACAAGCTGTGAATGCACTTGAATTTTCGAAAGTGTTTTACGTAGGGACAGGCTTGATTGGTGAGTTAACAAAAGAAGTGAGCTTAAAATTGAACGAATTAACTGCTGGCCAAACAGAAATAGCACGTGAAACAACGTTAGGTTTTAGACATGGTCCTAAAGCAGGTTTAAGTAAAGACGCTATTTTCATTATGATGCGTAGTAATGGGGCATACCATCGTCAATATGAAGATGACTTAATCAAAGAAGTTGGTGAAGTGAAAGATCGTTACAAAATGTATATTTTAGACGGTCAAAATGATGCGGGCGAGCATACAGTACAGCTTCCACAATCTGAATCATTAACAGATATGGAACTTGCGCTTCAATATTTAATGTTTGGCCAGTTACTTGCTGCACAACGTTCTGACGCATTAGGTTTAAATCCCGATAATCCAAGTCCAGACGGCTTTATCAACCGTGTTGTTAAAGGGGTAACAATTTATCCAGTTAAAGGGTGAGTAACAATGATTGCAACACATACATTTAATCCATCTGTTGACATAACGTACCAAATTGACCCGCTTATTGTCGGCGAGGTGCATCGTGTTAAACAGAAAATCGAAAATCCAGGTGGCAAAGGTATTAATGTGACGAAGGTGTTACATCAACTTGGCGCAGCGCATTGTGCTTTCGGTTATGTCGGAGGTGCGAATGGGCAGTGGATTGATGAAACATTGAAAGAGATGGGCATTACTCGTGCTTTTACGTTCATCAAGGGACAAACAAGGCAAAGTTTGGCGTTGAACGATGGCGAATCGCAAACGGAAGTACTCGAACAAGGTCCGACGATTTCAGAGCATGAGCAACAAGCTTATTTTGAGACAGTCACAAAACATGCTAAGGATGCGAAAGTGATGACCATTAGTGGTAGTTCACCACAATTTGAAACGCATTCGAAATTTGACCACATGGCGCGTATTCTGAGTGCATTTGCGCATACGTACAATATTGTAGATACACATGCGGGCGAGTTGAAGGCGTTGTTAGAAGCCGAGTTGCCAATTCACTGTATTAAACCGAACCAATCTGAATTTGAAATGTTAGTCAATCGTGAAAATTTGACGATTGATGCATGCGCACGTTTACTGCAGACGCATCCGTACTTTAAAAATTGTGATGTCTTTTTAACGTTAGGTGGAGATGGCGCACTTGTGAAATGGAAATCAGACATTTATCGTGCGACATTGCCACATAAAGATATTGTTAATCCGGTCGGTTCGGGTGATTCTACTGTAGCAGGTATTGCTTACGGTGTGGATCAAGATTTAGAGCCTGAAGCGTTGATTCGTCAAGCTTTAGCATGTGGCACATCGAATGCTTTACAAGAAAAAACAGGTTTTATTGATGTCAACCAAGTCGCTGAAATTAAAACTGAAATAGAAGTGGAGAGATATGCATGGTAAAAGATTTAAGTCGTTTAGTAGATGAGAACGGAATTTATGCAGCAGTTGCAGTAGACCAACGTGGCGCATTAAGAAAGTTATTAGGGGACACAGCAACACCAGAAAACATGTCATTGTTTAAGAAAATGGTGGCTGAAGTGTTAACGCCACACGGTTCTAGCTTTTTAGTAGACCCTGAATACGGACTAGATGCTGCAAAAGCAAAAGATGCGAACGCAGGTTTAATCTTATCTTATGAACAAACAGGTTATGATAAGTCTCGACCTGGACGTTTGCCTCGCCTTATTGAAGACCAAAGCGTACACCGTCTTGTAGAAGCAGGTGCAGACGCTGTGAAGTTCTTACTTTACTATGACGTAGATGAATCAGATGAAATCAATCAAAAGAAACAAGCGATGATTGAGCGTGTAGGTACAGAATGTCAGGCTGAAAACATTCCATTTTTACTTGAAATTTTAACGTATGATGACAGTATCGGTGACGAAAAAGGTGAAGCATTTGCGAAAGTTCGTCCACACAAAGTCAACGAAGCAATGCGTGTATTCAGTGAACCACGCTTCCAAGTGGATACATTGAAAGTAGAAATACCAGTGAACATGAACTTTGTTGAAGGATTTGGAGACAAAGCAGTCATGACACAAGCAGAAGCAGCAGAAGCGTTTAAAGCGCAAGATGCAGCAACAAACATTCCTTATATTTACTTAAGTGGTGGCGTATCTGCACAACTATTTATGGATTCACTTCAATTTGCAGCTGATCATGGGGCACGTTTCAACGGTATTTTATGTGGCCGTGCAACATGGAAAGGTGCGACAACAGCATTTGTTGGTTCAGGTGAACAAGAAGCTAAAGCATGGTTGGAAAGTGAAGGGCTTGATAACTTGACAGCACTTAATGAAGTGAATGTGAAAACAGCAACACCAATTCAATCTTAATGAGGTGATTATGTGAGTCGTTTCAAAATAAGCGATACGTTTTTATTAGATGACAAACCCATCAAGATATTGTCCGGTGCCATCCATTACTTTAGAATACCAAAGGATGACTGGGAAGATTCATTATACAATTTGAAAGCACTTGGGTTTAACACAGTGGAAACATATGTCCCATGGAATTTTCATGAAACAGTTGAAGATCAGTACGACTTCAAAGGACATAAAGATTTAAAACATTTTATCGAACTTGCAGATCAGCTTGGTCTATACGTAATTGTGCGCCCATCTCCGTATATTTGTGCGGAATGGGAGTTTGGTGGCTTTCCAGCGTGGCTACTCAATGACCGTACGATGCGCATTCGTTCGAGAGATGAGAAGTATTTAGATAAAGTGAAAAAATATTATCATGAACTGTTTAAAATCTTAACGCCATTGCAAATTGATCAAGGCGGCCCAATCATTATGATGCAAGTCGAAAATGAATACGGTTCATTTGGTCAAGACCACGAATATTTGCGTGCACTTGCTCACATAATGCGTGAAGAAGGGGTCACGGTACCATTCTTCACATCAGATGGCGCATGGGATCAATGTTTAAGAGCAGGTAGTTTAATTGAGGATGATATTTTACCGACAGGCAATTTTGGTTCTCGCACCGTTCAAAATTTCGAAAACTTAAAGACGTTCCAACAAGAATTTAGTAAAAAATGGCCGTTAATGTGTATGGAATTTTGGGATGGCTGGTTTAATCGCTGGGGTGAACCTGTGATTAAACGAGACAGTGATGATTTGGCTGAAGAAGTGCGCGATGCAGTGAAATTAGGCTCACTTAATTTATATATGTTCCATGGTGGGACGAACTTTGGTTTTTGGAACGGTTGCTCAGCACGTGGTACGAAAGATTTGCCACAAGTCACATCTTATGACTATCACGCACCGTTAGATGAAGCGGGTAATCCAACACAAAAATACTTCGCTTTACAAGAAATGCTCAAAGAAGAAATACCTGACATTGAGCAACATGAACCAAGAACGAAAACATTTATGTCGATTGAAAATATTCCATTGGCAGACAAAGTGAATTTATTTGAAGTACTTGAAGACATTTCGACAAAAACGACAAGCTTCTATCCACAAACAATGGAAGAAGCGGGTTCTGGCTATGGTTATATGGTTTATCGTACACATATCCATAAAGCGACAGAACAAGAAAAATTACGCATTGTAGATGCAAGAGACCGTGTGCATTGCTTTGTGGATCAAACGCATGTCTACACAGCGTATCAAGAAGAGATTGGAGATCAATTTGAAGTGACATTAACTTCAGACCAACCACAAATCGATGTGCTCGTTGAAAATATGGGTCGTGTCAATTACGGCTATAAATTATTAGCACCGACACAGCGTAAAGGCTTGGGCCAAGGTCTTATGCAAGATCTTCATTTCGTACAAGACTGGGAACAATTCGATATCGACTTTGAGCAATTAACAGATGACCATTTCAAACGTGAGTGGTCTGCACAACAACCTGCTTTTTACAAATATACATTTGACTTAGCAGAGCCAAACAATACACATATTGATGTAAGCGATTTCGGCAAAGGTGTCGTGCTTGTTAATGGATTTAATATCGGTCGTTATTGGGAAATTGGACCATCACAGTCGCTCTACATTCCAAAAGCATTTTTGAAGCAAGGACAAAATGAGATTATCGTGTTTGACTCAGAAGGAAAACATCCAGAAAGTATCCAACTGATTGAAGCACCTAAATTTTCTGAAGTATAAGGAGAGGATTTATTATGGCAATTATCGGAAGCAGAATCGATGGAAGACTCATTCACGGACAAGTCGCAAACTTATGGGCAACAAAATTAAACATTGGGCGCTTTATCGTCATTGATAATGAAGTCGCTCAAAGTGACATTGACAAACAAGCTTTAAAACTTGCAACACCAGCAGGAATTAAATTGAGTGTGTTACCTGTTGAAAAAGCAGCAAACAACATCAATAACGGCAAATATGACTCACAACGCGTGATGGTAATCGCAAAACGTCCTGACCGCTTTGTAGAATTAGTGAATAATGGCGTAAAAATTGAAGAGTTAAACGTAGGGAACATGTCACAAACAAATGAAACACGTTCAATTACAAACTCAATCAACATTACTGATGAAGATGTAGACAACTTCAAATTATTACAAGAAAAAGGCGTGAACATCATTTCACAAATGGTGCCAAACGATAAATCAGTTGACTTTATGACATTAATTAAAGAATAGGGGTCAGGAGGCGTTTTTATTGGATATTTTATGGTGGCAAATATTGCTCTTAACGCTGTACGCAGGTTACCAAATTTTAGATGATTTACAGTTTAACATTTTTGGTCACCCTGTATTCGCAGGGATTATTTCGGGGTTGATTATGGGCGATGTCACTACTGGTTTAATTATCGGTGGGGGCATGCAGTTAACCATTTTAGGTGTAGGTACATTTGGTGGGGCTTCAAGAATCGATGCCAACTCAGGGACAGTATTAGCAGTTGCGTTCTCAGTTGCACTCGGAATGAACCCACAACAAGCACTTGCGACACTTGCAGTACCTGTTGCGAGCCTAATGATTCAAACAGACATTTTAGCACGTTTCACGAATACATTCTTTGCACATCGCATTGATAGAAAAATTGAACAAATGGATTACAAAGGTATTGAACGTAACTACTTATACGGTGCGATTCCATGGGCATTATCTCGTGCTATCCCAGTATTTTTAGCGCTTGTATTCGGTGGAAGCGTTGTAGGTAAAATCGTTGACTACTTGAACGGCGACTTAAAATGGTTAGGTGACGGTTTAACAGTTGCTGGTGCGGTATTACCAGCAGTCGGTTTCGCGATTTTATTACGCTACTTACCTTTGAAAAAACATTATCCTTACTTTATTTTAGGTTTTATCATTACGGCATTAATGGTTACAGTATTTGACGGTTTATCAGGTCTAGGCACATCAGTTGCAGGTTTAGATAAGAACTTTGGCATGTCATTCTCATCATTACCAATGTTAGCGATTGCAGCGATTGGTTTTGCTTTAGCAGCAATGGAGTACAGTCGAGCTTCGCAATCAAAAGCAGCGCCTGCAAGTAATGGAGAAAGACAAGCAACAGATGCGGACGATGAAGGAGAGATTGACGATGACGAATTATAATCAAACGGAAACACAAATTTCTCAAAACGCTGAAGCAAATTCAAAGTTAACAGGAAAAATGCCTGACACACCTTATAAACTGACTGATAAAGACTTTAGACAAATCAATACACGTAGCTTACTATTCTTCCAATGGGGTTGGAACTACGAGCGTATGCAAGGATCAGGTTATTTATTTACTATCCTTCCACAATTACGTAAAATTTATGGTGATGATTCACCTGAATTACAGGAAATGATGAGAACACACGCGCAATTCTTCAATACGAGTAACTTCTTTAACACGATTATTATGGGTATTGATATTGCGATGGAAGAAAAAGAACGATACGCATCAAAAGAATCTGTCAAAGGGATTAAAGTCGGCTTAATGGGACCATTTGCTGCTGTAGGTGACGCGATTTTCGGTTCATTAGTTCCTACTATTTTCGGTGCCATTGCAGCAAACATGGCGCAAGACGGTAACCCATTTGGTGCATTACTTTGGTTTGTCGCAATGCTTGCCATTATCGTATTCAGATGGAAACAATTGAAATTCGCTTATAAAGAAGGGATTTCACTTGTAACAACAATGCAACACCGCTTAGAGTCTTTAACAAATGCAGCAACATTGCTCGGGGTATTCATGGTGGGTGCACTCGTCGCAACGATGATTCGTGTTCAATTTGCTTGGAAACCAAAAATTGGTGACTTAACTGTCAATATTCAAGACAATGCCAACATGATTTTACCAAGATTATTACCACTTTTAATTGTATTTGCGATTTATTGGTTATTAGGACGTAAAAAAATGAACTCAACACGTGCAATCTTCATTGTGATTATTGTATCGATTATCTTGTCAGCGTTGGGTGTTATTTCAAAAATTTAATTCGATGGGAGCATTTGAATAATGGAAAAGTTAATCCTTGTGAGTCACGGCGCTTTTTGTGAAGGGCTAAAAGACAGTGTAGAAATGATTCTTGGACCACAAGACTACATTTATACTGCAGCATTAACGCCAGAAATGGGTCCTGAAGATTTTGAGAAAGCATTAGATGCACTGATTGATGAAGGCGATCAAGTGACAGTTTTTGCAGATTTATTAGGCGGCACACCAGCGAATACCGTTTCTAAAAAAATTATGAATGGGGCAGACTTAAATCTTTATGTAGGGATGAGCTTGCCAATGGTCATTAGCTATATTAATGGTAAAATGATTGGTGAAGCACCTGACTATGTGCAAAAAGCTCAAGAGGGTATCATTCACGTCAACGCGATGTTAAATCAAGACGATGACGACGATGATGAATAAAACAATCAAATTACAGTAAAGAAGGTATACTATGACATATGCAATTACAAATGGCGTCATTTATACAGAAGACGGTGTGATTTCAGACGGCTACCTAATTGTGGAAGACGGCAAAATTAAAACAGTTGAAATTGGTACCTATACAGGAGATTTAGATGTTGTAGATGCAAAAGGGCGTCACATTTTACCAGGCTTTATTGACGTGCATATCCACGGCGGTTATGGTGAAGATGCGATGGATGCGTCATATGATGGCTTGAAGTATTTAGCTGAGCATTTATTGACAGAAGGCACAACGACTTTTTTAGCGACAACGATGACACAATCTCAAGAAGCGATTGAAAAGGCACTTCAAAATATTAGTGCCTATCATCAGCAACAAGATGTGACAAATGCCGCTGAAGTGGGTGGTGTACACTTAGAAGGCCCATTCATTTCTGAACATAAAATCGGAGCGCAAAACCCAGCATTTATTCAACGACCGACTGTTGAATTGTTGCGTCATTTTCAAGAGACGGCTGCAGGGCTCATTAAAATAGTGACGATTGCACCTGAAGTTGAAGGCGCTAGTGAAGTGATTCAAACGTTAAAAGATGAGTTTATCTTCTCGATGGGTCATACTGAAGTGGACTTTGATCAAGCGAACACAGCAGTAGAAGAAGGCGTTAAACACGTGACACACTTGTACAATGCGGGTGTTGGTTTCCACCATAGAAATCCAGGTATGTTTGGTGCAGCATGGACAAACGATCAGTTAAAAACAGAGGTCATTGTCGATGGTGTGCATTCGCATCCACAGGCCGTGGCGATTGCGTATCAACATAAAGGACCAGAAAAAATGTACTTGATTACGGATGCGATGCGTGCAAAAGGAATGCCAGAAGGTGACTATGAATTAGGTGGTCAGAAAGTGATTGTAAAAGATCATGAGGCACATTTAGAAACGGGCTCTTTAGCGGGAAGTATTTTGAAAATGAACGACGGTTTACGTAACTTGATTCAATTTACTGGAGCGCGCTTAGAAACGTTATGGCGTGTGGCAAGTTTGAATCAGGCGAAAGCGTTGAAGATTGATGATCGCAAGGGAAGTATTGCTGTAGGTAAGGATGCCGATCTTGTGATTGTAGATGACGACATTCAAGTATATCAAACGATTAAAATGGGGCGTGTGCATAACATCATGCAATAGAGACGCTTAATGATGGCGATAGCAATTGGAGGTGAATCCAGTTGCTATCGTCTTTTTTGGTTTTCAGGAAGAACGGAGGGTTTGATAAGAGTATGTATCAGATTGGGAGCAGGGTTTTAGACAAATGATTCTCCCAAAATCATATTGCATAATACATAAAAAGCAATGTGCGCCAATGCATTACCAGTAAGCCCATGATAAAGACGGTGACTTGTAATGGTAGTTATAATCATCATATGCATGTATTATTTTGTGTTGAAAATAGCTACTTTAAGAATAAAGCAATTATAAATCAAGAACAATGGGTTCAGTTATGGCAAAAAGCATTACAAGTTGATTATCAACCAGTGGCAAATATTAAAGCGATCAAACCAAAAAAGCGATAAACATATTCAAATAACAATCAAAGAGACATCAAAATACTCTGTAAAATCATCGGATTATTTAACAGGTTATGAAAAGAATCAAGAAATTGTGAATGAAATTAAGGGGTAATCATTGCATGAGTATATTTATATTCAGGAGATAGTGACATGCATAATTTAACTATGCATTTATGCCAATAAAACAATTGGAATAAAGCAAAAAAATGATATGTATGGTATGGTTGTATTGGTAATGTTCTAAAAATGGGAGTAAATTTAAAGAAAAGGAGTTTTTTTATTTTGAAACTAAAAAAATCATTTGGAACATTATTAGCGAGTGCAATATTATTAACAACGGTAAGTCCTATAGCTAGTGCAAGTGAATCAGTGGAATCACAAGAGTCAGTTAGCAATTTGAATACAGAAAATGAGAAAGATAATAAGGTTTTAGATGATTTGTTTAAAAATCCTGAATATGTAATTCAGCAGACTATTAATAATTTACCGACTAATCTCAAAGAAGGGACTTCAGAAAGAGTTGGTGGTTCTTTTGCTGTAAAAAAAGGGATTAAGGCAATGATAAAGAACAAAAAAGCTGTATTTTCAGGAGTTCAAAAGATAAGTCCTCGTGCTGGTAAATCTTTAGAAAAACGTTGGGATAAATATGTTGAACCAGCTTTAAACAAGATTTTAAAACAAGAACAAGCTACATGGGGAAATGTAGAAGGTCAAGTTGCTCAAGCGTTAATGGGAACTGGTATAAAAGATTCTTCTGCGCGTAGTATTGCTTACTGGGTATCTCAAGTAGGTCAAACTTTGATATAAGAGAGTGTGATTTGAATGAATAACGAAGAATTAGAGTCTAAACTTTTGTTAATTAAGCAATCGATAGATGTGTTACAAGAAGAATTGGCACCTAATTTAAAAACAAAAGATTTAGTCTTGTTACGTTATAGTTATAATGTTGAAGAAATCAAGAAGTTGAATGATTATTTATTTAAATTAACAATCAACGAAGACAGAGTTACTAAAAAAGAATTTAAAGAGGTTTTATGCGATATAAGAGAACTTCCTGAAATTCCAAATAGACAAGTTGATGATATCTTGGAAGGATATAGGAATAGTGATCTTCATGTTGAAGTAATTGATTATATTTTGAATAGTGATTAGTAAGGGGTTGGGACATCGACCTTCAGCTCCTTTAAGAAAAAGCCGTCAAAATTCATTTTTTTAGAATTTGACGGCTTTTTTCTTGAATAAAAGTAAACCATGCGCTATGCGTATGGTTCCGGAAAGGTTCTACCGTTGTATTAAAATAAGCACCTCAACATGCTAGAATAATATTTGGTCAGCCAACCAATATTATATGCATGAGGAGATGCCAAAATGTCTAACGACACAAATAGTTTAGCACATACAAAATGGAATTGTAAGTATCACATAGTTTTTGCACCTAAATATAGAAGACAAATAATATACGGAAAATTAAAAAGAGATATAGGTTTAATTCTGAGACAACTATGTGAAAGAAAAGGTGTAGAAATAATAGAAGCTGAAGCATGTAAAGATCATATTCACATGTTAGTTAGTATTCCGCCAAAACTAAGTGTTTCTCAATTTGTAGGATATTTAAAAGGGAAAAGCAGTTTAATGATTTTTGATAGACATGCACATTTGAAATATAGATATGGGAATAGAAAATTTTGATGCAAAGGTTTTTATGTAGATACGGTTGGAAGAAATAAAAAGGTAATAGAAGAATATATTCGAAATCAATTACAAGAGGATATCGTAGCAGAACAACTCACAATGATGGAATACATTGATCCGTTTACAGGAGAAGAGAATAAAAAGTTGAGGAAAAAATAGAACCCTTTTAAGGGTTGCTGAGAAAGTAGTACGGTTGGCTGGTTTTCTCAGTGCCCTTACAAGGGCTGGTCAGTAACAGAGGCTTTCAGCTGCAGAACAAACCACCCGTTCACACGGGTGGTTTTGATTTTACATGGACTTGATGTATCATAATGGTGAGTGAACGCTCACTTCTTATGATTTGAAATGGAGGGGCAAAGATGATTGAGATAAAAGGACTTACGAAAAGTTTTGGACATAAGCGCGTATTAGATGATGTGACGGTAACGTTTGAAGATAGTGAAATTGTAGGCATCATTGGTCCGTCTGGTACGGGGAAGACGACAATGATTAAATGTATGCTCGGAATGGAAAAAATAGATGCGGGGACCGTGACCATTAATCAAAAACAAATGCCTCATCGTGCAGTGTTAGGTGACATCGGTTATATGGCGCAAAGTGATGCATTGTATGAGGATTTAACTGCACGAGAAAATTTAAAGTTTTTTGCGCAGATTTATATGACAAAGGGTGAAAACATACCAGAACGTATCGAATGGTGCGCAGAAAAGGTGAATTTAACACAAGATTTGGACCAGCTTGTTAAAAACTTCTCTGGTGGGATGAAGCGTCGTTTGTCACTGGCGATTAGTTTTTTACAAGACCCACAAATTTTGATTTTAGATGAACCGACTGTAGGGATTGATCCGAAATTAAGAAAATCAGTGTGGGAGGACTTGTACACATTTAAAAATGAAGGTAAATCCATTCTCATCACGACGCATGTGTTGGACGAAGCGGATCGATGTGACAAATTGTTGCTCATGAATCATGGGAAAATTGTGGCTCAAGGGACGCCGACAGAGATTAAGACACAATATGATGCTGCATCAATTGAAGATGTGTTTTTGAAGATGGGAGATGGGAAAGAATGAACGCCTGGCATATCGCAAAAAGAGTCTATCGCCAAGTATTACGTGATAAACGAACATTAGCTTTGTTATTTTTAGCACCATTATTAATTTTATCTTTATTAACGTATTTATTTAACAGTACAGATCAAGCGAAAAGTATGCATATCGGTGTCAATCAAGTGCCGGACAGTTTTGTTGAGCAGTTGGAAGCGCAAGACATTCATGTGCATCATTATGATAACCATCAGCACATCCAGCAAAAGATTAAAGACGATCAATTATCAGCATTTATCAATGTGACGGACGATACGTTACATGTGACATTTGCGAATGACAATCCTAACGCGACCACGATTGCACGACAACAAACACAACAATGGTTAACGAAAGAAAATACAAGCCAAATGAAAACACAGATGCAAGCTTTACAGGCGACACTTCAAAAAATGCAAAATGAATTGAAAGCCCGTCCTGAAATCGCAAAACAGTTGGGGAATCAAGCGAAAGAAAATGATATCACGCCTGCTCAACCGCTCACTTTAAAAACGGATTACGTATATAAAGGTGAAGATGCGACGTACTTTGATATGATTAATCCACTGTTAATCGGGTTCTTCGTTTTCTTCTTCACTTTTTTAATTTCAGGTATTGCATTGCTACGAGAACGCACAACTGGCACATTAGAACGACTGTTGGCCTCACCGATTAAACGAAATCATATCATTTTAGGTTATATTATTGGTTATGGCACATTTAGTTTTATTCAGACGCTTTTGATTGTTTGTTTTTCTGTTTTTGTCTTAAATATAGGGGTGAATGGCCATATCGGTTATGTGATTTTGATTACACTCGTGACTGCATTAGTAGCGTTAACACTTGGGATTTTATTATCTACTTTTGCAGCATCTGAGTTTCAAATGATTCAATTTATTCCGATTGTCATCGTACCGCAAGTGCTGTTTGCAGGAATTATTCCAGTTGAGTCGATGAACAACATATTGCAAGGCTTTGCGCACATCATGCCACTCTATTATGCAGGTCAAGCGTTACAAAATGTCATGATACGTGGTTTTGGCTTTGAAGCAATCACAGTACCCCTTGCCATTTTACTCACGATATTCATTGTATTATTAATATTGAATATGGTCGGTATGAAACGGTACAGAAAGGTATAAGGTGACATCATGAATCATTCCATTGAAGAAATTTTGAAAGATGCACTCCCACAAGTGACTGATTTGAGTCCCAAACAACGTGAAGTTTTATATAGTGCGTTGATTCAATTTAGTGAAAAAGGGTTTGAACGGACGAGTACGAAAGATATTGCGACCTATGCAGGTGTGGCAGAGGGAACCGTGTATAAAAAGTTTAAAACGAAAGAAGAGTTATTATTTAAAGGATTGATTCCACTCTTTCGTCAATGTGTGCTACTAGTGGCGTTACGCGAATTCAAAGAGGAACTTGCACATATTGAAACTTTTGAGAGTTTTGTCGGTACTTTTATTGAAAATCGCTCTACTTTTATCATTCAAAACAGAAATATGCTTAAAATTATGGCGAATGAAGTGGCAACGAGCGAGATATTACAAGAGACGATTAAAGGGGTATTATACAAAGAAGTTTGTGAACAATTCGACCCATTACTTGCGCATTTTCAACAAACTGGAGAAATGCAACCCATCCCTACACCGCACTTTATTCAAATAGTAATGACACAAGTGTTCAGTTTGAATATGGGTTACATTTTAGGTCAGTCCGTCGATCAAAAACAATACGACACACTCAAAACATTCTTAAAACAAAATTTATATCGCATGTTTGCCTTAAAATAAATAGTGAAGACGGTCGTGTTCAAAGCGTCAGAACCTTTTACAAGTTCAACTCTTTGAGACTCACGACCGCTTGTTTTTTAAGGATAGTTCCTGATTGATTTACAGTATAAGCGAGGGGTGTCGTTTGAATATAAAGTTGTTGCGGATGAATGTCACTGACGATATGCGCTTTTTTTAAATGAGGATGTTCTGCCACAAAAGCTTGCACGGCCTTGGGTTCATCCTTGAATACAAGGTAAAGTGTATCCAATTCAGGCTTGTTTTTGAGTGAATTGAAGATACGCTGACAAACGACACATTCTGTACTCACGACTAGCATATAATTTATGTCATGTTTTAATTTCTGTTGAATTGGAAACTTTGCAGAAATCGGTAAACCGGTCATTTCTCGGCGCGTTTGATTGATTTTGCTATTCATAAAGAGCAACACAGCTAAAATAAGCACAAGTAAAATCGCAATCACATAAAACATGATGATAACCTCCTTAAATTGAGTTGAGAGTTCGGCGCCTCGGAAAGCGTCGAACATGATCAAGCTCAAAACATTGTTATATAGCATAAAATAAAGCGCATTGAATGAGAGATCCCATCCAACGCGCTTTTTTTCTAAACCTAGCTATTAACCTTCGATAGTAAACTCACCATGGAATTCGAATTTAACCTCTTTACCAAGCATAACGCCACCTGTTTCTAACGCTTGGTTGAAGTTCATGCCATATTTTTCACGGTCAATTGTACCTGTCACTGTGAAACCAGTCACTTGGCCACCGCTAAGTGGGTTGTCACTGACACCGTGTTGTTCAAAGTCGAATGTTTCTTCATTTGTTTGACCAGCAATTGTTAAATCACCGGTAATTTTGTTTTCTGTAATTGTTTTACTTCTGAAAGTGATTTGTTGGTGAGATTCTGCATTAAAGAAATCAGCTGTTTTTAAATGATTGTCACGATCTGGATTTTTTGTATCGATTGAATCTACATTGATTGTTGTTACTGATTCCATTGAACTTAAGTCATCAAGGTCACCTTTCACATCAACTGTGTAGTCGTTGAAAGTCCCTTTAATTTTTGAAACCATTAAGTGTCTGATTGAAAATTCTAATGAACTGTGTACTGGATCGAATTTAAGGTTAGTCATAGAAAGACCCTCCGTATCAAAATAGTTTGATTTTAAACGTGATATAAAAAATATACCAAAAATATAAATATTTGTAAAGTTAAAGAGTTTTTGACTGCTTATAACACTATTGCAATTATTAAAATTAACAACTAAATACATGAATCAAAATAATTGTATTTACATTATGGAGAAGTGAAAGTGCTGCGTCAAAGAAAAGAACTTGGACCATGATGAAAAATGTTGAAGGGGCGTATGAAATTGAGTGAGCATCATAATATAGGGACTTTCTGTTTTGATTTTTAAAATAAATGTTAAAAAAGTTATTGTGATGTGTGCAACCACAATGTATAATGAAAGCGGTTAATTAAATAGCGTGTTACTGGTAAAACAGGCATGAGCAAATTTAAAGGCTATTGAAAAATAGTTTTGTTTGTTCATGCCTTTTTATATATTATCGATTAATTAGAGGGGTGTTTTAATAGTGTTTAAGCTCTTTTTTGGACAATTACAAAGGATAGGGAAAGCGTTAATGCTACCTGTAGCCATTTTGCCGGCTGCTGGGATTTTACTTGCACTAGGGAATGCTATGCACAATGATCAGTTAGTATCGTTAGCGCCATGGTTGAAACATGATGTATTTGTCATCCTGTCCACAATTATGGAATCAGCAGGTCAAGTTGTATTTGATAACTTACCATTACTTTTCGCAGTGGGGACAGCGCTAGGTCTAGCGGGTGGCGATGGTGTAGCCGCATTGGCAGCACTTGTCGGGTACTTAATTATGAATGCGACAATGGGAAAAGTCATGCATATCACGATCGATCAAATTTTTTCTTATGCGGATGGCGCGCACACATTAAGTCAAGCGAGTAAATTGCCGCAACATGCTTTAATTTTAGGGATTCCAACATTACAAACAGGTGTGTTCGGCGGTATCATTATGGGGGCATTAGCCGCATGGTGTTACAACAAATTTTATAACATTACGTTGCCACAGTTTTTAGGTTTCTTTGCAGGGAAACGTTTTGTGCCGATTGTGACTTCATTAGTTGCAATTGCTGCAGGGGTTGTTTTGGCATTCGTTTGGCCACCGATTCAAGAAGGTCTTAACGCATTGTCGAACTTCTTATTAAATAAAAACCTTGTATTAACAACATTTATTTTTGGAATTATTGAGCGTTCATTGATTCCATTTGGTTTACATCACATTTTCTATGCGCCGTTCTGGTTTGAATTTGGTTCATACGTGAATAAAGCGGGTGAAGTGGTTCGAGGTGACCAACGTATTTGGATGGAACAAATGAAAGACGGTGTGGCATTTACTGCTGGTGCTTTCACGACAGGTAAATATCCATTTATGATGTTCGGTTTACCAGCTGCTGCTTATGCGATTTATCGTCAAGCACGCCCAGAACGTAAAAAGATTGTCGGCGGTTTGATGTTATCAGCGGCATTAACGTCATTTTTAACGGGTATTACAGAACCATTAGAGTTTTCATTCTTATTTGTAGCGCCGATTTTATATGTGATTCACGTATTGCTTGCAGGTACGTCATTCTTAGTCATGCATTTATTAGATGTTAAAATCGGAATGACATTCTCGGGTGGTTTTATTGATTATATTTTATACGGTTTACTGAATTGGGATCGTACAAACGCATTATACGTCATTCCAGTCGGTATCGTTTATGCGATTGTTTACTATTTCTTATTCACTTTTGTGATTAAACGTATGAACTTAAAAACGCCTGGTCGTGAAGATGAGGTTGCAGAAGTGAGAGATACGTCAGTTGAACGTCTACCATTTGATGTATTAGATGCTATGGGTGGTAAAGATAACGTAAAACATTTAGATGCATGTATTACGCGTTTACGTGTGGAAGTGCATGATAAAGCGAAAGTCGATGTGAATGCGCTAAAAGAACTTGGTGCAGCAGGTGTGCTTGAAGTCGGCAACAACATGCAAGCGATTTTTGGTCCGAAGTCTGATCAAATTAAACATGACATGGCTTTGATTATGAAGGGTGAAATTACGAGTCCGAGTCAAACGACAGTCTCTGAAGAAGATGAAGCTGTACATATTGATGGTTCAAGAAGTGTGACGATTGTTGCACCATGTGACGGCGAAGTAATTCCATTATCAGAAGTGCCAGATCAAGTCTTTTCAGGTGGCATGATGGGTGATGGTGTTGGTTTTATTCCACGTCAGTCAGAAATTGTCGCGCCATTCCATGGTAAAGTGAAAGCCTTATTCCCGACAAAACATGCGATTGGTTTAGAGTCGACGGATGGCGTAGAATTATTGATTCATGTCGGTATTGATACGGTTAAGTTAAATGGGGAAGGCTTCGAAACTTTCGTTGCTGTCGGTGATGAAGTAGCGGAAGGTCAATTGTTGATGAAAGTGGATTTAGATTATCTACAACAACATGCGCCAAGTATTGTGACACCGCTCATTGTGACAAACTTAGGAGAGCGTAAAATTGAAGTAGAAGATATGAAGGAAGTTGAGAAAGGTCAAAGGGTGTTTACTGTTTTATAACGGATAGTGTGAATCATTGAAGGTGCTGTATCGGTATTTGTTCAAATACTGATATGGCACCTTTTTTATGCATTCCGAAGCAAAGTTTGATTTTATAGTGGTTATGGGATTGCAGAAACCGGACTGCGCTTTCCAAGGCGCTGAAATCTCAACTAAATCCGGCTAGATAGAATTGTACATTTGGTGGAAGCCGGATTGGATTTTCGACTTCAGCTGATGCCTTAGGAGTCTTGTCCGGTTCTAGCAATCTGAGTTTTTCGCGTGACACGTTTGAAAGGTGAATGCATAAAAAGGTGCCTTGTAACGTTTAAAACAATGTGAAGTGAACACAATCAAACAATACCTTATAAAACAGTGATGATTGTATGGAGAATGAGAATATTTAACGCTTTCTCCCTTTCCCAGGGGTCTTGCCTCAACTCAATTTGGCTTGATTAAAGTATACACTTGGTGGAAGCCAAATTGGATTTTCGGCTGCGTCTGATCCCTCGGGAGTGTCGAAAGGTTTCCGCAATCTGTAACTGTTAACGTAACATTTGTAAGTGATATGCATAAAAGCGTGCCATATATCTTTTAATGTGGAGGATGCAGTTTCAATCTATCATTCGTTAAACGGTGATGAGGTAGTAGATAAATGAATACTTTCCAAGATGAAGTCTCAACTCAATCCGGCTAGATAGAAGTGTACATTCGGCTTCCATCTCATGTATGTTTCAATTAAGCCGAATTGAGTTGAAGGGCAGCCCCTCGGAAGCAAGGCCATGAAGGCAATCAAATACCACAAACTATAGGAAGGGCAAGTTTAACAAAAATATTGCATCAATAGCATCAAAAATTTTTATGTCCCATCCCCCATAGTTAATAATGGGTTTGTATTGCGAATAGTACTATTATTGCTAAAATATGATTATCATTTAATAACGTAATCATTATATAGAAAGGAGTTCCATTATGAATCAATTGTATAAAGTGATACAAAACATATTGATTACTTTAACAGGGATTGTTATCATCAATGCATTTTTTAACAACGACGATACGAGCCAATGGATAATTAATATGATTATTCTTTTATTGATTATTTTGATGGTTATCGTTGCGTATATCTTGAGAAAAGTACACGATAAGAAAAAATAAGGATGAGGTCTTTCAATATGTTACCTTTTAGCTTGATGTCGGCTGGATTAAGTGGTTACTTTCCCGTATCTTAATTCATACCGATATGCGCTTTTTCAATTGATAGAATCATGACATCATTTTCCTTCCTACTACAACGAAATTCACCGTTTTTCAATCTGTTAATGGCCTTTTAAAAATGTACCTGGTGCGGTTGGCCAGGTTATTTTTTAAGTTGTGACATATTTGTGATTTATTTCACAAAATCATTGTTTCGCCACCGTATTTGATGTATGCTTGATTCGAAAAATGAAACGTGTTCCATTTTGAAAGGGTGAAATGATATGAGTAAAGTGAGTATTATTGGTGCGGGTGCGGTAGGTTCAACGGCAGCGTATTTATTGTCTGAAACGCCATGGGTAAAAGAGGTTGTATTGGTTGATGTGGATAAAGACCGCGCTCAAGGGCAAGCGTTAGACATGATGCACGGTATCGGTGTATCGCAAACTAAACGTGTGATAGCAGGTGATTATGAAGCGACGCAAGGTTCGGATATCATTATTATTACGATTGGTGTGCCGGAAAAAGTAGGGGAGTCTCGTCTCATTCCATTACAGAAGAATGCGGATATTTTAAAAGAGATTGTGCCACAAATGACTGCGCATAGTCCAAATGCCAAAATTGTAACAGTGAGCAATCCGGTCGATATTTTAGCATATACGACTTATCAAATCAGTGGTAAAGCAGCTTCAGAGGTGATTGGTTTAGGGACATTGCTTGATACATCTCGTCTGAAATATTTGTTGAGTGAGTACTTTAATATCAGTCCGAAAAGTATAGAGGCGACAGTGGTAGGTGAACATGGTGACTCACAAGTCGTACTTTGGCGCCATGTCCGTATCGGTGGACTAACTTTAGAAGCATTTGCGGCCGCTCAAAATATGACGTTACCAGAAAACTTTAAAGAAACGATGGCACAACGTGTGAAAGATACGGCTTTTGATGTATGGAAAATGAAAGGACCGAATTGTTATTGTGTTGCGAATGCGATTCAATGTTTGGTAGAAGCGCTATTGAGCCCAGAACGCCGCGTTTTACCGGTGTCAAATTTGTATACGACGTCGACTGGTTTGACGGTTTATATTAGTCTGCCAAGTATTGTAAGTGCGCAAGGGGTTGAACAAATGCTTCCTGAATTGCTGAATGCAGAAGAGGAAGCGCAATTAAATACTTCGTGTGCAGTGATGCATGACTATATCACACAATTGACTTTGTAACGAATAGAGAACAATGACAAGGAAGTTTTGACGATGAAAAATAATTTACAACAAACCACAACTGACAAAGTAGATATGAAAAACTTGATTAAATTTATTGTTGCGACACTTTTAGGGATTATCATTGTGCTTATTCCATTTTCTTTTGCGAATGGGGTCGATACGATTTTATTCCACGTGATAAAAAGTTTTGTTTCGACATTTCAAGGACCGATGACTTGGCTGATTGCGTTTGTTTTTTGTGTGAGTGCAGTGATGGCTGTCATCGATCAAATTTGGAAACCAGATTGGATTCGTAACAGTGCGACATTGAACCCCCTTTTTTCTACGACCCCTTTTTATACAATTAACCGTATACTCGGCACGTTGATTACTTTGATGTGTCTTTTCCAAGTCGGGCCATTCTTCTTAACTTCTGAAGAGACTGGCGTGACAATGGTGAATTTAGCAGTGCAATTATCTATCATTGTACCGATTATGTTGCTGTTCCAAACGTTAATTTTAGAATTTGGTGCGATGGAATTTATCGGTGAACTCATTGGATTTTTAATTAAGCCGGTCTTTAAAATCTCTGAAATCTGTGCAGTCAGTGCGATTAGTGCATGGGTTGGACCAGGGAATGCAGCGATACTGGCTTCTAAAGAACTGTTTGAAAAAGGGTATTATACAGTGAAAGAGACGGCGATTCTTGGAAGTCAGTTCTCGACATCAAGTATTGGTTGGGTCGTTCTCGTGTGTAGTGTGCTCGGTGTTGTCGATGATTTCGGCATGATTTTCTTAGGGATTACAGTGATTGGTATGATTGTCGCATTTATTAGTGTACGTATTCCGCCTATTTCTCGTTATCTAGATGTATATGTTGACGGGACGCCATTAAAAGAAGTCCAAACATCAGCGCAACAATCAAAACTTAAAACAGCAACTACGAAAGCAACTGAGCGTGCAGCGAAAGTAACATCTCACAATTTCATCAGTAAAAAGGACAATATGATGTTCTATGTCGTTTGGTTAATGCCGATTATTGTCTGTTGGGGAACGTTAGCACTGGCCATTTCAGTTTATACGCCATTACTTGCATGGGTTTCTTACCCAGTACAATGGATTTTACAATTGGCAGGCATACCGGAAGCGGCTGTCACAGCGAGTGCAATTATGTCAGGTTTTGCGGACAACTATTTACCAGTTATTTTAGGCGCGAATTTAACAGAAGCATCAAGTAAAGTGGTCATTGCGATGATGAGTATTTTACAACTGATTTTCTTATCTGAAATTGCGACTTTACTGACATCAGCGAATGCGGTTCAAAAGTTTTCGCATATTGTTATCATTTTCTTACAAAGAACCTTTATTGCATTACCCTTTGTCATATTATTTGTGAAACTCTTCTTTTAAGTGAAATAACAAGAAAGGTGGGCAAGTCCTTTGGCTGAATATACTCCGATTAAAACTGTCATTCAAGCGTTCGAAATTTTAGATATACTGTCTCAACATAAAAAAATCGGGATCAGTGAACTGGCGAGAGCAACAACTTTACCGAAAAGTACGGTTTATCGCAATTTAAGAACACTACTGGATTTGAATATTGTTGCGCAGGATGAAGATGAAAATTATTACCTGGGTTATAAAATTATGAAATATCAAAATCAAATGAAACAAACAGACTCGTTAATTCATCATTTGAAACCCTTTATGCGTAAACTTGTGGAAAAAACGGGAGAAGCTGTTAATTTGGGTATATTGGTCAATCAGCAAGTGTGTATTTTGCATACGGAATATGGAGAGCAATATACATTACAGGCTCAGCTCGGTCCCACATCGATGTTACATTCTTCAGGTATGGGGAAATGGTTTTTAAATACATTTACAGATGAAGCGTTGGAAGCTTATTTTAAGACTGCAGTATCGCGTACCATTCATACGATAACAGATGTAGTTGCCTTTAAACACTATATGGCGACACGTCCACATCAAAATATTGTGGAAGATCGTGAAGAATATGAATATGGCTTGATGTGTATAGCGACACCAATTAGAGATGAGACAGGTACCATTCAGGCTTCGATAAGTATTTCAGGTCCGGTCAGTCGATTAGAACATAAGGGACTCGATAAGATGCAAGGTGCGTTACTTGAAGAAGCAAAAGGTGCAAGTGATTATTTACAAGATGTCGGCTATTGGACATCGTGATGTGAAGTTACGTCTAGTTTTAATGGAAGCAGATGAGGTCAAACTTCGATTCAAAGGATGTTGTTAGAAATACTTTTAAACATATGAGAAGCTGGGATGTTCACAGTGCCCGAGCTTCTTTTTTTCGCTTTATGCCAAAAGATGACACTAAAACGCGACGTGACAATGGAAAGAAAATTTTTGTACAAAGGTGTTGTGATTGATGCTCACTATTTTGACAAATATGCTTGTCAAAATGACTAATGCATTATATATTTGATGGAGTAAGGAGTTGAATGTATGAAAAATAGGTTGAAGGAGCTGCGGGCGCGTGACGGCTACAACCAAACACAACTCGCAAAAAAGGCAGGCATTTCACGTCAAACGGTCTCATTAATCGAACGCAATGGTTTTACACCTTCGATACTCACAGCGATAAAAATTGCACGTATATTTGAGGAACCGGTAGAAAATGTCTTTATCATAGAGGAGGAAGATCTGTGAAAGTAAGACGTTATTTAATGTTCGTAATTCTAGGTGGTATCGTTGGCGGTTTAGTTTCATTATTGATTAATGGTGTAGATTTTCGATATCTCATCCAACATATTGAATTTATGGATCAACAATTTATGGTGATTTCATGTATCGTCGTCACACTCTGTATCGTTGGGTTGACGTTATGGCAATATCAAATACAGAAAGCAGCATTAAAATTGAAGTCTCGTGTTGAAAATCAAACAGACATTGAAGAAACCGATGCATTGGATAATCAAGCGAATTTGAAGTTTATATTGGTAAGTGTCATCCTTTATGTCCAATACTTAATCAGTTTTGCTTTCTTTTTTGTCCTTGTGCTAGGAAATGAAGGGAATTTAGCGTTGATAACAGGCATGATTCCATTCCTTTTTACTTCCATTCCAGCAGTGATGATTGGCTTCTTCCAGAGAAAATTTGATCGACGTACTCCCAAATTGGGGGAAGCACAATTTACGGAAAAAGTGCTCGAAATCATGGATGAAGGGGAACGCCATATTACAGTAGTGTCACTATTTAAAGTGTATCATATGAATTTATCGTTAATTATTGTGAGTGTGATACTATTATCGTTCTTTTCTTTAGTCACAGGAATGAATCAGTTTTTAGGCGTATTGTTTATGATTATATTGTTCATTTACAATGCATTCGGTTATTTATGGAAAGTGAGACGCTTTTATCGAGAGGGATAAGAGAAGTGTGCGGGATGTCTCCCCGAACACTACCGGCATACTTATAAAAAAGAGTAAAGACGTCGCATGATGGTGCGTGTCCTTACTCTTTTTCATTTGGAATGGGAATTAAAATGGATACGAATGTTAGTCGTTAGAGATGATGACTTTTAATGTACCTTCTTGAGCGGCATTGCCAAACACTTCATAAGCTTCTAACATCTCATCCATCTTGAAGTGGTGAGTAATGAGCTTTTCAGGTTGAACTTTACCAGACTCTACTGTTTTTAATAATAATGGTGTAGAGTAGCCACTCACAAGACCAGTTGTAATAGAGATGTTTTTAATCCACAATTCTTCAAGGTGTAAATCAACCTTTGTACCGTGCACACCAATGTTAGCAATACGTGCACCAGGGCTAATGATTTTTTGACATAATTCGAACGTTGCCGGAATGCCGACTGCCTCCATTGCGACATCGACACCACGTCCGCCTGTTAATTCATGAATACGTTCGAGGACATTTTCGCTACCGCTGTTAATCGAAGCAGTTGCACCTAAATCTTTCGCAGCTTGTAAACGATTATCATCAAGGTCAATCATAATAATCTCAGCAGGTGAATAGAATTGTGCAGTGAGCACCGCAGCTAAACCGATTGGACCGGCACCAACGATGGCAACTGTATCACCTGGATTTACATTGGCACTTAATGTTCCAATTTCAAAACTTGTCGGTAAAATATCACTTAACATTACCAGTGCTTCGTCATTCGCACCATCTGGCACACGGTGTAAACTGTTGTCTGCATGTGGAATACGGACATACTCTGCTTGCGTACCATCAATCAAGTGTCCTAAAATCCAACCACCATCTTCACAGTGCGCATACAGTTGTTTTTTACAGTAATAACATGAGCCACAAGCTGTTACGGCTGAAATAATGACTTTATCGCCTTTTTTAAATTGTGTTACTGAATCGCCCACTTCTTCAACAATTCCTACACCTTCATGGCCTAAAATACGACCATCAGTGACAGCAGGGACGTCTCCTTTTAAAATGTGTAAGTCAGTTCCGCAAATCGTTGTTTTTACTACTTTAACAATAACGTCTGTTGGCTTTTGCAATTGTGGTTTTTCAACTTCGATCCATTCTTTTTTTCCAGGACCACGATAAACAAGTGCTTTCATTTTAACATTCCTCCCCAGGACATTTGTCTTTATTTTCGCACTATTCTATAAACAAGGTCAATAATAGTGTAAAAATATTATATTAAACTTACACGATTTATAACTATATTATATTCCTAGAAAATGATTATTCAACGCATTTTGAGGGTGATATGCATCAGATTCACAGTAATGCCACAGAACGTTCACCAGTTTGAAACACTTCGCTTTTAGAGAAAAAGTGTCTTGTTTGTAGTTTGCGGATGAAGAAGTTTTATAGATATTGATATGAATGATGATGCTACTTTACAACTTTAATGATAAAGAGGCATTGACTTAAATACTGGATAGAAAATATAAAAATATTGGAGTAAAATTGTAATAGTTATGAACAAGACGTTAATCGTGTGTCACAGTTTAACAACAAACCAAAGTGATTGATTGTAAAAGCGTTATCGGGATGAATTCATAAAGAAAGTGTGAAGTGTTATGTTTAGAGGTGAAAATCTTAAAGCATTAAGAATGATTGAAGGATGTAGTCGTAAATCATTAACAGACGTACTACAAACTTCTGAACACGTGATTTGGCAATATGAAGTACAAAATATGGTACCTGAAATAAACGAAATACGCACTTTAGCAGAGAGGTTTAGTGTAAAGACTCGTTTTTTCTTTTCATACCAACAGCCTTTATTGAAAGAAGAGATTGTTGAGAGACATACAATTGCTTTTCAACTCAACAGGCATAGGACAAGCACGAAAATTTTAAGTCAAAACCATGCGCAAGCAAACTTTTATGCGCAATTGACAGACTATTTATCAGGATATGTCAAACAACCTCATCCACCAATACTGACATTGATTCACAAGATTGATCGTTACTTTTCACAAAATATGGATGCAAGAGCACGTATTCAACTGATTGCAAACGAGGCACGTGAGGTGGTATTAAAACATCAATCAAATGACCAGCTCCTATTGGCATTAGAAAAATTTGGTATTTACATTTATGAAAAAGACTTAACTGATGATGCAGATGCTTACAGTTTTTGGTCAAAACACCAAGTTCCATTCATCATTTTATCTAATAATAAAGGTGTTGCTGTTCGAAGACACTTTGATTTAGCGCATGAGTTAGGCCATTTGTTACTCCATCGTCAAGTTGAATTTGATATGTTGTCACACGAAGCGTTTCAAGCAATTGAAAAAGAAGCAGATATTTTTGCGGCGGAGTTTTTATTACCCGAGAAACAATTTATTGAATCTTTTAATCAAGTTAAGAAGAAATCAAACCCTGATTATTTTGTGATGTTAAAGGAACAATGGTATGTTTCTATACAAGCGATGGCGATGCGGGCATATTATTTAGGTTTATTATCAGATGCGCAATATCGTTATTTTTGGTCATTAATTAACAAAAAGGGTTATAAAAAGAGAGAGCCGCTAGACGTAGACATCAAATTACCTAAGCCTGTAAAAATCAATAGCTTATTAAATATGTTGTTCTCTAAAAAAGTACTGACACCCGAAATTCTACTTGATGATTTGCAAATTGAACCAGAATTTTTGTATAAAAAAGCGAGTATAAGCGAAAAGTTATTTGAAAAATTCATGCAACAAGAAAAGCGGACAGCTGAAGCAGATGTGTTAAAAGGTTTCGTTATCCCCTTCACCTAAACACTTCATGTTAATCATGCATCAAAAAAGAGTGCAGCGACATCAATGGTCACTGCACTCCTTTTATGATGATTTTTGAATGTTAGAAGAAAAATGTTGCGAAGACAAATGCACTGATACCGACAAGTGCACAATATAACAATGCAGGCCCGAGTGTTTTACGAATCACACTACCTTCTTTACCTGCCATGTTAACGACAGCACACACTGCTACGACGTTATGCACACAGATCATGTTACCTGCAGCGCCCCCAATCACTTGAGCGGCCAATACAGTATGTAGATCAGTACCAATCGCATCAGCAATGTTCGCTTGTACAGGTGCAAATGTTAAAGTTGAAACAGTTGCACTTCCTGTAATAAATGATCCGAGTGCGCCTAAGAATGGTGCGACGAACAACCACATATCACCAAATGTGTGAGCCATCCCGTTCGCAATAAATTCAGGCATGCTGAGTAAATCTTTACTGTTAACACCTGAGTTACTAAATACATGCACCATTGCCAAAGTAGCGATCAATGTAAAACCTGTGACGCTGATTGTTTTGGCAGAATCTTTGCAGGCTTTTGAAAAATGTCGGAATGATTTACGTTGGATAATGATCGCAAAAATAGCTGCAATAAATAATATCGTTCCTGGTGAATAAAGTAATTGCCAACTTGATGAAATGGTTTGATAGCCTAAAATCTGATTCCAAGATAAGTCGAGTACAGTCGTTGTAAATGTTTTAACCGGTGCAACGATACGCGTTAACAATAAAAGTACAACGACGATTAAATAAGGTGACCAAGCGGATAGTAAGCTCATTTCATGGGGTTGAGACAAGTCTGATGCTTGGTAATCATCTGTTAACGCTTCTGTCCATTCGTTTTTAGGAACAAGCCAACCTTTTCTCGCAGTCACAACGGCAACGATTAATGTTGTCAGTGAGCTTAAAATAGACACAAACTCTGGCCCTGTCAGTACAGCATAAATCCATGCAGCAACTGCGTACACGACACCGATGAGTAAAGTCCATGGCAAGATTTCTAATATCGCTTTCAGTTTGTTTGATTTTCCAAAGAAGATAATCATTGTTGTTACGATGATGAGCGGAATGAATACACCACTGAATAAATCGATTAATGTAATGTGAATGGCTGTTTCAGAAAACAATTGTTCATTTGCTCTTTTTAATGTACTTAAACCGACAATGACAGGTGTACCTACTGCACCGAATGATACGGAAATACTGTCTGCGATTAACGCGGTAGTGACACTCACAAGTGGTCTAAAGCCTAATGCAACCATTAATGGTGCAGTGACCATGGCAGGTGTTCCAAAACCAGAAGCACCTTCAATTAAAGAACCAAATAAAAATGCGACGATAATCACTTGGATACGCATATCGCTAGAGACACTTTGGAAACTTGCATTGATACGTGCAACAGCATTCGTTTCACGTAATGTATTTAATAAAGTTAATGCACCAAATAAGATTAAAATGATTGTTAATGTTTTATGGGCACCTTGTAATAAAGACGCACCGATAACGCCTGCTTCAATCCCCCATACTGAAAAGCCAAGCAATGTCACAACGATTGCACTAATGGTCATCCCAACAAGTGCTGACATACGCAACAAGACTAAACAAATAAAAGGTGTGATGACTGCACTTAATGCGACAAGCATCAATAAAGTATTCATTTTTTGACCCCCTAAAAAATCTTTCCCTTTAAAGACATCTAATGACTAGATGACTGTATCGATTGAATTGTAAGCGTTTTTACTATAAATTGCAATCTAATTTTTAGCGCATCTTTTTTATTCGTCACATTTCTGCCATATTTTACTATTACACATAAATTTTTAATTCAATTTTTCACAAAAAAGAGCAAAATTAAATAGAGAAATCAGTGTGATAAACATGCACTGTGTCATAAATACATATGTCAGAAGCTATAAAAGTAGCACACATATTTTCATTATTTATTTTTACAGACTAATAATTATAAAATGAAAGTTTTTTTAAAAAAAAGATAAACAATTGCAACTGTTTGTATCTTCATGGTCCAATCGAATTTTAAATGTAAACTAAATATAAAATATGTTTACAATAAGGCGTGGAAACAGTAACATATGAACAGTACTCCATTAAAAGAGTAGAGGTGACATAAATGAAGCTGTTTATTACGAGTACGAATACAGATGTAGGTAAAACATACGTGACGACTCATTTGTATCATTATTTGACACGCCAAGGGTCGAAGGTACATATTATCAAACCATTTCAAACTGAAGTGTTACCTGATGGCAAGTATCCAGATTTGGAAAGTTATCAAAAAATGTGTGGTCTGCCGTACGCGGATACGTCTTTTTATACGTTTGCAGCACCAGTTTCACCACATTTGGCTTTTAAACTAGAACCACATCAACAATTAGATCGTATGGCAATTAAGACGTGGGTTGAGGATTGGCATGCGCAATGCGATGTGTTGCTCATAGAGGGCGCGGGAGGCATAGCAGTACCAATTTATGAAGATGAGGATACCTTTTACATGACAGCAGATTTAATTCGTGACGTAGCGGATGCTGTAATTAGCGTTATACCTTCTCAATTGGGAGCAATCAGTGATGCACTTGTTCACCATCATTATTTGACGACGATGCATCTCCCTCAAGGACTATTTGTGATGAATCGATACACCGATACAGCTATTGAGCAAGATAATCATCATACGATTGAAAAAATAACGGGGCGCTATGTCGAAATATTTCCAGAAGCAGGGACAGATAGAGACTTTTCAGCGACGTTATTCGATCAAATTAAAGGAGTGGTAACGCATGAAGCATGAAACTTTAGTACAGAAGGATCGTGATTATGTTTGGCATCCTTTTACACAAATGGGCATGTACAATCAACAAGATCCTATCATCATTGAAAAAGGGAAAGGAAGCTATTTGTACGATACGAAAGGTCGTAAATATTTAGATGGCTATGCGTCATTATGGGTGAATGTCCATGGCCATCAGAATCGACAGCTCAATCGTGCGATACAGCGACAACTCAATGCGATTGCACATTCAACATTACTTGGTTCTTCCAATGTCCCGTCCATTTTACTTGCTGAACAATTAGTAAAGATGACGCCTGAACGTCTACAAAAGGTGTTTTATTCAGATACGGGCAGTGCTGCAGTGGAAATCGCAATTAAAATGGCATATCAATATTGGAAAAATTTAGATGCAGAGAAATATACCAAGAAAAATAAGTTTTTGACGTTACATCAAGCGTACCATGGTGACACAATCGGTTCAGTGAGTGTAGGCGGGATTGACACATTTCACCGCATTTTCAAGGATTTGATTTTCGAGAATATTCAAGTTCCATGTCCGTCGTTTTATCATAGCCATTATGCGTCTGAAGCGGCAATGATGGACGACATTTTACATCAAATTGAATCCATTTTACAAGCGCGTGCAGATGAAATTGTAGGATTTGTGATTGAGCCGTTAATTCAAGGCGCAACAGGACTTTTTGTACATCCAAAAGGGTTTTTGAAAGCTATTGAACAGCTCTGTAGAAAATACAATATTTTACTGATTGTGGATGAAGTGGCAGTTGGTTTTGGACGTACCGGAAAAATGTTTGCTTGTGAGCATGAAGCGGTTCAACCTGATTTCATGTGTTTAGGAAAAGCAATTACAGGAGGGTATGTCCCTCTCGCCGCAACATTAACCTCTCAAGCCGTATACGATGCGTTTTTAAGTAATGCACATGCGAAACAGACCTTTTTCCATGGGCATACATATACAGGAAATCAAGTCGTTTGTGCGGTTGCGCTTGAAAACATTCGCCTATTTAAAACGCGAAACTTGATCAGTCAAATTGAAAAGACATCGATGACATTACGGACATCTTTAGAGGCATTATCTGAACATCCGCATGTAGGTGATATACGCGGGAGAGGATTGATGTACGCTGTTGAGCTTGTAGAAAATCGTTCGAACAAGACGCCTCTTGAGATTGCACAGGTGGAAGCAATTATTGCGAAATGTAAGGCAGAGGGGCTGATGATTAGAAATTTAGAAAATATTATCACTTTTGTGCCTGTCTTAAGTATGTCCAATCGTGAAATGAAACGAATGGTCCGCATATTTAAAAAAGCATTGCATCATGTTTTAAAGGGGCGTTGATGATGGACCTTCAGCGCAAGTTAGATGCACTGCAAGCTAAAGGACAGTTGCGTCAATTACGAGAAGTCGAAGCGGTGGATGGTAAGTGGATTACGATGGAAGGGCGTAAGTTTTTAAATTTTACGTCGAATGATTATTTAGGGCTAGGGCAAGTGACACATACAGAGGTAATGCCTGAGTCCGCGCTAAAACATCTCGCAAGTTCACGATTAGTGAGTGGGAATACTGCATTGTATACAAAAGTTGAACGGTTGTTAAGTGTCCACTTTCACTTTGAAGATGCATTAGTCACGACGAGTGGCTACGATGCAAATTTAGCAGTGATGCAAGCTTTTCAAGATGAGGAGGTGGTCGTGTTTTCGGATGAAGGTAATCACGCAAGTATTATTGATGGCATACGGTTAAGTCGGCTTCAGAAAGTCATTTATCCTCACAATGATATCGCAACATTAGAAAGGTTATTGCGCCAATATCCCGAGGACATGACTAAAGTCGTCGTGACAGACAGTGTCTTTTCTACGCATGGAGATTTTGCGAAACTGGAAGATCTTATCGCTTTGAAAGCAACGATACCGCAGATGTGGCTAATGGTGGATGATGCACATGCCTTTGGATTAAACTTGCATACATATGATGCGAATATTGATGTTTTAACGACCAGTTTATCAAAGGGTGTCGGTGCACATGGTGGCGCGATTTTATGTACTTCACTTTTTAAAGAAGTGTTAATTAATGTAGCGCGACCGGTCATTTATTCCAATGCGTTGCCTCAATTTCAATTAGCACAGTTATATCAAAATTTGGAATTGATGTTTGCGCAACCAGAAAGAGGACAGGCATTGCGTCAATTAAGTGAAACATTCAATCAGTTGTATTTCCGTTATTTCGGCGTTTCATATGCAGAGACTTCAACGACGCCGATTAAATGGATTCGGTTTAAGGATTATCGCGAGGCTGAACATGTCTATCAAGCGTTGTTGGCACAAGGTATATGGGTCAGCTATTTCAGGTACCCGACTGTCGCACAGCCGACATTACGCATGTCACTTTCTTGGTTTCATGATGAGCGTGATTTAGAGTACCTTTTCACACAATTGTCGCGTGCGCGTGGACGTGGCAAGGAGGTGAAATGATGTACAGTATTAAAATGAGAGCAAATCAAGACGGCATACATATCAGTGGTGCTGAAACAATATGTGAAGCACAAAAAATTCCAGCAGTCCTCCAAACGTTTTTCGACAAAGGCTTTCAACATGAAAATGGTGCAATCGATTTTATGAATTTGAAAATTGAAAAGGTAGCAGCCCCGTTGTACCCACTGAATGCTTTGCCTATCATCGAAAATACGCCGCACACGTTAGAGACATTATGTCAGATACATGGTATTACAAAAGAGGCGCTTAACAAAGGGATGACATATATTTTTGATGACACACAGTATAGAGGCGCGGTCATCGTCTCTGCACAAACGGGAGAACGATTAGATCAAACAGGTACAAGAGGGGTTCGCGTGACACACTTTTGCTTTGAGGATCACACGAGTGTACCGCTCGTCAGTTCACGTATTCAAGATGCTTTGACGATAGCGACATGTATCACCACATTTGCACAAGTGAAAGGGGAACTGTGTGTGTCGGATGACTTACATTACACGACGGGATATTTTGCTTCAGCAAAACGTGGCTATCATCGTTTACACCACATAAAACCCGCCGCCACGCGTTACGGTGGGCGTGTCATTTTTGTGGATGACACATTGCCAATGGACGACTATATTTCATTTTTACAACAGCAGCCGAAACAAGTCATTCGCCATAATGAATAGTTATCAGTGGTCGCTTTCTTTTAAAGAAGGGAAGTGGACCGCTGTTTTTTTATTTGAAGCTAAAGTGAGATGTTCAGGAATGTGAATAGCACTGTTTGATTATGATATAGTGGGGGAGATAACCGGAATGTATCATGTTTTTGAGATACGTGTTCTTTATTATGATGGGACATATATTGTCATTAATGGATATACATAAGCGGAATAGAGATGAAAAAATATCGTTAGGGACACTATATGTCCGATACTTCATATTTCCCGGGAAAACGATAGATAAAGAGGAGTTGAAACGATGAAATATTTGTATTCAATAGGTTGTGTGTTTTTACTTTTTCTCACAGCGGGTCAACGTGAAATATTAGCGCCAGATATTCAAAAAGGAGTGAATATTGATATTGCCCGTAAAGACTATTCACTGGAGACAGTTAAAAAAATTGTTGATACGATAGCGAAACATGATGGGGACTATTTACAGCTGCACTTTGCTGATGATCAACATCATGCGATTGCTTTTCGGGATATGCCGACCGAAAAACGCGACACTTGGTCACAAAAAGAGGTTCAAGCATTAGTCCAATATAGTAATGAGCGTAACGTCATGGTAGTACCGGATGTTGATTTTCCGTCGCATGCAGGGGCGTTACTTCAAGAGTTGAAAAAACAAGATAAATCTCGTTATAAAGCGGTTGTATCCAAGTTCAGCGAGAACACGGTTGACTATTTCGATAATCAAGAAGCGGTCAAATGGAGTCGTGAGTATTTAAAAGAAGTGATGTCGTTGTTTGAACAGCCTCAATACGAAGGAAAGCAACGTATTGTTATTGGGGGAGATGAAGTGCCTGGAGCGATGGATCATCAAAAAGCATTCGTACATTTCATCAACAAATTAGCCCAAACAGCACAAAGTAAAGGCTATCAACCTCAAATTTGGAATGATAGCCTTACAAAACAAGGTGTTCAACAGTTGGATTCGCGTGTTTCTGTATTGTTTTGGAAGCAGCACGAAGCGACGCATCAGCAGCAAGCACATGTCAAAGACTTGGCTGATGCAAACATTCAAGTGTTCAACTATAACGCACATACTTTATATTTTTTACCCTCGTCACAATATTCTGAGGAAACGATTCAGCAACAACAACAGTTTATTGAAAATAATTATGCCGTTAATCGTTTTAATTATTTTAATGATGCACATCATGTCGTTGCACAACCGAATATCCAAGGTTCTGCCTTATCATTTTGGGGGGAACATGCGGGAGAGATGTCACAACAAGAAATGCTCCAACAAATTCAACCACTGATCGAAACGTATTTAACTCAAAATTAAGAAAGGCGAATATCCAATTTGTACGGTTGTTTGCCAATTGCGAATCGGAAAATGCGAAATTCCCGTAAAAATAAACCGACACCTATACAAATACCAAGTGTATAGAGAAGTGAAATCGCAATAAAAACAAACGTTAAATCTGCAAAATTTAAAAAGTATTCGTAAAGCGTGCTCAAAATGATGGGGTGGAACAAGTAAATGAAAAATGAAAATGCACTAATCAAGTTGATTGTACCTAACATCATTTGTTTAAAATGAAGACACAAGCTGAGCAACAATAAGAACATCAGTGTATGATATAACATCAAGTTTTCATTAAAGCTTGTGACCCATCCATAATCATGGTGTTGAAAAATGACAAATATGATGAATGACAAAATGGCTAAAATGATAATAATAAAAACGTACTGATGTAAATAATTGATGACTGCAGTATAGTTCCTACCAATATAAGCCCCGAAAAAGAAGAAGAAAATCCAGCCGAGCATACATGTGTTTTCGCTCAATGGATAAATCGACACAAATTTTTCGGCAAATGCAGGATTCGTGTCAAATTGGTGTAAAAAACTAAACTGTATGATAAAGGAAACAACGAGCAAAATTTTACTATCAAATAATTTGGGGGACACTTTAAAAATGATATAGCTCAGTAAGACGAACTGCATAATCACAATAATAAAGTAGCCATGCCAACGCCCGAGTATTAAATTTTCGTACAGTTGATGTGTAAATGATGTTGCGGTAATTCTGCTCTCACTAAAACAATAAAATGCGCCTACGATAAAGTAAGGTAGCAAAATGTATTTCACACGTGCCCATATATATTTTACATTGACAGTTTCATAATTTAATGTTGTCAATAATTGAGACAAGATAATGAAACTGGGTGTACCGAAAATGACAATGTGTTGTAAATAATAGATCAGTTTCAGTTCAGCAAGATCACTCGTATCAAGATGGCGCATAAATTCAGTGAAAATATGCGTCAAAATGATAAGCATGCAGGTGAATGCTCGAAAATAGACGAGTTCTAACTTTGTTTTACGATGCGTCATGATTGAAAGCACCCCATTTTTTCACTAATTCATTAAACGCATCTTGGCTCACCAAAATACGTGGAATATAGTAGTTATTATCATCGACAGACATCGCTTTTTCTTCCAACGTGTACCCATATGAGATGCCACTGTCTTTAATTGTTTCCACGGCTTCATCATTCACTTGTCCATAAGGGTAGGCAATGGCTGTTTCTTTACGATTGAAATGTTGATCGAGATAGTCATTGCTTGTTTGCAAGTCATATTTCAGTACTTTAGAACTCACTGTTAACATTTTAGATTTCGTTTTTTCTAATGAATGCAAATCATGTGTATGTGATTGAAACGTCCATAAGCCTGAGCGTTCCATTTCTTCAAGTTCGTCTATAGTAGATAAATTCAAATTATGAAAATTTTGAGCCCCAACTTCTCCAGTAATAACAAATCCTGTCGCAGGGACGTGATATTTCTTTAAAATTGGAAAAGCATTTCGGTAAATAGACTCATCCATGTCGTCAAAGTTAATCCAGACGCTCCGTTTCGGGAAGTGACCTTCTCGTTTATAGCGAACCATCTCTTCGTGTGTTAAAAAGTGTGCATCGTGCTCTATAAGCCATTTAATTTGTCGTTCGAACTCTGATTTACTCACACTATAAGTTGAAACTTCTTTACTGTTAGAAAAAAGAAACAAAAATAGATCTAAAAAATCATCATTTCTGACTCTATGGTAATTTAAGGCTAGAGCGGTTTGATCGCCGTCATCTTTAAGTTTGTGCGTTTCTGCTTCTGCCTGATACGTTGGGAAAAGTGCAACAGCTATTGTAGAGATGACACACCCTATGACCATGAAAAGTTTAAAGAAATTTGCCATCGTTAATGCCTTCTTTCTTATTTCGATATTGATGAACGAATATACTTGTAATAAAAATCACCGTAACAATCACTATAAAAATTGCCATTTTTACAAACATCTGGTTCATTGAGTCGATTTCAATATTGAGCACCGTTCGCATTAACAACACCGAATGGGCGCTAATATGAAATAATGAGCCGACAATTAAAATAAATGCGATGAAGCAATAAATCCACAATGAAATAGAGAAGCAAAAGATAACGACTTCTCGAATAAAATCTAATATGGCATGTCTCAATCTTTTCTTCCTCTGTCTGGACTTGACCATGTTGCAAATTCACCTTTCTTTCTAAGCAGTGCTTTTGGAAATGCTAGCATCGCCACAAGTGCATTGAGAATCCAATAGACAGTGGGGTACCAGCTTAAATAAAACAATGTAAAAATATTTTGCTTTTCATACCGGGAATCGATAATCAAAGACACTGAAAATTGCACAATATTAATAAATGTCAAAATAAGTGCGGATAAAATAATGATTGAAAAGTCATATTGAAGAAAATAAATGTCTAGAAAATTAGAGTTTAAGAGTGCAATCAATAAAGAAATGACAATCCAATACACCCAAATGAGTGAGAATAGTTGTTCGAATATAAGCATATACAAAGCGGGGTTCATCGTTTTAAGTCCTTTTAAGCCATCGCGAATGAGCACTTCTTGGCCACCTTGCGCCCAGCGTATACGTTGTTTCCATAAACCAGAAACTGTTTCTGGGACGAGCATCCAACAAAGTGCACGTGGCTCGTATTTAATGTGGTAGCCGTGTAAATGGAACTTCCACGAAATTGCGATATCTTCAGTAATCATATCAATATCCCAACGCCCTACAGCCTCAATTGCGGATTTACGAAACAATGTAAATACGCCAGAAATGGTATTAATTTTTCCCATAATAGACTGGGCCCTTTTAATACTCCCGACCATACTGGCATATTCAATTGTCTGTATTTTTCCTAACAGTGCACGTTTATTGCGAATACGCGGATTACCTGTAACTGCAGCGAGTTTTGGATTCTTTTTGAAATGTTCAAGCATAAAATACGGTCCCTCATTATCAATCATCGTATCTGCATCAATCCCCATCACATAGTCATACGTTGCATATTCTAGCCCTTGATTCAACGCATTTGCTTTTCCGTTATTTTCTGTTAAATCAACAAAAATAAAGTCTAATGTATTTTGAAGACGATAGAGGACTTCAGCAGAATTGTCAGAACTTCCATCATTAATTACGATAATTTCTTTATTTGGAAATTCTAACGCTTCAATACTTTTAATCGTGTCTTCTATCGTCTCAGCTTCGTTAAAACAAGGAATTAAAAAAGAAATACCTTCCTCTCCAATATTTTTATTTGACGCCTTTTTTAGTCTTATTTCATAAAAAAGGGCATAAAACAGTGTGCCGACTATCCAATAAATAGACATAAATAAAGGATATAACAGCAGTATCAGTAAAATATCCATAACAATTAACCTCCTAAATCATAAGAGTGAAGGGAGGAGCGTTGTTGTATATTGTTTAAGTAGATGATATGAAACAAACATCTGAAATCAAACTAAACTATGGTATTTCTTGAAATAAATAAACTTGGCAAAGTTGATTTATATAAGTAACAAACTGTTTATATAAACGAGGTGGACCAATAATTCTAATATGAGGACTATGCAGGAGACATAATTCGAATGCTTCGATAAATGAGATGTTAAAGTTGACTGTAAAAAGTTTATCGTTTTTAGAAATGATTTTATTCACTTCATATAAATCTTTAATACGTGACCATACCGTTACATCCATTTCAAGCGTTACATCCATCTTAATGTGTAACGTTTGTGGTGCTTGCTCATCGATTTCTACTTGACAGATTCGATTGAGCGGTAAAAATTGTTCCTGTAAATCCATTCCTCTGTATACGAGATGCCAATCTTCTTTAAAATGAACGACCTTAATAGGAAGTAATCGTGTCATGAAACCTTCTTCTGTTGTGATATTAAGCAATTGTCGCTCTTCAATCGCATGATATAACACGAGTAAAATCTTATGTGACATAAATTGATTCGTACTTTTAATCTTTTTAAGATAAGATTCAAAGTGTCGCTTATCATTTGGAAACAACTCATTAATAATATATTTCAATGCTTTCTTCACGTTATCTGGTATCACTACTTTATTAGATGCCAAATAAATGAGCAAAATCTCAAATCCTTCTAAATCTTTCATTTGATGATTAGATTGAATAAGATAATTGTTGTCTTTGTAGTTAAAAAGAATATCTTTTTTCATCAACCATTCTTCATTATCATAAAGATAATTTCTAATGGCTTGAATATCTCTTTTGATTGTCCTTTCATTCACGTTAAATTCATCTGCTAAAAGTGTTTTATCAATTTTTTGATGATGAATTAACCGTGTATAAATACTTAATAACCTATGAGCTCGTTTCAATGCCTCACCTTCTCTCTTTTAATGTATTATAAATAATGCATGGGACATTTATGTGTACAACTTAGTTTCAATTCAATGTCACTTTTTAAAGAATAGGTAACAAATTCTTTACGCAAATATCTTAGAGGACAAATTATGTCATCATAATTGACGTAGTTCGTAAAGATTGAGACTTGTTTATAAAATAGAGTGACATAAATACAGCGTTGATCGTCGTTTAATCCGATATAAGTAACATACTATTACTAAATTTTGATGGATATATTAAATAGAAGAAACAGTGCGAGGTGTAGAAAAAACGTTGAATTTTTAGTGAGTGATGTTTCAAAAATGGTACTCCTTTTAAATAAGATAAATCTATTGTATTAAAGTTAACGTATTTGACGGAAACTTACAATATAATAGGCACGAATTGAGTAATAAATAGAGGGTTTCATAAGGATTTGAATCATTTTTGAAATTTGAGAGTGATGTGTGACAATGCAACAAGTTAAGAAATCAAAAAATCAGGATACACTTGTGACATCATGCAGTTAAACTGCCACAAATGACTCCTGATTGATTTATAGTCAAAATAAAAGTTTAAACGCTTTTATCTTTAGATTCTGGATGATAGTTAAAGATGCTGAAAAACTTTTTGCTTAATAGTGATTTTAAGAAACGGTCTACACCGAAGAAACCACTGTTGTATCCACCAACAAAGATGAAGAACCCGATTAAAATGTAAAGTGGGTTCACTGAAACTGTGCCAGCGAATAAGAATAAGAAGTTAAGCACTAAGCCAATCAATGCGCCGACTGGTGTGAATAAGCCTAGAATCAATAATAGACCTGCAATGATTTCGAAAGCAGGGATAATGACATTGATTATAGGTGTCATTGGAATAACAACGTGCTCTAAAAATGATGTGAATAAAGGATATTGCACACTACCATCCGTTCCCATAACAGGTTGTTGAACGGCATGTTGTAAAAATCCTCCTGCATTAAATCCTTTTGGGCTAGTGACTTTAGCTATACCTGACATTAGCCAACCATATCCAAGATAAACACGTAACACCAATAAAATAACACTTGCAATGGTACTTTTTTGGAACCATCTAACCATAAAAACATACGCCTCCTAATTAAACTGCGCAATAAACTGAATCGTTTATTAGTATATTTTATATATCTACAAAGATATTATATAAAATCATGGCAAATGACACAATACAAATGTGATAATATTCACAAATTAGACAAAAATAGCGTCGTGGCGGGCTTTAGCGCAATTATGGAAGTGTTGAAAATCTCGAAAATTTTGAAGCGTTTACATATAGACGGGATAAGGATTTTGCGAAAATGAGGTCGCAATAGATAGAGGTAATTTAAACCTTATTTATTGGACAGTTCAAAATCAAAATACAACAAAAAAAGACCCTTTCCATGAAATTCACGGAAAGGATCTTTACCATTAAATCTAATATTAGAAGCTACGTCCAAGTTCTTCAGCTTGACGAAGTGAATGTGCTTTGATTTCTTCGCTACGTTCTGGTGCAGCATGGTGACCTTCAACAATGATTGTTTCGTATGAAGGTACTCCGAAGAATGCCATCATCGTTTTGATGTAACGATCACCGTGTTCTAAGTCAGCGCCAGGACCTTCAGAGTAGAATCCACCACGAGCTTGGATGTGTAAAGCTTTTTTGTCAGTTAATAAACCAACAGGACCTTCTGAAGTATATTTGAATGTTTTACCTGCTACTGCAACAGCATCGATATATGCTTTAAGTACAGGTGGGAATGATAAGTTCCACATTGGTGAAACGAATACATATTTATCTGCATTAATGAATTCTTCAACGATTTCGCCTAAACGGTTAACTTTTTTCTCTTCAGCTTCTGTTAAAGTTTCGCCGTTTTGTAATTTACCCCAACCAGAGAATACGTCTGCGTCGATTTGTGGAATATCTTCTTTGAATAAGTCGATGTGTACCACTTCATCTTCTGGGTGAGCTTTTTCGTAAGTTTCTTTAAAAGTTTTACCTGCAGCCATTGAAGCTGAAAGTAATTCATCTAGAGGGTGTGCTGTAATATAAAGTAATTTAGCCATAATTAATATTTCCTTCCTTTTTTCAAGAATCGATAGTCTTATTATAACAGGTATAAAAAATATATCAACAATAAAATCTCGAATTCGTGATTTTTTTTGAAACACATTTCAAATTTGTACAATTACACTCGAAAAAGCTTGTAATAACAGGCTTTTTATCATGATAGTGTCATATTGATACTTAAATCAAAATCAATGAAATGCTATTGAAAGGCGATATGGCTATTGTTATGATAAGTTCACGTGACTAAAGAGAAACATAAAAAGGAGTACAAACATGACAACTTTATCATCGTCAGGGAGGCCGGTGCATTATCGTGATTTTATAATCGTCCCTGTATTTATTTTATTACAGTATCTTTTTCCATTGCTAGCGGAAGACGTTTTTCCTAAATTATTGGAAAGTTACTTTAACTATTCATTACAACAACCTGGGCGTACGATTCTTTTCAATGTGATGATGTTTTTAGCGCAAGTGATTGTCATCATCATTTTTATTGCATTGCATCGTCATCATATTGTTACTGCTGCTCAAGCAAGATTAAAAGGCGTGCGTCAACACTGGTGGCGAATCATCGTTGTTTATTTCATACTGACAGGCTTTATTCTTATTTATCAGCGTTTTGTCCCATTGATGGCGATATTGGATGAACGTATCATCACATTGCCGTTAAGTTTGATTACGATTGGTATTTTAACGCCGATTGTTGAAGAATTGCTATTTCGTCACCTGATTATTGGTGAACTCGGCAAGAAATTCGGCTTTCGATTCATGGCAGTCGTTTCTATTCTTGTTTTCGGTGTCTCGCATTTTCTTCATTTCACGTCGATATGGACATTTCTACCATTTATTGCAGGAGGTGTTGCGATGACATATGTCTATATGGCGTCAAAACGCAATATTTTAGTTGCAATGGTACTCCATATTATCATTAACTCGGTATCTCAAATATTAGGCATGTTGGGGATCTAATGCGAGCGCAAGTTTTTCATTTATCTTGAAGCTGACCTATAATATAAAGTAGACAAGATAAAGAAGAGGGAGGTCGCTAACATGAAAGTTGGTATTATTGGTGCGACAGGTAAAGCCGGGCGTTTAATTACAGAAGAAGCGGTGAACAGAGGATTGGACGTGACGGCTATAGTGCGTGATGCATCTAAAGTGTCAGATAAAAGCCTTAAAGTGATAGAGAAAGATATTTTTGATTTAACGACTGAAGATTTAAGCGTATTTGATGTTGTTGTCAATGCATTTGGGACACCAATTGGTCAGACGCAACCACATATCGATGCTGGGCGTGTACTCATTCGTGCGTTATCTGGTGTCGACACGCGTTTAATCGTCCTTGGTGGTGCAGGCAGTCTTTATATGGATGAGGAAAGAACGAAAAACAGTTTTGATGTAGGTCGTGTTCCTGATTTTGCATATGAAATTGCTGTAGGGCAAGCAAAAAATTTAGAGGATTTACAAGCAACAACCGATTTAAATTGGACATTTGTGAGCCCTTCCGCATTTTTTGATGCAGATGGCCCACGTACAGGGAACTATCGTATTGGTGGAGATGTGATGTTGTTCAATTCTGATGGAGAAAGCTATGTGAGCTATCCAGATATGGCGTTAGCAATAGTAGATGAAGTTGAACGTGGGGATCATCTTAAACAACAAATGACAGTCGTGAGTGAAAAGAATTAATTATCTAATTAAAAAGTGTGTATCTACGAGGCTGACTATACGCCTTATAGATACACACTTTTTTGTGAAAATGTCTCTACTCTACATTTGCTTGTGATTCGTGTCGTGTATTTGCCCAGTAATGATAAAACTGAAGGAGCATAATCACAGTCATTGTGACAATCACGACGAAAATGTAAGGGACATAACTGTATTCACCTTGTAAGCCAACGAGGGGTGTTGAAATCCCACCGATGAAATATTGTAATAAGCCGACTAAGCTTGAAGCACTACCAATCCCTTTTTTCTGACCTTCAACAGCAATCGCAAAAGCTAATGTAGCGATACCTGCGACTGGGGCCATGATAAGTAAAAAGGCAGGTAATAAAATCCATAAAGACCAATGATTCATTAACGAGAAAATAGCTAAAATCGCACCGGCCAATTGTATAAATGAAAATGTACGGAAAAGGGCATGTTGATTGACATATTTGACGATGCGTCCTGTTAATTGAGCAGTGACAATGAGTCCTAAACCTGTTAGCGCAAAAATGTAGCTATATTGCTGTGCTGTTAATCCGTATAAATTTTGCATAATGAATGGAGACGCTGCCATATAGCTGAAGAACATTGCATAAGTGAACCCTTGAATTAAAATTGGAAGTATAAATGAACGGCGTGTGAGTAATATTTTAAAATCTTCAGCAATCGCTTTGACATGTGCTGGACGGCGTGAAGCTTGTGGTAATGTTTCATCAATTTTAAAGAGTGCACCGACTAACATTAATAGAGATAAGATTGTTAAAATCCAGAAAAGTACGCGGTAGTTCGCTAAACTTAAAATGAATCCACCAAACATCGGTGCTAATACCGGTGCAGCCCCATTAACGAGCATCAACAACGCTAAAAATTGTGTTAATGCTCTTCCTTTATATAAGTCTGTTGCAATTGCTCTTGATAATACAATCCCTGCTCCACCAGAAACCCCTTGAATAAAGCGAAAGACAATCATTACAATGACATTTGGTGCGAGTGCAATCACAATAGAAGCAATGACATAAGAAATGAGACTGATGATTAACGGCTTTTTACGACCTGTCGAATCTGATACTGTCCCAGCTACGATATTTCCTACTGCAAGACCGACCATGAAGAGTGTTAATGTGAGTTGTGTGATAGCTGTAGTTGTCCCAAAAGTATTTTTAACTTCAGGTAAAGCGGGTAAATACATATCTATAGAAAGCGGTCCAAATGCAGCAAGTCCCGCCATGATAATAACAAATAATGGAGACGTACGTTTATTTTCCATAACTTAATCCCTTTCTTTTTATACTAGACTCAATAAAAAATGGTAAAAAAGAGCACGGAAATCACCCCATTGACTTCCGTGCAACCCCCTAAATCATGTGCGCTCTTATTTTTCAGATTGAAGTTGTGCTTTCATTTCTGCAGTTGTTAAGACTTGTCCATGAGTGGGAAAGTATTCTCAATTGAAAAGTTGTGTAATGATGCTTCAGGTGCTGACATCATATCAGAGACGAAATATTGGTCGTAAGCATGTTGATACGCATCACGCGCAGTTGTATCTACACCGACATGCGTTGAAATCCCACCAATAACGATATTTTTAATGCCACGACGACGGAGTTGCAAGTCGAGATCTGTCCCGAAAAAGCCGCTAAAGCCGCGTTTATTCACAATGTAATCATGAGGTTCTGCGCCAAGTTCATCTGCAAGTTCTGCAAAGTCCGGTGCAGGCGCGCCACCTGGTAATGGACGCATTGCATTAGGTTTTAATGCATCCTTTCCGTCATGAAAATTAACGCGTACAAAAGCGATAAAACCATTATTTTCTTTGAATAACTTCACCATTTGGCTCGCATTATCTAATACGGTTGAAACACTATGAGGTGCCGTCTCTCCCATATTGGCAATGCCCTTTTGTAAATCGACTAATACAAGTGCTGTATTTTCAAAATTCATGTCACATCTTCCTTCCATTGATTAACTTAATTGATTTATGACTGAACGCCACGGATGAAAATTTTTAAAATACGATCGACAAACTGTTCTGATGGAATCCCTTTGACATAATGTTGATACTCAAAAACATCAGCTGAAAATGAATTGATCAACATATCGCTCAGAAAATCAGGATCTCTCACAACGTCTAATGTTGTGACACACGCCATCACTTCTTCTTTTAACTTAACATAAAAGGGTGTTTGCATCATGACACGCTTTTGTTTGTCAGTACGTTCAATTTCTTTTAACAAGTTAACATTTTCTTCCATCAGTTTGATCAGTGATAAAAAGATGAAGCGGAGTTGTTCGTGCGGGTCGCCTACCTTTTGCTTATGACGATCAATACGTTCAAACATTTGTGTCACTTCATGAGCTAACAATGTCGAACAAATATCAGACTTATTGGAGAAATGGCGATAAAGCGTTCCAGTTCCAATTTGAGCTGTTTCCGCTATTTTTTTCATGCTTACTTTATCAACTGTGGCGTCATTAAACAATCTTTGTGCTGTAGTAAGAATGTGTTGTTCGTTTCTAAGAGCATCACTACGCTTTGACACAACTCCCAACTCCCTTCTTTTAAGATGATAATGCTATTATAAGTGGGATGGGTGTCCGTTTCAAGAAATAAACTCACAAAAATATATCAGTATAAGATAGGGGAGAGAGCGGCCATTTGTATCGTTTTAAAATTGAAGATGACGTGTTTCTACCTATATAATAAAAACGATACGAGAAGGAATGATGATACTGACTTTGAATGGAATTTTTCGAGGTGGTAGCTAATATTGATGGAGAAAGAAGGCGATTGCATGGACGAAATCGATGTACAAATATTAAAATTGCTGAAAACAAACGCACGTATGAAAGTGAAGACCATATCTTCTTTAGTCATGTTATCTGAGCCCAGTGTTAAAAACCGGATTTCAAAAATGATAGAATCGGGCGTTATTCATGGGTTTAATGTAGATGTGAATTATGAAAAGTTAGGTTACATGATTGGCTTTTTTATGAAGGTTACAGAAATCAAAGTTGCAATTTCAGAATTTGAAAAGCGACTTCAACAAGTTCCAGATTTTCAAGAATATTATGCGGTCACAGGGACTGAAAAATATATTATACAGGGGCATACGAAAGATATTGCGAGTTTGAATGAGATAATCTTGAAAATGGAGCGTATTGCAGAATTCAACACCTCTATCATATTACATAAAGTGAAGACAGATTGAAGATAGAAAAGGCGGAAAGATCAAAACTTCAACTGTCTTAATAGATATATTTTCATCAAATTGCGTTCATTGACGGCCCTTTAAATTTTTATAATTGCCATCATGGGCGTGCGTTCTTATGGGATGATTTGCTCAGAAGTCTCGCCCATTTTAGCAATTGAAAAGACCATGAACCAATGAGAACAAACTGATGAAATGAAGAAAGCGAAAAGTATCAAAAATTTTTAGCCATATACAATTTAAATTGATTTTAGCATTCGATTGAATCGTTTTCATTTATCGTAAGAAGGGCTGAAAAATTAATAATGTTCTCTTTAAATTTTGCTTATCATGTTTACGCTTCTTGGACATAGGTATTCAGACGTTGTAATGTTCCATCGATATCTGCAGTCGTCGTTTCTGGGTGAATGGTACAAAAGCGAATGACACGGCGATGATTTAACTCTGTAGTATACGCTGCTGCATAGCCTGATTGTGCGATACGTGAAGCAGCATATTGCATCACTTTATCATTTTCTTCCGGGGTCTTATCTGGATGCTCGTAGCGGATGTTGATAATAGAAAGTTGTGGGACTGTGACAATTTTCCAATTAGCCATCTGTTGGACTTGTTGTTCGACATAACACGCCATTTTTTGTCCGTATTCGATACGCCGTTTAATTTCATCTTCACCAAGTACTTGTAATGTCACCCATAATTTCAATCCTCGAGGTGGGCGTGTTAATTCCATACCTAATTTCTCTGGATCAATATTTTCATTTGTTGAAGTAATATCATCCAAATACTCAGCTTCGACTCCATAAGTAGACAGCAGATGGTTTTTATTTTTGACGATAACCATGGCACAGCTATATGTTTGGAATAACAACTTGTGCGCATCCCATGTGACACTGTCCACCTTGTCGATATCTTTTAACAATTGTTTACCTTCTTCAGTGAAAATGTGTGATAAGCCAAAAGCGCCATCCGCATGGACCCACATCCGATGTTGACGTGCAATACGTGTAATATTGCTTAAATCATCAATGGCACCTGTGTTGGTCGTTCCCGTCGTTGCGACAATCATAATAGGACGGTAGCCATTCGCGATGTCTAATTCAATTTGATGTTCTAAAGCATTCACGTCCATGGTGTATAAGTCGTCAGTTGGAATATAGCGAAGTTGTGTTTGTGCAAAACCAGCAATGTGGAATGCTTTTGCGACAGAAAAGTGTGCTTGAGCTGTTAAATAGACCGTCGCCTCAGCCATTCGAGAGAGCGGAATCATCGCATCTCTACCAGCAGTAATCGCAGTCAATGTTGCCATCGAACCACCTGATACGAAGACGCCGCCAGATAATGTGGGATCGAATCCTATTTTTTCACTTAAATAATGAATTAAGCGATGTTCAATTGTAATAGGAAGTGGCGCGTTTGCAAAATTGGATGCGTGAATATTGTGCGCACTCGTTAAAAGATCAGTGAGCCAAGATAATTGAGATGCTGGGCCGGGAATAAATGAAAATGCACGTGGATGGTTCGAGCGATAGTTGTAATTTAGCACCTCGTTATGTAGTAAATCCATCACTTCCTCAATCCCTTTTCCTTCTTTTGGGATTATCATATGTTGATATTTTGCAATCATACTCTCTGTCGGTTTGCGTACGACAGGTAAATCTTTCATCTCTCTATTTAATAAATATTCCACTTCATTATAAATAAAATGACGCCATTCAGAGTGCGTATTTTTAATATCTCTATACATATGACTGCCTCCTTAATATGCTTGTTTTTCAATATTATTATTGTAGCGAAACAAAAAGACATCATTCTCAAGAAAAGATGGACTAAATCTTAAAAAGTTAGAGAGTAACAACGACAAAAGTAATGACCTTATTTTATGAAGTGAGGTTGACAATCCACATTAGAAAATAAAGTGAACGGTCAGAAATGAAAAAGCCATCACCTTTAAGTAGCGATTAAGGTGATGGCATTATATTATTAAGCGTTAGAGAGCGTTTAAATGTTAAGTGTCAAATTATTGATTGAATTCTGATACGTTAAGACCGTCTTGTTTTGCTTTTTGAACGATTTCGCTCACTGAGTTTAAACCTTGTTTAGCGAAATAATCTTGAAGTTGTGCTTTTGTTTGTTGGTCTGTATTTGGATTGATAAGTACTTTTACATAATCTAATTCATGTTCAAGGAACCTTGAATCATCGTGTAAAATGATACCGTTTTGTGATGTTACTTGTGCATTCGCCTCGTGACTTGTTGCGAAAACACCTGTCGATAATGCTGCTACTGCTAAACCTGCAACTAATGTTTTTTTCATACTATACAACTCCTTTGTTTTGATGAGACTAATATAACATGAAAATTTGATGAATATTGCATTATTAAGTGTATTTAATAATAGTTAATATTTGTTTAATGTTTGAGCATATCAGTTGAATTATTTTATAAATAGATATATGGCACTAGCTTTTTAATTCTATTGTTTACTGGATTGCTACCGGGGACTCGCGTTCCTAGGCGCTCGCTTCAACTAACCAACGCTTTTATCATAAGACATTTGTTGAAGCGTTGGTGGATTTTCGGGAGCAGTACAGAAATCTCATGTGCAACAAAGATTTCGTCGTACTGCCCCCGCAAGGCTGACTAGACTTCTCAAAAGCACAAGCATTGAGGAGTCAGACAGCTACTGCGTTGAACGGCGGCCACTATCAAAGTTAAATGACAGGATTTTATTTGTGATATTTTCCTTCAGGAGTCTCGTCCCCGGTTGGCAATCTAGAGTGAGACATAAAATAAAAACGTTAACATCATCATAATAAAAATCAATAGAATGTCTTTAATGTAACTTTTTATTGGGGTTGATGAAGGGGCTGTATGTTAAATCGTAAGTGAAAAAAGTGATGATATGTAAGGAGTGCGACATTTGTTTCCCCAGTCTCTACATTTTATGAACTTATATCGATTATTGATGATAAAACAGCCAAAAACGAGGATGAATTGGACGTAAAAATTGGATGCTATGGATTGTCTTCAATTTAGAAGCTTGCCCTCAGTTTCGCTTTATTGGGTCTAAGATTGCCCAGAAGGCTGAGACTCCTGAGGGATCAGCTGGGCCGGAAAATCCAATTCGGCTTCCATCTCATGTATGTTTAAATCAAGCCGAATTTAGTTGAAGGGCCAGCCCCTCGGAAGGGAAGCCATGAGGGCAATCAAAAACCACAAACTATAAAGGAGGGCAAGTTTAGCAAAAATATTGCATCCATAGCATCAAAAATTTTTATGTCCCATCCTTAAAAATGGAAAGGTTATAAAATTCATATAGCAGAATGCGATGTTTTAATCGATAGGGATGTCAGAATTTGTAGAACGACCTGGTGTACGTTTACCTAGTGTCACGTTTAACATGCCGTTTTGATAAGAAGCTTTAATATTGCTTTCATCTACGTTATTAAAATTAAATTGACGTTGCATGTTACTGAAGTGACGCTCTTGTCGAATGACACGTCCTGCTTCATCTTCTTTACGATCTTCTACAGTGTTTTGTGCAGCAATAGTCAATACGTTATTTTCAAATTTTAATTGAATGTTTTCTTTATTCATACCTGGCAATTCAGCTTCTACCACGTAAGCATCGTCCAGTTCTTTGATATCTGTTCTAATATGAGATGTTGTAAATGCTTCGTCTAACATATGACGTCCGAAATCTTTGAAGAAATCACTAGGTTCCATATTGAAAAATGAATGATTAAAAGGTCTCATATCAAAAGCCATAATGCATCTCTCCTTCACTCACGTTAGTGTTTGAATACGGCTAACGCAACAATGATTTTTACAATCACTTTGACCTTATTACATTAAAGTGATTTGCTTTATGGTTAAAGTATACATCAATGGTCAAAGATAGTCAAGGTCAAAGTATGTTGTTAACTTTTGTCACAATTGAGTCATATAAAAAGTAAAATGAAAACATAGTATACAATCATAATGGGTAAATGTATCAATAGGATTTCGAAAAAAGAATAGAGAAATATACTTTTATATTAATCGTATTGAATTACATGTGTAGTGTGAAATGATATGATTAAGGTGTCTTATACTATGAATGGAGGGGTCATTATGGATGTAAGATATCCTATTGGAGGATTAGAAGTACCAGAAACCGTGACGCGTGCGCACATTGACTCTTGGCTAGAAGAAATTGCGCAATATGTACAAGATTTGAGGAAAACTGTAGCGAATTTGAACCAAGAAGATTTGCAGGCGACTTACCGTGAGGGTAGTTTTACAGTACAACAACTTGTCCACCATATTGCGGATTCACAGATGAATATGTTTCAACGTCTCAAATTGGCTTTAACTGATACGCATCCTAAAGTGCCAAATTTTGTTCAAGATGAATGGGTGAAATTGGCAGATTCAGCTTTACCGATAGAAGTATCAATTCAAATGCTTGATGCAATTAATCAACGCGTCATTGCAATAGGTCAACATTTAACGGAAGCAGAATTGACAAGAGACTTTGTGTTAGAAGACAGTGGTGCAACGACGGTAGGGGAAACAGTTGCAAAGTTATCATGGCATGAACGGCATCACCTTGCACATATCCAAATTGCTTTAGGACAACTCGAAGTGAATGACTCTATTTGACTTTTTAACTGATGATAGACGTATTTAGTTGAAAATGGAATAAGGTGTATAAAAAGCACATTTTTAAACCAATCACTTGGACATCAATTTTCTATATTTCTTTCGATGTTGATATAACAAGGTTTAAGAGGTGTATTAAGTTGATGAGTCATAAAAATTTTTCGTTTTTTACGATAATCACTTTGTAATTAATATAAAGTAATGGTATACTAAATTAAAATAATTCTAATCTAGAGGTGTGAAAATATGAACAGAGATGAATCAAAATTAACGGGCTTATTTGGCCATCCTGTCAGTGACCGCGAAAATTCGATAACTGCGGGTCCACGTGGTCCATTATTGATGCAAGACTGGTACTTTTTAGAACAAATGGCACACTTTGATCGCGAAGTTATTCCTGAACGTCGTATGCACGCAAAAGGTTCAGGTGCGTTTGGTACTTTCACAGTAACGAATGACATTACAAAATATACAAACGCGAAAATCTTTTCAGAAGTAGGTAAAAAAACTGAAATGTTCGCACGTTTCTCTACAGTAGCTGGTGAACGTGGTGCAGCAGATGCAGAACGTGACATCCGTGGTTTCGCGTTAAAATTCTACACTGAAGATGGGAACTGGGATCTTGTAGGTAACAACACACCGGTATTCTTCTTCCGTGATCCAAAATTATTCGCAAGTTTAAACCACGCCGTTAAACGTGATCCACGCACAAATATGAGAAGTGCACAAAACAACTGGGATTTCTGGACGTCATTACCAGAAGCGTTACACCAAGTCACTATCTTAATGACAGACCGTGGTATTCCAAAAGGTTATAGACATATGCACGGCTTCGGTTCACATACTTATGGCATGATTAATGCTAACAATGAACGTGTTTGGGTGAAATTCCACTTCAGAACACAACAAGGTATCGAAAACTTACAACCTGATGAAGCGGCAGCAATTATCGCAAATGACCGTGAATCTTCACAACGCGACTTGTACAATGCCATTGAAGAAGGCGACTTCCCGAAATGGAAAATGTACATTCAAGTGATGACTGAAGAACAAGCGAAAAACCATAAAGATAACCCATTTGACTTAACTAAAGTATGGTACAAAGGGGACTATCCTTTAATTGAAGTAGGGGAATTCGAATTAAACCGTAACCCTGAAAACTACTTCATGGATGTTGAGCAAGCAGCATTCGCGCCTACAAACATTATTCCTGGTTTAGATTTCTCACCAGACAAAATGTTACAAGGTCGTTTGTTCGCTTACGGTGATGCACAACGCTACCGTTTAGGTGTTAACCACTGGCAAATTCCAGTTAACCAACCAAAAGGTGTTGGCGTTGAAAATATTTGCCCATTCAGCCGTGACGGTGCAATGCGTTTCTTAGATGGTAACCAAGGTGGTCAAACACACTACTATCCAAATAGTTACGGTGCACACCAAAGTCAACCAGAATATAAACGTCCACCATTAGAATTAGAAGGTGGCGCGTATGAGTATGATTTCAGAGAAGACGATGACAACTACTTCGAACAACCAGGTAAATTGTTCCGTCTACAATCACCTGAACAACAAGAGCGTATGTTTGTAACTACAGCAAATGAAATGCAAGGTACAACTGATGAAGTGAAACGCCGTCATATCAAAAACTGTTACCAAGCAGACGTGAACTACGGTACAGGTGTTGCGAAAGCATTAGGTATGGAAGATCAATTAGAAAGCATTATTGCTGAAATCTAATGACTTCAAATAAATTTATAATTAAATAATAAAAGCTGTTATTACCCTTACAGCTTCCCGTTTAACACACGGTATCATTAAAGGCGATTGATTTGATAGCGCGCTTATTGCATCTTGAAGACAATCGCCTTTGATGCGCCGTATAGGGTCAATATCATAGTGTCAAATACCATATTGATCGTATACATGACCTTAAATTTGGAATCGAGGGGTTTTGAAATGATATTAGATAGAATCAATCCAGACGATTTATTTCCAACAGAACACATTGAAACGTCTGTATTAGGTGTTATGCCTTATCAAATGAAAGACGTGACAAAACGTTTTGATGCAGCTTATGTTGCGACAAATGAACGTCTGATTTTAAACGTGGATATGGACGGTCAATTTTATTACCGTAACATCCAATTTAACGAAATTAAAGAAATTAAAACAACAGACAATGCGTTAGAAATTACATTTGACTATGGCGTGTTTACATTAGAAGAGAGTGACGCTGACAAAGTTAAAGCGATGTCAGAGTACCTACACTCTAAAATCTAAATGTGGAGAACACGTGAACATTTAACTATTTGTGTTTAGTACATCATATATCGGTTAAAATATGAATGTATGATTAAATAAAAAATGAAAATAATAGAAGCAAGAAAGGTGAGATTATAAATGGCTCAAGGCAGAGAACAAGTCGTTGAAGATTTAAACTTACAATTATCAAACTTTACAGTATTATGGACTAAAATCCATAACTATCATTGGTACGTGAAAGGCCACAACTTCTTCGCATTACATGAAAAATTTGAAGAACTTTATAACAAAGTGGCAGTATATGTAGATGAAATTGCTGAACGTGCGCTTGCTTTAGAAGGTAAGCCAGTTGGTACAATGAAAGAAGTTTTAGAAGTTTCTAGCATTGAAGAAGCTGAGAAAAATATTACAGCTGAACAAATGGTCGCACAATTAGCTGCAGACTTCGAAACAGTGGTTAAAGAATTAAAACAAGCGCAAGGTAACGCAGAAGAAGCGGGCGATGATCGTTCAGCAGATATGTTTATCGAAATCGCGACAGAATTAGAACATAACATTTGGATGTTGAAAGCTTATATTGGCTAATTGACAACATGTGAGGCTCGGGTCGTCTTGGGATAGTATTGCTATACCCTCGATGATTCGGGTCTTTTTTTTATTTTACTCTAAGAAATGCAGATTTAAGTATAAGAAAGGCGCATTTTATCATGTTTTCTAGTTTGAACACACATTTTATAATAAATGCAATAAAAGTATAAATAAATATAATTGAGGACGAAATTTAAAACGAACTATAAAATGATATTGTGAGAAAGCGAGATGGATGGTGGCTATCTTTGTATAAAGAGAGGTGATGCGTATGAACGTATTATCAAAATCTTTAGAAAGGAGAGGCCTTGAATAATGAGTGTGATAGACGTACTCATGCTGATGTGTGCTTTCGGTAACCTTATCGTAGCTTTAATCAGTTTAGTCGTGTTTATTGCTATCATTGTTCAAAAAAATAACCATCTCTAACTTTGACGGAGTGAGATGGTTATTTTTTGTCTAGCTTATTATATACTGGTACCTTGAGTTGAAAGTAACTGGTTCTTTACTTTGAATCCATGAAGTTTATAATTTTTAGAAAATATAGAAATTTGACAAAGGGGTAGATTTTTATGTTTCAACCAAAAGATTCATCGATGTCACCACGGTTTGTAGGGCCGCGTACATTTATGCGCTTGCCTTACGTGGATGTGTTAGAAGGGGTAGATTTTTTAATCATGGGGGTGCCTTTCGATACAGCAGCATCTAATCGGACGGGGCAACGTTATGGACCGCAACATATTCGAGACTTTTCGGTATTGCTCAGACCCTATAACCCAGATCAAGACATCAATATTTTTGATTACTGTTCGGGGATTGATTATGGTGATGTCGATGTGATACCAGGTAATGTACTCAAAACTTATGATCAAATGACAGACAAGCTTAAGCCAGTACTTGCACGAGGAATTGTTCCGATTATGATAGGTGGCGATCATTCTATTTCATTGGGACATTTACGTGCTTTTTATGAAGCGTATGGACCGATTTCGCTTGTACATTTTGATTCGCATAGTGACACATGGGATGCCTATTATGGGGAAAAGTACATGCACGGTACACCTTTTCGTCGTGCAGTAGAAGAAGGATTGGTGGATGCTAAACATTCGATTCAAATTGGGATGCGTGGCCCACTATACGGACCAGAAGATATTCAAGATGCACGTGATTTAGGCTACAACGTGATTCCAATGCGACAAGTACGTCAGCTTGGTATGGAAGCAGTCGTTGAGCGAATTCGTGAAACTGTAGGAGATAGGCCAGTATTTGTATCGTTTGATATTGATTTTATAGATCCAGCTTATGCACCGGGCACGGGGACGCCAGAAGTTGGAGGTCCCACAAGTTTTGAAGCGTTAGAATATGTCCGACGTTTAGACGGTCTGAATATTAAAGGGTTTGATTTGGTAGAAGTATTACCTACATACGATTCGGGTGAAATCACTGCGGTGGTCGCTTCATCTGTAATATATGAAATGATTACGCTCATTGCAATGATGAAACGACGTGCAGAAGAAGTATAAACAACAAAACACAAAGCGAGTTGATTAAAATGAAAACAATAGACTTTTTAGTATTTATCATTTACTTCGCAGCACTGATTTCGATAGGTATTGTTGGTGTGTTAAAGGCGAAATCATCTGAGAAATATATGGTAGCAGACCGCAATTTAGGGCTATTTATGTTGTTTGGATGTTTAACAGCTGTATTCTTAGGCGGCTCATCTACAATTGGGACATCACAGTTAGGTTATGAAATTGGGCTGTCTGGTTTTTGGTTTGTATTCGCGCTTGGTGTCGGTATTACGGTATTCGGTTTGTTTTTGCTCGATCGGATTATGGATTTACAGGTCATTACGATCAGCGAATTGTTATATCGCTTGTTTGGTCATCGTGTCAGAGTGATTGGCGCGATAGTAACAGCGATGTATACACTCATGATTTGTGTGACACAAGTGATCGCGATGGGCGCGGTCGTATCACAAATTTTTCATTGGAATATGATGACGGCTATTCTCGTCGGGGGTGGCATCGTCTTTGTGTATACAATTTTAGGAGGCATGTGGACGCTCTCAATTACTGATGTGATTCAATTTTTAGTAATGACCATTGGGATGTTTTGTATTATGTTACCTATGAGTTTACATAGTGTAGGTGGATTGACGACATTATTTGAACAAATGCCGGCTTCACATTTGAGCTTTTTCAATATCGGTTTTGGGGAAATTGTGAATTACTTCGTGACGTATACATTAGGTGTTATGGTCGGACAAGATATTTGGCAACGTTTCTTTACAGGCAAGACGAAGCGCATTTCAAAAACGTCAGGTGTCCTTGTAGGGCTTTATAGTGCGCTTTATTCTATTATTATGGTTATTGTCGGTATGTGTGCATACGTATTGTTTCCTAATATCCAAAATACACAAAATGTTTTTACACATATGGCTTTTGAAACATTACCGAATGGTTTGTTAGGAATTGTTTTTGCGGCGCTCATTGCAGCAATTATGTCCACAGCTTCAGGGACATTACTCGCTTCAGCTACGATCATTTCTAACGACTTATTGAAGCCATATGTTTTTAAAAATATGGAAGATCATCAATTTTTAGGACTGACACGCCTGACAACACTTGTACTTGCAGTCGTGGCGATTGTTATTTCGATTTGGGTGAAAGAGGTCCTTGTTGCGATAGATATTGCTTATGCGATTTTAACAGGTGGTATTTTTATGCCAGTCGTTTTAGGATTATTCATGAAACGGATTACCCCACAGGCCGCTTTTTACGCGATTATTGCAAGTGTGATTGTCATCTTTATCGGTATTGCGATTGCAGGACCACAATCTACGGCAACTATATTTTACGCAATCATTGTTAATGCTATAATATTAATCATCATGTCTCAATTTAATCGTAAAAAAGAAGAAGCGCATACGACACCAACATCACATCATGCATAATACAAGACTTATCATTACAAAGGGGGCATCTATCAAATGGATTTATTAAACAAGCATATTAAAGACATAGAAGTACCTGGGACACGTCAGTTTGCGAATAAGGTCGACCAATACCCCAATTGTTTAGATTTAACGCTCGGGCAGTCTGACTTCCCTGTCGCATCTTATGTACAAGACGCCATGATACAAGCGATTCAAGAGGGGCAATTGAAATATACACATAACAAAGGATTGTTGGAATTACGTACAGCGATTTCAGAATATACAGCCGAGCGTTTCGGTGTAACCTATGATCCTGAAACAGAAATTGTCGTGACCAATGGGGCTTCAGAAGGTATCGATGACATTTTAAGAACGATCTTAAATCCTGGTGAAGAAGTGATTTTACCTGGGCCTACTTATTTGGGATATGAGCCAATCGTAAAATTACAAGGTGCCGAAGTGAAATGGATTGATACGTCGCAAACCGGTTTTGTTCCGACAGCTGAATCGATTAAAGCGGCGATTACACCTCAAACGAAAGCCATTATGTTCAATTATCCGACGAATCCAACAGGGACGACACTGTCATATGAAAATATTGCAGAAATTGTAGAAGTGTTGAAAGAGACAGGCATTTTCATCATTACGGATGAAATTTATAGTGAAAATGTATTTGAGGGACGCCATCGTTCTTTTATGGAGTTTCCAGAAATTCGTAAGCAACTGTTTGTCGTGAATGGCCTATCAAAATCACATGCGATGACAGGTGCGCGTGTCGGCTATGTGCTCTCGACACCCGAATTGATAGAAGAAGTGACAACGGTGCATTTATATAATTCGATTTGTGTTGCAACACCAAGTCAATATGGTGCAATTCGGGCATTAAAAGAAGGTGCCGCAGATATTGAAAAGATGAATGCAGCATACCGTGAGCGCCGTGATTATATTTACAAACGTTTAACTGATATGGGATTACCTGTCATGTTGCCACAAGGGACGTTTTATATTTTTCCTGATGTGTCGGCGTATGATCAAGATTCATTCCGCTTTTGTAATCAATTATTAGAGCATGAACAATTGGCTATCGTACCAGGTAAGTCATTTTCTGATTTTGCGGAAGGCTACGTGCGATTATCCTTTGCTTGTGACATGCCGACGATTGAAGAAGCATGCAATCGATTAGAACGTTTCTTGTCATATTATCAAGCATAGCAATTATAGGGATGGGATAAAATTTTTGATTGTCTTACGTTGATATATTTTCATCAAATTGCTCTCATTGATAACTTTTTTAAATTTTTACAATTGCCGTCATGGACTCGTGTTCAAAGAGGGGGCTCAATTCAATTCGTGAGCAGTACAGAAATCTCATGTGCAACAAAGATTTCGTTGTACTGCCTCCGCAAGGCTGACTAGGGGTTGGGACATTGAATTTATTAAGCCTCAATCCATTCAGAGATTTATGGTTCATTAATGACTTTAAAGCAGTCGGGAAATGATGGCAATCAAAAATCACAAACCATAAGGACGGCAAGTTTAACATAAATATTGCATCAATAGCATCAATAATTTTGATCCTCACTCACCTTAATTGACTTTACATTTCTATATTTCGATTTTCGTTCATCACAGGAAAGGAGCTGGGAAACGCAATTTGTTCCCAGCTCCTTTAGTGTATACAATCATGAAACCCGCTTGCTTTTTTGAATTGTATAAAGGATGACTGCAATTAAGTACCATATAAAGACGATTAACCACTCGGCAGGCCATTGAAGTGAAGAAGGCATACCTGGTAAATAAATGACAATAAATAATAGACTGAGCAGCACTGCGATAATTCCTACAGTACCTCCATGTCGAATCGTGTAAGGACGATTCATATGTGGGGCTGTTTTTCGTAATTTAAGAAATGACAGTGCAACGAGTAAATAACCGATAACGACACCGATACCACCCGCATTGACAATCCAAGTTAATGCAGGTTCTCCTAAAAGTGGCGATACGAATGCGAGTACCCCTAAAAATAAAATACCGTGCGTCGGGGTCTGATATTTTGGATGAATATAAGCAAACCATTTCGGTATCATGCCATGTTTAGCCATTGCGTACAAAATACGACTCCCACCAATAATAAATGCGTTCCAACTTGTAATAATCCCTGCAACGCCTCCTAAAACAAGTAAGACACCAAAGCCTTCGTGACCGAATAAGTTCACCATCGCATCTGCCGTTGCAAGGTTCGTATGTGCGAGTTCTGATGGGGAAAGCCCTGTTGCGACACCGAATACGATTAATAGGTAAAAGATGACAGAACAGATAATTGAAATAATTAATATTTTACCGATTTTTTGAGAAGGCGCTTTTACTTCTTCTGCAATCTGTGGAATGACGTCAAAACCGACGAATAAAAACGGAATCATAATGAGCACCGACACTGTACCACCAAAGCCATCAACAAAAAGCGGTTTGAGTTGCTCAAAGTGCCCGTTGACGCCAGCCCCACCAACAAGTAATAAACCAACACCAACAATGAATAGCGTGAATACAGTTTGCATGATAGCGGCAGGCTTGATGCCAAAGTAATTGAGTGATGTCAAAATGACGCTGCCTAATGAACCAATCGCGACCCAAGTGAGATAAACATCGCTACCTTGAATTTGCCATAAGTGGACTTGATGGTTGAAAGGGATGATGTAATCAATCACGGTTGGAAGTGCAACAGCTTCAAATGTAATGACTGAAACGTAACCAAATAGGACGGACCAACCTGAAAGAAAGGCAAGTGGTGGCGAAAAGGCCTTTTGAACAAAGATAAATCCACCCCCCGTCTCAGGAATGGCAGCTGCTAACTCGGCATAGGTCAACCCGATGAATATTACAAACAGGCCGCCAATGATAAAGGCAAGCGTACTCCCTAAAAACCCTGCTGTAGCGACCCAATGACCTGAAAGTACGACCCATCCCCAGCCGAGCATGGCACCTATCGCAAGAAATAAAACGTCAAAGATATTCATGGAACGATTGAACTGGTTTTGCATGATATCGACCCCTTTGTTTAAAGCCTCACGCAATGCTACATATGAAAATGAAAAGACGTGAGGCTGAGTGTATAACTTATGCTTCTAAACATGCTTTTCTTAAGCGTTTCAATCCCTCTTCAAGTTCTTCTTCTGTAATGACAAGTGGTGTTAAAAAGCGTATGACATTGCCTTTTAACCCAGCAGATAACAACAATAAACCATTTTCATTTGCACGTTTAATAATATGTGCTGTTTTAGCTTTATCTGGTTGTTGTGTCTCAGGGTCTACAATATCCATTGCGACCATGGCACCCAATCGACGGATATGACTGATATAATTGACTTCATGACGCAATTGATGAAGGGCGTCTTCTAATTTTTGACCAATGCTATCCGCGCGCTCATTTAAATGTTCTTCCTCGATAATTTCTAATACTTTTAACGCGGCTTCACAAGCAAGAGGATTACCTGCATACGTTCCACCGAGCTCACCTGGATTGGCGCTATCCATTATTTCAGCACGTCCTACGACCCCGCTTAACGGAAATCCGGCTGCTAAAGATTTAGAGACCGTGATTAAATCGGGAACTACATCAAAATGCTCAATCGCAAAAGTACGACCAGTACGTGCAAAGCCCGTTTGAATCTCATCAGCAATAAAGACGATGCCATGTTGCTCGCAAATGTCTTTGACCGCTTGGACGAAACGACGATCCGGAATAACGAATCCGCCTTCACCTTGAACAGGCTCCATCACAATACATGCAACTTCTGTAGGATCTACCGTTGCGATAAAGAAGTCGTGAAGTTTTTGGATGGTTTCATCGATATAGGCTTCGGTCGTTAAGTGTGCTGGCTTTTCAGACAAATGAGGATAAGGCGCTTGATAGACTTCTGGTGCAAAAGGCCCAAAACCTAGCTTGTAAGGACGCACCTTGCTTGTCATACTCATCGTCAAATTTGTACGTCCATGGAAACCGCGCACAAACGACACGACGCCTGCACGTTTTGTATATTTACGCGCAATTTTGACTGCATTTTCGACTGCTTCAGCACCAGAATTTAAAAATAAAGCCTTTTTCGGAAAGTCACCAGGTGTTAATTGCGTCAACTTTTGTGCTAATTGAATATAGCTTTCATACATAATGACGTTAAAACCAGGATGAATGAAGTTTTGGACTTTATCTTGAATATGTTTAACGATTTTAGGGTGACTATGACCGACATTTAACGTACCAATCGCTGCTGCAAAATCGATGTAAGTGTGCCCCTCGATATCTGTGACGGTGGCACTTTGAGCGTACGCAGCGGTATTGAGATTACCATTGCCGACACCTCTTGCAACATATTCATCTCTTAATTGTGCATAGTGTGCATTTCGATTGATTGACATATACATCCCCTCCATTAGTTTATTAGAAGTATCATACGGGATGAATTGGTATAATGAAAAGAACCAGAAAGGATAAAAATACGGTACCAGACGGGGTGGGAAGTATGACAACATCAAAATATATTTATCGTAAAATATATGAGCAATTGAAAAAAGATATATTAGCACACAAATACCATAGCCATGAACGTTTGCCTTCTAAACGATTGTTATCGCGTGAATTAGGGGTGAGTGTGAATAGTGTGAAACATGCTTATGAACAACTCGTTGCAGAAGGGTATGTATATACGAAAGAGCGTCAAGGTTATTTTATTGAATCGTTGAATGAATTGGTCGTCAATCCACGTCATGAAGAAGCGGTAATCGAGGAGGAGGCGACTACAGAGGTAACGTCGGCATTTCGCTACAGTTTGTCGCATATGTCGACCAATTTGTCAGTTTTTCCAGTAGAAACGTGGTTGAAATTACAGCGCCAAGTGTTGAAGTCGTCGCGGGATGTACTTTCAGAGATTCCGCACATTAAAGGACCCCTCGCATTACGTCGTGCAATTGCAAAATTAGTATCATTTAAAAGAGGTATCGATTGCCATCCGGAACAAATTATTTTAGCATCGGGAGCCAACGTATTAGTGCAAAAGTTGCTTGCATTATTGAATGATGGGATGAAAGTCGGCGTAGAAAATCCTGGGTATGCACGTATGCGCCAAGTGATACAGCAACATTGTCGAGTCATACCGATACCTCTTGATGACAAAGGGGTGCGTATGTCAGAAATTCATCAAATGCAACCAAATATCATGCTCACCACACCTTCACATCAATTTCCATTAGGGATGATTATGCCCATTTCACGACGTATTGAATTGTTGAATTGGGCAACGCAAACTGCAAGCTATGTGATAGAGGATGATTATGATAGTGAATTTAAATATGGTACCGACAACATTCCGTCATTGTTTAGCTTAGACCAAAACGAACGCGTCATATATTTAGGGACATTTTCTAAAACGTTATCGCCAAGTATGCGCATGAGTTATATGATTTTGCCTAAACATTTAGTTGAACCTTTCCAACAAATGTACCAAGAGACGATTTCAGATGTTTCGACGATGACGGCACTAACGTTGGCTGCAATGATTGATTCGGGCGATTACGAAAAATATATTCGAAAAATGCGGCACATTTACAGTCAACAACGCATTCAAGTCGTTCATCAGTTGAAAGTCGTATTCGGTAGAAAAATAAAAATTTATGATGTGAAAGCAGGACTTCATTTTGTAGTGGATGTGGAGAGTCCTTATACATATGAGGAAATTGAAAGGCGGGCGCGTGATAGAGGACTAGAACTGTATACGTTAAATCGCTTTATGATGCATTCCATTGCACACGAACAAGGGAAGACATTCATTATCGGTTTTGCAAATATTGATACAGGTATTCTGCCAGCGACGATACAGTGTTTATACGACGTGCTATTTGAAGAATAAGTTTTGTAAGCAACATGTGTTGGTTTCAACTGGCAATCCTTATACAATAAAATACAAAATGATGAACGAGGTGATGGGATGGTTGTAAAAACGACACGTCAATATATTGAAGCGGGAGAAATCTCAGTGGGTATTGAGTTCGGCTCGACGCGCATTAAAACAGTGGCTATTGATCCGATGACACGTACCATTGCGACGGGACATTATGAATGGGAGCAACAACTTACGGATGGTTATTGGTCCTATGATTTAGAAGAAGTTTGGCACGGTGTACAAGAAAGTTTCCGCTTGATGACCCGGGAAATAAAAACTGTGTATGAGGTAGAACTTATGCACATTGCAAGTTTAGGAATTAGTGGCATGATGCATGGCTATTTGGTGTTTGATGAAGAAGATCAGTTGCTCGTGCCTTTTCGAACGTGGCGTAATAATACGGCACATGAAGCAGGTGAACAGTTAAGAGAAGCATTTCAGTTCAATATTCCTGAGCGTTGGAGTATCGCACATTATTTTCAAAGTGCGCTCAATCAAGACGCACATGTGAAAGACGTTGCGTATATGACGACATTATCAGGTTATGTCCATTGGCAATTAACGGGAGAAAAAGTACTCGGTATTGGTGATGCATCGGGAATGTTTCCGATTGATCCAGATACCGCTACATATCGGAAAGATTTGTGTGAACAGTTCGATACGTTAATGGCAACGCACGGATATCATCAAGAAATATTGCGCATTTTACCAACTGTGCACGTAGCGGGTGACCACGCAGGCACGTTGACCGACGCAGGAGCACAATTGTTAGATCCGACCGGTACGTTAGCCTCAGGATGTCCGCTCTGTGCACCAGAAGGCGATGCAGGAACAGGGATGGTGGCGACGAATAGCATTGCGCGGAAAACGGGGAATGTCTCTGCAGGTACGAGCATTTTCGCTATGATTGTACTCGACCATCCACTTCAAGCTGTTTATCCTGAAGTAGATATTGTCACAACGCCAGCTGGAGATGAAGTGGCGATGATTCATGCGAATAACGGCTCATCAGATTTAAATCAGTGGGTCCGTTTATTTGAAGAAGTGTTTCAAATAATGGATATATCGTACGATAAAGCGACATTATGGACACGATTATTTGAAAGTGCGTTAGAAGGCGATGATGATTTAGGGAAATTGTTGTCATACGGATATATTTCAGGAGAATACATTACCGATATTTCTGAAGGGTTTCCATTATTTTTACGCCAACAAGAGAGTCATTTTACGATTCAAAACTTCATGAAGACACACATTTTTACGATGCTCAGCACACTCAAAATCGGTGTGGATCGCTTGAAAGCACGCGAACAACTTCAAATTGAACGCATGACGGGGCACGGTGGTGTATTTACGACGAAGCAAGTCGTGCAACGTTACTTAGCTGCTGCATTAGAAAGTTCTGTCACAGTAATGGAAACTGCGAATGAAGGTGGCGCATGGGGGATTGCAGTGTTAGCAAGATATATGTTAGAAAGTGATATGACGTTAGCGACGTTTTTAGAAGATGTTGCTTTTCGTGAAGTTGAGACCGACACAATGGCACCACAATCACGTGATGTTGACAGTTTTAACGCGTATGTGCAGCGTTTTGAAGCGGGTTTGGCGATTGAGCGTAGGTTGAATAAAATGAAGGATTAATGGCTTACTATTGGATGTATTGTGATTACATAGCGTGCCTAGCAGTTTTCGAGTGATTCCTCTCGACTCGTCGATGCTTGATTCAAGTATTGGCGAGTGTTTTTTGTATTCATTTGATTTCTAAAATGATGTCGGTGTCAAGTTGTTCGTATTGCAATCGAGAAAGAGATAGTCTACAATTATTAAATCGTAATTATTTCGATTTAGAAAGAGGGATTGTAATGAAACAACAACATCGCCGAGCCATTATTATAGGTGCGGGCGCTGCAGGTATAGGTATGGCTATTACAATGAAAACACTGCACTTTGAAGATGTTTGTGTAATAGAGGGTGGCACAATCGGACAATCTTTTAAAAATTGGCCGAAATCCACACGTACGATTACCCCATCCTTTACTTCAAATGGTTTTGGTATGCCAGATATGAACGCAATTGCCAAAGATACATCACCCGCTTTTACATTTAATGAAGAACATTTATCCGGTGATACATATGCAGAATATTTAACCATCGTTGCTGAACATTATGATATTGATGTCCATACAGAAACAACAGTTGAAGACGTTCAATTTGTCGATGGCGTATACGAATTAAATACATCTAAAGGCACATATACAGCAGATTATATATACGTTGCGACGGGTGACTTTGCCTTTCCAAATCAGCCATTTGAACATGGCATTCATTATAGTGAGGTAGAGGGTTTCAATGAGTTACCAGGCCATACGTTTACGATTATTGGCGGTAATGAAAGTGCATTTGACGCCGCAATTCACCTCGCGCATCAAGGGGCACAAGTGTCGATATATACAAGTTCAACAGGTTTTGATGCGGACGAAGCAGACCCAAGCATTCGTTTGTCACCATATACGCATCAACGTTTAAGAGAAGTCGTGCGAGAAGGGGCGGAAATTGAAATGAATGTTCATTATCGTGCGGAATCTATTCTTTTTCGTAACGGACAATATGAAATCCATTTCGATAATGGTGCTATCGTCTACAGTCCGACAGAACCGATTATTGCGACAGGTTTTGATGTTACGAAAAATCCACTCATTCAACAACTCTTTACGGTGAGAAATGGAGAAGTGCGATTAACGGATTTGGATGAGTCAACACGCTATCCGAATGTCTTTTTAATCGGAGCGACAGTGCGTCACGCTGAAGCAATTCTGTGCTATATTTATAAATTTAGAGCGCGATTTGCGGTACTGACCCGTACGATGATGCAACGAGAAGGATTGGCCGTGGATCAAAAAGTCATTGATAGTTATCGTGATAATCAAATGTATTTGGATGACTATAGTTGCTGTGAAGTGGACTGCTCATGCTAACAGTAGCGTATGACTTAGTACGTGGACGTGTATCCGACATTCCGAATGAACCCCATCAATTTCGATTACAAGGATTGAAACAACTAACACCATATGAACAACAAGCGTTAAAGCGTTTCATTATCCAACAACGTTTAGAAGTATCACTCCAACATGCAGTTCATTGCACAACTGAAGAGACGCGACGTCATGTAGAAGCATTGCAATCGTTTTGGCGCGCACATCAACATCAGCGACCACGTCCTTGGCATACACTCATAGGATGGTTATGCATCTTTTTAATGTTCGCTTTGCCAGTCTATGGTGCGTATCATTTGTCAGATTGGCTCCAAAATCAATACGTCGCACCTTGGATTGATACACTCGCACAACATTCGCTATTTCGTCCGTCTCTCGTACAAGCATTTTTATTTGGAGATTATGGCGTTTTATCACTCGGCACGTATTCACTCGTTTGGGCTTTACCGGTTGTTGTGATGCTCAGTTTATCAAGTGCATTCATTGACCAATCACACTTGAAACAATATATCATTTGGTCGATTGCACCCATGATGGGGAAAGTAGGACTCGATGGAACGGATATTATCCCACTGCTGGAGGGCTTCGGTTGTAACGCCGCTGCTATCGTGCAAGCAGGTCATCAATGTCGCTTATGTACACGGACACGTTGCATGAGTCTTATCAGTTTTGGCACGTCATGTAGTTATCAAATTGGCGCAACACTTTCAATATTTAACGTTGCGCATCAAACATGGCTTTTTATTCCATACTTATTACTTGTCTTAATAGGTGGACTATTGCACAACCGGTTATGGTACCGCGCAGAGCAACAGTTCATGCCAACACAAATGACATTGCACGAACCTTTAGTGTGGCCATCATGGGGACGTGTATTATTGCAAATGTGGGATAGTGTCAAAATGTTTTTATTTCAAGCATTGCCGATATTTATTGGGATTTGTTTGGTTGCGAGTGCTTTAGCATTAACACCTATACTTGAATTTATCTCAAAAATGTTTATTCCGGTTCTCAGTTTATTACATATTCCACACGAATTATCACCCGGGTTATTATTTTCAATGATTCGTAAAGATGGGATGCTATTGTTTAACATGGGAGGCGGAAGTTTAATTCAAAGTTTGTCCGCATGGCAAGTCCTCATTCTCGTCTTTTTCAGTTCAACCTTTACCGCTTGTTCTGTCACTATGACGATGGTGATGCGACAATTAGGCTGGCGTGAAGGTGGCAAAATGATTGGACGTCAAATGCTGACATCACTTGCATGCGTCATTGTATTAGGTAGTATCACATGGTTAGCATTACTTTAGTATTAATTTGATAAAAGATATAGCACAGAGGGCTGGGAGAACTGAATTGTCTCTCAGCCTCTTTCAATTTTTTAATGTCGAAATGAGGCTTAATCTATTATGATTTAGGGAAAATATAACCAATAAAGCCCATGGAGGTGCCTATGTTTTTAGCATGGAATGAAATCAAGCGCAACAAACTCAAATTTAGTCTGATTATCGGAGTTCTGATCCTCATCAGTTACTTGTTATTTTTACTGTCTGGATTAGCAAAAGGGCTCATCAATATGAATACGGAAGGCATTAATCGTTGGCATGCGGATGCGATTGTGTTAAATAAAGATGCCAATCAAACCGTCCAACAATCGAGCTTCGATACCTCGCTTGTAAAGGGGAAATTTGATAAGCAAGCGACGTTGAAACAAACAGGTGTTATCGTTTCGAATGGCAAAATTGAAGAAAATGCATTACTGTATGGGACACAAAAAGATGCCTTTATTGTTCCTAAATTGACAGAGGGACGGGCATTTAAAGCAAATAATGAAGTCATTGCGGATGGTACATTGAAAGAAAAAGGATTTAAGCTAGGGGACACGTTATCATTATCTCAATCAGATGAATCACTTAAAATTGTAGGGTTTAGTGAATCGGCTAAGTACAATGCTTCTCCTGTGCTCTTTGGTAATGATCAAACCATTGAAAAGGTGAATCCTATTTTAACTAAGGACAAAACGAATGCAGTGGTTGTAAAGGATTCTCATTGGCAAAAGCAATCACTCGATGATTCACTTGAAGCGGTTGATATCGATACGTTTATTGAAAATCTTCCGGGTTATCAAGCACAAAACTTAACGTTGAACTTTATGATTGGCTTTTTATTTATCATTTCGGCAACGGTCATCGGCGTATTTTTGTATGTCATCACGCTACAAAAGACGCATCTGTTTGGTGTGTTGAAGGCACAAGGATTTACAAATGCTGATTTAGTGAAAGTCGTATTATCTCAAACATTTGTTTTAGCACTTATTGGCACTGTCATCGGTTTAATTTTGACATTAATTACTGGCAATTTTTTACCTTCTGCCGTACCGATTCAGTTTGATTTATGGACACTTATTATTTTTGGCGTCGTACTTATTTTAGTGTCATTATTGGGGAGTCTGTTTTCAATCGTCACAATACGTAAAATTGATCCACTGAAGGCAATCGGTTAGGAGGGGACGTACAATGTTGAAATTTCATAATGTCACGAAATCATTTCAAGATGGTCAACAAGTCATTGAAGCAGTAAAACCTACAACATTACAGTTTGAGAAAGGTGAACTTATTGCGATTGTAGGTCCGTCTGGCTCAGGGAAAAGTACATTTTTAACGATGGCAGGTGCATTGCAAACGCCGACATCAGGAGACATTACCATTGGAAAGCAAAAGATCACGCATTTAAGTCAAAAAGCATTAGCGCGTGTTCGGATGCAACAAATTGGTTTTATTTTACAAACATCAAATTTAGTCCCATTTTTAACGGTGAAACAGCAATTTCAGTTATTAGAAAAGCGAAAAAAAGGTGTTTTGGACAAACAAGATTTTGAAACTTTAATCAAGCAGTTAGGGTTAGAAAACGTGATGCATCAATTGCCAAGTGAAATCTCAGGAGGTCAAAAGCAGCGTGTCGCCATTGCTAAAGCGATTTATACCAATCCGGACATCATTTTAGCAGATGAACCGACAGCCGCTCTCGATACGGATAATGCGATGGCCGTCATGGAAATTTTGAAAAATCAATCTAAAAGCCGGAATAAAATGTGTATGATTGTCACGCATGATGAACGATTAACGGCATACTGTGATAAAGTGTTTGAAATGAAAGATGGCGTGTTGACAGAAAAAGCGCAATAAAGAGTCAAAAAGGTTTCTATTTTGATGGAGCTGTGATTTAATGTAACTATAAGAATTACAATTAAAGAGGTGCAATGATGAATCTTGAATTTAATATTGCCGTGCACGTACTCGCGTTTTTAAATCAGCATCATGGGGAAGTGTTTAATAGTCAAGCACTTGCAGAAAATGTTTGTGTGAATCCTGTGCAATTACGCCGTGTGATGTCAAAACTACAACAAGAAGGTGACGTCAAAGTGGTGCGTGGTCAAAAAGGGGGCTATCTCGCTACGGAAGATGGACCAGCGATTAAGTTGGAAGCACTCTTTCGTTTATTCAATCGTCCAGAGAACCATGGCCGTTTATTTACGGGACATCCTTCAATCCATTGTGAAATCTCGCAAAAAATCGAACAAGTCATGTATGGTCACTATTTAACGGAACAAGAAATCATTGCGAATTATTACCAAGGTCAAACGATAGGTGATATTTTGAATCAAATCAAAGAGGTGGAAGTATAAATGGAAAAATACGATTTAATTGTTGTCGGATTTGGTAAAGCGGGGAAAACATTAGCAAAATTTGCAGCCCAACAAGGAAAGAAAGTAGCAGTTGTTGAAAAATCTGCTGAAATGTATGGTGGCACATGTATTAACATCGGCTGTATTCCATCAAAAGTATTAGTTCATGATGGTATTGAAGCGGCATCATTTAACGACGCCATGCAACGTAAACGCGATGTAGTCAGTGCATTAAACAACAAAAACTATCACAACCTTGCTGATGAAGAAACAGTAGACGTGATCAATATGACAGCTGCTTTCAAATCAGCACATGAAATTGAGTTGTTCAATACAGAAGGGAAGTCAGTTCAAACGATTGAAGGCACACATATTGTCATCAATACAGGTGCGAAATCAGTCATTCCAAACATTAAAGGTGTAGAGACATCTCAACGTGTGTATGACTCAAAAGGCATTATGGATCTAACAACACAACCGAAACGCTTAGTCATCGTTGGTGCAGGCTATATTGCGCTTGAATTTGCATCAATTTTTGCGAATTTCGGTACAGACGTGACAGTTTTAGAACGTTCTCATCAAATCTTGAAAAAAGAAGACGAAGCCATTGCGAAACAAGTGACAGAAGATTTAACACAAAAAGGCGTTAAATTCGTTTACAATGCGAAAACTGAGGCAATTCAAGATGAAGCAGACGTGACAAAAGTCGTGACAAGCCAAGGCGAATTTGAAGCAGATGCCGTACTTGTGGCAACAGGTCGCAAACCGAATACAGAAGGGTTGAACTTAGAGGCGGCAGGCGTAAAATTAGGTGAACGTGGCGAAGTCGTTGTGAATGACAAACTTCAAACATCTGTTGAGCACATTTATGCAGTCGGCGATGTCAATGGTGGCTTACAATTCACATATATTTCATTGGATGACTTTAGAATTGTGAAATCTCAGTTATTCGGCGATGGTCAACGTACACTTGAACAACGTGGCGCAGTACCTTACACAATGTTCATTGATCCACCGATGTCACGCGTAGGTATGACTGCAGCAGAGGCACGTGAAAAAGGTTATGACGTGCTTGAAAATCAAGTGCCAGTGAACACGATGCCACGTCATAAAATCAACAATGATACGAGAGGCTTGTTCAAAGCGGTTGTAGATGCAAAATCAGGCCAAGTGTTAGGTGCGACATTGTATGGTCAGCAATCTGAGGAGCTTATCAATATTGTGAAATTAGCGATGGATCAGCAGTTGTCGTATGCGGTGTTGAGAGATAATATTTATACACACCCAACAATGGCTGAGTCGTTTAATGATTTGTTTAATGTATAGTGATGTTATTGAGACATGTGTCTGTGATGGATGCGTGTCTTTTTTCGTTATTTAACATTTTTCAGCATTATTGATTGCCCAACCGCGCTGCGCTTTCCTAGGGGACTTGCCTTAACTAAATTTGGCTTGATTGAAGTGTACACTGGATGGAAGCCAAATTGGATTTGCGGCTGCGTCTGATCCCTCAGGAGTCTTGCGCGGTTTTGGCAATCAATGAAAAGTGCCTCTAAACGGTGATAAGTATAATGAATGAAAAAAGTGAGTGATTCTATACACAGAAATGGTCTCAATCACTATGGGAATGGGAGTGTAAGGAAAATAGAGTGTAGCATTTTCCTAGGACTGTCTCAACTAAATCCGGCTTGATTAAGTCAAGGTAGCCGGATTGGATTTTCGGGAGCAGTACAGAAATCTCATGTGCAACAAAGTTTTCGTAGTACTGCCCCCGCAAGGCTGACTAGACTTCTCAAAAGTACAAGCATTGAGAAGTCAGACAGCTACTGCGATAAACAGCAACCATAATTAAACATTAGAACTCGCATTAAGCCCTTGTATTATGCCTCAGGAGTCTCGACCAGGGGCAATCATAGTGTAAGCAACACGAGGATTCGATTAGGGCAATCAATGAAAAGTGCCTCTAAACGTTGATAAGTATAATGAATGAAAAAAGTGAGTTGTTCTATCACAGAGACGGTTTCAAGTCGACATGGGAATGAACGGATGGTTTTGGGAATATGAATAACAAAATAAATTTAAAATGACAATACAGTATTGATTTTATATACAATAATTTTGACATTGCATTTTGTGGATACGGATGCTATAATGAAAGCAGAAGTCTAGCATATAAACACCAATCCCCTCACTACCGTTAATAGTGAGGGGATTTCTAATGGTGTGGTTATTTGTCACTTTTTCATTTTATCATTGCGTTTACTTAACCAATATGTAAAATACAAAACGATGCAGCCGCTAATGCTAGGGGCCGCTATACTGACAATCAAGTCTAGCATATAGAACACCTCCTCTCTACGTCAAATTCAGACTACTGAGGGATAAGTGACGGAAATATTATACCATGTACGGTGAAATATTTTTCTATCATTAATGGTATATGAATACAAATGTGGTAAATATATATGTTTTTGGAATAATATATAAATAGTTATACATCATTAAATAAGGTGTTATTTAAATGCATCATGGATTGCTAGAGTTAAAAATAGAGTGTAAGAGAAGTGGAAAAAATAATTGAAATGTATAAATTCAGTGCGCCAAAACAGTATATTAAATGTACTTAAATCAAAATCACCCCCACATGTGAGTATGTAGGGGTGAACTTTTTTATCATTAAAATGTTGAGTGATTTGCTTATGGTTAAAAAGCGAAATAGAGGTGGCTATTAATGGTCATGTTCAATCTCAAAGAATTCAACCGCATTGCCATATAAAATGCCATCAATTTTCTCTGGATCAATGCCTGAATCTTTAATATAAGTGACAGCACGTGTGTACTTCTCATCTTGGAAATACGGGAAGTCACTGCCCATCATGACGTGGTCAATACCAAATGAATCAATCGTATTTTTAAGTGATGGGCCGTGGAAGTTCGCTGTGTCGTAATAGAATTGACGGTTTAAAATTTCCCAAGGGCTGTCATCAAAAGCATTCCAGTCTTCATAGTTGTCTTCAATACGTTGAATGAAGAATGGTAATGCGCCACCTAAATGCGAGATGTGGAATTTAATGTTTGGATATTTTTGTGGAATTCTATTTTTCAATAAGTGCAATGCAACAAATGTTGACTCTAACGGTGCACCGATAACCCAATGTAATTGATAATCGTTGACCATTGGTGACTGTGCCCCACAACCTGTTGGATGGACGTAAAGTGTTGCATGGAGTTCATTCATTGCTTTGAAAAATTCTTCAAATTGTAAATCGGCAATAGAAACTTTATCTTTTACAAGTGTTGGAATAGCAATGCCGATAAATTCGTCTTTAGCTAAAATTTCACGTGCTTCTTCAATCGCTTGATCGAGGTATGGTAATGATACGGCACCATATGCCAAAAAGCGATCTGGATATTTTTTAACGAGCGATTCGTATAAATCATTAATGATACGTGCGGATTCTTTAGCTTCTTCTTTTGAACCCCATTGTGGAGATTGCGGTGTTGCTGAGATAATTTGTTTGCCGACACCTGCATCGTCCATCATTTTGAAACGTTTTTTTAAATCTTCTTCCGAGTCAGATTGGTTGATACCTTTTGCGACTTCTGTACCTTGGCTGCCTAGTTTACCTAATCTTTCGAGATATGACTCACTCCATAAATGTGCGTGTGTATCAATTGCTTTTGCCATAATCGTTCTCAACTCCATTCAGAATTTGTATTCATGTATCAAAAGGGTGGTATAGCAATCTCGCAGTATCATTACGCTTAAGAAGGTTCAATGACAATGCGACGTTCTCCAAATTATCACTTATCTTAGGGCATGAGATTTAACGGTGAACTTACATAATTGATATACCACCCTATAGATTGTTATTACCCAAAATTGATTTTTGAAACTATTAATGCCTCTTATTATGTTAAAACGCAACTATTTTGAGACAATCAATAAGGAAAATAGCTACTTTAGACCTTGTTAAACGGAGTAGCTATTTTTGTGTCTTTTAAGCTTGTTTTTTAGAAATACGTGTGGCAAAAATAATACCCAAAATAACAATGATAGCCACAATACGGTATGTCCATTGTAAGCCGAAAATGTTGCTCATCACTTGATCGCCACCGTGTGCCATGGCGATTTGAGACATAATTGTGACAAGTAAACCTGTACCGATTGCGGCTGAAATTTGACGTAACGTATTATTCATTGCTGCCCCATGTGGAATGAGCGATTTTGGTAAAGCGTTCATTGCTTCGGTTGTCATAGGCACCATAATGCCAGAGTTACCAAATGTGAGGACAACGAATGCTAAAATCACGTACCATAGCGGAGAACTTTCATTTAAGAACGAAATGAGTACAGCACCAATAAAGATTAATGTCATACCTGTCACCGCTAATATACGGCCGCCAATTTTATCGTAAAGTCTACCGTTAATTGGTGCGAGTAATCCCATCACGAGGCCACCTGGTAATAAAGTAAGGCCTGATTGTAATGGTGTCATACCTCTCATCGATTGCATATAAATCGGTAGCATTGTCATTGTTCCGATAAAGATTAAGAACATGAGTACGACTAAAGCTATCGGTAATGTAAATGAACGATGTTTAAATACACGCATTTCGAGCATCGGTGTTTCGAGTTTTAATTGACGTAACACGAATGCGATTAAAATGATCACAGCGACGATAATAGAAACGTAGCTGAGTGGGTTGCCCCATCCATATTGTCCGGCTGAACTAAAGCCAAAGAGTAAACCACCAAAACCTAATGTCGATAAAATGACAGATAAAATATCGAGTGTTGGCTTGCTTAATTCAGTGGCGTTTGTCATTTTAAATAAACCTAAGATAAATACAACGATTGAAATAATTAAAATGATTAAGAATAGGTAACGCCAATTGAACATATTGACGAACCAACCGGATGCAGTCGGTCCAATCGCTGGCGCAAAGCCGATAACTAAACCATATAATCCCATTGCCATACCACGTTTTTCAATAGGGAAGACAAGGAATAGGAATGTTTGGGTTAATGGCATTAAAATACCTGCACCCATCGCTTGAATTGCGCGCCCAACTAAAATGAAAATATATTGTGGCGCGAGCATCCCTAATAATGAACCGAAAATAAATAATGTTAATGCTGTGAAAAAGAGTCGTCTTAAAGTAAAGCGTTGAGATAAATAAGCTGTAACTGGAATCATAATCCCATTAACGAGCATGAAAATTGTTGTTACCCATTGCGCTACTGAACTTGTTAAATGAAAGTCAGCCATAATTTCGGGTAAAACAGTTGTAAATAAAGTTTGATTAAGAACGGCTATAAAAGCACCAGAAATCATGATGATAATAGCCGGTAAATGTTGTTTTATTGGATGATTATCACTTGTAGTACTAGACATTTCCGTCTTTCTCCTTTCTAAACAGAATTGACTATCACTTATTCTAAACGGAATGCATTCCATTTGTCAAACAGATGAATTCTCGATATGATAGTAACATGATAAGAAATAAGGAGGGACATGATGGATACACAAAAAGTAGATCGAAAATTAGAGGTAGATGAACAAAAACATTTCAATAATCGCATAGATGCACTCGATTATTATACGCGTCAATTTATGCAACATGTTCCATTTGAAAATCTAGATGTCCAAAATGGCGTGACGATTTCTACAGATTTAGATGACTTATATCACAAAATTGTTGAACAAGGCCGTGGTGGATATTGCTATGAAGTGAACACCTTTTTCTCAGCATATTTAGAGTCGAAAGGTTATGAGACACACTTTCTTCCAGCAACGATTCATACACCAGATGGCGGTCGTAGTTTAGAAGACTCACATATGACACTCGCTGTTGTCATTGATGGAGAAACATACATTGCAGATGTTGGTTTTGGTGACTTACCGGTAAAAGCAATTCATGTGACTGATGACGGCCATGATACGGTGCAAGACGTTAACGGGAAGTATCGTGCTATAAGAGAAGAGGGGATGATTCATGTACAAAAATGGGTGGATGATGAATGGCAGACGAAATTTGCAGCTAAGGCACAACCACAAGCATTAAACTATTTTGATGATGTACTAGAGTATAATCAACACGATCCTGAATCGCATTTTGTAAAAAGTGTAATCGTAACAATGCCCACTGAAACAGGCCGTGTGACAATGTCGCAAAATAATTTAACAGTCACTGATGAAGAGGGTAAGCATAAAACACCTGTGACACCAGATAACTATCAACAATTATTGCAAAAGCACTTTGGTATCAATTTGACAGTACCGCGTTTAGAGAAACCAGAAAAAGAATAAAAAGGATGTAATCTATGGCAAATCAAGAAAAGACAAAACGATTAGATGCGCGACGCAATCAAGATAAGATTTTATCAACGGTAGCTCAAATGATTCGTGAAGATGATGACGTAGAAGCCATGAAAATGACCACTATCGCCAAACGTGCAGAAGTCGGTGTCGGCACATTGTATCGCCATTTTGCAAATAAATCGATACTTTGCCAAGCTGTCATTGATAATCAAATTGGTGAGATGTTAAACGACATTGAAACGTATTTGTCAGAACATGCGAAAGATCCATTATATGACAGAATTCATGGCATACTCGAAATATTTCTCACTTTAAAAGAAAACAACTTAAACTTATTGAATTTTATTGAAAAAAATGGATTAAAGACAAATGCCATCAGTGGAGCGCCCTTTTATTATGATTTGTACCAGTATATTCAGCGCGAGATGGAGAAAGAATCAGAGTTGGTAGATATTGAGTTAAAAATTGATATGCTATTAAATGCATTTTCTTCAGATATGTATATGTTTGAACGATTTACAAGAGGTTATTCCAAAGAAGAGTATTTAAAAAAGTTACTCAATATCTACTTAAAATAGCATAAAAGCATATTGTTTTGAGAGGAAAGCATAGGACTGACATACATGAAATGTCTAGGTTCTATGCTTTTTGTTGGGAAGGTGAATTGTTAAAATGTAGGTGCTGTTGTATGAAAAGTGTATGAACAGCATAGAGATGAGCATCATGAACTTACAAAAAATTGAGGAGAAATTAAGGATAGATAGCGGAAGACAATTTGAAAATTATTTGAAAGAACTAAACGATTACGTCTAACAATATTTGATGCATGAAATGGTAACTGCAGAGATGAATTTTGGAAAAGGGACTTTAACAGTTGCACCAGAAAACTATCAAAAATATTGAAAAAACAGTTCGATATTGACTTAATTGTACCGGGGTTAGAATTACTTAAAGAAGAATGGTGGGTTTAATTGAATGGATTTATTAAAGTCATAAAGGAGACTGCAAGCATGAAATAGAACGTGCTTAAAGTCTCCTTTTTATAAATTAATCAGGTAAATAAATCGAATAAAGTTGTCGTGTTTGTTGTATATGAATGATACTGTTCAATCGCATCACGCATTGAGTGTTTTTTATAGAAGTCTCTAATAAACTTTTCTGATTTCACATTTTGTTTGTTGTAAAATTTAATTTTCAAGTACTCACTTGGCTTATATTTAGATTTATACTTTTTTGTATACTCATCATACTTATTTAATGAAATAATCATTAATATCTCGATTTCCGGTGATGTCGTGACCATTAATTTTTTTGTGATTTTACGACTGTAAGGACTAGGGATTTTGTAATCTTTTTTGTCGTCTTTAATTACGATGAGATAAAGGTCTGTATTAGGATAGGATAAAGTCAAATATTTGTCTTTAAAGGCTTTTGGATTCCGGTATTTGATTTCTAGAAATTTTTGATCTAATAAATTTTCTTTGGTAAAAAATAATAAATCATCTTCTAGAAGCATTTCTAGAATGATTTTTTCAGTTTTTCCTTCGACAATGCATGCAACTAAATCATTTTCTTTAATCCTTTTCATGCGCATCACCTTTTTGGAGCAAGGCAGCAATAATATTTTTTGTGCCTCTATAACTTTGGTATGTTGGCATAGTGTCGATGATACCACTTAAAAACAGATCGCTTTTCTTTTTATCGTTCCGGTCTCTATCACCTAGTAAATCAGAGAATCTGTTTATTTGTGATTTAGGCGTTTTTTGAGTTACGTATATAGCGTCACTGCGATCTATCGTGTCCAGTACTTCGACGTAATGTGTACTAAATATCAAAGTTGCGCCTTTCGCGTTTAATTCTCCAGTGAAAAATTCGATAATGAGTTGAATGATTCTTTTGTTTAAATGGTTTTCGATTTCATCAATAATAAGGTAACCACCTGTATGAAGCACTTGAATGATTTTGCTTAATATATTCAGAGTTCTGATTGTTCCTGAAGATAAATAATTTTCTAATTCTATTAAATCGCAATGAATGGCTTCTTGAGTGCCTTTAAATTTAATTCTAAATTTTGGTATTTTGTCATTTTCGTTAGCATCTGGTTGTATTGTAAATTCGTCAATACTTGAATCCAGTAGCTTCACCATATCTTCAGACATACTTTCGGAGTAGTGTGAAAGATAATTGAAGTTGGTATGCATCATCAAGTCATATGTTTTATTTAATGATGCTTTTTGATTTAATATCCCTGAAAAAATGGAATCCTCTTTTTTAAGAAAAGTATTATCAAGTTCTTTTCTAGATAAAAAACTTTCGTAGTTACGCGGATCATCATATATTTTCTTTGAGAATTTACTTGTTACTGTTAATCGGTCGATGGTTTCATTTTCAAAGTACACTTCGTCTTTCGTGTTGATCACATGGGACTTTATTGAATAGATATATCCTGCATCAAAAATTTTGACATGAATGGTTACACTGGCTTTTAAATACCTCACTAAACTATTATCAGTTGTTAAACTTTCATTATTTAAATAAATATCTTGTATTCCTTTGATAATATTTAATGCGGTTGTTTTCCCAGAAGCATTTTTACCAGTTATAGCAATCGCATTTAATTTATACAAAGAATTTTTAATCCTTGTGACATTTTCACCGACTTCTTCAGCACTGACTCTTTTATTGGCTGTATAGTCAATTTCAAATATATCACTTTCAAAGTTTTTGATACCTTCTACTTTGGCGTACAATATATACATCTATACCACCTCACTTTAATTAATAAATGATAATTCTATTTTTCTATAACATTATACAATATCAACCACTCGAAAGGAAGTTAATTACGGAAAAACCGTAGATAATATCAAAGCGTATTAAAAAAGACCCAACCTTCATAGTTGAGTCTCCTTCTAATATCGATTAATCTGTAACTTGTGATTTATCGTTTACAAACTTTTTCAATGTTTTATTTAATGCGTCATCAGCTTCTTGGTCGAATGAATAAGTACCATCTTCATTATAGGAAATGTGTTTGTCCAAGATGAAGCGGCCTTTATGAATGGTATCGGCACCCAGCTCTTTAATGACAGGATCTAAACTGTACTGTAATGCGAGCACGTGCGCGAATGACCCTCCAACTGCTAAAGGCAATACAGTTTTGCCAGCGAAAGCACTACGAGGGAGCAAATCTAAGTATGTTTTTAAAATACCTGAATAGGCAGCTTTAAATACGGGAGAAACGATAATGATACCATCTGATGCTTCAATTGCTTGATGTGTGGCATTGATAGATTCACTCGTAAAGTCAGCAGTAATCAGTGCTTTTGCATCGAGTTGATGAACTTGAATCACTTCAGTATCGATACCTGCTTGATTGAGGTAACGTTCTGCATAATTGATGACACCTGTTAAACGTGATGCCACTTTTTGACCACCTGCAATAATCGTTACTTTTGCCATGAAAAATCCTCCTTTGTCTCAAAAAGATATAGAGATTATTGAACTTACTTCCTATTATAACAAGACCACATAGAAATGCATTTCAGAGGAATTCCCATTCAAAATGAAAAGGATAGCAGTGATGGATTGTTGTAAAGTGAACAAAGCGATTTTAAATTAAAAGGTTTTAAATGAGGTGCAATATACAATGCCATCACTTTTAATGGAAATTAAAAAATAGACATTTAATTATTTTTGAAAAGTAAAAGAGAGGTGTATATTAATAGAATAATTTGTCAAAAATAAAATCAATCAACATTTTTTGCGTTTGAAAAAATTGATTAAAACAAATGACATCATATGTCTACCCTGTTTATTATAATGTGGATAGTCATTGGGAGGAAACTATGAATCAACCTTATCGATTACTTTCTATTTATACCGATTTGATTGCAGGAAAAATAGTAAATAAAACGAAACTTGCGAGCGAGTGGGAAGTAAGTAAAAGAACGATACAGCGAGATATTGCGCATATTCGGAACTTCATGTATGAAAGTTGTGAATGGTTTGTGTTAGATAATCCAATCATTTATGACAGTGACAACGATAGCTACTATTTAAATCAAAATGCCGAACAAACAGTTAATCGTCATTCAGCCTTCTTGCAATTAAATAAGATAGAAAAACAAAAAATTTTTGTCAAATTTGAAGTGAATATTAAAGTTTGGAAATTTTTCAGACAGAAATTCGCTTCTAAAATATGTTCAAGTAATGATGATTTTGTAATTGTATCGGTCTATGTCACAGAAAAGGAAGCTTTAAAAATCAGTTTTGAATATGCTGGCCAAGTCAGATTGTTAGAACCTGAAACTGTTAAAGCAAAGTTAATTTATGAAATCGCGCATCTCCAATCGTTTTATCGAAATGACAAAGACGAAGAGTGAGGGAGGGAAAATGGATTTATCCTGCTAATAAGGGTTCAGTTTATCGTGAATCTTTATATTGCAAGTCTAAGGCAGACAAGGATTGGTCTTAGGCACAATGTTTTAAGGGCTTAAAGAGTTTATACAATTTAATAAGAGGATGATTAATTATAATGAATAAAAAAACTAGTGGATTTTTACCGAACAAGCAAAATAAGTACTCAATTAGAAAACATACAGTGGGTACAGCATCATTATTAATTGGTGCGACATTAATTTTTGGTGTACATGCAGAGGATGCAAAAGCAGCTGAAGAAACAACAGTTGATAGCCGTCAAGTTAATGAAAACGAACAACCTGAAGCACCAGTTGCAGAAGAAACAACATCGACTCCTGAAGCAGAACAAACAGCCCCAGTAGAAAAGAAAGAAGTACTCCCAACTGAAGAAACAGCACCTGAAAGTAAAGTAGATGAATCAGAAGCAGCACCGGTTACAGAAGAAACAGCAGTAGAAGAATCACCTGCTGTTGAAGAAAAAGCTGAAGCAACGCCTGCCAAAGAACAAAAAGAAGCGGACCAAGTACCAACTGCGAAAACTGAAGAAAAAACAGCTGCACCTGTTGCTGAAAAAGTAGAAGCAGAAAAAGAAGTTGCGCCAGAAAAATCAACGACATCATCTCAAGTAGCACCTAAAACAGCACCAGCACCGCAAATGGAAGAAATTGAAGTAGGGACATTAGAAGGTGTGCCAACAACAGTAGATAATTTCGATCAATTAGATACAGATGAAGAAAAATCAGAAGCATTAGCAGATTTTTACGCTGAAGGTACAGGTTTAAGCGTGGAAGAAGCAGCTCAAAAAGTAAAATCAATGAATATCGATTATTCAAAAGTGAATGCTAAAGATTTATTAGCTGAGATGTTGATTGCATATGCGAACGAGCAAGATAAAAACAAAGTTGCAGCGACACCTGTTTCGTTCAGAAGTGCTCGTCCAGTTATGCGTTTGGCAGTAGCGGCAGAACAGCCATCAGGAAAATTAATTACAAAAGATAACGGCATTACTAACATTAATACAACAATGGTGGATGTGGATAAAGAGAATCCAAATCCTGATGGTATTATTTATCCACAAAATTATGGTCATGTTAAAATTCATACGTCATTTGATTTGGATAACTCAGTAAACGCAGGCGATACGTTTCAAATTAAATACAATAATAAGCTTCAAATTAGTGACTATTTTGAAAATCGTGTGAATCCACCTAAAATTTACAATACAGGTGGAGAAGTAATTGCGACAGGAACATACGATGTAGATTCAAGAACGATGACATACAAATTTACTGATTACGTTGATAAACATGAAAATGTTAAAGTAACGTTGAATTTAATCGCATATGTTGAAAGAGACGTTGTGAAAAATGAAGGTAAGAACACTTTTGAAGTTGATGTAGCAGGAGACAAAACAACAAAAGAATTAGATGTTAGATATCAAGGAGTATTTGAACAAAGAGAGCTAAATCTCAATTCGTTTTACAATGAATATGATAATTTTACAGGAAAATACTCACAAATCACATACATTAATCCTAAAGGCAACAAATTAGTTCAACCAGTAATAGAAATAAAAGGATATGGCGGGAAAGAAGGAACTACATCAGAATCAAGTAGTGCTGCTGTTTCTCAAAATGATAAGTTACTAGTTTATGAAGTTCCCCAAAATGTAAATCTAGCAGCAAGTTACAAACCTGATTTTGATCAATTAACTTTATTAAAACAGGGAACTGGATACACTTTAGATTATGGTAATGATATGGTGACTATTAAATTATCAGAACAAAATAGTAATAAACGCTATGTAGTTTACATTGAAGGCCAACAAGATATGCAGTCAAACAAACCTTTAATTCAGAGTGTAAAATTATCTGGGAAAACAACTGATGGAAAAGATACTTATAATTCATATGTTTACTCTGAAAACTATATTGAAACTACGAATTCAAGTGCTGCTGGACAAGGTGAAAAAACATATAAATTGGGTAACCGTGTTTGGGAAGATATGAATAATAACGATATTCAAGATGATGCGGATAAAGGAATTGCGAACGTTACAGTTACATTGAAAGATGCTACAACAAACAAAGTTATTGGGACAGCAACAACTGATAAAGATGGTTATTACTTATTCGAAAAAGTTAAAAACGGTAAATATATTGTTGAGTTTACAGACCCTACAACAAATACTGAAGGTAAAAAATATATCCCAGTTAAGGAAAATGTTGGTACCGATAAAGAAGTCGATTCCGATAAACAAGTAGTCGAAGTCACTATCCAAGATAAAGATGATTTATCAATCGACAGAGGTTTTGAAGTAGCTCCAGAACCGAAGCCAGCAACGTATGAGCTTGGAGATTATGTATGGATTGATTACAACAATGACGGAATGCAAAACCAAGGTGAAGCAGCAGTTGAAGGTGTAACAGTAACATTGACGAAACCAGATGGTTCAACAATGACAACTAAGACTGGTAAAGACGGTAAATATTTATTCACTGGATTAGAAAATGGAGAATACACAGTTAAATTCAGTGAATTACCAGAAGGATATGAGCCGACGAAAACGCAAGCAGGTGGCAATACTGAATTAGATTCAAATGGATTAGAATCAAAAGTCACAATCAACAATGCGAATAACTATTCAGTAGACTTAGGTATCGTGAAACCAGAAGTAAAACCAGAGCCTAAGCCAGCAACATACGAACTTGGGGACTATGTATGGATTGATTACAACAATGACGGAATGCAAAACCAAGGTGAAGCAGCAGTTGAAGGTGTAACAGTAACATTGACGAAACCAGATGGTTCAACAATGACAACTAAGACAGATAAAGACGGTAAATACTTATTTACAGGTTTAGAAAACGGAGAGTATACAGTTAAATTCAGTGAATTACCAGAAGGATATGAGCCGACGAAAACTCAGGCGGGCGACGCTAAATTAGACTCAAACGGCTTAGAATCGAAAGTAACGATTAACAATGCGAATGACTATTCAGTAGACTTAGGTATTGTTAAGCCTGAAGCACAACCAGAGCCTAAGCCAGCAACATATGAGCTTGGAGACTATGTATGGATTGATTACAACAACGATGGTATCCAAAACAAAGATGAAGCAGCAGTTGAGGGTGTAACAGTAACATTGACGAAACCAGATGGTTCAACAATGACAACTAAGACTGGTAAAGACGGTAAATATTTATTCACTGGATTAGAAAATGGAGAATACACAGTTAAATTCAGTGAATTACCAG
>NZ_FXUZ01000005.1 GCF_900183575.1 Staphylococcus cornubiensis
TAGAACCATGCGGTTCAACATGTTATCCGGCATTAGCCCCGGTTTCCCGGAGTTATTCCAGTCTTATAGGTAGGTTACCCACGTGTTACTCACCCGTCCGCCGCTAACGTCAAAGGAGCAAGCTCCTTATCTGTTCGCTCGACTTGCATGTATTAGGCACGCCGCCAGCGTTCATCCTGAGCCAGGATCAAACTCTCCATAAAAGAAGTAAGCTTGATATAGCTCGTTGATTGTTTAAGTCAATCACTCTTGAAAGTACTTTTGAAGTACTCAAATTATCGGAATTAACGTTGACATATTGTCATTCAGTTTTCAATGTTCATGTCATTTCTTTTTTGACTCGACAAGAATTAATTATACACAAGTCATTTCATAAAGTCAACAACTTTTTTTAATTAATTTTTCGTCTTCGTTGTTGCAACTTATTGTGTCGCTCAACAAGATATAACTATACAGCCTTTTAATCACTTTAACAATAATAAAAATTACACCATTTCAATCACTTTGTTATTTATAGCGCACATTTATGTTTTTTATTTTTGGATTAATTGAAAAGACGAGGTTGAACATTCATATTTCTCCTAAACTTTATCCTCATCATCACAGACAAATCCAATTGACTCAACGTATTTATCTTAATTTACTGCAAGAATTTTATACTATTGATTTTATGATAACGTCTCTTAAATTCAAAAGCGCATTCTTATTACTTCATTACTGTTGATGCAAGTTGACCAAGTCGTTCTATCAATGTTAACCAAAGCAATACTATCGTCGTCCCTTCATAAAATCACGAAGAAGTGCTCAAAACGAAAAAAGCAACACTGATTTTCAAAAACCAATGTCGCTTTTCTTCATATAAGGTCAAACATGCTACATTTCCGTACGTCCAGAAATGGCTCTCGAAAGTGTCACTTCGTCTGCATACTCCAAATCGCCACCTACTGACAAGCCTTGTGCGAGTCTCGTCACACGAATGCCTAACGGTTTAACAAGGCGTGAAATGTACATTGCTGTAGATTCACCTTCTAAATTAGGATTCATTGCTAAAATAAGCTCTTGAACGCCTTCATCTTTCAGACGTTCTACTAAACTTGGAATATTAATATCTTCAGGTCCAATGCCGTCCATAGGGGAAATCGTCCCATGTAGCACATGATACAGCCCTTTATATTCTTTCATTTTCTCCATCGCAATCACATCTTTATCATCTTCAACGACACAAATCATTGAACGATCTCGATGTTTGTCTTCACAAATATAACAAGGATCCTGTTCGGTAATATGTCCACATACACTACAATAGGTTAATTCTCGTTTCACATCCACGAGTGCTTTGGCAAATTGTACGACGTCATCTTCCTTCATATCTAGTACGTGAAATGCCAGACGTTGAGCCGTCTTTGGACCAATGCCTGGCAATTTCATGAAACTATCAATCAGTTTCGATATTGGTTGAGGATAATGCATCTTACATCATTCCTGGGATGTTAAGACCTTTTGTATGTTTACCTAAACGTTCTGCAGTCAATTCGTCTGCTTTGTTCATCGCTTCGTTTGTTGCTGCTAATACAAGGTCTTGTAACATTTCTACATCTTCTGGATCAACTACTTCTTCATTGATGATGACATCGACTACTTCTTTATGTCCAGAAACAACGACTTTCACCATGCCGCCCCCAGCAGTTCCTTCAACGTGTTCTTCTTTTAATTTTTCTTGCTCTTCTGCCATTTTCTTTTGCATTTTTTGCATTTGTTTCATCATTTGTTGCATATTTCCGCCACCGCGCATAAATAAATCCTCCTTAATTTCTCACTCTGTTATTGATGATAAGAGCGTAACTCTCTTAGATTCGTTTTCAATTATACATACCTTTCAATGTCTTGTCATGTTTCTTCATCTATGACATGCACCATCTCTTCACCGAATAAATCTTTCGCAGTTTGGACGACATGATGCTGTTGTTCAGCTGGCTTTTGTTCTTCTGATGATGTCTGATGACTGCCACGCTTACGATTTGAAATGTAGTCACTGCGCACTTGCATCCATTTATCAGACGGCACACCTACAACCTCTACAGGTTTGTTAATGATATCTTTGACCACATTTTCAATACTGCGCTTTTTCTCTTCATCTTTTTTCAATATTTCACAATGAATTTCTTCATCAAACTTAATCAACACTTTATCTTCACTTGCTGCGACAGGCTCTGAATTTTGAAGTAGACTGACGAGCGCTTTTTGATTACGATCTTTAGCATATTGAATGACATCTGCCCATCGTTCTTTAATTAAGGCAATATCATCTTTATTTGCTTTATCCAATACTTTCGCAATTTGTTCAACAGAATACGTCGAACCGCTTCCTCGGCGTTTTGCTGGTGCTTGCGGTTTTGGAGGTGCGGGAGATGTTGACACGCCTTGAGATTTTAATATTTGCAACTCAGACTCCAATGCTTCCATTCGTCTTAACATCGCGTCATGTTGTTCAGTCGGCGCATGGTTGACGACCACTTCTCCAGTACGGCTCACTTCTTTCACCATTTCAGACAACTTCACGAGCAATACTTCTAAATGTACGTTTTGGTTCACACTAAATCGGATAGAGACGAGCGTATCGTTAATAACATCTATCATTTTATATAAAACCTCTAAATCAAATGACATTAACGCATCATATTCTGTTTCTAATTGCGTCGTTTTGGCCATAATCGTATCTCTTACAAAATAAATCATATCATTAATGAGACGATTCACTTCTTTACCTTCACTCACAAACTGATGATAGCGATCAAAGGCTTCGTGCACATGTCCTTGAACAACATCTTGGAATAATGCATTGAGGTCCGACTCATCCAAACTGCCTGTCACATCTAAAGCATCTTTTAAAGTTAAACGTTCGTCACCAAATGCAATCGCTTGGTCCATAATACTGAGCGCATCACGCATCCCACCTTCAGACACTTTAGCGATAAACGTCAAAGCCGCTTCATCAAATTCAATCTGTTGTTGGTGCGCGACATAACTCAAGCGGTCCACGATTCGATTGGCATTAATCGCCTTGAAGTCAAAGCGCTGTGCACGCGAAATAATCGTCGGTGGTATTTTGTGTGGTTCGGTCGTTGCAAGAATAAAAATCGCATGTGCAGGCGGCTCTTCTAACGTTTTCAGCAATGCGTTAAATGCCCCTGTCGTCAACATATGAACCTCGTCAATAATATAAACTTTATATTTTGATTCGCTCGGTGCATATTTCACCTTATCGCGGATATTACGAATTTCATCGACACCATTGTTACTCGCTGCGTCAATTTCAATCACATCAGAGTTGTATCCTTGTGTGATTCCTTTACAAATGGCACATTCATTACACGGTTCACCGTCATCACGTACTTCACAGTTAATCGCTTTAGCAAATATTTTAGCGATACTCGTTTTTCCAGTACCACGTGGCCCACTAAAAATATAAGCATGCGACTGTTTACCTTTAGCAATAGCATTTTTAAGTGTTTTGGTCACATGTTCCTGTCCTACTACATCTTCAAAACTTTGAGGGCGAAACATACGATATAATGCTTGGTAATCCAATTTGGCACCTCCGAATTAACAATGGTTTCATTATAGCACGTTACGATTGATTTGTATGGCAGCACCCTATTCAAAAAATGGTTCTGGATAGATGACCTTACCGTTAGGCGGGTCCTCAAGTGTATCCCACAAAAATTTAACACGATAGTTTGCAGACGGTACATCAAATGGCGCGATAATGTCATGCGTTGCTGCTTCCTCATAGCCTAATTTTTCATAATATGCTGCATGGCCTAACACGACGATCGTTGTATAGTTTTCAGCAAACGCACGCTCCTCTAAAGCTTGAACGAGTGCTCGACCAATCCCCTTATTGCGATATGACGCCACGACAGCTAATGGGGCTAACGCGAGTGCAGTATAAGTCGTCTCCTCATTTTGGATTGTGACTTCAGAGCACATGCCATGACCGATAATGTCGCCTTCATCTGTTTTAGCCACCACTTCTAATTCATAACGATAATTCGGGGACAAGCGTAGACGTTTAACGAGATGATGTTCTTGATGATCAGACTCTGGGACATCTTCAAAAGCATTCTCCACCATCTCATATGTCGCCTCATAATCATTTTCTGTCGGTGTACTTAAAAATATAGACATTTCTTCAACCCCTTTGTATTAAAATAAAATAAAAAAAGAGCGACTCTCAACAGCCACTCTCACATCTATGTCACATACATTACATTTTAAAATTAAAAACCGCGCACCTCTGTGTCGAATGTGCATCACAAACGTTACCAGAGTCGACAGCTAAATCTCGGCTACCCTACGGCACATACGAGGATCCACTTAATGCTGCTTCCGTCAGGACCTGACATGGTTCATGGGTTCATATTGCATAGGACCGAAATCTTCAAACACCTCGTGCTCTGGGCAGACTTCACAAATACACACCCTTCACAAAGGAATTCAGCCTCGCGTAAAGCGGATTTCGAGTTAAGGGAACCGCTACCTCCCCGCTTAGCACGGTACATCTAATAATACTATACCTCAGATTAAAATTGCAAGCATAATCAAGATTGTAAGCAATGAAAATAATGTAATGTTTCACTCATCATGATAAATGTGAATGTCGTCTAGAAAAATCAATAAACTTAAATTCAGTGGCAATATGTTTAGATACATTATACTGAAATTTTGTCGTATCTTTCAAATGGACGATGCCTCGTACTGTCGCCGAATATTGAGGGGTCACATTCCCAAATGCTTCTCGTTCTAATTCTCCAAACGGTTCAAACGTAATGGATTTGCTCGAAAAACTAATCTCATAGCCTTTTACTTTTTCAATATAATCGTATAAAGAGTTTTGGACGACTTCTGCAGACAACTCTGGAAACAGATTCACACGCACGTAATCTTCATCAACAATTTTCGTCACACCTTCAATTTGACGATAGCGAATGAAATGCCACAACTCTTGATCAGCTGTCAGTTCCAACGCTTTTTTCACTTGTGGGACATCTGCTGCTTTCATCTTTTCAAAACACACGACCACCGTTTCATAATGAAGCCCCAGTTGTGTTTGTACTTCTTTAAAACTTTTCAAATCAGCAAACGGAAATTCAGTCACACCTTGATAAATCACGACTGAACCTTTACCACGAATTTTTTGAATCATACCATCGAGTAGAAGCATGTTCAAACTTTTACGCACTGTTTCACGTGACACGTTGTATTTTTTCACCAACTGATGCTCAGAAGGCAACTGTTCACCATATTCATATTCACCATCAAGAATCGCTATACGTAAACGTTCATAAATATATTGAAATTTATTTTGGTTTTTCATCCCTCTTGCCTCTCACTTTTAATTATCTCGCTACAACAATTGCTGCATATGCTTCGAGTTCATTTCCTTCTATTATACCATTTTGAAGGATGACCGAACCAGAGCGATCTAAATCTTCCGGCAATGCCACTTTTTCAGCTGACATATTCGCAATAATGATCCAAGTGTCATCTTGGTAACGGCGTTCATAAATAAAGAGTTGTGGATGGTCAAGATAACGCGGAACAACTGCTCCATACGTTACGATATCATGTTCATGACGCAACTGAATTAACTTTTTGTACGTATACAAAATAGATGACGGGTCTGCCATCGCCGCTTCAACGTTCACTGTCTCATAATTATCCGCAACCCCTATCCACGGCGTTCCCGTTGTAAAACCAGCATGCGCTTCACCATTCCATTGCATCGGCGTACGTGAATTATCGCGTGATTTTTGACCGAGTATCGTTAAAATTTCCTCTTCAGCATAACCCGCTTCATGCATTTCGCGATACGCATTCAACGACTCCACATCACGATATTGTTGAATCGACTGAAAATGTGGATCTGTCATACCTATTTCTTCACCTTGATAAATGTACGGTGTCCCTTGTAGTAAATGAAGGACGATCGCTAACGTTTTCGCACTTTGTTGACGTAGCGCTTCGGTCGCATCACTTCCAAATCTTGATACGACACGCGGCTGGTCATGATTACACCAAAAAATCGCATTCCAACCGCCACCTTCATACATTTTCGTTTGCCAATCCATCAATATCCTTTTTAATTCCAGTAGATCAAACTTTTGGTTCGTCCACTTTTGACCATCAAGATAATCGACTTTTAAATGGTGGAAGTTAAACACACTGCTCAACTCTTGGCGCGCTGGGTTTGTATATTGAATACAATGCTCAATGGACGTAGACGACATTTCCCCAACCGTCATCATGTCACGATAACCAAATGTATGACGGTTCATTTCGTGGATATAATCATGCACACGTGGGCCGTCCGTATAATACTCTTTACCGATCGCATCCGAATCTTCAAACGCACCTTTAGAAATCAAGTTAATCACATCAAAACGAAAGCCATCGACACCGAAATCAATCCAATGATTAATCACATCATACAATGCTCGACGCACTTCAGGATTATCCCAATTCAAATCCGCTTGAGTCACATCAAATAAATGCAAATAATATTCGTCCGTCGCTGCATCGTACTGCCACGCATTGCCACCAAATTTCGACAGCCAATTCGTCGGCGGTCCATCCTCCGAGCGTCTAAAGAAATAATAATCTCGGTATGGATTTTCTTTTGACTGTCGCGCTTGTTGAAACCATTCATGCTCCGTTGATGTGTGGTTGATGACGATATCGAGCATGATTTTCAACCCTCGTGCATGTGCTTCGTCAATCAACGTGCGTAAATCCTCTAACTCACCAAATTGCGCATTGACCTTTAAATAGTCACGAATATCATATCCATTATCATTCATAGGCGAATCATAAATCGGCGTGAGCCATAAATAATCGACACCTAAAAATTGTAAATAATCTAGCTTTTCGATAATTCCTTTCAAATCACCTTCCCCATTACCAGTTGTATCGTTAAAGGACTTCGGATAAATCTGATACACCACTGATTTCTTCCAATCCTGCTTTACCATGTGAAACCCACCTTATTTTTCTTTATACTTGTGTGACATGTGAATACTTACTGTTCATCATTGACCATTTTTTTCGTTTTTTCACGACTTAATTTCGAGAAAATAATCGTTAACACTGCCGGTACGACCGCCGAAATGAACGTCGCAATACCGAAAACACCCCAGAATTGCGGCTTAATAGAGATGATCGCAGGTAAACCACCGACACCGACTGAACCTAATACGCCTGAGCCACCTACAATCGCACCAGTGACCATCGTTGTTAAAATAGCAGCGAAGAATGGGTATTTCAATGGCAAATTGACACCAAACATTGCGGGTTCTGTCACACCTAAAAAGCCTGAAATACCAGACGTCATCGCCAAACCTTGTTCTTTATTCATTTTACGACGTTTATAAACGAACCATGCGCCAAATGCGGCTGAACCTTGCGCAATGTTAGACAATGCTAAAATCGGCCATAAGTACGTACCACCGAGTTCACTTCCCATGAGTTGGAAGTCGACCGCTAAAAACATGTGATGTAAACCTGTAATCACGAGTGGTGCATAGAATAAGCCATACACTGCACCGCCAAACCAGCCAGCGTTACCAAATAAAAATTGAACCGCTGAAGTAATGCCTGTACCAATCCATAACGCGATAGGCCCGATGAATAAAAAGGCTAAAAATCCTGTCACTAACAATGCCACAGGACCGACAACAAGCAATTTAATCGAGTCATGGACGACCTTGTTTAATCCTTTTTCAATTTGTGCTAATACATACGCGGCAAGGAGGACAGGAAGCACTTGTCCTTGATAGTTCAATTGTTCGATTGTCAAACCAAAAATGTGCCAAGCTGGAATTTCGTCTACTTTACCAATATCATATTGCGATAATAATTGTGGATGCATCAATACGAGCCCGAGCACAATCCCTAATACTGGATTACCACCAAATACACGCATTGCACTCCATCCAACTAATGCCGGTAAGAAAATAAATGCAGTCGTTGCAATGACATTAATAATATTGGCGAAATCAGCAATTTGTGGAAATCTTTCAATGATGGACGGCGCGTTACCTAACCCTTTCATCGTCAACACGTTGTTAATCCCCAATAACAAACCAGCCGTTACGATGGCAGGTAAAATCGGAATAAAGATGTCGCCGAGCAACTTAATCAAGCGTTGTAACGGATTCCCCTTTTTCGCTGCTTGAGCTTTCGCTTCCTCTTTCGATACAGCTTGCGTATTCGTTTCCTCCATAAATACCTTATATGCTTCATCAACCGTTCCCGGACCAATCACAATTTGATATTGTTGATCCGCTTTAAATTGCCCTTTGACTAACGGGTTCTCGCTCAGTTTGTCTTTGTCTACTTGGCTGTCATCTTTTAACACTAATCGTAAACGTGTCACACAATGCGTTGCGGACTGAAGATTTTCCTCTCCACCAATTGCTTCGATAATGTCACGAACATCTTTCTTTTTCACTGCCATCGCTGTCACTCCTATTTTAGAAACTTGTATAGACAAATTATAACTTGTACATACAAGTTTTGTAAAGGCTTACATTTTCAGCCGCCTTTTCCATCGCATTTTATATAGAGCATGTTAAGGACAACCTTTACACTTTCGCCCCCAAACATAGCTAAGACAAGAAGAAATACGTTTTACCTATTCCAAAAAAATAAAAAGACCGGGCATCCATTCCCAGCCTTATCGTTGAAACCCCTATATTATTATGCTTTTTAGTTACATTTTGCGGATTCCAATAAGCTATTCTTCGGTACCATCATCTTATTTTCTTTTATAGATACTCGCTCTCAAGCCTATGTCAATAGTAAGGACCACCAGTTCGTCATCTTGAATTTCTACTATAGCCTTATACTTACCGATTCTATATCTCCAAAGATGAGATAATTCTCCTTGTAAGGCTTTACCATGCAATCTAGGCTTTTCAGAATGATGAACATGGTGATATAACCATTTCAGCAAAAAGTTTCTTGTTGGTTTATCCATTTTGCTTAGTTTTTTGTTGGTTTTTTCACTTATTTTCAATGAATATTTCATTTTACATCCCATTGCTTCATTACATCTTCAATATCCAAAGTGTTTTGATCTGTTTCACGATATTCTTTTAACGCTTTATCTCCTACCTTAGCATCATAGATATCTTCTAAATCTTCAAAAGTATATTGTTTCAGTACTTCACTCAAACTCAACCCTAAAAAATCTGCCATATACTTTAAAAAAACTTTCTCATCATCACTGACTCTAATTGTAATTGTAGCCATAATTGTTTCACCTCATTTATTTTTAATATACCGTTAGCATTGCTAGATTAAACAATGACAATAAAACCATTTGCACTAAACAATAAAATACGCTCTCATCACTACATTTATAATTGTAGGACAACTGTGTTACACTTTCTAATCCCTGTTATACGAGGTGACAATTATAAGGATGTATTGGAAAGTGTATTTTACCGTGACAATGAGCACCCACGCATAGAGGGTGGACAACTTCTGATTGAATTAAGTTAAAAAAGCGCATAAAAAAAGCCAAGCATTCAACCGCTTGAATGTTTGGCTTTTATATCTATTAGTCTTGGATTTTACTTATAATGGCGGAGGAAGAGGGATTCGAACCCCCGCGAGCCGTTAAGCCCCTGTCGGTTTTCAAGACCGATCCCTTCAGCCAGACTTGGGTATTCCTCCGTGTGACGAGCACATAACATATATTATTACAGCTCGTTCACATTGTCAACAAGAATTTTACAAAATTTATATAAAAACTTTTCCGGCTAAGTAGCGGTGTACAGATTCCGCGACTTCACGCCCTTCTTTAATAGCCCAAACAACGAGACTTTGACCACGTCTCGCATCGCCTGCCGCAAAATATTTAGGCTGGTTCGTGCGATAATCTTTCGTATCTGCAACGATTTTTTGACGCTCTACTTTTAACTGTAAAGCATGCGTAAGTGGCGGCGTCACCCCTTCAAAACCAATCGCTAACAAGACGAGGTCAGCAGGAATGAAAATTTCTCGATCATCCCCAACAATGCTACCATCCGCTTCATCGCGTTGCACTTGCGCATAGATCCCTCTAATATCACCTAAATCATCGACATCAAAGCGCATCGTTTGGATACCATAAGCACGAGGTTCTTGACCATATTTGGCTTCATATTCTTGATGTGCATAATCTTTTTTCAATACTGGTTGTGCGAGTGGCCAGCTATAGTTAAATTCAAAACTTTCTGGTTTACGTGCTTTACGGTTGAACTGAATAATAGACTCACAACCATCACGTAAGGCCGTTGCGACACAGTCAGCCCCTGTATCACCATCACCAATCACGACAACTTTTTTGCCTTGAGCTGAAATGGTTTGCGACTCTGTTTCTCCTAGTAATAATTGCGTTTGCTCCGTCAAATAGTCCATCGCAAAGTGAATACCTTGCCCCATACGACCTTCTAACGGGAGATCTCGCGGCTTTTCTGCACCTGTACAAACGACAACAGCATCATACGTCTCATCCAGTTCACTTTTACTGATATCCTTACCAATCTCTACATTACAATGAAAAGTAATCCCTGCATCCTCTAATAAACGAATGCGACGAAATACGACTTCTTTATCGAGTTTCATATTTGGAATACCGTATGTGAGCAAGCCGCCTGGTTGTGCATTTTTCTCGTATACGACCACTTGATACCCCAGTACATTCAATTCTTCTGCTGCCGCTAATCCTGCAGGGCCACTACCGATAATGGCTACTTTTTCGTCACGTTGTGTAGCTGCTACTCTTGGTTTCACCCATCCTTGTTCAAACGCCTCATCAATAATTGTTCTTTCAATCCCCTTAATGGCTACGGATTCACGATTAATTTTCATCACACATGATGCTTCACACGGTGCAGGACACACATATCCCGTAAAGTCCGGAAAATTATTCGTCTCTGCCAAACGTTCATAAGCTGCTTTAAAGTCACCACGATATACTAAATCATTCCATTCAGGAATATAGTTACCGAGCGGACAACCCACTGTTTCACGCTCAACCATTTCACCCACTTGGCAAAATGGTGTCCCACAATCCATGCATCGCGCCCCTTGTTGTTGTGCATCTTCTTGTGAAAAACGTGACTGATATGCCTCATAATGGTTAATACGTGTCTCTAGAGGCATTTCTGCGAGCTTTTGCTTATCATATTTCATAAAACCTTTAAATTCACCCATAGTGAGCCTCCTTTAGTACACAGCAATTGGTTCCGCCTGTACAACATCATCTATATTTTGATTATCATTAAATGCGGCTAATAACGCTTCGTCTTGTGATGTGCGTTGTTGCTGATGATAATGAATCTTTTGAACCATTTGCTTATAATCTTTCGGAATGACTTTGACGCACTGTTGCAACTTCGCCTCAAAATCGGCTAAAATCACCGCCGCTTTTTGGCTTTCTGTGTATGCGAGATGACGTTCCAACATGCCTTTTAACATTGCCTTTTCCGCTTCGTCCTCCACGACATCAAAGTCTAATGTTGCAAGTTGATGATGCGCTTTAAACTGTTCGACATCTGAAGGGAACGCGTAACATACACCCCCACTCATACCTTGGCCAAAGTTTTTGCCGACATCACCTAATATGACCACACGACCGCCTGTCATATATTCAAGGCCGTGGTCGCCTACACCTTCAACGACAACGTGTACACCGCTATTACGGATACAGAAACGTTCGCCCGCACGACCGTTAATATAGGCTTCACCCTTTGTTGCGCCGTAGAAACAAACGTTACCGACAATAATCTCATCCTCACGTGCGACATTCGGTGCATTAACGACAATTTTACCGCCTGATAAACCTTTGCCAACATAGTCATTCGCATCACCAGTATGCTGGAGCGTCAATCCTTGCGGTATCCATGCACCTAAACTTTGACCGGCATGACCGTATGTTTCAGCGACAATCGTATCTGTTGGTAAACCATTCAAACCGTGTGCACGTGTGATCTCACTCCCTGTAATGACACCGACGTTACGCTGTTCATTGCCGACTTCGAACTGACCTTTAAAGTGACGCCCGGCTTGAATGCTTTCTTGCGTCGCTGGTAATAGCGTTGTCAGGTCAAAGCCATGTTCTAAACCATGTTGCTGTTCGACTTCTTTTGTACGCGGTCCATCATGTTGATACAGTAAGTTTTCGAGTTTCATCTCACGTGCTTTCGGATGATGATACGCCACAGCAGAACGTTGTAGTAAGTCTGTACGTCCGACAAGTTCATCGACTGTACGAATACCGAGTTCTGCCATGATTTCACGCAATTCCTCAGCTACAAAATGCATATAATTGACTACATGTTGCGCTTTACCTGTATAAAGTTTACGCAAGTCGCCGTTTTGTGTAGCGATACCGACTGGACATGTATCTTTATGACAAACACGCATCATAATACAACCTAAGACGACTAACGGTGCTGTCGCAAAGCCGAACTCTTCCGCGCCTAACATACATGCATAGGCAACATCTTTACCTGTCAGCAATTTACCGTCTGTTTCCAAACGTACACGTGAGCGCAAGTCGTTCATCATGAGCGTTTGATGCGTTTCTGCAAGGCCGAGCTCCCACGGTAATCCCGCATGCTGAATACTCGTTTTCGGTGAAGCACCTGTTCCGCCATCATAACCACTAATGACGATTTTATCCGCAAATGCTTTCGCGACCCCTGCCGCAATCGTACCGACACCTGATTTAGATACGAGTTTCACGGTAATATCTGCGTCACGATTCACATTTTTCAAGTCATGAATCAATTGTGCTAAGTCTTCAATAGAGTAAATGTCGTGATGTGGTGGCGGCGAAATCAAACCGATACCTGGTGTAGAGCCACGGACTTCTGCAATCCACGGATACACTTTACTGCCTGGCAACTGACCGCCTTCCCCCGGTTTAGCGCCTTGTGCAACCTTGATTTGAATTTCTTTCGCATGTTGTAAATAATGGCTTGTCACACCAAAACGGCCTGAAGCGACTTGTTTAATCGCACTTTTAAAGTCACGCCCATCTTCTTGTGGTTCATAGCGTGACAAAGCTTCTCCGCCTTCACCACTATTACTTTTACCACCGAGTTGGTTCATTGCTTCTGCTAACGTTTGATGCGCTTCTTGTGAAATTGAACCGTAACTCATCGCCCCTGTTTTAAAGCGTTTCACAATTTTCTCAACTGGTTCGACTTGTGCAATATCAATCGACTTTTGTGATTTGAAAGCAAATAAATCTCGAATATGGCTGCTTGTTTGTTCGTTCGCTACTTTAGAAAATGCTTTAAATTGTGCATAATCATTATCGCGACACGCATGTTGGAGTAACCGAATCGTTGTTGGGTTGAATGTATGATGTTGACCTTGTTGACGCCATTGGAACGTACTTCCTGGATCTAACGTGTCACCTTTGATGGTCTGACGTGCCTTGTTTTCGATGTCTAATGTTTCAATGGAGATGCCCGATAATTTTGAAGTTGTGCCCGTAAAATAGTCGTCAATGACTGTTTCTGATAATCCTACCACTTCAAAGATTTGTGCCCCTTGATAACTTTGAACTGTAGAGATACCCATTTTCGCCATCACTTTAATCAGTCCCTCTGATAAAATGGCATTGTAACGCGCGACATTATCGGCCACTACACTGTCTAATCTTCCGCGCTCTGTTAATTGTGCAATCGTTTGTTGTGCAAGGTATGGGATGACTGCGTTCGCACCATAACCGACTAAACAAGCAAGATGGTGCACTTCTCGTGTTTCACCAGAACTTGCGACGATACTCGTTTGCATTCGTAAATTTTCACGAATTAATAATTGATGAATATGACTCACTGCTAATAACATCGGCATTGCATACTGATTTGCTTCGGTCACGTCACTATCGTTCAACACGATAATCTCTGCCCCTTGACGTACCGCTTCGATGACTGCCTCCCCTAAGTTGTCTAGCGCCTCTTTTAATTCACCTGTGTAACCTGTCGAAAATGTAGCTATTGTAAAGCCTTCTTGTCTGATAGCGTCTAATTGTGTAGGTGTCAACACGGGATGTTTAAGCTGAACCCGATTAAGTACATCTGGCCCAGGTGCGAGTAAATTCCCTTCTCTACCTAAATAGCTCAATTCACTCGTTACAATTTTTTCACGATATGCATCAATGGGTGGGTTCGTGACTTGCGCAAAAAGTTGCTTGAAATAATTAAATAACGATTCAGGTCGCTCACTGAGTACGGCGAGTGGTGCATCGTAACCCATTGCCCCAATAGGATCTTTGCCCCCTGCGACAAGTTCTGTTAAATACTTGTCTAACTCTTCTTTCGTATAGCCGAAACGTTGTTGCATTTTCAGTACATAATCTGTAGCGACAGGTCCACCTTCATAAGGGATCTTCTCTAAATCGAGCTTCCGTTGATATGTTTCCAACCATTCAAGGTAAGGTTGCTGCTCTGCAATCGCTGTTTTCAACTCGTGATTTTCGATGACTTTATGTTGGTTGAAATCGACGAGCAAGAGCTTACCTGGATTGAGTTGTCCTTTAAATACAACATCCGCTTCATCGACATCCACAACACCGACTTCTGATGAAAAGACGATTTCATTTTGTTTCGTAATTGTATAACGGCCAGGTCGTAAGCCATTTCGGTCTGTTAAAGCACCCAACTTATCACCGTCACAGAATGAAATCATCGTCGGTCCATCCCACGGTTCCATTAAATAGCTGTAAAATTCATAAAATGCACGAACTTTCGGATCGTTACTTTCGTTGTACAACCATGGCTCTGGAATGAGTAACATCGCCGCTTGTTCTGGTGACATCGCTAAACTTAAAAATTCCAACGCATTGTCGACAATCGCTGAGTCACTTCCCGATTCATCCAATATTTGATGGACTTTATATTGCTCGTCGCCAAAAATCGTTTCAATCAAGCAACGTTGACGGGCACGCATCCAGTTGACATTACCTTGAATCGTATTAATCTCACCGTTATGCATAAGCAAGCGGTTTGGATGTGCACGTTCCCAACTTGGAAATGTATTCGTACTAAATCGTGAGTGTACCGAGCCAAATTTCGATACGTATGAAGGATGTTGTAAATCGACATATAAAGATTTAATCTGATCTGAACGTAACCAGCCTTTATAGACAATCGTCCGTGTTGATAAACTTGTAAAATATAAATCTAATTTCGCACTGTCACCATATTTTTCAATTTGTTTACGCGCAAGATACAATGCACGTTTGAAGTCTACAGCACTGTCATTCACGACGAACATTTGCTGGATAACCGGCATTGTTTCTGCCACATGTGGCGCTAAACATGTCACGTCGACAGGCACTTGACGATACCCCACCACGCGTAAACCTTCTCCTTCAAATAATGATGCAATTGCTTTTTCGTGTTGCGTGTCAGAAATCATGATGTTCGCAAACAACATTCCTACCGCATAGTCACCTTCAGCTGGCAAATCAAAATCAGTGACCTCCGAGAAATATTGATAAGGCACTTCTGTCATAATGCCTGCACCATCACCCGTAATACCATCCGCACCGATACCTCCACGGTGATCGAGACGGCGTAACATTTCTAAAGACTTTTCAACAATCTCATGAGAACGTTCATTATTCATATTGGCGTAAAAACCAATTCCACATGCATCATGTTCCTCGCGACTGTCATAAAGTCCGATTTTGGAATATAAATAATTGTTAGACATTTCTGACACCTCTCTTTAGTAATATTTAAACTATATAGCAAATCGATTTATCACATCAATATATACTTGAGATGAAATTTATCTAATTTTGAGATAATATGAATTCAAAGAGGTGGAATGGTATGGAACTGAAACAACTCAAATATTTTGTCGAAGTCGCTAAACGCGAACATATATCTGAAGCAGCACTCGAACTGAACGTCGCACAATCTGCAGTGAGCCGTCATATCCATAACTTAGAAAATGAACTTGAAACTTCATTATTTTACCGACGCGGCCGCAATGTCTTTTTAACTGCGGAAGGCAAACAATTGCTCGCGTATGCGCAACAAATTCTTGAACAGGTGGATCACACTTTGTCTCAATTTCAAACGCAAGTCCAACAACAACAAAGTGTATTCACTATTGGTTATGTCAACGGTTCAATCGGTCAAATTTTACCGCAAGTGTTACAAACAATTGAAAATGAACTGTCATTGTCACTCATTCCTACATTGCTTGATGACAATGAGACGTTACAAGCATTACAAGCACAAGAGATAGATTTCGCTTTGACGACTGCAACAACGTCTGACCCTACTTTTGAAACGGTCCCTTTATTTGAAGAAACGTACGTCCTATATGGGGACATGCATGCACCTTTTATGAATGTTCCAAATCCACCGTTGTCTCATTTATTGAAGCAACCTTTATATTTGTTAGAACCGATACCTGCAGATTTCAAAACGCATTTAATGACGCATGCTGACAAACCGGTACGTGTATTGAATGATGCCCAATTTGCGCGCTTTATTTTACGCAATCAAAAAGGCTTCGTACTTGCACCAGCTTTCATCAACTTATATAGTCAAAATCAACAATGGAAAAAAATTTCATTGTCACATACAGATTTCAAAAAAACGTTGCGCCTCATTTATCGACGAGATTTACAAAAACCATTACGTCAAGAGGTCATCAATATTATTATGACCCACATACAACAACGATCGATTTACCATTAAGGAGAATCATTTATGAAGCAACTTACACAAAAAACAAATGCTATCATCATTGTCGTGAGTATCATTATTGCGATTGGCGCGATTGTATTCACACGCTTTAATAGTTCGTTTTATCATATGCCACTAGGTGAAGTGACGAAGATTGAAAGGCATCACCAAGAAAAATCAGTGGATGAGCAACACAATCAAGATGTGAAATATGAAGATGTATTACAAGTGAAATTATTAAATACGAAGCAACGAGGCGATACGATTCACGTCGAACATCGTTATAATGCTTCGAAAACCGAGGAACAAGCGTATCAACTCGGTGACAAAGTGCTGTTACATATAGGAGAAAGCCAAAAAGATACATATATTATTGAAAAGAAACGTGATACCGTCATCGTCACTGTGATCAGTATTTTTCTTGTCGCATTGCTCATTGTCGGAAAACGCATTGGCTTACAGTCTATTTTGTCACTCATCATCAATGCTGCAGCCATATTGTTAGCCATTAGTTTGTATCATGCACAGCCAAAACTGAATTTATTTTTATTAATGAGTATTGCTGTCATTATTGCGACCGCTTTAACATTGTGGCTCGTGATTGGCTGGTCAATGCGTACGATTGTCACTATCGTCAGTACGTTACTCGGCACGTTCATATGTATATTGATTGCATGGAGTGTCATTGGTCTGACGAGTGGCCAAGGCATCAAATATGAAACGATGAGTTTTCTCACAATTCAGCCTAAAACCGTCTTTCTCACTTCAGTCATGGTCGGAACACTTGGCGCAGTGATGGACGTTGCTATTACGATTTCAAGTGGCATGTATGAAGTATTACAGCGTACGCCAGATATATCCATGCAACGTTGGGTGCTTGCGGGTCGTAATATCGGCCGTGACATTATGGGAACGATGACCAACATTTTATTATTCTCGTATCTCGCAGGCAGTTTACCGATGCTTTTGCTTTATTTAAAAAATGGCAATACACTCACTTACAGTATCAGCATGAACTGGTCACTAGAAATTTCCCGGGCAATTACGGGCGGGATTGGTATCGTGTTAACCATTCCACTAACGATCTTCCTCATGCGTTTATGGTTGAGTGTTCGAGGAGGTGAAGTGCGATGAATGCCATTGTCATACTTGGTCTCATCCTTTTCATACTGATGCTTATTTTTGGGGGTAAAACCGGACTCATTTCATTTTTAACGTTATTTTTAAACTTTGTGATTCTATTTATTACCGTGCTTGCCATCGTTTTTGGCGCACCTATCTATGTCGTCACCTTCATTTTTTGTATTATTGTAGCGATGATCAACTTGTTTTTACTGAATCGTTTTAATACAAAAACATTAGCTGCATTTATCGCAAGTATCGTGACGACATTATTAATGATTGTCGCCGTATATCTGTCGGTTCATTGGGGTCATCTACAAGGTTTCACCCAAGAAGAACAAGACGAAACCTATATCTTTTCGTTAAATATCGGTATTGATATGGAACAGTTTATGATTTTCACTGTACTGCTCGCCGTGATTGCAGCAGTGATTGATCTCGCCATTACGATCAGTTCGCCGGTATTCGAATTACACGAAACGAACCCTTCATTAACCGAACGCGAACTGTTTCAATCGGGCATGCGTGTTGGCCGAGAAATTTTAGCGACGTCCGCGAATACGATTTATTTAGCGCTTATCGGTGGCTCGATGACGATTGTTTTTTGGTTTTTCAACTTACACTACAGTTTCGGCCATATGCTCAACGCTAAATTATTCGCTCAAGAAATCATTACGATTGCTTTAGGCGGCATCGCCATTGCTATCTGTATTCCGATTAGCGCGATGGTGACGGCATGGCTTGTGAAACACCGTCATCAACTGCCTTTCCACCTTGACTAAGCTTCAAATTGAGGTAAAGCGGGTACAATGTGAACGAGGTGAATTTTTATGACAGCGATTCATATTCATGGCGCACGTCAAAACAATTTAAAAAATATTGATGTCTCCATTCCGAAACATCAACTGACGGTCGTCACTGGGCGATCAGGATCCGGCAAGTCTTCCCTCGTCTTTAATACGATTGCCGCAGAATCCGAACGTCTTTTAAATGAAACCTATTCAAGCTACATTCAGCACCAACTGACCCAATATGAAAAGCCTGACGTTGACCATATTGAAAACTTACCTGTAGCGATGGTCATCAATCAAAAAAGGCTCGGTGGCAACTCACGCTCAACAGTCGGCACTATTTCTGATATTTATGCATCTGTCCGACTGTTGTGGTCGCGGATCGGGACACCTTTCGTCGGATATTCAGATGTCTTTTCATTCAACAACCCGAACGGTATGTGTGAACGTTGTCAAGGTCTTGGCTATGTAGAAGATATCGACTTAAATGAACTGATTGATTTCGACAAGTCACTCAATGAAGGTGCCATTCGTTTTCCTTCATTCAAACCGGATAGCTGGCGTGGCAAACGTTATCGTTATTCAGGCTTGTTTGATAATGATAAAAAGCTCAAAGACTATACGACAGAAGAGCTCGATACGTTTCTTTATACCGAGCCGACACGATTGAAAAATCCACCCGCAGAATGGCCAAAAACCGCTAAATTTGAAGGGTTGATTCACCGCTTCCGTCGTTCATTTTTAATTAACGATAACTTCGAGAAGAAGCGTTTTTTAAAAGACGTCGAACGCGTAGTCACCAAGCAAACTTGTCCTGTCTGTCACGGGCAACGACTCAATCAAAAAGTGCTCAGTTGTAAAATTCATGACTTGAATATTGCGGATTTTACCGCGTTGACGATTGAAGAAGCATTGCCTTTTTTAGAAGAAATCGACAGCGACAAAGCGACGTATATTATCGAACCCTTGAAAGCGCAACTCCAAGCTTTGAATGACATTGGTCTGAATTATTTAACACTCGCGCGTGAAACAACAACACTTTCGGGTGGTGAGTCACAACGGATTAAGCTCATCCGTCATTTGAACAGTCCGTTAACCGACCTCGTGTACATTATCGACGAACCGAGTGTCGGCTTGCATCCAGCAGATATTGAAAAAATTAACGAAATTATGCTTAATATTCGTGACAAAGGCAACACTGTTATCATCGTCGAACACGATCCGGACGTCATTAAAATTGCCGATCACATTATAGACATCGGTCCAGGTGCTGGTAAACATGGGGGCGAGATTACATTTGAAGGCAGTTATGAAGCGCTCAAACAGTCCAATACGGATACCGCTCGCGCACTCACCCGTCAACATCACTTGAAACAATCGGCAATTCGTGACGACCAATCATGGCTACATCTAGAACATCTGCAACATAACAACTTACAAGACGTCTCTGTTGCGATTCCGAAAAATGCACAAACCGTCGTGACAGGTGTCGCTGGTTCAGGGAAAAGTTCCTTAATTAAAGGCGGATTTGCGAAACATGAAGATGCGATACTCATTGATCAAAAAGGCGTCCATGCTTCCAATCGTTCGAATTTATTAACGTATACCGGTATTTTCGATGATGTTCGTGAATTTTTCAGTAAAGCAACCGGTCTGAAAAAAAGTATGTTCAGCTATAACTCAGATGGGGCTTGTCCAAACTGTAATGGGAAAGGCGTACTCAAAACTGAACTCGCCTTTATGCCAGATTTTTCACAAGTATGCGAAGTGTGTGGCGGTACCCGTTATCGTCCGGAAGTGTTGGACGCGAAAGTTGACGGTTATTCTATCGCGGACGTGTTAGCACTCACAGTGGAAGAAGGCTTATCACTCTTTCATACACACGAAGCCATCGCGCAAACGTTAAAAGCGCTACAATCGACCGGTCTCGGTTATATGACACTTGGTCAGTCACTCGACACCTTATCCGGTGGGGAAATCCAACGTTTAAAACTGACACGCTACATGATTGAACCGGTGTCAGAAAAAATCTTCATTTTCGATGAACCGACCACAGGCTTACATGAAGATGATATTCCGATATTACAGGCCCGTTTTGATCAACTCATTGAAGAAGGCCATACCGTTATCTTAATCGAGCATAATATCACGATGATGACGCAAGCAGATTGGCTGATTGATGTCGGACCTGGCGCTGGGAACCAAGGGGGACGCGTCCTTTATAGTGGTCCACCTGCAGGACTGAAAGACGTTGCCGAATCACGCACTGCACCCCATCTCTTTGGCAGCTTGTCGGAATAAGTGAGTGATAAAAAGCGTAGTGCCCATGATAAACATATGGGTTTTAGCTTAAAAGTATACAATCATATCATCACTATAAAGGGGGAATCATTGATGACGACACTGACGCATTCAAACGCACGTCAACAGCTTAGAAAACTGATTGATCAAGTCAACCTTGATGACGATGTCGTAACGATCACAACAAATGACCGGAACGCTGTGTTAATGAGTGAAGCGCACTATCATTCGCTCACGGAAACACTTTATTTATTACAATCCCCTGCTAACGCGCAACGTCTCGCTAAGTCTATCGAGGAAGCTGAGCAGGGTCGCACGATCGAGGTAAAATTGAACAACTCAAAACATGATTAACTACAGCATTATCAACACAAAAACTCCGAGGCTTTGGTCATCCATTGACAAAAAGCTCGGAGTTTTCTTTTACTCATCGCATCGCGCCCTTAGTTTTAACGGCTCTCTTTTGCTTTAATCACAATAGAGTTGCCAGAGTAAAATGCGACTTGTGTTGTTTTTGTATCGTAAATTTCGCCTTGTTTCACATGGTCGCGAACAGACTGGTCACTATGACTCACTTTATCAATTAATAAAGTCAAGTTCACTAATTTGCCTTGGCTATCAATACCAAAAATGACGTCATTTTTCTCGTAATATGTGACACCTTTTTCTTGATAATATTTTTTCACGTCATTCCCTACTGCTTTTTTAACGTCATCAAATGTAGATTGACCGACTTTTAAACCATCGTATTTAAAGTTGTCATGTTGTAAAGCACGGTAAAAGTTTTTATCTTCTAATGCATTATTAGACTTGAAATTAAATAAGCCTTTATATGTGTAATAAGGTGTTTGCTGTTCAGTTGCTGCATTCGCCTCTGTATTGAGTGCGCCTGTACCAGCTGTTGCCCCTAACAATGTGCCTAATGATAAAGTTGCCGCCACTGCGACTTTTGTCACTTGATTCATTTGTACCACTCCTCTTTTTCTCAGTACTAATATAAAAATTAGGAATTTATGTTATTTGTAGTTATAGAGTAAAATTTCCACATTTTAATAACTTATATATCAAATTGTTCCTTACTCGAATGATAACAAATTAAGGTAACATTTTCATCCGAAAGTGTTTCGGTCATTGGACGGAAATTTTTCTACAACTCTGTACCTAAAAGGAGTGGCTGCAATATTTTAATGAAGGTGTATATGTTGAGTTTTAACCTACCACTAATGTTATAATGAGTGACAGTATACTAATTCAATGGGGGAAGTATTATGGCTAAAAAATCTAAAAAATCATTAAGCGTGCTTTCAACTGCTTTAACAGGTGCAACATTAGTTGTAGACTTTTATAACTCTTATATTTATCGTTCAAAAAGCCGTAAATTGAGTTACATTTCAGTTGGACTTGGCTTAGTGGATGTCGTATTAAGCTTCTATTTATCACTTGGCGCTAAAAGTAAATTCACAAAAGCATGGTCATTCTTCTCAGCAAGTCGTCAAGTATGGAGTGGCATCCAAAAAATCCAAGCCATTCGTGCACGTGGTTAAGACAAACGACGTCTATTTTTTGCGCAACAAATAAAGGCGTGAACATGAAATCCAACGTCACATTGTGATTTCTGTTCTACGCCTTTTTATGTACGATGTTCACGGTAAATCATCCTCCACGGACCTTCATACATCAGTTTATAAATATTCTCCACTTGCGCATCAATAGGCAAACGCGCATCATCCATCACCCAAGTCCGCATTAACGACCACATGCTTCCTAACACAAAAGCATGAAAATAACGGAAAGGGATACCTTCAACTTCATTCGGATTCGCCAATAAACTTTTGAGATTCAATGCAATCATCTCGCCAATTTTTTGTTCAATTTCATGGTTGCGCCCACTACTTAGAAGCACTTGATAACGTTCAATATCCTCTGAAATCATGTTTAACATCGCTTTCGGAATTTCCTTGAACACGATCGTTGCCTCTTCAAAACTATTCAACGTTTTGAGCTGTTTGGCTTTTTCCTTAAAGTTCAAGCGCATCTTTTCTAAAACTTCATACTCAATTTGATCCAACAAATCATATTTATCATAATAATGTTGATAAAATGTCGCGCGATGGACATCAGCCGTATCTGCAATTTGTTGTATCGTAATTTTATCCAATGCTTCGGTTTTTAATAGTTGAATGAGCGCTTCTTTAATCGCATTTGTCGTTTTACGAATTCGTCGATCCACCTAATTCCCCCTTTGCATCTCACTACCGCTTCTGTTTGTATCATCGTTCTTATCTTATCATACCCTTTAATGTTTACTATCAACACCATCATCCTAGATTTGAAAAGTATGTAAGCAACTGTTTATTACCAATTTGTTAATGGTATATGACATGAAATTCAAACTTTTGAGATTTTAACGAAAAAGGACTAAATTTTTTCAATGCTACAAGCCGCGATATCAATAAAAAACGTGAGCAATACATACTATGCATACTCACGCTTTTGTTGATTAATGAATATATTTGAATGAACTTACAAGATAAGCTGGCACTGTACGATATGTTAAAACGCCAGGTGCTGCAGTAAAGTTCATCTCTGATACTAAAATACTACCGTCTGCATTAAGACGCTCTACATAAGAAACGTGACCATAGTAACCTAAATCAGATTGTAAAATTGACCCTACTGTTGGTCGATGGTCGATGTAGTAACCATCACGCGCCGCATTATCATCCCATGCATTCGCATTCCACCAATACGTGCTAATTGGCAGACCGATTTCTTTACGTTTATTGAAGACATACCATGTACATTGTCCCCAATCGTATAAGTTTTGATGATTAAATGTAGGTGAGTTATAGCTTGGCGTTGTTGACGGACGTGAAGTCGTTGTTGATGACTTCGTAGCTGCACTACCACTCACTTTTAATTGTTGTCCTGGGAAAATTAAAAACGATGTTAAGCCGTTCAAATCCATGATGTGTCGATATGTCGTGCCGTATTTAGATGCGATCAACGACAATGAATCCCCAGGTTGTACTGTGTAGTAAGTTGCATTTCTTGAAGAAGTGTTCGTTGTTCTCTTCGTTGTTGTACTACTTGTTTTGCGGCTTGATGTTGTTGCCGGACCACTTACATTTAACTTTTGACCCGGTAAAATTAAGAAGCTATCCAAGCCGTTCCATTTCATAATGTTTTGATATGTTGTTCCATATCTTGCTGCAATGCCTGACAAAGTGTCCCCGTAACGTACAGTATATACTGTAGATGATGCACTGCTATGACTTGAACTTTGTGTCGTTGAGCGTGTTGTACTGCTTCCGCCAGATACCTTCAACACTTGATTTGGAAAGATTAAGTTAGACGTTAATCCATTATATTGTTTAAGTTGCGCGATGGTGATGTTATATCTTGTTGCAATAGACCAAAGTGAATCACCAGCTTGAACACGATATGTTGTTGAGGCATCTGCATGTGCAGTTAATGCTGTAGCAGCAGCTGTTGTTCCTAGTAACGCTGCCATGAACTTTTTATGCATTCGTTTCCCTCCTTATAAAATAGAAGATATTATTCTTATACAGTTTTATATTATACACTGTTTATGTATGTAGAAATATGTCTGTTATATAACATTATGATTACAAAAAAACCGACATGCCGGCGTTTATAAGGGCTATATATTTACTCCAATTCGTTTGAAAATCGGTTAAATTGCGATGATTTTATCCCAAAAGTCGCTTTTCTCATATATTTTTCTAAACTAACTTTCATGCTCGTGCGACATATGAACGCTTAATATTTTTATAGAAAGAAATTTATTCATGATGATAAAACGTGAAGCTATCTATTAAACGTATCCATATTTCGCCATCGTAAAAACCATGCATTTCAATCGTTAAAATCCTATTCCGAAAAATAATACAAAAATAATTAAAGGAATGAGGACGACTATATTCAGTATGTCGACGATAAACCAAATTAATCCTACTTTTCTTAACTTGGCATCGTCTGAGTTCAAATGCCAAGCTGAAAATATGCCAACAGCGAGTGACGTTGCTTCGAAATATGTCAACAAATCACCAAGGGCTATCGTCAACATCACACAAATGAGTCCACCTACAATTAAAAATAAATAATTTAAAACATTAACGATATGTATGACTCTGACCATAGTCATTACACCTCCTATTTGAAACCATCAATATCAACTTGTTCAACAATTGTCCAACTTATTAAAATTATAACATTTTCATATGATTTTTATTTAATAGATTGGTTTCACGCTTATAAAAATGAATTAAAGGTGGTGAAGCACAAAAAGTTTTTGATGCTATTGATGCAGTATTTTGTTTAACTTGCCCTCTTCCTACGATTTATGCGTCAAATTCATCCTCATTTTCAACTGTTCTATCATTGTAAGTGCGTAATAACACTATTAGAAGGAAGCCGATAAAAAATTTAATGTCTTAGTATGTTTTAATCTTTTATTAAAAAAGCCATACCATGTTTGAATTGAAACATGGTATGACTCAGTCGAATGTGATTGATTTTATAAACGAGATTGATGGTTATTTTGGAAAGAAGGACTAGGACATCCAATTCAGCCTCTGGAGCATGAATCCATGAAGCTAACCGTAAAAATACAACATTTACAGCAATTAAAATAGATATACTACTCCCTCAATCCAACGTGACTTATAATTGGTCGAGTGCTTGTTTTAAATCTTCTACAAGATCATCTGTATCTTCAATACCTAATGATAATCGTACTAAACCGTCCGCAATGCCTTCTTTTGCGCGAATGTCAGCCGGAATGGATGCATGTGTCATTAAGCTTGGTACAGAAATTAAACTTTCAACTGCTCCTAAACTTTCTGCTAATGTGAAATATTTCGTTTGTCTCACAAGGAATTTGGCCTTTTCAACATCGGCTACTTCAAATGAGATAATGCCTGTTGTACCGTCTGCCTGCGCTTGGTGGACATCATAATTCAAGTGTGATGGTTGGCTTGGATGATACACTTTTGTCACTTTGTCGTGTTGATTCAACATTTCGACGACAGCTAAGGCGTTGCGTTCGATTTGTTCCATACGTAAAGCTAATGTTTTCATCCCACGAATGAGTAAATAACTGTCTTGTGGTCCCAATACACCGCCTGTAGAGTTTTGGACAAATGCGATACGTTCTGCGAGTGACTCATCTTTAACTGCGACAAGTCCAGCTACAACGTCACTATGACCCCCTAAATATTTCGTCGCTGAGTGGACAACGATATCTGCGCCCAGTGATAAAGGTGTTTGATAGTAAGGTGTCATGAATGTGTTATCCACGACTGTAATCAGTTGATGTTGCTTGCCGATTTCGCTCACAGCTTGAATATCTGTAATACGTAACAATGGGTTTGATGGTGTTTCGATAAATAACATTTTCGTATTGTCTTTGATTTTTGCTTCAATATTGCTCACATCTGTCGTATTTACAAAGTCAAATTCAATACCGAAACGTGTGAAGACGCGCGTCATAGCACGGTATGAGCCACCATACACGTCTGAACCGACAATAATGTGATCGCCTTGGTCTAACAACATGATGACCGCACTAATCGCTGCCATTCCTGAACCAAATGCGAAACCGTAGTTCCCATGTTCTAAATCAGCAATGACAGACTCAAGTGATGAACGTGTGGGGTTAGCTGTACGTGAATATTCAAAGCCTTGTCTTAACTCCCCAATCGCATCTTGTTCATATGTACTCGTTTGATAAATTGGCGTTGTGACTGCACCTGTATAATCATCTGTTGTATTTCCGCAATGAATGAGTAATGTTTTTTTATTCATTATAAATCTCCTCCGTATTGAAATATCTTTTTCGACATATAACGATCACTGCCATCAGGAAAGATTGCCACCACTTTCCCTTGATCTAATCGCTCTGCTGCTCGAATGGCCCCTTCTAATGCAGCACCTGAAGAACTCCCCGCTAATATGCCTTCATAACGTGCCAAATCTTTAACGTGTTGAAAGGCGGTCTCATCCGGCACGACTTCTACCGCTTCAATCCATTCTCTCTTTAAAAACTGTGGCCACACTTCTACGCCAATGCCCTCTGTATCATGACGCCCCTTTTCTTGACCACTTAAGATAGAACCAGGTGGCTCGACGACAATCGACTTCACATCATGTGACTGAAGCGCTTCTGCCACACCTGCAAATGTCCCGCCAGAACCTGCACCGGCGACAAAATAGTCTAAATCCGGCAGTGCCTCAATCAGTTCGACTGCTAATGTATCTCGATACGCAGCAGGATTATCAAGCGTTTCAAACTGGTTCGTATAATAAGCGCCCGTCTCCTCAGCATACGCTTCGGCCCATTGTCGTGCCCCGAGCATCCCTTCTGCTTGTGATGTACGATGAATGTCAGCGCCGAGTGCCCGCATAATGGCAATCTTCTCTTCTGAAAATCCTTGTGGGGCAAAGATGACACACGTGAGGTCATAATGGTTGGCAACGATGGCTAAACCAATTCCCGTATTCCCTGCCGTTGCTTCCACAATTTGATCCCCAGGTCGAAGCTTACCTTCTTGAATCGCATGCTCGATTAAATACTTGGCCAACCGATCTTTCACGCTTCCCCCTGGATTGTGCATCTCCAGTTTGGCGAAGATTTGGACGCGCTCCGTACTATAATGCTCGAGTTGTACAAGCGGTGTCTGCCCAATTAAGTCAAAATTTCTCAACACTGTCCCCTCATTTCAACCGTTTAATTCTTAGTTAATACATATGAATTATAAGTTAAATGTGTGTCGGTTTCAATGCTAAGAGCCAGAAAAATATCAATTCTTTTAAAAAACAATTATTGTAACTTTCAAGAATGTTGTCATAACGGGTCACGCCTGTTCTCATCAACGACACATCTTTTTTACGTTATAATGAAACTAATGACGCGACATAAAGGAGAGATATCGATGCAACGACACACTTCTATTGGCACAATTCATGGTGAACAGCATCATGATTATGAAGTATTTAAAGGCATTCCTTATGCCCAACCGCCTATCGGTGCATTACGTTTTAAGCATGCACAACTCATGCCGGCTTGGCCAGAAAATTTTTACGCAACTTCATTTGGTCCCGTCCCGATACAACCACCGAATTCATTAGAGTCTTTTTTCGCGACACAAGATCAACACTTCCCGCAGAGTGAAGACTGTCTGACTCTAAATATTTGGCGCCCTACAAAGCCATCCGTGCAGCCACTGCCTGTTATCGTGTTTATTTATGGAGGCAGTTTCGTCAACGGCCATAGCGCACAAGAATTGTATCATCCTCACGAAATCGTTAAACGTGAACCTGTCATCGTCGTCACATTGAATTATCGTTTAGGTGCTTTCGGTTTCTTGAATTGGTCCGCAATCAATTCGGAATGGGATGCGAATAATGGTTTGTCCGATCAAATTTGCGCATTACAATGGGTGCGTGAAAATATTGCACAGTTTGGTGGAGACCCTGACCATATTACATTGATGGGGCAATCTGCCGGCGCGATGAGTGTTGCCGCATTGTTGCGTATGCCAAAAGTCCGCCCTTGGATTAAAAATGCGGTCATGCTAAGCGGTATTTTACATTTGGAATCTCCGCAAGTCGCACAAGATAAAGCACACGCCTTTGCAACTTTAAATGCACAACATTATCCAACGACACCTTGGAACGAACTCGATGCAGAAGCGGTATTAACATTAATGGCGAGACATCAAGCACAATATGGCCCGTCGAAAGGTTTGGAATTGTTGTATCAACCGATTGACTCAGACGATATCGAACCAGATTATCAGAACGTCAATGTCCCTGTACTATTAGGGCGCACAACCGCTGAAGGTGACATTTATATTAAAAATGAACAAAAAAAATTAGCACCCCGTCAATTTCAACGTGTGCTTAAACGTTTAGGTGGTCCCATACCTCCGCTTGAAGACATTGCGACTGCACAACAACAGCGCGACATTATTACGAATTGGCATTTTAAAGCCCCCTTCCAACAACTGCATCAAGCGTTGTCACAAGTCACACCAACATGGCAAGCGACGTTCAATTGGTCTCGTAGCGATCATCCGGACTATTCGTCTGCCTATCACATTTTAGACATGATTTTTTGGATGGGGCGGCTCGACATTTTAGAAGTACACGGCCTTGAATTAACAGAGCGGGAGACCGAACTACGCGAAAGTATGATCCGTGATTTGTGCCATTTCTCCAAACATAGCGCATTAGATGGCAACCGCATTTATGAATAATATAACCGTCCCAAATAAACAGAGGATGGACATAATAATATTTGCTACTATTGATGCAGTATTTTGTTTTACTACCTCGCCTAATGATTTGCAGTATTTGATTGCCCTTATGGCTTCGCGTTCCCAGGGGACTTGTCTCAACTAGCCAACGCTTGATTGAACTATGACATGCAAGTGGCGTTGGCGGATTTTCGACTGCGTCTGATCCCTCGGGAGTCTCAGCCTTCTGGGCAATCTTACATCAGATGCAGTCACTTAGGGCAAGTTTATGAAATGGAGTCAACCCATAGAATCTAATTTTTTCGTTCAATTCATTCTCATTTTTTGACATTTTTATCATCATTAATCTATATATGTCCATAAAAAGATTGAGACTGGGAAACTTACTATCCCAGTCCTGTTTTCCTACGATTTCTACACTAATTGCAATATAAACACTAATAAAATGACAACTGGTAACACATATCGAATAAAAATGTACCATATCGCAAATAATTTCAGAGGATCTTTACTAAAAGCATCTTTCAATTGCACCTTTTTCATCGCATAGCCGACCGCTAATGTTGATGTTAACGCGCCGACCGGTAACAAAATATTCGAAAATATAAAATCCATATTATCAAAAATGGAACCTGCACCAAATCGAATATGACTGAGTGGTCCAAATGATAGTGTAGCCGGTACGCCGACAATGAGGACGCCTAAACTTACGATAAATGCCATTGTTGGACGTTTGCGATTATCGTTACGTGTGAAGTTCGAAACGTTCAGCTCCAATAATGAAATAGACGACGTGAGTGCCGCAAATAAAAAGAGCACTAAGAAAATCGCATAGAACAATGTGCCAAACTGCATTTTTTCAAATACGAGTGGCAAAATGATAAATAATAAGCCTGGACCTTCTTTTGCATGATAGCCAAACGTTTCTAATGCTGGAAAAATCGCGAGTCCTGCTAAAATGGCAATCGCAATATTCATCACTAAAATCGTAACGGCTGACGATTTAACTGGCATATCTTTGGAAGCGTAACTTGCATAAGTCATCATGCCCGTTGTCCCTAGTGATAGCGCGAAAAAGGACTGGCCGAGTGCGAATAACATAGACTCCATATTGATTTCAGAGACACGCGGTTGGAATAAGAAACGAACCCCTTCCATCGCCCCATCAAGCGATAATGTTTTCACTACGATGATGATCAAAAAGACTAACAACAACGGCATCATTATTTTTGATGCTTTTTCTAACCCTTGTTGGACACCACGCATAACAATAGCGCATGTTAAACCGATAAAAATCACCTGTCCCGTGACGACATAGAGCGGCTCACTAATGATCGATTGAAATTGTAAATCATGGAGTTGTGTCGGCACAATGTGGAACAATTGCGCAAGGACAAAACCGAGATAAACGATAATCCAACCTCCAATCACACTGTAAAAGCTGAAAAGGATAAATACCGCTAAGTTACCAATCCAAGCGATACCATTTAACCACCGACGCCCTGTTAACTTGCCAAATATTTCTGTTGTGTACGTGCGCCCGAGCTGACCGACCGCAAATTCCATAATGAGTAATGGCAGACCGACTAAAATGGTGAAAATTAAAAACATGAGTAAAAATGCGCCGCCACCGAACATCCCTGCCATGTAAGGGAATTTCCATAGTGCGCCTAAACCAATCGCAGAACCAGCACTCGCTAAAATAAAGCCGGTTGACGATTTCCATTGTGACCGTTGCGACAAAACCGTTCATCCTCTCTCATTTCTCTACTTTAATACGTTGAATCGTTCAAGTCATCTTGCAATATAACACATTCATAGGTTGTCGACAATGAAAGACCATTTTTTTATAGTATTTCATCAAATGTTAGTATTGAAACGATGTTGTATTTTGATATGATTAAGTTGTAAAAGAAGTGAGACGTTATGTCACAAAAATTAAAAGAACGGATTTATTTGATTGCGATTATCATCAGTACGTTATGTGTCTTGTCGTCTGTTCTGTTTGGTTTAAGTCCGACCATTACAGCAGCAGTGACGTTTATTTCAATAGTTGTTTTTGCGGTCTTGTATTTTGTCGTTCCTAATAAACAACAAAATCGTAAAATACGGTAAAAAATCAAAGCTAGAACATTGAGTTTTCCGAGTCCTATCCTACGATTTGTCAAGGGTTCAATAATTAATATTGACATTACTGAACTAGACCGTCCAATGTTATTTCCTTTTTATGGACATATATCGATTAATGATGATAAAACAGCCAAAAATGAGGATGTATGGGATGTCATCATAGAATGTTATAGGGGTCTCTATTTCAACAACTTGCCCTAAGTGACTGCATTTGATGTAAGATTGCCCAGAAGGCTGAGACTCCCGAGGGAATTAGTGAATATTGCTAGCAGTCACTTCTTTACTCTGATAGTGGCTGCTGTTTATCGCAGTAGCTGTCTGACTTCTCAATGCGTGTGCTTTTGAGAAGTCGAGTCAGCCTTGCGGGGGCAGTACGACGAAATCTTTGTTTTAATGAGATTTCTGTACTGCCCCCAAAATCCACCAACGCCACCTGAGTGTCATCGTTCAATCAAGCGTTGGCTAGTTGAGACAAGTCCCCTGGGAACGCGAAGCCATGAGGGCAATCTAATACCACAAATCATAGGAAGGGTTAGCTAAACTCAATACTGCATCCATAGCATCAAAAATGATTATGTCCCACCCCGTTTGATTTTTTCAAATGACATGTTTCAACCGTATTAATGCCAATATTGCATTTGATAGCCGATACGCGGTCGGGTAATAATGAGTTGTTTGGATGACGGATACGCTTGGTTCAATTTGTTACGTAGCGACGTCATATGAACGCGTAAACTCGGCATTTCTGATTTATTTACATAACCATAAATTGCTTTAAGTATCGTATCATACGTGAGTACTTTACCGACATGACGACATAATAATTCTAATAAAGCAAATTCATTCGGTGTCAAATTGAGCGTCTGATCATGAATACAGGCCGTTTTCGAATGATAAGAAACGACTAAAGGGCCATTTTCAAACACGATATCTTTGTTGTTTTGCATATTTTTTAACCTTTGCACAACTCTAATTCGAGCTCGTAATTCATCCACGTTAAAAGGCTTTGTCATGTAATCATTCGCCCCATTATCTAATGCTTCAACGATGGTTTGTTCATCCAATCGCGCACTGATGACAATAATCGGTATATCGAAAGTTTGACGTATCATTTTAATTAAATCTAACCCATCGATATCAGGTAGTCCTAAATCTAACAAAATAATATCTGGCGCTTTTGAACGAATTTGAAAATGAGCGTCCTTACCATTTTTGGCGGTGATCACTTCATAATAATCAAGGGTGAGTGAAACATCAAGTAAGTGCGTTATCGCTTCATCATCTTCTACAACTAATATTTTAATATTCACTGCATTGCCTCCTCAATTTATTCATTTTCATAAGGTAGGTTGAAATAAAATAGACTCCCATGTGGTTCATTTTGTCGATATTTTAACTGGCTGCCATGCTTTTCTAAAATAGACTGAACAAGATAAAGCCCAAGCCCCATACTGTCTTTCTTATTATCTTTGAAGAGCTGATGTTTATGAAAAGGTTGGAAAATCGTATGTTGTTCTTCATCAGATAATCCCGGACCTTCATCAATGACCTCAAATAAAATATGCTGTTCTTTTTTACTGATCATTAAAGTAATCGGTGTTTTAGGCGGTGTATGTTTTAAAGCATTTTCTATCAAATTAAAAATCGCTTGTAATATGAGCTTGCTATCAATATTGACAAAGCAAATCTCATGAAATGCTGTTACTTTAACTTGATCGTTTAATCGTCTCCGCTCGACCACTGATTCGATTTCTTCTACTAATTCTTCTATAAGATACAGTTGGCGATTCAACTTCATATTCGAATGTTCAAGTCTAGTGAGAGATAAAATATTGGAAACGAGCATGTGTAAATATTGCGCTTCGTCAAATGAACGCGAAATCAACTGATGCTGTTCTTCGCAAGGCATTCCTTTGCCATCCAGTAGTAATACGTCCAAGTTGCCGATAATAGACGTTAACGGTGTACGTATACCATGCGAAATCGAACGTAAAAAATTAGAGCGTGTCATTTCTCGTTCAGCCCGTAGCATCGATTCACGCGTTTGACGCAGTAAGCTCAAGTTTTCTACTGCAAGCGACATTTCATTCAGCATGGACTCTAAAATAGAATTATCATAGGAATCGATAATTTGTGCTTCAGAAAAATGTATTGAAACAATCGCTTTGACCGGCTTTGTTCCTATCGGTATCAATAAGTATTGGATGCCTGGAAAAGTGTCCGTTGTTGCTCCCGCACGCTTTTGATTTTTAATAATCCAACTCAACGCTTGTTGATGTCTGGAATCATCTGTATGGGGCCCTTGAACTGGAATCGTTCTTGAAATTTTTTCATCCTCAACTAAGTAAATCGTTACTTCCTGATTTAAAAGGTGTTGGATTTGATGTCTTGCATTAACTAATAAATCAGGAATCGTATAGGTTTGTTTGATCGAATCATTAAATTGTAACAGTAAATCTGTCCGATACAATTGATGTTTCGTGACGATGTACTGATGCTTAATTTGTTTTAATAATCCACTCGTCACAATGCTAACGATAATGCTGATGGTGAAGGTGATAGGATAATCAAAGCGATACACTTCAAAAGTAAACCTTGGCACAGTAAAAAAGAAATTAAAGACAAACACGTTTAAAATAGCCGCAAAAAAGCCGATGAGATACGATTGGGTCCACATGCTTAACACAATGATTCCTAATAAAAACAAGAGCAAAATAATCGTGTCTTGCTCACCTCTGCCTGTGCTATATACCCATAAACCTAAAAGTACACAAATCGCTTGTATTGTAATCATCTTAAAAATATCCACTGTCCAACGCTTTTGTTGTATATTTTGGTTTTGGCGGTCGTGCTTCGTTTTCGTTTGGATATGCTTAATCGGTACAATTTCAATTTTATAATGATGTTTTAAGTCTAGTAGCTGATCAATTAGAGGGCGCTTAAACCATGTATTCCATTTGTCGTTCATATGTTGACCCATCACGAGTTTGGTCACTTTCTGGGATTTGCACCAATCATCGATACCAGACGCGATTTGATTATCGTATATCACTTTTACCGATGCCCCTAACGACTGGGCTAACATTAAATTTTGGTGGACCTGACTTTCATTAGAATCGTGCTTACCTTCATGCTCAAATACGTCAATATAAACTGCGGTAAATTGTGCATGTTCACGATTGGCGATACGCCGTGCCTCTCGAATGACCGTTTCGTTACTGATACTCCCACTGATGGCGACAGCGACATGTGGGGTAATATCAGTGTTTTTCTTGTATAGATGTTCCTTTTGACTCATCATGTCTGCGGCTGTTCGGAGTGTTAATTCTCGTAATTCCGAAAGGTTCTCATACGTAAAAAAGTGGCTGAATGCTGTATCGAGTCGTTCCTTTTTATAGACCTTTCCTGCTTTAAGTCGATTGATGAGTTGTTTAGGTGAAATGTCAATGACCTCAATCGCGTCACTCGACATAATCAATTGATCTGGCACCCGCTCTTTAATTTTGACCCCTGTCATTAATGCCACTTGTTCGCTCAAACTTTCAATGTGTTGAATATTTAACGTCGTATGCACATCAATTCCGTGCGAAAGAATTTCTTCAATATCCATATACCTTTTTTCATGACGTTCTTTTGAAATGTTCGTATGCGCCAATTCATCTATCAGGACAATGGCCGGAGCTGATTCAATAATTTGATCCACGTCTAAGTATTGAAATGTATGGCTGCCATGCTTTTTAGATTTTGTTTGAATGACTGGCAATTGTTCAGCTAGAGCTTGGGTTTCTTTACGTTGATGTGGCTCTATGTAACCAATTTTAATATCAGCGCCTTCACGATAAGCGTCTATCGCATTGGATAACATTTCATACGTTTTACCAACACCCGGAGAATAACCAAGGTATATCGTTAATGACCCTCTTTTTATCGTTGGATTACGCTCCATATGCTTCACCTCTTCTCATTCATCATAAACTTCAAATCTTACATTTTCTATAAAAAAATACGTTTTTCTTTATCTTAATAACTTCTTAATAAAACTACGCAAATATTAATAATCTCCTTATATAAGTTTTTATATAATGATTTCTGCAATAAGAAGGAGGTCAAGAGATGATTGGCGTATTAGGTTTTATTGTCATCGCATTAATTGGCTATTTAGCATATGCCTTAATTTACAGTGAAAAGTTTTAAATACAGTTATTGATGGAGGGAAAACATGGAAATCGTTATCTTTTTAATCATCTTTTTAATATGTGCACTTTTATTAAGTCGCTACTTATATAGTGTTGCATTATTAACCCCGACACCTGCAGACAAAGTATTTTCAGGTGTTGAAAAAGTGATTTATAAAGCTTTAGGAACTCAATTAGAACACATGTCGGGTAAGACTTACCTTAAACATTTTCTATTATTTAATGGGCTCATGGGCATGTTGACGTTCGTCTTATTACTCATTCAACAATGGCTCTTTTTAAATCCTAATCACAATTTAAATCAATCTATTTCGTTGGCATTTAACACGGTGACTTCATTTTTAACCAATACGAACTTACAGCACTATGCAGGTGAATCAGGTCTCACGTATTTGACTCAAATGATTGTCATCACCTACTTGATGTTTACGTCTAGTGCTTCAGGTTACGCAGTTTGTATTGCGATGTTGCGTCGATTAACAGGCATGACAGACGTGATCGGCAATTTTTATCAAGATGTGGTCCGTTTTATTATCCGTGTGTTAATGCCATTGTCATTGATTGTGAGCATACTTTTAATGAGTCAGGGGACACCTCAAACATTAAAAGGCAACTTAACCATTCAGACGATAACAGGAAAAATACAACACATCGCATATGGCCCTATTGCTTCCTTAGAGTCGATTAAACATTTAGGGACAAACGGTGGTGGTTTTTTAGGTGCCAACTCTGCCACACCGTTCGAGAACCCAACTGTATGGTCCAATTATATTGAAATGTTAAGTATGATGTTGATTCCAGGTGCACTGGTTTTTCTATTTGGGAGAATGTTGACTAAAAGCGGAAAGCAAATTCATGCACATGCTTATGTCATCTTCGGGACAATGTTGTTATTTTTCTTAGTTTTCTTTGCGATTGCCGTGATTTCAGAGTATAGAGGCAATGTTGTTCTGTCTCATTTAGGCATTGTCGGTCCGAATATGGAAGGTAAAGAAGTCAGATTGGGTCCTGGACTTTCAGCACTTTTCACGACAATTACGACAGCATTTACAACAGGTACAGTCAATAACATGCATGACACACTCACGCCTTTTGGTGGTTTTGTACCTTTAGTATTAATGATGCTTAACGCCATTTTCGGGGGTGAAGGTGTCGGACTCATGAATATGCTGATTTTCGTCTTATTAACCGTATTTATTTGTAGTTTAATGGTAGGAAAAACACCTAACTATTTAGGTATGAAAATTGAAGGACGGGAAATGAAACTGATTGCGTTAACGTTCTTAATTCATCCGATATTGATTTTAGTCGCAACTGCACTCGCTTTTATTGTGCCTGGTGCGAGTGATGCGATTACAAATCCTTCGTTTCATGGTATCTCACAAGCACTTTATGAAATGACATCCGCTTCTGCAAATAATGGTTCTGGATTTGAAGGTCTAGCAGATGGTATAACGTTTTGGAATATTTCAACAGGTATCGTGATGTTGATTGCGCGTTATATCCCAATCATTTTACAAATCATGATTGCTTCAAGTTTAGTGAATAAAAAAGCATATCAACAAGAGGATCAGACGATTGCGATCGACAAACCTTTCTTTGGCGTTTCACTTACCCTTTTTATCATCTTATTAAGTGGGTTAACATTTTTACCCGTATTATTGCTAGGACCTATTGGCGAATTTTTATCATTAAAATAAAGGAGGATATGTTGTATGAATCAGTCATCTCATGTGTTGAATGGTGCGATAGTCAAACAAGCCATTAAAGAGAGTTTTATTAAATTAAACCCTGCATATCTCATCAAAAATCCAATCATGTTTGTCGTAGAGGTAGGGATGTTTTTAACTTTAATCATGACGATCGTCCCACAGATTTTTACAGATTATGGTATGTCACGACCGTATTTATTCACGATTTTTATCGTTTTATTATTGACGATTCTGTTCTCTAATTTTTCAGAAGCTATCGCAGAAGGACGCGGTAAAGCACAGGCAAACAGTCTTCGAAAAACAAAATCTAATATGATTGCCCGCCGTATTGTAGGCGATGAACAATATGAAACGATTGACGCCTCCGCATTAAAACGCGGTCAACGCATTCTCGTTAAAGCCGGAGAAACAATCCCATCAGACGGCACGATAATTGAAGGCATTGCAACGGTAGATGAATCTGCCATTACCGGAGAGTCTGCACCTGTCATTAAAGAATCAGGTGGTGACTTCTCAGGCGTCATTGGGGGAACAACTGTGACATCAGATTGGCTTATTATTGAAGTAGACAGTGAAGAAGGGTCTACATTTTTAGATAAAATGATTGCGCTCGTCGAAGGGGCACAACGCAAAAAAACACCTAACGAAATCGCACTTTTCACATTACTCATTACATTAACGATTATCTTTTTAGTTGTGATTTTAACGTTTTATCCGATTGCACAATATTTAAAGCTGAATGTGCCCATTGCGACATTAATTGCATTGACTGTATGCTTAATACCGACAACGATTGGTGGACTACTTTCTGCCATTGGTATTGCTGGGATGGACCGCGTTACACAATTTAATATTTTAGCTAAAAGTGGACGTGCTATCGAAACATGTGGCGATGTGGATGTATTAATTTTAGATAAAACAGGTACCATTACTTACGGTAACCGTTTAGCTGAATCACTGCTACCGGTTCGAGAAGAGTGGTACGACAGATTACTCATCGCAGCATATGAAACTTCAGTTTATGATGATACACCTGAAGGCAAAAGTATTGTCACTTTAGCAAAACGTTCATCTGTTCAGTTGCCAGACGAGGTCAAAGGTGACTATCGACCCTTTAAAGCAGAAACACGTATGAGCGGTATCATCATAGGAGATCGTGCCGTCTTTAAAGGTGCACCTAATAGTATGATGAAATATGTAAAGCAACGCGGCGGTATCGTGCCCGAAAATGTTGAAACACTCGTGACAGAAGTATCGAGTAAAGGCGGTACACCCTTAATCGTTGTAGAAGACCAAACAATTTTAGGTGTCATTTATTTAAAAGATGTCATTAAAGAAGGGCTCGTTGAACGCTTTCAAGAATTGCGTCAAATGGGCATCGAAACAGTGATGTGTACAGGTGACAATGAATTAACTGCCGCTACCATCGCAAAAGAAGCGAGTGTCGACCGTTTTATCGCAGAATGTAAACCGGAAGATAAAATCAAAGTCATTAAAGAAGAACAAGAAAAAGGTCACATTGTTGCGATGACAGGTGATGGTACAAATGACGCGCCTGCATTAGCTCAAGCAAATGTTGGACTTGCGATGAACTCAGGGACTTTAAGCGCAAAAGAAGCCGCCAACTTAATTGATTTGGATTCCAACCCAACCAAATTAATGGAAGTTGTCAAAATCGGTAAACAATTGCTGATGACGCGAGGTGCATTGACAACATTTAGTATTGCGAATGATATTGCCAAATATTTTGCGATTTTACCGGCAATGATGATGGTCACTGTCCCCCAAATGAGTCAGCTTAATATTATGCATTTGCACTCCCCTGAATCTGCAATTGTATCAGCGTTAATCTTTAATGCCCTCATTATCGCATTGTTAATTCCTATTGCGATGAAAGGGGTTCGCATTAAAGGAGCTTCGACTGAGACAATATTGATGAAAAATATGTTGGTGTATGGACTCGGCGGCATGATTGTACCATTTATCGGTATTAAACTCATTGATCTCATCATTCAATGGTGGATATAGGAGGATGAATATGAAAGCGATAAGAAGTAGTATAGGCCTCGTTGTGATGACAATGATTTTGTGTGGTATCATCTTTCCATTAGCTGTCACAGCAATAGGACAGACGGTGTTTCATGAGCAAGCGAACGGAAGCCTTGTCACACAAAAGGATCAAGTCGTGGGTTCTAAGCTCATTGGACAACAGTGGGATGAACCGCAATACTTTCACGGTCGTGTGAGTGCTGTAAAATATAATATGGATCCAACCATGTTAAAAGAAAATGGTGTCGCTTCGGGTAGTCATAACTATTCCAATGGGCACCCTGAACTTAAAAAGAGAGCGGCAGATTTAAAACAACATAACGGTCACCCTACGCCGATTGATGCCGTTACAGAATCCGGTTCAGGTTTAGACCCGGATATTACTGTAGGTAACGCAAAACAACAAGTCGCGCGCATTGCACAACAACGAAACTTGTCATCCGAACAACTCAATCAACTCATTTCCAAACAAGCCCATCAAGGCACGATGTATGATGACTATGTGAATGTGTTAGAGCTAAATCTTGCATTAGATCAAATGTCAGGTCGTTAGCTTTAAGACCCATGTGTTAATAAAAATGACATATCGTGTGTTCATATAGGAAAGGGACTGGGGCATTAAGTTTTCCCAGTCCTATTTATCGTGGAGCTATATCTACAGTTGATGATAATAACGACGAAAACAAGGAAGAATTGGACATAAAAAGTGGATGATATGGATTGTCTTTATATCAGAAACTTGCCCTCTGTTCCAGTATTTGGAGTATGATTGCCAGAAGGCTGAGACTCTTGAGGGATTAGCTGGTCCGGAAAATCCACTAACGCTTCAACAAATGTAACAGTTTAATCAAGCGTTAGTTAGTTGAAAGACCAGCCCCTAAGAAACGCGAAGCCATGAGGGCAATCAAAAACACACTTCATCACGAAAGGGCAAGTTAAACAATATATTGCATCAATATCATCAAAATTTTTTATGTCCCCCCCTTTTTAAGCGTGTTGTTTATGAATAAATGGCTTAAAAAAGGTCATGTTCACCCTTATTAAACGATTGGCGGGCTACGAATTGAAATCGATTAACTACCCTTTTATTGTTCCTTTGCCTTTATTCTTTCAATCTCTCTCATTATTTTTTTGAATAGTATTGCTATAATAATACTAGCGATAAAATAATAAATCGCAATCATAGGTAACATTTGATGGATTGCTGTGAATACATCGTTTCCTCTGATTAAAGTCAATACGCTATACACAATTATGTAAGTTAATGGTGTCATAATGTACACAAGACTAAATAGCATTTTGGTTAAGTTCATAAGCCACTCCTTCAAAAATAATTTGCGTACCTTCATCATACCTATATCCGCTTAATAAAAGAAAATCATATCTAAAAAAGCAAGGCGTTTATTGTATTTGATCATTATGAACATTCTTAGGGGAAGAAAACATTATCAAAGTCACATTGTGGATTATTATTATAAATTAAGAGAGCAGCCTCATGGGAAAGCCCACAAGACTGCCGTAATAGCGAGTATTAATCGCTTATTAAAGACCATTCACTACTTGATAGTCAATGATAAATTATATGACTATCAGAAAGCACCACACTAACGAAACCATATAATCATAACACCTTATTCAAAAAAGTAAAAATTGGACGGTCTAGTTCAGTAATGTCAATTTTAATTATTGAACCCTTGCCAAATCGTAGGAAAGGGGATGGACAATTTTTCCTAGCACCTATCTTATATATAGACTTATGATAGCATCATCGAAAAATAAGAATGAATTAGACGTAAAATTTCGATGTGCTTGTTTGACTTGATGTCGAAAATTTGTCCTCGTCCACATCATCAAATCTTTATTTTTGTAAAATCTTTTCGATATAAAACGCAGATTCTTCAATCGAGCGGTATTCTGTATTAATCACCGTCGCATTAAGCTGTCTAAACACTTCTTCAGCATATGCGAGTTCTGCTTTGATGCGCTGTAAATCATTGTAATACGCCTGTTTCCCTTTCATGCCGAGCACTTTCACACGCTCTGTACGAATGCTCATAATGTATTCGGGACTTGCTGTGAGACCGATGACTTTCAATTTTTTGTCCTTCACGATGTCATAAGGGATACCGATTTCAGGCACTAACGGAATATTGGCGACTCTATACCCTTTGTTTGCTAAATACATACTTAATGGTGTTTTAGACGTTCTGGATACACCTACGATAAGGACGTCCGCTTCTTCAATATCTGTGAAATGTTTGCCATCATCATATTTGACTGCATATTCTATCGCATCGATACGTTTGAAATAGTCTTCATCTAACTCACGAATTTTCCCTTTCTCTTTGACAGGCACGTGCCCTGTTGCAGCTTGAACGTGTTGCATGAGTGGCGACATATAATCAATGTAAGGGATTTGATGTTCTGCTGCATACGCTTGTCCCAACGCATTAAAGTGATCTGTCACTAAAGTGGTTACGACAATCGCCTGACGTTCTTTAGCAAGTTTTAACACGTTAAGAAGCGCTTCCTCACTTTCAATCAATGAAAATTTCTTCATTTCAATCTGTGTCAGCTTTGGAAATTGACTCATGACCGCGTGCACCATACGTTGTGCGGTTTCACCTAAAGAGTCTGAAATGATAAAAATGGTCAATTGCGGTGCGGTTGGCATATTATCCCTCACTTTCAACGACACTTTGCGCAGCTGCTAACTTAGCACCCGGTACACGGAATGGCGAACATGACACATAATCAATAGGCATGCGATGGAAATGATGGATTGATTTTGGATCACCACCGAGCTCACCACAGACACCAATTTTAATATTCGCATTCGCCGCTTTCGCTTGTTCTGAAGCATTTCGTACGAGTGCGCCCACACCGTCAACATCTAAAGTTTGGAATGGATCGACCTCTAAAATATGTTGGTTCACATAGTCATTAATAAATTTTCCGGCATCATCACGTGAAAAGCCGTAAGTCAATTGTGTTAAATCATTCGTACCAAAGCTGAAGAAATCACATACTTTCGCAAGGTCACCTGCAATCACACAAGCGCGCGGTGTTTCAATCATCGTTCCAATTAAGTAATGCAGTGATTGATTCGTGTCAGTCTCAATTTGCTGAATCGCTTCAAGAATTTGTGCTTTTAACACTTTAAATTCTTCGACAGTAGAGACAAGCGGCACCATAATTTCTGGATGACATGCGATACCTTCATTTTTCAATTGCGCGACACTCTTCATCATTGCTTCGACTTGCATGACATACAATTCTGGATATGTGATCGCGAGACGACAACCACGATGCCCTAACATTGGATTCGTTTCATGCAATTCTGCCATACGTTGGTTGAGCTGTGCCGTAGAAATGTTTAATTGTTGCGCAACACTCTCTATTTCTTCATCAGATTTTGGTAAAAACTCATGCAATGGTGGATCAAGTAAACGCACAATCGTTGGACGCTCGCCTGATAAACGGAAAATTTGTTCAAAGTCTTCTGTTTGATATGTGCGAATGTGATTTAAAGCTTGTGTTCTTGTCTCATCGTCTGAAGATAAGATAAAACGACGCATTTCTACTAATCGTTCTGCACCGAAAAACATATGCTCTGTACGTACGAGACCAATACCTTGCGCATTAAACTGATAACCCGCTTCAATGTCTGGCGTCGTTTCCGCATTCATACGAACGTCTAAACGTGCAATTTCTTCCGTCCATGCCATAAATTGTTCGAATGCCTCACTATGTTCAGCACTTGTCGTCTCCACGATACCTGCATAAATATCGCCTTGTCCCCCGTCAACAGAAATTTCATCGCCTTCAAACAACTGACCATTGGCATACGTCACTGTTTTCTCACGTGTGTTAATTTCAAGGTCTGCACAGCCTGTCACACAGCATTTACCCATACCACGCGCAACCACGGCAGCATGCGATGTCATTCCACCATGTGTCGTTACGATCGCTTCACTCGCAATCATGCCTTCAATATCTTCTGGTGACGTTTCTGGTCGCATTAAGATGACCTTTTCGCCTGCTTCAGCTTGACGTTTCGCTTCTTCTGCTGAAAACACAATTTTACCCGTTGCAGCACCTGGACTCGCAGGTAAGCCCGCTTTTGAAATCACAGTCGCCGCTTCTAACGCTTGTGCTTCAAACGTTGGATGGAGGAGCGTGTCGATCGATTTCACGTCGACTTTGGTCATCGCATCTTTTTTCGAAATGACACCCTCTTCGACTAAATCAACAGCAATTTGCATCGCGGCTTTCGCTGTACGTTTACCGTTACGCGTTTGGAGAATATAGAGCTTTTCATTTTCAATCGTAAATTCAATATCTTGCATATCTTGATAATGCTGTTCGAGTTGTTCGGCCACAGCGACAAATTGTTCATGAACATGTGGCATTTGCTCGTGTAATGTCGCAATATCTTGAGGCGTACGAATTCCTGCCACGACATCTTCACCTTGTGCGTTCAACAAGTATTCTCCAAATAACTTTGCTTCACCTGTAACAGGATTACGTGTAAATGCCACACCTGTCCCACTTTGAGGCCCACTATTTCCGAACACCATTTCTTGAACGTTGACAGCTGTACCGATATTGTGCGGAATGTCATTCAAATCACGATACACACGTGCGCGGTCATTATCCCACGATTTAAATACAGCTTCTATTGCTTCTAATAACTGATCGAGTGGATTTTGTGGAAATGGTTTGTACACTTCTTCAATATAAACCGTTTTATAGTGTTCACAAATTTCTTGTAACCCTTCAGCCGGAATATCCGCATCATTTTGATAACCGTTTTTCTCTTTGTAAGTATCGAAATATGTATCAAATGCGGCCATCGGAATACCATAAACCACTTCACCAAACATTTGTAATAGACGACGGTAACAATCATAAGCAAAACGCGCATCATTTGTCTTACGTGCGAGTTTTTCAACGTTTTCATCATTCAATCCTAAATTTAAAATTGTATCCATCATTCCTGGCATCGAAATTTTGGCCCCACTACGCACTGAGACAAGTAACAGATTTTCGTCCGAAGAAAACGCTTTGTTTGTACGCGCTGAAAAAGCCTCCAATTGCGTTTGTAATTGTGTTTTAACCTCGTCCGACAATTGTTCACCACGCTCTAAATATTCAATACATGCCGCTGTCGTTATCGTGAAGCCATCAGGAACCGGTAAACCTAAACGCTTCATTTCTGATAAATTGGCCCCTTTCCCGCCAAGTAAATCCTTCATATCTTTTTGGCCTTCATCAAATGCATAAACGTATTTTGTCATACTGAGCCACCTCTCTCTATTTAATATGTCATACTAATAAATAAGAGTATGTCACATTAATGAGAAATTGACAATCAAAAACAGAAGAATCAGTTAAATTTTTTATATTTTGTCAATAATTTGTCATAAAAAAGGTAAGATGAAACATCTCAAGGTACGTTTAAAATGAATAAAAAACGGTTATACATAAGAACATATGTTTTGATGGGAATCATTGGGTATGACACAATTGATAGGAAATACCTAAAAGGAGTATATAAAAATGACAAAAATATTTGTAACAGGTGCAACAGGCTTAATCGGGATGCGCTTAACAGAAAGATTAATTAAAGAAGGACATAACGTCGCGGGCTTTACCACTTCAGAAAATGGGAAAGCACGTTTAGAAAAAATCGGCGCTCAAGCATTTATCGGTAACATTTTAGAGCCTGATACGATTGAAGCTGCGATTAAAGCATTTCAACCAGAAGTAATTATGCATCAAATTACAGATTTAAAAAATGTGGATATGACCGCGAATACAAAAGTGCGCGTTGAAGGGACACGTCACCTTGCAGACATCGCGCTCAAATACGGCGTTCGAAATATCATTTCACAAAGCTTAGCGTTTATGTACGAACCAGGTAATACGTTAGCGACTGAAACAACACCACTCGATACAAACTCATCAGGCGATCGTAAAATTACAGTCGATGGTGTCATCGGTGTAGAAAGCGAAAGCCAACGTTTAGAACACGCCGTCATTTTACGTTACGGTATGATGTATGGACCGGGCACTTGGTACGGTAAAGACGGCATGATTTATAACCAATTTAAAGATGGCAACGTGCAATTATCAAAAGGTATCACTTCTTACGTGCATATCGATGACACTGTAGAAGCAGCGATTAAGGCACTCGATTTTGAGCCAGGCATTTACAACGTGACAGACGACGAACCGATTGACGGCGAAACATGGGCGGCTTGGTATGCCGAACAACTGAACGTTTCCCCTCACATTGAATTTTTCGAAGCACAACCATACGAACGCGGTGCAGACAATCAAAAATACAAGGCACAAGGCGGCAAATTGTTATATGCCACTTGGCGCGACGGTATGAAAGTAAATGAATAAATAAAAACAGTGGAAAGCTCACATAAAGTTGGGCTTTCCGTTTTTTTGTTTATTTTGGTTAAGATTTCGACTTTTTGAACATGACACTTTTGATAGATGCGAAATTTAAAACAAAATATGACAACATTTTAGTCGGTTAGCCACAACTTTGACATCTCATTAAATTGAATAGCGAAACATTTAGTTAAGAATTAAAGCGAATCAATACAAGCATTAGATTATGCAATATAAAGTTTTGCACATTATTTCTTAATCAATTATTAAATGTCTTAAGAATGGTTTAAGATTAATTAATTCCGATTTAATTTCTCTTATTTTCAAACTGTTATATTATCAAAGCTCGCAAATTAATTAATTGGGAGATTAAAAAATAATTTGTGACTATAAATATATTCATATTAAGGGAGATTAATTAATGAAAAAGAAATTGCTTGTTTTATCTGCGAGTGCCGTTCTCGCTTCACACTTTTTAGTCGGAGGAGAAGCATCTGCCATAGTTACTGGAGAAGAAAATCCTTATAAGTCTAAAGCTTTATCGATTATGGAGGAAAATAATACACCATCAATTACAACAAAACAATATAAAGATAACTTAGAAGATTTAATATATTACTTAACAATTGGTGGTTATGAAAAATATGATGAGCCTGAATATGCCAAAACAGTAAAGAAATATAAGCAACGTTTTATGGCTGAAATGGACGCCATGAATCAATTTTTACAAGAGGAAAAAACAAAAGAACAAAAGAAGCAACCTATTTCAAATAAGGCGCTAGGTTTAACGTATCAAAGATATATAGCAGTTTATAACGAATTAGTAAAAAATAAAGAAGATTTCGAAAAAGAAATTGCTGAACTGAATAAGAAACACCCTGATTTAAAAACATTTAATCATCGAGATCAAGACCGTGCAGAGCAACAATTAAATGACTTAGAAAACCAAATTTTAATGTTAGGACAAACATTTACTGACAATGTTGATGCTAGAAACAATTTATACAACAAACTCGATATGAGTATCGGATATACAAAAAAAGAACGTAAAGAAAAACAGGCAGTTAATCAACGTATGTTAGACAGAAAAGTGGAAGACTTAGAAACGATTATTGATGAATTCTTTGAAGAAATTGATTTAGCTCGCCCTATCGAAATTCCTGTATTAAGCGCAGAAAATGAGAAAGACGATTCAGTAAAAAATCAACTTAGAGATGATGCTAAAAAGGCTAAAGAAAACGAGAATTTAAGACATCCGAGAGCTCAAAAACAAAAAGCTACTGAGGCACAATCTCAATCTAGTCATCAAGAAGTTGCGCAACCATCAGTCAATAGTTTAGAAATTGAAGAACCACAAACTGTAAAACCACAACAACCGGTTTATACTGAAACAACAGTACATACACCAATGACGACTGCACCTCAAATGACGGAAGAAACAACATTTGAAGTACCTCAAGGTCGTAACGCTCAACCTTCAGCAACTGTTAATAGCGAACAAGCACCTGAAACAGTAACAGCACCAGCAGAAAACACGTCAAAAACATCTGAACAAGTCGCGACACCTGCTTTACAACAAGATCAACCATCAGAGGCACCTCAGCAAGCATCTGTTGAAACTGAAACGATCACAGAAAGCCATGTCATTGATATTGATGAATCGACAACTTTCGAAAAATCAGGATATTTGTATGGTTTCAGTCAAAGTGACACATCTGGTTACACAGAAAGAGAAAAACGTGCCATTCGACGTAACCATGTTAGAGAAGCTGAGTCATTAGTGAACCAATATGTTGATACGCATCGTTACCAAGACCGCATTGCGGCTCAACAAAAAGTGAACACATTAAGTGACGCCCACCAAAAACGCTTTAACAAAATGATCAATAAAGCCTACAATGGTCAATAAAATATAATATCAAATGATCAAGTAAACCCTTATTTTAAGTGTCAAAACTAAAATGAGGGTTTTACTTATTAAATTTTCAAAGCATAAGTTAATAATCATTTAAAACATAGTTAATATTAAAATTCCTAGTATCTCTATATAATTAAAAAGTCTTATACGACACACTTTAGATGACATCATATTAAGGAGAAGAAACATCATGAAGCAATCAACAATTCTAAAAGTTAGTTTGGCAGTAGGGATTTTAACAACAGGCGTGGGTCTACAAAGTCAGGCGGCAGCATTCGCTAATACAGATGGCATACAAATCATCAATCCTAAAGCTAGTGAATTAAAAAGTTATTACTCTCAAACCCCTTTTGAGTATCACAACGTTTCTGGTTATGTAGAGGGAGATAAAAAACTTAGGGTAATAACAAATCAAGGTAACTCTGTACTCATTTCATTATTAGGAAAAGACGCATCTACATATAATGATAAAAATAAAGATTATCTTAATTTAGATCTTTTTGTAGTGCCGGAGGGAACAGATAAAAGTGCCGAAACGAAATCAATTGGTGGCATCACTAAAACGAATACAGGTTCATACTACGACAATGTGAAAAATCCTGATATCGTAATTAATAGAAAAAATGATTGGGTAACTTCAAGTATTCACACAAATGAACTTTCTATTAACAAAGAAGAGGTTTCTTTAAAAGAATTAGACTTTAAACTTCGTAAATTGCTTATCAAAAATTATGGATTATACCAAAACGACTCAAAAGGCGGCAAAATTGTCATCAAAATAGGCAACGAAGAAAAAGACATCATGACTTTAGAGTTAGATAAAAAATTACAAGAGCACCGTATGAGCGACACGGTGGATGTGAAAAACATTCAAAAAATTACTATAGATCTATAAAAGTTCTATTAAATATATATAAAGAGGTAATCAGATGCGGTTGCCTCTTTTTTATGTCAAAATAAGATATAAATTAAATTATATAAACAAATTAGAGGTGCATACTTCATGAAATCTAAAATTTTATATGCATTGATTTCACTCGCTCCTGTAGAATTTATAGCGCTTTACATAGACTATCACTTACATTCATGGCTCGGTTACATCCCCTACATCATTATTTCTATACTGATCAGCTACCCTATTTTTAAACATAGCTTGAAAAATAGTTATATGCTGGTCATCAGTAGAGCTATCGGTATGCTTATTTCATTTTTATGCGTTCACCTTTTCATTAACACATATCATTCCGCTAGCTATTTCAAACCTTTTACAGCAGATTTTTACTCCATATTGTTAGGCATCATCAGTTTTATTGTGGTTGCTCTCAGTTATTTCTTCATGTGGGGTTGCTCATCAAAAAATCGCTAACTCATCATATGTGCCATTGACGGCTAAACGCAACCTATCAATGGTCCTGCTTTGACAAATTGCGTTAAGCGTTCTTCTCATGAGCCGATGTTATCTCAGTAGCAATAAATAGAAAATACCATAAATTGCGATGAATAGAATTAAAGTCATAACTGAAACGATGACCACTTTGATTGCGATGTGAACATGCACCCTTTTAATGATGAATGAACTTAACAACACCGCAATCAAACAACTGATTCCAAGTAAAATGCTATTTAAATGTACGAACATCCTCACACCTCTTACTTTAAGTGATATTTCTAACTATGTATCAAGCCATTACATTTTTAATAACTCACAACGGCCACTACCGACCTGTTGACTTTGGCTATCTTTACAAAAAAACGCCTCCTTTTTATATGGAGACGCTTTTATTTATGATTTGCCGATGGGTCACACGACTCCCAAAGTGTCAACTATACTTTAACAGTGTGAACCAATGCGACAAATTCAATATTGATATATACGCATGTGAAAGTGTACGGCATGTGTTAAAAATTAAAGAATTACCGTATCTTCTTTCTCATGAATCATTTCTACAATTTCATTATGCTCATTCATGACTGCTACTTTAGGGGAATGAGATTTTAGCTCAGTTTCATCCAATTGCGCATATGTCATAATAATGACCACATCGCCGACTTGTACAAGACGCGCTGCTGCACCGTTTAAACAAATTTTACCACTGCCACGTTCACCAGCAATGACATATGTTTCTAAACGTGCACCGTTATTATTGTTCACAATCGCGACTTTTTCATTCGGCAAAATATCGACTGCATCTAAAATATCTTGATCAATCGTAATACTACCAACATAATTCAAATTTGCTTCTGTTACACGTGCGCGATGAATTTTAGCGTTCATCATAGTTCTCATCATTTCTCTTTTTCATCTCCAATAATAATATTATCGATTAACCGTGCTTGAGTAAACTTCACTGCTAATGATATAAAAATACGTCCTTCTATTTGAACTTGCTCTCTTAATTCAGGGTAACTATATACTGCTACTTCTTTAACTTGACCACTCGTATGGGCCTCTAAATATTGTGTCACTTTATCAATAATGACGCTACTTTGACGCTCACCTGCATCATATAACGACTGCGCGAGTTCTAAACTTTTACGTAAATGCACCGCTTCTTGTCGCTCTTCAGGTGTTAGATAAACATTTCTTGAGCTTTTTGCCAGTCCATCTGATTCGCGCACAATATCGACACCGACAATTTTAACGAGGTGGTTAAAATCACGGACCATTTGTTCTACTATTGCGAGTTGTTGCGCGTCTTTTTTACCAAAGTATGCGACATCGGGTTGAACAATGTTAAATAACTTGTTCACGACAGTCACCACACCATCAAAATGGCCTGGACGTTGCGCACCTTCCAATACTTCCGCTAAACGTCCAACTGTCACGTGGATACCGATTTCTCCTGGATACATTTCTTCTACTGAGGGATGAAATACGTAATCCACACCGATTTGTTGTACCATAGCTTCATCTTCATCGATTTGACGAGGGTAAGCGTCAAAATCTTCATTTGGACCGAATTGTAATGGATTGACAAAAACACTAATGACTGTGATGTCGTTTTCTTGAATAGATTGACGCATCATTGTTAAATGACCGTCATGCAATGCCCCCATCGTCGGCACAAAACCAATCGTCTTGCCGTCTCGATGAAATTGTTGCATCAATTGTTGCATTTCTTGAATCGATGTTATACGTTGTGTCATGCGTCTACCTCATCCATAATTTGCTTTTTATATGTGTACTCTTCTGATGGAAAAGCACCTGTTTTAACTTCTTCATTATATTTTTCTAATGCTGCGATACCAATCGATAGGTCACAGTACTGTTTCACAAATTTAGCATGACGATCCACACCATAATTTAACATGTCGTGATAAACCAATACTTGGCCATCTGTACCATTACCTGCCCCGATACCAATAACTGGAATCGTTAATTTTTCGGAAATCACTTTTGCTAAATCACTCGGAATCGCTTCAAGCACTAATGCGACAGCTCCTGCATTTTCAACGGCTTGTGCATCTTGAATCAGTTGTTGTGCTGCTTCTTTCGTTGTCGCTTGCATTTTATATCCTAATACGCCTACACTTTGAGGTGTCAAACCGAGGTGTGCGACAATCGGTATCCCCATTTGTGTTGCTTGCGTCATAAAGTCTGTTAAATGTGCACCTTCAACCTTTAGCGCATTGCCGCGGCTTTCTCTATAAAGGCGAATCGCATTTTGAATATCTGTCTTTGCATCAACACCCACAGAACCGAATGGCATATCGACAACAACAAATGTGTTTGGGGCACCACGACGGACAGCACGGCTATGATGCAACATATCTTCAAGTGTCACATCGACTGTGCTTTCATATCCTAATACCGTCATGCCTAGTGAGTCACCCACTAAAATCATATCGATATTTGCTTCTTCCACTTGTTTCGCACTTGGGTAATCATAAGCGGTCACCATGGAAATTTTTTCACCATCACGCTTCATCTGTTGAATATTATTTATTGTTTTCAATTCTTTCACCCTTTAATTTTTATTACATCAATAGTAAATCAAGTCACCTTAATTTTCCATTGATTTTTTTGATTTTTATAGAATGGTCCTCATGATTATGAATAGTCTTTGAACAAAACTTCACTGAATCATTTGTAATTCTAATTCATTCCACATTATATACTTTACAACTTTTCTAAAACATAATAAATTAAAGCATATTCACATATGGAACAAAAATGCACAAATTAAATAGAAGAAAGGTGATATCCAATGACTCGAATTGCTGTTATCGGCCCTGGTGCAGTGGGAACTTCTATCGCGGTTGCCTTATCCAATCAATACGAAGTCACACTACTGGGACGTCGTCATCAAACTTTAACATTTGAAGATTATGCTGACCAGACAACGCGCACACTCACCGTAGATGCACTCCAAGAGGCGACACAACGCTTTGATTTAATTTTTATCGCCGTGAAGACACATCAATTGGCAAGCGTTATTTCCAAACTACCCGAACTCACACACGACAAAACCACCCTCATTCTTGCACAAAATGGCTATGGTATGCTTGAGCAATTACAAGATTATCGCGCCTATCAAGCCGTCGTTTATGTGAGCGGTCAGAAAAAAGATAACCATGTCACGCACTTCAGAGATTATCGATTACATCTCCAATCTGATGCTGTCACAAAACAACTCGCACAAGCATTTTCATCAACAACATTAGAGCTTGTGTTGGAACCTCATATCCAACAAGCGATTTGGTATAAATTAATTGTCAATCTTGGCATCAACACAGTCACTGCACTCGGTCGCGATACTGCTCGTGTGCTTAAAGATGCGCGTATGGCTGATCTTTGCCGACAATTGTTAATAGAAGGTGAAAAAGTGGCACGTGCAGAAGGCATAGATTTTGAGAAGGATTTCGTTACATCAATTATGGATATTTATTCAGGTTATCCTGACGAAATGGGGACAAGTATGTATTACGATACGATGAATCAACAGCCTTTAGAAGTGGAAGCAATACAAGGTTATATTTATCGACGCGCCAAAGCACATCAATTAGATACCCCGCATTTGGATACCATTTACACCTTGCTCGCCTATCAAAATCAAAGTAGGCTGTCGTAAAATATACAAGGTTAAAAGTTTTTGTGTCGTTTCTGTTAATTATTTTAATTTGACTCATCCATCTAAAACTGAATGAAGGACTGGAAAAACACAACATCCCAGTCCTTTCCTTGTAACACTATTCTTTTGTATTGAGATTTTCTGGTTGAATAAATTGCAATTCATAAACGGAACTTTCGTCATAACGATTGAAGCTGTCAATATTACCCTTTAAATGTAACGTCTGTAGTTTCCGGCTCACGTTATGTTTGTATTGAATTTTAATTTGAAGATTCGATTCATAGCCGTTATTTTCAATGGTGCGATCCAACTCATTAAAGACGTCTTTGTTAATAGGGAGTAGATAGCTTTCTTTGCTCGGTAAAATGCTTACATACTTGCGCTGTAACACATCCTTCTCATCCAAGTACACCTCTATCTTGATTTGTTTAGCCGCGCCTGCACCGAGGTTAAATAATTTTAAATAATCGTCACCCCATCGATTATTTTCTTGCTCATATGATGCTGTATTTCTAATTTTCAACTTTTCTCCATCACGTGTCATTAAAATTTGGTTAAAGCCGAGCGCCGGCAAAAAGCTCATTTTCATCTGATATAACTGCACGGATACGGAAATAAAATAGAATAACGCCATAATAAACGTCCCAATTGAACCGATTGCAGAAATGATATTGATCATCTCAATACTCCTTTCTTTTCCTCATCGTTGTAACCTTTGCTCTTTTCCACTTATTTCACGTCCTTAAACGCGGTACCGTGCCTCGTATTGAAAGATCGATACAGTTTTTCACTTTCTCCTATAAGGACTATCAATATTGGCTATTTTCACAGTTTTTTTATACATGCTTCCTCAAATGCATCTTCCCTAGTTTGTCTCATTGTCATATTTCTTTTCTCACCGAATTTTGTATTAATATTAAGACTTCTTGCAAAAAGGTTGTATTGAAAAAGTGGCGTGTGTATAATCACCGTTATGAAAATAAATGAAAACGGGAGGGATCCATTATGAAGAAATATCCTATTGCGATTTGGATGTTAGCGATTGGGGCATTTGCGATTGGAATGACTGAATTCGTCATCATGGGCTTACTTCCTAACGTCGCCAAAGATTTACACGTTTCTGTCAGCCAAGCGGGGCAACTCATTACAGGCTATGCTTTAGGTGTCGCAATCGGAGGCCCTATCGTCGTTATGCTTACTTTCCGTCTTAACCGTAAAGCCTTGTTGATGTTACTGATGGGCATTTTTATTTTGGGTAACATTCTCGGCGGTCTTAGTCCAAATTACACGACACTCATGCTCAGTCGTATCGTCACATCGCTCGCGCATGGCTCATTTTTCGGTATCGGCTCTATTTTAGCTGCAAGTATGGTCGCAAGCCAGTATCGTGCGAGTGCGATGGCATTAATGTTTATGGGTCTCAGCCTGAGCAATATTCTCGGCGTGCCATTCGGTACATTAATCGGGCAAAGACTCGGTTGGCATATGACCTTTTTAATTATTGCTGTGATTGGCGTCATTGCGCTCATCGGCATTATGATCTTTGTACCGATGCAAAAAGAAACACGTACCGCTTCCATTAAAGATGAATTACGTATTTTAAAAGAAAAAAGACTTTGGTTAACACTCGGTGTGACATTGTTCGGTTTTAGTAGTGTATTCGCCTACTTCACTTATATTTCATCAGTGCTCATCGACGTGACTCATATTCCTGAACAGTTCATTTCATCTATCTTAATTGTATTTGGTATCGGGGTCACAATCGGTAATATTGTCGGTGGCAAACTTGCAGACTGGAATTTAAATAAAGCTTTAATGCGCATTTTCATCATATTCGCAATTTATTTTGGACTGCTATACTTCATTCAATTCCATGCGATTTTAATGGTCATCGGCGTCTTTCTTTTCGGTTTTATCGGCTTTAGTATGAGTCCATCACTACAATACAAAAGTACGCTCATTTCCCAAGACGCACCGACACTTTCGAGTACGCTCAATCAATCCGCCTTTAACATTGGTAACGCATTAGGTGCTTTTATTGGCGGTCTCGTTGTCAGCTCACTCCCTATCGCAAGTTTAAGTTTAATTGCACCTTTATTAACATTAATGGGACTTGTCTTTCTATTGTGGAGTATTGCGGTAGAACGAAAAGAACAAACAAATCCTCATTTAAATTAACATTTAAACCTTAACACAATGACATTCAAAAATTTTTCGATATCATGTCATCGCTTCATACTTTTTCATCTTATTCCTATTTACCGCTACATTCATACATGTGGCGGTTTTAATTTAATATTCAGTTTTAAAATTTTACATTGAATTTAGAAATTGTAATATATAATTTGCGATAAATTTAATTTCTGCAATTAAAATGTGAAATAACGGGTATTTATTTATAAGTATAAGGAGGTATAAAGCATGATACTCTCTCATAAAGATCTTCTTTACCAAATTGAGGAAGATGGGACGACAGTGACCATTTATAAAAATAATGATGCTAAAACATATACTGCCATAGAAGCAACGGGCGACCTCACACCGCATCATTTTTGTGTCTTAAATTACATTAAAGTTGATCTTACGCAAAGTGAAACATTTGAGGAACGTTTTCTCAGTCGCACAGCCTATTTGAATGATGTACATGGCTTCGTATCGCTACGTGTTTTGAGGCCCCTGGATCCGCAAAATCATTATGTCGTCATTTCATTGTGGGATGACCGTCAAAGCTTTGAAGTGTGGCAAGCTTCTGAACAACCATTGAATTATCATAATCAATGGAACGGTGCACTGGATAAAGATATCGTGGATTCTGCTTTATCTTATAATATTAAATTCGATACACAATAATCCCCATCCAAAGACCCGATGCTTTTCCACAACACGTCCCTTGTTTAACGATGCTGTGATCAAAAAAGAGGCTAGGGACAAATTAAGCTTCCCAAGCCTCTCCTATAATCAATGCGCATCAATTGATGTGGCTAAAAACTTTTGATACTTATCATTTCTACATTATTTTTCTATAAACTGCGGTCTTCTATCAATACTCATGACTGTAATCAATGCCATCAAAATCGCACAAATGAGATACATATTCGCATAGCCCACCATATCTGCTATAGGCCCCATTAATGCAGCCCCAAGTGAGACACCTAAGTCAGCCGTTGCGATAAAGAGACCGAGTAACATATTCCGTCCAACTTTCGGTAATTTAAAGCTTAAAAATGACGTTAATGTCGGATAAACCATCGCTTGTGTTAGGCCAATCATGACTGCGCTAATATAAAGTATCCACGCACCAACATAAGGCCCTACTGCAATGAAGAAAAGTGCGACCGTTAATAATCCGAGAACACCTAACATAAATCGAACGTGCCATCGTCCATCTGAAGGAATGTATTGACGTAAAAAGAAACGTGCAAACACCACTGTAACGGCTTGTACGGCTAGAAATAGACTCGCATGACCGACTTGATAGGTATTCACGTACAGCACGATAAATGTCGCCACTGCTCCAAATCCGATTGAAGCCACGAGCATGATCGTTCCTGCTTTCAATAAAAATGGATTTTTAAACAGTTGTAAAAACACTGTCATTGGACCATATGGCATCTTTTCTGGTTGAGCAGGCGCCGTGTCAGCATCATCTTGGCCGTGAAGTGTTGCACTAAAACCAACGACACCTGTTGTGATCGCAATAATGATCATCGTCAACGCGAAGTAGCTCAAATTATCCAATTGCCATATGCCCACTGCAATCATGGGACCGATAATACCCGGTATGTATGAAAAGAGTGAGTATAAGGAAATCCCTTGTGAGCGATCTTCTTCAGGTAACGCATCTATAATGCCAATTTGTAACGACATGGAGAAAAAGGCTGTACATACCCCTTGCATCACACGTGCTACAAAATAACCTTCTAAACCTGTAAAACCATATAAAATGAGCGCAAAGCCGTTAATGATTAAAATCCATCTTAATATTTTAATCGGACCGACTTTTGCGATCACTTGTCCTGCCCATGGACGAAAAAGCATGGCAGTCAACATGTATGCCCCCATGACGATACCGATTGTCGCATTGGTTGCACCTAAATCATGTCCGCGTAACGGAATCATGACGTTCAAAATAGCATTGGCACTAAAGAAAAAAAGTGCGAGGATGTACAATCTTAAAAAAGGCCAAGCGAGTGCACCTTTCATATCATAGCCTCCTAATTCATAAATTGTTTTTCAAAAAGTTCACGCGTATAGTCATTTTGAAGGTCTTTCAGCTGATGTCTATTTAAGCGTTCTTGAATTTGACCGTCATTAAAAATAATCAAATCTTCACATAAATAGACCGCTGCTTGAATATCATGTGTAATGAAAATCAAACTGAGCTGGTATTTGTCTCTCAGTGAAATTAATAAATCAAGAATTTGCGATTGAATCGACATGTCGAGCGCACTAATCGCTTCATCTAATACAATATAGTCTGGATTCGTGATGACAGCTCTCGCAATGGCGACACGTTGCGCTTCTCCCCCTGACATCATTTGAGGGTATTTGTTTAAAAAGGCTGCACTTAAACCGACACGTTCGAGCAACGCCGTCATGTGTGCCTCTTTATCGTCAATTGGTGTATCGCATTGACTGAGCGCTTCATTCAAAATTTGTCGCACATTAAAATACGGATGCAATGAAGACTTGTAATCTTGAAATACGACGCTCATTTTGCCGAGACGGACGTGACGTTGATAGACAGGTTGACCATCCAACAGCACTGTACCTGTTTCTGGCTTTTCGATGCCTAATATCATACGCGCCAATGTGGACTTACCACTTCCGCTTTCTCCTATTATCGCAATACTTTGTCCTTTTTGGCATTGAAAACTGACCTGTTTCACAATTTGTCGTTTTTGCCTTCTCACACCACTTCGATAAGATTTCGTGACATTTTGTACTTCTAACATGACGCATCACCTCGCAATGATTTGTAATAACGCGTCACACGATCTCGTGCTGCAATCAAAAACTGCGTATACGTATGCTGAGGTTGTGTAAACAATTGGTGCGCTGGTCCTGCCTCAACGACATCACCATGACGCATCACGATGACTTGATCCGCAATCGACTTCACCACTGCTAAGTCATGAGAGACAAACAGCATGGCACAACCGATTTTCTCCTTCACTTCACGCAATTCTTCAATCACTTCATATTGTGTAATCGCATCGAGCGCTGTTGTCGGCTCATCTGCAATAATCACGTCAGGTTGGAGGGCGAGTGCCAATATAATCATCAACCGTTGCAACATCCCACCAGACAATTGATGTGGATATGACTTTAAAATACGTTCAAAATCCCGCAAGCCAAGCATGTCAAAATAATGTTGTAATGTCTCTTTCTGTTGTTGTGGCGACATGGGACGATGCTGCTTCAACATCATTTTCAACTGTGTCCCCACCGTAAACGAAGGATTAAATGCGGTCGCACCTTGTTGCATAATCATCGCAATACGACGCCCTCTGATTTTTCGAAAGTCTGCTTCAGAGGCGTCATGCAATGCTTCTCCTTGAAACCAAATTTCACCACTCATGCGGATATTGCGGTCGTTGAGTCCAAGCAGTGCTTTACACGTCATGGATTTGCCGCTACCACTTTCACCAATAATCGCGATGACTTCACCACGATGTAACGTCAAATTAAAGTGATGGACAAGGACATGGTTCGTATGACCGTCAATTAACGTTAAATCTTCGACACGCATCACCATTTCTTCCATTATATCCACCCTTTCTTAATACGCTGTTTCATTTGTTGCTGTGATAATTTTGGATCAATCGCGATTTGGAGTGCATCGGATAAAAAGTTGACTGCAAGGACAATGACAATAATCGCAATGCCTGGCGCAAACATGAGCTCAGGGTGACTGAACATCACTTTACGCGCTTCATTCATCATCATACCCCATTCCGCTGTCGGTGCTTTAACGCCTAATCCTAAAAATGAAAAGCCTGAAATTTGTAAAATCATCGACACCATCGAACTGGTCGAAATAATGGCGATATCCGCTAAAGTTCGTGGCAAAATATGTGTCATAATGATGCGTGTATGAGACAAGCCAATCGTACGCGCAAATTTCACATCATCTGAATTTCGATATTGCATCACACTTGTCCGGATAATACGGCAAAACCATGCCCAACGCGTAATGATGAGTGCGACGATAATACTTTTCAAACCAATTCCGAGTACACCAATCAAAGCAAGTGTCATAACATACGTTGGAAATGATAGCATGACATCGCAAATACGCATCACTAAAGCATCAACTGAACGTCCAAAATAGCCTGAAATAAAGCCGAGTAACGTCCCTATTAACACTGAACATGCTAATGCAAACAAAATGAGTAAAAAGCTCGGACGTATCGCAAAAATCAAGCGTGTTAAAATATCTCGACCTAAATGATCTGTCCCGAGCCAATGTGCAAATGATATGCCGGCAAATTTGTCATCGATGTTCACCGTATTCGGGTCGTAAGGCGTCACAATCGGCGCACATATCCCAAGCACAATATAAATGCCAATAATCGCTAACGCCCATTTCGCGCCGCTATCTTTTAATAATCTTTGGAAAACGATCATCTTAACGCTCCTCCCTTAATTTCGGGTTCAGCCACATATTAATCACGTCTGCCAATGTATTAAACAAGATAAACAGTACCGAAACGATAAGAACATACGCCTGAATCATTGGAAAATCTTGTTCCAACACTGCTTTGACACTCAATTGACCCATACCCGGCCACGCAAATACATTTTCGATGACGACAGAACCTCCTAAAATAATGGGAATCGACATACAAAATATTGAAACGACGACTTGCATTGCATTACGTGCCACATAAATAAGAAGCTGTGACATTGGGACACCCATTGCACGCATATATAAAACATAATCTTGATCAAGCTGCTGAATAACGGCACTTCTGACATTTCTAAAGTAAATGCCGGTATAACCGAGCGTAATCACAGCAACTGGCAAGACATAACTTTCAGGACCTGTTAAGCCTGACGTCGGTAATGCATTCAATTTAACCGATAGAAAAATGATCAATATCGCAGCGAGCCAATAAGATGGAATCGCTGTTAATACGAAAGCTGTCGTCCGTGTCACACGATCAAACCATGTGCCACGTAACAAAGCTGTCAAAATACCGAACAACAATGACAACACAATAATCGCCACGCTTGAAATCAGCGTTAACTTCAACGTATTAAAAAATGCTGGCCACAGTCTCAAACCGACATCTTCGCCCGTCACAAAACTGTGTCCAAATTGAAGTTGTACCGCAGATTGCAGCCATTCCCAGTATTGTACGAGGAACGGCGCATCTAAATGGTACTTGGCACGTGTTTGTTCGATTAAACTTTGCGTAATGTCTGGAACTTCTTGTGCATGTAGAATGACGACAGCTGGGTCTTCACTAGATAAATGCGTTAATGCAAAAGTCAAAAAGCTAATGACTATCAACAACGGTATCATCAGTAACAAACGTTTCATCACACTATATGCCATCAATGAACCACCCTATTTGTAATCCATTTGTTCAAATGGCAATTCGTATTGTGATTGTTTAAACGAAATATGTTCTAAATCTTTCGGTGCCACTACAGTCATACCCCCATGAGAAATCGGAATAAAGATTGCTTCATCATGGACTGTTGTTAAAATGTCTTTATATTTTTGCTCTTGTACTTTCGAATCTTGTGTTTGTAAAGCTGTATCGATGTCATCAAACAATTGGTCTTTTTCTTTGATGCCTGAAACTGCCGCTTTATAACCTGTATCTGCTTTAAATCCAGAAATCGTACTTTGCGGATCATATTGAAGACCCCATGTTTGGTTGAACAGTAAGTCATAGTCACCTGATGTACGACGCTCTGCCACTTTATCAGATGTTTCACCTACAATTTTCAATGCCATGCCAATTTCTTTTGCTTTCGCTTGAATAAACTCGGCTTCTTGTTTTTGTGAACTTGAATGGTTGTCATAATATAACGACATTTCGAGCTTTTGACCGTCTTTTTCGCGAACTTCGCCTTTGTCAGCTTGTTTCCATCCCGCTTCATCTAGTAACGCCGCTGCTTTTTTCAAATCAAAATCACGTTTTGGTAAATCAATGTTTGCATGTGGCACGTTTTTCGAGAACAATTGTGAAGCTGGCTTTTCAGTGCCATCTAAAATTTTGTCCGCAATACGTTTTTGGTCTACACTATACCACAATGCTTCACGAACCGCTTTATCTTGTGCAGGACTGTCTTTCTTACCAGAGTTTGCGACAATCATTTTCGTATTCATCGGTTGACTGCGCTTCAATTGGAAATCGCCATTGTCCGTTAGTTTTTTCATCGCTTCATTGTCGATATTGTCTGTACCACGGTCATCCGTAAATGCAAAGTTCACTTCACCTTTTTGTAACGCTAAAAATGATGTTTCCCCTGCAGGCAATACTTTGGCAACGATTGTTTTCAGTTTAGGTTCGCCGCCCCAGTAGTCCGAATTACGCTCGAATGTCGCTTGTTCATCTTTGTCGTGAGATTTCAATTGGTATGGACCTGTACCGACATAAGATTTCAAGCCATCTTTCGTACCGCCATCTTTAAATGATTTTGGTGAGACAAAGACATAAGGACGTGTCATTGAAAGTTCCTCTAATGTTGCGTTATACGGCTCTTTCAAAGTGATGACAAATGTATACTCATCTTTCGCTTCTGTACGATCGATTAATGTCGATAATTTAATCCAAGAATGTAACTTTTTGTTCGCTTGAATCGCATCAAAGTTCTTTTTCACAGCTTCTGCATTAAAAGGCGTCCCATCTTGGAATTTCACACCTTTTCTCAAATGGAACGTGTAAGTTTTACCATCTTCAGATACATCCCAAGATTCAGCTAATAAAGGTTCAATCCCTTTTTGTGTATGGTCGACTAATGATTCATAGACCATCCCTTGTGCTGACATCGAACCACCATATACATGTGGATTCATATCCCCAATATCTTTAGATGTGGCATATGTAAGGTTTTTGTCTTCTTTTTTCTGTTCTAATGCTTTTGAGTTGCCACAAGCTGCGAGTACGAGTATAAAAACAACACACATGGCAATCCACTTTAAATTTTTCATAATGATTCATATCCTCTCTTTATCTCAATTCTTGGTGCTGACATTTGAATATACATTAAAGCTTTTAGGGTGAAGATTTGCGGAACTTGATTCGCGTACAGTCTTTGTGATTGCTGAACTTGCCCTCGCTTTCCCAGGGGCTCGTCTCAACTAGCCAATGCTTGATTTTACTTTTACAGTAAGGTGGCATTGGCGGATTTTCGACTTCGCCTTATTCCCTCGGGAGTCTCGGGCAGTTCTTGCAATCTCAAATTTGCATCCAAATCCCATCGAAGTCTAACATCACAGAAAATCAGCAACTGAAATGTCCTCATATTACACATCAGCCAAAATGATGATGCGCTATGTTTGCAATACATCTGATTTTTCTCATAATGTCCATTGTCATTTATGCACCAGTGTTCAATAATGCGGCGATACTTGCGACATCTTCCTCAAACGACTGGATTTCGAATTGTGATGATAGCGCGTCTTCAGCATGTGCCTTTTGAAAAGCAGTCAGTTGCGCTTCATAACGCTCAATCAATGTGTCCATCATCGGTGTCGCAATATCCAGCGCCCGTGCCATACCGCGCATCATTTGTGTTCGGTAATAATCTTCACTTGGCATCCTTGGAATTTGCCAAACCCCTTGTTCATTTTGAAACACTTGCTTAAAAGGCACGGCCGAAAAGTCGAAGTATTTCCCGTTTTCATCAGGTTCTGAAAATGGATCAATCAAAATCCCGGTATAACGCACGTATAATAAATATTCTTGTTCAATTGGCGATAACGTTTCAAATGCTTCAATACGTGCCTCATCCATCGTTTCAGGACGGAGAGGATAATTTTCTTTCACCATAAATTTCAATAAATTCAACGTATCGATATTCAAACGTTTTAATATCGCCATCACTTCTTGCCACATTTGACGCATTTCCGCAATTAAGCGCATCGTAATTGGGCCTTCTGGGAATAATTTATAGACGTAAAATGGGACGGCCATCCCTTCAAACACAGCTTGTAGTGCATGGGTGTTCATGAATAAAGCGGGATGCACATACAATGAACTGTTACGTGACTCTGCCATTAACGGGTGTGCAACGACTGTCACTGGGATTTGAACATGAGACATGAGTGTCATCATTTCCCGGGAAAAGTCTGACTGTTCATGTGTCGTTCCTAAATATAGATGTTTCTTTACGCCTTTAGTCAGTACACAGTGCGGTGTTTCCGGATTCGGCACGCTCGTATCACCTAAATATGTCGAAAATGACACCACTTCAATGTGCGGTTGATCCACACTGAATTGTTGTTGCACAATCATATGTGAGCCGAACGTTGGAGAAACAAGGACGACATGTTTGAGACGTTGACGTACGGCGGGTGACAATTGTTGAATGACTTGGCTATACGCATCCGCTGTACACGCAAGGACTAACACATCATACTCTGGTGCGACCGTTTCATAACTGTCATACACTTGTCCAAGCGACGCGGTACCTGCTAACGATGCATGCAAGTCATTTTGAACACGCACTTCCAATTGTTGTGCCGTTTGATATGCCGTCCAAAACTGCCGCGCTTTCTCTGTCGCACGCCCTCGTCCCACCATATCAACAGCGTGTGACGTATAGCGTTTGAATAATACCGCGAGTTGTACGGCTACAGGGCCCGTCCCGGCAATCAATACAGATTTTGACATATTATGCACGCCCTTCTGATCTTTTTTGGTAAAGTGCAATATCAAAAATTTGATCAGGACGCGTAATATCATCCACGCATGTCCATTGTTGTGGATGTGTCTCTTGTTTCGGATAATTGAAAATTGACTTCAAGCCATCTCCGTAGCGCATTGACACGACAATATCGTGGTCTGTTAAATCATACAGTTCTGCTAAAATGTCATACTTCATTTCAACTGTCGAACTGAAAATCACGTGCGTCACTTCACTGATATCTTCTAGTTCTGAAACGGTTTTTTGATGTATTTCGATGGGTGCATCTGGCGCTAAAATGTTAATCACTTGTTGGCCATAACGTACCGCTTCTTCATCAATATCAATGCCAATGACGCGCGCCCCTGTTTCTTGAGCAATTTGAACAAGGGTCATCGGATACGCACCTGAACCGACGAGAAGCACCGTATCTTCTGGTGTAATCTCGAACTGGCCAAACTCCTCTGAAATACAATGCTCGATATTATCAAAGTATCCCGTCGAACCGAGCTCTCCGTGAATCAAACGACGTGCACGTGTCGATTCCATCAATTTCACACAACGCGCGGTAATATCTGCTAATGGCTTAATGAGCGGTTGCTGTTCAGAAGTAGATGTACGCCAATGTTCGTATTGTTGTGTCGGCTGATCATCAAGAATGTAGCCACTGTATTCATCAATTAACTGTTCTAAGTCATCCAGTGCACGCTCACCTTCCTGAACAGTGTTATATAAATGCTCAAACTGTTGTTGATAATGCTTCAAACGTGTTTCAAATTCGTTCGTATTTTGTTGCATTTTAATCATCTCGAGCTCCTATTCTATGTATGCCATACCTGTGGCCACTGTTGAAACTTGTCCTTTAATCGCAATCGAATAGCCTGATTCCGTTCGATCGACAATCACAGACAATGCGCCTCCAGGTTGTACAATTTCTTTTTCTACATGGTCTAACTGCTGTCGATAAGCTTCATAAATGCCTACAGATCCTGTCCCAGAGCCACAACTTTGCTCCCAAATCATGCTGTCGACTTGCGGAACATAGATCAGAGGATATAAACGTTGGTGCAGCGTATCATAGAGCATCATGCCCACTGCTGTCAGATGTTCAGGCCATTGTTGCGCTCTTACAAACGCCTCAACAGATGTTGCCAGTTTGTCTGACCATACAGTAATCGGACAGACAAAATGTTGGTATGTATCATATTGAATTTCTAAACCTTCAAACAGCACATCATCAATCGTATAATGTTTCTCTTCAATATTGTGCGGTTCTGGTAAAGTCGTTTCGTACTGATTGTGTTCCGCATCTACCGCACACGCAACAGGTTCATCCAACCCTGACACTTGCAAATGAAAAGAGGGCTCAGAAAGTAATTTTCTGTCCTTTAAATAACGGATAAATGACAGCGTACCATTGCCACAAAATTCTTGTCCGCTCATGACAAGTTGATGTGGAATGTCGCCTTCATCATCAACAATAAAGCCCACTTGTTCACATCCTACATGCGACGTTTGCATCAGTTGTTGTGCAATCCGTGCATAATCTGCAGGATCGTGTTGTGAGTCGACTAATACGGTCATATTTCCAGATGGATTAAATTTTGAAAAATGCACAATTTCCAATGTTATTCCATCTCCTTTAAAAATAAATATTAATTTTTGCAAATCGTAATCATAACGATTTAAAAATATCCTACCCTCTAATTTTTGAATTGTCAACAATGATAATCATTATCAACTTTATGATTCTCTCTTTTTTAGCTACAGTTATCTTATTTCATTAATTTTTATTATTTTCTTTTTCTTTAACGTTTTTCTTTTATTTAAAAATGACACGCCTAAAGCACTCGTCTAAATACTTTTTTGTCGTATAAAAAAACAGACACTGTCACATTTACAGCATCTGTCTCTAAAATTTTCCTATTTATATGTTTTCGATAATTTGAATCAAGTTACCACATGTATCATCAAATACCGCTAATTTTACTTCTCCCATCATCGTTGGTGCTTGTGTAAACGTAATACCTTTCTCAGTTAATGCTTGATAGGTTGCCTCAAGATCATCTACACCAAACATTGTCGCTGGAATACCACTATCAAATAGACGCGTTTGATAATCTTGTGCAATCGGATTTTGATTCGGTTCGAGTACAATTTCAACAGGATTGTCTGAATCGTGTTCAACGACTGTTAACCATCGTGCCGCACCTAAATCAATATCATGTTTTAATTCAAACCCAAGTTGTGTCGTATAAAACTGTTTCGCTTTTTCTTGATCATCTACAAATAAACTTGTCGCAATAATTTTCACTACCTTCGCCTCTCTTTAAAGTGATGGTTATTTTATTCATTCACATGCACGCTAACTTATTCCCTCGATATACAAACGTCACTCATAAAAAATGGCGCATCCTTTCATAGATACGCCATGATCTTATATTAGTTTGTAATTTGAATTTTATTCGCAATCGTTGTCAACGCTGGGTCATTTTGATGTGCTTGATACAAACTTTGTGCGTTCATTTCTTTACCCGTTGTTAACAGTTTTTGATAATCGACCAATGCACCTTGCGTTCCACCGACAAATACTTTGTTTTCATTCACACCGATAATTGTCGCAAAGTTCCCTTTTGCCGGCATCACAGTATAAAACTTCATTCCTTGAGGTGCATTCGGTATATCTTGCATACGTTTTAATGTTAATTGGTTGATCTGTCTTGTCGAAGTCATACCCGGACCTTGATATTCATACACACCTTTCATAATTTCAGACTGTGTGATACTGTAATGATCGATGTCACTGCCGAAAAATGCCAATGCAATTTTAGACTTTTCGCCTGCATTTTGTTGTGGCTGAGACGGTTGCGTGTTGACAGTAGCTTGATTTCCACTATTTTGATTTTGCGCATGATTGTTTTGGGCCTGTTGCTGACCGTTCATCTCATCTTTGTTGTTATTTGTATCTGCTGCTTGCTCCGACTGATTCTCTTTCTCTGTAGTTGCTTTTTCTTTCTGATCTTTTTCTGATTTTTTGTCTTTTTGATCCGCTGTTTTTTCTGTCTTGTTGTTTTGAGTCGATGCTTGTTCTTCTTTTTGAGAATCTTTGTCACCGCATCCAGCTAACAAAAGCAATAAGGCAAAAAGTGTAAAAGCTAATCTTTTCATGTTCAACACCTCACTTGTGTATGTTTAGTACTATCTACTTATAAATATATCAAATAAATTTATATATACAATAGGACTGAAGTATGAGCAGCACATTTTTTATAACATTGCTCATAAAAAAAGATAAGGACTGGGAAAACTTAATCTCCCAGTCCATTGCCTTATTGATATGAAAATATTTGTGATTAAGACTGGCGACGACGTCTAAACCATAACAATGCCGCACCAGAAGCAAGCATCAATACTGACCATAACGATACTTGCGTCATAGAACCAGTACTTGGCAATTGCGCTCTTGTTGTTGTATTTGTTTCTTTTGCCATTTTTACTGTCGTTGGTTTCACTACTTTTTCTTGTGCCACAACTTTATTAACATCTGCCATACGTTCTGTTGCACCATTCCATTGCAACATCAATGTAGGCATGTCTTTTGCCTCTTGGCTTTGCATCATTTGTATTAATGGCAAGCGATTTTTGTAATGAACCATTTCTGCATTTCCACCCATGTTTGTAACATCTGCTGAAGGCATAGATGTATCCAGGACGTCACTGTCGTCTGATTGTGCCACCGGGCCAGGTAATGTCACATCTTCTACTGGCATAGAAGTGTCAGTCACAGATGGCTTGACTTCCGTGTTCATTTCAGTCGTTTTCTGAACATCTTCCGTCGCTTTAGTATCTACAGTCGATTTTGTGTCTGTCTCAGCTTTTTCAGCAACCGGTGTTGTCTCAGCATTAACATCAGCTTTTTCAACAACTGGCGCTGCATCTGCCTTTACTTCATCCATTTCTTCAGTAGGTGCTGCATCTGCTTCATCAGTCAATTCTGTATCTGGCTCTAGATTGTCCGTTGCATCAAAAATCATTGGACGTAGAATTTCTGCTTTCAACTTTGCTTTTTGTTCCTCTGTGAGTGGTCCATACAAATATTCTTTTTCTGGCGCTTGATCCTTTTTATCAGCCGGATTGATACCCATTGTCGTTTCAGCTAACACTTTGCTTGTATGTGGATCGACAACTTTAAACGTCAAAGCTTCTCCGTTTAACAATTGCATCTCTGTTTTTTTCAAATCAAACGTAAAGTAACCCGCTTCATCTGCTTGTAACGTTGGGAAACTACGGTGTTCTCCAAGATTTGAATCAATTTGAATCAGTGCGTTGCCATATTGCGTGCGACCTTCAATCTTTTTCGTACCTTCTACAAGCACTTGATGCTCACCACGTGCTTCAGTGTGTAAAACATCACCTAATATCGGTTGTACTTCAATTTCATGCGCAACATCATCTAATACTTCAATTGCAGGACTCTCACCTAATTGATAGATTGTTTTAGCATCCGCCACACGTTCAAATGGTTCTGTTTGCACATTAAATACAACAGGTCCGACCGCGTCATTGGCATCATCTGATTTGAATGTCAATGTCACGAGATCTCCTAATTGTAATGGATAAGACTTATCAAAATGGCGGTTCAAATCAAATTCAAAAAAGCCCTTATCATTAATGTGACGCCAAATGCCATCATAGCGCTCTTGCCATTGTGCATCATTTAATGTTTCAAGCTTTTCTGGCTTATCTCCCAAGTGCACATGTTCGTTGTTAATCGCTAATGCAACTTTACCTTTTACTGAAGTATGACCTTTAATCACACCTGAACCTTCCAATACAGGCTCAATCCACACTTGATGCTGATGTTCCATAGGTTCCAAACGCTTTTCTGGAATCTCATAGGCATTTTCATAACGTGGTGTTGTCACAGAAGTCGTGATGCTTTCTTCATCTTCTAATCCATCTAATGCATCAAGATTTTCTGCTCCGTCACTTTCCAATTCTTCTTCATCAAACTCTTCTAAGTTTAATGGCGCAGTTGCTTCAACATCTACTTTTTGATTGTAAACGATTTTACGACCTTTTAAGTCATATGTAAATTTACCTTCATCATCTGACACGACTTCTTCAAAATCTTCATCCAATGATACGATATCTTTATTATCGATTTTAATAGAAATGGCTTTGTTAGGTTGTGTATATCCAGAAACATGCGTATCTCCTGGGCGCACTTCATCAAGCTGAATTGCTGACGCTTGTTGAGGTGCAACAGATTCTGATACTGCTTCTTTTTCTTCTGGCACAACATTTTGAGCTTCTGTTTGTACTTCCGTCTCTGTATTTTCAGATGCTTCTGCCGTCCCATTTGAAACAACAAAAATCATTGCCGCTGCTGTTGAAACCAAGCCCACTTTTAATTTTCTTAATTTATAATTTTCTTTTAACATCATTAACCTCACTCACAATAATATTCAACACTAATTTAATTTAATACATTAAAGGAACAAATGATATTAACTGAATATTAACTAGAAATTAAATTTATTCCCTATCCAGTTTATAGGTTTTTGAGCATAGTATTTTACGAGACAAATTTCCCCTTCATAATTAAAACAGGCGTAGCACATTTCTCTTTGAATGCACCGCTTTGAACAGATACAATCATCATAGAGACAAATTAACGAAAGTAGGCGATGCGTGATGTATTTATTAGAATTACAACAATATGACACACGGCAAGTCGTAGGTATTTTCAAAACGGAAGAAGAAGTGAAATCATGGTTAGAGGCAGTGGAGGGGATGAAATTACATACAGAAGCAGTAGAAGAAACCCAGTTTGAGACGTATTATCTAGAATATGCGGAATTGCCCGATTATCAAGAGGTGCACTGGCAAAACAGTCAATACATTTTAAGTCGGTATTCATTCTCGCCTGATGAAGGAGACATTATTGCGGTTTACAGTCCTGTCGCAGTCCTTTCTGATACAACAGGCCTCGTATCGGGTCAAACGAAAGTCGGTGCCTACAGCATTCCAAACGAAGAAGCACATGATTACATTACCGCATTCAATGAAATGAAAGCCTTTTTGCACAGTCACTTTAAAAAAACACATCAAGATGTCGCGATAGTCGGTGAAAGTTCTGAAGACGGCGCATATTTAATGGTCGATGGGCGCTTCATTTGTCATGTCGAAGGTGCATTAGTCGATCAATGGCGAGAAAAATCTTCAACCGAAGCATTTCTCAAAGCAAGCCCACTGCTTTCACTATAAACAAAAGTATGGCCCTCATGCTTCAAAATTCATCGAACACAAAACCATTGCCTTGGATGAGAGACAATGGTTTTTTTATGTGTTTAGTGCTGGTAACGTTTTGATACGTCTTTTTTCCTTAATGCCAAATAAGCACCAAAACAAGCTAAAGCAATCCCTAAAACTAAACTGATACTCAACTTGGACTCACCTAATAATACACTGGCAAGCCCACCTATAGCTGGAAACATTGCCACCATATAACTACTCTCCGAAGCGCCGATATTTTTAATCAATTTCAAATAAAATAACCACGCAAGAAATGATGCTAATACCGATAAATAGAGCAGGCCTATCCAAAAATTCACATCTGTAGGAACAGTATACTGTTGACCTCGGATTAATGTATAAAACAGTAAAAATAGAACCGCTCCCAACATGCCCAACGTATTTGCAAGAACTGGGTGCGTCCCTCTGTTACTATTGAACACCGACAAGACATCCCCTACAGAAGTGATGATTGTTCCAAAGATTGCCATCACTATACCCATAATGAACGCGCTGGACAAATGGTTCAAATCAGGATACAAAATGATAATGACGCTGAGAATCCCTAAAAACCCGCCGATATAAATTTTAGGAGCGATAGACTTTTTATATACAATGCTGATGAGAACAGGCGTCAAAATAGACTTCATTGAAAAAATGAGCGTCACAATAGCTGCTGTACTATAAAACGTCCCGTAATAGAGCAACAAATAACTCACAGTAAAATTGCAAAGACCGAAACCTATCACTGTTAACCCATTCACATTATTTAATGTAACACGTTGACGTAGCAACCATAGCAACACACCAAATAAAACTAATGCAATCACAGAGCGATAAAGGAGTGCCACTTCTAAGCTAACACTTTCCCCTTGTATTTTAATCGCTATAAAATTAAGACCCCAAATCAACATACAAAAAATATACATCGCAGCATTCATCGTCCCACTCCTATATTTCTTTAATCCATTTCATGAGGTACTTCGATTTGGTAAGGTTAAATTTCTAACTTCACTTAACAAGCCCAGTCAATTCACTAATAAATGACTGAAAAGCACGTTGGGTGACATTCAGTTTAACCGCTACCCCTGCGTCTGTACCCATATTGGCGTATAGCATGCCCGAATCATAGTGCACATAAAGTACCATTTCGTCGTCCTCAAGCTGTATTACAGTTAAATAAAGATCTGGTTCTAAAAATGTAATGTCTGTCATACCCGTTTTAAACTCAAATTGCTGCAGTTGCTGCATATCACTTTCAAATAGCGCTAAATCTGTAGAAACACTTTGATTGTCGAACGTACTTTTCACTTTAAAATTAAATATTTTGTCACTTTCACCCTCTACTACTGATTCCAAATTAAACGTTACTGCAACACGATTATATTTAAAAGCTTGATCCCTTAATGTGATCTCATATGTATTCAATGTAATTCCTTCTTTCTTGTTGTCGTTATTTTCTGAATTTTGGATTCGGTTTATTGTATCATCTCATCGTTTTAAAGACGAACCATTGTCAGCCCTTTTTGAAAGCCTTTTGATTACACACTACAATAAACGTATTAATGGGAATATAGGAAATAAAAAACATGGTAAGCATCATCGCGAGAATGAATTGCGTGGCTGAGTTTTCAACACAATGACTATTACATTTGCTAAAACTCATGAGAGAATGGGAAAAATGATTGCGTGGTTACTGACAACCAAAAGTGAAATACTATTACCTAAAAATAATTTAACACAACCCATGATCGCAAGCAAGCGCAATATACAGAGGATATAAGAAATCATGGGTTTTATTTTACAATACACTGAGACAGTAAAAACGATGCAAAAACCACTGAAAATTCACTAAAAAAGTTAATTCGTCTTATATAAAGCATTAAAATTACGATACTCACGGTAAGCCATCCAGTTAAAACAGTTTAAAAGGGAAATTAAATTTTTCAAAACGGACAAATTATTGCCTGTTTTTTCTTTTTTAAAAACATAATGAAGCCATTTTAGAATTTTTATTATTTCAAAAGATCCTACATTTCTTTTCAAATTGTAAGATTAACTAGCTCATCGAAACGCTACTCATCACTTCTCTCATTCTAACTTTAGTCAGTTTTTAATTTTCCGGGCAAAATACATAATATTATGTTAAAAAATGTTTACATAAACATAATTTCACATCATAATAAAAAGAAAAAGTAAAGGATGAGGGAAAAGGTGTTAGGAAATATTTTTGTTTTTCTATTGTTGCTCGTTTGGATTTATAATGTTTATTTGTTTGTCAAAATGATTGTGAATTTCTTTAAAAAACAACCTGTAAAACCCGTTGCCAAGAGATACGCAATCAGTTTCATTCCATTTCTAATTCTTTGTATTTTAGTTGGTTTAACTAATGACAGACCTAAAGATAAAAGTGCTTCCGAAGATACGAAAACCCATCAAGTAGACAAAGATAAAAAAGAGAAAGATAAGAAAGACAAAAAGGATGCGGAAACTCGTAAAAAAGCGGAAGAAAAGCAATCAAATGATGAGAATAGCTCTGACCACGAAAAAGATAAGCAGAAAACGTCAGAAAATCTATTTCTTGCGATATTCATTAAACATATTGATGGTGATACGTCTAAGTTTAAAATTGAAGGTAAAGAGAAAACTGTACGTTATTTATTAATTGATACACCTGAAACAAAGCATCCCCGTTTAGGTGTCCAACCTTTTGGCAAAGAAGCTTCCGAAAGAACGAAATCTCTGCTGAGTAGTGCCAAAAAGATTGAAGTTGAATATGATGTAGGGCCTAAAACTGATAAATATGGTAGAGACTTAGCTTACGTTTTTGTAGATGGCAAAATGGTCAATGAAATCTTAGTCAGAGAAGGATTAGCAAAAGTCGCTTATGTTTATCCGCCTAATACTAAATATTTAGATCGTTTGAAAGCAGCAGAAGCGCTAGCTAAAGAAGAAAAATTAGGTATATGGTCTGAACAAGCGGATTCTGTTGCACAAGATACAGCACCGGTTGAAACACCTGCTAATAATACAGTCAACACACCGTCAAATCAAACAACAGTAAATCAAAATAGCGCACCTCAACAAACATATTTCAGAAACTGTGGTGAACTCAATAAAGTTTATCCGTCTGGTGTTCCAGCTGGTCATCCTGCCTATCAGCGCCGTTTAGATAGAGACCATGATGGATTTGCTTGTGAGGTCAATTAATATTCTGTGCATACCGTAACTATTACAGATATATCTTAAATTAAAGAACGACCATAACATTTACAGCATAACGATGTAAACTTATGGTCGCTCTTTTATGTTTCTTTGTTTTTTACATTAATCTATATCTCATTTATTAATTTAATACCTAATAACTGCATCGCTTCTTCGATGTTTTTAGAAACAATCTCTAATAATATCATTTTCGACTTTTCATTTTCACTGTCTAATATTCTTTCAACATTGTAATAGCTATTGAAATGATGACATAACTGTAATGTATATCGACAAATTGAAGATGGTGTATAGTTAACCGCAGCAATTTCTAGAACTTCATTATAAGATTTCAAATGCTTCAAAATCGCCCACATGTTCTCTTCAAATTGAAAACTATCCTTAGCGTTATTCGCATATCCACTCTTTCTTAAAATAGATTGCATTCTTGCATACGTATACATAATATACAGTGCTGTGTCGCCTTCGAACGCTAACATCTCATCAATTCTAAAATCGTAGCTACTCAAACGATCATTTTTCAAATCGTAAAACTTAACAGACGCAATGGCAATTTCTCGCGCAGTTTCTTGTTTATTCGTTAATTGAGATTGCTTTTCTTCTAAAGTTTTGAGTACAGCCGCTTCCACTTCAGCCATGATGTCTTCAAGCAATACGACCTTCCCTTGTCTTGTGGACATTTTTTTGCCACCTTGTAAAATCAAACCGAACGGAACATGTTCTATGACAGTTTTTAATCCCAATAAATGCGCCACTTGTTCGAGTTGCTTAAAATGAATAGATTGCTCTTGGCCAACAACATATAAGATACGTGTTGGGTCAAAAGTTGCTGTACGATATAAAACAGCAGATAAGTCACGAGTAATATAAAGGGAAGCGCCATCACTCTTTTTGATCAATGCTGGTGGTAAATCCTCTAATTCTACAATATAGGCGCCGTCATCACGCTTTAATAAACCCTTTTGCTCCAGTAACTTGACAGTATCTGTTAATTTATCATTATAAAAAGCTTCACCTTGTATGTAATCAAAATGGATATCCAAAAGTTTGTAGAGTGCATTAAAGGACGTCATTGACACTTCACGGAACCAAGACCATAACGCTTCGTACTCATCGTTCCCACTTTCAAGCAGTCTAAAAGCTTCTCTCGCCTCTGCATCAAGTTGCGGATCTTCTTCACTCACTTCATGAAATTTGGTATACAAGTAAAAAAGTTCCTGTATCGGATTTTCCTCAACTTTCTTCGCATCTCCCCATTTTTGATAAGCAACAATAAGCTTACCGAATTGCGTTCCCCAGTCACCTAAATGGTTGATTTTAATCACTTCTGCACCATTTGCTTCAAGTATTTTGGACAAACTGTCACCAAGCACTGTAGCTCTCAAATGCCCCATCGAAAATGGTTTAGCAATATTCGGACTTGAGTAATCAATAACAATCTTTTCTCCACTTAATGTTTGGTTACTTTCTAAATGTCCATTACCAAAATGTGCAATAATTTTCTGTGCACTCACATCCCTATCCAAGAAGAAATTGAGAAAACCATTCACAACTTCTGTTTGACGAACATCAACATTATCAAACTTTTCTTTGATACTATTGGCAATCTCAACTGGAGGCTTTTTAAAAATTTTAGCCAATTGAAATGTCGGAAATGAATACTCCCCATGATTTTCATTAGCCGGATATTCAATCAACTGGTAGATTTCGTAAAAAGTCATTTGGTCTTGTAAAATTTGATATAAACCCTTTGCGATTGATTGTTTAAACATAGACTTCACCTTTCTTTTATTTACTACTATATCAATCACGATTATTTTTCACAATACTTATATTTTTCTGATTATTTTTTCTTGAGTCATGATATAAGATGAAAATTCCTTTAAATTCAAAAGCTCTTATGCATAGGAAAAGACATTAAGTAACTGAAGTATGTCATAATAAAGTTGTAATACATTGCAGGAGTGGAATAAATGACAAAAATGAGAGGCTTAGAGTGAAATTTGATGCAACTTTAAGAGGTTATAAAAAGCATATCGCTTATTATGATGGTTATGCGGAATCATATGTTCCTCAAATAACCATAAAGGAAACATAGTCAAAAATTAGCAGATTTCAAAATTCCTTGTAGAAAATACAGCAGAAAAAAATACCGAGTCACACTATTCTCTTTATATATTTGATGAAAATAATGCTTTGAGCAATTATTTAATCATAGCTGATGAGGAAGAAACTTTGGTCTTGGCCCCCTTGAAGACAATAACAATAAAAAGTCACAATATTTTAAAAATAACGGTCAGTGATGATTTCACCAACCGATAAAATTGGATAAACAAAAATTTATGGCTCATATATTTCTTAGAATTTCTTTAATTTTTCAATCGCTTTTTTGTTTGTAAATCCCAACTGCTGAATAAGTTGTTCATCATTCTCAACAATTTTTTCAATAGCTTTTGAAATTTTTGAAAAATGGTACTTATTATTAATATGACCAATAAAGTAATGGATAATAAAAATTACTATTGCCAATCTATTTGAATAATTCCCATCATTAAATTGATATATGTCCTGCTTCCAATTAACATGAATTTTTGGTGCTGTTTTCAACTTTATATCTAGTATATTAGAATTATGCGCGCATATATTTCTTACAAAATTAACACACTTTAACCAAGAAATCAGTTCGCTATCAGAGCAATTATAAAAGTTAGCAATTCTTTGTATGTTCTTTTTAGACATTAGTTTCAAAAGATTTATAATATCACCAAACATTAGAACATCCGTCATTAACCATATACTAGGCATATCATTTTTAGTGAAGTTTTGTTTATTAAATAATTCAGGACTGTGAGATAGCTTCATTTTTTTAATGAGTTCTCTTTTAAATTTATTTTCTTGATCTCTAAGATAATGTTTACAATATTCGTTTCTATTGCACCAGTTAGAAAAGTTTAAATACCCAAAGGCGCCATACGCTTCTCCTAAAACAAACGAAATTTTTGTTTTAAGAGAAACTTCAATTTTCTCAATAGCGTGTAATAGTCCAAGCCTTAAATTTTTATCCTGATAATAACGTGTGATCACACTATCAAATTTTACACCGTCATAACGTATAATCATCTCATCATTTTCATTCTTAGAAACGGTTGATATTGGAAAAGCAAATTCTTTAAGCTTGTAGTACCCTATGTTCTCTAGCTTACTAATAGCCACTTGTTTGTTACTAACTATCATACCTCTATCAATAAGCAAATCAATTTGTTGCTGTAAATTAAGATGTTTTGGTTCCATTGTATCCCCTTATGTATAAAAAAATACCCCCACATCAGAGCGTATCTGCCTAAAAAGGAGTGAGGGCGTTGTCGTTTATAACCAAATAATAGTTTATAACAAAAATTATGTCAATACTTTTTAACCACATACTTCTCAACTTCCACTACTCTCTAGTATACTTTCATATGAAGAGACTGGAAATTGTTTACCCTCCCTAGGTTCATTTAGGTTAAAGAACGGTAAAAAAGTGTTTAAAAGAAATAAACGAGGTAACCCAATGTATATAACTCCCGACGCCGATAGTCACAGTGGTGGAGCTTGGCAAGGATTTAGTAGAATTAAGAAATTGGGCGTAATGGCATATACGATACTAATTTAAAGAGCATTGGAGATTAATAATGGACATTAAATTAAAAAATATAGTAGTTCAATTCGACTTAAACAGTGAAACGCCTTATTTTCAAGTTGAAGATAATTACAAAATAAGATGGGATATTAACTCGATTCAAAAGAGAGACCTTGCAGAAATAATGAGATTATCGTTTAAGTCAAAGATTAATAGTTCATTCCTATCAAAAGTTATCTCACCTTATAGTAAAAGAGAGGTGACTCGGCTTGGATGGTATATTAATATAAAAAATTGGCGTGAAAATATTCATTACGATTATGAAAAATATATCATTTCTAGTATATACGATATAGATATTACAGAAGTGTTAAATTATTGCATGTATATCAAGAATAGTCATATTCAACCTTTTATCATTTTTTATGATGATACATCTTTATTAAAAATTGGTGCTGATACGATTGATGTAATTAGCGCTTCTAAAGAACTGATTAAAATGTTAAATACTAAATTTAATTCATATATCATGAAAACACTATGAAATTTGTAGTATCGTATTAGACTGCCGACAAAACCCCTTCTATATTAAAAACATGGAGAATACACCAACGTGTTGAATCACTTAAATATAGTCATAATACCTCAGATAAACACTAGCCCGCATTGACTAATGTTATGATGAGTAACAAACCTCTCTATCCTGAACATGTAAACAAGCTATTAGATAGTATTTGTCAAAACCATAATTTTAAGTGGCTCAAGATACACAGTTTTAGACACACCCATTGTTCACTTTTATTTGAAGCGGGGTTATCTATACAAGAGGTTCAAGACCGTTTGAGGCATGGCGACATTAAAACCACTGTGGCTATTTATGCTCACGTAATAGAAAAACAACGTGACCAAGTGGCTGAAAAGTTCGCAAATCATATCAATTTTTAGCGTTAACGTATTCAACGCAAAAAGAAAAAGGCTAGAAACCGCATCACAACGGTATTTCTAGCCTATCATTTACACTATATCATTATTCCCATTCAATTGTGCTTGGGGGTTTTGATGTGATGTCATACACGACTCTGTTCACGTGATCGACCTCATTGACGATACGTGTTGAGATTTTTTGTAAGACTTCCCAGTCGATGCGGGCAAAGTCACTTGTCATACCGTCGATAGATGTAACTGCACGGATACCGACTGTGTAATCATACGTACGGTAGTCACCCATGACACCTACTGAACGGATGTCTGGTAACACTGTGAAGTATTGCCAAATTTCACGTTCTAAGCCTTCTTCACGAATGACTTCACGTAAGATCGCATCTGATTCACGAACGATTTCCAATTTGTCTTCTGTAATTTCACCTAAGACACGGATACCTAAACCTGGTCCTGGGAAAGGCTGTCTCCATACTAAATGTTCAGGAATACCCAGTTCGATACCTAATGCACGCACTTCATCTTTAAATAATGTGTTAATCGGTTCAATTAATTCGAATTCCATATCTTCAGGTAAACCACCTACGTTATGGTGCGATTTAATTGTTTGTGCTGTTTTTGTACCTGATTCAATCACATCTGTGTAAAGTGTCCCTTGCGCTAAGAAATCGACACCTTTTAATTTTGATGCTTCGTCGTCGAATACGTAAACAAATTCGTTACCGATAATTTTACGTTTCTTCTCTGGATCTGAAACGCCTTCTAATTTAGACATGAAACGGTCTTTCGCGTTCACACGGATAATGTTCATGTTGAAACCTTCCGCGAACTGTTCCATCACCATGTCGCCTTCACCTTTACGTAATAAACCGTGGTCTACAAAGATACATGTCAACTGATCACCAATCGCTTTGTGTAATAATACAGCAACAACTGATGAATCGACACCACCGCTCATTGCACAAAGGACACGACGATCGCCGACTTTTTCACGGATTTTTTCGATTTCGATGTCGATAAAGTTTTCCATCGTCCATTCGCCTGTACATTCACAAACGCGGCGCACGAAGTTACGTAAAATGTCATTACCATACTCTGTGTGACGCACTTCTGGGTGGAATTGTACGCCATAGATACGACGCTTTTTGTCCTCAATTGCAGCGTATTGTGTGCTTGGGCTATCTGCAATCACTTCGAAGCCTTCTGGAATTTCGATGACTTTATCTGAATGGCTCATCCAAACCGTTTGCTCTTCTGGTAAGCCGAAAAATAGTTCGTCTGATTTGGCGTTGATGATCGCTTTACCATATTCACGTTGGTTCGCACGTTCCACTCTACCGCCTAATATTTTAGTTGTAAGTTGCATACCATAACAAATGCCTAATACAGGTACGCCTAAGTTGTAAATTTCAGGGTCAATCGTAAACGCATCGTCTGCATATACTGAGTTTGGACCACCTGATAGAATGATACCTTTTGGATTCATCTTTTTAATTTCTTCAATTGAAATCTCGTGGTCATGTAATTCACTGTATACGCCCATTTCACGAATACGACGTGTAATTAATTGGTTGTATTGACTACCAAAATCGAGGACAAGAATCAGCTCTTGTTCTTTTGCCATTTCCATACTCTGTGTACTCCTTTATCAATTAGAATGAGTAGTTCGGTGACTCTTTAGTAATTTGAACATCATGTGGGTGACTTTCTGCTAAACCTGCTGCACTCATTTTTGTAAATTGCGCTTCATCGCGTAATGCTTTCAAGTTAGCTGAGCCTGTGTAACCCATACCACTCTTCACACCACCGATAAGTTGATAAATCGTATCAGCTAATGGTCCTTTGTAGTCAATACGGCCTTCTACACCTTCTGGCACGTATTTTTTAGGTGTTTTGTCTTCTTGGAAATAACGGTCGTTTGAACCACTTTCCATTGCACCTAATGAACCCATACCGCGATATACTTTATATTGACGACCTTGGAACATTTCAACCATGCCCGGGCTTTCTTCAGTACCTGCAAGCAAGCTACCTAACATGACTGCATGGCCACCTGCTGCTAAAGCTTTCACGATATCGCCTGAGAATTTAATACCGCCGTCTGCAATAATTGTTTTACCGTGATTACGTGCTTCTGTCGCACAATCATAAATCGCTGTGATTTGAGGCACACCGACACCTGCAACGACACGTGTTGTACAGATTGAACCTGGTCCGATACCCACTTTAACAACGTCTGCACCTGCTTCGAACAATGCTTTTGTTCCAGCTGCTGTCGCTACGTTACCAGCAATGACTGTAATTTCAGGGTATTTTTCTTTAATTGCACGGACTTGATTGATGACACCTTGTGAGTGACCGTGTGCTGTATCGATCACTAATGCATCCACGCCCGCTTCTACTAATTTTTGTGCACGAATGTCTGTATCTTTCGCAATACCAATCGCTGCAGCTACAAGTAAGCGACCGTGTGCATCTTTAGCTGAATATGGGTATTCATGTACTTTTTCAATGTCTTTAATTGTAATTAATCCTTGTAATACACCATCTTCAACAAGCGGTAATTTTTCAATTTTGTGTGCTTGTAAAATTTCTTCCGCTTCTTGTAACGTTGTACCAACTGGAGCTGTAACTAAATCTTCTTGTGTCATGACATCAGAAATTTTAATTGAAAAGTCTTCAATAAATCTCAAGTCACGATTTGTCAGGATACCAACAAGTTTACGTGATGTTTTATCGTCGACAATAGGCACACCTGAAATACGGTATTTACCCATTAATGCTTCTGCTTCATAAACACTTTCTTCTGGTGTAAGGAAGAACGGATCTGTGATAACACCATTTTCTGAACGTTTAACTTTTTGTACTTCGTCTGCTTGGCGCTCGATGCTCATATTTTTATGAATCACACCTAAGCCACCTTGTCTTGCCATTGCAATCGCCATTTTAGACTCTGTTACTGTGTCCATACCCGCTGAAATCACAGGGATGTTTAACTTAATTTTGTCTGATAATTCTACACTTAAGTCGACTTCTTTCGGTAACACATTTGATTCTGCTGGGATTAAAAGTACATCATCAAAAGTGAGTGCTTCTTTTACAAACTTGTTTTCCCACATAACTATTGACAGCCTCCATTCATTTTTATACCTATTATTATTTCACATTTTCTTTGCTTTGTTGATAGTTTATACCATTAAAAAATAAATTCAAGATAATTGCTGAAACCGTACCTAACACGATACCGTTTTGTGTAAACCATGCGAATTGATCGCCAAGACCTTTGAAAGCTTCAGGTACTGCAGTAATCCCTGCACCTAACCCTACTGAAATCGCAATGATTAATAAATTGTTTTGGTTTTTAAAGTTAATATCAATGAGAATACGCACGCCATATGCCATGACCATACCAAACATGGCAAGCATTGCGCCACCGAGTACAGATAATGGAATAATGTTCGCAAGTGCCCCGAGTTTCGGAATACAGCCACAAATGACGAGTAAAATCACCATGCCATAGATGACATCGTTCTTTTTAACACCTGATAATGACACTAAACCGACATTTTGAGAATAAGCCGTATAAGGAAAAGCATTAAAAATTGAACCTAATGTAATCGCAATCCCTTCAGCCATATAACCTTTTCTGAAATCTTTACGCTCGAGTTCTTTTCCTGTAATCTTACTCAAGGCGTGATAAACACCTGTGGATTCGATTAAGCTGACTAATGCGACGATGAAAAAGACAATCGTAGCACCGACATCAAAAGAAAAGCCTGTGAATCTAAATGGTTTCGGAAGTTCAAACCAGTTCGCCTGTCCGACTTGCGCGACATCAACGAGACCAAATACACTTGCTAAAATCGTGCCGAATACTAGACCAAGTAAAATCGCAATGGACTTTAAAAATCCTTTTGCAAAACGTTGTAACACTAAAATAATCACGAGTGTCGCAAAACCGAGTAAAATATGTTTCGGGTCACCGTAATCTTTAGCCCCTTGTCCCCCTGCCATATAATTCATTGCAACAGGCATTAATGTAATACCAATAATGGTTACGACACTCCCTGTCACAACAGGTGGGAAAAGCTTGACTAACGACGCGAAAAACGGAGCAATGATGACCACCAATAGCCCTGATAAGAAGAGCGAACCGTACAACACGTCGATACCTTTCGTTTGGCCGATTAAAATCATTGGTGCAACTGCTGTAAATGTACATCCTAATACGACTGGCAATCCAATTCCGATGCCGCGATAAACTTGGAGAAAAGTTGCAACCCCACACATGAAAATATCCACTGTCACTAAGTAAGCAATCTGTTCAGGTGTGAAGTTCAAACTTGTTCCTACTATTATAGGTACAAGAATGGCACCTGCATACATCGCGAGTAAATGTTGTAAACTTAATAAAAATCGTTTCATGACTCTGTATCTCCTACTAACGTTACTCGGTTGCCTGCTAATGAAGCAACTTGGCATAATGATGATACTGTTAAGCCAGCCTCTTCTAAGCGAGAACGACCTTGTTGGAAACTTTTCTCTACTAAAATGCCGACACCGACAGTTGTTGCGCCAGCTTGTTCAACTAAGCGATGTAAACCTAATGCAGCTTCACCGTTTGCTAAAAAATCATCAATAATTAACACTTTGTCATCAGCAGATAAAAACTCTTCAGAAATAATGACTGTATTGGTCTTGTTTTTAGTAAACGAGTGCACATCCGTTTGGAAATAGCCTGCATTCAACGTACTTGGTTTAGCCTTTTTTGCAAACAGACAAGGTACATCAAAACGATAAGCAGCCATGATAGCAGGTGCGATACCCGATGCCTCAATAGTCAGAATTTTTGTCACACCTTGATCTACAAACTGTTCGTAAAAGGTTTGACCAATGTCGTACATTAAACCTGCATCGATTTGGTGATTTAAAAACCCATCTACTTTAAGAATCTTTTCATCAATCACGACGCCGTCTTCCATGACCTTTCTTCTCAATGCGTCCACTACTATTCCTCCTCGAAAAAGATATCAAAAAAACCCAAAACTAAAGAATAGCGTTTCAGGTATACGAGTAAGAGTCATACAATTGTAAAGTGGCACTATGTCACGTCTAAAGGCCTAGCGTAGTGATGCGCGGAGAAATGGATACCGTACATATACAGGCATTGATACAGCGCGTTACATATTACATAGATGTCCCATTACTCATAGTCATGTCGTTTAAGGCAACATGGTAGAAACTTCTAAAGCCATATTCTTCAGATTATATGAGCGTGATAAATTATTACATGATGATAGCAAATTTAAAGTACTTACGCAATACTATCGTACTAAATCAAGTGTTTTCAGAAATTTATGTAAATTCTTGCTTATTCGTGGAGTAAAGGCCATAATAATGATGTAACCGTTTAACGCGTTTAAAATACGGGTAAATAAATATAAAACATGATCGGGAGGGTTTCATAGCATGACACTTTATAAAATCTCAAAATGCGAAGTCAAACGAACTGAAGACGAAGCAGTTCAATATGTAGATCAATTATTAAAAGAAGGCGTTGAAGAAAATCAAATCGTCGTCTTAAGTAAAGACAAGCTGAACACAGATCGTTTCCATGATTCTCAAATTCGACACAAAACAACAACAGGTACGATTAGTGAAAAGTTCATGCGCTTTTTCATTGGTGAAGATGGTGAAGAAGCTGCATTAGCAAAATTTGGTTTCTCTGAAGAACAAAAAGAAGATCTGAAACAAGACATTTTAAACAACAAAATTGTAATTATGGTTCAAGAATTGAAATATGGTCAAGATGAATATGAAAAACATAACGTTGCGAACCAAAAGTTACAAGATAAACATGCACCATCTGAACATCATGGTGAGATTGAGTAATTCACACCTCGTGCATGTATCTCTTCCTTCTTCACCCAAGATTTAACCCGACTTTCGACTTTCGTACGTAGAGGTCTCTCTATTGTATAGAAAGTGTTAAATCTTGGGTGAAGTATTGATGTCTAGAGATCAACCTTCCTATGTTCCCCGTTAATTGTGCTATTTCTTTCTCCATATATGCTATACTATAGCCATTAAGAGAGGTGAAGTGACATGCATTTTGTACATATTCAATCAACCCAAGATCCATGGTATGTCCCAGCAATCGCGTTTTATATGGATAAACTAGACCCCCTCGTAACAGAAGACGAGTCTGTATTTGAACAATCCTTGAAAACAGAAAAAACACAATATGATTTCGTATTTATCGTTGGCATAGAAGATAATGAAGTCGTCAGTTTTGCGACAGCCCATTATGAAGCAACGACGAATGTTGGCTTTTTAGTCTATCTGATTAGTCAACCCGGCGAAAATTGTGAACATTACCTTAAAGTAACACTCGAACAAATCGAACGAGATGTGAATCAAATTTCTAATCAGCTCCACGGTCGTGATGTGAATTTCTTCATGTTCGAGTCGACATTTGAATCACCTGACGTGGACACTGAGACAGCAGATAAAATTGCTTTTCGTCGTCGCTTTTTAGTACAAAACGGCTATGAAAAACAGAGTGATATTACCTATTTACAACCTTCATTAGATCGTAATGGTAAACCCGTACCGATGGAGTTGTACATTAAAGCGAATATTCCTCTAACGAAGGATATTTTCGGTACAAGTATTAAATCTGCGTACATTATCAAATATGTTTTTGCAAACCGGATTCCAAGACATGTAATTTATCCGTTGCTTGTTAAAATGGATTTACGTAAAGAACCCTATGCCTAAGCCCTTGAAATCAGCCGTTAAAGCCGTTACAATGATATAGAGGTAAGACTGACGGGTCACTGAACGCACACTACCGACAGTCTAAAAACATGAGAGAAAGGACCTAATGGCATATGCTTACAAAAGAATTCGCTCAAAAATCTGAGCTTAGTGAAAAACAAGTCCGTAAAATTGTCCAACATCTTGAAGAACGCGGCTATCATTTAAACAAGACTGAATATCGTGGACGTGAAGCGACAGACTTTAAAGAAGAAGATATCGAACTCTTCCAAGAAATTGCTGAACGTGTCGCACAAACGAATAGCTACGATCTTGCTTTCGAAGCGCTCGAAAAAGAAAAAGACTTTTTACAAGTCATCGTTAAAGAAAACGATCATCAATTACCAACTGACCAACAAGTCCCACAATTGATTCAAGAATTGCGTCATGAAATCAATCAAATGCGTGAAGAACGTCAAATGTTAGGTCAAATGGTCTCACAAGTGCATCAACAACAAGAAGAGCTTAAAGCTTTACAACAGAAGTTACATACAGAGTTGGAAACGAGCAACAAGTCTCTTGAAGCGCTCACGACTGCACAGCAACAACAAACAGAGCAACTGACAAAAACGCAAGAAACGATTGAAACACAAACGAAAGAACATCAAGAGCTTGCTGAAACAATCCACCGCAACGAGAAAAAAGGGTTCTTTCAACGCTTATTTGGTGGTTAAAAAAATCTATGGTAGGCTAAACCATGAAGATGTCACGTTTCAATTTGACATACGTTTAAGTTGTATCATGAATCATTATTAAAAAATCATAAGCTAGGGGTGCTCGAGGTGAGCTGAGAAAGATGGTATCTTAACTCTTTGAACCTGACGTGGTTAGAACCAACGAAGGGAAGCGTAATATGACGACGAAATGGTCTCAAGTTTAATTATGAGCGATCACTTTATTTCAATCATATATGCATTCCTCTTGCATCCTTTTATGCAGGAGGTCTTTTTTTATGAAACAAACGATAATTATTGGTGCAGGCGTGATGGGGTTGTCTATTGCACGACAACTCGATTCCAAGCATCGCCATATCCGCATTATTGATCGTTCTACCCCACGAATGAACGCATCTTATGCAGCGGGTGGGATGTTAGGCGCACAAAATGAATTTTTTGAGGACACGCCACTTTATCGACTCGCCATGAAAAGTCGTGCGATGATGCCTGAATTAGCCCAAACGCTCGAACGAGAAACAGGCATCAACATAGAATATCAACAATACGGGCTCATCAAAGTCGCTTCTCAACTGCAAGATGTTCAAGCAGTGCATCAACAGTTCCAGTTTTTACATCATCATGACCACACTGTGACTCAACTGTCGACACAGCAATTGACTCGTCGGTTCCCCCATCTTGACCCATCACAAAGTGCCGCGTTTAAAATTCAAGACGACGGTCAAATTAATGCGAATATTTACACCCAAGCGCTCATTGCCTCAGTGACGCAACGCCCTCATATCGAATTGATGACCCACACCGAAGTTCACACGCTTCAACATTTGAACAACGGTTATCGTGTTGAGACATCAAAAGGCACATTTGATGCAGACGAACTCATTATTGCAGCTGGTGCATGGAGCGGCACGTTACTACAACAATTAGGTTTCGAACTACCGACACATCCAGTCAAAGGCGATGTTAAACTCATTGCATCTAATTACGACGGCTTAAAAGAAACCATTTTTAATATGAACGGTTGCTATATCGTTCCCAAACGTCCAAATCGCTTCTTAATTGGTGCTACGTCCGATTATGATTGTTGGGAAACTGAGAATAACGCTGACAATCTGGCTTGGCTTGATCGAGAAAGCTTCAACATGATTCCCGAATTACGTTCACACCACGTCATTAAAACATGGACAGGCATTCGTCCCATCACTGAAGATGAAGTCCCAATTATGGGAGAAGTCGCGCCACAACTTTTTGTCACGACGGGTCATTATCGTAATGGGATTTTACTGTCACCGATTGCTGGACTATTGATGGCGGAACTCGTTGATGGAGACAGAAAAGCACGTACACAACTTCATTCATTTACACCTCAAATCAAGCAAATATAAAAAATATATCTTGATTTTATACGTCCTTACTATTATCCTATTATAGAAGTCGGAATTAAAAAGGAAGCGTATGTATGTCTGTATTTTTAGTGATTATTAATTTAATAATTTTTCTTATTGCATTAATTAGCCTCTGGGTCATGGCTAAAAAACACGTCAAATTTCCAAAACGCGTGTTCTTTGCGCTTGGTCTAGGGATTGTATTAGGCCTTTTACTCCACCTGATTTATGGTGTTGAGGGCACAGTCACGTCTCAAACAACAGATTGGGTCGGTTTAATCGGGAATGGCTACATTTCATTGTTACAAATGATTGTCGTGCCACTCATTTTTGTTTCTATCGTCGCAGCATTTACGAAAATCGAAATTGGAGAAAAGTTTGCGAAAATGGGCAGCTTAATCTTCATGTTCCTCATTGGTACAGTGACGATTGCAGCGATTGTCGGTATCATCTATGCACTGGCATTCAATTTAGATGCCTCTAGTATCGACTTAGGTCAGGCAGAAAATGCACGTAGCGCGGAAATTGCTGATAAAGCGAAAGGGCTTACCGCGACCACTTTACCAACACAAATTTTAGAATTGTTGCCGTCAAATCCATTTTTAGATTTCACGGGTGCACGTGCAACATCTACTATTGCAGTCGTAATCTTTGCCGCATTTGTAGGCTTTGCGTTTTTACGTGTCGCACGCAAACAGCCTGAAAATGGACAAACTTTAAAACGTGGTATTGACGCCGTTTATGCACTTGTGATGGCGATCGTCACATTTGTATTGCGTCTGACACCTTATGGTATTTTGGCGATTATGATTAACACGATTGCCACGAGTGACTTTGCCGCGATTTGGACACTCGGTAAATTCGTCGTTGCATCATATGCTGCACTGATTACAATGTATATCATACACTTGATTATTTTAGCAGTTATTGGGGTCAACCCAGTTCAATATGTGAAGAAGACAGCTGAAGTTATTTTATTCGCGTTCACTTCACGTTCAAGTGCTGGTACATTGCCTTTAAATGTTCAAGCACAAACGAATCGTCTCGGTGTCCCACAAGCGATCGCAAACTTCTCGGGCTCATTCGGACTGTCTATCGGACAAAATGGCTGTGCGGGGATCTACCCTGCCATGCTTGCGATTATGGTCGCGCCTGTCGCAGGTGTTGAAGTGAATTTACAGTTCATCGTAACAGTCATTATCGTTGTCGTATTAAGTTCATTCGGTGTTGCAGGTGTTGGTGGAGGTGCAACGTTCGCCTCAATCCTTGTCTTATCTGCATTGAACTTGCCAGTCGGTCTTGCGGGTGTCTTAATTTCAGTCGAACCACTGATTGATATGGGTCGTACAGCACTCAACGTGAATGACTCTATCTTAGCGGGAACTGGCACTGCAAAACTGACAAAACAACTCGATGAAGATATTTTCCATTCGAACCATATGGACGAATTAACAGCACAACATTAGACGATTGTGTATTAATACAAAAAACGGCAAGCGTCATCAAAGGTTTTCCCTTTCATGATGTTTGCCGTTTTCTTATTGTTTGGAGAGTGTCTTCACGCTTCTTAAGTTGCAGTTTTAAGTAAATCGACTTGAATGATTTCGTCACATTGTTGTGCGAGCGTCAAATCATGCGTCGCGATAATGAGTGTTCGTGTCTCGTCGACCATGTCAAATAACAGTTCCATCACTTTTTGACCGTTTCCATCGTCTAAAGATCCCGTGGGTTCATCTGCTAAAATGAGTCTCGGTTCTTTCAGTATCAAACGCGCGAGGGCGACACGTTGTTGCTCACCGCCACTTAATGTCGCAACTTTACGCTTTCGATTTATATCAATCCCTACTTTTTGTAAGCAATTCGTTTTCAACTGTTGACGCTCTGATTTGGATGCCTTCTTGAAAGCAAGTGCCATGTCGAGGTTTTGATTAATAGTCATAGATTCAACGAGACCATAGTTTTGAAAAACATAGCCAAGTACATCTCGATAAAAACGATAATTTGTCTTTAATGGGCGTTGGTCCAGGTGCACTTCACCTTGCTTCAACGTTTCGAATCCTGCAATCGTATTCAATAAAGTTGATTTCCCTGAACCACTATGACCAATAAGCGCATAAGACTTCCCCGTTTCAAATGTTAAATTCACATTGTCAAAAATCGTACGCTTCCCTTTTTGAATCGTCACATTTTTTAATTCAATCATTCTTTCACCTTCACCTCTTTAGGCCACTTTGAAAAATCATGAATATACTCGATTTCAAAGACATACGCACCTTTGTGAATTACTTTCACATGATCAGACTTGGCATCATAGCCACCGAAATTCAAACGATATTTAAGTGGTTCGCCCGATTTGTCATATGCTTGGATATCTACATAGGTTTGTGTTCCTAATGGTACCACCGCATAAGATGTCTCCTTTTTCAAAAATGGGTTAAAGTAGTCGACATATGGAATACGTGCAAAAGCTAAAAATAACCCTCCTATCACTACAATAACACCCATCGTAATCAGCACATTTTTCTTCAATACTTATGCCTCCCTAATCAATGTATTAAATTGTTTTTCTAAGTAATGGATGTAAGCCCATTGAATGACGAATTGAAATAGTAAAATCACGCCAAATATCCATAGCACATTGATATTTTGTGTTTTCTCAAATAAGAACGCGCCAATAAGAGCAGTAAATAAAGCATTTAATATGATATAGTTGCGATAGTTTTGCCAACGTCTGAAGCCAAACATTTTTCGCATGAGTAACCATTGACGATGCTGTTCAAAGTAATGCAATACATCTAATAATGTCACGATACACAAGACGGCCATCGCGATTGTACTAGAAAAGCTATACACCACCCATTTCGTTTGCGCTTCTCGATACATTTTCATAACGCTGTCTTTATAATTAGTTACACCTTGAACATCATTTTTCAAATCAAAACGGTCGATATTACGGACGATGTTTTCATAATTTTTAAAAATCAGTTCTCCTTGTGATAATGCAGCATAATAATAAAATTCCGTTAAATCTGTTGCGCTCAACAATAAAATTGCAGGCGACTTCAAATAGGTTGTTGACAATCCTGTATTTACATCAAAAGCATACACTTGATACGGTTTTTTTATCTGCGTCACTTGTACCTTTGTCTTTGATTCTGGATTTGGAAGTTGGTAGTTCACCCAATCTTGAAAATCTGCGCGTATGGCTGAAGATTTATTTTTGGCTTGAGGAGGTAAATACAACTCTATTTGCCCAGGTCGGTCTTCTAAATTCGGTAACTCTCGTAATTGAGCCTTAAAAAAATCAACAAAGTTTTGATTGACAAACAGCACATTTCCTTCGTCTGGCATATAATTTGTTTGACTTGGTTCATACAACACATTTTGATTCATCAGCAGAGCTTGCTCATGTTGCTCACTGTATATAAACATTTGATGATATCGTTTCGCAAATTCCAATTCTTCGTTCATACTACGCCGTATGGGTTTCAAGTCAATGGTGTAATAATCATCTAATTTGCCCCACCATGCTTCTGTTTCTTGAATTTGTTCTAACTTTTTCATTTGATTAAGATTCGGCAAAATGAGAAGTGTGAGTAAAACTAACATACTCAACTTAGAGATATGATTCATCGCACGTAACAGACGATATGGTTTGAGCCCTTTAATCATCAATGGAATATCTATCCGGATAAGTAATATACAAGACAGTAATGAACTGATAGATAAAATCCCCCAAAATAAAATATCCGCTACGATGAGACGACTTACAAAATATTCGAGTTGACCGTCCAATCCTAACCATTTCAACAATCCTATCGAAAGAAGTCCGACACTTACGGCTAATATGAACCATCTGATAATAGTTTTTTTAATATTCAGAAATAAGATGTTAAAAAAGCGATAACCATGTAAACGCATCGTCGCATACGTTTTAAAATTTTGACTTCGATAATGCAAATGATACAATAAATAGATAGTGAGTAATGTCACAAATGGAAGCAGTACGCCTCGATTAATGAGCACATCACCATAGATCATCCATGATTGTACAGATCCAATCCTCACCTTAAGACCGACACTCTCTAAAGTTGCTTTCAATTGATCCTTATTGTCGATATTATCTAATATGAAATAATCACCACGTACATCTCGCTGCATCAATTCATCATGCGTTAAACGATGGTAACTATATGTCGTATTCATAGGCGCAATAGTGTGATGATTGGTTTTCTCATTAAACGCATAAATCGCTTTATCGACTTGATGTTCTTTATGATCGATAACGACTTTAAAAATCGCAATATCTGCGTCTTTCGCAACCTTCTCAAACTTCTCAAAAACTTCTGCTTTCGAATGCTGATAGTCCCAGCTTTCAACTTCAAGCATCACACGACTTCCAGTAAGGATTTCGCTATCCTCTTCGTACAGTACAAGCATTAAAAATAAGCTTATTAGTGTAAGCGTGACCACATCTAATAAGTGTTTCGTCCACTTCATTGCTCACCTCTATAAATTTGTAATTTAGTATACATTATAATATGCTTCATTAACCCACCACCATCTCTTTGACGATGATGCTAGTGCTCTAACTCCAGGTTTTCTAAACCCACTAAACGATCTTGTTTTTCCAATTGCTGTTGAACTATGGTATCTATAGTTATTACTATAATATGACCATACGTATTTACTTCCCACACCATAATTCCAAGTTCCTCCTTCAGTATAGATAGTTTCTGCACTGACTAAACTAGACGAACCAACACCTATTAACAATAACCCAGCGACTAAAGCACTCAAAATCTTATTTTTCATAATTTTATCCTCCTTTATAATAACATTACACTTTTATTATAATTTATAACAACCTGGTTTTCAACAATATTAGATAAATTCTTTTATCTTATTTCGCTTTTATGTATATGCAGAAATAAAATAGCTAAAAATAGAAGGACTTCATCTTTAATCCTAAAAAACTCCCCATCCACTTATTTTGAACGGGGAGAATTTATTTGATTTTCGATATCTTATTTTTTATTAAACCCTGACATTTGCAACCAATCGTTCATCTCCAATCGCTGTTTACTACTCATAAAGCCAGCAATTTGGTTGGACCATGTTTCATCACGTTTGCCTTGTGTACGTTCTTGATAATATTCAGAAACAGTTTGATCATAAGCTTCAATTTGTTGAGACAATTCAGCATCATCTTGGTTATACGTATCCACATGGAAGACATGTGATAACGGGAGACGTGGTTTCGGCGCGCCATTTTCATCATCTGCTGGTTCACCAATAGCCATACCAAATAGTGGAAAGACGTGCTCAGGTAAATTTAAAATTTCGCGTACACGTTGGACATCGTTACGCAATGAACCGAGATATACAATACCGTAACCCATATCTTCTGCAGTCAATGCAATGTTTTGAGCAGCTAAGGCAGCGTCCACTGTACCGACTAATAACCCTTCAGCCGATTCAAAACTCGCTTCCATGTCTGCATTCATTTTTTCGTTAATGAGTTGATGGCGATGGTAATCAATCACATAGACAAGTAAGTATCCATTTTCAACGACGTAAGGCTGACCTGAGACTTCTCTGAGTGCTTCTTTCTTTTCAACAGATTCTACACCTATAAATGATGTCGTTTGTAAATAGCTTGATGTAGATGCCATTTGTCCTGCTTCTATTAATTTTTCAATCGTTTTTCGTTCAATCGGTGTTGATTTAAATTTTCGTACTGAATGATGACGTTTCGCCAAATCATACACATATTCTGACATAAAAACACTCCTAACATCCTTTTCTTTCATCGTAACACTTGCCCTAGTAAAACGCATGCCTCTTGCATTATGACGTACCAATATTTATCATAATAGTAACAATATTCTGATAAAAGGAGTAGTTATATGTCCAATCACTTAGTCAATCAACTTTTTGATGCCTATCAAACGCGCACAGCCGTATCATTTCTCAATCCAGAACATGCGATTGATGAAGTCAAAGGTTATGAACTTCAAGCGCAACTCGTCGATAAATTAGCCACTGCACATGAAAGTCACGTTCGTGGATATAAGGTAAGTATGACAAGTACCGAAACACAAGCTTATGCCAATACACACGAACCTGCATATGGCACATTGTTAAGCAATGTTGTTAAAGATTCTCAAGCGCACATCAGCTTATCGAACTTATTTGCACCGTTAATCGAGCCGGAACTCGTCTTTGTGCTCACTGAGGATCTTTCAGCATCGCCTACAATTGAAGAAATTGTCGCTGCATCCCATATTGCGCCTGCGATTGAAATTCCTGATGCACGCTATATCGACTGGTTTCCAAACTTTACATTAGGCGACTTACTTGCTGATAACACTGCAACAGGCTTACTCGTGATCGGCACATCTGTATCAAATGTGAGTGTCGATACTTTAGAAGATATTACAATGACCTTAAAATATAACGGTGAAGTGACGCATATAGGTCATTCTACAGCAGTATTGGGCCATCCCGCAAAGGCAGTTCAATGGTTGGCACAAAAATTAAGCACTCATGGCAAGCACTTAACGAAAGGCATGGTCATTTCATCAGGTACATTTATCACACCTATTCCAGCACAACCTGGAACATATCACATCGATTATAGCAGCATTGGTGAAGTTCAAGCCACAATAGAACCATAAATGAAACGCGCTACATCTTACGTTAAAGTAACACGACCGAAAAATGTAGCGCTTTTATTTTGATGATGCTACCACGTTTCTTCATTAATAATCTTTTTTCACAAAACCATCTTTTACAATTTATCACTTAATTGAGAATGAAAGCATATAAATGATATTCAAATTTTTTACTCATTGACTCTATTCCATTTTTTATTCCATATTTATCAACTTCAATATCATCATCACTATAAGGAGGAAAATGTATTAAAACGACATTAAATGTGACCGAATTGTGATCAAAAAGTGGCGTTTTTACTGTATTTAACCTTTATTTCACCAATTAAGTCATCATTGCTATTAATTATGAAAGCGTTTTACTTCAAAGTGGATAAAAATATTTTGTATTTATTTGACGTAACGATTGTTCCATGTCATAATACTATTTGAGATTAGAATTATTATTAATAAGGAATTATCACAAAGTAAAACTTGATTCTAATCCAAATAATAATGATTCATAAAATAGGAGGATTTTGATTATGTCATTAATCGGTAAACAAATTGAGGAATTTTCAGCACAAGCATATAATGCAAAAACAGATGAATTTATTGAAGTGACACACGAAGATTTAAAAGGTAACTGGAGCGTTGTCGTATTCTACCCTGCAGATTTCTCATTCGTATGTCCAACTGAATTAGAAGATGTACAAAATCATTACGAAAAATTACAAGAGTTAGGTACAAACGTATTCTCTGTTTCTACAGATACTCACTTCGTACATAAAGCATGGCACGATCATTCAGATGCCATCAGCAAATTACAATATACAATGATTGGTGACCCATCTCAAACAATTACACGTCAATTTGATGTATTAGATGAAACTTCAGGTCTTGCACAACGTGGTACTTTCATCATTGACCCAGATGGTGTTGTTCAAGCAGCTGAAATCAATGCAGACGGTATCGGCCGTGACGCAAGCACACTTGTACACAAAATCAAAGCGGCACAATATGTCCGTCAAAATCCAGGTGAAGTTTGCCCAGCGAAATGGGAAGAAGGTAGCGAAACTTTAACTCCAGGATTAGATTTAGTCGGTAAAATTTAAGGAGGCTATACTGAATGTTAAATCAAGAATTAAAGCAACAACTTTCACAACTTCTTGATTTGATGGAAGGTGACGTTGTACTGAAGGTAAGCACTGGCGACGATGACCATTCTCAAAAAATGAATGATCTCGTTAATGAAGTTTCAGACATGTCATCTCGAATTACAGTAGAAAAAGCTGAATTAAAGCGTACACCTAGCTTTAGTATCAACAGACCAAATGAGGACACTGGCATTACATTTGCTGGTGTCCCTCTTGGTCATGAGTTCAATTCTTTTGTCCTTGCACTCTTACAAGTTAGTGGTCGTGCACCAAAAGAAGAACAATCTGTAATTGATCAAATCAAGTCTATCGACGAACCCCTTCATTTTGAAACATTTATTAGCTTAACATGTCAAAAATGCCCTGACGTAGTTCAAGCGTTAAACTTAATGAGTGTCATCAATCCAAACATTACGCATTCGATGATTGATGGTGCAGTTTTCAAAAAAGAAGCTGAAGATATTATGGCAGTACCCGCAATTTTCCTAAATGGTGAACAATTCGGTAACGGCCGTATGACAGTGACGGACATTCTTAGTGAATTAGGTCAAGGTCCTGATGCTTCTGAATTTGAAAATAAAGAAACATTTGACGTCCTTGTTGTTGGTGGCGGTCCTGCAAGTGCAAGCTCTGCGATTTATGCTGCACGTAAAGGTTTAAAAACAGGTATCGTAGCTGACAGAATCGGTGGTCAAGTCAATGACACAGCTGATATTGAAAACTTAATTGGTGTGAAGAAAACAACAGGTCCTTCACTTGCGACAAGTCTTGAAGAACACATTAAAGACTACAATGTGGATATCATGACTGGCGTACGTGCAGAAGGATTAGAAAAAACAGATGATATCGTTCATTTAACTTTAGATAACGGCGCAGTACTTAAAACACGTTCATTGATTATTGCGACAGGTGCACGTTGGAAGAAAATTGGCGTACCTGGTGAAGATACATTCGCAAACAAAGGTGTCGCATACTGCCCGCACTGTGACGGCCCTCTATTTGAAGGTAAAGATGTCGCGGTTATCGGTGGCGGTAACTCTGGTGTTGAAGCCGCGATTGACTTAGCAGGTATTTGTAAAAGCGTGACAGTCCTTGAATACGGTGCATCATTAAAAGCAGACTCTGTATTACAAGACCGTTTAAACTCATTACCAAATACAACAGTCATCACACACGCAGCAACACAAGAAATTAAAGGTGACGACCGTGTGAGCGGTATTGCTTACACTTGTAACGAAACAAACCAAGAAAAACATGTTGATTTAAATGGTGTCTTCGTTCAAATCGGTCTTTCTCCTAATACAGAATGGTTAGGCGATACTGTTCAACGTAACCGTATGGGTGAAATTGAAGTCGACCGTTTAGGTAACACAAATATCCCAGGTGTCTTTGCAGCAGGTGACTGTACAGACCAACGCTATAAACAGATTATTATTTCTATGGGATCAGGCGCAACAGCAGCATTATCTGCATTCGACTACTTGATTCGTAACTAAATAGGGTTATAAAATCAATCGGACTGGTGAAAAATGGTTGTCTTTTCACCAGTCCGATTTTCTATTTTGTTAATGTAAAGTCAACACGACTATTTCATCCATTAGTACAAACTTAAAAACACACGCCCTTTAGGTGCAATCAATAAAGGCCACTACAATAGACCTATTCTTATTCAATAAACAAAAAGATAAGGTAGAACACGAAAATTGAGTTTATCCCCATTCTCAAATGAAAGATTGATTGCTTTTGAAATACTGTGATTGGCATACCACTTTCTTAAAACATGCCACCCGTTTTTGGTTAGAGGACAAACTTAAGATTAGTAGAACGGTATGTCTCTAAAAAATCAAGTCCTTATTGATTGCAAATCTGGGCGAGACTCCTGAGGGGTAAAAACAAAGGCTTAATGCGATTTCTGATGTTTAATCGTGGCTGCTGTTTAACGCAGTAGCTGTCTGACTTCTCAATACGCTCGCTTTTGAGAAGTCTAGTCAGCCTTGCGGGGGCAGTACGACGAAACCTTTGTTACACATGAGATTTCTGTACTGCTCCCAAAATCCACTAACGCTTCCACAAATATAACAGTTCAATCAAACGTTAGTGAGTTAAAGGTTCAGCCCCTAGGAAAGGGAGCCCTTTGAGTGCAATCAATAAAGGACAAACATCTTAAATAGTGAAATACCGTTCTTGTCATCTGAATGCTTCTCTTATTACAATGTGCAATGAAATGCTCAAAAACACCTCAATCCTACAAAAACGAAATCAACCAGTTCCAAATTTTAGTGAAGATACTGACAATCGCTTCCCACAATTTTTGCAAGAAGTTACGTGTCTCTTCATTATCTAAATCCTTTAGTTTCTTCAACTTATCACCGGCTTGGCTTTGAATCATCTCTTTAAGTTCATTCGCCTGCTTTTTAAATGCATCCGGATCTTGATTCACAACATTGGATTGTGCAACATTCATCATAATATTTTGAATGACCGCAATTTCGTTATCACTTAAAATTTGATTCAATCCGCGCTCTGTTAATGTTTGGTTGACGATTTGGTTCACTGTTGTGCTGTTCAGTTGTTGTTGTTCAGCCTTTGCTTCAGCGATTTGGGCTTTCATTTCTGCGATTGCTTCATTCAATGCTTCATCAGAATAGCCCTCTTTATTTTTATGATTTTCACTAATTTGCGCTAAATGATTCATTTCTTGATTGGCATTTTGAATATCTTGCGCATTTAAACGATGACCTTGTGCGGCATAAGCTTTATAAATCCCTGTCAGCGCACCTTCACCCGTCACCTGATCGACAGAAGCAATTTTAATCGTCGCATCTTGAATCCCTGACGTAATCGCAGCATTCATATACTGTTCTCGTGTAATACGTGTAATATTTTCAGGTGTTTCAATTTCAACGTCGACACCACTCGTAAAGCGTTTCGGTTTAATCAAAGCACTAGAATGGATAAAGTCGTACTCTGTTCCTGTATATTCAATCACATCGGCATTCGTTACTTTGTACGTCGTCACATTGTTCCCCACACCCAATTTCTCTTTCGTCTCTTCAAGTTGATTATTGTTCAAATCGGCGCCTTGGATAAATATTTCTTCTTTTGGCTTAAATTCATTTGCGGCTTGAGCAACGCCTACCATCAACATCGATGTGACCACGCCACTAATTAATAGCTTTTTATACATTTCCGTCACTTCCTCCTAGTGCTACGCTATTTTCCTTATTTTACCATGAATGTCCAACAATATTATCATTCCTGGGACCTAAGCGTAAAAGTGTAGTGCCACTAGACTAAAGTTAGGTTTATGACAATACTTCCGATTCACAAGCAGTACCATAATCAATTTCGTACCCCATATCTTGAATCATTTCGTAGTCTAATTGATTCGGTTGTCCACCTGTAATTAAATAATCTCCAACGAAAATCGAATTCGCAACCATTAGCGCTGTCGCTTGTAATGAACGTAAATTAACTTCTCTCCCACCGGCAATACGAATTTCTTTTGTAGGATTAACTAAGCGAAAAAGTGCTAAAATACGTAAACAGCGTGTCGGTGTCAGTTGATCCATACTGCCAAATTTCGTTCCTTTAATCGGATGTAAAAAGTTGACTGGAATACTGTCAGCATCAATTTCTTTCAATGCAAAAGCCATATCCACGATGTCTTGATTCGACTCACCCATGCCACAAATCACACCTGAACATGGCGAAATGTTATTTTGCTTCATGATTTCAATTGTATTGACACGGTCTTCATATGTATGTGTCGTAACCACTTCATGATGATAGTTTTCACTTGTATTCAAATTGTGATTATAACGGTCCACACCAGCTGCTTTTAACTTTTCCGCTTGTGTCTCATTCGTTAACCCAAGACATGCGCATACTTTTAACTGTGGATGTGCCGCTTTAATTCGTTCAACAGACGACGTAATGTGATCAATTTCCTTATCACTCGGACCTCGACCGCTCATCACAATACAATACGTTCCAATTTCATTCTCTGCTGCGACGCGTGCACCTTCTGTAATTTCATCCTCTGAGATTAAGGCATAACGTTGCTTTTCTTTCATTTCACGTGATTGGCCACAATAGCCACAATCTTCAGGACAAATCCCACTTTTCGCATTTAAAATCATGTTTAACTTCACTTTATGTCCATAATAATGTTTGCGAAGTTGATACGCTTCATGTACAAGATCCATCGTGTCATATGACGGATTCACTAATAAATCTAATGCTTTCTCTGGAGTCAATGCACGACCTTCTAATATTTCTTTCGCTATTTTCATAGTCATTCCTCCTCATATAAAAGTCAGTATATCATAATTGTAACTATTTTTATAATTAAGTTTACAATATAAAAGGAGGTTCATTTTAAAGTACTTTGGGGTATACTGTATGGAGCGATATCACTAGAATTGCAAATACAACTTATAATCAAAGCAAAATCATCAAATTAAGACGGACCGCAGTCTAAAAATGCGTATGGAGGCGATAACATGGAGACATTTGAAGAATTTTTGAAAACCATTGAAAAAGAAGAGCACCGTGATAAATTGACAACAGTAATCGAAACAATACTACATCAATATCCTGAACTCACTATGGAAATTAAATGGAATCAACCGATGTTACTGTATAAAGAAAATGGCACTTTTATTTTAGGATTCAGTAAAGCAAAACCACACTTTGCCGTTGCACCAGAGAAATATACATTAGATACTTTTGCGAAAGATATTGAAAAAGCGGGCTATCAAATGACAAAAATGTTTATGAAAATCAAGTGGACGGATGAAGTCAATTATAAGTTATTGTACGACATCATTGATTTTAATATTCATGATAAAAAAGACTCTCGTTTCTTCTGGAGACAGTGATTGTTTGTAGTCACATAAAAACTGAGGGCTATACCCTATTTGCTCTCAGCGTTTTCTTTAATATATATTTGTTTAATCACAATACAATAACAATAGACATTTATGATTAGTATGATACATCAAATTTAAATTGACAGAATATTGGTAATTATAATATATTAATAGCACCCTATTTGAAGATTATGCTTAACGTAGCGGTAAACCTACATGACGAGGATAACGAAAATGCATAAATATTTTACTTTATCAGAATTTAACAGACTCATGATAAATGATATACTTATTTATTTAATTCCTTTACTCAGTATTACGGCATGGCAATTTTCTAATGCTTCAATCGTCTTTTTAACTTCAACTTATTCAATTGGTTTCATTTTGTTTAGTAAATTATCTGGTTATTTAATCGATCGACACAATAGCCGTATTATCCCTATTTATGCTTACATATTCAACGTTTTGCTTCATATTCTCTTTTTCATGTTCGTAATGTTTCATGCCACATCGTTCATTCAAATATTTATGTTTATTTTATTATTGAGTTTGACTTCTAGCCTACTTGAAATTAATACAAGTGTGTTTATTCCAGATTACTTCAACAAAAATTTAGCTTCCGTTAATAGCACGATTCAATTTGTAAGATCTATCGTTAACTTCATTTCACCTATCATCGTTTTCACATTAAGCACGCATGTCATTATCGCTTTTACGATACTCATTACTTTGCAAATTTTAAACTTATGCCTCTATATGCTGATTTTCAGAAAAACGGCATATAGACAAGTCACTGCTGTACACCATCATTCTGAAAGTAACCGAATTAACGCGTTTAAATATATATTCAGCAATAAAAACTTGTCACTCATCATTTTAGTTACAATAGGTATCAATTTTTCAATGACGATACTTGCCAATACGATTGTGATTTACATCATTAGAGACTTACACATTGACAGCAAAGTTTCTGGAATCATCATTAGTTTATTATCAATAGGTGCGATTTTAGGTGCTTTAATACCTACATGGATTTTAAAAAGATATTCACTTAAAAAATCAATAGGCATTGTTAATTTACTCTTAAGTCTTCCTTTTATTCTTATTTTATTCGATGCTTACTTATTTTTTGTTGGTGTATTTTTAGGTTATCTTTGTAGAAGTTTTGGTAGTGTATTACGAACAACGATGCAATATCAAATCATTCCTGCCCATATTCGTGGAAAGGTAAACTCGACCATCTATTTATTCACTTGGGGAACGATTCCTATCGCTGGCTATACCGCTTCTGTCCTATTACACTGGATGTCTTTGCATACATTATATACCATCATCACAATTGTGTTTATATTAGCGAATAGTCTGTTTCTATTGAGTGAAAAGATGACAATCACCTCGCGTAATGACAGGGGTTGACGTATTCCGCACCTCTACACAAAATAAAAACGACCACTGATGCCTCATAGTTACGATACTATGAACATTGTGGTCGTCTTTGGATAGCATAGAGGTCAGCATCTTCTTCAATCAAAATGACTGCTACCGTTGCTACTCTTCTAATGTATTTCTACTTCAAATTGTTGTGTTAACCATGTTTTAGTGGATGCATTCGCAAATATATAGTCAATCGCTTTTAAATTAATGTGTGCAATATCTTCCCAATTGAGCAGTTTATGTTCCAATAACAATGCGTACTCATCTAATAAATTCGTTTGTGTCACGGTACGATTATCCGTATTGATTAAAAATGCGATATTTTCTTTTAATAAACGTTGTAAGTCTAAACTGTCCAATGATTCAATCGCTTTCGTTTGTAGGTTGCTTTGTGGACAAAATTCGAGTAATACGTCTTGTGCTTTTACAGCTGCAAGCACGTCGTCATCTTTAAATGCTGCAACCCCGTGACCGATACGTTGTGCACCGAATCGCACTGCATCATACACATTTTTAGCACAACCACATTCCCCAGCATGTAATGTAATATTCAAGCCTTGTTGTTGTGCATATTGAACTAAGGCTTCATGTTTTGTTGTCGGTGATGCTGCTTCATCGCCTGCTAAATCCACACCTACAATATAGTCTTCTAAAGTTTTATGATCGCGGAGACTGTCGAAAATCGCGCGGTTCATTTCATCCGAATGATGCTTCATCCCGCAGACTAACATTCTCACTTTGATATCGAAAGTTTGTTCAGCCGCAGCCGCACCTTCACACACTGCTGTTAATATTTCTGGAATCTGCAACCCTTGTTCTTGATGAAATGCGGGTGCAAAGCGAATTTCAATATATTTCACGCCATCATGTACTGCTTGTTCTGCAACATCAACAACAGCATCGCTCAAACTTGTGCGCGTCTGCATGACTTTTAAAATTTCGTCAAATGACTGTAAATATTCCGCTAAACTCTGGCAATGTTGATCCACTGTCACTTTGTCCAATTGAATCGCCACGCCTTGTTGCTGACTTTGATGTTCAAGATATTTTAAACTGACTGACCCGTCTAAATGACAATGCAATTCGAGCTTAGGTATCTCCCTTAATTCCGCTTTCATAATAACCTCTTTTCTCTATCTTTTTAATTTCTAATTGTACCGAGATTATATTAATTGTCAATACATCTTTTTTCACAGTTGTGATATTTGCCTATCCATCCATGTCCACCTTATTGTCTTTCACCAGTCATTTCTACGTATTTCTGTAGCGCTTCTCGTGTGATGTCCTTCTTAGCATAGACACCTATCATTTCACCTTTGTTTAAAATCGAAATTACTATGACAAGTTTTAATACAATACGTCCTGCCCCCAACTCAACAATGCGCTCATTATATATGTGAATTAATCAGTATATTAAGAATACATTGGTGTAAAATGTTTCATAAATTTTAATAAAGGTAAATGTATATTGTTAATCACTATATCGCGGAAGGAGCGTTGGAAATGGATAATAAAAAGCTAGAACAATTGAAAAATGATGAAAAAAACAATGATGGTAAAGCAATGACGACGAATAACGGTGTCAAAGTGAGTGAGGATGAAAACACCTTAACTGTCGGGGAACGTGGCCCGAGTTTACTAGAAGATTTCCATTTTAGAGAAAAAATCATGCACTTTGACCACGAACGTATCCCAGAAAGAATTGTTCATGCACGTGGATTTGGTGCTCATGGTGAATTCCAAGTATACAAAGATTTATCAGAGTACACTTCTGCAGACTTTTTAACGCATCCAGAAAAAACAACACCTGTATTTGTAAGATTTTCGACTGTACAAGGTTCTAAAGGTTCACCAGATACAGTGAGAGACGTACGTGGTTTTGCGACAAAATTCTATACCGATGAAGGGATTTTCGATCTCGTAGGTAACGACATTCCAGTATTCTTCATTCAAGATGCGATTAAGTTCCCTGATTTAATTCATGCCGTTAAACCTGAACCACATAACGAAATGCCACAAGGCGGAAGTGCCCACGATACTTTTTGGGATTTCTTTTCACAAAACCCTGAATCAACACATACGACATTTTGGGCAATGAGTGACCGTGGCATTCCGAAAAACTTTAGACAAGTGGAAGGATTCGGTGTGCACACATTCCGTCTCGTCAATCGTGAAGGGCAATCTTATTTTGTGAAGTTTCATTGGAAGCCATTGCACGGTTTAGAGTCATTGGTTTGGGATGAAGCGCAAATTTTATCCGGTAAAGATATCGACTTCCACCGTAAAGACTTGTACGAATCCATCGAAAAAGGCGATTACCCTGCCTGGGAGCTCGGTCTTCAAATCATTCGTCCAGAACAAGAATTCGACTTTGATTTTGATATTTTAGACCCAACAAAAATTTGGCCAGAAGATCAAGTGCCCGTTGAAATTGTAGGTAAAATGACGCTCAATCACAATGTGTCTAACGTATTTGACGAAACAGAACAAGCAGCATTCCATCCGGGTCATATTGTGCCTGGCATTGACTTTTCAAATGATCCTTTATTACAAGGTCGCTTATTCTCATATACAGATACGCAAATTTCAAGATTGGGTGGACCTAACTTTAACCAAATCCCAATCAACCGTCCTGTCAATGAAGTACACAACAATCAACGTGACGCCATGCACCAAATGAATGTACACCAAGGACAAACGGCTTACCATAAAAATGCGTTAAACAACAACGACCCGCACACAACACCGAGAGAAGAAGGCGGTTATGAACATTATCAAGAAAAAGTGGAAGGTCATAAAATTAGAAAACGCAGCGCAAGTTTTGAAGACTATTATAGTCAAGCAAAATTGTATTTAAATAGTTTAACACCCGCTGAATACGAGCATATGGCTGCAGGTTTCTCATTTGAAATTGGCATGTGCAAGTCTGTGATGGTCAAACAAAACGCCGTTAACCAATTGAATAAAGTAGATCGCCAATTAGCGGAAACAGTTGCGGCAAATGTTGGCGTGTCTGTCCCAGAAGAAAATGAAGAAGTACAGTCTACAGCGAAAGACAGTCAACTCACAATGGAAAAATTTGATATCCCATTACCAGGGCATTCTGTAGCTGTGTTAGTCAGTGGTGAAATGAGCGAGGACATATTAAAATCTTATGTGAAAGTATTTACAGACAATAAGCTGAATTATGCGTTCGTCGGTAAACAGCCTCGTGCGATTGATGAAGATTTCGGTATCACTGAAACTTATGATACCGCACACCCTACGCTATTCGACAGTGTGATTGTATTATCAGATGGCTCAGACCTATTGCCAGAAGTAGAAGAATTTGCGGAAATGACGTATAAACATAAAAAACCATTAGTGGTGAATGAAAAAGCCGCGGATCAATTCAAAGGTTCAAAAATCGATCTCAACGCACCCGGTGTCTTCACATCAGATGAACCCGATACGATTGTACAAGCATTTGATCGCGTGAGATATTGGGACCGTTAAGTGAATAGAAGAAATCAACCCCGTACCCTACAATTGATGAGGGACGGGGTTTTGATTTGCACGTTTTTTAAAATGATTCACTCAAAATATTTTTACCACTTTCGGTCTCATTTATATCTACTCATCTGCCATTAACATTAAGTCATTCATTTTCTTGATTTCCTTATCCGTTACATAAAAAAGCGAAATCACTAAACTCGCGATACTTACTAAAATAAAATTGATATTTATCGTACCAAAAATTTGAGGTAAAATCCCACCAGTGAACGCGCCAAATGGTATCAAAATACTTAATAGCGTTTCATTTGTAGTTGCTACACGACCTAGCATATTTTTAGGTGGCAATAATTGAAATGCGTTGATAAATGCTAAGTTGATAATTCCAATCATGATATTTGAAACTAAAAACATCGGTAAAATATAAACATAACTTGCATTGATGAATAGATAGATAAATAACCATATGATGGACAGTATGAAAAAACTGCTAAATAGTAATTTGCTAAACTTGATATATCCAATGATTCTTGGTCCCACTAGGTAACCTAAGATAAGCCCTAGACCATTAACAAATAATATCAATGAAAACACTTTACTATCGTTTCCTTCTAGCACAGCTATTTTAGGATAAATTACCGTTACGGCTGAAATAGAAAAGTTGATTACGGACAGCGGAAGTAAAAGTTTTAATATTTTAGGGCTCGATACGTATTTCGTCCCTTCTTTCAAATCTGCTAAATAACGACTTAATATTCGGTCGCTAGCTTCTATATTATCTTTATGATGAATTGTTGTTGAATTTATTCTAAGCAGTTTAAATACAAAAAAGGCCACAACAAATATGATGACATTGAATGAAAAGATATTCACTATCAAAAATATACTGAGTAAAACCCCAACTAAAGCATCTAATACCACATCTAGCCCTTTATATGTCATTTGAAATATTGCATTATATTTAATCACTTGATGCTCATCGGTAGACAATTTGGGAATAAGTACACTTTCTGCAGGATAAATCACAGACGAAAATAGCGTAGACATACTTAACAATATGTACAAAATAAGCAAATGATGATGATCTAGTAAGAAATACAAAGACATCAGCATCACTATAAAAACTTGTGCAAGTGTACTGATACATAAGATTTTTTTAATATTATATCTATCTAAAATGGGCCCTAAAAAGAACATGAATACATCAATAACCCCTAAGATGACACCAATGATGCCTAAGTATAACGTGTTATGATAAGTGACAGCTACATACCACGTTAATGAGATGAGTATGATACTATCTCCAATATTTGTTAGCACTCGTCCAAAAAGTAACTTGTGAACTTCTTTCATTTCACCCACCCCACACATTGTTCAATAAAACCTTTAATCCATCACTATTTGATTCTTCTTCCTTGCACATCTATTTTAATAATTGGCTCATCCTTAGTTTGTGTATAAGTCGCTACAACTTCACCTTCTTTATCTCTCAAATTGACATACCAATCATGTGATTTATTAAATCTCACAACTAACCTTGTCCCTCAATCTTACATTGATACGCATACAACTTTTCAGCAGTTTGTAGTGTAATCCCTTCAAGCTCACGTTTACCATTTCTTAAATCACTTATTCTCCCTGTACTAACACCTGTTTCTTGATGAATTTTATATGCACTTACCTGACTGTTAAGCAAACGTTCAATCGTCTTTTTGTATTCTGACAATGTGCTCACCTTCATATCTATAACTTAATTTTCGCATATGCAAAATTCTCACTAACTTAATTATTTGTGGGATAAGAAAAATGAATACTGTCATTCCTAACTTGACTAAACTCATTTGAAATCCTCACTATTTCAATGTATAATGTGAGTGTAAGCAGAGGGAGCCACGAATGACTCCCGAAACAATTAATCAATATCTTGATTGTCTGGCTTTTTGCTAACTAATAGATAGCTTATATGCCACAATCTCAATTGTCTTAGCACTAACGGTAGAATGAGTACAATCGCAACTTGTACATCTCTACTTGTTAGTGCTTTTATTATTTCGTGCATTGGGACTCTCACCTCCCTTACACTCAATGAGTAAGCTATTGCTCACATTAATTATAATATCACCCAATTGGGAAATATACAACAAATTTTGTAAATTATCTAGCTCTAAAGTAAATTTGAATATCTAAATTCATAAATACATTCTACATAATACATTCCTTTGTTAAATTTAACGCTCTCCCATTCAACTTTCAAATAGTCAGTTATGAGTTCTGTATGTTCTTCAATTTCTTTATTGCTTATTTCTTTTTCAATTATATATACTATCTTCACTCTTTGTTAAAGATATTTATTGAGTGATAGATATATAAAAACCCCATACACCTCAATAGATGTACGGGGTTTTTATATATTGGCTTACGCTTCGTCTTTAACGAATGGTAATAATGCCATATGACGTGCACGTTTGATCGCTGTAGTCAACATACGTTGATATTTAGCTGAAGTTCCTGTTACACGACGTGGTAAAATTTTACCGCGTTCTGAGATAAAACGTTTTAATAACTCAGTATCTTTGTAGTCGATGTGTGTAATACCGTTTGCTGTGAAATAACAAACTTTTTTACGACGACGACCGCCTCTTCTTGGTCCACCTGCCATGATTTGTGCCTCCCTTACATTAAAGATTGTTTTCTATACGTTCAGATTGTCATTAGAATGGTAAATCATCATCGCTAATATCGATAGGTCCGTTCGCATTCGCAAATGGATTATCATTAGCAGGTTGATGATTATTGTTTTGATAAGACGAATTTTGGCCTTGTTGTTGTCCACCGAATCCTTGGCCGTAGCTATCGAATTGGTTGCCTTGGTTTTGGTTCGCGTGACGTTGGTTTTGTGATTTAGGCTCAAGGAATTGAACACTATCACATACCACTTCAGTGACGAATACACGTCGGCCTTCTTGGTTCTCGTAACTGCGTGATTGTAAGCGACCATCAACGCCAGCTAGACTTCCTTTAAACAAGAAATTGTTAACATTTTCTGCTTGTTTACGGAAAACTACACAGTTAATGAAGTCTGCTTCACGTTCCCCTTGCGCATTCGTAAATGTACGATTAACCGCTAAGGTAAATGTCGCTACACCTACGCCTGAGGGTGTCGTTCTGTATTCTGGATCTTTAGTTAAGCGACCTACTAATACGACTCTATTAAGCATTTACACGCCCCCAATTATTCTATTACTTGTTTTCGTCTTCACGGACAACGATGTAACGAATGATATCGTCATTGATTTTAGCTAAACGTTGGAATTCGTCAGTAGCTTTGTTGTTTTCAGATTGGATACGTACGATGTTGTAGTAACCATCTTTGAAGTCTTCAATTTCATAAGCTAAGCGACGTTTACCCCAGTCCTTAGTTTCTAATACCTCAGAACCTTCAGAAGCTAAAATTCCGTTAAAACGTTCAACTACTGCTTTACGTGCTTCTTCTTCAATGTTTGGACGCACGATGTACATTACTTCATATGTTCTCATTGTATATTGGCACCTCCTTATGGTCTATGCGGCTTATCAAAATTCAAATGATAAGCAAGGAATAATTTTCATTACTCACATTCAAAGATTGTATCATAGCCCCTTACAAATTACAATATCTTTCACGAATTCCTCAATTTAAATTGTTCGCTTGCCTCATTTGATTAGCACCCCATTAAAATTCTAATAAATTAAAACGCTTTCTCCTTAATCGAATTCAAAATTAATCACTTTTTATTTTTAATTAAGAAACAGTTAATTTTTATCGCCATTAAAACGTGGTATATTTTTTTGTGTTAAGAAGAACAAATCAAACCGCTTAGAAAAATAGAAAGGGAATGAACATGAAAACTAAATACACATCAAAATTATTAATTGGGGCAGCAACATTATCTTTAGCAACATTTATTTCACAAGGAAACGCAGATGCAAGCGAGAAAACATCATCACTCGCAGACGCACAACCAGCAACTTTTGAATCAGCAAACGTTTCACCTGAACAAAAAGCATTCTACCAAGTATTACACATGGATGGCATTTCAGAAAGTCAACGTGACCAATACATTAAACAACTTCATGAAGATCCAAGTAGCGCACAAAACGTATTTTCAGAATCAATTAAAGATGCGACAAACCCTGAGCGTCGTGTAGCACAACAAAATGCATTTTACGGTTTATTACATAACGAAGACTTATCAGACAAACAACGTGATGCTTACATCGAAGAAATCAAAGAAAATCCTGATCAAAGCCAAGATGTATTCGTAAAATCATTAAACAGCACACCTGAAGTTGCACCTCAAGCTGAAGAACCAAAAGCACCTCACAACCCTATTTTAGAGAAAGAAAACCAAAGCATTGCTGATGCTAAAAATGCACTTCAAGCTTTACAACAAGAAGACACAATTCAAAATAGACGTGCAGCACAACGCGCAATCAACAAATTACCAAAAAATAGAGTTAACGTTGATGACTTCCAAAAACAATTAGAAGCAATCAATGGCCCACGTGATGCAGAAATTAAAGCTAAAGCTAACCAAAAAGAACTTCAAATTGGACAATCACCTGATGTTGAAAAAACACCAGTACCAATTGAAAATCCTGAAGCTAATACAGAACAAAAACCTGAAGCTAAAGTAGAAAACGAAGCAAATGAAGCACCAAAAGTTGAGAAGAAGCCTGAAGTAAAAAAAGAAAACAAAACTGACAAAGCAAATGACAGTAAAAAAGCTAAACCTGAAGCTGAATCTAAAACAGCACCTAAGGCAGAAGAAAAATCTCAAACTGAAAAATCATCTGAAACTAAAAAATTAGATGAAGCTAACAAAACAAATGAAGAATCTAAAAAAGTAAACCCATCAGTTGAGTCTAAAAATGATACAAAAGCAGTTGCACCTGTATTACCTAAAACAGGCGAAACAAACTCAACAACTTCAACACTTTCAAGTTACTGGAACGGTTTTAAAAACAGTGTAACTAATGGTTATAATTATGTTAAAGATGGCGTGACTAGTGGCTATAATTACATTAAGAATGGTGTAACAAGTGGCTATGAATATTTAAAGAAGCAATACGACGAGATTACAGAAAAATATAATAATGCAAAAACTTACACAGATTTATATTTCAAATACAAAAATACAATTGATCAGTCTGTACTTGTTATACTTGGAAAAAATGGGTCTAACTCATACATCAAACCATTAGACATCGATGACAAAGCTAACGTATTTTCTAAATCATATGCACATACAAGAAACTTTGTAACAGAAAGCATTAATACAGGCAAAGTTTTATACACATTATATGAAAATCCAAAAGTGGTAAAAACAGCTATTGAGACAGCTAAAACTGTTAACACATTGAAAAACGCATTTGGCAGTTTATTCGGCGGTTTCTTCAAATAAAAATTAAAAGAGACACACATCATTGTTGACACTGTACTACAATGATATGTGCCTCTTTTTTATATCCTATTTTGTTAATAGCTTGTCCGAATTAAATCGTTTTGAAATGGCTAAATATACGACGAGATCTAACACGATTAACACTACGACGAGAATGACTGAAATCATCGGTCCAAACAAAAATACCCCATTTGCTTGAGAAATAATGAACCCAATAATCGGTAAAATTAAAATCATTGATATCGATTGCGCTGATTTACTTGTGTTCACTCGTTGCGATACAGCGACAACGAGCGAAATGGATAAAAATGTAATTAACGGCGCAATAAGAAATGTCACCATTAGCCAACTAAAATTCGGGAAAATCATCTCGCCTAACACTTTGACACCGTAAGTATTAACAATAATCCCATAAATCAATACGGAGATCCAAGTGAGCAAAATTGACGGAATGCCTGCAACTAAAATCTTACCGAGCATCAATTCTTTATTTGTAATCGGCGTATAAAGTAATCCTTCAATCGTTTTATGCTCTTTTTCACCTGTAAAGCTTGTAGTAGCTAACATACTGGAAACAAATACCGGTATCAGAATAAAAAATGGAATAAAGAAATACATCAAAACCGCATAGACAATACCGTGATGATGGTCGATAGATTTCGGTATCACTTGTTCAGGCAACTGGTCAATGAACGTACGTGCACCACCAATGTAATCGACGACACTAAAACTGACGTCACCAATAACAATCGCTAATGGAAATACCAAACTGAAAATAAATGGAACAATCAATACCGACACAAAAACGCCACGATCACTTCTAATGTCTAGAGCGTCTTTATAAACAATTGTAAAGACATGCTTCATATTAATCATGTTGCACCACATCCATTTTCTTGAAGTATAATTCTTTAATCGTATGTTGAACTTCAGTGACCGTATATACATCCAACTGGTGCTCAATAAACAGCTTGATTACCTGGGAAATATCGTGATACGCCTCCACTTTCACGCGAATATATCCTGTTTTGTCACTATTTTCTTTAGCAACAAATGTCTGCTCTTGCTCCAATAATGCCAATGCACGTGCCACATCACTCACATGAATATCAAATTCCACTTGTGGCCACGCTTCACGCAACAAATCCTCCGCACGTCCTGAAGCAATAAAGCGGCCTTGATCCATCATGAAAATATGGTCTGCAATTTGTTCTAGCCCTTGTAAATGATGTGTACACATAAATACCGTCATCTGATTTTCACGCACTTGCTTTTGTAAATATGTGTTCAACGATTCAGAAGCTGACGGATCCAAACCAGACGTTGGTTCATCTAAAATCAATAATTTCGGTTGATGAATGAGCGCACGTATAATCGCTACTTTTTGTTTCAACCCTTTACTCAACGTTCCAACTTTACTTTTTTTACGCTCAGTTAGCTCAAAATAAGTTAATAACGCATCAATTCTGCCGTCAATCTCTGCTTTTGGCACATCATAAAAACGTGCCCATATTTTTAAATTTTCATATACCGTTAAGTTTTCATACAAATTGCCATCATTTTGTACACCCATTTGTTTGCGTACATGTTCAAAATGGGGATCTGTCGTCTTGACACCAAACACTTCAATTTCGCCATGCGTCGGTTGAAGCAACCCTGTCAATAATCGTACTGTTGTTGTTTTCCCTACACCGTTTGGCCCCAAAATCGCATTAATCGTTCCCGCTTCCAAAGTAAATGAAATATCATTAATCACATTTTTACCATTCAATGTTTTTTGTAGCTGGTCTACACGGACTAACATCGTCCTCACCTCTCTCATCGTTGTCTGCGTTACACATGCTTGTTTAAGCACATTTTACCACTTTTTATGCATAATACATTATATTTTTTCAATTTTACATAAAATTTATAAAACACTTTACATGATCTAAGAAAAGCTTGTATCAAAGAGAGTCCAAAACTTTCTTATCGACTTAAAAACCAAGAAATTTTTATCACATCCCCTTAATACTCATGAATGGATGCAGAAACTTTTTTAATTAGGATAATGTACACGCCATCTTCCTTTGTTTTGAAATGTGAAGCTCAAACAAGATTGCAAGCACCTCCCGAGACTCCTAGGAACGCGCCGCCTATTTCAAGCAGTCGAGTGGGTTCGCATTCCAGTACGTAAAGTGTATCAAAGTATCCCAAAACAAAAAAAGAGCTAAAATGCTGATGTGCTCAACACTTTAGCTCTTATTGTTATCTCCTACACATTAAAACGGAAATGCACGACATCTCCATCTTGCATCACGTAATCTTTACCTTCTAAGCGCATTTTACCCGCTTCTTTCGCACCTTGTTCACCGTTATGCGCAACGAAGTCTTCATAACTTGTCACCTCAGCACGAATGAAGCCACGTTCAAAGTCCGTATGAATGATACCCGCACATTGTGGCGCCGTCATGCCTTCTTTAAACGTCCAAGCACGCACCTCTTGCACACCTGCTGTAAAGTACGTCGCCAATCCTAATAAATCATATGTTTTACGGATTAAGCGGTTCAAACCAGGCTCTTCAATACCTAATTCTTCCAAGAACATTGCTTTATCTTCATCGTCTAATGTCGCAATCTCTTCCTCGATTTTTGCGCTAATGACGATAACTTCTGAATCTTCTTGTGCTGCATACTCACGAATGGCTTTCACTTTATCATTTTCTGCATCGTTAATTTCATCTTCACCGACGTTCGCAATATATAACATCGATTTTGAAGTTAACAATTGCGCTTGATTCACATATTTTTGATCTTCATCGTTAAATTCTAAACTACGAGCAGGTTGGCCATTTTCAAGTGCTTCTTTAATTCTTGTTAAAATACGCACTTCATTGACCGCTGTTTTATCTTTTTGTTTTGCCATTTTTTCAAGACGTGGCAAACGTTTTTCAACAGATTCTAAGTCCGCTAATACCAATTCCATGTTGATGACTTCAATATCTTCAATCGGGTTCACACGTCCTGCAACGTGTGTCACATTTTCATCATCGAATGCACGTACAACCTGACAAATCGCATCCACTTCACGAATGTGTGATAAAAATTTGTTTCCGAGACCTTCCCCTTTTGAAGCTCCCTTAACGATACCTGCAATATCTGTAAATTCAAACGTTGTCGGTACTGTTTTTTTAGGATTTACAATTGCTTCTAATTGTGTTAAACGTGTATCTGGCACTTCAACGATTCCGACATTAGGATCAATCGTTGCGAAAGGATAGTTTGCAGCAAGTGCACCTGCTTTTGTAATTGCGTTAAATAAAGTTGATTTTCCGACGTTAGGTAAGCCGACAATACCAGCTGTTAAAGCCATGTTTCATTCTCCTTCTCATTTGAACTCGCTTTTTCGAGTACTTTTTTTATTTTTTTGTTGAAAGTTTGACGTGGTAACATAATACTGCGCTGACAATTTTCACATTTAATCCGAATATCTGCGCCCATACGAATGATTTTAAAGCGATTCGTTCCACATGCGTGTTGCTTCTTCATCTCTACTATATCATTTAATTCGTAATTTGAAGCCACTCAATTTCACCTCTATGCATCCTTGTTTTGTTGTTCTTGATATAACTGGACAAGCGTCGGCATCGGTGCTTCAATACCTTCAGACTGTAGAAATTCTTTTAACTCACGGCGTAAAATACGTGACCCACTAAAGCTTTCACCTGGTATCGTTTCACCCGCCACACGAATCATTACTTCATAACTGTTAAATTTATCGACACCTAGCACTTCAGGCGGTTCAGTAAAAATGTCATATTTCTTTGGTATCGTTTTTAAGAAGAGGTTCATTTTCTTCTCTACATCATCAATTTTCTCATGAATTGACACCGGAATGTCAATAATCGATACACCATTCGTCACTGAAAAGTTTGTGACCTCACTCATCGTCCCATTTGGAATAATTGAGAGCTCCCCTGTAAATGATAAAATACGTGTCGAACGAAGACCAATCGATTTGACTGTTCCTTCTGCGATAGGTGCACTATTGTTTTTAATACTCACATAGTCCCCGACATCGAATTGATTTTCAAATATAATAAAGAAACCTGTAATCACGTCTTTCACGAGTGTTTGCGCACCAAAACCAATCGCTAAACCTACAACGCCGGCCCCTGCTAAAATACTTTCAACACTAATCCCAAATTTGCTAAGCACGGTTGTCAGTGTAATAAACCATACGATGTAACCGACCACATTTTGAACGAGTGTAATTAATGTTTTCGACCTTTTGGCACGATTAGTTTTCCCTGAACGATTGTTGACTTTAAAAAATTGCGCGATAACTTTATTTAAAATACGCACAACAATAAAAGCGACGATGACATATATCAATACAATAATCAGTTTCGTCAGTAAGTTTGAATAGGTTTCTGGATCTAATAACGGTTGAACCATACTTTTTAATATCGCTTCTAATTGATTCATAAGTAACTCCCTTCTCTATGGATAATCTTAAATGATGTATATTGATGCGCACGACCCTGAAAATTTTACATTTTTTTAAGCAATTGAATCAGTCGGCGATAGTCACTTTCAGAGTGGAACGTAAAAGTAATCTCGCCTACATTTTTCTTTGTCGTAATTTCGACGCTTGTCCCGTACTGTTCCTTTAATTGTTGTTCATGTTGTCGAATCAGTGCGGGCTTTTTCGTCGTGTGCTGTTGGTGCGATGCCGTTTGTTGTCCACTGCCTGTAAATTCAGCGACTTGTTGCTCCAAATATCTCACACTCCAAGACTCCCGGATGGCTAAATGTGCATATTTAATCATGGTTTCCGGCTCTTTGAATGCGAGGAGTGTGCGTCCGTGTCCTCCTGAAAGTTCGCCTTCTCGTATTAAAGTTCTAATCTTAACAGGTAACTTGAGCAGTCTCAACATATTCGCTATATACGGTCTCGACTTACCTAATCGTGCAGCGACTTCTTGTTGTGTCAGATTCAAATGTTGCATCAGTTGTTGATAACTTTCTGCTTCTTCTAATGCATTCAAGTCTTCACGTTGCAAGTTCTCAATAATCGCTAGCTCTCGCATCTCACCATCTGAAAAAGTTTTGACGATAGCTGGAATGTGCGTTAAGCCTGCCTCAAGACTCGCCCGATAACGGCGCTCACCCGCGACAATGTAAAACCCATGAATTGCTTTTGTCACGATAATCGGCTGTAATACCCCATGTTGTGCAATCGATTGCGCGAGCTCTGTTAACTTTTCAGCATCAAACGTTTTTCGAGGTTGGTACGGATTCGGTCTGATTTCCGTCAATGCCAAGTGTTGAACCTGTTCTGAATCATCCTGTTGACTTTGCCATTTTTGAGTCATCCCTTTCACCAACCTTTTCAAAATTTTTACCATTCCATTTTACTGTTTGCACCATTGATAAACAAGCTTTTCTCTATGATTTTAAGTCGCGTCAAATTTCTCTCTCTTCTAAATTTTCAGAAAATATGTTGACAAATTTTTTGGCTTCATGTAAAGTGTTTTTTATCAAAGCACAAGACAATATATTGAAACACTGTAAAAAGGAAAGTAAAACGTCCCCTGCTTTTACAGAGAGCCTTCGTTTGCTGAGAGAAGGTATTGAAAGCGCGTTTGAAAATGGCCTTGGAGTGTTGGTACCAATATGAGGTATCACCGGGTTCGCCCGTTATAGCGATACAGTATTCACATTTTGTGATGCGTGTAGAACATTCCAAAGATATCCCTCACACATTCGATGTCTATCATACCGTCTACATCGCACACAATTTCGCGTACTGGAAGAGGCGACTTGAGTGATCAAGTTGCGAACAAAGGTGGTACCACGAGAAGCTTTCGTCCTTTATATCTAATTTTTATTGGATCTAAAGGACGGAAGCTTTTTTATTTTTGAAGAGGAGGTTGAACTGATGAAAGAAACAACACTGGCACAAATTGCACTGACTCAAGATGACACTGGCGCAATCGCAAACCCTATTTATCTCTCTACGGCATACCAACACGAAGGACTCGGGCTTTCAACAGGCTTTGATTACACACGCACGAAAAACCCAACGCGACAAGTTTTTGAAGATGCATTTGCGCGACTCGAAGGCGGCATTGCATCGTTTGCGACAGCGAGTGGCATGGCAAGCATTCAATTGGTCTGTAATCTTTTCAAACCAGGTGATGAGATACTCGTTTCTTTTGACTTGTATGGTGGCACATTTCGCTTGTTTGAATTTTATGAAGCCCAATACGGCATTCGTTTTCATTACATTGATTTTGAAGACCCTGACGCTGTAAAGGCTGCCATTACACCTCAAACAAAAGCATTATTCATTGAGCCGATTTCAAATCCATTAATGATTGAAATTGATTTAACGCCCTATTACGCGTTAGCAGCGCAACACAAGTTGTTAACGGTTATCGACAATACCTTTCTCACACCTTATTTGTCGACACCTTTACTTGATGGTGCAGATATTGTTTTACATTCAGCAACGAAATATATCGGTGGCCATAATGACGTCCTCGCGGGTGTCGTGACGGTCAAAGATGCAGCCCTTGCAGAAAAGTTAGGCCAATTTCACAACATGATTGGTGCGACACTTTCACCGATTGATAGTTATTTATTGTTACGTGGCTTGAAAACATTGCATTTGCGCGTCGAACGTTCACAACAAAATGCGCAACGCTTTGCATCGACTTGCGAAAATTTGACAGGCATTCAAGACGTGCTCTATTGCGGGCGCACAGGCATGTTAAGTTTACGTCTCGAAGTTGGGTATAGCGTCGACCAATTGTTACGACAGTTGAAAGTATTACGCTTTGCCGAAAGTTTAGGCGGAACCGAAACATTTGTTACTTTCCCTTATACGCAAACACACATCGATATGCCTGATGAAGAAAAGGATCGTCGCGGTATTGACCAACACTTAATTCGACTATCGATTGGGATTGAGGCGTATGAAGATATTGAACAAGATTTCATACAAGCACTCCAACAAGCAAAAGAGGTGAGTACTGATGACACGTTCTAAACAAACTGAACTGATTCATGATGTCAACCGCGGTGTCACGTACCATTGCGCGAATCAACCGCTATATTATGCATCAACGTATCATCAACAACGGTTAGGCGAATCCGTTCCATATGATTATGCGCGCAGTGGCAATCCGAACCGCGAATTGCTCGAAACGAAACTCGCACAACTTGAAGGCGGAAAACACGCATTTGCATTCAACTCTGGTATCGCTGCAATTACAGCTGTGTTTTTAACTTTAAAAGCCGGTGACCACGTCATTTTGCCTGACGACGTGTACGGTGGGACGTTTCGACTGACAGAGCAAATTTTATCCCGCTTTGGCCTGACATTTTCAACGGTCAATGCCGAAAATGTAGCAGAGATTCGCGCAGCCATTCGACCGAACACCCGACTCATTTATGTTGAAACACCGTCGAATCCACTGTTCAAAATTACAGATATTCGTAAAGTCGCACATATTGCACAAGCACATGACATTTTACTCGCGGTCGACAATACATTTATGACGCCACTTGGTCAAAATCCACTGGCGCTCGGTGCAGATATCGTCATTCATAGCGCGACGAAGTTTTTAGGTGGCCATAGCGACCTCATTGCTGGCGCTGTCATTACGAACGATGACACACTCGCTGATGCCCTTTATTTAATCCAAAATGGCACGGGGACTGCTTTATCCGTTTATGACAGTTGGACGTTAACACAACATTTGAAAACATTCGTCGTCCGTTACCAACAATCTGTCGAAAGTGCACAACGGATTTACAACTTTTTAGAACAACATCCAGCGATTGCTCAAGTGTATTACCCAGGAAAAAGTATTGTGCATCTAAAACAAGCGCAACATGGCGGGGCTGTGATAGGGTTTCGCTTAAAAGATGAAACCTATGCACAACAATTTGTCGATCAGCTCACTTTACCACTCGTCTCAGTGAGTTTAGGCGGTGTGGAGACGATTCTCTCGCACCCGTATACGATGTCACATGCCGCGATTCCCCAAGACATTCGAGAAGCGCGTGGCATTACATTTGGCCTATTTCGATTGAGCGTTGGATTGGAAGATGTTGACGAATTAATTGCCGACCTCGATCAAGCATTAAAGGAGGGATCCTATGAGTCGACTACTGAACGCACTGAAAAACAATATTCTCGTCGCTGATGGTGCAATGGGGACGATTCTCTATTCAGAGGGCTTAGACACTTGTCCTGAAGCTTACAATCTGACGCACCCTGACAAAGTCGAAAGCATTCATCGCTCGTACATTCAAGCCGGCGCAGATGTCATTCAAACGAATACGTACGGCGCCAACTTTGAAAAGCTACAACAATTCGGCTTAGAACATCAAGTCAAAGCGATCCATCAAGCCGCTGTTGCCATCGCAAAACGTGCAGCCGGCCGAGACACATTGATTTTAGGGACAGTCGGTGGCTTTAGAAGCGTTAAACAAGGTGAACTGTCATTGTCGGCTATCCAATACCATACCGACATTCAAGTCGATACGCTCGTTGCTGAAGGCGTGGACGGTCTATTATTCGAAACGTATTACGATGAAGAAGAATTGCTCAATGCCATTCGACAAACACGTCAAAAGTACGACATTCCCATTATTGCGCAACTGACCGCTTCCAACACACATTATTTAATGAACGGTAAAGAAATTAACAGTGCATTGCAACAATTAGTCGAAGCCGGGGCAGACATTGTCGGTTTGAATTGTCACCACGGTCCCCATCATATGAAACGGACTTTCGGGCATATCGAATTACCGAACAACGCCTACTTATCGTGTTATCCGAATGCGAGCTTACTCGACATCGATCAACAAACGTTCAAATATAGCGATAACGCACAATACTTCGGTGAGACCGCAGAACAACTTATTCAAGAAGGCGTGCGACTCATCGGCGGCTGTTGCGGTACAACGCCCGAACATATTCGCAAAATTAAAGCAGCGGTACAAGGTTTAAAGCCGATCAAAGAGAAAAAGGTCATTCCGATTCATCAAAAGCAAACGTCTGAAGCACCAAAACAAACTCGTCAAAATCTAGCAGCGCGTGTGCGAGAGCGACCGACCATCATCGTCGAACTTGATACACCGAAACATCTCGATACGACGAAATTTTTTCAAAACGTCAAAGCTTTGGATGATGCACAAATCGACGCCGTCACGTTAGCCGACAACTCTTTAGCAACGGTTCGCGTATCCAATATTGCAGCAGCGAGTCTGATTAAACAACAATTTGATATCGAACCACTCGTCCACATTACGTGTCGAGATCGCAACTTAATCGGGCTTCAATCTCATTTACTCGGCCTCTCTTTAATTGGCGTGAATGAAATTTTAGCAATTACCGGAGACCCTTCGAAAGTCGGGCATCTCCCTGGGGCAACGAATGTGTATGACGTGAATTCAAAAGGATTGACTGAACTTGCACTCAGATTTAACAAAGGCGTGAATACAGACGGCGATACATTAAAAGTCGCGACACAGTTCAATATTGCGGGTGGTTTTGATCCTCATGTGAGCAATATCAAAGCGGCAGTCCGTAAAATGGAAACCAAAATTAAAAGCGGTATGCATTACTTCATTACCCAACCTGTCTTTACGAAAGAAAAAATTGTCGAGATTTATGAAGCGACAAAGCATCTCGATGTCCCTATCTTTATTGGGATTATGCCGATTACAAGTTATAAAAATGCTTTGTTTTTACATCATGAAGTGCCTGGCATCAAAATGTCAGACGACGTACTCGCACAATTTGAAGCCGTAGCAGATGATAGACAAGCCACCTATGAACTAAGCTTGTCCCTTTGTAAATCACTCATCGACACGGTCCATACGTATTTCAACGGCTTGTATTTAATTACACCGTTTGAACGCATTGATTACTCATTAGCACTTGCAGCCTATTCGAAATCTATTACAACATCTCATCAGGAGGCGATTTTATGACAATTAAAACGACAAACTTAGGATTCCCAAGACTTGGACACAAACGTGAATGGAAAAAAGCTATCGAAAGCTACTGGAACAACAACATTACGAAAGCTGAACTCGACGACACATTGCAACAATTACACCGTTCTAACTTAGTCCTACAACAAAATCACAATTTAGACAGTGTCCCTGTAGGTGACTTTTCATTATATGACCATATTCTCGATACATCTTTGTTATTCAACATTATTCCAACACGTTTTCAAGACCGTGATGTAGATGATGACCTCCTTTTCGACATCGCACGTGGTAACAAATCACACGTCGCAAGCGCACTCGTGAAATGGTTTAACACAAACTATCACTATATCGTACCTGAATGGGATAATGTCACACCTCGCGTGAATCACAACCGCTTATTGGATCGTTTTAATGAAGCAAAAGCACTCAATATTAACGCACACCCTGTCATTGTCGGACCGATTACATTCGTGGCACTTTCTAAGGGCGGCGACCAATCATTTGAAGACAAAGTACGCACGCTATTGCCACTATACGTTGAAGTATTAAAATCACTTATCGATGCTGGTGCAGAACTCATTCAAATTGACGAACCGATTTTAGTGACAGATCAAGCGGCAGAATTAGAAGCCATTACACGTGAAGCTTACGAGACATTTGCTGAAGCAGACGTCGCAAAAGCGTTAGTGATTCAAACATATTTCGAACGTGCAAATGTGAAGTTTTTAAGCGCATTACCAGTCAAAGGTCTCGGCTTAGACTTTGTACATGATCACGGCTACAACTTACAACAAATCGAAAATGGCGACTTTGACCGCTCAAAAACATTATTTGCCGGTATTATCGACGGTCGAAACGTATGGGCTGCTGATGTTGAAGCGAAAAAAGCATTAATCGAAAAATTATCGCAATATTCCGACGTTTTATATATCAATCCATCGTCATCATTATTACACGTGCCTGTCTCTTTAGAAGATGAAACGTTAGAAGATGACATTCGTGACGGTTTAAGCTTTGCGACAGAAAAATTAGAAACGTTAGATGCATTAAAACGCGCTGTGAACGACAACGACACTGAAGCATATGACCGTTTGCATGCACAATATACACGTTTCCAAAATCAAGCGTTCAAAAACCTTGAATATGACTTTGATAGTGTCCGTGCTGCACGTGCTTCAGCATTCTCTGAGCGTAAAGTCGTGCAACAACAACGCTTGAACTTACCAGATTTACCGACAACGACAATTGGTTCATTCCCGCAATCACCAGAAGTACGTAAACAACGTGCAGATTGGAAAAACAAACGCATTTCTGACGAGGCTTACCGTCAATTCGTTCAAGATGAGATCAAACGTTGGATTGAAATTCAAGAAGACATCGGTTTAGACGTTCTCGTACACGGTGAGTTTGAACGTAATGACATGGTCGAGTTCTTTGGCGAAAAGTTAGACGGCTTCCTCGTGACTAAATTTGGCTGGGTACAATCATACGGCTCACGTGCAGTAAAACCACCGATTATTTACGGTGATGTGAAATGGACGGCCCCATTAACAATTGATGAAACCGTATATGCGCAAAGCTTAACGGACAAGCCAGTGAAAGGCATGCTGACAGGCCCAGTAACAATCTTAAACTGGTCATTCGAACGCGTTGATATTCCTCGCTCAACCGTACAAGATCAAATTGCGCTTGCGATTAATGAAGAAGTGTTAGCGTTAGAAAAAGCCGGCATTCAAGTGATTCAAGTCGACGAACCAGCATTACGTGAAGGCTTACCATTACGTAAAGAATATCACGAAGACTACTTGGCAAAAGCTGTGCATAGCTTCAAACTTGCGACATCTTCTGTCACGGATGAAACGCAAATTCATACGCATATGTGTTATTCGCAATTCGGACAAATCATCCATGCCATTCACGACTTAGATGCAGATGTCATTTCAATCGAAACGTCACGTAGCCACGGTGACCTCATTAAAGACTTTGAAGATATCGATTATGATTTAGGTATCGGTTTAGGCGTTTATGATATTCATAGCCCACGTATCCCGACAGAAGAAGAAATTACGACAGCAATTGAACGTGGTTTACAACAAATCGACCGTTCATTATTCTGGGTTAATCCAGACTGTGGACTTAAAACACGTAAAGAAGATGAAGTGAAAGCAGCATTGACAGTATTGGTTAACAGCGCACGTAAATTGCGTCAAGAAGCCGTAGAAGCAAATTAACAATAGGACACGCTTTCAAATTAATGAACATATCGCATACATCCCAAAAGTATTGATTCAGCTTACTTTTGGGATGTATTTTTTCGTTTGAACAAGTTATTTAATTCAATAATAAGTAAAGCAATCATTTTTGAACTTGTTGTTTAATATTTTTATAAAAAGGAATAATGAATAAAAGCAATCTTTCTATGACTTATGCTTCTCTTAATTTTTTGGCTATGAGGATGAAGAATACTCAATCAACGTTAGACAGAGGGAGTGGGGTTTCAATGAAAATTTCTTGGATTTTATGGTGGATTTTCACTATTTTAGAAGTGGCGCTGTTTTTAGGGCTATCCTTTTTGCTGTGGATGCGAGAAGTTGATGCAAGTGGTGCCGTTCAAACAACAGAGATAAAATGGATTAACATACTTGTGTTAGGTGCTTCCTTTTTAGTGCCAGCTATCATTCAAATTATCTGGCTCATTTTCAATGTTGTGAAGTCCGAAAAGAGAACGGCTCGTGATTTGTAGACTTGCATGATTGTTAATGTTTTTGTTTTCACATACGACTGAGATAAAATTCATTTATATAGAAACATTGTTTTACCGTATTCTAAACTACCCCAAAATGCGATTTTCATGTTTGAGAAAATCGCATTTTTACTGACTATTTTTGTAATCTTTCCATACATAAATACTGGAAATACATAAATAAACGATATTTAAAATAGCTAAGAAAGCCAAAAATAGAAACAAGCTGAAATTTTGATGAGCTGAAATAGATGATATTGAAAAAAGTAATATCGCACCAATGATGAGTCCTATCATAATATGCGCTTCAGATTTGGTGATCATTAAAGGTTCCTCCATACATTTTTGTATTCAACAACACAAGAAAGTTTAAAGCTTATGTAACCATTTGTACCATATCATGAACTACGTGAGAAGCCATTACCACCTTTTTATTGCTATTGATTTTAAGACTTCTCCAAGACTTCCCCACACAAAAAAGCTTCTCTTCCGCTTAAATTAAGGAAAAGAAGCTTTTTTATTCTTGATTCCGTTACTTTAATACTTTCTTAAAAATTGTGCGTCTTCTTCATGATAATTTTCCATCACAAATTGATGTACAGCATGAATCACACGTTGAATGACGTCTGTGGAATAAGCCAAAATACGAAATGTCAAACCATGTGTCGGAAGCAATGTCACACCGACACGGCAATGTTCGTCCATATATGGCGTAACAACTTCTTGTATCGCTTCAACGACTTTTTGATTCACACCTGGACTAATATAAAAACAAGAAGCCATATGTGTAAATCCCTCCATATAGCCAATATCCGTTACTTTATTTTTTTGTGTATCCAACTTCAAATTGTCAAATACAACCAGTTTTTCATCCACGTAAATTTCATTTTTGAGATGTAAATAATGATAATTAAATTGTCGCCCTTCTTCGTCATACCCCGGCGTTAAAATGTCGGTATAAAACATAGAAGCAGTCGGACTTAAATGGAATTGGTTGGCTTGATAAAATTTCGCTTGTGAATAACCAATAATCGGATCACTGATAAATTCCATAAACGATTCGTCATCCAGTTGAAAGGTTTGGTATTGCTCGACTTTATCTTCCAACGATTTAAAGACAATCGTCGCACCTTGAGTCGTTAATATCGCATGCGCATGTGGCTCAAAGTGGACAGCCATGTGGTAGCGGTCACCATCAACGAATCCCCCGCCTAAGTTGATTAAAAACATCGTCGGATGAGGACTTCCATTTAAATAATTGGGGCGAATGACTTTGAGCCCCCCTTGGAAATATGTTTTTCCATTTACGGTACGTCTACCATCATGTTTAAATGTTAAATCTAATTCTCCTGTCCATTTAGAAATTGCCATTACGCTAACCCTTCAAAAAAGACGTCCTTTTTAATCCAATTTAACACATCATCTAAACCATCATCAGTTTTTAAGTTTGTAAATGCAAACGGACGATTTTTACGGAATTTCTCTGTATCTTCAGCCATTCGTTCTAATGATGCACCAACATATTGCGCTAAATCTGTTTTGTTGATCACAAAGTAGTCAGATTTAATCATACCTTGACCACCTTTACGCGGAATTTTTTCTCCTTGCGCGACATCGATAATATAAATTGAAAAATCAACAAGTTCAGGACTGAATGTAGCCGCTAAGTTATCGCCACCTGATTCAATAAAGATAAGCTCAATATCTGAATGACGTTCCATCAGTTCATCAATCGCCGCGAAGTTCATGGAAGCATCTTCACGAATCGCTGTATGTGGGCAGCCCCCTGTTTCAACACCAATAATACGGTCTTCTGGTAATACCCCTGAGTTGACTAATATTTTTTGGTCTTCTTTTGTATAAATATCATTCGTAATAACGCCAATACTTTTTTCCTCAGATAAACGTTTTACAAGTTTTTCAATCAGTTGTGTTTTCCCTGCGCCAACAGGTCCACCTACACCAATTTTAATCGGTTTCATGCTTAATTCCTCCTATGAAATAAATATACGTACATCTACATTTTCATGTTCCAACTGATTCATCTCGATACCCGGTGCTGTCAAACCAAAATCCGCTTCATCCAATTGCATCACGCCCTCACGTGTTGTTGTAATAAATGGAATCATCTCAGCTACGATTTTTTGCCCTTCCGTTTGCCCTAATGGTATCGCACGCACAGCATTTTGCGTTAAGCTTGAAACATTTTGATAGTAGTAATAATCAATAATTTTTTCAATATCGATCCCTAAATGATGACCTAGCAATGTAAACGCCACTGCTGGATGGGTATGCAATTGATATGCTGCCGCCTTTTCACCGTACCAATCTAACCACGGATCTTCATAAAGTGTACGCGCAAGCTGAATCATACGTTTGCCCATCTGTTTCGTACCATTTCTCGTTTCTCGTGGAATATTTTGTACAAACAACAACTGGTCCAACCTTTCAATAGCTTCAGCATCATCAGACTCAATCGCTTCATACACAAGACGCATCGCTAAACCATCTGTATACGTTAACTGCTCTTTCAAAAACACTTCTAACCATGTTCGAAATGAAGCACCATCATGAATATCTCCACGTTGAATATACGTTTCTAATCCGAAAGAGTGACTAAATGCTCCAGTCGGAAATTGAGAATCACAAAATTGAAAGAGCTTCAAATACGCTTGATTAATCATGAGAATGTCCTATATGTTTAAAGGCTTGGTTCACTTTACGATCTTCACGTTCATAAGGAATGCCGAGATCTTTTAATAAATCTTCTACTAAATAATCGTACTGTACCAACATTTCATCATCGTCAGTAAATTGTGCTGGCAAGTGACGGTTACCGAGCTGATGCGCGATATCTCCCATTTCTTTAATCGTACGTGGCTTAATCGCGATAATATCTTCTGAGTTCACATCAATAATAATCATATTTTTGTCATCACGATATAAAATATCACCATATTGTAAGTCAATCGGTTGGCTTAAACGAATACCGATTTCTGTACCGTGATCTGAAGTGACACGTTGAATACGCTTCACTAAGTCAGAGTTTTCTAAGTACACTTTTTCAATATGAACATTCTTTTCCTCTTGAGATAAATTTGCGATGTTGCCTTGTATCTCTTCTACTATCATATTTTTCATCTCCTTGAATATCGCTAAATCACACCAATTGATGTCTTTTTTTCATGACTTCTATGTCGATAGCAACTATTGAATCCATACGTGTCGATAAAAAATGCACCGTTACATATTACTTAAATAGGTCTGATTTTTTGATTTATTATTGCACTATATTAATCATCAGACATTATTCAATAATAACATATCATTATCAATACGCTTCAAAAAAGCACATAAATTGATGTTTATCCACTCCCTACTTTACCATATTTTAGCCTTAAAAAGTAAGCAATAGCTCGATAGAACAGCTAATTTAAGCCTTTAGCCCTATGTCTTATCTGATTTCAAAATGAATCCCTATTACTTTTGAGATAAAGTGATGACACTCCTGTACATTGGATTAAAAAATGTAAATCGATATGTTGACAATTTCAAAAATGCTGTTATTATTTAGTTAGATATCTAACTAAAAGAGGTGACGGTATGGATTTTCCTTATCAATATTTAATACGTACGCTCGCACATGAAATGAAACATCATGCTGACCGTAAGCTAGACGAATTTGGGATTACACAGGAACAAAGTCATACATTAGGCTATCTTTACCGTCATCAAAATGACCGTATTTCACAACAAGACATATCGCTCGCATTTAATCGTAAAGGTGCGACCGTCAGTGCAACCGTCAAAAATTTAGAGAAGATGGATTTAGTCTACCGTACAGTGGATCCAAGCGACTCTCGACGTAAAATTTTACGATTAACTGATAAAGGTACGGCACTCGTCGAATCTTTCATCAACATTTTTGGCGAAATCGAAACCATTATGTTAAAAGATTTTTCGCCTGAAGAAGATGCGCAACTCAAGCACTATTTCGAACGGATGTTAGCGAATTTAAGAAATGATAAGACGTAGTTTTTTGTCTTCAATGCTTTATTGATTGCCATTATGGATTCGCGTTCCTAGGGGCTGATCCTACAACTAACCAACGCTTTTATTTATAGCTACATTTGTTGAAGCGTTGGTGGATTTTCCGGCTCAGCTGATCCCTCAGGAGTCTCATCCATTTCGACAATCTCTCACCAAAGATAAAGAACCATCTCTGACATATTTTCAAATTAATAATTTTTTTACAGCGTTACATCAATTTTATTGTTTATTTTTATATCAATACTACATATCCAACTATGAAAGAGAGGATGGGAAAGTTCAATATCCCAACCTCTTATCTTTCAATCAATAGTTAGACATCTAACTATTAGACGCCTAACCAACTAAAGGAGATATTCATATGCAAAACGAGCAACTCTATTACTTTGAGAAGGCCCCTATTTTTAAAGCACTGATGCACTTCTCTTTACCGATGATGATTGGTTCACTACTCAGTGTTATCTATGGGATTTTAAACATTTACTTCATTGGATTTTTAAACAATAGCCACATGATTTCAGCTATTTCTTTAACATTGCCACTCTTCGCCGTATTTATGGCATTCGGCAACTTATTCGGTGTCGGTGGCGGTACCTTTATTTCACGATCACTTGGCGCAAAAGAAGCACACAAAAGTCAGGCAATCAGTAGCTTTTCAATATATGACTGCATTATTTTAGGATTGATTGTCTTAGCCCTCACCTTTCCATTTACAGATCAATTGGCACATTTACTCGGTGCAAGCGGTGAGACATTACCCTTTACAAGCGCTTATTTGAAAATCATGTGTTTAAGTGCACCTGCCGTTATTTTATTTTTTGTATTAGAACAATTCGCGAGAGCAATCGGTCAACCTATCATTTCAATGGTCGGTATGTTGTTAAGTGTCGGACTGAACATCATTTTAGATCCTATTTTGATTTTCGGTTTTCATTTAGACGTTGTTGGCGCTTCATTAGGGACTGCCATTTCAAACTTGGTCGCTGCAATTTTCTTTATTTTCTATTTCTTAACGAAACAAAACGCCATTTCGCTCAACATTCGTAAAGCTTTACCGAACAAAGAAATTTTAGTTAACGTCTTTAAAATTGGAGTCCCTGCCTTTTTAATGGTCGTGCTCATGGGTGTAACTGGTCTCGTGCTCAACCTCTTTTTAGCAAAATATGGTAATACAGCTATCGCCAGTTATGGGATTTCATTCCGTCTCGTACAGTTTCCTGAATTAATCATTATGGGACTTGCGGAAGGTGTCGTTCCACTCATTGCTTATAACTTTATGTCAGACAAAGGACGCATGCGTGAAACGATTAAAGGTGTCATTCTAACAATTGGTGTCATTTACGCAGTGAGTATGGTCGGTGTCATCTTCTTTGGCTCACACCTCGTGCAACTTTTTAGTACAGACGCTCATATCGTTACGTTAGCCACATTTATATTGAAAGTCACAATGACATCCTTACTCTTAAATGGCATTGGTTTCTTATTAACAGGTATGTTGCAAGCGACAGGGCAAGGACGTGGCTCTACTATCATGGCACTTGCTCAAGGGTTAATCATCATCCCAGTATTATTCGTACTAGATACGTACTTCGGATTGACTGGCGTCGTTTGGTCATTACTCGTGGCAGAAACTCTCTGTTCTCTACTCGCCATGTTCATCGTTTATGTATCAAGAAATCAATTTACGGTCGATACAGACGCATTACTAGAATAATAAGAATAGGTATTTGAGATATAGAAAATTTTTAACCTCAATCCATTCATAGATTTACGATTCATTAACGATTATAAAACAGTATGAAAATGAAGGTTTAATGGGATACAAAAAATTGATGCTATTGTTTTCTTGATTTCATAAACTTGCCCTCTATTTCCTGTATTTGATGTCAGATTGCCAGAAGGCTGACACTCCTGAGGGATTAGCTGGTCCGGAGAATCCACTAACGCTTCAACAAGTGTAACAGTTTAATCAAGCGTTAGTTAGTCGAAGGGCCAGTCCCTAGGAAGGGAAGCCTAGATGGCAATCAAAGCCAAAAATCAATGAGGGCAAGTTAAACAAAACACCATATCAATAGCATCTAAAATTTTTGTCCCATCGCCTGTTTTTTTATATAACATGTTGGAAACTGCTATCTTCACGTTTTAATCGGATAATCTAACTGGAAGGTGTGTACCCCAGTGATTTTACGGTATTGGTAGAAGAAATAGCCCACCCAAGCACATGTACAACATACAGCTAATCCATAACTTAAGTTCAAGTCTAACCCGAATCCAATCGGCTGACTTAAAATGTAAGTGAACAAATTCCATGTCATAAATGTAGCAGGAATGAGTGCCACCCAGAAGTTTTTCTTAGCAATCATTAAATACATCGCACCAACCCACAATGCGACTGCTGCCGTTGTTTGGTTCGCCCATGAAAAATAGCGCCATAACACTGTAAAATCTACCTGTGTCAGTACAAAGCTCATTACAAATAGTGGAATAGCGACTAAAAAGCGTTTACTGAATGCTTTTTGATCTAAATTAATATAATCTGCAATAATCATTCGTGCACTTCGGAATGACGTATCACCACTCGTAATTGGTAATACAATGACACCTAGCACCGCAATTGTTCCAAACACTGAGCCGAGTAACATTGTAGACGCCTCACTTACAACGAGTGCCGCTTGACCTTTCGCAAGTACAGCCTGTAAACCACCGTAACTACCAAATAGACTCATCGCTGCTGCTGCCCAAATCATCGCAATAATCCCTTCAGCAATCATCATACCGTAAAATATTGTACGTCCATTTTTCTCTTGATTCGTTGTGCGAGAAATAATGGGTGATTGTGTCGCATGAAAACCAGATAATGCGCCACAAGTAATCGTAAAAAATAGTAATGGGAAAATGGGTGCATGGGCAGGGTGCATATTTTCAAAAGTTAATTCTGGAATCGGCGCCCCGGTTTGAATCAAACGAAAACCTACCCCTACCGCACTCAATACAAGCAACGCCCCAAAAACCGGATAAATACGTCCGATAATTTTATCAATCGGTAATACAGTAGATAAAATGTAATACACAAAAATAACAAATATAATAATGCCTAATGCAATACGGCCTTGCATTAAATTATGTAACAATAATGCAGGGCTTGTCACAAAAACAGTTCCCGTCAGTAATAATAAAAGCAATGTAAAAATATTCACGACATGCTTCATTGCTGGTCCCAAAAACTTTCCTGCTAATATCGGTAAATGGGCACCACGATTTCGAATAGAGATCATACCCGTTAAATAATCATGAACTGCCCCTGCAAAAATACATCCAAATACAATCCATAAAAATGCTACAGGACCATAGAGTGCACCTAGTATAGGACCAAAAATAGGACCCACACCAGCAATATTCAATAACTGGATTAATGCGTTAGACGAAGTTTTCATTGGCACAAAATCCACATTATCCCTTTGATCATGCGCAGGTGTTGGCCGATCATATTGTGGACCGAACATTTTCTCAATGTACTTCCCATACGTAAAGTAACCTAGAATGAGTAACACGATAGACACTAAAAACGTAATCATACAGCATCCCCCTTATTTTGAAATACATCCCTTAAATACACTTAATGTAAGCGCTTTCTTTATTTTACTCTATATACTAAAAATTCACAATACTGTCACAATTTTTATTTTTCAAAATTTAGTGCCTGAGAGATTTCTTATCGTAAATAGACAACCAAAATCTGACTACAGAGCCACAAATAGCAACGAAATATCTCCTCAACAATTGTGACCATTCTCTTACTTTTGACCCCATCAGTAGCTTAAGCGAAGTTCCTGTTATAAAATAATATATAATTGTACATGCATTATTTTTAGGTAGTTTAAAATTTAATCATACAAATTGAACGATTCATATTTCACACAGTCATATGAAATGACGACGATATCGAAATTGGAGGTTTTCATCATGTTAAAACTTGCAGAATGGAAAGACGAAAAAGAAACACTTCACCGTTTAGCACAAATTTTAGGTAAACATAAACTCGCGAGTGCCTTTCAAGAGCCACAATGGGCACATGTTGTTTTAGATATTACAACAACTGGTTTTTCTACGGGGATTTTATTCTATCAATCAGCCACATATAGTGTGAGTGTCAATTTAGTGAAGCACATCATTTTAATTGAAACGAATGACGGCGAAGAAGAAATTCCGTTAAAAAATGGTGTAACAATTCAAAGTTACTACAAACAAATTCAAGATGCGTTACATCGTCATGGTATTGAAGTATCCATTAACGAACGTCCGCAAGAAGTCGCAGATACCACTTTATTTTCTGAAGATACGCAACACTGCCATTATAATGAAGCGATTAGTACAGAAGTGTTAAGATTAATGTCATTTGCGACACGTGCGCTTCAATATTTTATTGCACCGTATCGCGCACGTAAAATGAAACCAGGCCTTTTCTGGGGTACTTTTGATATTTCATGTTTAGTCCATTACAACTCATTCCATGAAATGTTTCAGCCGAACCAAGTCATTGAATACGCTGCATTTGATGAACACTTTATCGAATTTGGCTTCTGGTTCGGTGATGACCGCTTCGAAGGTCCGACATTCTTCATTTTACCTTATCCTTTCGTTGATAAAGACTTTACATTCGATCAACCGCTCATTTCGGATGCATATTTTGATCAACAATTGACAGAATTGATTTATGAAATGAAAACAATGACACCTGAAACACTTGATACACTTTCAACATTTTTCAATCAAGGGTTCGAAATTTTCAAATCACATTTATCTTGGGAAAATTGCCATCATTTCCATGTCCCATTAAAAATGGATGCGAACCAAATTCAAAAAATGCCATATGCACATTAAAAACATTAGGAGGGAAAAGTTGGTAGAAATATCTCAATTCCTTCCGATTACACCAAGGATTAGCGTTCCTAGAGTCTAACTTCTAGGTGTTACATCCATTTGTCATCACTTCATCATGCTACATGATCATATTTAATTTCTCTCTAAAATATAAAGAGGCCGGGGATATCATTGCGATATGCGCCCTGCCTCTTTTTTTCATGTTCATTTGTTCGATACGGAATTAGCCACCGTATACGTCATGATATTCTGTTGTTTTTTCTAATACGCTTTTCGCAAATGGGCATGTCGCGAAAATTTTGAAGTTATTTTCACGCGCATCTTTTACAGCCGCTTCTACTAATTGTTTCCCAACACCTTGACCTCTCAATGAGTCCCCAACTACTGTGTGGTCAATGATAATTTGAGTTTTTCCTGGTACGTAAGTCATGATTGCTTCTGGATTGCTTTCAGATTCTCCTACATAGTACTTATTATTGCCCTTTTTAATTTCTGCCATAATTACGCCTCCTCATATAATTATCGTACACCATCCATTATATCGATTTCATACCTCTTATCAAAGTAATTGACCTATCTGGTATAAAATTTAAACTTAATGCTTTACAAAGTTTTCTATCCACGTTATAATTATCTCGAATTCGAAATAAAAAGGAGGTGTTGGCATTTGCAGAGAACAGAAACTGCACTCAAAACATTAATCGGCATCAAACGAACCAATGACATGATTGATAAAATGATTCGCAATGATGTCAAATCGTATGGCCTTAATGTCACTGCGTTCGCGGTGCTTGAACTTTTGTACAACAAGGGCGAACAAAGTATTCAACGGATTCAAGAACGCATTTTGATTGCCAGTAGCAGTACAACTTATGTCGTTAATTCTTTAGAACAAAAAGGATATTTAAAACGCCGACAGTGTGATAGAGATAGACGTGTAAGTTATGCAACTTTGACTGACAAAGGCCAGCAGCTCATGGAGAAAGTCTTCCCAGAACATGCACAAGCAATTGAAAAGGTTTTTTCAGTACTCACAGATGAAGAATTGAACACATTACAACAAGTGTTAAAAACATTAAGTACACAGCAACAACAGTGAATTGAAGGCGTGTACTTTTATTTCACACCGTAATTAGTTCGAATTAGAGACAATTTATTAAAAAGGGAGTTTTTTAAATGAAACAATATCCATTAAAAGGTATTCACCACGTAACAGCAATGACAAATGATGCAGAACGTAACTATCACTTCTTTACTGATGTACTCGGTATGAGACTTGTTAAAAAAACAGTTAACCAAGATGACATTTATACGTACCACACTTTCTTCGCTGATGATGAAGGTCACGCTGGTACAGATATGACATTCTTTGATTTCCCAAATAACCCTAAAGGTGCACCAGGTACAAACTCTATCAGCCGTACTGGTTTCCGTGTACCAAACGATGCAGCACTTGAATACTACAAAGATCGTTTCGACGAGTTCGGTGTAAAACACGACGATATCGACACAGTATTCGGTACAAAAGTATTACGTTTTGAAGAAGAAGACGGTCAAAGATACCAACTCTTCTCAGATGAAAATAACTCAGGTGTTGAACCAGGTGTCGCTTGGAAAAATGGTCCTGTACCTCAAGACAAAGCGATTTACGGTTTAGGTCCAATCGAAATTACAGTAAGCTACTACGATGAGTTCAAACAAGCATTAATGGATCTTTATGGTATGAAACCAGTTAAAGAAGAAGCAGACGTAACACTTTTAGAAGTTGGTAAAGGTGGTAACGGGGGTCAAGTCATCTTACGTAAAGATGAAACAAAAGAAAGCCGTCCAGGTTACGGTCAAGTCCACCACGTTTCATTCCGTGTTGAAAATGACGAAGCAATTGAAGAATGGTTTGAAAGATACAATGAATTAGGTGTAAGAAGCTCTGGTATTGTAGACCGTTTCTACTTCAAAGCTCTTTACACTCGTATTGGTCACATCTTAATCGAACTTTCAACTGATGGTCCAGGATTCATGGGTGACGAACCATACGAAACTTTAGGTGAATCATTATCATTACCACCATTCTTAGAAGATCAAAGAGAGTACATCGAATCTGAAGTACGCCCATTCGACACAACACGTAGCACAAAATAAGATGCTCAACCGTGTGAAGCAGTGATATGAGAATGGAGGGCTACCATGTACGCTTTTTACGCATCTGAATTATCAAAGCAACAAATGTATAAATTTTTAATCGGTTCTGTTGTGCCTCGACCTATCGCACTGATCACAAGTCAGTCTGAGGAAGGTCTTCTCAACATTGCACCATTCAGCTTTTTCAATATTGTCGCTTCAGAACCAGCGCTATTATCGGTAGCAGTCAATCGTAAAGAGGGCGAGATGAAGGATACCGCGCGCAATATCTTAACGACTAAAGAAGCCGTTGTACATGTGGTGACTGAAGATAACGTTGCCAATGCGAACCAAACCGCAGCTATGTTACCTGCTGATGAAAGTGAATTGGATCATACCACATTTACAACGACAGATTCGGAAATGGTAACCGTACCGAGTTTGAACGAGAGTAGTATCCGATTTGAAGTCAAACTCTATCAACATGTTGAAATTAAAAACGATCGTAATGAAAATACAAACGATTTGTTATTACTTGAAATTCAAAAGGTTTATATAGATGAGGATTTATTCGATCTAGAAAAAGGGTATATAGACGTAGAAAACATTAAGCCCGTAAGCCGACTTGCTGGGGATGACTATGCACGTTTAGGCGAAACATTTACAATCGAAAGACCCCGATAATTATAAAAGAGGTGAAACGTAATGGAACACATTTTTAAACAAGGCGAACCATCAAAACCAACATTCGTATTCTTACACGGTACAGGTGGGGATGAAAACGACTTATTACCACTTGCAGAAATTTTAGACCCAACTTACAACGTTTTAGGTGTACGTGGTAATGTATCAGAAAACGGTATGAACCGCTTCTTCAAACGTCACGGTGAAGGCCAATATGATGTAGAAGACTTGAAATTTAGAACAACTGAATTGCACGAATTCCTTGAAAGTGCAGCAGACAAATACAATTTCGACTTAGATAAAGTGGTATTAGTGGGCTTCTCAAACGGCTCAAACATTGCGATTAGCCTCATGCTAAACGAAAACATGCCATACAAAAAAGGCTTATTATTCGCACCACTTTACCCATTAGATGTACCGGAAGATCTTGACTTATCAGGTAAATCTGTATACCTCTCAATGGGTAAAAACGACCCAATCGTACCTGTTGAAGCAAGTGAACATGTACGTGCTATCTTCAAAGACCGCGGTGCTGATGTCACTGAGTACTGGGTTAACAGTCACGAATTAAATCAAGCTACAGTATTAGCAGCGAAAGAAACATTATAAGTACGAAAAAGAGCTTAGGTGCTATGGCCTAGGCTCTTTTTTTGATATTGTTTTGTGAATGGATTGCTTTTTCTTTACTTAAATTGATCAATATGCCTACTTTTCAATCTTAATTTTACTTTTAGCTAAAAAGTAGGAAGCAACACCAAATAAGATACTTCCAATCAGCCATCCTAAAAAGTTTACATCTGCAAAAGTGAGTCGTTGATGTGTAATAAATACAAACAGTATATTGATTAACAACGACATTACAAAGAAGAAGACACCCCCAAAAATGGATTGAAATCTCAATTTTTTCAACATGGATTGATATGCCTCTTCGCTATAAACAACTTCATTATAGACATCGGACTTCTTCAAAGTAATCAAAATAGATACAGCGTTAATCAATGCTAAAACAAGCATCAAAATCGTTCCAACACTCAATGTATTTTGATATGCATCAACAGCAAGACTAATAAAAAGGAATAATAAAAGTATCCAAAAAGAATTTAAAAACAAATACGTCATTTTTTCGTGAATCAACTGTTCTTCTCTTTCATCTCTGTCTTGCATGAAACCTAACATACGATTCATGAAACGCTTTTTGTTATATGTCATGTCCTATCAGTCCTCCCAAAAAATATCATTCAACGTTACACCTAATGTTAAACAAATGCTGATACATAACTTCAGTGAGGGGTTGTACTTATTATTTTCGATCAAATTAATCGTTTGCCTTGAGACGCCTACTTTTCGAGACAATTCTAATTGGGAAAGCCCACATTTTTTCCTAAATTCCGTCAATCGATTCATCCATGTACGCCCCTTTCAGAATGTCATATATATTGTACTTTTATATTAAAAATTTTTTAGACTGATGTCAAATATAAATGACATATGGGCAAAATAAAAATGCGTACGACCAAGCATCTGTTGAGCACTTGATGGTACGCATAGAGGTAAAATTAACTTTCTATCATCGTTAATACTTTTTTCGGAACCTCATTTTCAGCTATAGGTTCAACATTCAAAATGACGCCTTTTTGATCCGTCATTGTCACTTTCACCCAGTCGCCTGCTTTCATTTGTTCTATTTCTTTCTTTAAATATGCGGTATGTTTATCTTTTTCAGAATACAAAGCGATACTGTCATTTTTATGACTCACTTGACCATAATAAACTTCTTTTTGATTCAAATTGATTAAACTTATTGAAATATAGATCACCATAGTCGCCAATAATACCGCTATCGCAATCAATGTAACTTTTTTGCGTGTCATTGTTGTATCTCCTTTAGTCAAACAAGATAATACCACTATATCCGAGTTGGTGGTAAAGGTCATAGCCCCTGAGACTGAAATATTCATACAGCTTGAAAAGTAGAAACCTTAAAATAATGACATTTCCCCCTCAGAAAAATAAAAATAGACGTACGCGAGACTCCCCTCAACATACGTCTAGTTACAACTGATTTTATAAAAGTTAATGTGGACATTGATTGTATTCTTAGTTGAAAGTAACCGCTATTACAAACACCTTTCGTCACTTTCACAACACTATCATCAGTTCAATTGTATTTGTGATAGTGATGAGGTATCTTATTTCGATTTGAGCGACTCTCTAGATTGCAAGAACCGGCCATGACTACTGAGGTGCCTCGGAAAGCGTAGCACGGCTCAGTAATCTAAGCATCACTTACGATACAATCGGATCTGAATCTCCACATAATCCTCATGCTCTTTTTCCTTCTGCTCATACCGAATCCCATTCGCACGGATTTCCATCAGACTATCCGCAATAATATCACGCGCTTCAGAAACATCCTGTGCAAACTCCGGTGGCCGCGCCACGACTTTCTCTTCCACAACATCATCTTTAACAACTGTTGCCTTCAAACGTTCTTCGGTTTGTTTCACATTCAATTGCTCTTTCAAAATCACACCGAGCATCTCTTCCTGAAATTCAGGCGTCTGACCGACGAGTGCACGCGCATGACGCTCAGTAATTTGATGTTCACGGACCGCTTCCAACACGACTGGCGTTAACTTCAACAAGCGCAATTTATTCGCAATAAAGCTTTGGCTCTTTCCGACACTTTTGGCAAGTTCGGCTTGTGTAATGCCTTCAAATGCTAACAATTTTTTGTATGCTTCTGCTTCTTCCACGGCCGATAAATTTTCACGTTGAATATTTTCAATCAGTGCAACAACAGCTGTTTCCTCATCATCTAAATGACGCACAAGGACTTCCGCTTCTGTCATATGATTCATTTGCAAAGCACGAAAACGGCGTTCACCTGCAATGATTTCATACATATTTTCTTCGATGGGGCGTACAACAATCGGCTGTAATAAACCGTGCGCACGAATCGACTCAGCAAGTTCCTCAATACGTGCAGTATCGAACTTTTGACGTGGCTGGTATCGATTAGGGACAATCTTTTCAATTTTTATGGATTGAACGCCCTTTTTGTCTTCATCTGTCACTGTTAATAGGTCATCTTTATTTTTTAAACCAAATAACTTAGAAAAGGGTTTTTTCATGTTTATTCTCTCCCTTTAATATTCCATAATACATGCATTATTCAACAAGTGGTGATTTATTTGGCGTTCCCGGTTTACGCGGGTACTTTTTAGGTGTTTGGCTACGTTTTTCTATCGTCACAATTTGACGTTCACCTGCATCTTCCGGTAAATCAAAAGTATCCACTCGCTCAATGCGTCCACCTAACACACCTACTGCAAAACGTGCCTCTTCCAACTCTTCTTGCCCTTTTGAAGATTTCAATGCAAGAAAGACCCCGTGCTTTTTCACTAATGGAATACAGAGTTCACTCAGTACTGTCATTCGTGCGACAGCCCTTGCTGTGACAACATCGAAAGACGCCCGGTAGTCTTCGTTCTTCGCAAATGTTTCTGCACGATCATGCACAAATCGGACACCTTCCAATTCTAACGCTTCTGCCAATTGATTTAAAAACTGAATGCGTTTGTTCAATGCATCAACAATCGTCACATGAATTTCTGGAAAAATAATTTTTAATGGAATACTTGGAAACCCTGCACCTGCACCCACGTCACATAAGTTAAGTGGTTGATTGAAATCATGATAAAAGCTCGGCGTGATGGAATCATAAAAATGTTTCAAATACACTTCATGCTTTTCAGTAATACTTGTTAAATTAATTTTCTCATTCCATTCTACAAGCATTTCGTAATATTTTTCAAATTGTTGCTTTTGATGCTCAGATAAAGTAATGCCGTACTCACTTAATTGTGTCGCTAACCATTCTACGCTCATTTATTTCACCCTTTGAATTTTGCCTTGCTCTAAGTAGACTAATAAGATAGAAATATCAGCCGGATTCACACCTGAAATACGTGACGCTTGTGCGATATTTAACGGTTTGACTTCCGCTAATTTTTCACGCGCTTCTGTTGCAAGACTGTCGATTTTACTGTAATCCAAGTCTTCCGGAATTTTCTTTTGTTCCATACGTTTCACTTTATCCACTTGTTGCAATGATTTCGTGATATAACCTTCATATTTCGTTTGAATTTCAACTTGTTCTTCAACATCTGCTGGCAATTGATGGTCTTCTTCTAAAATTTCAATAATTGTGTCATACGTCATTTCTGGACGACGCAACAATTCTTTCGCCAAAATACCATCTTTAAGACGAGAACCACCCTTTTCTTCAATAATTTGTTGCACACGCTCACTTGGTTTAACACGAATTTGTTCTAAACGTGCGATTTCATCAGTGATTTGTTGACGCTTCGTATTAAATCGTTCGTAACGTTCATCAGAAATTAAGCCTAATTCGTGACCTAAGTCTGTTAAACGTAAATCTGCATTATCATGGCGTAATAACAAACGATATTCCGCACGAGATGTGAGTAAACGATACGGTTCATTCGTCCCTTTCGTCACAAGGTCATCAATTAATACACCGATGTATGCGTCTGAACGACGTAAAATCGTTTCTTCCTTACCTAACACACGTGCTGCAGCATTAATCCCGGCCATTAAACCTTGACCTGCCGCTTCTTCATAACCCGATGTTCCGTTAATTTGACCCGCTGTATAAAGATTTTTAATCATTTTCGTTTCAAGCGTTGGCCATAATTGTGTTGGTACGAGTGCATCATATTCAATCGCATAACCTGCACGCATCATATCCGCTTTCTCTAAACCAGGAATCGTCGCTAACATTTGACGTTGTACTTCTTCAGGTAAGCTTGTTGACAATCCTTGTACGTAAACTTCATTCGTATTACGCCCTTCTGGTTCAAGGAAAAGTTGATGTCTTGGCTTATCATTAAAACGTACGAACTTGTCTTCAATTGATGGGCAATAACGTGGACCTGTCCCTTTAATCATACCTGAGTACATCGCGGATAAATGTAAGTTATCATCAATCACTTGGTGTGTTTCGCCATTCGTATACGTTAACCAACATGGCAGCTGGTCTAAAATATATTCCGTCGTATCATAACTGAATGCACGGCCCACATCATCACCAGGTTGAATTTCTGTTTTACTGTAATCAATTGTTTTGGCGTTCACACGTGGTGGTGTTCCCGTTTTGAAACGTACGACTTCAAATCCGATTTCACGTAAATGGTCGGCAAGTGTCACAGATGGTAATTGATGATTTGGACCACTTGAATATTTCAAATTACCTAGAATGATTTCACCGCGTAAAAATGTACCTGTCGTTAAAATAACAGCTTTTGCGCGATATTCTGTACCGATATTCGTACGCACACCTTTCACTTCGCCGTCTTCAATAATCAGTTCATCTACCATTCCTTGCATGACTTCTAAGTTATCTTCATCTTCTAATACACGTTTCATTTCTTGTTGATACAGCACTTTATCCGCTTGAGCACGTAATGCACGAACAGCTGGACCTTTCCCTGTATTCAACATACGCATTTGAATATGTGTTTTATCGATCGTTTTCGCCATTTGTCCACCGAGCGCGTCGATTTCACGTACGACAATCCCTTTCGCTGGTCCCCCTACTGACGGGTTACATGGCATAAATGCGATATTATCTAAATTGATTGTGAGCATGAGTGTATGTGCACCACGTCGCGCTGATGCAAGTCCAGCTTCGATACCGGAATGTCCAGCACCCACTACAATCACGTCGAATGATTTTACCATTTCGTTAACCTCCAAAAATTATTTTCCGAGACAGAACTGACTAAATAGTTGATCAATCAATTCTTCACTTGCGGATTCACCTATAATTTCACCTAATATTTCCCATGTGCGCGTTAAGTCAATTTGTACCATATCCATTGGGACACCCATTTCCGCAGCATCAATCGCATCTTGAATCGCATTTTTAGCTTGCTTTAATAATGAAATATGGCGTGAATTAGAAACGTATGTCATATCTTGGCTCTGTACTTCTCCGCCAAAGAATAAATCACGTATTTGTATTTCTAACTCATCTATCCCTTGTTGTTGGAGCATCGATGTTTGGATGATTGGCATATCCCCAACCATTGCTTCTACTTCTGCAATGTCTAAGCGTTGTTCTAAATCAGTTTTATTAATAATGACAATCGCATCTTCGTTTTTGATGACTTCATATAATTTGCGATCGTCTTCCGTTAATGGTTCGTTATAGTTTAATACGAATAAGATTAAATCTGCTTCACTTAAAGCTTTACGCGAGCGTTCAACACCGATACGTTCGACAATATCTTCTGTTTCTCGAATTCCCGCTGTATCGACAAGCCTTAACGGTACACCGCGGACATTGACATATTCCTCGAGCACATCACGCGTTGTCCCAGCAACTTCTGTTACAATCGCCTTGTTATCTTGAATGAGATTGTTCAGCATGGAAGACTTCCCGACGTTCGGTTTACCGACAATCACCGTAGATAAACCTTCCCGCATAATTTTACCTTGTACACCAGTGTCGAGTAACTTTTGAATCTGTTGTTTAATCTCTTGTGAACGTTCTAATAAAAATTCCGTTGTCGCATCTTCTACATCATCATATTCAGGATAATCGATATTCACTTCGACTTGTGCTAAAATCTCCAAAATCGATTGACGTTGACGTTTAATTAAGTCACTCAAACGCCCTTCAATTTGATTCATGGCTACTTTAGACGCCCGGTCAGTCTTAGAACGAATAAAATCCATGACCGCTTCAGCCTGTGATAAATCGATACGACCATTTAAGAAAGCACGCTTCGTATATTCACCTGGTTCAGCCATTCTTGCGCCGTACGTCATTGTTAATTCAAGTACACGATTAATTGTTAAAATACCACCGTGACAGTTAATCTCAACGATATCTTCTCGTGTAAATGTACGTGGTGCACGTAATACTGAGACCATGACCTCTTCAACAATTTCTTCAGTTTCCGGATCGATAATATGACCATAGTTAATCGTATGTGTCGGAACATCTTTTAATAGATGCTTCCCTTTATAAAGCTTATCTGCAATTTCGACCGCGTCATGACCTGATAAGCGGACAATACCGATTGCCCCTTCCCCCATTGGTGTTGATATACTTGTTATCGTATCAAGTTGTTCCACGATTTACGTACCTCCCTTTAACACAATATTCCTTTTCATATTGTAAAATGATTCTCAATGTATTGCGAATCACATGTTTTTAATTGCGGTATTTAATGTAGATTTTCTTTTTTCATTATTAGAAGTTAGACTTCGGTTTGTCTGAAGTCACACAAACCGAAGTCTAAATCTCCCCTACTTTATTCGTTTGTTAAAGACCTTCGCAATTTTCAAAACATGTTCTAAACTTTTTTGTATTTCAGCTGTAGACATCGTCGCAGCAGGAAACCTCGCTATCACAATAATATCTTTTGGCAAAAAGTCTTCTTTATGCACTTTAAAGCACTCTCTAATGCTTCTTTTAATTCGATTTCGAGTTACAGCGTTCCCTAATTTTTTAGAGACGCTAATGCCTAGTCTAAAATGTGCTAACTCCTGAGTTTCATAAGTATAGACGACAAATTGGCGATTGGCTACAGATTTACCTTTACGATAAATCAATTGAAAGTCAGCATTTTTTTTAATTCGGTATGCTTTTTCCATTGTACATCACTCGTCTTTCTTCAAAATGCCCAAAATAACGGGATGGTGATCAGGACAACCACTCAAACTTTATCGTTTTTCATTCTTCCTCTTCAAATTCGTCACAATTGTCAAATCAAGAGCCATTCAATAGTCGTTAACTCAAAAAAAAGACCACTGAATGAGTCAGTGATCTTATGCTGATAAAACTTTACGACCTTTACGACGACGACGAGCTAATACTTTACGGCCGTTTTTAGTGCTCATGCGTTTTCTGAAACCATGAACTTTACTATGTTTACGCTTATTTGGTTGATAAGTACGTTTTACCATGCAAAACACCTCCATCTTCATTCATTCAATTATCTAAATACGTCATTATAGATAAATTAAGTTAATTTCATTTTTAATAAGTTCAAAATAGATGTTTCTCTACTAAAATGAAATGTCTACATTTCAAGCAACTACTACAATATAACAAAATCAACTCTGTAAATCAAGTGGCTTTTTTCATAATTCTTGATAAATACTGTTGAAAAGTTGTCCACTTATTCACAGCCCAGGTGACTAAAATTGTGGATAACATTCTTATGTGCACAAGTTGTTCAAGATGATAACAACATATTCACAGCCGTTTGACATCCTCCTATGTGAAAAAGTATAATTGTGTGGATAAGTGGTGGAATCCCTTATTCTACATAGATTGAATACTATGTAATCATAACAAAAATGTTGTGAATAACTCACAAATGATTGATATTCATCCACAGCTTGTTATTAAATTGTGGATAATTATTAACACCCTGTGATTAAAATCATTCACAGGTGGGGATATTGTGTATAACAAAAATTTTTACTTAGGAAGATGGAGTTAAAAATGTCAGAACAAGAAATTTGGGATAATGTTCTCAACTTATGTAAAGAAAATGTCACTACTGTTTCATATGACACTTGGCTCAAAGACACAACACTCTATGCTCTATCTAATGATGAAGCTGTTGTCATTGCGGCACAGCCTTTTATTGCGAATTGGCTCACTACAAACTATACAAAGCTCATTAAGCAATATTTAGAAGCTGTTACGCAACAAACAATTGATACAATTAAGTTCATTACTGAAGAGGATCTGCAAGAACTTAATGTTGCTTCGTCATCTCATCAATCAGGTCAAGCAACACCTGTAGAGCCAGTTGTGTCAGGTGAGCAGTTCAATACAAACAACACTTTTGAGACGTTTGTCATTGGACCTGGTAACCGCTTCCCTCATGCTGCAAGTCTCGCTGTTGCGGAATCACCAGCAAATGCCTACAACCCACTCTTTATATATGGTGGCGTAGGTTTAGGGAAAACGCATCTGATGCACGCAATTGGGCATTACGTGTTGGAAAATAATCCAGATGCAAAAGTGCTTTACACGTCAAGCGAAAAATTTACGAACGAATTCATTCAATCCATTCGAAACAACGATACTGAATCGTTCCGCGAAAAGTATCGTAACATCGATATTCTATTAATTGATGATATTCAATTCATTCAAAAGAAAGAACAAACGCAAGAAGAATTTTTCCACACTTTCAACGATTTACATCAAAATAAAAAGCAAATCGTCATTTCTAGTGATCGCCCGCCGAAAGAAATTTCAACTTTAGAAGAACGTTTGAAATCACGCTTCCAATGGGGACTTATCGTGGATATTACACCGCCTGATTTCGAAACACGTATGGCGATTTTGCAGAAAAAAACTGAAGAAGAAAATCTCGATATTCCAATTGAGTCCTTAACTTACATTGCAAATCAGATTCAAACGAATATTCGTGAACTTGAGGGCGCATTGACACGTGTCTTAGCCTATTCAAAACTTCAAGGAAAACCCATCACAACTGAATTGACTGCTGATGCTTTAAAAGATATTATCCAAGTGACTAAAACTAAAAAAATCACAATTCAAGATATCCAAAAAGTTGTGGGTGAATACTATGGTGTGCGTATTGAAGACTTTGTTGCGAAAAAAAGAACGAAATCTATCGCATATCCGCGACAAATCGCAATGTATCTATCACGAGAGCTCACAGATTTTTCATTGCCTAAAATTGGGGAAGAATTTGGTGGTCGTGATCATACAACAGTTATCCATGCACATGATAAAATTAAAAAAGATATCGATAATGACCCAACTTTACGACAAGAAATCGAAAGCTTAGAAAAAGATATCCGAAGCTGATTTGTGGATAACGGGGAAAAGTTGTACACATGATGCACAAGTTATCCACATGTGCATAACCTTTATTGATGCGCTTTTTTTCAAGTTATCCACTAATCCACAGCACCTATGACTATTATGACGAATTTAATTAATAACTATTAACTATATAAACGACTGAAAGGAGTTTATAGATGATGGAGTTTTCTATTCAAAGAGATTATTTTATCACTCAATTAAATGACACATTAAAAGCTATTTCACCAAGAGCAACATTACCGATTTTAACAGGGATTAAAATAGACGCGACAAATGAAGGTATTGTTTTAACAGGATCTGATTCTGAGATCTCAATCGAAATCACAATTCCTAACCAAGTCGAAGGTGAAGAAATTATTCACGTGGTTGAACCAGGTTCAGTTGTATTACCAGGCCGCTTCTTTGTGGACATTATTAAAAAGTTACCAGGCAAAGAAGTTAAACTTTCAACAAACGAACAATTTCAAACATTAATCACTTCTGCACATTCTGAATTTAACTTAAGCGGACTTGACCCAGATCAATACCCACTGTTACCACAAGTTTCTAGTGATGACGCGCTACAATTACCAGTTAAAGTGTTGAAAAACATTATTGCACAGACGAACTTTGCAGTGTCCACCTCAGAAACACGTCCAGTATTGACAGGTGTGAACTGGCTTATACAACAAAATGAATTAATATGCACAGCGACCGATTCACACCGCTTGGCTGTAAGAAAGTTAAAACTTGAAGAAGAGATTGAAGACAAAAATGTCATCATTCCTGGTAAAGCATTAGCAGAGTTAAACAAAATTATGACAGACAGCGAAGACCACATTGATATTTTCTTCGCATCGAACCAAGTTTTATTTAGAGTAGGCAATGTTAACTTCATTTCACGTTTATTAGAGGGGCATTATCCAGATACATCTCGTTTATTCCCTGAAAACTACGAAATTAAGTTAGGGCTCAATAACTCTGAGTTTTACCATGCGATTGATCGTGCGTCATTACTTGCGCGTGAAGGTGGCAACAATGTTATCAAATTAAGCACAGGTGATACGCAAATTGAATTATCTTCTACATCGCCAGAAATTGGTACGGTAAAAGAAGAAGTGACTGCAAATGAAGTTGAAGGTGGCAATTTGAAAATTTCTTTCAACTCGAAATACATGATGGACGCATTAAAAGCAATCGATAACGAAGAAGTCGAAGTAGAATTTTTCGGAACGATGAAACCATTTATTTTAAAACCAAAAGATGACGATACTGTCACTCAACTTATTTTACCAATCCGTACGTATTAAATCGGTACGACGTTATAAAAAAGCAGTTGGCTATCAAACCAACTGCTTTTTTGTTGTCACCGTTTAAAGTGTTGCAAAAAAATGACAAAATTTTTAAAGTCATTTGCGGAACTTACACGTGTAATTATTCAAAGTGAGTTAACTTTAGTATAATTAACTTAACTCAAAAATGGAGGAATGAACCTATGTTAAAGAAAAATAAATGGTTGGTTGTATTCATTGTTGTAGCACTTGTCGTAGTTGTCACTCTCAGCTTTGCCACTTTCAAAACATCGAACAAATCAAATGGCGGATCAGGAGAATCACTTGCAGCAGAAACTAAAAAGCAACCTACACAAGGTAAAAAAGATGCAAAAGTATTACTCGTAGAATTTGGTGACTTTAAATGCCCGTATTGTGGAGATTTTGAACGTAATATTAAACCGCAATTAGAAAAAGAATTTATCGACAATAACAAAGTTGAATTTCGCTATGTCAATGTGTTAATCCACGGAGATGAATCTGAACTCGGCGCAAAAGCAGCTCTCGCGGTGAATCAATATGCCCCTGAAAAATATTGGAAGTTTCATCATGAACTTTTTGCACAACAACCTAAAAATAAAGATGATGTTGGAAGTCAGCATTGGTTAACAGACGATTTAATTCAAAAGCAATTACAAAAATTAGGTTTAAGTGAGCAAGAACGTAAACAAATTACAGCGGCTTATCGTGAAAAAAATGGCGAGATGGCTAAGCGTGCACAAGAAGATCATACGTTAGCAAAAAAAGAAGAAGTGCCTTACGTACCAGCATTATATGTGAACGGTAAACAAATTGAAGATGAGACGGATTTTAACGCGATTAAAAAAGAAATCAACAAAGCACTTGAAGAATAAAATCGCAATTCATCATTTGAGTCAGAACGAGATGTTCCACATGAAACTTTTAGGTGAAAAATCCTTTCTAGAGCATGAAATTTTCGCAATAAAAATGTATAATATATAGGTGAGCAAATATGAATGGAGTGATGAATTTGGCTGAGGAAGTAATCGTTGATGGCGCACTGACTTTAGGACAATTTTTAAATTATGAAGGCATTATTGAATCTGGGGGCCAAGCAAAATGGTTCTTAAGCGAATATGAGGTCTTCTTAAATGGCGAATTGGAAACGCGTCGTGGCAAGAAGTTGCAAGATGGCGATCAATTAGACATTCCTGAAGTAGGTTCATACATCGTTAAATTCGGTGAGCAATGAAACTCAAAACACTCCAATTAGAAAATTATCGAAATTATGAACAGATAAGCCTTGATTGTCACCCTGAGGTCAATATCCTGATTGGCGAAAATGCACAAGGTAAGACGAATTTATTAGAATCGATCTATACTTTGGCTCTTGCTAAAAGTCACCGGACAACGAATGACAGGGAATTAATTCGCTTTAATGCTGAGTATGCTAAAATAGAAGGTGAGCTTAATTTTCGTCATGGTATGATGCCGCTCACGATGTTTATTACGAAAAAAGGTAAAAAAGTAAAGGTGAATCATTTAGAACAGAGTCGTTTGACCCAGTATATTGGCCATTTGAATGTCGTCCTCTTTGCCCCGGAAGATTTAAATATCGTCAAAGGAGCACCACAAGTGAGACGACGTTTTATTGATATGGAGCTCGGTCAAATTTCGCGTTTATATTTAAATGATTTATCACAATATCAGCGCATTTTAAAGCAACGTAATCATTATTTAAAGGAACTACAGCTCAAAAAGACACAAAATAAAACGATGCTTGAAGTATTGAATCATCAATTTGTGGAATATGCAGTGAAAGTGACTCAGCGCAGGCAGCAATTCATCAAAGAATTAGAATTGCTTGCCGCGCCGATTCATTCTGGCATTACAAATAAACGAGAAACATTGACACTCCAATATTTACCAAGCATCAAAATAGAAGACGTCTCGCAGTCTGAGGACGTCTTAATTCAACAAGTGCTAGAAGATGTGCAACGTCATATGGAACGTGAAATTGAGCGAGGTGTCAGCTTATATGGGCCGCACCGTGACGATTTAGCATTTCAAGTGAACGGCATGGATGCACAAACTTACGGCTCTCAAGGCCAACAACGCACAACAGCACTTTCGATAAAATTAGCAGAAATAGAATTAATGAATCAGGAAGTGGGGGAATACCCCATTTTATTACTTGATGACGTTTTAAGTGAGTTGGATGATGCACGTCAGACGCATCTTTTGAGCACCATTCAACATAAAGTACAAACTTTTGTAACGACCACGTCAGTAGATGGTATTGATCATGAAATTATGAAAGACGCAAAAGTATATCGAATCGAACAAGGAAATATAAAGCAATAGGCAGAAAGTGAAGGTGGAAGTATTGGCTGATGTGAACAACTCAGAAAACTATGGCGCGAGTCAGATTCAAGTATTAGAAGGTCTTGAAGCGGTACGTAAGCGACCAGGTATGTATATTGGTTCAACTTCAGAACGCGGTCTGCATCATCTCGTCTGGGAAATTGTCGATAACAGTATTGACGAAGCTCTTGCAGGATATGCTGATAACATCGAAGTAGTCATTGAGAAGGATAATTGGATTAAAGTTACGGATAATGGACGCGGAATTCCTGTTGATATTCAAGAAAAAATGGGGCGTCCTGCAGTCGAAGTTATTTTGACAGTATTACACGCTGGTGGTAAGTTCGGCGGCGGTGGTTATAAAGTATCGGGTGGTTTACACGGTGTGGGCTCATCTGTAGTAAACGCCTTAAGTGAAACTTTAGAAGTGTACGTTCATAGAGAAGGGCGCATTCATCATCAAGCGTATCATAAAGGGGTACCGGCTTTTGATTTAAAACAAGTGGGCGACACGGATCAAACAGGCACAGTCATCCGTTTTAAAGCTGACGGTACGATTTTCCAAGAGACAACCGTTTATAACTACGAAACATTACAAAAACGTATTCGTGAATTAGCATTTTTAAATAAAGGCATCCGTATTACGCTCACAGACGAACGTGACGACGAAAATGTGCGTGAGGATAGTTACCACTATGAAGGTGGAATTAAGTCGTATGTGGAGCTTATAAACGAAAATAAAGAGCCTTTACACGATGAACCGATTTACGTCCATCAAACGCGTGACGATATTGAAGTCGAAATCGCACTACAATACAACAGTGGTTTTGCGACTAATTTGTTGACTTATGCAAACAATATCCATACGTATGAAGGTGGGACGCATGAAGATGGATTCAAGCGTGCCTTAACGAGAGTACTCAATAATTATGGTGCCCAAAGTAAATTAATCAAAGAAGACAAAGAACGTTTGTCAGGTGAAGATACACGCGAAGGCTTAACAGCAGTCGTGTCGATTAAACATGGCGATCCACAATTCGAAGGTCAAACGAAAACAAAATTAGGAAACTCTGAAGTCCGTCAAATTGTTGATCGTGTGTTCTCAGAGCTTTTTGAACGCTTTTTATTTGAACATCCACAAGTGGCACGCATCATTGTAGAAAAAGGTATTATGGCATCACGTGCACGTATTGCTGCGAAAAAAGCACGTGAAGTGACACGTCGTAAATCTGCTTTAGATATTTCAAGTTTGCCAGGGAAATTGGCTGACTGTTCAAGTAAAGATCCGTCTGAAAGTGAGATTTTCTTAGTAGAGGGTGACTCTGCCGGGGGGTCTACAAAATCAGGCCGTGACTCGCGTACACAAGCTATTTTGCCATTGCGTGGTAAAATTTTAAACGTTGAAAAAGCACGTTTAGATAAAATTTTAAACAACAATGAAATTCGTCAAATGGTGACCGCTTTTGGTACAGGTATCGGTGGCGAATTTGATATTTCGAAAGCACGCTATCACAAAATTGTCATTATGACTGATGCGGATGTCGATGGTGCGCATATTCGTACGTTATTACTGACGTTCTTCTATCGCTTTATGCGTCCGTTAATCGAAGCGGGTTATGTGTATATTGCACAGCCACCGTTGTACAAATTGACGCAAGGTAAGCAAAAGTATTATGTGTTTAATGACCGTGAGCTTGATAAACTCAAAGAAAAACTGAACCCAACGCCGAAATGGTCTATTGCACGCTATAAAGGTTTAGGTGAGATGAACGCGGATCAGTTATGGGAGACAACAATGAATCCAGAAAACCGTGCGATGTTACAAGTGACGTTGGATGATGCGATTGAAGCAGACCAAACTTTTGAAATGTTGATGGGCGATGTCGTTGAAAATCGTCGTCAGTTCATTGAAGATAACGCCGTATACGCCAACCTGGATTTCTAGAATGAGAATTGGAAAATGAGAAGGAGGATATCTTGATGGCTGAAACATCTGAATCAAGAATTAATGAACGTAATATCAGCAAAGAGATGCGCGAATCGTTTTTAGACTATGCGATGAGTGTTATCGTATCTCGTGCTTTGCCAGACGTAAGAGATGGACTTAAACCAGTACATCGTCGTATTTTGTATGGCCTAAATGAACAAGGGATGACCCCTGATAAGCCATATAAAAAATCTGCCCGTATCGTAGGGGATGTAATGGGGAAATACCATCCACATGGTGACTCGTCAATTTATGAAGCAATGGTACGTATGGCACAAGATTTCAGCTATCGTTATCCACTTGTAGATGGTCAAGGTAACTTCGGTTCAATGGATGGTGATGGTGCCGCGGCAATGCGTTATACAGAAGCACGTATGACGAAGCTTGCACTAGAATTATTGCGCGACATCAATAAAGATACGATTGATTTTATCGATAACTATGATGGTAACGAGCGTGAACCGAGTGTCTTACCATCACGTTTCCCTAACTTGCTCGTCAACGGTGCATCAGGTATTGCGGTTGGGATGGCAACAAACATCCCCCCACACAACATGCGTGAAGTCATCGATGGTGTGTTAAGTTTAAGTCATAATCCAGACATTACAATTAGTGAATTAATGGAAGACATTCAAGGCCCAGACTTCCCGACTGCCGGGTTGATTCTAGGTAAGAGTGGTATTCGACGTGCTTACGAAACAGGTCGCGGTTCTGTCATTATGAGAGCTAAAGCCGAAATCGAATCTCGTGGTGGTGGTCGTGAGCGTATTGTCGTGACAGAAATTCCATTCCAAGTGAATAAAGCGCGTATGATTGAAAAAATTGCGGAGTTAGTGCGCGATAAAAAAATCGACGGCATTACAGATTTACGTGACGAAACGAGCTTACGTACAGGAGTGCGTGTTGTGATTGATGTGCGTAAAGATGCGAATGCGAGCGTTATTTTAAATAATTTATATAAACAAACACCACTTCAAACATCATTTGGCGTTAACATGATTGCTTTAGTCAATGGACGCCCACAATTGATTAACTTGAAGCAAGCACTTTATCATTACTTAGAGCATCAAAAAGAAGTCGTACGTCGTCGTACTGAATACAACTTACGTAAAGCAAAAGATCGTGCGCACATTCTTGAAGGCTTAAGAATTGCACTGGATCACATTGATGAGATTATAACAATCATTCGTGAATCAGAAACAGATAAAGTTGCGATGGAAAGCTTACAGTCACGTTTTGCCCTTTCAGAACGTCAAGCACAAGCCATTTTAGACATGCGTTTAAGACGTCTGACAGGCTTAGAACGCGATAAAATTGAACAAGAGTATAATGACTTGATTGCGTACATCGCTGAATTAGAAGCGATTTTGGCGGATGAAGAAAAGCTATTAGAACTTGTCCGTGAAGAATTGACTGAGATTAAGGAGAAGTTTGGCGATGATCGACGTACTGAAATTCAACTCGGTGGTATTGATCAATTAGAAGATGAAGATTTAATCCCAGAAGAGCAAATCGTCATCACATTAAGCCATAACAACTACATTAAACGACTTCCTGCTTCAACGTATCGTGCGCAAAATCGCGGCGGTCGTGGTGTTCAAGGTATGAATACGCTTGAAGATGATTTCGTGAGTCAGTTAGTGACGACAAGTACACACGACCATGTGCTGTTCTTTACAAACAAAGGCCGTGTCTACAAACTTAAAGGTTATGAAGTACCGGAACTCTCCCGTCAGTCTAAAGGGATTCCAATTGTCAACGCGATTGAGTTGGATCAAGATGAAGTGATCAGTACGATGATTGCGGTTAAGGACTTAGACTCTGAAGAAGACTTCCTCGTATTCGTAACGAAAAAAGGTCTGATTAAACGTTCAGCTTTAAGCAACTTTAATCGTATTAATCGTAACGGTAAAATCGCGATTAAGTTCCGTGATGATGATGAACTCATTGCTGTTCGTTTAACTGATGGTGATAAACATATTCTCATCGGTACAGCTCAAGCCTCACTCATTCGCTTTAAAGAAACAGATGTACGTGCAATGAGCCGTATTGCTGCTGGGGTGAAAGGTATTCGTTTAAGAGATGGTGATGAAGTCATTGGTTTAGACGTTGCCGATGATAATAATAAAGACGAAATCTTAGTTGTAACTGAAAAAGGTTACGGTAAACGTACATCGATAGAAGACTACCGTCTGTCTAACCGTGGCGGTATGGGTGTGAAAACAGCGAAACTTACAGAACGTAATGGCCGCTTAGTATGTATTACAACCGTTGAAGGTGATGAAGATTTAATGGTTGTGACAAACCAAGGTGTCATCATCCGTATGGAAGTCTCTAATATTTCTGTGAATGGTCGTATGGCACAAGGGGTTCGTCTCATTCGTTTAGAAGACGAGCAATATGTGTCTACAGTCGCAAAAGTGAAGAAAGAGCCAGAAGATATCGAAGCGGAAGAAAATGTGGAGGCATCAGAGTCTCACAGTGATTCAGAAGTGGTTGTAGATGATGCGACACCTGGCGATACGATTCATACCGAAGCGCCAGAACCCGAAGTACCGACAGAGCGCGAAATGTTAAGAGAAGACTTTATGGATCGCGTGAATGAAGATATTGAAAATGAAGATGAATAATATATAAATTAAAAAGGCGATGGTCTCGTGTAATTCTAGAGATCATCGCCTTTTTATCGTCAGATTGCTGAACCAACTTTGTACATTGTAACTGAATGGATGACAAATTGAGGATTCGCATTCTTAGGTACTGATGCTGTAAATCACCTAGTCGTCCACGTTTATTGCATGGGTTGTTAATGATTTTTCAGAGACGTATGGCATGTATTTCTTAAATAAAACAAAAAGACTCGGATAACATCGCGGTTTCCGAGTCTTTCTTCCTACACTTCGTAAAAAATTATTTTTCTTCAAGTTGTTTCATCGCATAAGGGATTTCATCAATAATTTTTGATGGAGGCACGACATACATATCTTTTGATAACTTATCTCCAATATAACTATGCGCATAAGTCGCACTTGTAATCGCATCGATAACGTTGTCAAATTGACCGACAAAGCTTGTAATCATGCCAGCAAGTGTATCCCCCATACCGCCTGTTGCCATGGCTGGTGTACCGACTTCTAGCTTGTATGCATCATTTTCAAAGTATATTTCAGTACCGTGTTTTTTGAGTACAACAATACCGCCTAAACGGTCGACTGCAGCACGGTTTGTTTCATACGTTTGTTCCTCAATCGGAATGCCACTCAAACGCTCCCACTCTTTTTGATGTGGTGTGTAAATGACATTGCAAGCTGGAATTTCAGGTTTGAGTTTGCTTACGATTGAAATCGCATCACCATCAACAATTAAAGTGTGGTGGGGTTGAATATTTTGCAGTAAAAATGTCATCGCATTGTTACCTTTAAAATCTAACCCTAAACCTGGTCCGATTAAAATACAATCAGAAGCTTCAATCATTTTCGTCAGTTTTTTTGTATCATTGATGTCAATGACCATTGCTTCAGGACAACGAGAATGTAGCGCGACATGATTTGTTGGATGCGTTGCGACTGTAATCAAGCCACTTCCGCTATAAACACAAGCGCGTGCAGCTAACATGATTGCGCCACCTAGATTGGCATTGCCACCAATTAACAGAATACGCCCGTAGTCACCTTTATGTGTGTCATCCTTACGTTTAGGAATGTGAACAGCTGACAATGTTTTCACGTTTGAGACCTCCTATCTGGAATTTCCATTATTACAACAAGATATATTATACCTGGTTCGTCTGTTCGTCAATAGCAATTCAAAGGTTTCACGTCGACCATTTTTAATAGCCCTATGCAAAAGTGGGCAGCTGTGCATGCTCCCCCATTTCGTAACACTTTTATTTTTTTGAAAAAGTATCTTTATTTAAATGAACTCGTTTAATGCGTTAAAAGATTAATCTGATACCATATTACGAGTTTTGACCAAAGTGTTGTGAAAACGCTTTCCTGACACTATACTTGAAAGAAATAGGTATTTTGAGTATCACGTGTTTTTCGTGTAATTAGGGATGGGAGGATAACAATGACATTACGTTTATCAGGAGAACAGTTGACCATTGAAGCGATACGTCAGTTTTTAGCACACGATGATAAGGTGGAAGTGACTGAGGAAGCCATAGCACGCGTAGAAAGAAGTAGGGCCATAGTAGAACGGATCATTGCGAATAAAGAGACCGTATATGGTATTACGACAGGATTTGGTTTGTTTAGTGATGTGCTGATTGATCAGCAGAAGTATAATCAATTACAAGTCAATTTAATTCGTTCACATGCGTGTGGTATAGGTGACCCTTTTGCAACACATGTTTCGCTAGTGATGATGATTTTACGTTTAAACACTTTGTTGAAAGGTCATTCAGGCGTGACGATGGACTTAGTGGATCAATTGGTATTTTTTATCAATCAGCGTATCATTCCTGTCATTCCACAACAAGGGTCTCTCGGTGCTTCGGGTGATTTAGCCCCACTTTCACACCTTGCGTTAGCGTTAATTGGTGAAGGAAAAGTCGAGTATCAAGGGGAAGTTTTAGACAGCTCGGACGTCTTAAAACAGTTGAATCGACAGCCTTTAACGTTACAAGCGAAAGAAGGATTAGCACTGATTAATGGTACACAAGCGATGACAGCGCAAGGAGTTATGACATGGATAGAAACTGAAAATTTAGCCTATCAAGCAGAATGGATTGCGGCATTAACACATCAAGCGTTACATGGTATTACAGATGCCTATCATGAAGCGGTCCATCAAGTACGAAATTTTGAAGAACAAACGGCTGTTGCGAGACGGATGTCAGACTGGCTTGCTGGTTCCAAACTCACGACGCGACAAGGTGAAATGCGTGTACAAGATCCATACACATTACGTTGTATTCCGCAAATTCATGGTGCTAGCTTCCAAGTGTTTAATTACGTTCGTGAAAAGTTAGAATTTGAAATGAACGCAGCAAATGATAATCCACTTATTTTTAACGAAGGGGATGAAACGTTAGTCATTTCTGGCGGTAACTTCCACGGGCAACCGGTCGCATTCGCATTAGATTTCTTAAAACTCGGGACAAGTGAGTTGGCAAACGTGGCTGAACGTCGTCTTGAACGTTTAGTCAATCCGCAATTAAATGGCGGTCTCCCTGCCTTTTTAAGTCCTGAGCCCGGCTTACAAAGTGGTGCCATGATTATGCAATATGCGGCAGCGAGTCTTGTATCAGAAAATAAAACATTAGCGCATCCGGCAAGTGTCGATTCGATTCCGTCGTCAGCCAATCAAGAAGATCACGTCTCAATGGGAACGATTGCGTCACGTCATGGCTATCAAATTTTAGAAAATACACGTCGCGTCATTGCGATAGAAGCGATTATAGCTTCACAAGCGGTTGAAATAAGAGGTATTGAGCAATTGTCGCCAAAAACACGTGAACAGTACGAAGCATTGCGCAAAGTGGTGCCATCGATTCAAGAAGATAGACCTTTTCATCAAGATATAGAAAATGTGGCTAAATATTTAAAAAATCTGGCGTATCAGAAATAAGCTTGCTAATCGAAAATTTCTTTGTTATATTAAATGTGAAATTGAAATCAATAATTGTTTGTGGATTAAGTAGTATAGATATGGAATTAGAGAGTTTGTGGTTGGTGAAAACAAATGTACAGACCTATACGAAATCTACCCACATTTGAAAACAATTCGGGTGAAACCGTTAACTTTTGTGAGAGTGCAGGCGTATTCTGTCTGTTAAATAGGGTGGCAACACGTCAAACCACGTCCCTTGTGTGAGGGATGTGGTTTTTTATTTTGAGTCATCCTCCTTAAATTTTAATCTATTTTATGAAAGGAAGTCGACTTATGTTAGACATTAAATTATTCAGAAATGAACCAGAGAGAGTTAAGGAGAAAATCGCGTTACGTCAAATGGATCCTGCAGTTGTAGATGAAGTATTAACGTTAGACCAACAACGCCGTGATTACATACAACAAACTGAAGAGTTAAAAGCAGAACGTAACAAAGCATCTCAACAAATTGCTGAAAAGAAACGTAATAAAGAAAATGCGGATGATGCGATTAAAGCGCAACGTGAAGTAGGCGAAAAAATTAAAAATATTGATGCGCAATTAAAAGAAGCGGACACGAAATTAAATGATATTTTATCACGTATTCCAAACTTGATTCACGATGATGTGCCTGAAGGTGAAGATGATTCTGATAACGTAGAACTTAAAAGATGGGGTACACCACGTGAGTTCGACTTTGAAGCAAAAGCACACTGGGATTTAGTAGAATCATTAGAAATGGCAGACTTTGACCGTGCTGCACGTGTTTCTGGCGCGCGCTTTGTTTATTTAACAAATGATGGTGCTAAATTAGAACGTGCTTTAATGAACTTTATGATTACGATGCATACGACACAACACGGTTACCGCGAAATGATGGTCCCTCAATTAGTCAATGCAAAAGCGATGTACGGTACAGGTCAATTGCCTAAATTTGAAGAAGACTTATTTAAAGTAGAAAAAGAAGGTTTATACACAATTCCAACTGCAGAAGTGCCTTTAACAAACTACTACAGAGACGAAATTGTACAGCCGGGCGTCTTACCTGCTAAGTTTACAGGTCAATCAGCATGTTTCAGAAGTGAAGCGGGATCAGCGGGCCGTGATACACGAGGCTTAATTCGTCTTCACCAATTCAATAAGGTTGAAATGGTACGTATCGAAAAACCTGAAGACTCTTGGGATGCTTTAGAAGAAATGACATCAAATGCAGAAGCGATTCTTGAGGCATTGAACTTACCATACCGTCGCGTGATTTTATGTACAGGCGATATTGGTTTCGGTGCAAGTAAAACTTATGACTTAGAAGTATGGTTACCAAGTTACAATGACTATAAAGAAATCAGCTCATGTTCAAACTGTGTTGACTTCCAAGCGCGCCGTGCAAACATCCGTTTCAAACGTGATAAAGATGCTAAGCCGGAATATGCACATACATTAAACGGTTCTGGTTTGGCAGTAGGTCGTACATTCGCGGCAATTGTAGAAAATTATCAAAACGAAGACGGTACAATTACTGTGCCTGAAGCGTTAGTCCCATTCATGGGTGGTCAAACAGTCATTAAACCACTGTAATTAGACAATAAAACTTGGTTCTCAGTTTTATCGATGAAGATGTAAAATCAATTCCGTAGTTTGGATGATTCAAGTTCAGACTGCGGAATTTTTATTATTCCAAGAGGGTAGGGGAGGGTAAAAAGTGATAAAAACAATAAAATAAGACACACCTCCACACCTGTTGTTTTAATATTCTAAAAACAAAAATAGGGCTGATATGACAGTGTTTTTACACGGTAGGTTAGACTTCGGGATGCTTGAGGTAAGACTGACCTGATAGCTTAATATCATCTCTTGTACTATAATAAGAATAATTTTCAAGGGGGTGAATCTCAATGTCTTATACTACATTTAAACAAGGCATCCAAGATTGTCTCCCAACGGTACTAGGGTATGCTGGGGTAGGCTTTTCGTTTGGGATTGTGAGTGTAGCATCAGGTTTTAATATATTAGAAATTCTATTATTGTCTTTACTCGTTTATGCAGGTGCAGCGCAATTTATTATTATTGCTCTAATTGCTGTACAGACTCCGATTTGGATCATTGTACTTACAGCGATGATTGTCAATAGTCGTATGTTTTTATTGAGTATGACATTAGCACCAAATTTTAAACATGATCATTTGATACATAGGGTAGGGGTAGGCTCATTACTAACAGATGAGACATTTGCTGTAGCGATTACGCCTTATTCAAAAGGGCATACGATTACATATCAGTGGATGTATGGCTTAAATATTTTAGCGTATTCATTTTGGGCGCTGATTACAGTACTTGGCGCATTGTTAGGTGATTTCTTCCGACACCCAGAAGTGTTTGGCTTAGACTATGCGATTACAGCAATGTTCATCTTTTTAGCGATTTCGCAATTTGAGGGTATTACAAAAACGAAATTGCGTGTGTATCTTTATTTAGTTGTCATTGTGATTGTCATGATGTTGCTATTAAGTCTATTCATGCCTTCATATTTAGCGATTTTATTAGCTTCTACTTTAAGTGCAACGATAGGGATGGTGATGGACCGATGAGCATGTACGTATTTTGGACAATATTTTTAGCAGGACTTGGGACGTTACTCATTCGAATCACACCTTTTGTGATGATTTCGCGTATGGAACTTTCTGAAAAAGTGTTGAAGTGGCTGACATTTATTCCGATTACGTTATTCACTGCATTAGTTGTCGACGGATTGATTCAACAACAAGAGGGTGTCATGGGGTATACATTGAATTGGAACTTCATACTCGCACTCATTCCGACGCTCATCATCGCATTATGGACGAGAAGTTTAACGATAACAGTTATTATAGGCATGCTCAGTGTGGCGATATTAAGAGTTATCGGATTATTCTAACAATTATTTGCATGCATGACTTGTTTACTGTATGATGAAATATAACGCATATCATTAATTAAAATAAGCTTATTAAGAGAAGTCGAGGGATTTGGCCCAGTGACGCTTCAGCAACCACTTATACCATTAAGTACGGTGCTACAACCAACCACGTCATGTGGATGATAAGTTCATTTAAAAATTGACTTACTCACGTTGTATGGCCGTCAAAGGTTATACAACTTTTTTATTTTAAGAGGGAGGGCAGGCTAAAATGATGAATTATCAAGTGGATACATTAGCATTAGGTGCATTTACGACGGAATCAGGCGAAACGATTGAAAATTTGAAACTGCGATACGAGTATGTTGGTTATCCTGGACAGCCACTTGTTGTGGTATGTCACGCATTAACAGGCAATCATCTTACATATGGGACAGAAGATCATCCCGGATGGTGGCGTGAAATTATTGATGGGGGTTATATGCCCGTTCACGATTATCAGTTTTTGACATTTAATGTGATTGGTAGTCCATTTGGTTCTAGTTCACGTTTAACAGATTCAAACTTTCCAGAAAAATTGACGATGCGAGATATTGTACGCGCGCTTGAAAAAGGGATTGAAGCGTTAGGTCATCAAAAAATTGATATCCTCATCGGTGGTTCTTTAGGTGGCATGCAAGTTATGGAGCTTTTGTATAACCAAAAATTCGAAGTGAAAAAAGCCGTCATTTTAGCTGCAACTGAAAAAACGTCTTCCTATAGTCGTGCATTTAACGAAATTGCGAGACAAGCGATTCATTTAGCAGGGGATGAAGGTTTGAGTATCGCACGGCAACTTGGCTTTTTAACGTATCGCTCCTCTAAAAGTTATGACGCCCGCTTCACACCTGATGAAGTGGTATTATATCAAAAGCATCAAGGTGATAAATTTAAAGAACAATTTGACTTACAATGTTATTTGACACTGCTCGATGTATTAGATAGTCATGACATTCATCATGGCCGCGATGACGTCGTAAAAGTGTTTCGATCATTAGACACTAAAGTGCTGACACTCGGTTTTACAGATGACTTATTGTATCCAGATGATCAAGTGGCACAACTCGGTACATATTTTAAATATCATCGTCATTTTTTCGTGCCGGATAATGTGGGGCATGATGGATTTTTATTGAATTTTAACGATTGGGCGCCGTATCTTTATCATTTTCTAAAAGTTTCACGATTTAGACGCTAACTTTAGACGAAAACGTTACATTTTTGTTATAATTGCGTCAACTAAGAATACTAGACAAGAAGCTATATTTTAGGGATAATAGCTAAAATATAGCTTTTCTGTTGTGTTCGAGCAATGTGAAGTTTTGTAATCCAATTGTAAGACGCGTGAGATATTGTAGCGCAAATTGTATTCGTATTACAAAGCCTGTAAAATAGAATTTATAGACTATAATAGTTTGGAAGTGGCGTCTTTGTTTTCGAAAATAAATCCTAAAGCAACCCTAATCAGCATTGTAGCCTTGTTAGTGGTGACTTTAGTTATACATGTAATGCCTGGCTTAGCTGTCATTTTGGCATGCTTTAGTTTAATCCCAGGTATCGTTCTATGGTATCAATCTAAACATTCATTTGGCTTAGTCGCACTGGTCGCGATTATCCTATCGACGCTGACAGGGAACGTTTTTGTGATGACATTCTTAATCATTATTTTAGTTTTAAGTATGCTCATCAGTCAGTTATTAATTCAACGTGCCTCTAAAGAGCGCATCCTATATTTAGTCACATTTGTGGCAAGCATTTTAACATTAAGTGCGATGATGATTTTACAAACTTTGAAAAAACTCCCGTATGCAGATGACCTGTTACAACCGTACCGTACATTAGTGCATCAAGCTGCTGAGTTAGAGAATTTAGATCAACAAGCACAAGATATTTTAAATAGTTCAATTCAACAACTTGCGATACAACTGCCAGGGATGATTGTAGTCGCTATCGCAATCTACGCTATCATCACATTACTCGTGATTTTCCCGATTTTGCGTAAATTTAAAGTGGCAACACCTGTATTCCGTCCACTTTATTTCTGGCAAATGAAGCGTTCGGTTTTCATTTTGTATGCATTAGCATTATTAACAACGATTACAACACAACCTGCCACTACACCGAACAGCATTGGCATTAATTTCCAAATCGTTTTAGGTTTCTTATTAGTCGTTCAAGGTTTAAGTTTTATTCATTTCTTTGCATCTATTAAACGAATGCCTAATGTTTTAAAAGTGCTTTTAGTCATTATCGGTGTGATTTTTTATCCAATGACACGCCTGATTGGTTTACTCGACCTTGGATTGAATTTAAAACGTATGATAAAAAACGATAAGAGGTGACAAGATGAATCGTCATTCAATGAAGAAAGCGTTGGTCGTGCCTTTTTTAGTGATTACCGTGACAGCAATCATCATTGTAGGTCTATCCTTTTTCTTTAATCAATGGCTTGCGTTTATCGCTGCTATTCTGTTATTTGTCATGCTCATTATCAGTCTCTTTATTTTTAGACGGTTCTATCGTTATTTAGATCGTTATTTAGATGATTTGAGTGGCAAGATATCAGTCGGCAGTGATCGTGCAGTCAAAACGATGCCATTAGGTCTGATTGTGTTAGATGACAACGACCAAATTGAATGGGTCAATCCTTTCATGTCAGAACGTATCGAAAGGAATGTCATTTCAGATCCAATCAATGAAGTGTATCCGAATATTTTAAAGCAACTCGAAAAAGCGAAAGAAATTGAAATAGAAGATGGTGCTTATGCTTATCGCGTCCGCTATTCAGAGAAAGAACATATTTTATATTTCTTAGACATTACGGAAGAAGCGAGTATTCAACAAGCGTATGATGATCAACAACCAATTATTGCGACACTTTTTTTAGATAACTATGATGAAATTACGCAAAATATGAACGATACACAACGTTCTGAAATCAACTCGATGGTGACACGTGTCATTAGTCGTTGGGCGCAAGAACATAATGTTTATTTTAAGCGCTACAGTTCAGATCAATTTATCGCGTACTTGAACCGTCGTATTTTACGTGAATTAGAAGAGACAAAGTTTGATATTTTAAGCCAGCTTCGTGAAAAAAGTGTCGGTTACCGTGCACAGCTGACTTTAAGTATCGGTGTCGGTGAAGGCTCAGAAAACTTAATTGACTTAGGTGAATTGTCACAATCCGGTCTGGACCTCGCGTTAGGTCGTGGTGGTGACCAAGTAGCCATTAAAAATATGAATGGTAATGTGCGTTTCTATGGCGGTAAGACTGACCCAATGGAAAAACGGACACGTGTGAGAGCGCGCGTTATTTCCCACGCGTTGAAAGACATTTTGTTAGAAGGCGACAAAGTGATTGTCATGGGGCATAAGCGCCCGGACTTAGATGCGATTGGTGCAGCGATTGGTGTGACACGATTTGCGATGATGAATAACTTGGAAGCTTATATCGTGTTAAATGAATCTGATATCGATCCTACATTACGTCGTGTGATGGATGAAATCGATGAAAAGCCTGAGTTGAAAGAGCGCTTCGTAACGTCTGATGATGCATGGAATATGATGACATCGCGTACAACACTTGTCGTGGTCGATACGCATAAACCGGAAATGGTGATTGACGAAAACATTTTAAATAAAGCGAATCGTAAAGTGGTCATTGATCATCACCGTCGTGGCGAAAGCTTTATCTCAAGTCCGTTACTTGTCTACATGGAGCCATATGCAAGCTCTACCGCAGAACTCGTGACAGAGCTACTTGAGTATCAACCGACTGAACAACGCTTAACACGCCTAGAATCGACTGTGATGTATGCAGGTATTATTGTCGATACCCGTAACTTTACATTGCGTACCGGCTCGCGTACATTTGATGCAGCAAGTTATCTCCGTGCGCATGGTGCAGATACGATATTGACCCAACACTTCTTGAAAGATGATATTGAGACATATATTAACCGTTCAGAGCTCATTCGTACGGTGAAATTACAAGAAAACGGTATCGCTATTGCACATGGTCCAGATGACAAAATCTATCATCCTGTTACCGTGGCCCAAGCAGCCGATGAATTGTTGAGTCTCGATGGTGTTGAAGCAGCTTATGTTGTCGCACGTCGCGAAGAAAATCTCGTCGGTATGTCTGCCCGCTCACTTGGTGAATTCAACGTACAGCTCACGATGGAAGCATTGGGTGGTGGCGGTCATCTTACAAACGCTGCAACACAACTTGAGGGCGTAACTGTTGAAGCGGCTATCGAAAAATTACAACAAGCGATTAATGAACAATTGGATAGGAGTGACGAATCATGAAAGTGATTTTTACACAAGATGTTAAAGGTAAAGGAAAACAAGGTGAAATTAAAGAAGTACCAGTCGGTTATGCGAACAACTTCTTAATCAAAAATGGTTATGCCGTTGAAGCAACACCAGGTAACTTGAAGCAATTAGAACAAAAAAATAAACGTATTGAAAAAGACAAACAACAAGAGCTTGAAGATGCGAAGGCGTTGAAAGAACGTTTAGCAGAGCTTGAAGTTGAAGTGAAGGCAAAATCTGGTGAAGGTGGCAAATTGTTCGGTTCTATTAGTACAAAGCAAATTGCTGAAGCATTGAAAGCGCAACATGATATTAAGATTGATAAACGTAAAATGGAATTGCCACACGGTATTCACGCGTTAGGTTATACGAATGTGCCTGTGAAACTGCATAAAGAGGTTGAAGGTACGATTCGTGTGCATACTGTAGAGCAATAATGATAGGATTGTGAAGAAAGCTGGTGCAGAGGTCACCGGCTTTTTTCATACAAATACGAGTGAGTGAAGCGGTGTACATACACTGGTGTGAGGTGTAATGCTTTGATTGCTAAATATGCCCTCGCGTTTGTGAACATGCTTAATCGTGTATTGTGATTCAGTTTAGGTTATTATAGAATATGTTAAGTATATGTCATGAAATTGAGGAGGTCATCGGCATGGATGAAATGTATGAACATAATCGAATGCCACACAGTCATGAGGCGGAACAATCTGTACTGGGAGCGATTTTTCTCGACCCAGAATTGATGTCGTCCACGCAAGAAATATTGTTGCCAGAATCATTTTATCGTGGTGCGCATCAACATATTTTCCGTGCGATGATGGACCTGAATGAAGATGGCAAAGATATTGATATCGTGACGGTTTTGGATCGACTCACACAAGAAGGGGTCGTGAATGAAGCGGGAGGCCCTCAATATCTTGCTGAAATTACATCAAATGTACCGACAACGAGAAATATTCAATACTACACAGACGTGGTGTTCAAAAATGCAGTCAAACGTAAGTTGATTCACACTGCGGATAGTATTGCGAATGACGGCTATAATGATGAATTAGATTTAGATACCGTGCTGAACGATGCAGAACGTCGTATTTTGGAGTTGTCTTCTACACGTGAAAGTGATGGCTTTAAAGATATTCGTGATGTATTAGGGCAAGTTTATGATAATGCGGAACAATTGGATCAAAATAGTGGTCAAACGCCAGGGATTCCAACAGGTTACCGTGATTTAGACCAGATGACGGCAGGTTTTAACCGTAATGATTTGATTATTTTAGCGGCGCGACCTTCTGTAGGTAAGACTGCCTTCGCTCTTAATATTGCACAAAAAGTAGCGACACATGAGGACCAATATACGGTTGGTATTTTCTCATTAGAGATGGGTGCAGACCAATTGGCGACACGTATGATTTGTAGTTCGGGCAATGTCGATTCGAACCGTTTACGTACGGGGACAATGACTGAGGAAGACTGGAATCGATTTACAGTCGCAGTCGGTAAACTATCGCGGACGAAAATTTTTATTGATGATACACCGGGTGTGCGTATCACGGATATTCGTTCGAAATGTCGTCGTTTAAAGCAGGAACATGGACTCGATATGATTGTCATTGACTACTTACAATTGATTCAAGGCAGTGGTTCACGTGCATCGGATAACCGTCAGCAAGAAGTATCAGAGATTTCACGTATGCTTAAAGCGATTGCCCGTGAGTTAGAGTGCCCAGTGATTGCGTTAAGTCAGTTATCACGTGGGGTTGAACAACGACAAGATAAACGTCCAATGATGAGTGATATTCGTGAGTCGGGTTCGATTGAGCAAGATGCCGATATCGTTGCATTCTTATATCGTGATGATTATTATAACCGTGGCGATGGGGAAGATGATGACGATGATGGTGGATTCGAACCGCAAACAAATGATGAAAATGGTGAAATTGAAATCATTATCGCAAAGCAACGTAACGGCCCGACTGGTACAGTGAAGCTGCACTTTATGAAACAATATAATAAATTTACAGATATCGATTATGCACATGCGGATATGGGGTAATACGATATCAATTGAGCGGTTGGTGTCATGAAGCATCAGCCGTTTTATTTGTGATATTGCATGGAATAACAAAAAAAGAAAAATTATTTTGAAGCTAAAACCCGTATGTTGAATTTAACTATATATTTAATGTACGGTTTTTACTTTGGATTAACTTCTTAAATTTGAACTAAGTTAGGATTTGGTGCACAAGTGGAATTACTTCATAATACTTGTATGACACGTGGTTGTAAGGGTTTGGCTATTTTGGAGAAGCTCGAATGAGGTAACACGCAATCCAATTTTTAATGTTCGTTTTTTGATTTGCATTCATGGTATGATACTGGTAGAATACAGTTTGGTTAATTGAGAAAACTTGGAGGTGCTCTTATGTCATCAATCGTAGTAGTTGGGACACAATGGGGAGACGAAGGTAAAGGTAAAATTACAGACTTTTTAGCGGAACAAGCAGATGTGATTACACGTTTTTCTGGCGGTAACAATGCAGGACATACAATCAAATTTGACGGTGAAACTTATAAATTGCATTTAGTGCCATCTGGTATTTTTTATAAAGACAAGCTTGCTGTTATCGGCAATGGTGTCGTAATCGATCCAGTTGCATTACTTAAAGAATTAGACGGTTTAAATGAAAGAGGTATTGCAACAGATAACTTACGCATCTCAAACCGCGCACACGTCATCCTACCTTATCATATTCAACAAGATGAACTTGAAGAAGCGCGTCGTGGCGATAACAAAATTGGTACGACGAAAAAAGGTATTGGCCCAGCATACGTAGATAAAGCACAAAGAATTGGTATTCGTGTAGCAGATTTATTAGACAAAGAAGTTTTCGAACAACGCTTAAAAGAAAATTTAGAATATAAAAATGATTACTTCCAAGGTATGTTTAAACAAGCTGCACCATCATTTGATGAAATTTTTGAAACATACTATGCAGCAGGTCAACGTCTTGCACCATACGTAACAGATACTGCGAAAGTGTTAGACGATGCATTTGTAGCAGACGAACGTGTGTTATTTGAAGGTGCACAAGGTGTGATGTTAGATATCGACCATGGGACATACCCATTCGTCACATCAAGTAATCCTGTTGCAGGTAACGTGACTGTAGGTGCGGGTGTAGGACCAACAAACGTTTCAAAAGTTGTAGGTGTTTGTAAAGCATATACATCACGTGTAGGCGATGGCCCATTCCCAACAGAGTTATTTGACGAAAAAGGTCATCATATCCGTGAAGTAGGGCGTGAATACGGTACAACAACAGGTCGTCCGCGTCGTGTCGGCTGGTTTGACTCAGTTGTGTTACGTCACTCTCGTCGTGTAAGTGGGATTACAGACTTATCTATCAACTCTATCGACGTGTTAACAGGATTAGATGAAGTGAAAATCTGTACAGCTTATGAGTTAGATGGTAAAGAAATCACTGAATACCCAGCAAACTTAAACGATTTAAAACGTTGTGAGCCTATTTTTGAAACATTACCAGGATGGACAGAAGATATTACAGGCGTACGTACAATGGATGAATTACCAGACAATGCACGTCGCTACTTAGAACGTATTTCTGAATTGTGTAACGTACACATTTCGATCTTCTCAGTAGGTCCAGACCGTAATCAAACGAATGTTGTAGAGCAATTATGGTAATTAAATAGATGTAGGGAAGTCTTCCGGCAACACTTCGGTAAGACTAACCTATAATAAAAAAGACTGCCCATCATGAGGCGGTCTTTTTTATTAACTATGCTGTTTTAAAACATTTATCGACCATTTTCGGCTTGCGTTTTTTTGCGTATCTATATGAATCTCTAAAAGATGTATGGCGATGAAACCATTAATGAATATCTTTTTTACGATGGTTTCCGCCACGGACTTCTGAGACATTACCGATAGATAAGAATGCCTTTTCGTCAATTTCCATAACGATATCTTTCAATTTTGCTTCTTCAAGACGTGTGATGACACAGAAAATGACACGCTTATCTTCTCCAGTATAGGCGCCTTCACCTTTTAAATACGTTACGCCACGACCGAGCCGAGAATTAATGGCTTCTCCAATATCTTTATAAGCATCACTAATCACCCATACCGCTTTCGACTCATCAAAACCTAGAAGTACGGTATCAATCATTTTAGAAGCGATAAAATAGGCGACAACACTAAACAATGCACTTTCCCATGTGAAGACAAAGCCGGCAACGCCAAAGATGAAGAAATTAATAAACATCACGATTTCACCCACTGAAAAAGGTAACTTAGAGTGAACGAGAATGGATAAAATTTCTGTGCCGTCTAATGAACCCCCATAACGTAACACAATTCCTACACCGATACCTAGGACAGCACCGCCAAAAATTGTAACTAAAAATTTATCGCTAATCACTGGATCGATAGGATGTAAAACAATTGTAGTAACGGATAAGATAGAGATGGCATACAAAGTAGAGATTGCAAAAGTTTTACCAATTTGTTTATAACCTAAAAAGAAGAAAGGTAAATTAAGTATAAAGATGAACACCCCTAGTTTGAATCCGAGTAAATGGGAAAGGATAATTGAAATACCTACAATGCCTCCATCGAGTAATTGATTCGGTACTAAGAAAAGCTCTAGTGCTGCTCCCATCAACACTGCGCCTAACGTAATAAAGAAAAATCTTTTGATAAATTGACGTGGCTTTTTAGGTTTTTCTTTTATGTAAGCGACGCTCGATTCTGCTTGAATTTCCATAAATGACCCCCTAAACAACATTATATGAAAAATTATACAAAAAAATCCGAAAAAAATCTTGTCAACCCGATTCGGTGATGCTATAATCAATCTTGTGTTTAAGAAAGGCTCCTTGGTCAAGCGGTTAAGACACCGCCCTTTCACGGCGGTAACACGGGTTCGAGTCCCGTAGGAGTCACCATGATATGGTCCCGTAGTGGAGCGGTTTAACACGCCTGCCTGTCACGCAGGAGATCGCGGGTTCGATTCCCGTCGGGACCGCTATCGTGCTCATCCAATAGGGTGAGCACTTTTTTTGGTTTTTAAGACAGTTAGGCTTGCCTAACTGATGACTGTTATACGTTGTTATGACAACTACGCAGTGTTCATCATAATTTAGGCAAAATTCCTCTTTTTATCATTATCAGGCATATACTGAAAGTGTATAGAGGAGGTGTTTTTAATGGTTAAAACTATTATCGAATTCATTAAATTGTTACTTTCAATCTTTGTTTCTGGTGGTAAGCACTAGTTTGAATCAACCCCTTATGTGTTGCATATGTGACATGTAAGGGGATTTTTGCGTTCTTTTATAATTTTTAGAAATCGCCCACCTCCATATCCTTATCCTACTCGAACGGAGTCCCCTTATGCGTATCCTGACTAGCTGTTTAACTGTGACTATGGTACAAATGAAATAAGGAGGAGATATTGCGAATGATACTGTTTTCGAGTAGTTTGTTTTTATTTTTATTAGCCCATGTTTTCCAACATCACCCACCTCAAGAAATCAATCATTTCATTGGATTTCGGACAAGAAAATCGATGAAAAATCAAAAAAATTGGGAAATCGCTCAAGTCGCTTTTGCGCGTCAAATGAAGGTGATTTCTGGATATACAACTTTATTTTCAATCATATTATGTATCGCGGATATCGTATTCATTATTGTAGACAACGATACGCTATTCGTAACTTCAATCATTATACAATCAATAGTTCTCGTAGGTATATTGATGAGTGTCTATCTCAATGTCAATAAAAAGCTGGATGCATAAACGAAATACATTGATGTTGTGCCCTATCATACAAACGAAAAATAGTTAAATAGATAGAATTCACTTTATTTTAGTGATACATTATAAGGTATAGGATTATGCCAGTTAGCAACCGATATCATGTACTTATTAAGAAATGGGGTCATTTTTATGGCAAGAAAAGTAGTCGTAGTCGATGATGAAAAACCAATTGCGGATATATTAGAATTTAATTTGAAAAAAGAAGGTTATGAAGTATTTGTCGCATATGATGGCAACGATGCGGTCGACTTAATCTATGAAAAAGAACCTGACATCGTGTTACTCGACATTATGTTGCCTGGCCAAGACGGTATGGAAGTGTGCCGTGAAGTGCGTAAAAAATTCGAAATGCCAATTATTATGTTAACGGCTAAAGATTCAGAGATTGATAAGGTACTCGGTCTTGAGCTTGGCGCAGATGACTATGTGACAAAACCATTTAGTACGCGTGAACTCATTGCACGTGTGAAGGCTAATTTACGCCGTCATTATACGCAACCAAGTCAAGAAAATCATATGCAGACAAACGAAATTACGATTAAAGATATTGTGATTTATCCAGATGCCTATTCTATTAAAAAACGCGGTGAAGACATTGATTTGACGCACCGTGAATTTGAGTTGTTCCATTATTTATCAAAACATATGGGACAAGTGATGACGCGTGAACATTTACTCCAAACGGTATGGGGTTATGATTATTTCGGTGATGTGCGTACTGTAGATGTAACGATTCGCCGTTTACGTGAAAAAATTGAAGATGATCCTTCTCATCCAGACTATATTGTGACGCGTCGTGGTGTTGGATATTTCTTGCAACAACATGATTAGAGGATGGCAAATATGAAGTGGTTAAAACAATTTCAATCCCTTCACACGAAACTTGTTATTGTCTATGTCCTGTTGATTATTATTGGTATGCAAATTATTGGGCTGTACTTTACGAATAGCCTTGAAAAAGAAATGACCGAGACGTTTAAGACAAACATTTCTCAAAATGCAAAACAAATCGAACTCGGTATTGAAAAAATATATGCAGACGGCAGTGATTCTGGTAATACGCAAAAAGATATCCAAAATTTACTCAATGAATATGCCAATCGTAATGAAATGATTGAAATTCGTTTTATTGATAAAGATCAAATTATTATTGCGACATCGAAACAGTCGAATCGTACAATTATTAACCAAAAAGCGAATGACAGCTCAATTCAAAAGGCACTGTCACTTGGGCAAGAAAATTCAGATACGGTGCTGAAAGATTACGGTGAAGGTAAGCAGCGTGTATGGGTTAAAAATATGCCGGTTGTGACAGGCGATGGCATGATTGGTGATATTTACATTGAGTCTAATATTAACCAAGTGTATGACCAGTTAAGCAATATCAATCAAATTTTCATCGTGGGTACAGGTATTTCGCTCATTATTACAGTGATTCTTGGTTTCTTTATTGCGCGTACGATTACGAAGCCGATTACAGACATGCGAAATCAGACAGTTGAGATGTCTAAAGGGAATTATACGCAACGTGTGAAAATTTATGGTAATGACGAAATCGGTGAGTTGGCGCTTGCATTTAACAACTTGTCTAAACGTGTTCAAGAAGCACAGGCGAATACTGAGAGTGAGAAGCGTCGTCTGGATTCAGTGATTACACATATGAGTGACGGGGTTATCGCGACAGATAGACGTGGCCGCGTACGTATTATTAACGATATGGCGCTGAAAATGCTAGGGAAGTCTAAAGAGGAAGTCTCCGGTCACTTTATTTTTGATGTTTTGAATTTACAAGATGAGTTTTCACTTGAAGAATTAAACGAAAATAACGATAGTGTGTTATTAGATATTAATGAAGAAGAAGGTATTATTGCACGTGTAAACTTTAGTACAATTGTGCAAGATACTGGCTTCGTGACGGGTTATATTGCAGTGTTGCATGACGTTACAGAGCAACAACAAATTGAACGAGAACGTCGTGAATTTGTGGCGAATGTTTCGCACGAGTTACGGACACCGTTAACGTCTATGAATAGTTATATCGAGGCGTTGGAAGAGGGCGCATGGCGTGATGAATCGATTGCCCCTCAATTTTTATCCGTGACGCGTGAAGAGACAGAGAGAATGATTCGTTTGGTGAATGACTTGTTACATCTGTCTAAAATGGATAATGAAACGGAAACGATTACGAAAGAGATTGTCGACTTTAATATGTTCATCAACAAAATTATTAATCGACATGAAATGGCTGCGAAAGATACGACGTTTGTGCGTGATATTCCGAGAGAGACGATATTTACTGAAGTGGATCCGGATAAGATGACACAAGTGTTCGACAACGTCATTACGAATGCGATGAAATATTCGCGCGGTGAGAAACGTGTCGAGTTCCACGTGAAACATAATCCCGTCCACAGTCGTTTGACGATTCGTATTAAAGATAATGGGATTGGGATTCCGATTAATAAAGTAGATAAGATTTTCGACCGCTTTTTCCGTGTTGATAAAGCACGTACGAGAAAGATGGGGGGAACAGGACTTGGTCTTGCAATCTCTAAAGAAATTGTCGAAGCGCATAACGGTCGTATTTGGGCCAATAGTGTAGAAGGACAAGGCACATCCATTTTCATCACATTACCTTGTGAGAAAATTGAGGAAGGTGATTGGGATGCGAACTAGAGAATTGATTAAGTCAATTGTGTTAGCCATCCTTGTCCTATCGAGTATTGTGTTGACGGTGATGATTTGGAATTTTTCGCCGGACTTAACTGATGCGGACAATGTGCATACGAAAGATGCGACAGAGGCAATTGGGACGCGGTACGATAAAGCGTTTAGCCAAGTGGTGACGCCTCTGCAGCTCGTGCATATCGAAAAAGATGATATTAAAGGGATGCCTGCGAACAAAGATGTGAATGCGCTGATGACCGTTTTTCAAAAACACCGCATTATTGAAGTAGAGGATATTCAAAATGACGATGTCGTGTTATTGCGTGATTTGAGCGAGCATTTCGTCGTATTAGACTACCCGTCAGACATCCCGCTGTCGATGTACTTGAATGAAGTTATTGAAATACCAGCGAAAGTACCTACAAACTTTAAGTTTAACCGACTGATTTTAGATGTCGATGATTCACAACATGTGGTGATCTATGCCATGCAGGCGAATCATCAACGTGCGATTAAGTTAGAAACGAATTTGAATACGAAATATGTGCAACAGCGTATTCAGAAGATGAAAGCGGACTTGGAACCGTACTCAGATGTCGTGACAAACCGTAGTACAATCAATAAAGCAACATACATGTATGCGTTGAAAGCGCCGAAAAACTTAAAAGCGTATCGAACTATTTTTAATCGTATTAATGTAGAAGATTTGAACGCGATTTTGTTCGATAATACGCCGATTGTGCGTACAACCAATAGTGGGAACACGACGTACAATAACAATACTGGCGTCGTGAACTACAATGCGAACCGTGAAACGTACGATTATACTAATTTATCAGAAGATGAGCGAAGTACACGTAATATGAACGTCAACTTGCCACGTGCGTTTGATTTTATTAATAAACATGGTGGCTTTACGGATGATTTTCGCTTATTCAGTGCGGACAGTGATCAAGGTCAAATTATTTATCAAATGTTTCTCAATGGACGCCCTATCTTTTATCCGAACCAGTTAAACGAAATTCGTGTATTGTGGGGCGAACGTGGCTTATATGAATACAGTCGAGGATTATTAAAAACGAATGTGACGATTGATAACGGTGAAAAGCCTGAATCGTTGCCTGATTTGGAAGATGTCCGCTCTGTATTGGCCAGTAAAGGTGATGTTGATTTTACGAAAGTCCAACAAATGGTCATCGGTTATCGCATGAGTCCGATTAAAGGGCCAGGAAATAGTATTGAAATTCAAGAAGGCAGTCAGTTTATACCGACTTGGTACATTCAATATGATCATGAGTGGTACGAATATAAAGACGGGGAGTTGATTGAGACATGAACTGGAAACGTGCAAAATCATTGTTCATCGTCGTGTTTCTCCTCGTTAACATTTGTTTAATCTTTGTGTATAATGATAAAATTAGTAAATCGAAAATTAGTGATGCAGAACAGGAAAATTCGGTTAATTTTGAACAAGAAAATATCAAATTGCCGAAAAATATGCCGGATGTGAGCCGTGTGAAAATGCAGCTCATTACAGCACGTTCGAAAGACTTTAAAGATGAAGCGGAAAAAAGCGATAAAGCAGAAGCACGAAATAATGGGCATACATTGAACAAGGAAATGAGTGAAAGTGTCAATGTGAAACTCGACCCTATTTCGCATTTGAAACCGTACATCGATCAAAATATCTATAAAGGCGACGAGTATCAATATCATGATACGAGTGATGGCAAAATTAAATACGAACAGACGTATAAAGGCTTCCCGATTATGAATAACAATCGTGCAGAACTGACCTTTGATGTGAAAGACGACACAGTCAAATCGTATGAGCAGTCTGCAATGGAAGACATCCTTCCGTCTAAAGGGGCGAATAATGAACCGCGACAAGTCATTAGTGCCCATAAAGCCATCGAAGCACTTTATTACAATCAGTACTTAAAGCGTGACCAAGAAGTCGAAAACATCCGACTCGGTTATTATACAGTGGTGAAAGAGACGAATATTCAAGTCTTGCAAGCCAACTGGGAAATCAAAGTGAAAGATCAAAGTGGAACACATACGTATTATGTAGAGGCAATTTCGTCCAATCCACAAATTATTGAACAATAGAAAGGGTGGTCTCTTGATACGAATGAGTGTACTCGCAAGCGGTAGTACCGGCAATGCGACATATGTAGAAAGTGATAAAGGTAGTTTGTTAGTCGATGTAGGACTCACAGGTAAAAAGATGGAGGCACTTTTCGATCAAATCGACCGGAAAATTTCAGATCTCAGCGGTATTCTTGTGACACACGAACATAGTGACCACATTAAAGGATTAGGTGTCCTTGCGAGGAAATACGGTTTACCTGTTTATGCGAATGAAAAAACATGGACACGCATTGATAAAAAGGACTCTAAAATCCCGTTAGATCAAAAGTTTGTATTTAATCCATATGAAACGAAATCTATTGCAGGTTTCGACGTTGAATCATTTAACGTGTCTCATGATGCCATCGACCCGCAGTTTTACATTTTTCATAATGACTACAAAAAGCTGACGATGATTACCGATACGGGCTATGTGTCTGACCGTATGAAAGGGATGATTCGTGGCAGTGATGCATTTGTGTTTGAAAGCAATCACGACGTCGATATGTTACGTATGTGTCGCTATCCTTGGAAGACGAAACAACGTATTTTAAGTGATATGGGGCACGTGTCGAATGAAGATGCAGCTCATGCGATGACAGACGTCATTACAGGACAAACGAAGCGCATTTACTTGTCTCACTTATCCCAAGACAACAATATGAAAGACTTGGCCCGTATGAGTGTCGGTCAAATCTTGCAGGCGCATGATATCGATACAGTGAATGAAGTGAAGCTATGTGATACAGATAAAGCCATCCCTACACCGATTTATACATTGTAGGTTGAGAACATCATAATATACTTTTTTGATAGCTATCTCGGGCTCGCGTTCCTAGGGACTTGCCTCAACTAAATTTGGCTTGATTGAAGGTGCACAACTGAATGAAGCCAAATTGGATTTTCGGCTGCGTTTGATCCCTTAGGAGTCTCGCCCAGATTGGCATTCAAAAAAGGATGATGAAATTCCAACAAAATCATCATTTCTGTAATCTGTAAATGACAAGTTTCAGCAAAATATAAATAGACTAAGAGGTTTGGACAGTTAGATGTCTGACCTCTTTTTTTGTGCATATCAAAGATAGATGTGTATAAAAGACAGGGATTTATGGAGTTATCCCCACAAATGTGCACAAATTGAGCGAGTTATAAACAATCCACATGTTAATAACCTAGTTACTAACAAAGTTATCCACATATCAACAGATTTATTCACAAATGCATTGCTCTATTTTTAAATTTTTGTGTGAAAACTTGATACAAAAACGGTATAATAGAGATAAATATGTGGGTAACTGAATAACTTGTGGATAACTTTTGGTTTATACACATAGGAGGGCAAAATGAAAATCACAATCTTGGCAGTAGGAAAATTAAAAGAAAAATATTGGAAACTCGCCATTGCAGAATACACCAAACGGCTTGGCGCATACACCAAAATAGAAGTGGTCGAAGTTCCAGATGAAAAAGCACCCGAAACAATGAGTGCAAAAGAAATTGAACAAGTGAAAGAAAAAGAGGGACAGCGCATCTTAAGTAAAATCAAACCGCAGAGTACCGTCATCACATTAGAAATCGCTGGTAACATGTTAAGTTCTGAAGATTTGGCACAAACACTCGATCAGCGGATGACGCAGGGCGCAAGTGACTTCACATTTGTCATAGGCGGCTCACATGGGCTACATGAGGCTGTATTACGACGCAGTGATTTTGCATTGTCGTTTAGTAAAATGACTTTTCCTCACCAAATGATGCGCGTCATCCTGTTGGAGCAGGTGTATAGAGCATTTAAGATCATGCGAGGAGAAGCGTACCATAAATAAAACTAAAAAATAGGTTGCGTAGTACATATTATGAAATAATTCATTAGATAAAGGAGAAATTGTTAATGACCATGTTTCGTGAGGCATTAATATGGCTAGTACTCCTAGTATTTAATTTAATAAACACGTTCTTAGTGATTATAGGGAAAACACAATTATTTAAAGTTCCACTATGGAGTACTTGGCTATTATGGGGAATTATTACGATCATTATACTAGGTATTTTATTCTTTAGAAAATATCTACAAAAAACGTATTCTCTAACTAATATAAATTCCGATAAAAAGTTTAAAGACGGTGAGTTCTTTGTACAAATCCCTTTATACATCATTGAGAATCAAAGCAATGTTATATACGGTAACGAGACAATAACGTATAAACCTGTTTTTGTTAATATATTTCATAAATTATTGAGTCTCTTTGGTGTTCAAACAAAATATAGTGTATATATGAATTCTAGTGAGAACAATGTAAAAGTAATTCGTAAACATGTGGTAGCGAATAAACATCAATATACGATGTATTTGAATGATGAAGAAGTAGGCATACTTGAGATGAAACAGTTCTTCAAAAGTGGGGGAAAGCAACAAATTCCTTATACGTTTAATTACAAATCTGAGTTATTTGATGTAAGCAATCCGTTTTTTAGTAATGAAACCAAAATTACATTTGAGAATGAAGTATTATTAACCGCAAAGCGTAGTTTTTTAGATATTTCAAAAAGTAAACTGACTAAAAAACGTGGGGAAAAACACAATATACACATTCACAGTACTAGAGTAGAGAAAGAAATATTAATAGCCATTTACTTACAATGCATGATAAACAAGCAAACACAATAAATGAAGTATAGGTGTAGTATAAATGAATCAAAATAATAATTGATTTAACCATTAACGAATAAAGATTTTAGTACAAATATACCCTATTATCATAACTGCTAAAAAAGATAGTGAAGGCAACAAAACAAACCATATTGACATACATCTCTCTCCTTACTCACCATGTTTTTTATTTAAAATCTAAACATATGATTAAAAGTGCTAGATGATTTTAAATACAGTTTAACAAAAATAATTTAAAATGAAATAACTCACAATTGATATATTAAAATTTGTATAAAAGGTTTAAAGATAAAGTAAGTTATATATCACTCACTTGGAAATGAATTGACTAAGAATGTTATAATGCAAATGAGTAGAGGAGAGTGTTTATGAAAAAGATAATATTATTAGCTAGTCTATTGGGTTTGTCTTTTATGTTAGTAGCTTGTGGAACATCGGGAGAACAGAAAGAACCTTCTAAAGATAGTCAAAAGTCAGAGAAATATACATATGAGTATTATGAAGTGCTAAATAATGGTTCAGAAGATACACCCAATGTGGAAATAAAATATAAAGATAAAAATGGTAAATCACATTTACAAAAGACGGATTTAGAACACGTTTATGAACATATTTTAAATGATGGAAATAAAAAGCCTTATATAATTAAAGATGGCAAAAAGATTCATGTCTATCGTCCACCATATATGATTTATGGCGATGACGATATTGAAGGACAAGTTACTGCTAAAGATGAAGTGTCTAAAGAGTAAGAGGTGAGTTGGTGAAGCATAAAGTATTAAAAATGATAAGTATAATGATAATCTTTAATGTGACCTCGCTTTGTATATTGTCTACAAACTTAGAAGCTGTAACCTCAAGCACTAGTAGCTCAAGTTCGAGTAGTAGTTCGTCATCTTCTGCGGTTAGAAGTTCAACGTCTTCAAGTTCGTCAATGAGTCGTTCAAGTACGATGAATGCTTCACGAGTTGCAAAACAATCAAGTCAGCGTGCAGCTCAACAAGCTAGTCGAACAAACAGTATTACATATAATAATAAGGCATCAAAATTTAAACAAGACACTGGTAAAATTCAATCTCAACAAGCACGATCAATGGTTTCTACAAGACATCGATATAGACCAGGGGCCTCATATGCGTCACAATTTATGGCTACTTCATATTATAATAATTGGTTATATTTTTATTTTATTACATCCGGTATGTATAAAAATAAAACCAATCATGTTGAATACCAAAAAAACATGTTGAAACAACAAATGAAAGCGCATGAGAAATTATATACCATTACCGTTCAAACTAATAAAGGCAAACGTTTAGTTGTTGTCCCGAAAAAGCAATACGATGAAATTAAAAATGGTGAGAAAGTGAAAATTAAAAATAGTGCATTACAATAACTCACATTGAGTAGTCCAACGTTCTTAATAGAAGGGAGTTTTAGTAAAGTTTGTTCATCATTTTAAAACTCTGTAATAGTCTAAAATGACATATTAAAAAAAGGGTTCTGTTGCAAAGTAAAAAAATATAGCTAACCACTAATTTATCATGTCAATGTTTGCTTAACTTGCTAGCATGATGCTAATTTCGTGGCATGGCGAAAATCCGTAGATCTGAAGAGATCTGCGGTTCTTTTTATATAGAGCGTAAATACATTCAATACCTTTTAAAGTATTCTTTTCTGTATTGATACTTTGATACCTTGTCTTTCTTACTTTAATATGACGGTGATCTTGCTCAATGAGGTTATTCAGATATTTCGATGTACAATGACAGTCAGGTTTAAGTTTAAAAGCTTTAATTACTTTAGCCATTGCTACCTTCGTTGAAGGTGCCTGATCTGTAATTACCTTTTGAGGTTTACCAAATTGTTTAATGAGACGTTTGATAAACGCATATGCTGAATGATTATCTCGTTGCTTACGCAACCAAATATCTAATGTATGTCCCTCTGCATCAATGGCACGATATAAATAGCTCCATTTTCCTTTTATTTTGATGTACGTCTCATCAATACGCCATTTGTAATTAGCTTTTTTATGCTTTTTCTTCCAAATTTGATATAAAATTGGGGCATATTCTTGAACCCAACGGTAGACCGTTGAATGATGAACGTTTACACCAAGTTCCCTTAATATTTCAGATATATCACGATAACTCAATGCATATCTTAGATAGTAGCCAACGGCTACAGTGATAACATCCTTGTTAAATTGTTTATATCTGAAATAGTTCATACAGAAGACTCCTTTTGGTTAAGATTATACTATAAATTCAACTTTGCAACAGAACCTCTTAATCTTATTGGATACAATAACTAACTTAAACACATTATCTACAAGTAAAAACTTGTAAAAAGAACATGTGTTCTTAATTAGTGTATAATTAGTTTAAATTGATTATGGGGTGATGTAATGAATGAGAGTAATCAAATTATATTCGATCATATAACAAAGGCTATTGAAAATATGAAAAATAAAGGCTGGGAAACAAGGTATGGGCAAGAAACTTTAATGTATGATGTATTTGATGCTTATGATTCAAGAGAAAATTTAATAGTAGAAGCGCAAGTAGGTATAGGAAAATCATTTGGATATTTAATTCCTGGTATATTGATTTCAAAAAGTACTAAAAAACCTTTAATTGTAACGACTTCCTCAATTCAATTAACTGAGCAACTAGTCAATGATATACAGCAAGTTGAAGAAATTTTACATATATCTGTTGATTGTATAGTAGGTAAAGGTGTAACTAACTATCCTTGTTTTAAAGAAATTCATCGTAAAAATTTAAGTAAATTAAATTTAATGGAGGCTTTAGATATAGCAAATAATGGTTTAACAAAACAAACTGTACGTGAGACTAATTTAAAATGGAATCAAATATCTACCAATAATTGTATTATGAGTAAATGTCACTATAAAAATGAATGCGCTTATTTTAAAATGAGAAATAAGTTAAAAGAGGGAAATAGATATATTAGACTCAATGAATATAAGCCGAAAGTCATAATCGTTAATCAAGATATGTTAATGATGAATTTTAAAAAGTTAACCTTTGGAAAAGAGAGTTTAATCTATGATGATCCTTGTATGCTAATCGTAGATGAAGTTCACAACTTAGAAGAGAAACAACGTGCTAACATGACTAAAACTATTAACTCTAAAACTGTGATAAATAAAATAAAAGAAGGCGCAAACCGAGTTGGTAGTAGATCTCGGTATTTAAAAAATATAAAAATGATTGAAGATTGGTTTAATCTTCAAAAGGATAGTGCCAAAAGTGAGATATACAAAAATGGTAATTGTTTATCTACTGGACGAGTTGATATAAAACCTGTTAGTCATCATCAAATGGCCAAATTAATTAGTATGACAAAGGAAATAGTTGAAGAATTCGATGTTAATAATATTGTTGTATTTAAACAATCTTCGTTAGTTAGTAATGAACAATTAGAAATAGCTAATAATCTGTTAACATTATTTAAAAATCTTCAAAATAACAGCGACAAATATATATTTTGGACTGAAATAACTAAGCAAGACCAAATTGATATTTCATTTTGTCCCAATAATATTGCTGAAACACTTAGAAAAACAGTTTTTAGTACAAGTTACCCAGTTGTATGTCTTTCTGCAACAATTACTAATAAAACTAATAATGAAAATAGCTATGAGTACATTAAAGAAATAATTGGTTTTAAAGGCTATGAGGAAGATATTAAGTATAATGATTTTCCGTACAAGGAAAGCAGGCTCTACATACCTCCAAACTTACCAAAATTTGATAAACGTGATGTTAAATATTATGAAGAAATAGGTAAACATATTTTTGAATTGGCAAGCCAAAATAAGGGAGGCACTTTGATATTGTTTACTGCTAAAGATGACATTGACGGTGTATATAATGATTTATCAAAAAGGAAATTTAATAAAACTATCTATGTAGATGATGGTAGTAAAAGTCAAAATGAAATTATTGAATCATTTAAAAAAACTAAAGGTGTAATATTGGGTACGGGAGTATTTTGGGAAGGAATAGACTTAAAAAATGAATTATTAACATTATTAGTTATTGTCAGATTACCTTTTCCTACGATTGATCCAATTACAAAATATAAGATTACTAAATTAAATGATAGTAATGAAGCAGTTATAGTTCCTGAAATGATAATTAAACTGAAACAAGGTGTAGGAAGATTAGTAAGAACAAAGCAGGATAAAGGTTTATTAGTGTTATTAGATTCAAGAATGAATAAACCCATTTATAAGCATAAAGAAGCAGTATTAGATGCATTACCAATTAAAAATATGATTCATAAAGATGAAGTCAAAGATTTCCTTAATAACATTTAAAGTAAGTAGTAATAGTTATCCAATATTTTCTAGTTGATTCTCTTATAATATGTCCAATTAAGTGTAGACGATTCAAGATGATATTGAGGGAAGGATGAGAATGTGTCTTTTAGGTAGCTCATTTGATGATAACCTTAAACATAATATTTACTTTCATCCTGCTGAAAAAAGAGGTTACAGTTTCAAGCCGATAGAATACATTGGGCTATATAAAGACAAAGCAATAAAAGCTATCGGAAAAGTAGACAAAGTAATAGTGACGGAAATAAATGAGAGCTCATTATCCTTGAAGACAGTTTATCCTGTAGGTACTGAGTTATCGATTGATGAGTATGAAATAGTTAAAAATAAAATAATGGTGCTTGGGAAAGAAAAGTGGACTAATCTATTGAACGAACCCCATTATTATTACTTAATTGAAGATTTTATAGAGACAGACTACAAGAAAACATCTAAAGGTGGATCGATGGGAGTTAAGTATTTTAATGTGAATGAAATTTTGAATAGGGATTGCTTAACCACCGAACAAATCGCTAAAGAATTATGTAATAAAGATTGGGAATGATAAATAGTGAATGAAGCTATAATGCAATAATGTATGTATAACATAATCAAGTAATGAAATTAATGATAAGGGAGTATGGAGTAAAGAATTGAATTAGTTTGCATGGTCTATGTATCTTAAAGGTGTTGAAGGAGATACACCGAAGTATGCAGTACCAATTCTTGAAACAGACTTTAGTGATTTACCATCTACACATACGACAGTCGGATCACTTGATCGGTTTCGAGATAAGACAATGAGCATTAACAGAAGCGGGAGTAACTGTTGAATTCCATTTATATCCAGTTAGATACTAGAGTTTGAAGTGATAAATCTTGATTCGGATGCTGAAATAAGTAAAAGAGCAGTTACTGAATATAATATAAGTATAAATATGCCACTAGATATTTTAAGGGGTATTTATTCACTTTTATAAAATCATCTGCTAAGATAGTGTGGAAGATTTTTATAGGAGCTGATTATAATGCGACATATAAATATGTCATACATCATACGCTATAGTACTCTAACTCAAAGATAAGAAGTACTTAGTTATGAATAGCATTCATTTCACAAAGTACTTCAACAAAAATGGAGGAATATGAAATGAATAAAATAGAAGTGTATAAGTTTGTTAAAGTAAAGCAGTTAGTATATCAATTGATTAAGTTATATCGTACAAACGATATGAATTCCCATAAAACACAAAAAGATTTTTTACTAAATGAAATTAATGATATCTTTAAAGAAAAAGATATTGATATCTCGGACTTTATTACATCGATTGACGATGTAAAATTAACTAAGAAAAAAGCAGAACATCTTTTAAATGAATTAAAAGTGTACATCCAAGATTTTGAAATACCTTCATCAAGTCAACTGGAGAAAATTTTTCGTAAAGTAAAAAAATTAAAGAGACCAGATATAAATTTAATTGATACAAAAGAAATTTCATATTTAGGATGGAATGATAATTCTTCTAACCGAAAATATATCGTTTATAAAAATTTAGATGATAAATTCGAAGGTATATATGGCGAAATTTCACCAAATAAAGTAAAAGGATTCTGTAAAATTTGTAATCAGGAATCCGATACATCACTCTTTCTCAATAAAACTAAACATAATAAGAGTAGTGGAACATATACTAAAAAAGGAGATTACATTTGTTATGACAGTTTTAAATGTAATCAGAACCTAGATGATATAAATAATCTTTACGAATTTATTGTTAAAATAAAATAGATCCAAACAGCCCTGATCTTTAGAACTAATGATCAGGGTTGTTATATTTTGTACCTCACTCTTAATCGATACGCTGAAGCGTATCATAAATAAAGCTAAAAAATAGGTTGTAAAAAATATAATATGAGGTGAATTAATGGAAAATAATATATGGACAGCATTGATAACTGGAGTAGTTTTATATGGCTCTAAAGAATGGATAAGGTTATACGTTGATACCAGAATTGCTAATACAAAGTTAAATTTAGAAACACTTTATCCAATTTATACAGAATGTTTTATTTCAGTTAAGAAAATGATAGGAGCGTACAGAACTCCATTTACACAAGAAGGAACTTTTGAAAGAGTTAATCAAGATTTATTAAAAGATTTAAATCAAGAATATCAAGATCTTTATTTGCAAAATATAAATTATAGAAAACTTTTAAGTCTAAAACAACATGTCAGACTGATGGAAGAGTTAAAACATGATTTTAATAATATTTTTAGCACTAACCAGGTATTTTTTGATTATGATTTTGTAGCCAAAACTATAGAATGTGTCCATGAATATGAAAGCGATTTAAGTTATTTGAATAATATGGTTGATTTTTGTGTGGATAATGAAGAAAACTTAAATTTTGAAAATATTTTCACTCATGAATATAAAAGAAAATTGCTATATTATGAACGATATTTAGATTCATTTGAAGATCAATTTAGAAAACGATTTAAACTTGGTAGAGAAAGTAAAATAAGTATTATTAAAAGAAAGTGGAAACGCTTTTTAAATAAAATAAAAGGCAGATATTGAAAAACACTATAACTTCTTTGAGAAAAGTATGTGAAGGTGAAACCAAAGCTTAGCGTCCAGACAAATATATATAATATTAAATATACAAGTTAAGTAGCCTTAAATTATTAATATTCTGGTGTGTAAATTAGATTATAAATAGTAATATTGCACAAAAGGAGGTTTGCTATAATGACAAATATAATCCATCCGTTACAACATATTGAATCTGCTAACATGAATGATTTGCATGATCAGATCCCATTTAATTACTCTATATTAGAAAACTTATCCTTTGATTTTGAGAAAACTGATTCATTTTTTGATTTAACAAAAAGTCACGAAATCGAGTATTGGCAAAATATGTTATTTAATCGCATGAACCTTCTAATTCGAAATTATACATACATGTTATTCTACTATAATCAACGTATACCTGATGAAATTTGGTATAAGTCACCTGGTTCAAAAGGACAATCAGTTGAATTTTTTCCTAATTTTAAAGACGAAGACTTTACTAAACAATTTAATTTTAATTACTTTTCTGAATATTTCTTTTTTCAAGGGTTTAGCATATTTGAGTTACTGGGACATATTATAGTAAATATTTATGATATACAATTAAAAAGTCATGAAATTAGTTTTAATAAAGCAATAAATAAACTTAAAGATAAAGATTCATTAAAATTTTATGCACTAGATAAAATCCGTAATTCCCATGAGTTTGAAAATGCAGCTAAACATAGACACGACATTACCCATAATCAACATCCACAGTATATATCTTCAGGTATAACTAACTATGACAACGGTATGGTTACTGCGGGTATTGGTGATTTCACTACATCTCAAAAAGTTAAGGAAATAATGGATGGTATGCTAAAGTGTTTAGAACAGTCGATAGAAATTTTAAATGGAAAGTAAATATTAATTTTTCTTGTTTAAAGATAAATAATATTAGTAAGGCGTTTAATATAAACAAAGTAAAAGGAAAGTTGAGATTATGACGAAAAATACTTTTAGAGAAAGAATTCAAAAAACATATACAAAAAAAGATCTTGAGAAAGCTTTAGGTCTTAAAAATAAAGCTCAATTACAGAAAAGAATTGATAAATTAGTTGATATTTATAAGGTTGATATGAAGAAATTCCAAAAAAATTCTGGCGAGAGCGAAAGAGCTGCATATAGTTTCAACGGTGTTGCTTTTGATATATTATGTGTCTTATTAAATAATATGACAGATGATAATATACCGAAAGCAATTACGAATGAAGATGTAAGGTTGAGAAAAGATGCGATAGGGCATATTGATATTACCCAATATGCGAATTTTATTAAAAATGTTAAGAATGACATAGATAAAATTGAATTTAAACCATTAAAGTTACATATACATGCACAAAAAGCATACCAAGATGTAAAAAAGGTGTTTGATTCAGGGAGTAAAATAAACGATAAGTTACAATTAGCTTCTGAAGTAATGAGTCAATTACCTATAGATAAACAAGTGGAATTAAGTGACAAAATTGCACTTGCTATACACGAAACTATTTATTCATCATTTTCAGAAAGCAAATATAATGAACGAATTAATGAACATCATCAAACGAGTGAAAGGTCAAGTCAGCATGATTTTCGATATAATTATTTTGTAAATCAATTAACAGATAATGTAATAACTGAAGGTATAGATGAAGAGAGAGCATTTATTTATGATAGAGATGAACAATTAGATTGGTTATTA
>NZ_FXUZ01000117.1 GCF_900183575.1 Staphylococcus cornubiensis
GGTGCGGCTGGATCACCTCCTTTCTAAGGATAATATACGGAATATCACCATCAGGTGATAAGCGGATTAACGTGACATATTGTATTCAGTTTTGAATGCTCATTCATTTGAGGATTCAGCATGAATTGTACATTGAAAACTAGATAAGTAAGTATAGATTTTACCAAGCAAAACCGAGTGACAAGCGTTTAAAAGCTTGAAACAAAAAATTATCGCTAGTCGTCAAATGACGACTCACATAATTAAT
>NZ_FXUZ01000044.1 GCF_900183575.1 Staphylococcus cornubiensis
GGTGAATACCAAAACGAACGTTCACACCACGTTCACGCAATTTTGCCGTAATATCAGCGACTGGATATTGTGCTTGTGCAACAGCCATACCATATCCCGGCGTGATAATCACAGAACTTGCATTTTTCAACAATTCAGCCACTTCTTCCGCTGTAGTTTCTCGGTGTTCGCCGTATCATTAAAAAAAAAAAACTTGAACATCGTTACCAAAACCACCTGCAATTACGCTCACAAATGAACGGTTCATCGCTTTACACATAATGTAAGAAAGGATTGCACCAGAAGAACCAACAAGTGCGCCTGTAACGATCAGCAAATCATTATTCAACATAAAACCTGCTGCAGCCGCTGCCCAACCAGAATATGAGTTAAGCATTGATACTACAACTGGCATATCTGCTCCACCGATTGAAGCCACTAAGTGCCATCCAAATGCAAGCGCAATTGCTGTCATTAATAACACAGGGAAAATGCTTTCTGGATTATTCAAGAATGCAACCATCAATAATGCAGATACCACAAGTGCGGCTAAATTTAATTTATGGCGGTGCGGTAACAT
>NZ_FXUZ01000027.1 GCF_900183575.1 Staphylococcus cornubiensis
TTTCTATACAGTATTGGGCAATCATTACACGTTCTTCCAATGTTGTTTGTTTAGCCAAGCGATCTCCCCCTGATTCAAAATCATATCTTTTAAATTCTTTACCCGCTTGGTATCGTTTTATCCATAACCGAATGGATTGTGAGCTCCGAATACTATACTTAGTGGCGAGTTCCTGTAAAGAAATGTCTGAGGTCAACGCTTCATTCACAATCTGTAACTTTAAATCAGTGCTATAAGCACGGGAAGAACGTGGTTGAATCGCTTCAATACCATCTTTTTGATAGGCTTTATACTTCTTCGTGGCCCAATATGGAGAAACATCTACACCTAACGCCCTCACAGCCATACTTACAGAACAATTATTATCCTCTATATACTCGAATATCTTCAAATAAGTTTCAGCAGATATCTTATAATGATGACTCACATCACTCACTCCTGTCTCTACACTTTTTTATTTTTCAGTGTAAAGTCGGCGGGGGCCAGATCAGGACTTGCCTCAACTAAATTTGGCTTGATTGAAGTGTACATTGGATGGAAGCCAAATTGGATTTTCGGCTGCGTCTGATCCCTCGGGAGTCTCAGCCTCTGGGCAATCTTGCATCAAATGCAGTCACTTAGGGCAAGTTGATGAAATGGATACAATCCCATAACATCCAATAATGACGTCCCATTTATCCTCATTTTGCCTGTTTTATTATTAATAGATATATGACCATAAAAATGATAGGGACTGGGAAAACTTAATGTCCCAGTCCCACAGTCACTATCAATATTCAAAAAAATAACCATCACTAACTTTGGAGGAGTTAGATGGTTAAAACATAGCACATGTGGCACATTTTGCCTATTGTTTTTTATTTAATAAACATTATTATTTTATAATCAGGAATAAATGCGGAAAAGTGGAAAGTGATATGGTAGCTTTTCTATTATAGAAATACTAAGCCTCATCATTTTCGTTTTATAAAAAATAGAATAAAAGTATTAATTAATATAATTGTGGACAAAATATAGAGAGCCTATAAAATGAAGGTGTGAGAAAGTTAGATGGATGGTGGCTATCTCGGTATAAAGAGAGGTGATGCGTATGAACGTATTATCAAAATCTTTAGAAAGGAGAAGCCTCGAATGATAAGTGTCACAGACGTACTGATGCTGATGTGTGCTTTCGGTAGCTTTATCGTAGCTTTAATCAGTTTAGTCGTGTTGATCACTACAAATGTTCAAAAAAAATAACCATCTCTAACTTTGGAAGGTTAGATGGTTATTTTTTTACATTTAACGAAGCCACCGTCTTTTTAACGGTCTCACTGAGGCAATGCACAAGATGTGTGTTGCCTTTTATATACATAAAATAGCACATGTGAGATGTTTTGTCTATTGATGATATGCTTCTTTCTTTCGACATTGTAATGAAGCTATTGATATTAAAAGTTCGACAATAGTATAAGAATATTTAGTTTTAGAGTTTATTGCGAATTGATTTCCATTATGTTACGTTAATGTTACGAAAGGATAGTTGTAATGACGATACATAAAAGGAGCCGTTATCGTTTGCGTGCTATCACGCATAATGATGTGGCTCAAATAGAGGTGACTCATATGAAAGATTCATTTTTATGGAGTAAGAAGTTTATCCCTGTGTATTTTATTGTAGCGTTTGGTGTTTTTCTTTTGTATAGATTTTACATACATGTCGATCATTTTGCTGCATATTATCCCGTATTGTTTTGTGCAGCTGTTGGGATTGCATCGATTAAATATAACTATGACAAGGACCATCATCGACAACAGAAAAAATAAAGTTTCCAATGGAGAAGTCGTGTCTATTTGTAGCGCGGCTTGTTTTTATTCATATTGAAAGTTGAGTAGTAAAAAACATGCCGACCTCAATGTTAAAGTCAGCATGTCTATTTATCAATTAAAGTATCCCTTTATCGTTAACATCACTGTGCGCTTTATGCATAATTTGGTGACGGTACTTGAACACGTTACGTACGATAGTTTTAAGTACGGCATAAAGTGGCACTGCGACTAAAATGAGTGTAAAGCCTCCTAAACTTCCTGAAGCTAAAATAACAATGATAATCGTTAATGGGTGAATATTTAATGATTTACCCATAACATTTGGTGTAATGACATTACCTTCAAGCTGTTGCGCGATTAAAGTAATGACACAGACCCAAACGAATGTTGATGGACTTTGAATTAAACCTAAAATACCAGCTGGTAAGAACGCCATCCACGGTCCTAAGAATGGAATCATGTTCGCAACAATGGCAAACATCACTAAGAGCATTGTGTACTCTAAACCGATAATCGAATAACCAATATATAAAATAGCCCCAAGAATTAAACTTACTGTCACTTGACCTTGAATGTAAGACATCAATGTTTGGTTTAAATCTTTTAATAAGTTCACGATAAAGATTTTACGTTCGCCATTAAAAATATTTGCAACTGCGGGAATAAAACGTTCGTGATCTTTTAACATATAAATCAAGAAGAATGGCACTAAAATCAATAAGAATAATGTCGATACAATACTTGAAATAATGTTAAGAGAGTTGGACAACAGATCCGAAGCCATTTGACTTAAATACGATACAATATCATTAATTTTTTCTGTGACTTGATCAGGTAAACGGTCGCGTTGATCGAGTGCAAAATTAATTAATCGTTCAGTTTCACGTTGAATAAATGGAATCTGATGAATTAAATTCTCGATTTGAGTGGCAATGACAGGTCCAATGACACCAATAACTGCCGCAATCATCGCTGTTAATGCGAGTAGGATAATCGTAATGCTTGCCCATCTTGGCACGTGACGTTTTTCGAGCATTTTTTGAAAAGGTAAGCAAATGTAAAATAAAAACCCACTCAACAATAAAGGTAATATAATCGATTGAATAATAATTATGATAGGCATAAATATGTGGTTAACATCTAAAAATAATTTGATGATTAAAAATAAAAGTAGCAGTGCTACACCTGTTCGGAACCACACTTTATTTGTCATACATTGTTTCCTCCTTCTATTAAGAACACTGATTACAGTATATCCCAATCGGAATCTCGTTAAAAGAAAAATTTTAAATCAATATTAGAATCATTTTCATTTTTGTATTGTGTATTGTAGTTAAAAAAGAGTTGCGCGGAATTTTTTAACTGTGTATACTTATATCAGATTTATCTGAAAATTTTTAAAATGGATACAAAGGAAAAAGGGGGAATGTTTATGTTAGAAACGATTGTGGGATGGCTCAATGACATTGTTTGGAGTAAGCCGCTAGTCTATGGTCTTTTACTAACGGGAGTCGCATTTAGTTTGATGAGCAGATTTTTGCAAGTCCGACACTTTAAGGAAATGATTCGTCTCATGTTTCAAGGTGAAAAGTCACCAACTGGGATTTCAAGCTTTCAGGCGATTGCGCTATCATTAGCAGGTCGTGTGGGGACGGGGAATATCGTTGGTGTATCCACAGCGATATTTATTGGGGGTCCTGGTGCAGTGTTCTGGATGTGGGCAACTGCATTTTTAGGCGCAGGTACAGCCTTTATTGAATCAGCACTAGGCCAAATTTATAAACAAGAAGAAGACGGTGAATACCGCGGGGGTCCAGCGTATTATATCGAAAAAGGGATTAAAGGTAAATTTGGGAAGATTTACGGCTTAGTATTCGCGATTGTGACGATTATTTCAGTAGGTTTATTACTTCCTGGTGTTCAGTCCAATGCGATTGCTAGTTCGATGCATAATGCGTTTGGCATTCCGGCATGGGTTATTGCAGTCGTACTTGTTGTTATTTTAGCGCTCATTATTTTTGGTGGTGTAAAATGGATTGCGAAAGTAGCGACAGCGATTGTACCGTTTATGGCAATCATTTATATTTTAATGGCAATTGTCATTATCGTACTTAACATACAAGAAGTGCCAGCGTTATTTGCGCTTATTTTTAAATCAGCATTCGGAATGGAAGCAGCATTTGGTGGTATTATCGGTGCAATGATTGAAATCGGTGTAAAACGTGGTCTTTATTCAAACGAAGCGGGTCAAGGTACAGGGCCTCATGCAGCGGCGGCAGCGGAAGTGTCTCACCCTGCAAAACAAGGTCTCGTTCAAGCATTTTCTGTTTATGTTGATACATTATTCGTTTGTACAGCGACAGCGTTAATTATTTTAATTTCAGGTACATACAATACAACAGATGGTACAGTTTCTGCTGATGGGATGCCAGGTTTATTGAAAAATGGAGAAATTTTTGTTCAAAATGCAGATGGTACGAAAGATTATTCAGGAACAGCAATGTATGCACAAGCAGGGATTGATAAAGCATTACAAGGTTCAAGTTACCACTTTGACCCAAGTTTCTCAGGATTTGGTTCGTATTTTATTGCGATTGCGTTATTCTTCTTTGCCTTTACAACGATTTTAGCGTATTACTACATTGCTGAAACGAATGTGAGTTTCTTAACCAATCGTATTGCTAAAAATCAAAACCAATTATGGCGTAATGTGACACGTCTCGTTTTAATCGCGGCGACTGCATACGGTGCGGTGAAAACAGCAGACATTGCGTGGGCTATGGGTGACTTAGGTGTCGGATTGATGGCCTGGTTAAACATTGTTGCGATTTGGATTTTGTATAAACCAGCCATGCATGCATTAAAAGACTTTGAGCGTCAGAAGAAGGAGAAAGGTACAGGTAAAACAGCTATTTATCGTCCAGATCCTAAAGAAATCCCAACTGCGACGTTCTGGTTAGAAGATTATCCGAAACGTTTGAAAGAAGAAGATATTCAACCTTAACATCAAAAGATAGATAAAATAGCGTCAAATCAAGCTTTATAGATTAACACAGCACGCGTCTCCTGATACAATGAGATTAATTCGTATGAGGAGGCGCTTTTTATGACTACATTTAATCCAGGTGAAGTAACCGTCACACAACTCAAAAGCGACTACTTAGAACGAGAAATTACATTATCTGTTTATTTGCCGAAAGATTATTCTGATTTATATAAATCGAAAGTAATTTTTTGTTTTGATGGTCGTGATTTTCTAAGGTATGGACAACTTCATCGTGTATATGAGAAGTTAAGAAAAAATGGGGAAGTCGAACGTGCAATCATCGTCGGTCTACATTATCAAAATGTGAAGATGCGTCATATGGAATTCCATCCAGAAGGTGAAAAAGCTGCACAAACTGTCCAAGCGGTTGCCAATGAAATCTTTCCATGGATTGATGAAAATTTTGCGACATACAAAGTGGGCAATGCGCGAATTTTGTTAGGAGATAGTTTGGCAGGAAGTATTGCTTTGTTAACTGCACTTTCTTATCCACGCGTCATGAGTCAGGTTGGCTTACTAAGTCCCCATTATGATGAAATTGTTAAACTCATTTTTGATCGTTGCCAGTTTAAATCTGAATTAAATATTTGGCACGCGGTAGGTAAAGAAGAGATTGATTTTAAATTACCAACAAGTGGTGAACGTGCAGATTTCTTAACACCTAACCGCACATTGAAAGATTTATTTGAATCAAAACAAATGACATATTACTACGAAGAATTAGACGGTGGGCACAATTGGAAAACATGGCAAAAAGAATTGCCAAAATTGTTAACGTACTTTTTAAGTTAATTATAAGAAAATTTGCTATAATAAAAGTAAGCGAATACAAAGGAGGAATTCAAATGATTTTAGGATTAGCGTTAATTCCGTCAAAAGATTTCCAAAACGAGGTCAACGCTTATCGTAAACGTTATGATAAGCACTACACAATGATTCAACCTCATATTACAATTAAAAGTAATTTTGAAATTGATGAAAATGATCTTGATCAAGTTAAAGCTGAAATAGAAAAACGTTTAGAAGGTGCACAACCTACAGAAGTTTATGTGTCAAAAGCTTCAAATTTTGCACCGGTGACAAACGTTATTTATTTTAAAGTAGAGAGAAATGCAGCGTTAGAAGATTTATTCAACCGTTTTGATGGCGAAGATTTTTACGGTAAATCAGAACATGCATTTGTACCACATTTTACCATTGCGCAAGGTTTAACGAGCCAAGAGTTTGAAGATATTTATGGTCAAGTCCGCTTAGCAGGTATTGATCACAAAGAGACAATTGATACATTATCATTGATGCATTTTAAAGAAGATGTAGAAGAATGGGAAGAGATTGCTACTTTTTCTTTATAATAGCGAGAGAAAAGTAAAAAATGGACTGATGAAGCATGATTTGTGCATATCAGTCCATTTTTTATGTTCGAAAAGCACATTATCTGTTTTTAGCGAAATATGAAACTTTGTATAATGTTTATTGAGTAAAATTATTGAACTGATTGATATGTGTAAAGTGACTCATCAGCTTTTGTATTCCTCAAAACTGCATGATAGAATGAAAACAACAAGAATATCTGCATTGAATGCACCAAACCCCTTACTAACGCCCATTAGTAAGGGGTTTTGATTCAGTGCGCCCGGCATGGGTAACATCTTGACGGTGAAAGTCCGTTACAGGCTTGGTAGTAGGAACTGTTAGCGAAAGACAAGGGTGTCCATTGCGAAGTGGAATCTGAAGGAAGTCGGACGCAAACACTC
>NZ_FXUZ01000094.1 GCF_900183575.1 Staphylococcus cornubiensis
TTTTTTTTTTTCAAGCAGAAGACGGCATACGAGATGACGTCGAGTCTCGTGGGCTCGGCTGGACAGGTAAGCACTCACTTATCCTCAATCGCGAGGCCGGTTCGTTCTTCTTTTTAGGCGAATTGCTGGTCGATATTCCGCTGCCCGTGGATCAACCAGTCGAGGAAGGATGCGGCAAATGCGTGGCCTGTATGACGATTTGCCCGACCGGTGCCATCGTCGAGCCATATACCGTCGATGCTCGCCGCTGTATCTCTTATCTCACCATCGAACTTGAAGGGGCGATCCCGGAAGAGTTGCGACCGTTAATGGGAAACCGTATTTACGGTTGCGATGACTGCCAGCTTATCTGCCCGTGGAATCGCTATTCACAACTCACCACAGAAGAGGAT
>NZ_FXUZ01000026.1 GCF_900183575.1 Staphylococcus cornubiensis
TTTTAAATCCACGCGAAGCTCGATTTAACTTCTCTCAACTACCTATTATAAAAAATAAGTAGTGAAGAAACTATCGTCATAATTTCTTCACTACTATCTTAATATGTTTCCAAGGGGCTGGCCCTTCAACTAACTAACGCTTGATTAAACTGTTTCATTTGTTGAGGCGTTAGTGGATTTTCCGGGCCAGCTGATCCCTCAGGAGTCTCAGCCTTCTGGGCAATCTCACACCAAATACAGGAAACAAAGGGCAAGTTTCTGAAATGAAGACAACTCATAGCATCCTTTTTATATCTAATTCACTCTCATTTTTCGACGGTTTTATCGTCTTTAATGATATAAGTCCATATATAGATAGGGATTTGGAAAACTTAATGTCCCAATCCCATCCCTACATTGCTAACCGGTCGAGCGCATTGGATAAAGAGCTGTTTTTGTTTTTACACACCCAAGATTGCAATCAAAACATATTTTCTTCTCTCCCCCCTTAATATCGACTGAGTACGTTGAGACGAAAATTAAAATTCTATTGTAGTTGAAGATTTTGTAGCACCTATGTTTAATCGACCATTTCGTGAAAAAGCGACACCTCTCACAATAAGAGAAATGTCGCTTTTTTACATTGCTAACCGGTCGAGCGCATTGGATAAAGAACTATTTTTGTTTTTACACACCCAAGATTGCAATCAAAACATATTTTCTTCTCTCCCCCTTAATATCGACTGAGTACGCTGAGATGAAAATTAAAGTTCTATTGTAGTTGAAGATTTTGCAGCACCTATGTTTAATCGACCATTTCGTGAAAAAGCGACAGCTCTCACAATAAGAAAAATGTCACTTTTTACATTGCTACCCGGTCGAGACTCCCGAGGGATCAGACGCAGCCGAAAATCCAATTTGGCCTCCTTCAAGTGTACAACTCAATAAAGCCAAATTTAGTTGAGGCAAGTCCCCTGGGAACGCGAGACCATAGGTAGCAATCGTAAGCATTTGCCCTATTTTCAACTAATGAGGGATAATGCTTTTACTCACGCAAATACGTCGACTTAAATGCCTCAACTACTGCTTCAAAATCATCCACATTCAACGAAAAATAAACCTTAATCTTCGGCTCCGTACCAGACGGTCTCAACGCAATAAAGCCCTCCTCAAATGTATAACGAATCACATCCGCTTGCGGTAAATCAATCGCTGTTGTCGTACCATCAGCCAAATGCATCGTTTGTTGCGATAAATAATCCTCTTTCGTCACAATGTTTAAACCAAGTAACGTAGCGCTCGTATCATTTCTAAAGTGTGTCATTAATTGGTCAATCTTTCGTCTTCCTTGTTGACCTACATATGTCGGTGAAAGTGTCACATTTTCATATCGACCAATTTGCACATAAATGTCCTCTAACACCTCATTAAATGTAAGACCATTTTGCGTTAACATTTGTTTATATTTCACTAATAACGGAATAAATTGAATCGCATCTTTATCACGAGATAAGTCTTTCGCCAAGTAACCATGACTTTCTTCAAATGCTAAAACGAGTTGTGCATCATCCGTTTCACGTTGTTGCAATTGCTCTGAAATATACTTAAAGCCAGTTAATACGTTGACCACTTCTACATTTAAAGCAGCAGCGAACGCTTCACTTAAAGCACCTGTGACAATCGATTTGATAATATAAAATTGATCGCCAGTCGGTTGGAGTTCTTGATAGCGAAGTTTCATTAAAATTAAGCCGATTTCATTACCGTTGAAATAACGTGTCGTCCCGTCTTCATATCTTTCCACAAATCCAAAACGGTCGGCATCTGGATCGGTCGCAATGATTAATGATGCGTCTTCTTGTTCAGCAAGTCGAATGCCATATTCAAATGCCGCTTCTTCTTCTGGGTTCGCACTTTTAACAGTAGGAAAACGTCCGTCTGGTTGAGATTGTGTTGTTTCAATAACAAAATCATCAAATCCAAGCTCTGTCAGTAATGTCGCACCTAATGGCAAACTCGTCCCGTGAAGACTTGTTAATACGACTTTTGCGCCATGTGATTCAATTGGGCCGACAAGCGCTTTAACGCCCGCTTTATACGCTTCAGTCACTTCTTCAGCTAATGGCATAATCATTCCAGCGTCACGTAACACTTCAAATGCCTGTGCTTCAATGTCTAACGGTGATTCAATCGCATTAATATATTGACTTAAATCTTCTGAGGCTCCTGGCAACAATTGGCCACCATCTGCACCATAAATTTTAATACCGTTGTAGTTACTTGGGTTATGGCTCGCTGTAATCATCACACCTGCCGTCGCTTGTAAATGACGGACTGCAAAAGAAAGTTCTGGCGTTGACTTATAACTGTCAGCCAATACCACTTTGACACCTTCTGTTGCTAACACACGTGCGATTTCTCGTCCAAAGTCTTCAGATAAAAAACGTGTGTCAAAATGGATGACTACTGTCGCATTGGCTTGTTTCTTGTTTAAATATTGTGCTAAACCGAGTGCAACTTTACGAACTGTGAATTTATTTAAACGTCCAGGTCCAATACCAAAAGTGCTTCGGATCCCTGCAGTTCCAAATGTCAATACATCCTCAAAACCAGCGTCTCGTTCTTCATCAGTTTGTTCTTCATAAAATTCTCGTACTAAACTTTCATCTAGTCGTGACATCCATTGTGCTTTCAAAACATCCACCATCCTCATATGATTCATTAATTTAAAGCAATGGGGCTCGTATACAATGTTAGTCCCACGCTCATTCATAGATTAATTTCATTATACATGAACAAGTCGTTTCCATCATAGAAATCGATTAGCCTCTACAAAATGGACGAAAATGTATGAAATGATTGAAAAGTAATTAACACTTGCATTACAATATATAATCATATGTAAAAATACCTGTTAGGAGCAATTCACTATGAATAAAGGACTCAAATATTTACTCTATTTATTGGCTTTAATGCTTATAATTGTTCCTGCAATTTTCGCATTCACTTTATTTAATTCATCAAAAAATGCTTTTAACGACTCGTTCTCACAATCTGATGAACGACAATCCCAATTAAGAGATTCTAAGGTCAATGCTGCGAAACAACCGATTTCCATTTTATTTTTAGGCATAGATGACAGCAGTACAAGAAGACAAAATGGACAAAGTGCCGAGCAATCCCGTACAGATGCGATGATTTTATCAACAATGAATCCTGACGAACATCAAATTCGTTTGCTCAGTATTCCGCGTGATACGTTAAGCTACATTCCTAAAGTAGGTTACTATGATAAGATTACACACGCACATGCATATGGCGGCCCAGAAGCTTCAATGCGTACAATCGAAGCCAATTTAAATGTACCTGTTGACTACTATGTTCGCATTAATATGGAAGCTTTTGCAAAAACTGTAGACGAACTCGGTGGCATTGAATTTGATGTCCCATACGATTTGAATGAACCGAATACTATGGACAAAGGTCGTATCAAGCTTAAAAAAGGAAAGCAACAACTTAATGGTGATGAAGTGCTTGCTGTGACACGTACACGTAAGCAAGATTCTGATTTGAAGCGCGGGCAAAGACAAATGGAAGTTTTAAAAATATTGTTCAAAAAAGCCCAAGACACTAAATCTTTACACAAATTAGATGATATCATTGAAATTGTAGGAAAAAATTCAAAACACAACTTAAGTTACTCTGAAATCAAAGCACTCGCGACAAACTACTTAGCAAATGATGTAGAAATTAAATCACAACAACTTAAAGGTGAAAATGAATTACTGAATGGTATTTATTACATTAATCCCGATGTTGATAATCTGATTGAAACTTCTAACTTATTGCGTAAAGACTTAGGTTTAGCACCTATTAAAGATAGAAATCAATTTTTAATCGAGCGTGTTAAAGCATACTATGGAGAAATTCCACCGCTCACATTTCTTGATGATTCTTTATTACAAGATGTCAAAAAGTTATTACCTAAAGATGATAATAACGACAAACAAAATCAAACAGGTGAATCAGCTAATACCAACGATGCAACCAATAATCAGCAGACGGACTTGCAACAACCGACTGGCGATCAACAGCAAGGCCTACCTGACCAAAACCAAAATCCTGATGGTTCATAATACTATGAATAGGAGGTTCACACATGGCACGTCATACACAAGAAAAAATTAGACATATCAATGGTATTTTCAATATGCTTGAGCAACAAATTATTCACAGTAAAGACATGGCGCATTTTCGTCAAGAGTTGTTTTATGTGAATCATACGCACCGTGAAAATTATGAAGCACTGTTGCTTTATTATCAGGAGAGCGAAACGAATCCTGTCATCAATGGGGCATGTTATATCGTAGCCCTCCCTGAAATTTTTGATGCCATTGATGTATTTGAATCGCCATTACCGTTTTCTTGGGTTTATGATGAAAATGGTTTAACACCAGCAATGCAAAATTTAAGTGTTCCTATTCAATATCTTGTTGCCGCAGCTTTAGAAGTGACAGATGTGAATATTTTCAAACCTTCTGGCTATACGATGGGTATGAACAACTGGAACCTCGTACAAATGCGTCTTTTCTGGCAATATACCGCCCTTGTACGTCAACAAGCAATGTAACCACAGACGCATTAACGTTATATCATTGATTAAAACAGGCTAGGGCATATATAATTTCCCTAGCCTGTTTTCAATTTTTATAAAATCACCCTTCGCATCGAACTTAAGTTACGTGCAAATATGAATTTTAAAAGCGCCCTCTTTCCCCTGCTTCTACACCTCACTCAATTCGATTTCAAAAATACTTTTATTCCATTAAGAAATATATTATGATAAACATTAAATTCACACGCTTATGAAAGGAATGAGCCTTATGATTAAAAAAGTTGAAACTGATCAAGAATATCAAGACGTCCTTTTCGTTCGTGAGACTGTATTTATTCATGAACAAGGTGTCTCTCGTGAAGAAGAAATTGATGAACATGAACATACTGCACACTATTTCATCGCTTATAACGACAATCAAGAACCTATCGCAACAGCACGTTTTCGCAATGTAGAAGGCAGCGCGAAAGTGGAACGTGTCGCAGTATTAAAAAGTGCACGTGGTTTAGGTATAGGAAAACAACTCATGCAATATCTTGAACAAGAAGCGCACAAACAAGGGTATCATCATTTTAAATTAGGTGCACAAACACACGCCATCCCTTTTTATGAATCATTAGGCTACCATACTTATGGTGAAGAATTTTTAGATGCCGGTATTCCTCACTTCAACATGGAAAAGTATCTCCCCGAATAGAAACGCGCGATTACTCCCTCTTTATTGATAGAAATGACTCGAATTGAAATATGTCTCTTTGTATGCTATTTCAATTCAGTCATTTAATACCATTCTCAAATTAATTAATTCAGATGAACTTTATTACTATGACTTTTCTTTATTCAAAAATATTCCCTTATTAATTATTTAATGTTTTTATGAACAATTTCCCGTTAACAAAAATAAAGTGAAAATATAAAGACGGGGAACGATTATTAAAATTAAATTACAATCCAGTTAAAATACACAAATCGCCCCCCAATAACTCTATAATGTGAATAATCAACTTTTTATTTTATCTAAAAGGAGCAATAAAATGGTCAAAAAATTTGGTTATAAAACACCTACAATCGTAGCACTTACATTGGCTGGGACTGCATTTTCTGCACAACATGCCAATGCCGCCGAACAAGTTGCACCTGAAAAAACACCTACGAATGTACTTAACGATCAATACGCATTAGAACAAGCTGATGAAGCAAAACAAACGACGCAATCACCAACGCTAGCGGGTTCAAAGGAATATAAAGACCCTTCACAAGTTGACACGACTGAAATCGATGCATCATCAAAAATAAATAATAGCGTAGAAGTTGGACAACAAGACGCACAGCCTACTGCGACAAATGATGAAGCGACATCAAAAGAACGTACTGTGTCTCATGGTACAGACGAAAGTACATCATCTATGACAGCTTCTGAAGATGAAGAAGCATCAAATGCACAACAAAATACAGCTGACAAAGCTAAGCAAGATGTGCAAGCAACAACGGAAAATGCCAATCAATATCCTTACAGTTCAGACGAAATTGATACGCATGAAGAAGCAGAAGTGTCACCAGATACATATCACTCATCTTACACAAACGCGCAACAAAAGACACAATCAGAAAAAGGTCAACAGTCACCATCCGCTTCTGTAAGCGCTTCATCAACAACACAAGCTGATGACAATACAGCTAAGGTACCTACACAAACGGAACATAAAGATGCTGTTTCAACAACACAGCCTAAAGACACTGTACAATCTGAAACGAGCCCATCGGCAAAGGCATCTACACGTACAGAAGCTGATAATGTTGCCAAAAATACTGCACAAACACAAACGCAACGTGTCGCAACTCAAAATGCTGATACAAAAACAAAATCAACTGCCGAAACAGCAACTCAAGAGCCGGCACAATCAGCAACAAACAATGATGAAAAAGCGACAAACCGTGCACAAGTGACAAATGAAAAGAAAGTTGATGCAAAAGTAGCTGCTAAAACAACAGCTTCAACGACGCGTCAAGCTGATACGCAAACGCAAGCAACAGCGGATGCGAAAACAACATCCCCTAAAGCAACGTCGTATATCGCGAAAGCATCATCTGAAAAAGACATTAATGCCAATCCGGACGGTCCAACACCTCCACGTATTGGTGGTAAAGGCGGCCCCCCTGCTTCACTGTCACTTCAATCAACAGGGCAAACAGCTTTCCGTGCAGCCGTCGCAAGTAAGCCGAAACCTTATCAACCACAGTTAAAGTCGTCTATTAATGACTACATCCGTAAACAAAATTATAAAGTGCCTGTATACGAAGAAGATTACTCAAGTTACTTCCCTAAATACGGTTACCGTAACGGTGTAGGTAAACCTGAAGGCATCATTGTGCATGATACCGCTAATGATCGCTCTACAATTGAAGGCGAAATCAGCTACATGAAAAATAACTACCAAAACGCCTTTGTGCATGGCTTTATTAATGGTCAACGCATTATCGAAACACAACCCACAGATTATTTAGCATGGGGTGCGGGTGCTATCGCGAACCAACGCTTTATTCATATCGAGCTCGTTCACGTTCACAGTAAAGAGGATTTTGCACGTCAAATGAACAACATGGCGGATTATGCGGCGACAAACTTACAATATTATGGCCTTTCACCAGATAGTGCCGAATATGATGGTCGCGGTACAGTTTGGACGCATGATGCCGTTTCAAGATTTTTAGGTGGCACTGACCATACGGATCCACATGGTTATTTAAAACAACATGGTTATTCTTTTGATGAGTTGTATGATTTAATCAATGAAAAATACCAAGTGAAAATGGGTTATGCCTCACCAGCCAACTCATCTTCAACGCCTTCAAAACCATCAAAGCCGTCAACAAATAAAGGCTTAACAGTTAAAAATACAACAGGTTATGGCCGTATTAATACAAAGAATAGCGGTTTATACACAACGGTTTATGATGCAAAAGGTAAAGCGACAAATCAAATTAATACAACTTTAAAAGTTACAAAAGAAGCGACATTAAACGGTAACAAATTCTATTTAATGAACGATGCGAAATCTAATCAAGCACTCGGTTGGGTAAAATCAAACGATGCCACATATCAAGTCGCACAAGCAGAGAAAAAAGTAACAAAAACGTATACTGTCAAACCAGGTACAACCGTTTATCAAGTGCCTTGGGGTGCATCATCACAAACAGCTGGTAAAGTTTCAGGTACGAAAAACCAATCATTTAAGTCTACTAAAGAACAAACTGTTGCGAAAACGAAATGGCTTTACGGTACAGTGGGCAAAGTCACAGGTTGGATTGATGCAAGTAGCGTTGTTGCAGATGAACAAAAACCATCAACAAATACCGCGTTAAAAGTAACAACTGACACAGGTCTAGGTCGAATTAAAGATAAAAATAGTGGCTTATATGCAACAGTTTATGATAAAACTGGTAAAAGTACCTCAGCCACAAATCAAACATTAAAAGTAACGAAAAAAGCAAGTGTCAATGGCCAATCATTCTACTTAGTAACTGACTATGCAAAAGGAACAAATATCGGTTGGGTCAAACAGTCTGATGTCGATTATCAAACAAGTAAAGCACCATCCAAAGTAAGCCAAAACTATAACATTAAAGCAGGCGCGAAATTGTATGCCGTTCCTTGGGGTACAAGTAAACAAGTTGCTGGTACAGTCACAGGTGCTGCAACACAAACATTCAAAGCAACACAATCTCAAACTGTAGGCAAAGCAACATACTTGTATGGTACAGTCGGCAAATTATCAGGTTGGATTAATTCAACAGCATTAACAGCACAAAAAGCGGCGCAAAAAGTAGCAGCAAGCAGTCTCACGAAAACCGTTTCTGAAATGGGACAACTCAACACGAATAACAGCGGTATAAAAGCTTCTATTTATGACAAAACAGCAAAAAGTGCAGCGAGATGGGCAGGTCAAACTTATAAAATTATGAAAACTGCTTCAGCTAACAATGAAGATTACGTATTACTGCAAAACAACACAGGTGGTACACCACTCGGTTGGTTTTATGCGAAAGATGTCACAACACGTAGCTTAGGGGCAGAAAAATCAGTCAGAGGCACTTTCAATGTGAATAGTAAAACATCTGGCCTCTACTCAATGCCTTGGGGTACAGAGAAGCAACGTATCGACACATTAAAAAATGCAACAAGTCGTCTATTTACAGCTGTAAAATCTGTTAAAGTCGGCAATGATACGTTCCTATTAGGTTCAGTGAATCATAAATTGGGCTGGATTAATCAAAAAGACTTAACTGCTGCAACCGCAAAAGTCGCAAGTCTTAAAACAGCAGCCAACACTGCAGTTAAAGGTGCAACGACGACAACTTTAAAGAAAATTGAAGATTATGTCATTACGAACAAAAACGGTTATTACTATGCGAAAGTTGGAGATACTCAAACAGCCGGCGCATTAAAAGCCTTTTATCAACAAATTTTCAAAGTTGAGAAAACATCCGTGCTTAACGGGATTACTTGGTACTATGGTGCATTCCAAAACGGAACGAAAGGGTGGCTTAAAGCAGCTGACTTACGTACATCATCAATTCAACACACGGCAGTAAGTAGCACATTGAAATCAGCACTCGACAAACAAATGGCACTGACTTACCCGCCTCAAGTCCAACGTGTAGCAGGCAAATGGGTCAATGCGAATCGTGCAGAAACTGAAAAAGCAATGAATACCGCAGCACTTGAAAAAGATCCGACGCTTATCTATCAATTTTTAAAACTTGATAAATATCAAGGCCTCGGCGTTGAAGAACTCAATAAATTGTTAAGAGGCAAAGGTATTTTAGAAGGTCAAGGTGCCGCGTTTAAAGAAGCAGCTCAAAAGCATAATATTAATGAAATTTATTTAATGTCTCACGCATTTTTAGAAACAGGTAATGGGAAATCTCAACTTGCAAATGGTGGCCGCGTCGATAAAAACAATAACGTCGTAACGACGGGCAAACCTAAATATTACAACATGTTTGGTATCGGTGCGATTGACACAGACGCTATACGCAATGGCTTTAAAACAGCGCAAAGATACGGCTGGGATACAGTCAGCAAAGCAATTGTTGGTGGCGCGAAATTCATCCGTGATCAATACATCGGTTCAGGTCAAAACACATTGTATCGTATGCGTTGGAACCCACAACACCCTGCAACACATCAGTATGCGACTGATATTAATTGGGCGAATGTAAACGCACAACGTATGAAATATTTCTACGATCAAATTGGCGAACAAGGTAAATACTTCGACGTCGATGTGTATAAAAAGTAACTACAGTAAAAAGCAGCTCTAATCATCTTTACGGTGATTAGAGCTTTCTTTTTTAATATTTCAGGATAGTTTGCAATGGGCTTGATGTCAAAACATACCACTAAGTCTAGCTACAAATCGCCTCATCTCCCCTCGCATTCTCAGAGGACTAAATATCAATCACAAAACCATACACATCTCTACTCCTCACAAAATCAGAGTCAGTCACAAAGTAAAGCACATCACAAAAATGAAGAACAGCTTTGGTGAAAACTCGACTCGCTTTTCCATATATTGTAACTTCATTTTGATTTACGCTCTGCATGTTCAAGATTATTCGCACTACCCAATACTATGGACTCAGTCTGGATGATTGTAAATGTGGACGAGACTCCCGAGGGATAAAGAAATACTTAATACAAATTCTTTATACTTTGATAGTTAATACTGTTTATCGCAGTAGCTGTCTGACTTCTCAATGCTTGTGCTTTTGAGAAGTCTAGTCAGCCTTGCGGGGGCAGTAAGACGAAATCTTTGTTACACATGAGATTTCTGTACTGCTCCCGAAAATCCAATTTGGCTTCAATGCAGTGTTCACCTAAATCAAGTCAAATTTAGTTGAGGCAAGTCCCCTGGGAACGCGAGTCCTTAAATGTCAGTTCACACAACATTCATCGCTCCTCCCCACAAAATCAGAGTCAGTCACAAAAATAAAGCGCATCCCAAAAATGAAAAAATCTTTGGTGAAAACTTGACTCACTTTTCCTTGTATTGTAACTTCATTTTGATTTACATTCTGCATGTTCAAGATTATTCGCATTACCCAATTACTATGGACTCAGTCTGGATGATTGTAAACGTGGACGAGACTCCCGAGGGATCAGACGCAGCCGAAAATCCAATTTGGCTTCAATGCAGTGTTCACCTAAATCAAGCCAAATTTAGTTGAGGCAAGTCCCCTGGGAACGCGAGTCCTTAAATGTCAATCATCCAGACAAGTCCATAGAAACCGAAGACAATTCTAAAATCTGAAAATGTCGCAAAGCCAAAATGGGCACATCTTTTGTTTCAATACATAAATCGAGTAGGAGAATAGTCATTAATTGACTATTCGTCCTCTCACACCACCGAGCGTACGGTTCCGTACTCGGCGGTTCAATATCTTGCGTAAGCCAACTCTGCAAGCTGGGCTAATGGTATCAGCC
>NZ_FXUZ01000006.1 GCF_900183575.1 Staphylococcus cornubiensis
ACCGTCAGCAAAATCATATTTGCGATTATTACTATAAATTAAAAAAGCCACCTTACAATAAACATCATAAAGTGGCCATGATTGCTTGTGTGAACAAGCTCATTAAAGTTATTCATTACTTAAACGCTACAAACTCAAGATATGATTATGAACGTGCTACAAGCCATTTAAAGGCTAACTAGGATAACCACTTCCATTAGCCAAGCACTATGCACATCTTGAGTTATATACACAGGAAAATTCTACCTTAGTCATACTCGTTATGACTAAACAACTCAAATTTTTCCTACATATTCAGTATAACACCTAGAAAAAAATTTTAAAATCAGCTAGGTGTAGTTCAGCGATGCCAAAATACTAAAAAAACACTTGCAAAACAGTAAGAAAGGGAGCATGGTGGGCGTAGCCAACGTTTAAAAAACATCTGTACCATCAAATATTCAAACCAGAAAACTCATGTCACACCAAATGCTTCAAAACCTCATCCATGAAATAACAATGCACCACACCATAAAAAATGCCCCTGATGTGAGATGAAGCACATCAGGGGGCTAAAGGTTTTAAGATTTTAAGATGATTTTTTTAATTATCTAGAGTTGTAAAAATGATACAAGATGTCAGTTTGTTGCTATAGATGAAAGGGAGTGTATCACTATACCAACAACCTTAACTATAGAATCAAGTTGTAATTTTTGGAGGCGTTACGCAATTTTAGGGGTATAACGTAACTACCCAATGCATGTCACGATATCAAGGGCTAATTAATATCATGGCATATGTCAACATGTTACAGTCGATATCGGTTCACCCTATGTACTAGAGGGATAACATAGGCGTGCCTTCAACTGTTCAATAGGATTCATACCTGCTGTTCAATCTTACTTTAGTTATGGAGGATAAACATTTCCGTTGCAACAATCTGCTATCAACTATGCTGAGATCGTTCAACTTGGCTTTTACTTACTAAGGGAAATATGAATGCTTGCTTACTGTAGTCTTTTTAGGAATGACTGATATGTGTATGATTCTTGACCCTTGGCTTCAAGTAACGGATTTGATTGAAATGCGAACAATGTTGAGATAGGTATCAGCATTGTTACTTTGTAATGCAAACATGGATATCAGTGTGCGCACAATAACAAATATCATGTAACATTACGTGTTCCCACCATCAATTAAGACAGGTTGTGCAGGGCTAATGCGACGTTGCCTTAATTGAATTGTTCAATGATAAAACGATAATATCAGAGGCTCATTCATATCGTTCATGCGGTCATCACAGTGTACGCATAGGGCTCAAGTTATGCCTTTGAGACCAGATGAATCGCTACGAAAAAGCAAAGCCATTACAGAGAATGACATGTGATAGACGTTTATCGGATTGAACAATTTTAAGATAGCACATCGGATAGGTTTTGTAAATAAAAATGTTAGGCAAACCTAAAAATATTCTTCAAATATATGTATAGACAAGTGTTTGGATGCCTTGAGGTGCATGCTTGTTTAAGGATGAGTAATAAAAGGGTAAAACACGTCGATATATATAAGCGACAATTTTGATGATATGTTGCAATTTTCAACGCTTGGAAGGCATTGTTGGTTGGAACAAGTCGACTTGCGATGTAAAGTGTTCATTATACTGAATCAAAATGTCTTAAGGGGGAAAAATCGTGTCGAAATGGTTGTACAAGTTCGGTAAGTGGATTGCTGAACATAAATGGTTAGGAATTTTAGGTTGGCTGATTGCGCTCGTCATTATTATGACACCCATTCTTATCAATGCCCCTAAATTTCAAAGCGATCTAACGATGAATGGTCTGAAGTCGTTAGATACGAATGATAAAATTAACGAAGCTTTTCATCAAGATAGTGAAAAGGCATCGATGCGAATTGTCTTTCACACAGATAAAGATGATGGCATTAATGAGAAAGGGCTTAAGGCAGATATTGAAAAAGCTTTGACAAATATTGAACACCAAGACGATGAAATTCAACATGTGTCGAGTCCGTATGAAACGAAACAAATCAATGATGAAAGTAATACTGCCATTGCGGATATCAATTATGTTGTACCGCAAACGGATTTAAAAGCGCATTCTAAACAAATCATTAATCAAGAGTTAGATGATTTGAAAGATAAACATAACATCCAAACTGAAACGACAGATCGGATGGCTGCGAATCCTGAAGTGGGTGGCGCCTCTGAATTGATTGGGATTGTAGTGGCGTTTATCGTACTATTAATTACTTTCGGTAGTGTGGTAGCGGCCGGTTTACCGATTATTAGTGCACTCATCGGTTTAGGGACAGGTGTGGGTATCATTTCGCTTCTTACATTTGTCTTTGATATTCCTAATATTACTTTAACGTTAGCGGTAATGATTGGTTTAGCGGTAGGGATTGACTATGCACTCTTCATCTTATTCCGTTATCGGGAAATACGTAAAACGGAGCCTAGTCATACGAAAGCTGTAGGTCTTGCGGTAGGTACTGCAGGCAGCGCGGTCATCTTTGCTGGAATTACGGTTATCATCGCAGTGTGTGGGTTGTCACTTGTAGGGATTGATTTCCTTTCAGTGATGGGCTTTGCATCAGCGGTGAGTGTCTTACTTGCTGTGATCAGTGCACTGACATTACTTCCTGCATTGATGAGTATTTTCCATAAGAAGATAAAAGTACGTTCTCAACAAAGTGTCTCAGAAAAGCCAGATACATTTTGGTCTAATTTTGTAGTCGGAAAGCCTGTACTTGCGACGATTTTAAGTATTGTGATTTTAGGATTGGCAATATTACCGGTCTTTCACATGCGTCTAGGTATGCCAGATGATAGTACACAGCCGCTAGATTCATCTCAGCACCGTGCGTATGAATTGGTATCAGATGAATTTGGTGAAGGTTATAATGGGCAAATTGTCATGTTAGTCAATACGAAAGATGATGGCAGTGAAGACAATATTAAAAATGACCTCAATCAAGTGAAACGTGATATTGAAAAATTGGATAATGTCGAAACGGTGAGTCCACCTCAATTGAACGACAATCACCGTTATGCATTGTTATCTATTATTCCTAAAGAGGGACCTAATACAGTATCAACGAATGACCTCGTATATGATTTACGTGATTATAGTGATGTAGCGAAAGATCGATACCATTTTGATACAGAAATTTCAGGTCAAAGTGTGATTAACATCGATATGTCTCAAAAATTAAATGACGCCATTCCTGTATTCGCGGGTTCTATCGTCGTCTTAGCATTTATTTTACTAACAATTGTTTTCCGTTCACTTTTAATTCCATTGAAGGCTGTAGGGGGCTTTGTCTTATCATTAGCGGCAACGTTAGGTTTTACGACGTTTGTCATGCAAGATGGTTTCTTAAATCAATTATTTGGTGTGAGTCAGACAGGTCCGTTACTTGCATTCTTACCGGTGATTACGATTGGTCTCTTGTTCGGCTTAGCAATTGATTATGAGATCTTCCTAATGTCTCGAATTCATGAAGAGTATGTGAGAACGAAAGATAATACACATTCAATTAAAGTAGGTATTAAAGAAAGTGGCCCAGTCATCGTTGCCGCAGCATTAATTATGTTCAGTGTGTTTATCGCATTTGCATTCCAAGATGATATGGCGATTAAATCTATGGGAATGTCACTCGGATTTGGTGTGTTATTTGACGCGTTTGTCGTAAGAATGACACTCATTCCAGCCTTAACGAAATTATTCGGTCGTGCGTCATGGTATATGCCGAAATGGTTGGATCGCATCTTGCCAAATGTCGATGTAGAAGGGACTGCGTTACAACAATCATTACAACAAGAGCGAGTGTCACAGGAACATGAAGTACCACACCGCTCATATAACGAAATGGATGAAGTGACACAGCGTACAACAATGCCAGACGTCCAACCTGCACCGATGACAGAAGAAGATCAAGATCATGTAACGGCATTACTACAACTTTACAGAGAACTTGCGCATGAACATCAAGACCCTGATTTCTTGTACCATGCATTAGTTGAATATGCAGAAAAACATAATCGTTCAGCGTATCAACGCCATCAGATGCACATGGCAAAACAGCACCCGAACGAAACGAATGACGATAGAGACTAAAGGAGGGCCGTCTATGTTTAAAAGAAGAAGTGTGCGATGGATAGGGATAGCTTTCATTTTCATCATGACCATTGTATTGTCTGCATGTGGCCAAAGTGAGTCCGACTCAGATCAAAAGGCGATGGAAATGGGAGGCAAAGAAATCGAAATCCCATATACGAGTGATGGTTCGACTGCGCGTTCACTTGTCATTGCAGAAGTATTGAAAGAAGCGGGTTACGACGTCATTACGACACCTGTACCGTCAAGTGGTCCAATGTATGCATCTGTTGCACAAAATTCAGATGCGTTTCATGCGAGCGGTCGTTTTCCAGATGTGGACGACAGCTATATGCAAAAATACGGTAAGGATTTAACAATTTATGACGAGGAACATTTAATTGACAATGCACCTGTAGGTCTTGCCGTACCGAAATACATGTCGATTGATAGTATTGCTAAACTTGACGATGAAGCAGATATGGCAAAAGAAGTAAGTCATAAAATTCAAGGCACAGATCCTCGTAATGGTGTGATGAAACAAACGAAAGCCGTACTTGATGATTATGACTTAGACGATTGGCAATTAGAAGAAGCATCTGATGAAGAAATGTTAAAAACACTTGAAGAAAAGTATAAAAAACAAGAACCGATTATCATTACAGGTTGGCAGCCGCATTGGTTATTCGATACATTTGAAATGAAAATGTTGGATGATCCGAATAAAGCTTATGGTAATGAAAAGAAACATATCGACTTAGTGTTCAATAAAGACTTTAAAGATGAGCACCCAGCTGCATACACGATTGCGACACGTATTGCGAAAGATTGGGATAAAAAAGATGAAGATGACTTGATGAAGCAAATTTTTATCGATAAGAAAAATGCAGAACAAGTCGCACAAGATTATGTTGATGACCACGACCGTCAAGTAGACGACTGGATGAGTGGTATTAACGGCAACAAATAAAATAGTTGGGCGAGCAAAATATCACTAACACTTCACACATGCGGTATTCAGAATGGTGGAAAGGGTTACGTGATATGTGATAAATTACATCCGTATACTAGTGAAGAGAAAGAGGCGTGATTTCGGATGTATTCTGCCACCCAAAAACGAATGCGACAACACATTATTGCGACAATGCTCGAATTATTGAAAGAAAAACAGTTTAATGCGATTACGATACAAATGATATGCGACCTTGCAGAAATTAATCGAAGTACGTTTTATCGCTATTTTGAAGATAAATATGACTTACTCTATTACGTGAGTCTTGAAATTTCTAACAGAGTGGATAATTATGCGCATAGTAAAACACAAGGACCTTTCTTTTATAATATGTTGAAATTTATGGATGAAAACAAAAAGTTGTTCAAAAATATTGTAACGACAGACAATCGCGTAGACATTTTTGGTGATTTGGTCAAACTTGTGAGTCGCATGATGCAAGATGATGCTCAACAAAATGTGGAAAACAACGATCCAATTATACGTCAAATTAGAAAAGCGCAACATCCTGTGGTGATTAGTGACTTTTATAGTAGTGGATTAATAGAAGTGTTGAAGCGGTGGTTAGAAAATGATTATCCAATCGATGTAGAAGAGATGGCAGCGTCATTAGAAATTATTTTTATGGTCGATAGCAGTGCAAATCAATAGAAATCAATGAGACTGATGGACGGAAAGCAACGTTTCATCAGTCTTTTTTATTGGAGGAAAGTGAATTTTTAAGCATTTAATCAAAACTGATACAATCTATAGTATTTATTTAAATATAAAACGATTAATAAGCGGATGTTAATATTTAGTTAAGAATTATTAATACCTAGTTTATGTCAATTGCATCTTTAAGGCTTTATCATGATACATGTAATCCCAAATGGAAAGAAGGAATTTGTTATGAACATGAAAATGGCATTAGTTTCAGGTGCGTTAGCGACAACATTCTTGCTTGGTGCTTGTGGTAACGACAACATGGATAAAGCTAAAGAAGATAACAAAGCTGAAACATCTATGAAAGACAACAAACAGGATGAGTCTAAAGCATCAGATAACGCAAAAGTGATGAAAAAAGGCACATTCAAAGGCGAAAACAATGAAAAAGTAAAAGGTAACGCTGAGATTAAAGATGGTAAGTTAATGTTAACAGACTACGAATCATCAAAAGGTCCAGACTTACACGTTTACTTAACAAAAGGTAACGACATCAAAAAAGGCGTTAAGTTAGATGAAGTCAAATATGATGAAGCAACACAAACTTTCGACCTTAAAGACGTAAACGCAGCAGACTATGACACAGTAACAATCTACTGTGACAAAGCACACGTTATTTTTGGATCAGCAGCACTTAAATAATCAACGAGAGAAAACATCACGAAGAAAGGAGTGTGACATATGGCGATCGCTTATAAAGTCTTAATTCTCCTTATTCGCTTAGGTTCAGGCTTTTATATACTGATGCAAGGATTTGAAAAATTGACAGGTGGCTTTGCGATTGATGGACTCGTTTCAGTCATTCGCGACAACCAAGATTCCCCACAATGGTATAAGACATTTTTTGAGTTTGCAGTTGCAAATCATCTGGAAATTTTCAAATGGATGGTCCAAATTGGCGAGATTGCAATTGGTTTAGGTCTCATCTTAGGCGTTATGTCTTATACTGCGAGTTTCTTTGGCGTGTTCATTATGTTAAATTATATTTTAGCTGATATGATTTTTACATACCCACTGCAATTGTTGTTCTTCGTCATTTTATTAATGAATAGAGAGACATTAGCAGCAATAAGTTTAAATCATTTCATCAAACGTAAAAACATAAGGAATGATGAACATGGCGCACATACTCATAGTTGATGACGAGCAAGACATCAGAGAAATATGTAAAACCTATTTTGAATACGAAGGTTACCAAGTAACTACGGCTTCAAACGGCGCAGAGGCACTCGATATTTTAGATAGAAATATTGATGTCATGGTAATTGATATTATGATGCCAGAAGTCAATGGTTACGAAGTGGTCCGCGAGATGAAAAATAGAGGACTCGATATCCCATATGTTTATTTAACAGCGAAAACAAGCGAACAAGACACCATATTCGGTTTAATGTTAGGGGCAGATGATTACGTCAAGAAACCCTTCAGTCCCCGAGAGTTAGTCATACGTGTTAAAAATCTATTACATCGTGTCAACGTCACAAGTCCTTCCACACAAGAAACGATTCGTTGTGGTAGACTCGTATTGAATAACTTAAACAAAACCGCAGAATTAGAAGGGGAAGTGATCCCTTTTCGCATCAAAGAGTTCGAATTGTTATGGCACTTTGCGAATAATGAATCTGTCGCTTTGTCAAAAACAGATTTGTTAGAACAAGTTTGGGGTTACGAGTATTACGAAGACATGAATACGTTAAATGTTCATGTCCACCGTATACGCGAAAAATTAGAAAAATATGGCTATGACGACTATATCATTGCAACGGTATGGGGGCTTGGCTATAAATTTCAGAGGCAATTTTAAATGACGATACGTAAGCAACTCATATATTCGTTTATCGTTACAATTATCACAACGACATTTTTATTTTACACGCTATACAAATTGATGTGGTTTGACGGACCACTGACAATTCTTTTGACGTTATGTTCGTTTCTTTCCGGTATGATGACACTGATTATCGGTATCTTTTTCACAGTCCCCATGATCAAAAAGATAGAAAAATTAAACGAAAAAACTCAAAAAATAGCGAATGGCCAATTTGAAACAGAAAAGACGAAGATACATGCCCCTAAAGAAATACAACAATTGAGTGAGTCTTTTGATCAAATGGTCGACAAGATTCAAGAGCAGATGAATCTCATTAAAGAAGAGCAAGAAGAAAAGATGAATTTAGTCCAAAATCTTGCGCATGATTTAAAAACACCTTTAGCAAGTATTAAATCCTATTCAGAAGGATTGCGAGACGGCATTATTCATAGTGAATGTGATACGCAAAAAGCATACAGTATTCTCATTAGCCAGTCTGATCGATTATCGAGAATGTTTGATGATCTGACGGACGTCATCACAGTCAACCACCAAGAAAGCGAAGAGACGCTCATTCACATGGATCAATTGCTTATCCCAATATTTGAAATATATTCACAAAAATTACACCATGAAAATAGACAGCTTGATGTAGAAATAGAACCAAATATCAAACCTTTCATTCAAGACCAACGCGCGATAGAACGTATCCTCATGAACTTCATCGACAACGCGCTTAAATTTTCCGACCACGGTTCGCCCTTAGCCGTGAAGGTCTTAGAAGATAATGACGAAATTGCCATCTCCGTCATTGATCAAGGTATGGGTATTATGGAATCTGATATTAAAAACATATTTGAACGAACTTTTCGTGTAGAAAGTTCTCGACATAAAGATACAGGTGGTTCCGGTCTTGGTCTATATATTGCCCAAACTTTAGCACATCAAATCGGTGGGCATATCGAAGTGAGCAGCACATATGGCCAAGGTACGACAATCACATTACGCTTCCCTCCAAAAGTATATTAAGTATAGATAATAATTCTCAAACTCAGTACTTCTCAAACCTTTCATAAATTATTAATAGATAAAACAGGCGTTAGGATATAGTCCTAGCGTCTTTTTTGAGTGTTTTTAGGGGGGCAAGGTGATATTGGAACGCTCAAAAAGAGATTGAGATAAAGTAGGTAATTCTGATTTTAATTTACACACGGCTTATCATGAATGGGGGACCTAAATTTCAATGCTCCCCACTTTTCCTTCAACTCAGCAGCATCTTTATGTTGCAAATGCACATCTCTCTTATGATGTTTTTTCACTTTATATCTTTATTTTAAGTGTTGTTGCTTCTTGGTATTTGCTTTCTTTATTTCAATTTCCTATATGTTCAAATTTCTTCATTTCCATTTTAATTATGTTTTTATGTTTTTGAAATGTCTTTGATTATGAATCGTTTAAGGTTTTAATGAATACAACTGCAGTGTAGTGTGGAGGTTGATGTGTCATGAAACTAAAGCATTCCTTCTAGCTACATATGCAAAATTTCGTTTTGAAAACTGAAGTGAATTGCACATCTATAACACTTCTTGAACGATTACAATAATGACATAGGAGGTTGAACGTTGCTAACGAACAGACAATATGAAATTTTAGACAAAGTCATCAAAGCTAAAAGTTTCGTTTCCATTGCTGAATTGGCGAATGAATTTGAGCGCTCCGAAAGAACCATTCAATACGATATTGAGTACATTGAGTTTATGAAGGAATCATTGCATTTACAAATTCAAAGGAGTAAGAGTAACGGAATTAAAATTGACTGTGAAGATTTTAGTGCGATTCAGCAGATGAATAAAGCAACTTTTCCAGACGTGCATTTTACGAAAAGTGAGCGACATTTGCAGATTTTGCTACATCTGTTTGAAGCGAAGGCACCTGTCAATTCGAGAATGTTATCTGCTTTAGTCAATGTTTCTAGACGTACGATTGTAGATGATTTGAAAGATGTGACAGAGTGGCTTCAAGACCAAATGTTAACTTTGCAATATGTGAAAAATAAAGGGTTTGTCATCAATGGGGACGAGGTGAGCTATCGAAAAGCTTATGGTCTGGTCATCCATGAATATGTAAAGTCAACGAATGAATTAGTACGTAAGACGTTATTTGAGGATGAAGATATGCAATGGATGCGTCAAATTGTACTCAATACGTTAGAAAACAAGCAATATCCTCTCTTTCAAATTGCGATTGATGGATTGGTCATTCATTTGTTGATTGCCATACAGCGTGTTAAAAAGCATTTTACTATTGAACCACCTGTAGAAGCACTCACAGCACTCATGGAGACGGATGCATTTCAGATTGCTCAAGCGATTCAAGTGGAAGTCGAACGTCATTATGACATTGATTTTCCGACGTCTGAAACAATGTTCATCGCATTACATTTATTGGGAGCTAAAAAGTTAAAGGTTGATAATGATCATGTCGGGACTGAGGAGCTTAAAATACTCATTCATCAATTTGTGGAAAGAATGAGTGCAAGCTTAGGCATCGATTTGATTAAAGATACGAAATTGCTCAATAATCTATATCTTCATTTAGCCCCCGCATTAAACCGTTTAACGTATCGTTTCGTTCAACAAAATCCTATTAAGCAAGATATTTATGCACAGTACATGGCAATAACTGAAGTGATTACCGATAATATTTGGATTTTTGAAGAATTGTATCATGTTGATTTTACCGATGATGAAATCGCTTACTTGACACTTCACGTGGCTTCAGCGATAGAAAGATTAACACAGCATAAAGGTCGAAAAATCAAAATTGTATTATTGTGTGGTTCTGGTATTGGAACTTCACAATTATTAAAGGAAAAATTGCGAAAAATATATCCAGAGTTTGATATTTTAGATGCTTATTCGTTATATCAAATTGATGAATCCAAGTTGAAGCAACGGTATGTGGATTATGTGATTACGACTGTGCCGATTGAATTGGAAGCGATTAAATGTGTGAAAGTGACACCGTTTTTAGATGAGAAAGATAGAGAGAAATTAAATCATATCATTAATAAAGAACGAGAACGTATTGCACATCATTTAACACGTCAAGGCTTGCAGTTGAAACAAGTCATGAAGCCGGAATATATGGCGACAATAGAGCGAAAAATGTCGCGAAATGAGGCAATAGCAGAAGTCATGCGTCCGTTAGAACAAGCGGGCATGATCAATGCACAATACAAAAAAGAAATTATGAATAAGTTGGATGAGTTTGGGGCGTATATGGTGATCAGCCCACATATAGCGTTACTTCATGGCAGTACAGAACATGCGTTAAATGGGGTAGGCATGACATTGTTTTATTTTGAACAGGGTGTCTATTTTGATCATGAACGTTTTGATCCAGTCAAGCTGATGATTGGCTTAGCGACGGATGAACCACAGAAACATTTAACTGCTTTGAAAGAACTAAGCGATATTTTAATGGATGACACCTTGCGCGGCCAACTCTTACATGGAGATTTAACGGGATTAAAAAATAAATTAACGTGTTTGTAAAGGAGGCCGAATATGTCTTTAGAAATGCTGACAGAAGATAAGATAAGTGTTAAAGAATGTGTTGTTTCTTGGGAGGAAGCGATTAAAGAGGCGTCACAACCACTCCTTGATCAAGCATACTTTAGTGAAAGTTATGTCGATGCAATGATAGACAGTGTGTACCGTTACGGACCTTATATCGTGATTGCACCTGAGATTGCGATTGCACATGCAAGACCCAATGGCAATGTGAACAAAGTCGGCGTCAGTTTGTTGAAATTGAATCAGCATATTAATTTTGCTGATAAGAGTCATTACGCCAGTTTAGTTTTTGTATTTAGTGCAGTAGACACCCATTCACATTTGGATATTTTACAAAGTCTAGCACGGGTTTTAGGCGATATTGAAACAGTTGAAAGTTTAATTCAAAGTCATGATGAGGCTGAAATATTAGCAATTATAAAAGGGGTTGAGGCAAAATGAAAATTTTAGTGGTATGTGGTCACGGTTTAGGCAGTAGTTTTATGGTAGAAATGAATGTCCAAGAAGTGTTGAAACAGCTGACATTAAAACAAAATGTCGATGTTGAACATAGTGACATTATGTCAGCAAGTCCTGAAATGGCAGATTTGTTTATTTGTGGACGAGATTTAGAAGAAAATGCGGCACGACTCGGGGATGTCCTTATTTTAGATAATATTTTAGATAAGGAAGAGTTGGAAAGAAAGTTAACAGATAAATTCGAGACGTTAGAAATGATTTAAAATAAGGAGTGTTGTCTATGCAATCTATACTTGATTTAATCGTCGATGTGCTGAGTCAACCTGCAATACTCGTTGCTTTAATTGCTTTAATCGGCTTGGTTGTACAGAAAAAGCCAGTATCAGTCGTGACATCTGGGACAATTAAAACGATCTTAGGATTTTTAGTGTTAAGTGCAGGTGCCGGTGTCGTTGTGCAATCATTGGAACCATTCGGTAAAATTTTTCAACATGCATTCGGAGTACAAGGTGTCGTTCCGAACAATGAAGCGATTATTTCGATCGCTTTAGAAAAATATGGAACAACAGCAGCACTCATTATGGTGTTTGGGATGTTAGTCAACATTTTAATTGCGCGTGTGTCGAATTTAAAGTTTATTTTCTTAACAGGTCATCATACATTTTATATGGCAGCGTTTTTAGCTATCATTTTAACAGTAGGTCATATTAAAGGTGTGCTCACAGTAGTGTTAGGTGCATTGATTTTAGGTTTGATTATGGCGGTGTTTCCGGCGTTGGCACAACCAACAATGCGAAAGATAACAGGGAATGATCAAGTCGCATTAGGGCATTTTGGAACTGTGAGTTATTGGGCAGCTGGTGAAGTCGGGAAATTGTTTAAAGGCCGTTCTAAATCGACTGAAGAAATTAAGTTTCCTAAAGGGTTAAGTTTTTTACGTGAAAGTACAATCAGCATTTCATTAACGATGATCTTGCTTTATTTGATTGCAAGTTTATTTGCTGGTGTCGGCTATGTACATGATGAAATAAGCAAAGACCAAAACTTCATCGTCTTCTCACTCATTCAAGGCGTTACCTTTGCGGCAGGTGTATTCATCATTTTGACAGGTGTGCGTTTGATTTTAGCTGAAATTGTGCCTGCATTTAAAGGCATTTCAGAAAAGTTGGTCCCACATTCGAAGCCAGCACTGGATTGTCCGATTGTTTTCCCGTATGCGCAAAATGCAGTGTTGATTGGTTTCTTCGTCAGCTTTTTAACAGGTGTCCTTGGCATGTTTGTAATGTTTTTAATTGGTGGCGTGGTCATTTTACCAGGCGTCGTGCCACATTTCTTCTTAGGTGCAACATCAGGTGTATTTGGTAACGCACGTGGTGGCATTAAAGGGGCGATTGCGGGTTCGGCTTTAAATGGTCTACTGATTACGTTTTTACCGTTACTTTTCTTGCCATTCTTAGGAGATTTGGGACTCGCTTCAACAACCTTCTCAGATACTGACTTTTTAGTTGTCGGTATTGTGTTTGGTAATATCGTTAAATACTTAGGCATGATAGGTCTGGTCATCGGAATTGTTGCAACAGCAATCATCGCGATGGTGTTACAAAAACGCGGTCGAACAACATCAGAAGCAACAAAGTCTTAATAAGTCTTGCTTTAGAATAAACTTGCACTTTTCTTAAAGAGACGCTATAATGATGTCATAAAACTCGTACATTAAGTACTACACCAAACCCCCTCACTCTTGTCCAGTGAGGGGGTTTTTAATGGTGTGGCTACGATCGCCTATTTTTATTCCCGTTACCTTTATTTCGTAGCCAATAGGCAAATAAAGCAACGGTGCACCCACTGAGGACAGTGAGTGTATATTGAGCTAAAAACTCGCACATCTTCCTACACCTCCCTTCATGTCAAGATGACACCTAAGGATAGGCGATACCCTATTATATTACAAAACGAATATAAAAATAAAGTTATAATATGTTATACATTATTTATTGATTTTCTGTCACATAATGAATATCTTTTTCTTAAAAATCAATGTCACATCATGTTATTTTTTAATGATTTACCACTGGTTTACCCCACTTTTAAAAGCTTTGTAATGATGATTTTGAAGTATATCGAAGTGAACTCAGTGTTTATCAATCGAGTTATGTTTTCCAGCCTTCTTATATGATATTACCCAAATCAATGGCACGAGGAAGTTATTTTTGACACCTTCTATCTCACAATACTTTGTTCACATAATGTTAAAAAAGAAATGACAAATCGGTTAATGATTCAGATATCATTTGAAAAACACTACATATAGTGTTTATGATTAATTATAGACACTACATATAGAAAAGAGTGATATTTTGACACAACTTGAAAAGCAATTAACTGGTTTAATGACAAAAGATCCGACGATTGTAAATGAAAATGCAAATAAAGACAGTGAAACTTTTTCAACGATGCGTGATTTGACGGCAGGTGTCGTTTCAAAGTCTTACGCGTTACAACACTTGTTGCCACCACACGTTGCGATGGCACATCAAAAAGGTGAAATTCATTTTCATGATTTAGATTATCATCCATTTCAACCTTTAACAAATTGTTGCTTAATCGATGCGGAAGGAATGATGGCCAATGGTTTTCAAATTGGTAACGCACAAGTGACCTCTCCAAAGTCGATTCAAACAGCCGCTGCTCAGTTAGTTCAAATTATTGCCAATGTGTCGAGCAGTCAGTATGGTGGTTGTACGATTGACCGTGTTGACGAATTGTTGAGCCATTACGCACATTTTAATGAAGAAAAGCATCGAGAAGTTGCTCGTGAGTTTGTTAAGGATGACCAAATTGATGCCTATGTGGATAAACGTGTGACGCAAGATATTGCTGATGCGGTAGAAAGCTTAGAATATGAAATTAATACGTTATACACATCGAACGGTCAGACACCTTTCGTCACACTAGGATTTGGTCTTGGGGAGGACGAACTTAGTCGCAAAGTGCAGACAGCGATTTTAAAAACACGTATTAAAGGGCTCGGTAAAGACCGTATTACAGCCATTTTTCCAAAACTTGTATTCTCAATTAAAAAAGGGACAAATTTTGCACCAGAAGATCCGAATTATGATATTAAACAGTTAGCGTTACAATGTGCGATGAAGCGCATGTATCCGGATATTTTAAATTATGACAAAACAGTGGAACTTTTAGGAGATTTTAAAGCACCGATGGGATGTCGTTCATTTTTACCTGCTTGGCAAAATGCGCAAGGTGAGTTTGAAAATAATGGACGTTGTAATTTAGGTGTTGTGACACTGAATATTCCACGTATTGCAATCGAATCAGCGGGAGATATGACACGTTTTTGGGATTTGTTTGATGAACGTATGCAAGTGTTACATGATGCGCTCGTTTATCGTATTGAACGTGTGAAAGAAGCCGTACCGAATAATGCGCCCATTTTATATAAACGTGGTGCTTTTAAATATCGCGTTAATGAAGAGGATCCTGTTGATACATTCTTCAATCAACAGCGTGCCACTATTTCTATGGGGTATATCGGATTATACGAAGCGGCGACCGTCTTTTTTGGACCGAATTGGGAAACGAACCCTGAGGCGAAAGATTTTACGTTAAATATATTAAGACAAATGAAAAATTACCAACATGAATGGACAGCGCAATATGATATTTGGTTTAGCATTTATAGTACGCCAAGTGAATCGTTGACAGACCGTTTTTGTCGCTTAGATCGTGAAGCATTTGGTGACATTCCGGATATTACCGATAAAGGATACTATCAAAATTCTTTCCATTATGATGTGCGTAAAGATGTCACACCTTTTGAAAAGTTAGATTTTGAAAAAGACTACCCTTATTTGGCATCGGGGGGCTATATTCATTATTGTGAGTATCCAAAGTTAGATCATAATATTAAAGCACTCGAAACAGTTTGGGATTATGCTTATGACCGAGTGAGCTATCTCGGTACGAATATTCCGATTGATCGTTGTTATGATTGTGGTTTTGAAGGTGATTTCGATACAACGGAAACAGGTTATCGCTGTCCGGAGTGTGGCAATCAAAACCCAGAAACGGTTGATGTGGTCAAACGGACTTGTGGGTATCTCGGTAATCCTGTGCAACGACCAACAATTGAAGGACGCCATAAAGAAATGTGTGCACGAGTCAAACATCTGAAGGTACGCCAGTCATGAGTATGCCACAAGTGACGACTGGTGCTGGCTACATCGCAAAAATTGAATACCAAAGTTTCGTCGATGGTGAAGGCGTCAGATGTAGCGTGTATGTCTCTGGCTGTCCGTTTAAATGCGAAGGTTGTTATAACAAAGCAGCTCAGCATTTTCGTTATGGTGAGGAAATGACAGATACGGTAATTGATGAGGTGCTCGAAGCTTGTGCGCCGGAATATATTGCTGGATTGAGCATTTTAGGTGGGGAACCCTTTAGTAATTTAAAGGTAGTAGCCCCACTTGTCCAAGCATTTCGTGCACGGTACGGTCGGAAAAAGTCACTGTGGATATGGACGGGCTATTTATTCGAATATTTATGGCGTGCGAACGACAAGCGAACAGCAGTAATGAAACAAGCAGACGTCATTGTCGATGGAATGTTTGTCAAATCATTGTATCGACCGAACTTGCCTTACAAAGGTTCGCTCAATCAACGTGTCATTGATGTCCAAAAGTGGTTGAACACTGCACAATTGAGTCAGTCGATTTATATTGAATAAGTCGTGTATGACCGAGCAAATGGTTATAAAATGATGAGAAAAATTTAACACTATGTTTGAAAATGAAAGTCTATCTTTTTAGGTAGGCTTTTTTACTGTAAACAATATCCTAAAATAGTTATTGCACTTCTTACAAGATTAGCGTATAATTTTAAATCGAAATCATTACTGTTTGGTTGGGAGGAGACCGCATTATGAAAAAAGGTTTTAAAGTATTGGCGACAGTACTTTTATCAGGAACTATTCTCGCGGCATGTGGCCAAGATGGGGACGACAAAGCATCAAAAGATCAGCTTAAAGTGACAACGACAGTGTTCCCACTACAATCTTTTGTGAAACAAATTGGTGGCGAACATGTAGAAGTCAATTCGATTTATCCTACAGGGGCAGACTTACATAGTTTTGAACCTACACAAAAAGATATTATCGATGCGAGCAAATCAGATTTGTTCATTTACACTGGCGATGATTTAGATCCTGTAGCGAAAAAAGTAGCAGGCGCGATTAAAAAAGATGATCATAAGCTATCATTAGAAGGTAGTTTAGATAAAGCAACATTATTAACAGATCAACATGAACATGGTGAACATGAAGAGCATGGCGACCATGATGAGCACGGTGACCATGACGAACATGGTGAAGAGGGACACGAGCATGGAGAAGCACATGAAGAACATGAGCACCACCATCATGGCGGTTATGACCCACATGTATGGTTAGACCCGCAAATGGACAAAAAGTTCGTTACAGCAATTCGTGATGACTTAAGTAAACGTGATCCAAAACATAAAGCAGAATATGAAAAAAATGCAGACAAAGTATTAAAAGACTTAGATAGCATTGATAAAGATTTAAAAGATGTGACAAAAGATCACCAAGGTCATGCGGTATTTATTTCACATGAATCATTAGGTTACTTAGCTGACCGTTATGGTTTCGTTCAAAAAGGGATTCAAAGCTTAAACGCTGAAGACCCATCACAAAAAGAACTGACTGAAATTGTGAAAGAAATTAATGATACGGGCGCAAAATATATTCTTTATGAAGAAAACGTCGCAAATAAAGTGACAGATACGATTCGTAAAGAAACAGATGCACAACCATTGAAATTCAATAATATGGAAGCTGTATCAAAAGACCAAGCGAAAGATGCCACATATCAATCATTAATGAAAGAGAATGTGAAAAGCATCGAAAAAGCACTCAACGACAAAATTAAAGTTGAAGATGATAAAGCGGCGAACAAACACAGCAAAGCAATCCAAGACGGCTACTTCAAAGATGACCAAGTGAAAGACCGTGAATTATCAGATTATGCTGGTGAATGGCAATCTGTTTACCCATTATTGAAAGACGGCACACTGGATGAAGTGTTCGAACATAAAGCAGAAGACAAAGGTGACAAATCTGCAAAAGAATACAAAGCTTATTATGACAAAGGTTACAAAACGGATGTAGAAAAGATTAAAATTACAGACAATCAAATTACGTTTACGAAAAATGGTAAGTCTATGACAGGTACGTACACTTATGATGGTAAAGACATTTTGAAATATGATGGTGGCAATCGTGGCGTCCGTTATACATTCAAACTTGAAGGTGACGCATCAGAAGGTTTACCGAAATATGTACAATTTAGCGATCATAATATTGCACCTACGAAAACAGGACATTTCCATATCTTTACAGGAAATGACCGTGACAAAGTATTGAAAGAATTAGAAAACTGGCCAACGTACTATCCAGCTCATCTTTCAAAAGAAGAAGTAAAAGATGAAATGTTAGCGCATTAATATGCCTAATCAAAAAACCGGACGAGACATGTATCTCTTCCGGTTTTTTGCGTTTTGAGGTGGTTTGAACGGTTTCTCCAATATTATTACATTTTATGATTTTTGGTTAAGGTAGCTTGTTGGATCTACTGCATATTGATTACCAATGCCGCCATCCATACGTTGGAAGTGGAGGTGAGGTGCTGTTGAGTTACCTGTACTACCAGACAAACCAATTTGGTCGCCGGCTTTGACTTGATCGCCCGCTTTAACGTTAAGTTGATTCATATGCATATACCATTGATATTTATTACTGTTAGCTTCTTGAATTGTGACTTGGTTGCCGCCACCATAATTGCTCCAACCACTTTGAATCACTTTACCATCTGTTAATGAGTAAACAGGTGTATTTTCATCCATCGCATAGTCGACACCATAGTGCGCGCCACCACCGTGATATTGACCGTATGGTTGTAATTGTTGATGGCTTGTTAACCAGTCAGCAGATTCTGCACGGCCTGAACTTTGTTGTGATGAAGCGGATTGTGACGTCTGCTCGATTTGAGGTGCTTGGACTTGTTGTGGTGATTGAGATGAATTTGACTGAGATGTACCGTTTACTCGTTGTGATGAAGTAGCATCGTTTTGTCCGCTTGTCGCCTGATTGTTTGAGTTAGAAGCTAAGTTAGGTTGTTGATGATATGAATATGGCGCTGCTTGATTTGTATTGTTTTGAGGTGCATAGCCATGTTGTTGTACACTGTCATGACTTTGACTAGGCGTGTAATCATTGTCATCGTATGCCCCTTGTTGAATGTATTGAATTGGGAAATAATAGTAGTGAATATGTCCCGCGTGATCGATACGTGTGAAATAGTATGCTTTATTGTCAAACATGCTTTGGTCCCATTTGCCATCGAGTGTATGATGGAAGTTACCTTGTGCATCTTCAGTGATATAACCATATGAGAAAATGTCTTGCGTTGATTGAGATGGTACAGCTTGCTTAGTTTGTGGTTGTTCAGCAGCATCTGCAGTGTGACCCGCAGCTCCCAAAATACCTGCTGAAATTGCCAAAGTAGAAATGCTTATCCATTTTTTCATCTTAAAAACATCCTCCTGTAATTGATCTGCAAGTAACTGTATCAGATTCTAAAAATGAAAGGAAGAGGTGTAAAATGAATTTAACACGGTAGTAATCTTTCAAAAATGATGTAATATACCAAAAAGATGATGGGAGAAGGCGTGAAAGGTTAAAAAATGAATTTTGGAATATATTGAATTGTAGTCTGTTTGTAAAATAATAAAAAGTATGGATAACGTCTTGATTTCACAATGTAAGTAAAATAAGCGCTATCCATACTTTGATTTTAATAATTAAAAATTAGCGTGTCATACGACTTAGATTTTGTTGACTGACGCATCGTAAATCGCATCAATCGTTTGACCTAATAAACGATCAAATTCTTCGTCAGATTGGCTCACGCGTAAGTCATTAATTAATGCACGTGAGAAACTTGCGATTAAGCCGTGATTTGTTTTTAAGAATTCATTGGCTTTTTCAAGGCTGTAACCACCTGATAATGCAACAACACGTACGACATTTGGATGGTTGATTAATGATTGGTATTGATTTTTTTGAGTTGGAATTGTAATTTTTAACATAACATAGTCTTCAGAACCAAGTTTGTCTAGATGTTTTTGAATTGATTCGGCTAAATATGCTTCAATTTCAGCTTTTTGTTCTGCATCAATATTCACTTCTGGCTCGATAATAGGTACAAGGCCTTTTGCGATGATTTGACGCGCAATGTCGAATTGTTGTTCAACCACTGCATCGATACCTTCTTTATTGAATTCTAAAATGTTAGAACGCATTTTTGTACCGAAAATTTTATGTTCGTTTGCACGGTCTAATAAACTATCTAACTCAGGAATAGGTTTCATGAGTTGGACACCGTTTTCTTTATCTTCTAAGCCTTTATCTACTTTTAAGAAAGGCACAATACCTTTTTCAGCTAAATATTCGCCAGTGTGCTTGCCTTCAACTTCACGATCCATTGTTTGTTCGAATAAAATCGCGCCAAGCACTTTATCTGCAGAAAATGATGGAGAAGTTACAATACGCGTACGCATGTCATGAACGAGTTGGAACATTTCGTCGTCATTTGTGTATTGATCTTCTGAAATACCGTAGCCAAGTAACGCTTTAGGTGTACTACCACCACTTTGGTCTAGGGCTGCGATAAAGCCATTTCCATTTTTAATTTTATCAAATTGTTCTTGATTCATAGTGACTTTCACTCCTCAAAACTATATTATTATACGTCTAGTATGACGAATTATAATGATAGATTCAAATAAAACGGAAAGCCTAAAAATTGAAAAAATCGTGATAAACAAGCGTAATGAAAGGCATTATCATATTGTGTCTATAAAGTGAACATTTCTTAACGTGGTGACAGGAAGTGAAGTGATTTTTATAGAGAGGTGAAAAGTGTTTTAAAATGTGTGGAATTGGTAGAAAGTTTTATAGCCATCATTGAAAAGCAGGAGAATGAAATCTAGTAGTAGAGCGCTTATAAATTTCAATCCCGCTTATCATTGATAGTCTTGAATAAAACTAATAATTAACCTCGATGTCATGTTTTTTCACGAAGTCAGAAATATTCTCGGGTAATGGTTGGTCTGTAATGATTGCATGAACACTTTCTAATGGTGCATAAGTTAATAGAGTACTTTTATTCATCTTACTGGAATCTACACAAACAAATTTTTGTTTACTTTTCTTCATTACAACTTGCTTGATATAGTTTTCTTCTACCTCTGAATTACTAAGTCCATTTGTTACATTGATACCTGTTGCTGCCATAAAAGCTTTTTGGATATTAATCTTATTTAATAAAGAGTGGCTATCGACACCTATAAAAGATCGAGTTGTTTTTTTAAATTGCTCACCTATAATAAACAGATCAATATTATCAAATTGCGAGGCCTTATTAATAACATCTAGACTGTTAGTAATAACCGTTAATGGTAAACTCTTATCGACATAATCAAGAATATGCATTGTAGTCGTACCAGTATCAATATAAATAACATCACCAGCAACTAGTTTTTGTGCTGCTAATTTTCCTACATACTTTTTTTCTTCTGAATGTTCAATATTACGATCATTAAAGTCTGTTGCACTTGAGTAAGAGATATTTAAAGATTCGACACCACCATAAACCTTCTTAACTTTATTCATTTTTGCCAATTGATTTATATCTCGTCTAATTGTGTTAATTGAAACATTAAAATGTTTACTGAGTTCCTCTAGAGTAACGGCATTTCTATCGTGTATGAAATGTTCAATTTCAAAAATACGTTTGGCTTTCATAACAATTCCTCCATTAATATGAATATACCCAAAAATTGAAAGAATAACAATCTGTAAACAAAAGTTAACCAATAAGTTGACAGATAATTATGACTAATATAGAATTAAAATCAATATATGACCAACATATAATCAAAAGTTGCTCATATACTTAATTTTTGCGCTGAGATGTAAGCGCTTACCAATGAAGGAGGTAAAGTTTATGGCTGAACTTTTAAAAAATTATATTGGTGGCAAGTGGGTCGAATCAAAATCCGAAGAGAAGATTGAAGTACTTAATCCGGCAACAAAAGAAGTTATTGCTTACGTACCTATTTCAACTAGAGAAGAGTTAGATGAAGCAGCAAAAGTTGCACAAGAAGCATTTTTGAAATGGAAAGAGGTCGCTGTTCCTAAAAGGGCACGTATTTTATTCAAGTTTCAACAGCTTCTCATTGAAAATAAAGCGTTATTAGCGAATATCATCACTAAGGAAAATGGTAAAAACACTCAAGAAGCACTTGGAGAAGTACAACGTGGTATTGAAAATGTTGAATTTGCATGTGCAGCACCAACTTTAATGATGGGGGATTCATTATCAAGTATTGCTACAAATATTGAAGGAACAAGCTATAAATATCCAGTAGGTGTTGTAGGCGGTATCACACCGTTTAATTTTCCAATGATGGTGCCTTGTTGGATGTTTCCAATGGCTATTGCTTTAGGGAATACATTTATTATTAAACCTTCTGAACGAACACCCTTGTTAGTCAATAAGTTGGTTGAATTATTAGAAGAAGCGGGCTTACCTGATGGTGTATTCAATGTTGTACATGGCACAGTGGATGTTGTGAACGGCATTTGTGAAAACGATAATATTAAAGCGATATCGTTTGTTGGATCAAAAACTGTTGGTGAAATTGTATATAGAAAAGGTACGAAAAACTTAAAAAGAGTTCAGTGTTTAACAGGTGCTAAAAACCATACGATTATTCTAGATGACGCAGATATCGATAGCGCCGTTAAAGATGTTATTGGTGCAGCTTTCGGTTCTGCAGGTGAAAGATGTATGGCAGCGGCAGTTGTAGCAGTACAAGAAGGTGTTTATGACACGTTTAAAGAAAAGCTTGTACAGGCGGCTAAAGATATTGTTATAGGTAATGGTATTGAAGATAACGTATTTTTAGGTCCTGTCATTAGAGAAGAAAATAAAGTTAGAACATTAAAGTATGTAGATATAGGGGTTGAAGAAGGGGCTACGCTTATATTAGATGGTAGAGAAAATAACAAAGAAGAGGGTTATTTTGTTAAACCTACTATTTTTGAAAATATTACAACAGATATGACGATTTGGAAAGATGAAATATTCGCTCCTGTTCTGTCACTTGTTAAAGTTAAGTCTTTAAAAGAAGGAATCCAATTAGCAAATCAATCTGAATTTGCTAATGGTGCATGCCTATTTACAGATAGTGCTTCTTCAATCAGATATTTTAGAGAAAATATTGATGCAGGAATGTTAGGAATCAATTTAGGCGTTCCTGCGCCTATGGCAATTTTCCCTTTCTCTGGTTGGAAATCTTCATTCTTTGGCTCATTGCATTGTAATGGTAAAGATAGTGTTGAATTCTATACACATCGAAAAGTTGTTACAGCACGAAATGGTGAACCAAGATTCTAAAGGAGGCGCATCAATGTCTTACTTACTAAAAAAGGCAAAACAGACAGATGGCGGAATATCGTTCATTCACCAATATAAAATGGATGATTTAGGTTTAGCGTACATTGGATTTGAAGTGATTGATATTTCAGCAGGAACGGAGTATCTTTTTGAAACCCATCAGCTTGAAGTCTGTGTCGTTGTTCATACAGGAAAAGCGAATATTAAAGTTGATAATCAAAATTTCGAGAATTTAGGGCGCAGAGATTCTGCTTTCGATAAAGTACCGACTGATAGTGTTTATGCCTCAAGTGAAAGAAGTGTGTCAATCACAGCGATTGATCATGCAACAATCATATTATGCTTTTCAAAATGTAGTGTACAAAGACCGACACAATTAATTAAAGCAGAAGATAATACTGTAGAAGATCGTGGTAAATATGCCAATCAAAGACATGTTCACAACATTTTACCTGACTCTCATGAAGCAAGTGAGAACTTATTAGTTGTTGAGGTGTATACGAATCAAGGAAATTGGTCGAGTTACCCACCACATAAACATGATATTGATAATTTGCCACATGAATCACTTCTTGAAGAGGTTTATTATCACGAAATGAATCCTAAACAAGGATTTGTATTCCAACGTGTCTATACCGATGACAGAAGTATAGATGAAACAATGACCGTTGAAAACAGAGATTTAGTAGTGGTTCCCAAAGGTTATCATCCGGTAGGTGTGCCTGATGGATATGACAGTTATTACTTGAATGTAATGGCGGGTCCTACGAAAGTTTGGAAGTTTAATAATGCAAAAGAACATGAATGGATTATCGATAGAGATTAGGAGGAAAGTAACATGAGCGAGAAGAAGCATATTGTTGCGATTGGTCGTGCTGCCATTGATCTCAATTCTGTTGAAATCAATAGACCAATGGAAGAAACAAAAACCTTTAGCAAGTATGTAGGAGGTTCTCCAACAAACATTGTCATAGGCGCATCAAAGTTAGGTCTCAACGTAGGATTAATTGCCAACGTGTCAGATGATCAGCATGGGCGTTTTATTACTAATTATCTACAAGAAGTTGGGGTAGACACGTCACAAATTTCTATTGATAAGGACGGACATAAATCCGGATTGACATTCACTGAAATATTGAGCCCTGAAGAGTCCAATATCTTGATGTATAGAGAAAATGTAGCAGACCTTAACTTGAAACCAGAAAATGTCGATGAAAATTATATTAAAAATAGCCAATATTTATTGATTTCTGGTGTTGCTTTATCACAGTCTCCTTCACGTGAAGCTGTTATTAAATCTTTACTTATCGCTAAAAAATATCAAGTGAAGACGATTTTTGAGTTAGATTATAGACCTTATTCATGGAGAAATGAAGAAGAAACATCACTTTATTATGAATTATTTGTTCATCAAGTGGATATCGTCATTGGTACTCGCGATGAATTTGACAAAATAAATGCATTTCAACCTTTATCAGATGCCGAAATTAGCGAGACAATTTTTAAGAATAGCAAGGCTGAATTGGTTGTAATTAAACATGGGGTACAAGGTTCTAATGCTTATACAAGTACGGGTGAATACTATACAGGTCAAGCATATAAAGCTAATGTTCTAAAAACTTTTGGAGCTGGAGATTCTTATGCAGCAGCATTTTTATATGGATTAATTAAGACACAAGATATTCAGACCGCTTTACAGTATGGTGCGGCCTCTGCAGCAATAGTGGTGAGTAGTCACAGTTCAAGTGAAGCGATGCCAACAATTGAGAAAATAGAAGCGCTTATTCAAGAGCAAAGTTAGGAGTGTTAAGATGTCGAACACAATTCAACTTACAACAGGTGAAGCAATTGTTAAATTTTTAACACAGCAATATATATCAGTAGATGGCAAAGAATCTCGGTTTGTAGAAGGTGTTATCAATATTTTTGGCCATGGTAATGTATTAGGTCTTGGAGAAGCGTTGTATCAATATCAAGATAATTTAAATATTATGCAAGGGAAAAATGAACAGGGAATGGCACATATTGCAACAGCTTTTAGTAAACAAAAGCTAAGAAGAAAGATTTATGCTGTCACAACTTCTGTTGGTCCGGGTTCAGCCAATTTGGTGACTGCTGCAGGGACAGCTTTAGCGAATCATATACCTATATTATTTTTGCCTGGAGATACTTTTGCGACGAGACAACCAGACCCTGTACTTCAACAAATAGAGCAGCCGTATAGTATTGGGGTAACAACAAATGATGCCTTAAAACCTGTATCAAGGTACTTTGATCGTATTACACGTCCAGAACAAATTATGAGTGCACTTTTAAGAGCTTTTGAAGTCATGACGAATCCTGCTACTGCTGGGCCAGTAACCATTGCATTAAGTCAAGATGTACAAGGTGAGTCATATGATTTTCCAGTTTCATTTTTTAAAAAGAGAGTGCATTATATGGATCGTTTAGCGCCTAGCGAACGTTCAGTTGAAAAAGCAATCAAGTTGATTAATGATGCTGAAAAGCCTTTATTCGTTGTCGGTGGAGGAGCAAAGTATTCTGAAGCTCAAGAAATTGTTAAACAGTTAAGTGAAAAACATCATATTGGAATTGTTGAAACACAAGCCGGCAAGTCAACAGTAGAGGCGAATTTTAAATTCAACTTAGGCGGTGTTGGTGTTACTGGTAATTTAGCAGCAAACGAATTTGCTAAGGATGCCGATGTTGTTATAGGTATAGGTACGAGATATTCAGATTTTACTACAGGTTCGAAAACAGCTTTTGATTTTGAAAATGCATCGTTTATCAATATTAATGTTAATCGTAGTGATGCATTGAAATTAGATGGTATAGATGTTTTAGGTGATGCAAAATGTGCGCTCGAAAGGTTGGCCGAGGGATTAAAAAGGATATCCCATGATAATGCCAATGAAATTGAAAGGTTAAAAATGAGTTGGCAAAAAGAGCGTCAACGTCTAGCAAGTATAGATATAAATCATGATAAGTATCAACCTGAGATAGAAGATGCGTTTGAAGAAGAAAAATTTCAAAAGTATGTATCTCAATTAAATACTCAACTTCCACAAACAAATGCACTTATACACTTAAATCATTTAATCAAAGAAGATGCAATTATTGTTGCTGCTGCAGGATCATTACCTGGAGATTTGGAAAGGTTATGGGAGTCTCAGAAGTTTAATACTTATCATATGGAATATGGTTACTCAACTATGGGTTACGAAATTGCTGGTGCATTAGGAGCTAAATTAGCTGAACCGGAAAAAGAAGTTTATGCATTTGTTGGTGATGGCAGCTTTTTAATGTTGCATTCTGAACTTGTAATTGCATTGCAATACCACCAAAAGATTAATGTAGTGCTATTTGATAATAGCGGATTTGCCTGCATTAATAATTTACAAATGGGTAACGGTGGCGAAAGCTTCTGTACTGAATTTTCGATGCCAAATGGTGACGTCTTAAATATTGATTATCAAAAAGTAGCAGAAGGATATGGTGCAAAAGGTTATAAAGTGAATCATTTAAATGGATTAGAAAGTGCGATAAAAGAAGCGGCATCACAAAATAATAGTACGTTATTTGAAATTAAAACGTTACCTAAAACGATGACTAAAGGTTATCAATCATTTTGGAATGTTGGCGTATCTGAGGTAAGTGAAAATCCAAAAATTTTAAAAGCATTTGAAGAAAAGAGAAAGAAAATGATGAAAGCTAAGAAATACTGATGGAGGATACGGTATGACAACAATTAAAATTGGACAAGTTGGTTTGGGACGTTTAGGAAGAGTACACGCTCAAAATGTTGTGAATCATATCCCGAATGCTGAATTATGGGCTGTAGCTTCAATTGTACAAGAAGAGTTGGATTTTGCACGAAATGTTCTTGAGGTACCTCATTGCTATGATTCGTATACAGATATGATAAATAATGAAGATTTAGATGCAGTCATTATTGTTTCACCAAGTGGATTTCATACAGTGCAAATTACTCAGGCATTAGATAAAGGATTGCATGTATTTTCTGAAAAACCGATTGGACTAGAAATGAGAAGTATTGAAAATGTAGTTCAAAAGATTGAAGAAAAACAAGATTTAGTATTTCAATTAGGTTTTATGAGAAGGTTTGATGCATCTTACCAATATGCGAAAGCGTTGATTGAAAGCGGCGAATTAGGAGATTTAACCTCTATAAGATGTTATGGTATCGATCCTAATTCTGGCCTTGAGTCGTTTATCTCATTTGTGAGTAATGCAGCTAGTGGTGGTATTTTCCTTGATATGTCTATTCATGATATCGATTTAATTAGATGGTTTTCTAATTCAGAATTTAAGTCTGTATATGCATTAGGAAATAATATTGCCGCACCTAAATTATCAGAGTATTCAGAAATTGAAACAGGTGCTTGTCTTGCTGAATTAGAAAATGAAGTCATTGCATATCTGTTAGCAGGTAGAAATGCAATGCATGGCTATCACGTTGAAACTGAACTGATTGGGACTAAAGGCATGTTAAGAATTGGCAATGCGCCGGAAAAAAACTTAGTTACACTTTATGACCAAAATGGTGTCGTACGACCAACTTCTCATCATTTTCCTGAGCGCTTTAGAGAAGCGTTTATCACTGAAATACAAGCGTTTGTTGATGCAATTATAGGTGATAAAAATTCCATTGTTACAGGGTTAGACGGATTAAAAAGTACTGAAGTAGCAATTGCAATGCAAAAGTCATTTGATGAGAAGAAAGTAATTTATCTATGAGGTGAGAGAAGTGACACAATTTATTAAATATGCATGTGCACCGATTGCATGGACAAATGATGACTTACCAGAATTAGGGAAAGAAAATTCTTTTGAACAATGTATTAGCGAAATGGCGCTTGCTGGATATGAAGGCACAGAAATCGGTAATAAATACCCAAAAGATGCAGAAGTGTTAAAAACTTATTTAAAGCCAAGAAATCTATCGGTAGCAAGTGCGTGGTTAAGTTTATATTTGACTACAAAACCTTACGAAGAAACCGAAAAAGCTTTTATTAAGCATATGAACTTTTTAAAAGCATTGGGTGCAAGAGTCATTGTTGTCTCAGAGCAAGGTAAAAGTATCCAAGGTGATATCACTTGTCCATTGTTTTTATCTAAACCTATTTTTAATGATATTGAATGGGAAAGGCTAGTTGATGGTTTGCATCGTTTAGGATCAATTGCCCGAGATAATGACATGAAAATTGTTTATCACCATCATATGGGAACAGGAGTGCAAACAACAGAAGAAATAAAGAAATTAATGGAATTAACTGATCCAAAGTTTGTTTCTTTGTTATATGATACAGGGCATTTACATTTTTCTGGTGAAGATATTATGGAAATCTTTCATTTATTTAAGGAGAGAATCCATCATATTCATTTTAAAGACACGCGTGGACCGATTGTTGAGAGAGTTAAGAATGAGAATCTTTCATTTTTAGAAGCGGTAAAACAAGGTGCATTTACAGTTCCAGGAGACGGTGATATTGATTTTAAACCGATTTTGGAAATGATTTATGAATCGAACTATTCTGGATGGATTGTAGTAGAAGCTGAACAAGATCCTGCAGTTGCTAATCCATTCTTGTATGCGAAAAAGGCGAAAGAGTATATCAATGCGATATAAAAATTGAATATTTAGGGAGCTACATGCTTCTAAGGGGTGGAAAATATGGGTTTATTTTCAATTATTTCTTTTGTTTTAGTGATTACTTTAGTTGGTTTTTATGCCTTTTTAAGAAGTAGAAAAATAGACACTAAAAATACTGATGGTTTCTTTATGGGTGGGAGAAGCTTAACTGCATTTACCATTGCTTCAACTATCATTATGACAAACTTATCTACTGAGCAAATTGTTGGTCAGAACGGTCAAAGTTTTACAGCTGGGATGGAAGTAATGGCATGGGAAGTTACTTCAGCTATAGCTATTGTTATTTTAGCATGGGTATTCTTACCTAAATATTTCAGGTATGGCATTGACACGATATCTGATTTTGTTGAATTACGCTATGATTCGTTTACTAAAAAATTAGTATCAATGTTATTTATATTTACTTATGTCGTTTCATTTTTACCTGTTGTACTTTATTCAGGTGCGCTAGTATTCAATAAAATTTTTAATGTAAGTGGCATTTTAAATATTAGCAACACAACAGCCGTTATTTTAATCTCTACAATTATTGGTGTTGTCGGAATTATATACTTATTTATTGGCGGACTATCATTGAGTGCCCATAGTGACTCGATTTATGGAGTCGGACTGCTTATTGGAGGTCTTTCAATACCTATCTTAGGACTGATTATTTTTGGAGACGGTAGCTTTTTACAAGGTTTTGATAAAGTGGTTCAAAATACACCTGAAAAATTGAACTCAATTGGTGCTATTGATTCAAAAATTGTTCCTTGGCCTACTTTATTCTTTGGAATGTTCTTTAATAACTTATTCTTCTGGTGTACAAACCAGATGATTGTTCAAAAGGCACTTGCAGGTCAAAGCTTAAAAGAGGCTCAAAAAGGCGCAATGTATGTCGGTATGTTTAAAATTTTTGGTGCGTTATTCCTAGTTTTTCCAGGAATACTCGCTTTCAATATGTTAGGCAGTCAAGTCGACAATCCTGATAATGCATATCCTATGTTAGTTAATGAAGTTTTACCTGAGTGGGCATATGGATTATTTGGAGCAGTAATTTTTGGTGCAATTTTAAGTTCATTTGTTGGATCGTTAAATAGTACAGCAACACTATTCTCATTAGACTTTTACAAATCAGTTATCAATAAAGAAGCGTCTAACGAGAAAGTTTCTAGAGTCGGCCGCATTATGACTGTTGTAGTAGGGATTATTGTTGTTATTCTTGCACCGATGATTTCTCTTTTCCCGCAAGGCTTATACGCTGTTGTACAAGAATTTAACGGTGTTTACAACATGCCTTTATTGGTTTTAATTCTAGTCGGTTTCTTTGCTAAACGCACTTCTCACCAAGGTGCCAAAGTGATGTTTATTTTCCACATCGCAATGTATGCGCTTTCAAAAGTATTGTTGACTGACATTCATTTCTTATACGTATTAAGCGTACTATTCTTTATAGATTTATTGATTTTATTAATCTTTAACAAAATTAAACCTTCTAATGCGTTTGATTTTGATGCCAATTACGCAAAAGTAGACATTACACCATGGAAACATCGTTATGTTGTTGGCGTCATTATTATCATTATTGTAATTGTGACTTATACAATCTTTTCACCACTTGTATTAGCAGGAATAGGAGGAAACTAAATGAAATTAACAATAGGCGTTATCGGTGCAGGAAGAATTGGACAACTCCACATCGATTATCTTAGAAAACATCCGAATATTAGAATCAAATGGGTATCGGATATCAACTGTGAACAACTCAAAGATTGGATTGAACAGCAAGGTATAGAAAAAAGTACAAAACAGCACGAAGATATTTTGAATGACCCTGAAGTTGATGCTGTCATTATTTGTTCCCCTACAGATACACATGTAGATATTATTAAAGCAGCTTGTGAAAAAGGGAAGCACATCTTCTGTGAAAAGCCAATCAGCCTAACTTTATCTGAATCATTAGAAGCAGTTAAGTGTGTTGAAAAAGCAGGAGTTAAGTTACAGATGGGCTTCAATAGACGGTTTGATCGAAACTTCTCAACACTTCAAAAAGCTTTAAAGGATCGTTCACTTGGGGAAATTCAATCTTTAAGAATTACATCAAGAGACCCTGCACCACCACCAATTGAATATGTTAAACATTCAGGTGGACTATTTATGGATATGTCTATTCATGATTTTGATATGGCACGTTATCTTATGCAATCAGAAGTTGTAGAAGTTTATGCCAAAGGGGCTGCACTTGTAAATCCAGAACTTAAAGAAATTGGTGATATCGATACAGCTATCGTTACACTTACTTTTGAAAATGGTGCTTTATGTGTTATAGAAAATTGTCGAAGAAGCGTTTATGGTTATGATCAACGTATAGAAGTTCTGGGGGATAAAGGTTCAATCACTGCTGGAAATGAAAATACGAATACACTCACATTTGCTTATGCAGATGGTATCAAACAAGATAATCCGCCTTTCTTCTTTTTAGAACGTTATAAAAAAGCATATGAAATCGAAATGAATGCTTTTATAGAGTCGATTTTGAATGATGAAAATGTTTCATGTTCAATTATGGATGGATTAAAAGCACAAGAAATTGCTGAAAAATGTAAAGAATCATTAATTAAAGGTGTACCAGTAAAAATCAATTCATAAAGGGGGACTTATATGAAAGAGGCATTAACTAAAGCCTATAAAGCACATTATGCAGTTCCTCAAATCAATGTTAATGGATTAATTTGGGTTGAAGGGATTCTTTTAGCAGCTGAAAAAAAGCAATCACCTATCATACTTGGAACGACCGATAAAATTATTGACTTTTTAGGTGGTTATGATTTTATTAATCAATTGATTCGTCTAAAGGCTAAGAGTTTAAATATTACGATACCCTATTTTGTACATTTAGATCACGGGAGCTCAGTAGAATCCTGCTATCAAGCTATCGATGCAGGTTATGATTCTATCATGTATGATGGTTCGCAATTACCGTTAAATGATAATATTTCTAACACTAATAAAGTGGTTAAATATGCACATGAAAGAGGTCTCAATACGGAAGGTGAAATTGGAGCCATTGGGGGTAATGAAGATGAAATGGTACATCAAATTGCCTATGCTTCAATAGCAGAGTGTCTAGAAATTGTGAGACAAACGCATATTGACAGTCTGGCTCCGGCTCTCGGATCAGTTCATGGAAGATATAAAGGTAAACCACAATTAGGTTTTGATGTAATGCAAGAGCTTAACAAGAAATTAGAAATGCCACTTGTACTACATGGTGCTTCTGGACTATCTGATAATGATTTAAGAAAAGCAATTCAGTATGGGCATAGTAAGATTAATTTTAATACAGAAATCAATCTTGAGTGGAGCTCAAAATTACGCGCAATACTTAATGAAGATAAAGAAGTCTTTAATCCTAAAGCAATACTTTCTCCTACAATCAAGACAATCCAAAGTACTGTAGAGAATATTATTGATAAATGTGGTTCTGCAAATAAAGCATAAAAATAAGCGATGATAACTTGTAAATCATACTGGTTGTCATCGCTATTTTGATATTAAATTACACAGTCTTTTTCATAAAAAACTACCACTGCATCATACCTTGTTGGAAATGGTATGGATACAGTAGCAGTTACAGGGTCGACGTCTAAAACTGTACACTTCATTTAATTTAAGATAAGTAAACTGACATAGATGATGGAATTAATTTTTGAATACTTTCACTGCATCGATTATGGTGGCAACTTATCCTCATTAACTCGCTTACGTCGTCACACTGTATGGTGTCAAACTCTTGGTGATTGTCTATTCAGGGAAATATTGAATAAACAAAGGTTCAACTGTTGGACAGATTAATGAAAATCCGTCAAAACTTTGGAATGCTGCACGCGCCGCTATGACGTTGAAGCTCATCACTTTTCCAACAATATGATGATATTCTGAAACGAAATAGGCGCTAAACCCAGGAGGATGAATGCCGCTCATTTCATGGGGTGTAAACAAAACTAAAAGGGTGCCTTCGATTTCATTGATTGTACGTTCGACTTGAGTTAAAGCAGTAGGATGTGTTCTTTTTGACGATGATGCGGTAACTTTTTGTTTTTCGTAAATACTCAGATGTAAGTCACTAAAGCGCCCTTGTATCGTCGTCATAGAAAACAATTGATTGCTTTCAAACTTTTGTTTAATTCGTTCAAATACATAAGTATGGTGCATGTCTGTGATGTTAAAAGTCAATTGAGCATGATAGCGATAAACTGCGCCATAAGGTACTTTCTCTCTACCATTTAAACCATGATGCTCACTGAACTGATTCATATGAACGGGCTGACCATCAATAATCACAAAATCGCCATCTGCATGATTTAATGTTCCGAAGCCATAATCACCATAACGTAACAGTTCAGCAATAGTGACTTCACTCTCTAGGTGTCCTTCTAACAAGCTTTTCATCGTGCCTACTTGATGAATGTAATGACGATATTCTTTCATTGGATCAGCCTCCTTTTCATGTCTTTATACAATATGAAATACTATAGGCGTTCCATTTTAATGTTATACAGCCATTGCCAAAGATAGCAAAGCGCTTCGTTAACGAATAATGTTTTAAAATATATTTTGTTGCTTGCTATGTAAAAAGTATAAACGCGTGAAGTGAAAAAATCAACATAATTTTCTGAAAAAATAACATAAAATTTTTGTTAATAGGACATTATGTCTATAATCACGCTATTTTATGTCAAAAAATGAACTCGTTATATATATTTCTATACACTTTGTCACGAGAGTTGGTGCGTAATGAGGAAAAAGGAGGATATGTCGACGTGTGTTTTTATTCATCGTAGGTTGTATCAAATTTGCAAATTCGCCAAAGTAAAAAATATTTGAAAAACATATAAAAGGCAAGAATGTTGACCTATTAGGGTAAAAAAATACAATCTTTGGCCAACATACTTGCCTCATTTAACTTGTTATAAAGTTTAAAGATTATTTGACATGTTTCATTTCTAATTCGTGAATCAAATGTGTTAACATTTCGTTGTTTGGTGTAGCAATGCCTAACTCACGACCATACTTCGCGATTTGTCCGTTGAGGTAGTCCACTTCAGTATAACGTCCGTTGTATAAATCTTGGTGCATTGAAGGGTAATGTAAACCTTGTGCTTCGTTTGGATAAGCAGCTTCAATTTTTTCTAGCAACGCATCCGCACTTAATGATACACCACGCGCATCTGCAACTGCGACAATCTCAGCAATAAGAGGCTTCACAATGTCACGTGCTTTGTCATATTGACTAAACTCATTAATTGTTTTGTCTAGAATAGTACAAAGTGGATTTAAAACACTGTTAAGGGTTGCTTTACTCCAAATAGATTTAAATACGTTATCGCTAATTGTAGCATTTAACTTTGCATCGTTGAACACTTTGTTAATGCGTTCTGTGCGTTCATCTGCATGACCATCCGCACGTTGGAATTCGATTGATCCTTGGCCTTCTAATAATAATTGACCTGGTCCACGTAAACCAGCAGTCCACATTGTCACAGCTAAGAAGATTTGTGTTTTTGGTGCGATATTTGAAAGGCGTTCGTCATGCCCTAAACCATTCATCATAGACAATAATGCGGTATCTTCATTAATGGCTTTATTGTCATAGAGTGTACGTAACATGTCTTCAGATTGCATCGACTTAGTTAAAATAATGACTAAATCAAATGTTTCGTTCACTTGATGTGGCAAAACTGCAGGAATCTCAATTGTATAAGTATCTGTCTCTGTTTGAATTTCAAGACCTTTTTCATTGATTGTATTGACATGGTCTTCCCACATATCAATCAATGTTACATCATAACCTGCTTCTTTAATTTGGCTTCCGATACGTCCACCCATAGCGCCCGCGCCAGCAATAGCAATTTTTTGCATAAAATTATTCCTCCTTATAAAAAATGGTTACAACTAAAGTGTAATTTTCATTTTTGTATCCGTCAACAGAAATATATTTACAACAATGTAATATGACGGCATAAGTGAATTAAAAGTTAAAATAGGCAACAATCAAGTTAAATGTGTTGCTTAAATTGTTGAATCCATCGCCTTTGTTCAGAAATTCGGATAAAACGATAATTTTTAGGATATTAAGCGCTTACATACGGTGCTATAGTGTAGCTAAATGAAGACAGAGGTGAACGACATGAACTTTTTCGACATTCAAAAAATTCCTAACAAAGGGATACCGCTCGCAACGCAACGTAAATTATGGCTACGTTATTTCTTGCAAGCCTTTTTAGTTGTGTTTTTTGCGTATATGGCGATGTACTTGATTCGTAACAACTTTAAAGCTGCACAACCTTTGCTTAAAGAAGAAATCGGGTTGACAACGTTACAGCTAGGGTATATCGGTTTGGCATTTAGTATTACATATGGTTTAGGGAAAACATTACTCGGTTATTTTGTAGATGGTCGTAATACGAAAAAAATTATTTCATTCTTGCTCGTTTTATCAGCTATTGTTGTACTGATTATGGGCTTTATTTTAAGTTATTTTGGTTCTGTGATGGGCTTATTAATTGTATTATGGGGCTTAAACGGTATTTTCCAATCAGTCGGTGGACCAGCAAGTTATTCGACAATTTCACGTTGGGCACCACGTACGAAGCGAGGCCGCTATTTAGGTTTTTGGAATACATCACATAATATTGGTGGTGCGATTGCAGGGGGTCTTGCATTGTGGGGTGCAAATGTCTTTTTCCATGGTAGCGTGATCGGGATGTTCATCTTCCCAGCAGTCATTGCGTTAATTATCGGGATTGTGACATTGTTTATCGGTAAGGACGATCCAGAAGAGCTCGGTTGGAATCGTGCAGAAGAAATATGGGAAGAGCCAGTTGAACAAGAAAACATAGACGCGCAAGATATGACGAAATGGCAGATTTTCAAAAAGTATATTTTAAAGAATCCAGTCATTTGGATTTTGTGTGTCTCTAACGTTTTTGTTTACATTGTGCGAATTGGTATTGATAACTGGGCACCGTTATACGTATCTGAATACTTACACTTTGATAAGGCAGACGCGGTAAATACGATCTTTTACTTTGAAATTGGTGCATTAATAGCAAGTTTATTATGGGGTTACGTCTCTGATTTACTTAAAGGACGTCGCGCAGTAGTGGCAATAGGGTGTATGTTTTTAATTGTATTCGTTGTTCATTTTTACACAAATGCAACGAGTGTAACGATGGTTAACGTTTCATTATTAGCACTTGGCGCACTTATTTTTGGTCCTCAATTATTAATCGGTGTCGCATTAACAGGTTTTGTACCGAAAAATGCGATTAGTGTCGCTAATGGTATGACGGGATCTTTTGCATATTTATTTGGTGATTCCATGGCGAAAGTAGGACTTGCAGCGATTGCAGACCCTCAGCGCAATGGGTTAACAGTTTTCGGGTATACATTAAGCGGTTGGACGGATGTCTTTATCGTATTTTATGCCGCACTCTTTATAGGCATCATTTTACTTGGTATCGTTGCTTATTTTGAAGAAAAGAAAATTAGAAGTTTAAATCTATAACATCTATTTGAGTGGGCTGGGAGATTATGTTTTTGATGCTATGTATGCAGTATTTTGTTTAACTTGCCCTGCCTAAGATTTGTGATATTTGATTACCCTGATGGCTTCGCGTTCCCAGGGGACTTGTCTCAACTAGCCATCGCTTGATTAAACGATGACATACATGTAGCGTTGGCGGATTTTGGGAGCAGTACAGAAATCTCATGTAAAACAAAGATTTCGTAGTACTGCCCCCGCTAAGGCTGACTAGACTTCTCAAAAGCACACGCATTGAGAAGTCAGACAGCTACTGCGATAAACAGCAGCCACTATCAGAGTAAAGAAGTGACTGCTAGCAATATTCACTAATTCCCTCGGGAGTCTCAGCCTTCTGGGCAATCTTACATCAAATGCAGTCACTTAGGGCAAGTTGATGAAATGGAGACAACCCCGTAGCGTCCAATTTTTACGGCCCATTCATCCTCTTTTTTGACTGTCTTATCATCACTAATTGTAATATATCCATAAAAGGTGGGGACGGAGAAAGCTTAATTTCTCAGTCCCCTTTTTGCGTTTTCTTGAAGTTGTACCGCCGCCCATGCTAGCGAGGATAAAATTGAAAACGCAATGATGCCTTTTAACTTTAATAGTAACTACTGTTTTGAACTCATGTATTCGCGCGGTGACATTTTTAAATACTTTTTAAAATGATAACTAAAACTCTTATAATCAGAAAAGCCTACTTTATGCGCAATCTCATAATGCTTATCCCCACTTTGTAACAACGACATCGCTTGATAAATGCGATAACGATTTAAATAATCCAACATCGTAATACCGACGTGTGTTTTAAAAATACGCATTAAATACGATTCACTTACGCCGAGCTCAGTCGCTAGCGCAGTGCTCTGCCACTTTTGATCGTAATGTTGATGGATATGTTGCACGACATGATTGACGTAATAATCGGGATACTCTAATTTCATCAATGGTTGAAATACAGGTATCGCCGTTGTAAGTGATGCTTTTTGTGCGTGTGCAGGCGGAACAAATTGTGCTAAACGTTGATGTAGCTGATCCGGATCAATCGGCTTCAGTAAATAATCTAAGACGTGGTGATGAATTCCTGCTTGCATATATTCAAAATCATCATAACTCGATAAGATGATTTTTTGACATGGCAAGTCTGCAATCGCTTCTAACAATTCAACCCCATCCATCCGTGGCATGCGAATGTCTGTAATTACAAGGTCAGGTTGATGTTCACGAATGAGAGATAATGCTTCGATACCATCTTTGGCGAGCCATACTTCATTAAAATGATAGTCTTCCCACGAGATCGCTTGTTTTAGTCCTTCGCGAATAATGCGTTCATCATCACAAATGACAACTTTATACATCATGATGCTCCTCTCTTGGTAGTTGAAATGCAATGAGCGTCCCTTGTTGATATGCTGAAAAAATTCTCAATCTTGCGCGTGCCCCATACTGAATTTGCACTTTATGGTTAAGGTGATTCAGCCCTAAATGTGACGTATCAAACACATTTTCTTGCAACATTTGTCGGACATGTGCGCGACGTTCGGCAGTCATTCCTAGACCGTTATCATGTACGAAAATACGTAAGCACTTTGCTGTTTGTGTGATACGTATCGTGATGATGAGTGGCTCTGATTCGCGCCCATGTTTAATCGCATTTTCAATTAAAGGATGAATCATCATTTTACGAATTGGATAACTTTCAAGGCGTTGATCCATCTCTATCTTTAACGTAATGCTATTGTCGAAGCGGATGTTTTGAATGGCGACATACTTTTGAATGTAAGCGAGTTCCTCTTTCAATGGTACTTTGTCGGTTTTGACGCGTAACGTATAACGCAACATTTGTGAAAGTTGTTGCACGACTTTTTGTGCTTGGCGTGGCGACAATGTAATTAAATATTGTATTGTTTGCATCGTATTAAACAGAAAATGCGGTTGAAATTGACGCTCGATTTCCTTTAATTGTATTTTTCGCAATTGCTGTTCAGTTTGCTCAATTGAATGAATCAATGTTTCGTTAGATTCGACTAATTCATAAATATACGTGTTGATATCTTCAAGTTCACTCGGTTGGCCTAAAGGTTCATAAGCGCCCAGTTCACGACGTTGTGCCTGATTAATTCGATTTATCATGAGTTCGATATCACGTGTTTGCCGCCTGGCCATTCGATGAGCATTCATAAAACCGAAAATCATAAGTAGTACGAAAGCAATACTAATAATGGCCAATAGTTTAAGACCGTCTTCTAACGTGTCATGCATATCTTTAAATTGAATGATTTGCTCGCCTTTGTCATTCAGTTTCATCCGTTCAGATATAAAGCCGAATGGTGGGGGCGGAAAAGTATCATCGACATGAAAATGTTCAGAGTTCGAATATAAAATATTATCAAAGCGATCTAAAATTAAAGTCGTATGCCCATAACGATCGTGGATTTCTTCCATATGTGGTGTTTGAGCGAAATAAAACGATAACGTGACTTTTTCGTGCAACAGCTGTATTTGTTGTCGATGCATTAAATATAACTGGTGGACGTCTTTATGTTCATAATTATTCGTAATTGGTGTTTCGTTATTATCGACAACATAATAAACTGTACCAGGCTGTTGGTGTACAAGTTCAAGCAATAAACGTTTGAACGTCGTCACGTCAGCTTTATTGGATAAGTCTAATTGTTGCAACCTCGGCTTCTCAGTTTGAAGTGTTGTTTTAATTTGATTTTCAGTATGGGTTAAATCATGCTCAGCCTCGTTCATATGTTGCTGAATATGATGATGCTCCACCCAAATGTATAAAGTGTAAAAACTGACCAGTCCAAGTAAAATCACAAGAAAAACAGGCAAAATTGTCGAAATAAAAAGCGAACGACGCAATTGATAACGATAAGGTTGATACGTTTTCATTCTACACGCTCCAAAAATTTTTGATGAGTTTCATGTGGCAATGCAGTTTCAGGGATGACTGGAATATCTCTTAATTGAGCGATTCCGGGTTCTTTAATTTCTGAGACATCACGACGTATCGGTTTTACCCCGTCTTGCTGGGCTAACCGTTGTTGTACTGTATAGCTTGTTAAATAATTGACAAGTGCAGTTCTTTTCGGGTGAGGGTGTTGGTTATTGACTAACGCAATACCATCTACATTGAGCACGGTGCCTTCAACCGGATAGATGACTTTTAATGGGTACCCTTTTTGAAGCCAAGTTCGCGCATCTTGTTCGTAACTGAGTCCAGCAAAATAATGCCCTTTAGCGACTTGTGCGATAACATCAGATGATTTAGCAAGTTGGACGGCATGTTGTTGGAATTGATGTATCTCTGCAACACGATTGTGAATGTGGTACAAGCCACGCATATGTTGATACCCTGTTGTTGTCGTCTTAGGGTTTGAATAGGCAACCTTTTGATCGAGCGCGGGTTGCATCAAGTCCATATAGCCATTGATAGTGATGTCGCCTTGTAAGTCAGTATTCACAACGATGACAGTCGGCATTAACATAAACGGTGTCACGAGTGGCTCATCTGACAACGAAATGCGAAACTGCGAATGGTCAACGCCTGTATAAGGTACAAAATCTTCTGGGTGTTCAATCGTTTCACTTAATACACCCCCTACAAAAACATCTCCGCGTGCTGCTTTTGAAGTGTGATGAATTTTCGATAATAAAACTTGTGTCGAATCTTCAATCACAGTCACTTTTACATTTTCTTGGTGTTCAAAGTCTTTGAGTATAGGTTGAATTAAGCGTTTCGGATAAGGTGAATAAATGGTTAATGTATCGTCAGCGTTAGACGTATCTTGTTGACAACCAAAGAGGAGTATGATGAGCAGACCACATAACCATTTTTTCATTCTTATAACCCTTTCCTATCTCATGTATTGTATTTATCTTACCAATATTTATTAAATTTGTAGAGAAAAAAATTAATATTATGACTTTCTTATGATTTGCACTCAAAGAATTTCAGAGTCACGCTGTCATTAAAAAAGGCCTCCTCATGTCATTGTTTTGACTCAAGGAGACTGTGATGTGAGTTATTCAAATATAGTGGCATTTTCGCTATAATGCTTTCGAAAATAAAGTAAGACTGATAATAATACAATGCCAGAGATCACAAATACTATCGTAGTATGTAGCGGCATGACGAAGCCGAAAAACACTAGCGCGGCGGGTCTCAACCCCATGGATAGACTTCCTAATAATGCGAAAACTCTAGTTTTATAGCGTTCATCCACTTCCTTTTGTAATAGAATTTGAAGCGGAATGTTATTAAGGTTGACGGCAAAGCCAGTGACAATAGTGACGAATGCAATGATACCGAAACTGAGCAATGGCATTTTTTGAAATAAAGGTGCAAGACCGTATGTCATCAATGCAAAAGCAAGTATGGTTATCGATGTACTAATATAGCGTTTATAATGGTTTTTAAGCGTAAAAATAGAGAAAATGAGACCACTGACTAATAATGAACCACTGAAAATACTTTCGAACAAGCCGAGATGTTTAGACGATAAGTGCAATTGCTGCAAAATCATAAAAGGGACACCAATCATAATAGAAGTGACGAGAAAATTGACGAATGCTGCTGTTACAGTTATCGCTTTCAAATTGTTAAAACGTGCAATGTATTTCAGACCGTCCATAAAATTTTGAGAGAAAGTTTGTTGCTGTTGCACAACGTCAGCCTGTTTAAATGTGAGGAGTGACAACAGTATTAAACATAAAAACTCAGTCGCCGAATTAATGAGCGCGATATTTTTAATTGACAGCATTGCTACGAGTAATCCACCCAAAATAGGTGACAAAATACCAGATGCAGAAGTAACGATTTGACGATAAGAAACCAATTTTTCCAAATAGTCACCAGAGATAAGTTTCAAATTAGAACTTACAATCGATGACACAATGATATCGACGAAGACAAGCACGATCATTGTGACAAAAATCATCGGTATATTTTCAGTAAAGACAAATGCAAATAATAATAGGATGCCAGTACTGATGCTTTGTCCTATCATAAGAAGTTTTTTGTGAGCCACTCTGTCGATGAACGTGCCGATCAAAGGCAATGCCAGTATCTCGATAATCGCAATAGCCCCCAAATACGTTCCGAACAAGGAGCCAGAACCGGTTAATGTCAAAATATAAAAGCTACATGCAAATGAAAAAATTGAGGACATAAAAGTGGAAAGCGTGTCGAAGCAAAGTAACTTAATCATATTGTGCATAACAAATCCTCCTTTTCAATAGCATATAGCAAAAGAAGGTAAAAAGGAATATTAAATTCAGAAAATTCGGAAATAAAATTTTGTAATCATTTCATTGGACGTTATGATTATTAAAAAAGACATGATAAACTAATAACGACATTGACTTAATGATATAGAAACATCAAGCTGTGTAGAGTTTGATTTTGTGTTAAATAAATAGAAAAGTAAGGTGGAACGCACAATGAAGAAAATAACGAAAGCAGTGATTCCCGCAGCAGGTTTAGGTACGCGTTTTTTACCTGCGACGAAAGCAATGCCGAAAGAGATGTTGCCGATTTTAGATAAACCGACAATTCAATATATCGTTGAAGAAGCGGTGCGTGCGGGCATTGAAGATATTATTATCGTGACAGGGAAACATAAACGTGCGATTGAAGATCATTTTGACAATCAAATCGAGCTCGAAATGAATTTAGCGGAAAAAGGTAAAGATGATTTGTTGGAAAAGGTGCAGCATGCGACACAACTTGCGAATATGTTTTACGTCCGTCAAAAAGAACAAAAAGGGTTAGGGCATGCGATTTGGACGGCAAAACAATTTATCGGAGACGAACCTTTTGCCGTATTACTCGGTGATGATATTGTCGAATCAGAGACCCCAGCGATTCAACAGCTCATGGAAGAATATGAACAAACAGGCAAATCTGTCATCGGTGTCCAAGAAGTGCCTGAACATGAGACGCATCGTTACGGTATTGTTGATCCGAAAAATCAACAAGATCGTTTATATGAAGTGACGCAATTTGTAGAAAAGCCTGCATTTGGTACAGCGCCATCTAATTTGGCTATTATGGGCCGTTACGTGCTGACACCTGACATTTTCGATTATTTAGAAAATCAAGAAGAAGGCGCGGGTGGTGAGATTCAACTGACGGATGCGATTGAGCGTTTGAATCAATCACAACAAGTATTTGCTTATCGTTTTGAGGGTGAACGATTTGATGTAGGTGAAAAAGTAGGTTTCGTCAAAACAACCATTCAATTTGCTTTACGCGATGCAGAAATGGCTGATGAAATCCGTGCCTTTTTAAAAGAATTGTAATGACGACAAAATAAACACAAATTGTAATAATGCAAAAATAATTCAAAGTGACTATCGTGTTGTTTTCATATGAGACTTTAATATGATGCAATTGTTCTATTTTAGACATGAATTTGTAGTTTTACGTATTAAAGTGATAACGTTACTATGTTAGAATGTTCACATGAAAATTTAGAAAAGAGGAAGAGAAAAAATGCTTCTTTTTACGATAGAAATCTTAATAATGATTCTCGCAATTGTATTAGGCCTACGCACTGCTGGGGCACTCGGTTGCGGGATTTTTGCACTTGTAGCCCAACTCGTGATGATTTTCGGTTTTGGTTTGCCACCGGGATCAGCGCCAGTGACAGCAGTATTGATTATTTTATCAATCGGTATTGCGGGTGGGACATTACAAGCAACAGGTGGGATTGATTACTTAGTTCATCTCGCTTCAAAAATGATTGAACGCTTTCCGAAATCGATCATTTTTATCGCACCAATGATTGTATTTGTATTTGTTTTCGGAATTGGTACAACGAATATCGCATTATCATTAGAACCGATTATTGCGAAAACTGCATTAAAAGCACGTATTCAACCTAAAAAAGCTTTAACGGCTTCAGTGTTAACAGCGAACATTGCGTTACTTTGTAGTCCGGCAGCTTCAGCGACTGCGTATATGATTTCAGAATTTGCAGGTTTAGGCATTTCAATGGGGCAATACCTCTCTATCGTATTACCGACTGCCTTGTTGAGTATGTTGGTGCTAAGTTGTTTTAACACTTTTGTTGGTCGTACAAAAATCGATGAACAACAGGCACAAACGATGCTCCAAAAAATGGCGATTGATGAAAAGGAAACGACGAAAAAATATGATACACGTGTGAAATTGGGCGTATTTGCCTTTATCATTGCGGTAGGTTGTATTTTACTCTTTGGTATTTTTCCAGAAGTCGGTCCGGAATTCCGCATCGATGGTAGAGTGGTTCAACTTCAAATGACAGATTTAGTACAACTGTTTATGTATATGAGTGCTATGATCAACTTGTTACTCGTTAAAGTCCAACCGAACCAAATATTGACAACACATATTACACAGGCAGCGATTGGCGCGATTTTTGCGGTATTAGGACCAGGTTGGTTAGGGGCAACGATTTTCAGTGCACCATCAAACCGTGCCATGATGGAAGAAGGCATTGGTGAATTAATTGCACAAGCACCGTGGCTCATCATTATTTTAGTTGGACTCGTCGCGATGATTGTCATTTCGCAATCTGCAACAGCTTCAATTATGGTGCCAATTGTATTGAGTTTAGGTATTCCACCGATGTTCTTCATTGCGATTGTACAAACGTTAAACGTCAACTTTGTCATTCCTGCACAGCCGACGATTTTATTTGCGGTGGATGTTGATGAAACACGGTCGACCAAGATAACGAGCTTCTTGGTTCCAGGATTTTTCTTAATCGCGACAACAGTAGTGATTGGTTTAACGATTAAGTCGATTTTAGGTGTGTAATGACGTGACTTATAGCTAATACTTTTGATTGCTAAACCGTGCGAGGCTTTATAAGGCGCTAATCTCTCAACTAACATACGTTTGATAAAATTGTTACAAAAAGGAAGCGTAAGTGGCTTTTCGAGGTCAGCTGATGCCTTAGGGGACTTGCACGGTTTTTGCAATTTTAATCATCAACTTCCTAATATCGCAACAGAAATACGCATATTAATCAATGATACATTCACACACGATAGCATTCTTACTTTTAAGTGATAGCATATTAAATTTGAACCGTGCGAGGCTTTATCAGTCACCACGTGCGATATATATAAACACCCCCAAGCCTTCAATAAAAAAGGTTGAGGGTGTTTTTTTGAATGATAGATCTATGTTACATCGGATGCGCATAGCGTTTGCTATACAGACTACTCAATATACCGATCAATAAAATCGCTGCAGCAAACATAAGTGCATCGTTGTAGCTATGCGTGCGTTCGATTAAAATACCTGAAATGTATGGGGCAATCATTTGTCCGACACTATAAATGAATGTCATAAAAGCAACTAAGTTTTTACCTTTAGTCTCAAATGTAATCTGGTGCGACTTGGACATAAAGAGCGTCGTCAGTCCTAAAAATGTCGCGCCAAAAATCATGGAACTCGCTGCAATCGCAAAAGCATTGACTGTATAGATCGGCATCAGTACCGCTACGATTTGTAATAAAAAGGCGAGTATGATGGAAGGACAAATGCCAATTTTCTGTGCAATGAGTGACCATAATACGGTTGCTGGAATCGCGCCTAATCCGACAAACATCCAACTGAGTGCCGCATATTCGGATAACTCTGGCATTGTTTTAACAATCGCGACGAGAAATGTACCAGTAATAATGTAGCCAGCACCTTCACAAAAATAAGCGATCATAAAAGGAATGTAGAACTTTTTAGAATAACTGATCACTTTTGTATGCGTGGCTTCTTCATGGGATTCTGTGTGGTGGACAGTTGGATTTTCACGTAAACGTAAGATAACGATGAGCGTTAGAATGAATGACGCTGCACCTAACCAAATCCACGTTTCACGCCAATTCGTCACATCAGTATAAAGAAAAATAAACAAACTGCTCGAAAATAGTCCCATACCGACAGCGCTATAAAGTAGGCCAGAAATACCTTCGCGGCGTGCTAAGTGTAAAGCCTCAAGTACTATGTTAGACGCAAGTACAAATACAGCACCACTCGTCACACCATTCAGTAAACGGAGAAACGACCAAATGACAAAGTGATCTGTTAGTCCGAATAAAATCATTGTCGCAACATTGATGAATAAGTAGCATTTTAAATCAAAAACTTTGTGCTTCATGATATAAAAAATAGGCAATATCGCACCAATTAAATAACCTAAATAATTATAAGTCGCAAGTAAACCGACACTTTTATTATTCAATCCTGTATCTAACTGCATAAAAGGCAAAATGGGTGTATACGCAAATCGACCTAATGCAATGACGATGAACAGTGACATCATTCCTAATAATAACTGGCGATAACCATGTGTTCTGAGATCTTTTATTTCTCTCAAATGGATCCCCCCTGAATCGTAAAGATGTTCCTATTATACGCGAATTTTATGCATATGAATATATCAAACTCTATTCATTATAAATAAATTCAAAGAAAATTATGATTGACAACACTTTTAAATAGAAAAATACTTTTAATGAGATGGCTAGTGTGGTGCGACATATGAGAACTTTTCTATGTTTACTCACAAAAATATATCGCTATGATAGCGTTTACTTAAAATACTTTTTTAAATTAATATGATTTACAAAATATAAAATCCATTGTACATTTGCACAGTTTGTTTAAATTTCATTAATGCAGAAAATGATAGGTGAGGTGAACTGACCTAGTTAATCAATTTTGTAAGATTTTTATAATAAAGTATATTTAGCATTAAAAATAATGTACGTGAAATAAGTTTTAAATTTTTTCGATTATACCTATTGCAATTGAGGTGTAGTAAAATTGTAGAAAATGTTAAAGGGGTATTTAAGATGAAAATGGATGGCAGTATTTTAAAGGGGACAATAGAAGAATTTTCAAAAGGTAAAAAAGAGTTACTTATTAATCAGTATACAAATATGATTGATAATGATGCGATTAAACAGTTACAAATGAAAGATGAAAGCGAAATTATCAATGATTTAATTGAAAATGAATTTGAGATGTTGTTATCGGCATATAGAAAAATGGAATATGCACAAAGTTATAAGTATTCAGCCATATTTAAAATTATGAGTACAGATGTGATGGACTTACTTAAAGTACTCAAGAATAATGAGAATTTGAAAATAGGTTCTAACGACTATTTCGGTTATTACAATGAAGAGGATAAATACTTTATTTTAAATTTTAAACGGGTTGGAATTACACTAAAAGATAATAAGGCAGTAACAAAAGAAAGAGTACAATCAGCAATTGTTAAATATCATAGTTTAGGTAATGAAGGGTATTTTGAGGTTTCTATAGATAATATACCTAATTATTACAGAAAAGATAGCACGAATTACTATTTAAATGTCATTGATGAAATAATAAACTGGATCTCCCGAAAATTACTCATAAAATGCTTACCTGTTAATTTAAATTTTACAATAGAAAAAATGCGCAAAGAAGATACGTCTGATTTTTTAATTAGTGCCCAGTTAATGAACACAACAAAAGGAGCAAGAGCTACATTAGAAACAGCCAGTTCGACGACTATTATTTTACCTATTTTAGGAGAGATTAAAGAAATTATAGAGTCAAATAAAAACCTATTCGAAAACTCGCAAGAAGGTTTAAAAATATTAACTGACTATATTACAGAACTTGAAGAAGAATCAGATTTGCCGTGGGTATCTTTAATTAATAAAACAAATAATATATCTATCAAGTTTTTGTTTGAAAGTTATACTGGCAGAGATTATACTTTACTCAACTACTATTATCATGAAAAAAGAAGGGAGGGGATGGACTATGTCTTGCAAAAAATCTTATCAGAATATCATCAGCGAAGTGTTACAAGAAGTGAAACAGATACATCCGCTCCCTCAAAAACTTGAAGAGAGTTTAATGAAAAATATTGTGCCAGGTAAAAGAATATATCCAGGAGCCTACAATAGAAGATTTGATGTAAGTACTGGAGATATAGTGGATATTATGGATAGATTGAATAAAAGAGATATAGTCAGATTAAGGTTTCAGGTTAGGATTAATAATGAAACGAGAGATACAGTGTACAAATTAAAAGATTTGCCAACCACATACTATGATGAAGAAAGTGACCAAGAGATTGAATTAAGTTCTGAAAATTATGTGCCTGTTTATGAGGTGGCAAAATGTCAAATCAAAAACTAAATATCTTTAAAGATGTATTAAGAAACTCAGATATTGAAATGATTGAAGAAAATTATCTTCTTTCTGATGAAGAGTTTAATAGGCTACAAGAATATATTCAAGTTTTAAATCGAGATGATTTTCAGACAACAAAGGAAAAGGGAGACTATTTTGAAGAGTTTATCAATTACATTTTGAACTGTACTAACATTTTTAGATGTATGAATAATATTAGAACTCACACTAATGAGATTGATATAAGAGCAGAGTTTACATTGCCAGCTCAAGAAGTAGCAAAATATTATCAATTTGATGAAAATCTAACATTGTTTTTTGAATGCAAGAATTATTTACGAAAAAAAGTAGGCGTAGAGCATATAGGGAAATTTTTTTCTTTGCTAGTGACTTCAAAAAAAGATATTGGTATTTTAGTTTCCCCGAATGGCATAACCGGACAATCATGGCGTGATGGATCTGGACTTTGTAAAAAAATTGCATTAATTCATGGAACTAAGATATTATCTTTAACATTTGATGATTTGTTAAAGTTAAAAAATAAAAGTCTATTTACGATATTAAAAGAAAAAGTTATAGAAATTGAGGAAGATTTTAATATTGAAAAGTATATAACACATCATGATTTAGAAGGAAAGTTGTAACGATTTAGTGAGAAGACATACGGTTAATTTTATGGCTTAAGTTAATAGAAAATAGTTTATAGGCTAGAAATGCTTTTACTTAAAGTTTCTAGTCTTTTTTTTATGAAATTTAGTAGTTCTGAAATTTTAAGAATGCTAATTGATATTAAGATGTTGAATTTATTATTTTACTTTCCCGATTAATTACGCGTTTAAGACAATAATGATAAAACTAACGAATACAACAAAATGTTTCGCTAAATTTCACAAACAGGAAACATTATGACAAAAATCATCACCATTGAACAATTTTGCACCTTCATCAAACGTGCTATCTTAAACACATATGAAAGCGCTTTTAAATAGAGAAAAAGAAGGTGTCAGCGTTTGAAACAACAATTATCACAAATACAAAAACTATCATTTGGCTTTGGCGCAATTGGCAAGGATGCCATTTTTAATATCGTCAGCCTTTACCTCATGTATTACATTACCGATATTGTCGGTCTTTCCCCAGCTTTTGTAGGTGTACTCTTTTTTATCGCGAGAATATGGGATGCAATTAACGACCCGTTTATGGGTATGATTGTCGACAACACGCATAACCGCTTCGGCAAGTTTAAAACATGGCTTGTTATCGGTACAGCAATCAATGCCGTCGTGACAGTTTTATTATTCACCCATTTTGATTTACCCGGTATAGGGATGTACGTTTATATTTCAGTGATGTATATCTTGTGGGGGATGACGTATACGATGATGGACATTCCGTACTGGTCTTGGTTGCCGAATTTGACGCATCAAGCAAAAGAGCGGGAAGCTTTATCCGTGATTCCGCGCTTTTTTGCAAGTCTTGCGGCATTTACGGTAGGGACATTTGGTTTATATTTCATTGAACAGTTAGGGAATGGCAATGCATCAACTGGGATTTTTACATTTGCCGTACTGTGTAGTGTGGTCTTTATTGTGACGATTGCAGTGACGGTCATTGTCGTACCGGAAGATCGTGCGATGGAACAACAAGAAGGCATCAAAGTACGTTTTCGCGATGTGAAGCGGATTTTATTTCAAAATAAAGAGCTACTCGCGATGATGGGCGTGCTATTGACATTTAATCTCTGTGTGCAAACGCTCAATGGAACAATCATCTACTATTTTAAATATGTTGTTGCAATGCCGCACTTTTTTTCATATTTTAATGCGATGATTTTAGCTGAAATGGCAGGCTTATTATTACTGCCGGTATGGATTCGACAAGTGGGCCGTCAAATTGCATTTAATAGTGCGATTATCGCGATTGTCGGTGGTTTAACAATCATCCTTTTGTTCGGTTGGATGGCTCCTAAAACTGTGATTTGGGTGATAATTGGTGCGATTACTTTAAGAATAGGTACGGGATTTATGATTGGAATGACAACAATTGCGATTGCGGATGTGATTGACTATGGCGAAGTGAAGTTTGGCCACCGTAATGAAAGTATTATTACATCGACGAATACATTTTTGACGAAAACTTCACAGGCCATTTCTGCATTAATTGTCGGTTTAGGTTTATCCATTTTAGGTTTTGTGCCGAATGAAACACAAAGTCTCGCTACACAAAATGGTTTACGTATGATGGTGATTGTAGCACCTATTGTTTTAGTGTTAATCAGTGTATTGTTATATCATAAAGCGTTTCATCTTAAAGGTGATTATTTGAGAGACATCGAACGGACGTTGACTTTTAAGCGTCAAAGAGAACAAACATCCACTTCAAACGAGTAAGATTTAACCAATGAGGAGGTTCTTTTTATGGAACTTAATTTTCATACGAATGTCAACATACAACACGTGAACATGTTACCGCGAACTGCATATCAGCTGCCTTACACCAGTTTAGAGGAATATCAAACACACCCACTACGTCATCAGATGAACCGTGTGACATCACTGAATGGCGACTGGGATTTTCAATATTTTGCGTCACTCGATCAGTTTCACCAGCGTGCAGCATATGCGCAAAAAGACCGAATCACAGTGCCGAGTGTGTGGCAATTACAAGGTTATGATCAACTACAATATTGTAATGTGCAATTTCCGATTCCATTTGATTTACCTTATGTGCCGGATGCATCTTCGTGTGGTTATTACGAAAAGACCTTTACGATTAAAAAGTATCAAGAGGGACTGGATTATCATTTGACGTTTGAAGGTGTGAGTGGTGCGCACTACATTTGGATGAATGGCGAGTTTGTCGGTTATGCACAAATTTCTCATGCATTATCTCAGTTTGATATTACGCATCTCGTGACGGAAGGTGACAACCATATCGCTGTGCTTGTATTGAAATATTCTGATGCCACGTATTTTGAAGACCAAGATATGTTCCGTCATTCGGGCATTTATCGTGATGTATACATTGTCGGACGTCAGCGACAACGTTTGCACGATTATCAAATTCATACGACAGTGGGGAATGGTGACGGTTATATCGATGTCACTGTACAAGATGTGTCGGAGGGTGTGCCACTATATTATCAATTACGTAATCCAGATCAACGTTTAATCACTGAAGGGACGCTTAAGGACATAACAACGCGTATTCATGTGCCTGAACCCCAACTTTGGAGTGCTGAACATCCTGATTTGTATACACTCATCATTGAAGCAAACGGAGAATTTATCGTGCAACGTGTCGGTATTCGAGAAGTGAAAATCGAGCAGCAACAACTTTGGATTAATGGGCAATCTGTGAAGTTGCGTGGGGTCAATTATCACGATAGTCACCCACAAACAGGCTACACGGTGTCGGAAGCACAGTTGATTAAAGATTTAACATTAATGAAAAAGGCAAACTTCAATGCGATTCGTACGGCGCATTATCCGAAAAGTCCACGTTTTTACGAATTAACCGATCAATATGGCTTTTATGTGATGAGTGAAGCGGATTTAGAAACGCATGGTGTTGTGCTTCTGTATGGCGATGAAAATTTAGATGACTTCAACCTAATCATGGATAATCCGCGTTATGAACAAGTTGTTGTTGATCGCATCGATGCATCAATCGTACCGTTTAAAAATTTTAGTTCGATTATTACATGGTCTATGGGGAATGAGTCCGGATATGGTTGTAATATGGAACGAGGTCTCGCGCATGCGAAGGCGTTGGATGCATCACGCCCGCTCCATTATGAAGGGGCACATTACGCAGCATTCCATCATGATTGTTCGAATCTAGATATGATTTCACGGATGTATCCGTCACCCGAAGAGATTGAAACGCGTTATTTAACGAAACCGAATTTGGATAAGCCTTTCGTTTTATGTGAATACGCACATGCGATGGGCAACTCACCGGGTGGATTGAAAACGTATCATGACTTGATTGAACGTTATGACAGCTTTATTGGTGGTTTCGTGTGGGAATGGTGTGACCATGCTGTACAAGTAGGCATGAAAGACGGACGTCCAATGTATCGTTACGGCGGCGACTTTGGTGAAAAGGTGCATGATGGTCATTTTTGTGTTGACGGTATCGTGAGTCCTGACCGTAAACCTCATGCAGGATATTACGAATTTCAACAAGTGCAACGTCCACTCGTTTGTGTAGCACATGAAGGGACACGTTTAACGTTTAAAAATAAATTGGACTTTACGAATATTAAAGACTATATTACGCTCGAAATAACAGTGACCGCGGTGACGGGTGACACGGAGACGTTCACGGTTGATGCACCTGATATTGCACCACACGCACATGGTCATATCGATATCGCGACATGTCTTAACCATGACTTTGCAGACTTGAGCATATGTACGATTGCATATGTTTTAAAAGCAGATCATCCATTACTGACACCAGGTGAACGTTTAGGTCATGATCAAATCGTCTTTCAACGTATGACAAGTGCGCATTTTGTACCGGAAACAACGGAAGTTCCATTGTATTTGAATGAGACGGAAACGACTGTTCAAGTGAAACGCGGAAAATGGTGCTATACATTTGATAAGCATACAGGAGGTTTACAACAAGTCGTTCATCAACATACAACATTGCTTAAAGAGGGCGGTCAGCTCAACATTTGGCGTGCACCGACAGACAATGATATCCAAATTCAAGAAGGATGGCGTACAGCGAAATATGATACAGCTTATCTGAAAGTGTACAATACGAATGTGCAACAGCAAAACGGTTATGTGATTATCGCATTTGATATGAGTATGGTGGAAGACTCACGTCCGCGTTTAGTTGAAGGGACAGTGACATGGACGGTATACGAAGACGGTACGATCCATGTGGCACATCAATTGAAAAAAGACGTGCGCATGCCGAGCTTACCAAGGTTAGGTATAACATTCAGTTTGCCGGACCGCTTCCAAGCATTGACGTATTACGGACAAGGACCATTTGAAAGCTATTCAGATAAGCAAGAAGCCAGTTATTTAGGTGTTTTTCATACGACGGTTCGCGATCAATATGAACATCCAGTCTTTCCTCAAGAGGTCGGTGCCCATATCGATACGACCTATGTAGGGTTACGTGGTGACAACTATACATGTGCCGTATGGTCGGATACGCCATTCAGTATGAACGCAAAACCTTATTCTGATGAGATGTTGACCGAAGCGAATCACGACGATGAACTAGAAGAAACAGGCGTGAGCTATTTGCATATTGATACGGCACAAAGCGGTATCGGTACGAATAGTTGTGGTCCGGAATTACCGGAGTCATATCGTTTATTACAAGAACAGTATCATTTTGACTTTAAACTCAAGTTTTATAAGTAAATTTCAACAGCAAAATAAAAAAGTTAGGGGATGGGACACAAGAAATTTTGATGCTATTGATTTATTATTTTGTTTAACTTGCCTTCCCTATGATTTGTGGTATTTGATTGCCCTTATGGCTTCGCGTTCTTAGGGGCTGGTCCTTCGACTGACTAACGCTTGATTAAACTGTTACACTTGTTGAGGCGTTAGTGGATTCTCCGGACCAGCTGATCCCTCAAGAGTCTCAGCCTTTTGGGCAATCTTACATCAAATGCAGTCACTTAGGGCAAGTTTATGAAATGGAACCCCATAACGTTCAATTATTATGTACCATTCATTCTCATTTTTGGTTGTTTTATCATCATTAATCGATATATGTACATAAAAGGATAGAGACTGGGAAAACTTTAATGCCAGTCTCTTCCTAATTTATGAATTACGAATCTGTACCGACTTTTTTCGCTAAATCCGTAATATATTGGAAAAAGGCGTCACGTTCGACATGATTAATCACTTGAATTTCACGTCCATGTGCCTCATCAATATATGTACGTCCTTGACTTGGTCCTTTCGTATACACAGAGGCCTTCACTTTTTCCTTTTTAACAAGTTCAGGTTTACCGATATAAGCTGTCGTCAGCACATCCCATAAAAAGTAAGTCGAGTTCGTTTGGAAATGTGTCAGTGGTGGAACAGCAGCATAACTTACACCTAAAAAGTCCACACCCGGATAGTGGCGTTCATCTGCCCACATTTGACGCACATCTAATGTTAATGGCACTTGGTTCGTACTTTCCAACGCGACCATATCAATCGCAATATCGCTGTTGAAGACCGTTTCTACTGCTTCAGGATCCCAGAACGCATTCCACTCTGCTGTACCATCATGTTCTGGTTCCTCTACATTACCACGCTCTAAAAATGTACCTCCCATCCATACCAAACGTTCAATGTTTTGTGTAATATGTGGTGCTACTTCTAACGCTTTCGCTAAGTCTGTTAAAGGTCCTGTGAATAGTAGAGTAACCGGTTGCTCAGCCTTTTCCACACGTTCAATAATATCTTCGTAAGCATGGACGTCTCTCAAACGAGATTGTACCGGTACACGTTCATTTAAAATTGGTAATGCATCCATGAAAAAGGCATGCATGCGCCAATCTTTTGGAAACGGATTTTTACCGCGCTCTTCTGAAGCTGCCACATCTAGTGGATATTTTGAAAAACGGTTAATAATTTTACGTGATGCACTTTCTGCAGGTTCTACATAACTGTCAGCACCTATTGCACTTACACCAATGAGTTGCACATCATCCATATGTAAAAGTAAAAATAACGAAATTAAATCATCGACACCACCATCGTGGTTAAAATAAACAGATTTCATATCATTCTCCTTAAATTTAAATTGAGACACCCAATGCGCTCTGGTTAAAATGTACAATGTCGCGTACAGATGCGCAAGACTCTATCGCATAAGTTCAATTGAATGTCGAAAATATAGAAAAAAGATGATTGAATAGAGGGCATCATGTATTCAATGCATCTATCTCAACCATCTTCATACTATATTAATGTTTAAAATTGATTTTTACGTGCTGTCACTTCTGTTATCCAGCTTGCGACATCTTCAAAAATGACGTTATTGTAATGAGATTCATTGAAAAGTTCATGTTCTAAACCATCATAAAGACGTAATGATTTATGTTCTGATGCAATTTCAGAATAAAATTGTAAAGCATCTTGAGGGTTGACGAGACCATCTGCTGTGCCATGCATAATGAGGATATCATCTACAAAGTCATTAGGTTTAGATTTTAACTCAATGATGCCATCAATAATCGCATAGGTTAATCCCATTGAAATTTCTTTTAAAACAAGGGCGTCACGTTGATAATTTTCAACGACACGTGGATCTGAACATAAGCCATCGCTCATTTCATTTGGAAAATACGTGTCGGCTGGAATTTTACGTTCGCCATATGCTTCTGCAAATAATTGGTTATTGTCACGTGTCACTGCACCAGAAGTAATGATACCGTCCACACGACCAGGGAAGCGGGTACCAAACATAGAGACCGTGAAACCACCCATACTATGACCAATTAAGAATACTTTACCTTCAAAATGCGCTTTCACATAGTCCACAACGGCAGTTAAATCTTCAATAATTTGGTCTTTGTTGTCATAATAAGCTCTTGGTCCTTCAGAACGCCCATGACCGCGTTGATCATAGCGAATGACATTATAATCATAGTTGACCAAATAATCAGTCAATTCATCGTAACGATCGAGATGTTCAGCTAAACCATGCACAATAATGACATTAATTGTTTCATCACCAAAAGAGAATAATTCATCGGCGGTATTGATTTTCGTGTAAAGCTGCGTGCCGTCTTGCGAAGAAATATACTTGATATAATTCATTGAAAAACCTCCTTATTTTATAATTACAGTGTATACTAAAAAAATAAAAACGTGAAAGAATATGAAGATAAAATTAAGAGTGATATAGTGATGATTGAATGTGTGCTAAGCTGCTTTCATGTTGCATCAACGGGGTATATGATTAAAATATGTGTAAAGGAGGTTATCGCTATGCAACTCATATTCGATCCAAGCGTGAATATGATTTATCGTATCTTTTTAGGTGTCTTTTTCTTAATCAATATTGTACTTGCGTTTGTGATTATTTTTATGGAAAGAGACCGCCGAGATGCGACGTCTACATGGGCTTGGTTGCTGTTACTCTTTATTATGCCAACATTAGGCTTCTTGCTGTACCTTTTCTTTGGCCGCGCTGTCAAAATGAAACAAACCCGCTATGATGAAAGTAAAGAGGTAGAAGATGCGCGGACACGTGTTAAAAATCAAAAAGAACACTTTAAAACCAAGCAATTCAGTACAAACAATCCTGTAGTAGAAAAGCAATCAGATTTGGTTGAAATGATGTTAACACGCGAAGCAAGCTTTTTAAGTGAAAACAATCATGTCTCCATTTTTACAGATGGCCATGAATTATTTAACCAAATGAAACAAGATTTAAGAAAAGCTCAAAAATACATTCATATGGAGTTTTATATTTTAAATATGGATGGATTAGGAACTGAAATACTTAATATTTTGAAAGATAAAGCTAGAGAAGGCCTCGAAGTGAAGTTGCTTTATGATGCAGTTGGTTCTAAACAACTGAGAAAGTCTAAATTAAAAGGATTAGTTGAAGCGGGTGTCGAAGTGGAAGCCTTTTTCCATGCGAAAATCATCCCATTTATTAATTTCCGAGTAAACAACCGGAATCACCGTAAAAATGTGGTGATTGATGGTGATATTGGTTACGTTGGTGGTTTTAATGTTGGCGATGAATATCTCGGTTTAGATAAGAAAATGGGCTACTGGCGAGATACCCATCTACGTATTCAAGGTGATGGGGTAGATGCATTACAATTGAGCTTTATTCACGATTGGAATTCACAAGTAGAAGAAGATCAACAATTGAAATATATCTCACGTTATTTCCCAGAAAATGCGCGTAAAGATGGTAACGTCGCATTGCAACTCGGTTTGAGCGGACCGGACAGAGAGTGGCCACAACTTGAATTTGCCTATTTGAAAATGATTATGAATGCGAAGTCTACCATTTACATGCATTCGCCTTATTTCGTGCCAGATCTCGGTTATGTGAACGCCTTACGTATTGCCGCTAAAGCAGGTGTGGATATTCATCTGATTGTGCCGAATAAACCGGACCAACCTTTTGTCCATTGGGCGACGTTAACGACAGTGGCACTCCTCATGAAAGATGGTGTTAACGTTTATACGTATGAGAATGGCTTTATTCATTCTAAAATGATGGTCATCGATGGGGAAGTCGCATCAGTCGGTTCTGCTAATATGGATGAACGGAGCTTTAAATTAAACTTTGAAGTCAATGCGATTGTGTATAACGAAGAGATTGCGCAAAAATTAATCGAAGCGTTTAAAGAAGACCTTAAAGTATCGAAAAAACTGACACCAGAACGTTATGCAGAGCGCTCGAATTGGGTGAAATTCAAACAATCCATCGCGAAGTTGTTGTCACCTATTTTGTAATTTTTTCTTTATTTGCATCTGATACTACAGTTGCCCTCATGGCGTTGGGTTTCTTTGAGGGGCATTGTAAGAAAGATTTCTACAACACTTAAAATGTTCAAAATGATACAAGTTTAAAAAATTGAATAAATTTCATGATAGGAATTGTTATTTTACAATTTTAGTGATACGATATTGTTGTAAAACTTAAAATTGGAACTTGCTAGGGGTGCCATTAATGCGCTGAAAGAGGTTAACGCCTCAACCCTTTGAACCTGATCTAGATCATACTAGCGTAGGGAAGCAAACGAAACCTTCATGACAAACCTGTGTTCATTTGAAGGCTGAATTGATGTTGTGATGCAAGATACATCATTTCGGTTTACTTTTGACACATTTTAACATATTCGTTCGTTTTCGTACGCACTTTAGAATTATTCTGAGTGCGTTTTTATTTTGCCTATCATTTTCAGTGCTGTTAATGCCTCTTAGTGAAGTTAGAGGGGGTTAATTGAATGAAACAAGAACAAATTGAATTGAAGAAAAACTTTCCAGCAAGTCAACGAATTTACAAACAGGGTGAAGATGCGGATATCCAAGTCCCATTTCGTCAAATCGCATTATCTGAAACAGTAACCGAACAAGGAACAACGCAAAATGAACCTTTCGTCGTGTATGATACGGCTGGACCTTATCATGATGACACGTATGAAGTAGACGTAACGAAAGGGATTCCAGCATTACGCACTGATTGGATTGAAGACCGTCAAGACGTTGAACATTATGAAGGGCGCCGCGTGCAATCTATCGACAACGGTTACCACTCAGAAACGCACAAAAATATTGTTGAACATCCATTCAAATATCAACCAAGACGCGCAAAAGCGGGTAAACGTGTCACACAAATGTATTATGCCAAACAAGGTATGATTACAAAAGAAATGAAATTCGTTGCAGCACGTGAAAATGTCAGTCCAGAATATGTCAGAGATGAAATTGCGAGAGGTCGTGCGATTATCCCGAATAACATCAATCACCCTGAATCTGAACCGATGATTATTGGTAAAAATTTCCAAGTGAAGATTAATGCCAATATCGGTAACTCTGCAGTTTCTTCGTCTATTGAAGATGAAATTGAAAAATTAGTGTGGGCGATTCACTGGGGTGCCGATACGATGATGGACTTATCGACAGGTAAAAACATTCATGCAACACGAGAATATTTAATTCGTAACTCGCCTGTTCCAGTGGGTACGGTGCCAATTTATCAAGCGTTAGAAAAAGTAAACGGTATTGCGGAAGACTTAACCTGGGAAATATACCGTGACACTTTAATTGAACAGGCTGAACAAGGCGTCGACTACTTTACGATTCATGCTGGGGTGTTGCTCCGTTACGTTCCATTAACCGTTGACCGTTTAACAGGTATCGTTTCACGTGGAGGCTCAATTATGGCACAGTGGTGTTTAGCGCATCATGAAGAAAGCTTTTTATACACGCATTTTGATGAAATTTGTCAAATACTGAATCGTTATGATATTGCGGTGTCACTCGGTGATGGTTTACGTCCAGGTTCAATTTATGATGCCAATGACGAAAGCCAAATTGCCGAATTAAAAACGTTAGGCGAACTGACTGACATTGCTTGGGAACACGATGTTCAAGTGATGATTGAGGGACCTGGACATGTTCCAATGCATAAAATTAAAGAGAATCAAGAGTTGGCTGACTTTTACTGTAAAGAAGCCCCATTCTATACCCTTGGACCGCTCACAACCGATATTGCACCGGCATACGATCACATTACATCTGCCATTGGTGCGGCTCAAATCGCAAGTCATGGTACGGCTATGTTGTGTTACGTGACGCCAAAAGAACATCTAGGACTACCGAATAAAGAAGACGTGCGCGATGGTGTAGTGACGTATAAAATTGCGGCTCATGCGGCGGATATCGCAAAAGGATTACCAGGTGCAACAGACCGAGATGATGCAATTAGTAAAGCACGTTTTGAATTCAGATGGATAGATCAATTTAATTTATCACTCGATCCAGAGCGTGCACGTGCATATCATGATGAAACATTGCCTGCAGAATCAGCTAAAGTTGCCCATTTCTGTAGTATGTGTGGACCAAAATTCTGTTCTATGCGCATCTCACATCATATTCGTGATGCCCATAAAGAAAAATTAGAAGGTATGCAAGAAATGGCTGAGGAATTTAAAGCACAAGGAAGCAAAATCTATCATTAAGAAAATTAAGAGTAAGAGCTAGGATGTATTTTTGGATCCTAGCTCTTTTTACGCCTTTTAAGATGACGTTATCACCTGGTGCTGTAGGATACGGAGAGGTAAGATGTGCACTTCAAATGATGCATCCATAGCGTTAAATGTTTTGGGTTATATAAAAATATAATTATTCTCTAAACGTTTTTGCGTGTTATAAAATAGCTAAAAAGTTTGAAATAACAGGAAAAAGGTGTATTATTTTATTATCTCAAAATAGAAAAAAGGTGAAATGGAGATGGACAGCACAAAAAATATTAAACAGGCATATCCTTATCTCGGCATTGTCATTTTATTACATATTGTAGGTATCGTTTTTATGTGGATTGGGAGTTCACAATATCCATTAATGATGAGTATGGGTGTCATTGCCTACACATTAGGGCTACGTCACGCTTTTGACGCGGACCACATTGCTGCGATTGATAATACCGTTCGTAAACTACTCCAGCAGAAACAAAATCCAATGGGCGTTGGCTTTTACTTTTCATTAGGTCATTCATCTGTTGTTTTCTTAATGGCCGTTGCATTAGGTGTCGCCGTTACATGGGCCCAACGTCATTTGCCGACTTTTCAATCGACAGGCGGACTCATCGGTACCATTGTTTCGGGTGTATTTTTATTACTCATCGGTATTTTAAACCTAATCATTTTAGTGCAACTGATTCAGCTCTTCCGTCAATTACGTCATCGTCACATTACTGACGCACAAATGGATGAACTTGTGGAATCACGTGGGTTAATGATGCGTTTCGTTCGGCCACTTTTTCAATTCATTCAAAAAAGTTGGCATATTTTTCCACTAGGCTTCTTATTTGGACTTGGGTTTGATACAGCAAGTGAAGTATCATTACTGGCATTATCAGCAGGGGCAGCCCAACATACAGTTCCATTTTTAGGCATTATCGCATTACCGATTTTATTCGCCTCAGGAATGAGTTTGTTAGATACATTGGATGGTGTGCTGATGACAAATGCATATCATTGGGCATTCGATAAACCCGCACGTAAAATTTTCTATAATATTACGATGACAGCCATTTCAGTAGTGGCCGCAATTCTTATCGGTGGTGTCGAAATCATTCAACTCCTTGGCGAAAAGTGGCATTGGGAAAATGGTGTCCTTGGTTGGATCACACAGATAGATTTCGGATGGCTCGGTTATGCCTTAGTTATCGTGTTAATTCTTTCATGGATTATTGCGATTATTGTGTGGAAAGTTGGCCGCTTTGAAGAAAGGTGGAGCTAATTGTAACGAATTGATAAACATTCATAAAACATAAACAAAGACAGACGCTTGTTTGAAAAACCAAACAAACGCCTGTCTTTTACTTTAATGAAAAACATAAGAGATGAGTACTAAATATTGCAAGAACAGCCCGAGACATTTAATATCCCACATACCAAAATAGGGCTTTTACAAAATTAGAAAATAAAAGGATACGAATAATCCAATGTCATTTTTAAATTTCAAGAAGTGATATTATATAGCAAGTCGTCTTATTCTGCATCAGTGAAAATCAAACCAAAAAAGGAGTACAGATTTTGCGATATATATTAAAAAACATAGGAGACAAGCACTGAATATTGCAAGAACCGTGCAAGACTCCTGAGGCATGAAATTGAAAACAAAATAACGTCTTTTAACTTTAATAGTGGCTACTGTTTAACGCAGTAGCTGTCTGACTTCTCAATGCTCAAGCTTTTGAGAAGTCTAGTAAGCCTTGCGGGGGCAGTATGACGAAATCTTTGTTATACATAAGATTTCTGTACTGCTCCCGAAAATCCGCCAACGCTACTATGATGTCTCCGTCAAATCAAGCGTTGGTTAGTTGAAGTGAGGCGCCTAGGAACGCGCAGCACGGTTCAGCAATCATTAGATAACACCTACTTTTGAGTGTATTGATATTTAAATAAAATGATTATTTCGTACCCTAAAATGTTATTTCCCTAAAGTCTTCTCAATGGTTGTATTTCGCCCTGATCTTGCACCAATTACCATAATCGCAAGACCTGTTACGAGTAACACAAGTAACGAAACAACCCAATGTCCTGTCCAGTCATGCAAAATACCGAAGAACAATGGCCCGATACATGCGAATAAATAACCCACTGCTTGAGACATTCCTGCTAATTTCGCTGCAGTCAAGCCACTCTCCGTACGTAAACTAAATAATGTGTTCACCAGACCGAATGCGATACCGAGCGCAATACCAATAATGATTAATGAAATGAGCGCCATACGCGGTGCAAACATTAATATTAAAATACCAATAGTAAAGAGTACGCCTGTAACAGCGATTGGCAACACTTGATTTTTAAGTCGTGCTGCATAAATCGGTGTGACGAAAGTAAGTGGAATAATCGCGATTTGTAATAGCGATAAATAAAGACCTGCACGTGAGACTGGAATATCATACGACAATAAAAATTCAGGAAGCCAATTGATGAGTGAATAGAAAATTAACGATTGACCGCCCATCAGCAATGTAATTTCCCATGCAAGGGGAGACTTCCATACATTGACCGCGTGTGAAAGGTCAACTTGTTTTTGTGCAGCGTGATGACGCAATTGGAAAGTCCATACGAGTACTGCAATGAAAGAGACAATGCCAATGCTGCCTAAAGCAATATTATAATTGAAACCTTTCAGTAAAGGTGCTGCACCATAAGATGAGAGCGCACCAAAGATATTCATCACGACGGTATAATACGCCGTCATAATGCCGATACGATATGGAAATTTTGATTTAATCATACCAGGTGCAAGCACGTTACCAAATGCAATCCCGACACCAATGAGTATCGTACCCATGTATAATAAACTAACCTCTGTAATACTTCTTAAAATGACACCGAAAAGAATAAGTAATAAAGCGAAAAAGAGTGAACGCTCCATTCCGAAACGATGACTGACTTTAGCAACGAGTGATGAAATCATTGCAAAAGCTAATAAAGGAATAATTGAAACAAAGCTTACGGCCGTGTTTGATAAGTTTAATGTATCTTTAATCGCGGGTAATACCACGCCTACTGAAGTGATAGGTGCTCTTAAATTAGCGGCAATCAGCATAATACCGATAAAGAGCAGCCAATTGATACGATTGGATTGTTGTTCCAAGGTGTAAACTCCTTTCGATATTTGTTATAATTGACAAAACGTTCTATATAAAGAACACACTATATCGTACATGATGTTCACTATATTGTAAATAGAAGGGGCTCAAAAATGGATAATATTAATACAGTCGTTGCGGAAAACTTACAATATTACCGCCAAGCGCATCGTTTAAGTTTGGATAAAATCTCACAATTGACTGGGATTAGTAAAACAATGATTAGTCAAATTGAAAAAGGGGTGGCAAATCCAAGTATCAATACATTATGGAAAATAGCAAATGGCTTACGTATTCCATTGACTTCATTAATTAGTGAAGAAAACGAGGATATTCAAAAAATTGACCGTTCAGACATTCAACCGATTTATAATGACGATCGCTCGGTAGTCGTTTATCCTTATTTTCCTTATGAAGCCGCACATGCATTTGAAATGTTTTGTATGCGTATGGATAGCGACAGTATACTCGAATCTGATGCACATCAAGAGGGCGCGAAAGAATATATTATTGTAAATGAAGGGACATTGACATTAACTGTTGGAGAAACGCACTATGAAATTGAAAGTGGACAAGCCATTAGTTTTAATGCGAATACACCGCATACGTATCGTAATCAAACAGATGAACAGCTGAGAATTACGGCAACGATTCAATATTAATGGGTAGGGGAGTCTTCGGTAAGTGTGCCGGTAGACTAACTCTTATGATGGCGTTAGGAAAAATAAACGTGCATAACAATGGGAACGAATGAGCGAAAGGAGCAGGGAATGAGAAAAGAAACAAAAGATTGGATAACAGCGATTGTTTTAGGACTCGTTATCGCTGGACTTGTTAAATGGCTTATTTTCACACCTTACACTGTTAACGGTGCATCGATGCATCCCACATTCGAAACAGGCGATCGTGTCATTGTGAATAAGCTCTCTAAAAAGTTAAACATGCTCAATCATGGGGATGTGATTGTGTTTCATGAAGATGCTGAAAGAGATTTTATTAAGCGAATTATAGGTCTTCCTGGTGACCGTGTTGAATATAAAAGAGATCAATTGTATATTAATGGTCAAAAAATAAAAGAGCCTTATTTAAAATCGAACAAAAAGACAAAAACAGCTGAATTTTTGACTGAAAACTTTGATGTATCGGATATTGAAGGTTCAGAAGGGCGAACAATGATACCACAAGGACATTACCTTGTTCTTGGTGACAATCGGTTGAATAGTATTGATAGTCGTTCATATACAGTAGGACTCGTATCACGCGAGCGCATTGTAGGGGAGGCATTTGTGAGATTTTGGCCACTCGAACGTGCAAAAATTAAATTTAACCCGGGAACATTTGAAAAAGTAGAATCATAGGTGTTTCATGTGAAACGATAGAGTTTGCTCAAAATTTAATCTTTATGAAAATATAAAAATCACGGTGTACTTTGGTTTTGAAGTGTGACCGTGATTTTTGTTTCTTAAGTAGATTGCTAAACGATTCTGCGCTTTCTTATTGGGTTAGTATTCAATTTGTGGAATATTTTCAATTGCAATGATTTGATCGTTTTGTGTGTAAACTTTGATTGTGTATGGGTTATCTTGGCGGCTATCGTAATACCAAATGTCACCGTCTGTCATATCAGGTGCTTGATGGATACCGATAAATTGTGAAGTCGTAACTTGTTGTGGCGTGACATAGATATGTTCGACGTGATGTTGTGCATTGTAACTGACAGCAAGATCTCCGTATGAATCGGCATCGTGACCATCTATTTGAACCGTCTTTTGTGGTGGACCGTGTGTCGCTTCAACGTCTTTACGTATTTCGCCAATATGAAAGTTTTGATAACCATCAATACGGTCGCTATGCATAAAGTCTTGGCTAAAGTCGTATGATAGGACATCAATATGCACCATCTGGGTATTTTGTCGCGTCTCTGTTGAAGTGATTTTATCGTCTGTTTGATTGAAATTGAAATTGATGTGGGATAGGCGATAAAGTCCATACAGCATTGCACCGAGTACGAAGATGATAAGTAAAATGATGAGTGTGATCAGCCATTTAGGATTTGATGAAGAGGTGGGTTCGTACCTAGGATAACGCTGTTGACGTGAATGATGAGTGTGTTTTTGTTGACGAGACTTGAGGTCGCTTTTCAAAACATAACCTCCTTTATTTCTTATACTAGTGTCATTATAGTGAGTTGAAGCATACGAAACAACTATAAACGCAAAATATAACAAGAAAATTTAATACAAAATGAACATTCTCATCTGTTTCCAATGAAATTCAAATGATTTTTGGTATGATAATGATTAAATAAAAATTTAAAAATAGGTGGTATAGACTAATGAGTAAAAGAGGACAAATTGCAGTATTAACAGGTGTGGTGTACATCGTGTTAATGGGGATAGGCATGGCTACTGTATCCGCACTTGGTCTCAATTACAGTGATCCAGAAATGGTACGTGTCATCGTCTTTTTTGAAATCATTTTTGCGGTGCTCACTTTTAGCGTATACAAAAAGTTAAAATTAACCGCATTGTCAGTGCGTTTTCAATTTTCCAAGTGGTTGATCCCGTTTATCATTATTTTTATCGTCATGTTAAGTTTATTCTTGTTCACAGGCAACTGGACGCAACATATTCCCATGATTGCGTTGATTATGTTAACGACGATACTGGTTGGATTTTCAGAAGAATTGATGTTTAGAGGTATTGTCTTGCACGTCTTATTGGAACGTCACGGGGTCGTATTCAGTATCGTGATGAGTGCTGTATTTTTTGCGTTATTACATGCAGTGAATGTGTTTGCAGGGGTTCCAATCATGGCTGTACCGATACAACTGTTAGCGACATTTTTGTTTGGATTGGTTTTCAGTTGCCTCGCGATACGTATTCGCAATATCATTCCGCTCATGGTGTATCATTTCGTTTGGGATTTTGTCTTGATTGCCCAACCGATAACAGGTGCTCAAGTTGATACAGTGTCATTGATCGGGATAGGTGTCGAACTTGTTGTCGTTATTCCGTTCATGGTATATACAGTGAAGCGTTATAAAGCAAGCAACGCATAATGTTTAAAACAAGGGTAGGGCGAGATATTTCGCTTTGCTCTTTTTTTACACATTTTTAATAATAACCTCAATCAATATTTAAATTTATTTTTTACAATGACAATGTATTTAATATTTTGTAGAGGGGTTATGACAGTTATGAAATTTAAAAGGCAGTTTGCACAATTATTCATCGCTAGTGCAGTTATCTCATCAGTTTTAGGGAATGGGCCCGTTGCATCCGCTTCAGGTTCAGGCGAAGGTCCAGGACAACAAGCGGCGATGTATGGGGACACGAGCCATCCAAAGAATGTGATTTTTCTTGTTGGAGACGGTATGGGACCGGCATACAACACAGCGTACCGTTATTTTGCGGATAATCCAAAGACAAAAGAAGTGGAAAAAACAGCTTTTGATGATTATTTAGTGGGGACACAACAAACATATTCAGACGATGATAAAGAAAATATTACCGATTCTGCAGCTGCGGGAACGGCATTCAGTTCTGGACATAAAACGTATAATGGTGCAATCGGTGTCGATAAAGCGCAACATGACTTGGAATCTGTCTTAGAACGTGCGAAAAAGTTAGGGAAATCCACAGGTTTAGTTACAACAGCTGAAATTACTGATGCGACGCCTGCCGTTTATACTGCCAATATTGATGATCGTGATAAAAAAGATGAGATTGCACATCAATTTTATGATCAACGTATAAACGACCAACATAAAGTCGATGTCATTTTAGGTGGCGGTGCGAAATATTTTGGTAAGGAAAATGGCAATATTACCGACCAATTTAAAAAAGATGGCTATGGCGTAGTTACAAATCGTCAACAGTTAGAAAATGCATCTCAAGACCAATTGCTCGGCTTATTTGCAGAGAAAAATATGCCACTTGCGATTGACGCAGATGACACACAGCCTGAACTGCTAGACATGGAAAATGCTGCACTTGAACGCCTTTCTAAAAATGATAAAGGTTTCTTTTTAATGGTGGAAGGTGCCTCAATTGATAAACAAGGGCATGCGAACGATATTACAGGTGTGATGTCAGAAATGGAAGGGTTCGAAAAAGCATTTGCGAACGCGATTGATTATGCCAAGACACATCCGGATACACTCGTTGTTGCGACTGCTGACCATTCTACAGGTGGCTTGAGCATGGGACAAGGCAGCGCTTACGAATGGAATCCTGAGCCAATCCAACAAATGAAGCACTCAGGAAAATGGATGACAGAACAAATTGCAGAGGGTAAAGGTGTAGAAGAAACAATTCAAGCAGGTTATGGTTTTAAGTTGAGTTCAAAAGACATGAAAGCCATTCAACAAGAAGCGGACAAATTGAAAAAATTAGATGAAGAGAGTGACGATTACGAAGCACAGCAACAAAAATTGGAAGACGTTATACAAGCACCGATTAACAAAAAATCAAATACAGGTTGGACAACTAACGGCCATACCGGTGAAGACGTGAATACTTATGCATTTGGACCTGGTGCTGACCAGTTCAGAGGCAATATCGATAACACAGACAATGCGAAAAACATCTTCAACTTTTTGGGGATGTAGCGAAATAAAAGTGGATAAGAAAGAATAAAGGTGCAAGGGACTGGGATCATTAAAGTTTTCCCGGTCCTTATCTCTTTATGGATATATATCGATTAATGATGATAAAACAGCCAAAAATGAGAATGAATGGGACGTTATCATTGGATATTATGTATGGGGTGTCTCCATTTCATAAACTTTTCCTAAGTGACTGCATTTGATGTGAGATTGCCCACAAGGCTGAGACTCCCGAGGGGTATAGTAAAAAACAAAATGTCGTCTTTTAACTTTGGTAGTGGTTGCTGTTTATCGCAGTAGCTGCCTGATTTCTCAATGCGTGTGCTTTTGAGAAGTCGAGTCAGCCTTGCGGGGGCAGTACGACGAAATCTTAGTTACACATGAGATTTCTGTACTGCTCCCGAAAATTCACCAATGCTTCAACTCATGTAGCAGTTCAATCAAGCGTTGGCTAGTTGAGACAAGTCCCCTGGGAACGCGAAGCCATCAGGGCAATCAAATACCACAAATTATAGAAGGATTAGTTAAACTCAATACTGCATCCATAGCATCAAAAATGATTATGTCCCCTCCTCTTTCAAATTTCACAGTAAATAATGCACATTTAAACATTTTGTGAGATCATTTATAATACAAATGATGAAATTTGAGAAAGGGGTATTGATGATGAAGAAAACGATTCATGTCGTAGGTGCCGTTATCTTTGATCAACATAAAGTGTTATGTGCACAAAGAAGTGAAAGTATGAGCTTACCTTTATTATGGGAATTTCCAGGCGGTAAAATTGAACAAGGAGAAACAGACGTTGAAGCATTAAAGCGAGAAATTCGTGAAGAAATGAAATGTGATTTGGAAGTAGGTGACAAAATCACAACGACTGAATATGCGTATGATTTTGCTGTCATTGTGTTGACGACTTATCGTTGTACTTTGAAAGATACCCTACCTACACTCACAGAACACCGAGCGATTGAATGGTTAGATCAAAAAAGCTTACACCAACTGGAATGGGCACCAGCTGATGTTCCAGCAGTAGATATCATTGTCAACGAGGCTTCATAAAGATGGACCATTTACTTGATGATTTTAAAAATTCGTTACATAAAGGTTTTATTGATCGTTCTATTGAAAAACAAGGCCATTTTTTGCCTAAACTACTCATTAATAATGCGCAAGAAAATGTATTAGCGACGATTATTGATGAACTGTACCGTTGTGAATCATTTAGTATTTCGGTCGCATTTGTGACTGAAAGTGGTTTGGCAAGTTTGAAAACGCATCTTTATGAATTAAAGTTAAAAGGGGTTCGCGGTCGTATTTTAACCTCTAACTATTTATCGTTTAACTCACCTAAAATGTATGAAGAATTAATGAAATTAGAAAATGTAGACGTCCGCGTGACAAATGTCAGTGGTTTTCATGCGAAAGGCTACATCTTTGATCATGATTATTATACGTCAATGATTATCGGAAGCTCTAATTTGACCTCTCATGCATTAAAAGTCAATTATGAACATAATATTTTATTTTCATCCCATCGTAATGGTGATATCGTACATAAAGTTAAAAACCAATTTGAAAAGTTATGGGAAGAGAGTGAGCCATTAACAAAAGCATGGATTGAAAGTTATCGAACAGTTTATAAGCCTAAAGCAAGGCAAGCGATATTTGAAGTAGAACAAGCACAAATTGAAGCACAGCGACATATTCAGTCTGCCCAAGCTATTGTTCCGAATATGATGCAACAAGAAGCATTGAGAGAACTTGAAATGATTCGACAACAAGGTGAACATAGAGGATTGATTATTTCAGCAACTGGGACAGGAAAAACGATTATGTCTGCACTAGACGTGAGGCAGGTTCAACCTGAAAAATTCCTGTTCATTGTACATAATGAAGGGATTTTACGAAGAGCAATGGAAGATTATCAACGTGTGTTGGCGGACGAACCAGCTGATGCATTTGGTTTATTAACTGGTAATGACAAACAAACGGATGCGAAATATTTGTTTTCAACGATTCAAACGATTTCAAAGCCTGAAATTTATGAACAGTTTTCGTGTGAACATTTCAATTATATTGTGTTTGATGAAGCGCATCGTGTAGCAGCTGCTTCGTATCGTCGCGTATTTGATTATTTTACACCTGAGTTTATTTTAGGGATGACAGCGACACCTGAACGTAATGATACGTTAAATATATTCGAACTATTTCATTACAATATTGCATATGAAATTCGTTTACAGGCAGCGTTAGAAAATGACATTTTGTGCCCGTTCCATTATTTTGGTGTGACAGATTATAAACTAGATGGCATGATTAGTGACGATACGACTTCCCTACAAAAACTTGCTTCAGACGCACGTGTCAAGCATGTGATTGAACGTACAGAGTATTACGGTTACTCTGGCGATGAACTTAAAGGGCTGATTTTCGTCAGTCGTAAAAATGAAGCACATGCATTAGCCCAAAAGTTATCAGATTACGGTTATCCGTCTGTAGCACTTACGGGTGAAGATACACAGCAACGTCGTGCAGAAGTGATTGCACAGTTACGTTCAGGTGAATTGCAGTATATTATTACAGTCGATTTATTTAATGAAGGTATTGATATTCCAGAAGTGAATCAAGTTGTCATGTTGAGAGCGACGACTTCAAGTATTATTTTTGTACAACAGTTAGGTCGAGGTCTCCGTAAAAGCAGTAATAAAGATTTTGTGACAGTTATTGATTTTATCGGTAACTATAAAAATAATTATTTAATCCCAATTGCACTATCAGGGGATCCAAGTTATCACAAAGATAATTATCGTCGCTTTTTAACAGAGCCATCTGTACTAAATGGTGTCTCAACAATTAATTTTGAAGAAGTTGCGAAAAAACAAATTTTTGAGTCACTTACAAAAGCGACATTAAATAGTGTCAAAATTTTGGATGACGCTTATGAAAATGTTGAACGTCGAATTGGTCGACAACCTTTACTTATGGATTTTGTCGATCAAAATGCGATAGATCCGCTCATTATTTTAGATAAATATAAAAATTACCATGAGTTTCTTGAAAAGCGAGGACATACAACTGAGTCTATAGAAATGCTGGCATTCAAAAATTTAACTTTTCTATCAAGAGAAATCGCGCCAGGACTTAAGAATACGGAACATTTTATTTTACAACGATTGATAGAAGGCGATGCACGAAAATCAGAATTATTGGAGTATATGCAGCAGATTGATTCAGCAGTGACCGTCGCTGATATTGAGACAACCTTAAGAATTTTAGATTTCAGCTACTTTAAAAATGACATCGATAAATCATATGGGCCGCCATTGATTCATATAGAGGGCGATGTTGTTGAACTGGCAGAACATTTTCAAAGTCAGCTCAATATCGAACGGTTTCAACGTTATGTGGAGGACATCATTCGCCTGGGTCAATACAATAATGAGATGAAATTTCAAGGTCAAAATGAATTGATATTATATCAAAAATATTTCCGTAAAGACTTTGTAAAAATAATGAATTGGGATAAAGATGTGTCGAGTACGATGTATGGTTATCAAGTGAGACATCAAATGGTACCTATTTTTGTGACATACCATAAACAAGACGATATTACGACTTCTACACAGTATGGTGATACATTTATCAGTCAGAGTGAATTTAAATGGTATACCCGTTCGAATCGTTCGCTTAAATCGTCAGAAGTTGATGATATTGTGCATCACCAAGAACGCAACATTCCGCTATATCTATTTGTAAAAAAAGAAGATGCTGAAGGTAAAAACTTTTACTATTTAGGACGCGTTCATGTGATTGAAGGCACAGTTGAAGAAACGACTATGAAATCAGGAGAGCCGGTTGTAACGATGCATTTTAACTTGGAAACGCCCGTTCGAGATGATATTTATCGTTACATCGTTGAACATTAACACATCAAAAATACTATTTCACAAAAGCGATTGCGATATGCGTCGCTTTTAATTTTATCTCAAGTCATATATAATACTAATATCAATTTAGGTAATCCTAATTTTAAGTTTGGATATAATATTTAATGATAGAGATAGAAGAGGAAAAGGTTGAGTACAATGAGGAAAAGTCTAGAAGAAATCAATGGAACGGTGTCATACCATCGTGATGCACCGGCATGGAAAAAAGTGTTTTTATTTCTAGGACCTGGTGCACTTGTGGCAGTAGGTTATATGGATCCGGGGAACTGGATTACATCGATGGCAGGGGGCGCGCAATATGGCTATATCCTGTTGTCGGTCATTTTAATTTCAAGTTTAGCTGCGATGTTACTACAAAGTATGTGTGCGCGTCTAGGTATCGCGAGTGGTATGGATTTAGCCCAAGTGACGAGAGCGATGACATCTAAAAAAATGGCTGTTGTCTTGTGGCTATTAACGGAACTTGCGATTATGGCGACCGATATTGCAGAGGTCATTGGTAGCGCGATTGCATTGAATTTACTCTTTCACATTCCATTGTGGCTAGGTGTGACGATTACAGTATTAGACGTCTTTTTACTGTTAGTCATTATTAAACTAGGATTTCGAAAAATTGAAGCACTCGTGACCGTATTAGTATTGACCGTGTTTATCATCTTTGTCTTTGAAGTGTATTTGTCAGATCCCGTATGGGGCGATGTATTCAGTGGATTTTTACCGCAATCTTCAGTCGTGACACAACCTGGTGCTTTATACATTGCATTAGGGATTATCGGTGCAACGATTATGCCACACAACTTATACTTACATTCATCTATCGTTCAGTCACGAAATTATGGACGACAATCAGATGAAGAAAAACGCGAAGCCATTCGATATGCGACGATTGACTCTAATGTCCAGTTGTCACTTGCCTTTGTCGTGAATTGTTTATTATTAATCTTAGGGGCGGCGCTGTTCTTTGGAAGCGGTGAAGCACTCGGTGGTTTCTATGATTTATATGACGCCTTGTCACATTCACAAGTTTCTACCGTAATTGGTGGCGCTGTGATGAGTACGTTGTTTGCGGTTGCATTGTTAGCGTCAGGGCAAAACTCCACAATTACCGGTACGCTATCAGGACAAATTATAATGGAAGGTTTCGTACATTTAAAAATGGCACAATGGGTTCGACGCATTGTCACACGTGTCATTGCCGTGATGCCAGTCTTTTTCTGTTTATGGTTGTATGGCGCTAGTACGGAAAAAATAGAAAATCTCCTTATCTTTACGCAAGTGTTTTTAAGTTTAGCGTTACCTTTAAGTGTGATTCCGTTAGTTATTGCGACAAATAATCCTAAAATTATGGGAGAAAACTTCACCAATCCACGTTGGGTAAATATTACCGCGTGGGCATTGGCGATTATTTTAACGGTACTTAACATATATCTCATTTACGATACATTTAGTGAATTTGGTTAATATTTTGAAGCAGGGGCTTGGACATTCAGTTGTTCGAGTCCTTCATTTTGCTTTTAAAATAATAGTCAAAAAAATGCTATCAAAAATTGTCGTGTTCGATGTAGATAATAACTTAATTATTTTCCTTTTACACTCCAGGAAGCCCGCTGTATGTGCACAATTTTAAATAAATATATATTCATTGATTGTGCATAAATAATCACAACTTAAATCGTTAAATAAATTTTTAACGTTCTTTATGTACTTTATAAAGGCGTTTTTACAATATTTCAGTTATTGGAAAGTTATATATATTCAAAACGTACAAATAATTTGAATGTATGAAATTTGCATTAAAATTTAATTTTCGATAACCTATTGCTTGTGTAAAAGCGTTTTACATCATGAATTAACACAAAAGGAGTTAAAAAGAATAAGGGGTGCTTAAAATTGCATAAAAATAATAAACTGATGGATTGGGTCGTGTTCATCGGTACGGCAATTGTGTTACTGATGGCCGTGATACCGATGATGGTGTTTCCTGAACAAAGTCGCGCAGTTGTTGTCGCGATGAATGAATTCGTCACATCAAAAATGGGCGCCATCTATCTTGTATTGGGACTTGCGATTTTTTGTTTTGTGTTATACATAGCATTTGGTAAATATGGTTCGGTCACTTTAGGACGTGCGAATGATAAGCCGGAATTTAGTGACTTTGCGTGGGCATCGATGCTATTTTGTGCAGGTATCGGTTCAGATATTTTGTACTGGGGCGTTATCGAATGGGCGTATTATTTCCAAGCGCCACCCCATAGTGCGAAGCCATTTTCAGAGGAAGCTTTAAACTATGCGACAATGTACGGAATGTTTCACTGGGGACCTATCGCGTGGGCGATTTACGTATTGCCTGCATTACCAATCGCATATTTAGTTTTCGTGAAAAAGCAACCTGTTTTCAAAATTAGCCAAGCATGTCGTCCGATTTTAAAAGGACAGACGGATAAAGCTTTAGGAAAAATTGTTGATATTTTATTCATTTTCGGACTCATCGGTGGTACAGCTACTTCACTTGCATTAGGTGTACCAATGATTTCGGCAGGTCTAGAAAAGTTATTCGGTCTAGATGGGTCAAGTATGGTCGTCAAAAGTATCGTCTTGATCTGCATTACAATCGTATTTGCGTACAGTTCGTACCAAGGTTTGAAAAAAGGGATTCAAGTGTTAAGTGACTTGAACGTGTGGCTATCATTCATTTTACTAGGCTTTATATTTGTTGTTGGGCCTACTATTTTTATTATGGAAACGACGGTCACAGGTTTTGGTAACATGTTGAAAAACTTTTTCCAAATGGCCACATGGCTCGAACCATTCGGCGGTATCGGTGGACGTGAAGAAACGAAATTCCCACAACAATGGACGATATTCTATTGGTCGTGGTGGATTGTTTACGCACCATTTATCGGATTATTCATTGCGCGTATTTCAAAAGGACGTACGTTGAAAGAAGTCATTTTAGGAACGATTGTCTATGGGACATTTGGATGTGTGCTGTTCTTCGGTATTTTCGGTAACTTTGCCGTGTACTTACAAATTTCAGGGCAATTCGATGTCATTCAATTTTTAAATTCACACGGAACAGAAGCAACCATTATCGAAGTGATCAGTCAACTGCCATTCTCCAAAATCATTATCGGACTGTTTATCTTGTCAGCGTTCTTATTCTTAGTGACAACCTTTGACTCAGCTTCATACATTGTTGCTGCGGCGACACAAACACGTGTTAAAGGCGAACCTATCAAGTTAAACCGTTTATTCTGGGCATTTGCGCTTTGTTTACTGCCATTTTCACTGATGTTAGTCGGTGGCGAAAAAGCGTTGGAAATCTTACAAACCGCTTCAATTGTTGCAGGTGTGCCATTGATTGTAATCTTTATTATCATCATGATCTCCTTTATGATGATTTTAGGTGGGGATCGCATTGCCTTACAAAGCCGTGCAGATCGCTTTAAACGTATCGAACGCCGCTCGTTAAGAATTTTGCGTGTCGGCGAAGATGAAGAAGATGACAATTTATAACGACACAAAATAAAGGTGTAGGACAGAAATCTCACGAACGAGGTTTCAGCGTCCTACACTATTTTTTATGAGTTACAATAAATATTTCGGACTTATACATAAAACGGGATTGGACTAACAAAATGTATAACGACAGAGGATTGAACTATTTTAATGAGAAGGCGGTAATGAGTAAGAAGAACATATGTGAGCTTTTTATAATGGACCTTGAATGAAGTTGCATACATCAAATAAAGTGAAATATGAGTACTTTTAATGAGAGGGGAATCGGAGTATAATCAATTGCATAAAACATAGAAGCCTATTAGCCATATGTCAATCATTCTCACCTATGAAATTTATAATGATATGAGGTGATAGCATATGACAATCATAATCAATTTAGATATTTATCTACCAATATCTTTGACGATGATAGGCACTTTATGCATGACCATTGTTTTGTATAAAAAGTCAAAAAAATAAGCTCCCGTTACGACCATAACGAGAGCACCTAATCATAGGCTATAATGATTAACATACGTTGAGTTACCAGCTCACTAATATGTTACTATGTTTTTGCACCTAGGACAAGTTTTCCCAACTGACTAGGTGTTTTTTTAATATCTAAATTGTATCATCGCTTACTAAAAAATACAACACTTTCGATAACAGTAACAGAAGCGCTCACTGTTGCGGTTAAAACGACATGTAACTTAAAATTGCAGGACAGCCAGAGACTCCTCCAGCTAACCTCACAAACAACAAAGTGGGAAAGACGGCTAATGACATATTGACTAACCCCAGAATCGAAGTGTAAGGAATGACGGCAAAGCAATATGTTTAAAGTGGACAACAATGTTTCAATAAACCCAAGATTGCAAGAACCATGCAAGACGCCTGACGTCACTTTATACAAACTATTAGAGTGAGAATGATTGTGCATATTTCTATAACCCCAGAGTCGAAGCGTACGTAAAGAAAGACAGTAAAAGCAATGTATTCGAGTGAAATGTCCCCTGAAATTGCAAGACAGCCCGTTACTCGTTTATCTCACTTTTCCCTAGATTGTAGAGTGGAGATAATAGATTTTCTTATTTGACCAGATTACGGAATCGAAGCATGAATGATAATGATAGAGTCAATCATTACGGAGTGAATAACAATGCACAGACATACCCAAGATTGCAAGAACCATGCAAGACTCCTGAGGCATTTGCTGAAACTGAAAATCCAATTCGGCTTCCACATCAAGTATACTTCAATCAAGCCGAATTTAGTTGAAGTTTCAGCGCCTCGGAAAGCGCAGCATGGTTCAGCAATCCAAGAGTGCTTTTGAATTAAAAATGTATCTTCAAGTGGTCAAAACAAAAAAAGCTTTATGCATGTCATTCAAATCACATCGCATAAAGCCCTTATCATCATTCCTTCGACTCTGGAATAGGAAAATACTCAAAAATCTTCCCACTCTTCAACGCATCACTTATCGACTCAAGCCAATAATAATAAACACGTGAATCTGCCATGTGCGCCTTAATCTCAATAGCTTCTTCCTTCAACGCATCCGCCACATCATCTGCCGCAATAATCTCATCAATCATGGCTTCAGATTCTTTCAATGCAGCCATATTAATCGAGATTTCACGATTCCATTTTTGCGTGAAAAAATTACAGAAAAACTCAAAGAAATCTTTCTCCGCTTCAAAATGCTGTTTACGACTGCCACGTGTCAGACGTTGCTTCACAATATCGAATTCTTGTAACTTCTTCACACCTGCACTCATACTCGGTTTGCTCATTTGTAATTCTTGGCGCATTTCATCTAGTGTCATACTCTCTTTAAAAAGCATAATGCCGTACAAATTCCCGACGCTACGATTGATCCCATAGAGGTCCATCGTTTCAGCAATGGAATTAATGACAATATCTTTCGCTTCTTCTAATTTTGCTTCATATGTTTTTGCGCGTGCCATCTTGACGACACCTCCTATCATCATAAAACATTTTAACACTTAACGTGCTAAAAGCGAGTCATTAATTAAAAAAACATCTAACGTTCTTTATCAATTTAACGCTTTTTGAAGTAATGTGCAATTCAACCGCTAGCAGTTGACAGTGTCATTTTTCATATGATAAAGTTAAGTTTGTAAAATTCGTTAAATAAAAACTTAACAAACTTAACGGAGGGATACTGATGGAAGCTGTAAACCGATTATCTCGTCGCCAATTCATTGATGGTGAATGGGTTGAGAGTAGTAATAAAGCGACACGTGAAATAATTAATCCTTATAATCAAGAAGTCATTTTAGAGGTGGCAGAAGGAACTGAAGCAGATGTGGAACGTGCCATTCTCGCAGCAAGGCGTGCATTTGACGAAGGGACTTATGCGAACGAAACTGGTGAAGCAAAAGGGCAAAAAGTACGTGCCATTGCGGACAAAATTAAAGAAAATCGCGAAGAATTAGCTTATTTAGAAACATTAGATACTGGTAAAACGTATGAAGAATCATTAGTGGATATGGATGACATTCATAACGTGTTTATGTATTTTGCAGGTTTAGCGGATAAAGACGGTGGCGAATTAATCAACTCACCGATTGAAAATACAGAAAGTAAAATTGTGAAAGAACCGATTGGGGTTGTAACACAAATTACACCTTGGAACTATCCGTTATTACAGGCATCATGGAAAATCGCACCAGCATTAGCAACAGGTTGTTCACTTGTGATGAAGCCAAGTGAAATTACACCGTTAACAACGATTCGTGTATTTGAATTAATGGAAGAGGTTGGTTTTCCTAAAGGTGTCATCAATTTAGTACTCGGTGCCGGTTCTGAAATTGGAGATGTATTGTCATCACATCCTGAAGTGGACTTAGTATCATTCACGGGTGGTATTAAGACAGGTAAGCATATTATGAAAAAAGCTGCAGATCATGTGACAAACATTGCGCTTGAATTAGGCGGTAAAAATCCAAACATTATTTTTGATGACGCGGACTTTGAACTTGCGGTAGACCAAGCGTTAAATGGCGGCTTTTTCCATGCTGGTCAAGTATGTTCAGCCGGTTCACGTATTATCGTCCATAACGCTATTAAAGACAAATTTGAAGCAGCACTCATTGAAGCTGTGAAAAAAATCCGATTAGGTAACGGTTTTGACAAATCTACTGAACTCGGACCACTCATTTCAGCAGAACACCGTGCCAAAGTTGAAGGTTATATGGAAGTCGCAAAAGAAGATGGTGCTACCATTGCGGTTGGCGGTCAACGTCCAGAACGTGAAGACTTACAAAACGGCTTTTTCTTTGAGCCAACTGTGATCACAAACTGTGACACTTCTATGCGTATTGTTCAAGAAGAAGTATTCGGACCTGTCGTGACAGTGGAAGGCTTTGATACAGAAGAAGAAGCGATCCGTTTAGCGAACGACTCCATTTACGGACTTGCAGGTGGCGTCTTTACGAAAGATATTGGTAAAGCTCAACGCGTCGCAAGCAAAATGAAAATGGGTACCGTTTGGATTAATGATTTCCATCCTTATTTCGCGCAAGCGCCATGGGGTGGCTATAAACAATCAGGTATCGGCCGTGAGTTAGGTCATCAAGGTCTAGAAGAATATTTAGAAACGAAACATATTTTAATGAATACCAATCCGGAACCCGTGAAATGGTTTAGCCAATCTTAAAATCCGAGAGACATCAGTGTGAAAACGGATTGATAAGAAGGTCATGATTCACATCACGCACCGACAATCACGACATATCATGACTTTTTGTACATAAAAAGACGAGAAAATACAAAGTTATGGAGGAGTTTTTGTTATGAGTAAAGCGTACGATAAAATGTATGACTATATCATTATCGGCGGCGGTAGTGCTGGGTCAGTTTTAGGTGCACGTTTAAGCGAAGACAAAGATAAAAAGGTATTGGTCCTTGAAGCGGGACGTAGTGATTACCCATGGGACTTATTAATTCAAATGCCTGCCGCGTTAATGTATCCATCTGGCAATCGTTTTTATGACTGGAAATATGAAACAGACGGCGAACCGCATATGGGTGGCCGTAAAGTGTTCCATACACGTGGTAAAGTGTTAGGTGGTTCAAGTTCAATTAACGGCATGATTTATCAACGTGGGAATCCATTAGACTATGAAAAATGGGGTCAACCAGAAGGCATGGACACATGGGATTACGCACACTGTCTACCTTACTTCAAACGCTTAGAAACAACATTCGGCGCAGATGCGGATGATCCGATTCGTGGTTTAAACGGTCCGATCAAATTACGTCGTGGTCCAGCTGATAACCCATTATTCCACGCCTTTTTCGATGCCGCTGTCGAAGCAGGTTATAGAAAAACAAAAGACGTGAATGGGTTCCGTCAAGAAGGCTTCGGTCCATTTGATAGCCAAATCCATAACGGTCGTCGTGTATCGGCTTCACGTGCTTATTTACGTCCAGCGATGAAACGACCTAATTTAACAGTAAAAACACGCGCATTTGTAGAAAAATTGCATTTCGATGGCAACACAGTGACAGGTGTGACATACAAACGTAACGGTCGCTTACACAAAGTGCTTGCGAAAGAAGTGATTTTATCTGGTGGCGCGTTCAATACACCACAATTATTACAACTGTCAGGTATTGGTGATTCAGAACATTTACGTTCACTTGGTATCGAACCACGTATTCACTTACCAGGTGTGGGTGAAAACTTTGAAGACCATTTAGAAGTTTACATTCAACATACGTGTAAAGAACCAGTATCGATGCAACCAAGTTTAAACAAACTCAAAATGCCGTTCATCGGTTTAGAATGGCTCACACGCCGTACAGGTGCAGTGGCAAGTAACCACTTTGAAGGTGGCGGCTTCGTGCGCTCAAATGATGAAGTAGATTATCCAAACTTAATGTTCCACTTCTTACCATTAGCTGTACGTTATGATGGTCAAAAAGCAGAAACGGCTCATGGCTATCAAGTGCACGTTGGCCCAATGTATTCTAACTCTCGCGGTAGTTTAAAAATTACGTCAACGAATCCGTATGTGAAACCGAAATTCGTCTTTAACTACTTATCAACAGAAGAAGATAAGCGCGAATGGGTAGAAGCCATTCGTGTCGCACGTAATATTTTAAAACAACCTGCATTAGACAAATTTAACGGTGGCGAAATTTCACCAGGACCAAGTGTACAAACAGATGAAGAAATTTTAGACTGGGTCCGTCGTGATGCCGAAACAGCCCTACACCCATCATGTAGTGCGAAAATGGGTCCAGCGAGTGATCCAATGGCAGTGGTAGATCCACTAACAATGAAAGTTCATGGTATGGAAAACTTACGTGTTGTGGATGCATCCGTTATGCCAACAACGACAAACGGTAATATTCATTCACCGGTACTCATGTTAGCGGAAAAAGCAGCTGACATTATTCGTGGTAGACAACCATTAGAACCTGAATATGTGGATTATTATGTTCATGGTAAGAGTCACCCAGATGCAGGTGCGATTGATTAAGAGATGATACGAATAGCGATTGATTTTGAGATTGTTGCGACGATCTCAAGGTCAGTCGCTTTTTTTATTTGAGCACTGAAAATGGGGGTGAAGCAGTGGGTGTTTCACTGTTTTTAAGTGTAGTTTAAATGGCTGATACATATATGCCTGAACTATTCTGCATTTTGATTGCTTTCTTGGGCTTCGCTTTCCTAGGCGATAATCCTTCAACGCATCAACGTTTTGATCATACTGTCATATCAGTAGAAGCGTTGATGGATTTTCAAGATTATCTTATGCCTCAGGAGTCACGCCCAGAATAGCAATCAAAGAGACGGAGAAAATAACAATGCAGAATAGTACTTGGAATTTATGAAAGAAGCTTAAACAGTTAATCATGAGTTAAATCATTACATTCTTAAAATAAAAACCACAATCTTAAGGCCATCACATTTTATGATTGAAAGATAGCGTTGGTTTCCTTTATACCTCGGGAGTGTCGATCAGGTACGCAATCTATTGAATTGACCGAGCCGCCTACTAAAAAATTAAACCTATTTTCAGTTTCTTCTATATTAATAAAAAGGTAACAATTCCAAAGCTGTCATATTTTATAGTTGGATATGTAGGGGATAAGAATCTGCTTTTTGGAATAAGCTTTCCATGAAGTTTAAATTTCAATCGCTTATACTCACGCTTCTGATACAGAAAAGCGGTTGACTTAGAATTGCCTAATGTGTATAATAATGCAATATAAAGAATAAATAATCAAAAAAAGGTGTGATGAAGATGGGACGTATACAACGACTTTAAAACAATTGGAGACTTTTAAAGGAAAGAGCTTTTTGAAAACAAAGGACTATGATGCTGAAGCTTTAATGACGTTAATTGATTTTTCGATGGAGTTAAAACATAAGAAGCAGCATCACTTGCCACATCCATTTTTGAAAGGGAAAAACATTGCGCTCATTTTTGAAAAGCCCTCTACACGAACAAGAGCGGCATTTAGTGTAGCGGCGCATGATTTAGGTGCACATGTGGATTACTATGAAAAAGGGGATATCCATCTAGGGGTCAAAGAATCGATTGCCGATACAGCACAAGTTTTTGGACGAATGTATGATGGTATCGAGTTTCGTGGCTACCACCAGTCAGATGTAGAACAGTTAAGTCAACATTCGGGTGTGCCTGTATGGAATGGTTTAACGAATGAATGGCATCCAACACAAATGATTGCGGACTTCATGACCATTAAAGAACATTTTGGTACATTAGAAAATTGCACATTAACGTATGTCGGTGATGCTTCAAACAATGTGGCACATGATTTACTCGTGACAGGGGTGATGTTAGGTGTCAACGTTCACATCGCCGCACCAGAAAATTTACAACCGCATCCCGATATTCAAGCCATTGCCAAACATTATGCACAACAATCAGGCGCGAATATCATGATTACTGAAAATGTCCAACAAGCCGTCTATCATACGGATGTACTCTATACAGACGTTTGGGTATCGATGGGGACAGATGAAAGCGAGTGGGGAACACGCATTGAAAACATGTTGCCTTATCAAATCAATGATGCCCTCCTCGTTCAAGCAGACAACCCAGACCTCATCGTTATGCATTGTTTACCAGCATTTCACAATTTAGAAACGACGACGAGTCAAAAACTTTATGACCAGTTCGGATTAGAAGCGTTAGAAATTACGGATGAAGTCTTCAACGGTCCAAGTTCCGTCGTCTTTGAACAAGCAGAAAACCGTTTGCACGCCATCAAAGCTATCATGGCCGCAACACTCGGCGACCTGTTTTAGATAAAAGCAATAATAAAAAACCCATGCCAATGTATTAAACGCATTGGCGTGGGTTTTAATCGTATTAAAAAAAGATATGGATGCTTGGCGAGTATCTGTTCTTTGTCCCTTCATTCAATATGGCAAGAACCAACAAGAGGCTTGGGGGAAGAGAAAAATAAAAATCTTATGCGTTATATTGTGACCTTGATGCGATTGCAACCCGAGCTTGGAAGTACAGCGCATCAAGCATTAGTATAAGCACATCCTACCATTCCTCGATATCCTGACGTTCACCTTTAAAATTATTGCGTTTCTCATGACGTTCTCCCAACAACGCTTCGATTTCCGCAAACGTCACATCTTGTGCTTGCAGTAACACGAACAAGTGATACAATACATCCGCACTTTCCGCAATTAATTCATCACGATCATCTTTCATCGCCGCAATCACGACTTCAAATGCTTCTTCACCAAACTTCTTCGTGATTTTCTCTTTACCTTCATTGAGTAAGTACTGTGTATACGAACCACTCTCTGCTTCCTGTGCACGTGTCGCAACCGTTTCTTCAAGTTGTTGTACTCTAAAGCCGCTTTCTGTTCCAAAACAACTTTGCGCGCCGGTGTGACATGTCGGGCCCATTGGTTCTACAAACAGCAATAATGTATCTTGATCGCAATCTAAATACATCGCTTTCACTTTTTGAATGTGCCCAGACGATTCGCCTTTTTTCCATAGACGACCTTTGGAGCGAGAATAAAACCAAGCGACTTCTTCCTCAACCGTTTTTTGGAACGCTTCTTCGTTCATATAACCTAACATCAACACTTGTTTCGTATCCACATCTTGTAAAATGACAGGGAGTAATCCTTTTGAAAAATCTGGTTTTAAGGCCATCTGACAGGCACACCTCCATTTTCGAGTTCTTGTTTAATTTCGTGTACAGTCGTTTCTTTGTCGTGTAAAATGCTCGCCGCAAGTCCTGCTGAGACAGGGGTTTGCGTGAAAAGTTCGGTAAAGTGACGTGCATTGCCACCACCACCCGACGCGATAATCGGAATATTGACACGTTCGGCGATGCCATTCAAATGTTTAAGGTCAAAGCCTTGTTTCATCCCATCAAAATCCATGCTTGTGACGAGAAGCTCACCTGCACCGAGAGATTCGACTTCTTGGACCCAGTCATATACCCGTTTATCAGTGCGCTTTTTACCGCCGTGTGTACAGCAGAAATAATCATCTAACTCTGGATCATATTGACTGTCAATCGCGATACAGATGCATTGTCGTCCAAACTTTTCGCTCGCTTGACGAATCAGTTCAGGGTTATTGAGCGCTGCCGAATTGAGTGACACTTTGTCGGCACCATGTTTTAACAAATCAGAAATATCATCGAGTGAAGCAATCCCGCCACCCACCGTTAAAGGGATAAACAGCTGTTCGGCAGTTTGTTGGATAATGTCTAACGTTAAAGCATGGCCTCGTTCCGTTTTGGAAATATCTAGAAAGACGAGTTCATCCGCACCGGCTTCGTTATAGTACATGGCTAAATCAACGGGATCACCGATGTCTCTTAACCCTTTAAATTGAATGCCTTTCACGACACGGCCATCTTTGACATCAAGGCAAGGAATAATGCGTTTTTTAATCAACTTAATCCCTCCCAAAATGTACTTTGGTTCGCTGCTTTACCTACAATCGCTGCAGTGACACCTGAAGCTTCAAGTTTTTCAAGATCTTGTTGATCACGAATGCCTCCTGATGCGATAACAGGTAAACTTGTCTCTTGAGCAAGTTGTGCCGTGATTTCAAAGTTCGGACCTGCTAATTTACCATCTTTAGAAATGTCAGTATAAATGATGCCGCCTAAAGGTAAATCTTCAATTTCAGCGACATATTCAAATAAGTCTATTGCTGCGTCTTCTGTCCAACCGTTAATTTTAATGGCTGTTCGATACGCATCGACGGACACATAAATTTTCCCGGGAAATAACTGACTCATTTCAGCAAGCCACATTGTATTCGTAATCGCTTGTGTACCGACGATACAGTAGTCAACACCTGAATCAAAATAACGACGAAGTGTTGCCTCATCACGAATCCCGCCACCGACTTCAATCGGTTTGTCACTCGCTTGAATGAGTTGTTGAATATAATCCATTTCAATCGCGCGTTGAGCTTTAGCACCGATGAGGTCGATAATGTGAATACGGTCGACACTGTTGAATTGATTGTAAAATTGAATACTCTCTTCTGCACTTCTCGTCATCGCTTCAGAAGTGTTGTAATCTCCTTCAGTGAGGCGTACACTTTTGCCTTCAATTAAATCAATGGCAGGCCAAATTTTAATCATGTTGCCATCCTCCTTTTAATGCTTGTGCTAATATCTCCAAGCCGTAATCACCACTTTTTTCTGGGTGGAATTGAATGCCGATATACTGACCGCGTTGGACGATACCTGGAATTTGTGTGCCGTAATCTGTATATGCGACGACATCATCGTTCATCGGCGCTTGGTATGTGTGCACATAATAGACATCTTTATCTAAGCCAGGGACGTCACTCTTTAACTGATTCCAACCGAGGTGCGGCACAGTGTAAGGCGTCTCAATGGCACGTACATGGTCTTCAAAAAAGCCGAGTCCTGGGACATGACCTTCTTCGCTAAAGGCATAAAGGAGTTGCATCCCGAGACAAATGCCGATGATGGGTTTTTGTTGTCTTTTGAGTAAAGGTGCCAACGCATAACGGTCGATGGCTTGCATGGCATCTTTAAAATGACCGACACCAGGTAAAATGAGCTGATCGGCACGTTCAATGACTTCTGGATCACGGGAGACGACGACATCATACCCGAGATGTTGCACGGCGCGTTGGACATTTAAAATATTGCCTAAACCGTAATCTACAATAACAATCATGATTCAATCACACCTTTAGATGAAGGGATGCGTGCTTCTTCTGATGGACGCAACGCTTGTTTTAAGGCGCGAGCGAATGCTTTGAATATCGCTTCAATCTCATGATGTGTATTGCCTTGGTGCAGTAAATCGATGTGCACAGTGAGGCGGGCATTAATGACGAACGCTCTGAAAAACTCTTCTACCAACTCTGTATCAAACTGACCGACTTTTTCCTTACTGAATTGCGCATTAAAGTTCAAATAAGGGCGTCCACTGATATCGACAACGGCACGGGCTAACGTTTCATCCATCGGTAAATATTGTTGGCCATAACGTTCGAAATGCTTTTTATCACGCGTCAATTGTAACAACAGCTGACCAAGTACAATACCGATATCTTCCGTCGTATGGTGGTCATCTACCCATGTATCGCCATCTACATCAATATTTAAGTGAAGGCCACTGTGAAAGCTAAAAAGTGTTAACATATGATCTAAAAAGCCGACGCCCGTATCAATATGACTCGTTTCTTGAGATTCTGAAAGTTCAATCGCAATTTTCGTCTCTTTCGTTTCACGGTTAATTTGATATGTCATTTTGTTCACTCCATTCTTTGACCACTTGTTCAAAGCGGTCTAACTGTGCATCTGTCGCAATCGAATAACGGACAAAGCCTGCCATGACTTCTTCAGATGGTGCATTGTAAAAGCGCGGAAGAAAGCCGTGCTGTTCCACATAACGCCCGAGTGCCATTGCTTGAGGTCCTGCTGTTAACACAAAATTCGTTTCACTCGGATAAATCGTCATATGTGGACTGGCATATTGTTGTAAAATGGCTTTCAAACGTGTGCTCAAGTGGCGTTGATGTGCAACAAATGCTTCTGTGTCTGCTTGGTTTTCAAATAATTGAATACCGACTGCCATTGTGAGTGCACTGAGCGGGTAAGGGTGTTCAATTTGTCGAACGTGCTGAATCGTCTTTTCAGTGCTGATTAACACACCGAGTCGTAAGCCTGCCATCGCATAAGCTTTCGACAATGTGCGCATGACCAAAATGTGATCTTCTAACGCAATATCGAGCGGTGTCGAAAAATCAATATACGCTTCATCAATGACGAGATAGCTTCCGAGTTGTTTCATGCGATCGGCAATGGCCAGCAAATAACTTTCATCAAAACGGTGGCCCGTTGGATTGTGCGGATTGCTTAAAATGAAGAAACTTGGTTGTACCGCTTCAATTTTCTCCAATACGCTTTCAAGTGGAAAAGATAGTTCTGGCGTAGCATCCACAAATTGAATATCACGGTTCACTTGGTGCGCGTAATCTTGGTACATGAAAAAGTCTGGATTAAGCGTTAAACATGGACCGTCCGGCATGATGAGCATTAATTTTTGAATCAGTTCATCAGAGCCGTTACCGCAAGTGATTTGTGCAGGGGTAAAGGTGTCACCATAATACTTTGCATAAGCGGTAAGGAAGCGGTCATATGCCACGTCCGGATAGTGGTGGTAGTCACACTGTTCAATCAGGTCTGCAAGTATCTCTGTCGGTAGCGGCTTGATTGGACTTTCATTTTTATTCATGCGAATCATGCGTCGTCACCTCTTTGTCTGATTTCTAATGATTTTTGGTGGTGATACAGTTGTTCATCTTGGGCAATACGTGCAGCATCTCGATATGTCTTTTTATATGTTGGTTGTGCCAAGTGGATGACCGTATGTTTCGTTAAAAAGTCATTCACAGATAATCCGTGTTGAAAGCGTGCTGTCCGTTGTGTAGGTAAGACATGGCTAGGTCCCGCAATATAGTCCCCAATCGCTTCAGGTGCATACCCGCCTAAGAAAAGACTACCCACGTAATGAATGTGTGGTAAATAATCTTCCGGTTGTGCCGTTTGAATCGATGCATGCTCTGGTGCAATGGTATTCATCAACTGACAACTGTCTTCAAAATCAGTCGCGTGAATAAGATAGTGGTGTTCTGTCAAACTGACCTTTAAAATGTCATAGCGTGGAACATCTTTAAGAGATTCTTGAATCTGTATTTCTAATCTTTCAAGTAATGCTAAATCCGTTGAAATGACAAAAGTACGCGCCATTTCATCATGTTCTGCTTGGGCAAAGACATCATAGACAATCGCATCTAAATCACACGTGTCATCAATAATCAATGCAATTTCACTCGGCCCTGCGATTTGATCGATACCGACTTCTCCGTACAATGCCTTTTTCGCATAAGATACATATTGATTGCCTGGACCGACTATTTTGTCGACTTTCGGAATAGTCTCTGTGCCATAAGCAAGTGCAGCAATACTTTGTGCACCACCGACTTGATAGACATGATCGACACCGACGATGTGACATGCGGCGAGTACACTTGGTGCAATGCCATTCGGTTGCGGCGGTGTCACGACACTCAGATTTTTAACCCCCGCGACTTTCGCAAGTGTTGCTGTCATTAATACAGTTGAAGGGTAGCTCGCCTTTCCACCTGGGACGTATACACCGACACGTTCAATCGGATGATACACTTCATAAAGTTCAGGTGTCGCATATTGGTTTTCGTATTTAATCTGTGTTTGATAATCTCGAATTCTTTGGAAACTATGTTCGAGTGCGTGACGTAAATCTTCATCTATATGGTGATATGCTGCTTCAATGTCAGCTTGTGGCACTTCTAGCATCTCTACAGTCACACCATCAAACTGTTCATTGTAATCCAATAATGCGCGGTCACCTTCACGTCGGACACGGTCACAAATGGCTGTCACTTGTGCGTGGATTTCAGGATTAAAGGTTTCCGTCGTTTCAAATTGTTGTAAAAATGTTTGGCTATTAACGATCAATGAGCGACACTCCTAACATGTGTATAAATGCATCAATTTCTGATGATTGCGTGAAAAAACTTTGGCGGTTCGTAATCAGTTGCGCTTGAATATCCGCAATATGCTCTTTTTCAACGAGTCCATTCGAGCGTAACGTTGTGCCTGTTTGAACGATGTCAACAATGCCGTCGACCATGCCAATCACACAAGCAAGTTCAATTGAGCCGGATAATTCAATCAGTTCAACGTCACGACCGGTTGCTTTAAAATAATCTCCTGCCGTCTTAGGGAAAGAGGTTGCTACTTTACGATAGTCCTTCGTCTCGTCAAACGCTGCAACTGAAAAGTGACATTGGCCAAAAGGTAGGGCCAGCAGTTGATTGACGTCGTATTGCATTTCATTGAGAATGTCACTCCCTGTAATGCCTATATCTGCAATACCTTGCTCGACGTAGATAGGGACGTCATTCCCTTTGACGAATAAAAAATGAAATTGTGGTGTTTTAATTTGTAGTTGGCGTTCTCTTGATTTTAATTGTGTCGCCAAGTCGTGTTGACCTTGTGATTCTAAATAGGCAATAAAACTTTTCAGTAGGCGACCTTTAGCTAATGCGATTGTAAGCACAGCGATTCCTCCTCGTTATAATGTTAAGCCCAAACCGAATCCCTCTAGTGGGCCGTTGTAATAGCCGCCTGATAACGTTCGACCACTTTCTTTTAAATATGCGTGAATAAAAGTGTCTTTATAGTAGGAACGCGGTGGCTGAGGTGTAATGTCAAGATGAATCATGTCGATATGAAGGGATTTGAAATACGTCTGCCAACGATTCAAACTGCGAATGATGACATGATCGTGTGGATAAAGTGTATTTAAAAGTTCGAGCTGTTGATGTGTTGGTGTAAGTAGTAAACGTACGAGCGGATGACTAATGCCGAGCGCGGACTTTAGCGCTGAAATATTCCGCTGTTCTACCCATTTGAGTAACTGTGTACGTTCTGTTTGGTGCTCTAATAACAAATCAATCAGTTGATAATGTCCAATCACGACATATTGTATTTCATCTTGAAGTTGCTGCTCGATAAACTGTTGGAACGTCTCAAAGGCATGGTACATTTCTTGAATATGCGGCTGATAACATTCCAAACCGAGCTGCGTGTGCACGTGTTGATGTCGCACAATCGGCCCTGTGTACGCAACAGCCTGATGCGTTAATGGATAATGTTGATAATAGCGAACGAGTTGGTCAGTAAAATCATTACGCAATGCAAACAATGTGTCGTTAGTTTGCCATACACTTCGCTCTTTCATCTGTTTCAAATCGTCTGGAGAAAGCTCATCCCAAACTAATGTTTCAATAAACGCGGTATCAATTGGCTCAAAATTCTTTGACGCCGCTAATTGTAAAAAGTCAATTTCATATTGTTTATCTTGTATGAAACGTTGTACCATAAATGCCCCTCGCTTTCGTTCTCTACCAAGTTAAAGTGTTTGAATAGAATATGACAATGGTAGCACAGAGATTTTCAGATTTCAACATATTTTTCTGAATATTTTATTTTTATAAAAGATTACGGTGACTATGAACTGTGACACGAAACGGTTTAAAAATAGACACATTTATTGGTCAATCTTTCCGTGCCATAGTAGTCTAAGTACGGTAAATGTTGTATTATATTAAATCCAATCCTATCGTAATTGACTCAAAATAAAAAAATCGTATTTTGAAGCATCTAATTGTATAATTGAGATGGTCAAGAAATTATATAAATAAGGAGCGTTTCGTATGAATTTCGAAAAATATATTGATCACACGTTGTTAAAACCAGAATCAACACGTGCACAAATTGATAAAATTATTGAGGAAGCAAAAACTTATCACTTCAAATCAATTTGTATTAATCCAACACATATCGCTTATGCTGCGGAAAAATTAGCAGATTCAGACGTACTTGTATGTACAGTGATTGGTTTCCCATTAGGTGCGAACACTACGGAAACAAAAGTATTTGAAACAGAAGATGCGATCCGTAAAGGTGCAGACGAAATTGATATGGTTATCAACATTGGCGCAATGAAAGATCAACGCTATGATGACGTACAAAAAGATATTGAAGCGGTTGTGAAAGCAGCACAAGGTAAAACAGTTAAGGTGATTATCGAAACTGCACTTTTAACTGATGAAGAAAAAGTGAAAGCGTCTGAATTAACGAAAGCAGCAGGTGCACACTTTGTTAAAACATCAACAGGCTTCTCAACAGGTGGAGCGACACCTGAAGACGTGAAGTTAATGAAAGATACAGTCGGTGAATCAGTAGAAGTCAAAGCTGCTGGTGGCGTACGTAACTTAGAAGACTTCAAAGCGATGATTGACGCAGGTGCAACACGTATTGGTGCAAGTGCAGGCGTACAAATTATGCAAGGCTTAGAAGTAGATTCAGATTATTAATCCAGGAATTCAATATATGTGGGAGTGATTAAGATGACAGTACCTTTTCAACGCGTTCATTTAATTGTGATGGATTCAGTTGGGATTGGAGAGGGCCCAGACGCTAAAGACTTTAACGATGAAGGCTCACACACTTTAAAACATACACTTGAAGGGTTTGATCAAAAATTGCCGAACCTTGAAAAATTAGGTTTAGGTAACATTGCACCATTACCGGTCGTTGATGCCGTGGATCATCCTTCAGCGTATTATACAAAATTAAGTGAAGCGTCTGTCGGCAAAGATACAATGACAGGCCACTGGGAAATTATGGGCTTGAACATTATGCAACCGTTCAAAGTGTATCCAGAAGGTTTTCCAGAAGAATTAGTTCAAGAAATAGAACAGTTATCAGGTCGTAAAGTTGTCGCAAACCGTCCAGCATCCGGTACACAAATTATTGACGAGTGGGGCGAACATCAAATGAAGACAGGGGACTTAATCGTCTATACTTCTGCTGATCCTGTACTTCAAATCGCCGCACATGAGGATGTCATTCCTTTAGAAGAGTTATATGACATTTGTGAAAAAGTCCGTGAACTGACAAAAGACCCGAAATATTTAATTGGACGTATTATTGCGCGTCCATATGTCGGTGAACCTGGCAACTTCACACGTACAAGTAACCGTCATGACTATGCATTAAAGCCATTCGGTAAAACGGTCATGAATACGTTAAAAGATAATGATTATGACGTCATTGCGATTGGTAAAATTAACGACATTTATGATGGTGAAGGTGTGACAGAAGCGGTCCGCACGAAAAGTAATATGGACGGTATGGATCAATTAATGAAAATCGTCAACAAAGACTTCAAAGGTTTGAGCTTTTTGAACTTAGTTGACTTTGATGCTTTGTATGGTCACCGTCGTGATAAACCAGGTTATGCACAGGCGATTAAAGATTTTGACGATCGTCTGCCAGAATTGATGGATGCGATGCGTGAAGATGATTTGTTGATCATTACAGCAGACCATGGTAACGATCCAACAGCACCAGGTACGGATCATACACGTGAGTACATTCCAGTCATCATGTATAGTCCGAAGTTTAATGGCGGACATGCATTAGAAAGCGATACAACATTTAGTTCTATCGGTGCGACAATTGCCGATAACTTTGGAGTTGCGTTGCCAGAATTTGGACGTAGTTATTTGAACGAATTGAAATAATTAATTGAAGTGGCTGATACTTGTCAAAAGGTGTCAGCTACTTTTTTCTTTTAAGCTGTAAAATTGAAATAAGAGATATGAATGTCTATCGTTAAAAATTTGGAAAATCCAGTTTTTTAACAATAGGCATTTTTTATGAATATGAAAAAATTTACGACTAAGTACCAACCGTTCATTTTTTCAGAACCTAATTTATTACAATACATACGAACGTATTCTTAAATTGTAGATAATGAATATACAAAAATACAAATCATATAAAAAACTAATTAAAATTTTGAGGATATTGAGTTTGTATACATATTTCATATATACCGTCATGGAGTATGAAAAAGTATATATATCGACATAGATTTCAAAGATTAATATACACAAATTATTCTTTGAAAAGTCATGATACATAAAACAAATCCATATTATTTTTTATTAGATTAAAGAGGTTAAAAGTGATAAATAAACTTAAAATCCTTGTCATTCATATACTTACAAGAGGAATCTAAAAAAGTTAAACAAGAAATATGAGATAATATTAATTATTTAAGTTATATAAATGTGCGCTCCTTAAAAATAAAAAAATTTAGTTGTACAATGTAATGATTTAGTTTATTCTTTAATGCGTAGAACGATTTAATTTAATTAAGGAGATGATAATTTCATGAGAAAACCTAGAAAAAAGCGCGTTGATTTTTTACCTAACCGTCAAAATCGATACGCGATTCGTCGTTTTTCAGTAGGTACTGCGTCAATTCTTGTTGGTGCCACATTGATTTTTGGAATTCATTCAAATGATGCATCTGCAGCAATGGAAGACGCAACATCTCAAGAAGCACAAGCATCGAATGAAAGTGCCAATAGTACAGAGGAAGTAGCAACAAACGAAGAAGCGACAACAGAAGAAAAATCAGTAGAAGCACCAACAAATGAAGAAGCGACAACAGAAGAAAAATCAGTAGAAGTACCAACAAATGAAGAAGCAACTACAGACGAAAAATCAGTAGGAGCACCAACAAACGAAGAGGCGACAACAGAAGAGAAATCAGTAGAAGTACCAACAAATGAAGAAGCAACTACAGAAGAGAAATCAGTAGAAGCACCAACAAACGAAGAAGCAACTACAGAAGAGAAATCAGTAGAAGCACCAACAAACGAAGAAGCGACTACAGAAGAGAAATCAGTAGAAGCACCAACAAATGAAGAAGCGACTACAGAAGAGAAATCAGTAGAAGCGCCAACAAATGAAGAAGCAACATCTACAGAAACTCCTAAAAAGCAAGAAGAATCCTCAACGCAAGAAAATCCAACAGCAACTACACCAGAAGAACAATTTTCAAACGATTACGATAAGTTAACATCAACAGAAGAAAAAACAAACTACACACGTGACTATCTGACTCAAAACACAAACCTTTCAGCAGAACAAGTTGATGCGACAGTTGAACGTTTAAATTTAGATAATGAAAATGCGACAGCACAAGATGTGTATTTTGCATTACTTAAAGACTTAGCTGATCAACAAGATGCTTTACTTCCACAAGTTGCGTTTTTCGCAGCAAGAAATTCTGAGTTAACAAATGAAGAGTCTATTGCTTTAAGCGAGAATAATCCAATGTTCCGTGCGGCGTTGGCGAATAGTGCTTCTGGTAATGATGTGGTCTCAGAAGAAGATAATATTATTGTGGCAGATGCACTTGCGAATGGTTACATCAACTCAACAACTGATGCAACCAATGCGAAAAATACTTTATCAGGACGTGCATGGATTGCAGATACAGGGACACCAGCAACAACTTCAAACGGTTTAACTGCAGTTCCAGAAGGCACAAAAGTATATATGCAATGGATTGATAATGATGGTGCAACATCACCAGTTTATCAAGCAAGCACAACAAATAAATTAAGTTCAAGTGATGGTAACCAAGTAGGACCGGGTGCTTATGCATTTGATTTACGTGAAGCATGGGTAGATTCAAAAGGAAAATCGCATAGATATAATGCGACAAGTGGTCAATACTACCGTCTTTGGATTGATGACTTTAAAACTGCAGATGGTAATACAGCGACAATGTTACGTCAAGCAGGTGGATTCTTCCCTAGTTCTTATGTTAACTCGGTAACAGGTAACAATATTGGTCAGTTCCCAACAATTGGTACGAACATGCAAAGAACAGGTATCTTTATGGCTGTTGTTCCTTCAAACAATTACTTGACTACAGATACGAGTAAGTGGATTCAAGATAATGAGGGCACGATATCCAATCCTGCCGTAACAAGTAAAGGTGAATTTGTCAGTGGTAGAGTATGGTCTGAAACAGGATCAGGTGACTATGCAAACTCTGCAACAGGTCCAAACTTTAACTCAGGCGATATTGCACGTGAAGGTTATCAAGTTGTAATGTCTTCACTAACCGATACAGGTGCAAAAGCATACAAAGCACAAGTGGACGCTTTACCAACAGAACAACAAGCAGAGGCAGCACATCGATTACTTACTGAACATCCAGAATTTATTTCTGCGACAGTGACTGGTAGAACAGATGCAGATGGTAAGTACACATTGCGCTTCCCATCAGGTTCATTAAATAAAGACTATCTCTATGGTTATGTTTTAGATAATCAAGGCAACTTAGTTAAAGGTTACTCAGCATTTACGTCACCATTATTCCGTGCACCAAATGACAACTTATCATTTGTACCACAAACAGCGCCATACCATAGACCGGCAAAAAATGCGTGGTTAAATGTTAACTTTGCGCTTGTAGAAACAATTAAAACAAATATTGACATTACAAACTATGATGTCACAACGAATCCAGCGAAACGTGGGGATACAGCTAAAATCGATGTAACATCTACAGCCTTGTCACCACTACCTACTCATGTGGAGTGGAGAGATTCAAAAGGTAATGTCGTTCAAAAGAGTGGCGATGTAACTACAGTAGAAGAAGCTGAAGCGGCAGGAACATTTACAATTCCTGATGATGCGAAAACAGGTGAAATTTACACTGTTTATCTCGTTTCAGGTGGAAATGACATTGCAGCAGATTCTCTTCTAGTGCAAGTACAAGAAGATGCAGCAACACACGAACCTGTATATCCAACAACAACAGTTGAACAAGATCAAACAGTAACAATACCTACACCTACAAACGAAGATGGTTCAGCATTACCAAATGGTACAACTTTCACTGGTGGTAAAAATGTACCTGAATGGGCAACTGTTAATGAAGATGGTTCTATTTCAATTACACCAAATCAAGATGTGGAAAAAGGTAATTACAATGTGCCTGTTGTTGTCACATATCCAGATGGTTCAAAAGAAACAGTATTCGCACCGGTTTTAGTTAAAGAAGCTGTTCCAACTGCAGAACAATATGATCCAACAAGTGAAACAATCACTAAGGAATATGGTAGTGCTGCGACAGAAGATGAAGTGAAAGGCGCAGTAACAGTACCGAATTATCCAACAGATGGAGATCAACCAACAATTACAGTCGATGATCCGAGCCAAATTCCGAATGGCACACAAGAGGGTACAGTAGATGTTGGTGTAACAGTAACTTACCCAGATGGTTCAACTGATAAATTGACTGTTCCAGTGACTACAGGTAAACAAGCGGATAATGACAAGTACACACCGTCAACAACACCAATCACAAAAGATTTTGGTACAGGTGTATCAGAAGATGAAGTGAAAGGCGCAGTAACAGTACCGAACTATCCAACAGATGGAGATCAACCAACAATTACGATTGATGATCCAAGTCAATTGCCAAATGGTGAAACAGAAGGCACAACAGATGTAGGCGTAACTGTAGAATATCCGGATGGAACAACAGACCACATTACAGTACCAGTAACAATAGGTAAACAAGCGGATAATGATAAGTACACACCGTCAACAACACCAATCACAAAAGATTTTGGTACAGGTGTATCAGAAGATGAAGTGAAAGGCGCAGTAACAGTACCGAACTATCCAACGGATGGAGATCAACCAACAATTACGATTGATGATCCAAGTCAATTACCAAATGGTGAAACAGAAGGC
>NZ_FXUZ01000002.1 GCF_900183575.1 Staphylococcus cornubiensis
AACAACTCATCATTTTCCTACATATTTAGTATAACACCTAGAAAAAATTTTTAAAATTAGCTAGGTGTAGTTCAGTGATGCCAAAATACTTAAAAAAACACTTGCAAAACAGTAAGAAAGGGAAGCCATAGGGGCAATCCAAAAACATAAATCTTAAGAATAGGGCAAGTTAAACAAAATACTACATCAATAGCATCAAAAATTTTTATGTCTCAGCTTTTTAAACCGCCTCATAACGTTTGACGGTTGCGAGTAACAAGACAAACCCCAATACGACCGTTGCTAAAACGACTCCAGACATCATTAAAGGCGTGAGTACGGTACCGATAATTAAAAATAGCCGAGATACAAGTTCTGCACCAATCGGCACCCAACTGTCTAATGCAGAATGTGCTCCACGTGTATCAGCAGGAATAAAACGTATTTTTTCTGCTTCCACAGTTGGCGTGAACAATATTTCGCCAATCGTTGCCATTAACATAAAGAGGACGAGGACGAGTGCATGATTATTACTCATGACGACCGTATAGCCCCCAGCAAAAAAGAGGAAGCCGATATTTAAAATGGTCGCGACTTTGAAACGTTTAAAGTAATGTAAAATCGCAAAACTGAGACTAATAATCGTCAACGTATTGATTAATAACAATATTGAAAACATACGTACGCCATCAATCGGAAAGTCAAACAACTGAATCGTTTTGAATTGATGTTCTAAACGGACCGCGACATAGGAAGAGAGCGACATTTCCGCACTTAATATGAGCATGCTACTAATCAGTAACAACACAAATGGACGATTCCGATAGGCCACTTGATAACGTTGAAACATCGCTACAAAGCGACTTGCTGATGGATGACCCATCGTGCGTCGTGTTTCCTGTACACCAAAATAGAGAATCAACACATTCACGGATAAACAAATAAAAATGAGCACAAACAAACTTACTTTGAATGAACTATAAAATAATCCCCCCATCAGCATCCCCAAAGCCGTAGAAGTGTTTGAAATCCAGTATTTGAAGCGGGCGTAGCGTTGTCGATGAGTCTCGTCAATACTGTCTAAAGCTAAAGCATTATACATGGGTTTGGCTAAAGCGGTAAAGAGCTCATTGAGAAGATAACAGCCTAAGAAAATTAGAAACAACAGTTGAAACGACTGCGACCCTTCTATCTGTGCTAATACGGCCCCCATACCTAAGAAAAGCAGTGCACTCATTAACGTCAAACAAGCAATGACATATTTCTTAAATGGTAAATGATCACTTAAATAACCACCGATAATGGAGCCACTAAATTTTAATAAAATCCCAATGATAAGCATCATACCTGCTTTTTTACCGCCTAAATAGTGTGTTAATAGTAAGGCCATAAAGGGGAACACGGCGTTCACAGACGCATTTTGAATAAACAACATCAATAAACGAAGCTTCACATTTTTAGGTAAAGTCATAGGCATATCTCCATTTTATAAGATAAAAAATATGTAAAATTAGTATTATATTACCCTTAATGTGTAAGTATGTCAAAATTTGTATGAATGGACTGTGCACGATACAATTTGTAAGAGACACTACGCTATAATGAAGAGAAAGAATGGAGGGTGACAGTTGGATATTAAACAGATGAAGTATTTTATAGAAATTGTACGTCAAGGTGGAATGACCCGTGCCGCTGAGACGTTGTATATTGCACAACCGACGATTAGTAAAGCGATTAAAGAGCTCGAGTCTGAGATTGGTCAACCGCTATTTGATCGTACACGCCGCCAATTGTTGCTGACGGATGTGGGGGAAGTGTTTTACCATAAAGCCGTTGAAATACTAAAATTATACGAAAGCTTGCCGAATGAGATCAGTAGTTTGCTCGGTCTTGAGAAAGGTTATATTTCTATCGGTATTTCTGCGTTGATGGATATGGAACGTTTAGTACAAGTACTCGCACAGTTTCACCAACAGTATCCAAATGTTGTTTTTAATTTAGACGAAAATGGAGGCAAAACAATTGAAAATCAAGTGCGCAACAATGAAATTCACCTCGGACTGACCTCTTTACCTGTTGATGGTAAATTGTTTGATTCATTTCCATTGTATTCAGAGGAGTTCAAAGTCGTCATGCATCATACCCATCCACTGGCACAACAACAAACGGTGGCATTTAAAGCGTTAAAAGATGAAGATTTTATTATGTTTAATGAAGACTTTTATATTAATGACAAAATCATTGCGCTCACACGCCAAGCAGGCTTCGTACCGCATATCGTTTCTAAAATTTCCCAATGGCAATTTATCGAACATTTGATTACCGCGAAAATGGGCATCAGTATTTTGCCGAATAACATCGTACGTATCATTAGTCGCAATCCGGAAATTCGTGTGTTGTCGATTGAGGACAGTACAGTGGATTGGACGATGGGGGTGATTTGGCGTAAGGACGTCTATTTAAATCATGCGACACAAACATTTTTAGATTATCTGAATATCCATTTACCGTTAACCAAAGTTCCTGAAAGCAGTTCCATAGATAAAAGTAATGATTAACATGAAAAACCAATATTTTTATAATGATTGATTACCCGTTACAATAGAATCATTCGAACGAAGAAAGGATGATTGAAATGGCAAAGATGAAACGGCTATTGAAAACTGTAACACAATTATTCATCATATATGGGATTACGATGTTAGGTAATCAAATCCAGCAATTTTTCAACATCCCCCTAGCTGGTAGTATTATTGGGTTGTTCTTGTTTTTCATTTTGCTTCAATTCAAGATTATTAAAGTGGAATGGATTAAAGAAGGTGCCAATTTTCTACTCGCGACGATGGTGTTCTTCTTCGTTCCTTCCGTGATAGGATTGATGGATGTCGTCTCAGAAATTAACATTAACTTTATTATATTTTTTACATTAGTTGCTGTAGGTACGGTACTCGTCGCATATACTTCTGGATTAGTGGCTGAAAAAATGGTGACAGGTCGTATCTTTCAAAAAGGACAAAATCAATCATGATTATCTTACAAGGTATTGCGATGATTGTTCTGACAGTCGTGATGTTTATGTTGTCCAAAAAAATATATGTTAAGTTTAAATCACCTATTCTCAACCCCGCTTTGATGACATCTATCGGCGTTATTGCGATATTATTACTTTTTAATATCGACTATCACGGCTATATGGTGGGAGGGCAATGGATTAATCAGCTATTGAGTTCCACAGTAGTGTGTTTAGCTTTCCCGCTGTACTTAAACCGGCATAAGATTGTAAAGTATTTCAAAACAATCTTCGTTAGTGTACTTACAGCCGTAATTTTAAATTTCTCCCTAATTTATTTTTCTTTAAAATTACTTGGCTATGGACGCGAAGATATTGTGACATTGTTACCCCGTTCAATTACAGCGGCGGTCGGCATTCAAGTGTCACATCAGCTCGGCGGCGAGGATACCATTACCATCCTGTTTATTATCGCTACGGGCTTATTAGGAAGTATGATGGGTGCATCCCTTGTACGTATGACAAAATTTCAATCTTCCATCGCACGAGGCATGACATTTGGTAATTCCTCTCATGCATTTGGAACCGCGCGTGCTTTGGAAATGGATTTAGAGTCAGGCGCATTTAGTTCAATCGGTATGATATTATCAGCCGTTATGAGTTCTGTTATGCTTCCAATATTATTGATGTTGTTCTATTAATATTCAAAACCATCATGGCCAACCCCTATTCATGCCGTGGTGGTTTTTTGTTTGGATTGAAAAGAATACTATCGCGATGCCTCAACCTCGAAATTTTAGTATTCGACATTTTTGTGTCACGCGGGCTTTATATTTTTCTATGATTCATTCTATGATAATATGAAGTTATTCATGATTGAACGCGGGAGGTGCTTAAGGTGTATACAATTTTAATCATTTTGACAGTGCTGACCGTCATTGCTTGGATTATGGCCATTCGTGCTTTTCGTCAGACGGGGCAAAAGGGCAAAATCAACCCAAATACATGGGTCATCATTGGCGCAGTATTGACAACATTGACGATCATGATGATGTTTATTTTCAGTCAAAATTAAACATTTCATTTTATGGTAAAACGTCATGTGAATCATACAGTTCAAAGACAAATGTGTGAAAGTGCATTCGCATTTTTAGACATTTGTCTTTTTTACATATACATTTAAACATATGCTCATTTAGCAGTGGAAAAGGACAGTTTGTTGACAAAGAATGTCGAATGTTAATTTTTATTGAGAATCCATGTTATTTCGGTGTATGTCAGATAAGAAGTGGTATAATACTAGAAAATGAGAACAGATGAGAGAGTGAAGTACGTAGTGAATATTTTAGTGATTACTGATGGTCATCCTTATACGCATAATTATGTGGAAATGCTCGTTGCTGAAGGACATGATGTATTCGTGCAAACGCCACCGACGATGAGACAAACGACAGTCGCACAAACACGTGAGATAGACTTGTTTGACCTTTCAAATACGGTGGAAGCATTAAAAGATATTGCACTTGTGGTAGTGATTGGGGTACCATTATTTTCTAATACGAAGCTCACACAAAGCCATTCAATGCAATTGCAGCGATTGATATATGATAATTTAGGTGTTGCGATGAAACAGGCAAATATTAAACAATGTATCGTTTGGCAATCACATTTGCAACCGATACTCGAACAAACGATGGCTGCTTTTCAAATAGAAGTGGTTCATCATCCACTTAAAACGACGAAATGGTTTCCGCAACGTCGCGTCCTTTATCAGTGGAGCGAGGAGCGTCAAACTGTACGTTCGATTCAAGCATTGGATATTCCGCAAAATGTCTCGATGGAAGCGGTCACTGCGATGTATGGCAGATTTTTAAAAACATTAAATGGACGTCTCGTGAATGGGATTTATGATGGGCAGCAGTTTACAATTGTGCTCGTGCCGTTTAAAATTCCGCTCATTCAAATGCGTCATCATCCGAACAGCGACTTATCACAACGCGTGATTTTGAATATTACTGGAGGATGGCTTGCACAACAAAGTGGACGTACAGCTCGCATGGAGTTTAGACGCTTAGAAGGGGATACGACGACCTGTTTAATTGCATTGCACGACTTTGTACCACGACTGCCATGGCGCGTATATCGTGTGACACAAGCACCGATGCATCGATTTGTCTCTTATCTATTTCGTCAGTATTGGCAGCAATTTAAATAATAAAGTTGGTTGGAAATAAGGTGTGAGAAGCGACAACGACATCGGAGGAGTAGAAATGTGTGAAGTAAAGTCATTCTACTCCATGAGTCCGACTATCAATGGAGATTTGCGCTATTATAAACAATATCGTTCAATGAAATAACTGCAATGATATTGGGGAGGTAGCGATATTTAGATCTATAGAGCATTGTCCCGTCGTCAACATCATGGTGATGCAGCTGTAAAATTAAACTGTTACAGGGTGTGAAGGAAAGTTGTTTTCAAGAAATCGTTGTAAGATTCCGACTAATTCTGTCATATCGGCCTCTTCCAATGAAAGTGAGGCATGTACTTCTTCGTTCAGATGACTGAGTTGTTGTTTCAATTCGCGTCCTTTGTCTGTTAATGAGATGTTCAAATTGCGTTCATCTTCGGGCTTTCTCACTTTTTTTATCAAGCCTTGTGCCACTAATTTTTTCGTTAGCGGTGTCAAAGTGCCAGAATTAAGATAAATGCGATCGCCGAGACGTTTTATGTTGACGACTTCATGGTCACCAATTGAAATCAGTGTAATATAGCCTGTATATGTGAGTTCGTATTCTTTTAAACAAGCACTATACTTTTTGATGACTTCTTTAGACGCAACATAAAATAAGAAACATAATTCGTCATGAAGTGCTTTTGGATGATTTGTCATGTTGAAGACCCCCAATACTTTTTAACAATAGTTACTACTATTATACATACTTTTTTCTTGATTCAAAACTATGTATAAAATATAATTGAATCGCGCTTTATTTAATGCGATGTTTACATTAATAAGAGGAAAGGTGACTTTTATGGCACACAATCAAAACTTTGAAACAATACTTACAGGCCGTCGTTCTGTAAAGTTATTTGATACAGATGTAAAAATTCCACGTGAAGAAATGAATGAAATGATTAGAAAAGCAACATTAGCGCCTTCATCAATTAATATGCAACCATGGCGTTTTGTTGTTGTGGATACTGAAGAAGGTAAAGATACATTACGTCCACTCGTACAATTCAATAGCCGTCAAAATGATACCTCTGCGGCAATGGTTGTTATCTTTGGTGACATGTTGAACTATGAACATGCTGAAGAAATTTACGGTGCAGCAGTTGAAAAAGGTTATATGCCACAAGAAGTAAAAGACGAATTAGTAGGTAGATTTGTTGCAATGTATGAAGGCCTAGATCAACAATCTATGAACGATATTGTTAAAGTTGATAGTAGCTTAGCGGCAATGCAATTCATGCTCGTTGCACGTGAACATGGTTATGAAACAAATCCAATCGGTGGTTTCAATCGTGAGGAAATCGCTGAAGGTCTTGGTTTAGATCCTGAACGCTATGTTCCAGTGATGATTATCGCAATCGGTAAAGCAGCTGAAGAAGGTCGACCAACATCTCGTCTAGACGTAGAAAGAATTGTGCAATATCGTTAATTTTAATGATGCGTGTAGACATACAGTTGAGTGATAGCCATTCAGCTGTATTTTTTTATGCGCAAAGTATCGTTCAAAGTGACATATCTCACACATCCTTCATCAAAGAGGCAATATTTTTTAGGCGAACGCACAACAACTTATGCACATTAAAATAATGAAAAATCGTGATTTTATCGAAAAATACTAATATTTAAAGACAAGTTTTTGTATAAATTTTAGCCTTTACATTATCTTTAAGGAAAAGTAGTAAAGACCTAACTAACCTGATATGATGATGAAAGATAACATAGCATTTAGGACTTAGATTTTAAATACAGTTATGTTGAGGTGAAAGAAATGTTCGTAGATAAAAACACACCTTTTAATGAAGAGCGCTTAAGACAAGAAATTGCCAAATATATGAACAGTGATTTGAAGGATATTGGAAGTATTGAAGAAATTGTCGCATTTATCGAACTAGAACATTTATATCGTGCTGCTTTAGAAGAAATTAGTACAAAGTTACGTATTTTAGATGAAGATTTTCAAATTAAATACGCACACAACCCAATTCACCATATGGAACGTCGCGTCAAAGAGATTCCGAGCTTATTGCAAAAATTGAAACGAAAAGGATATCCGTTAACCGCAGAAGCAGCAAGAGAAAATATTATGGATATCGCCGGAATTCGAGTGGTTTGTAACTACATTGATGACATTTACACAGTCGAACAATTATTATTGAAACAAACGGATATTCAGTTATTAACGCGTAAAGATTATGTTGAAAATCCAAAGAAAAATGGTTATAGAAGTTTACATATCGTCATTTCTGTGCCGATTTTTCTTACAGATGGCATGATTGACACACCTGTCGAAATCCAGTTACGCACAATTGGCATGGACATGTGGGCAAGTTTAGAGCACAAGTTGCATTATAAAAATCAACGGGGTGATTCAGAAGTGTATTGTGATACTTTGAAAGAATGTGCGTTAGAAATTGGTGACGTAGAACAGAAAATGCAACGAATTCATTTGAGTATTCAGCGTGGCAGGGAAAAGCTAGGAACTTGTTAATGGAGATAGATGTATTTGGGATAATGACTTGAATCGTGCTATGCTTACTAGGGCATTGAATAGGCAGTTTGAGAGTCCAAACGATAGTCAGTGTATGTATAGTATTGATTGCGTCAATGTGACATGGTGGAAAAGGATATACTTGAAAGCATTTCTAATCCATACTCGGACAGCATATTTGAAAACGTTAAACCCATCTCGCTCATATTGTCTTATATTTTTATTTTTCATTTCAATGGATAGAATGGGAAAACTTGTAACATTATAAAAAAACAGGCGCAAAGAGACATCATTTCTCAAAGCGTCTGTTTTTAATTTTATTTAAAAATCGATGGATCATATTAACTCAGTTTATAAAGACTCCGCTGTTGATCAGGCAGTTGGTCAATAAAGTCATCAGGATCTTCAGCGAAACGATTTCCGATGCCACCGTTCATCCGTTGAAAATGAAGATGTGGTCCTGTCGTTTGTTCACCCGTATTTCCAGACAACGCAACGACATCGCCAGGGGATACGGTATCTCCAGCCTTCACTTTGAATTCATTGAGATGCATAAACCATTGAAAGTATTGTCCATTATCTTCGCGTATTTCTAATACATTACCGCCGAGTCGATTTTTAAAAGTGCGTGTCACAGTTCCTTTTGTTGGTGCAAGGACCGGTGTATTTTCGGGTAAACGGTAATCATTGCCGTAATGGCGATTGTCACCATCGAAAGATAAATTGTGGTTGTATGTGCCAAAGCCATGTGTTTTCCGATCTTGATGAAGCCAATTACTAGTAGAAGTGTGGTACCAATTCGACGTTTGGCGCTGAATCGAATCGTAATGCGTTAACACTGTGATAGCAATACCGACGACAACACCTAAAAAGAGAATAGAAAAAAGCCATTGCTTCATAAGCTCACCTTGTTTTTTAGATTGTTCCTATTGTATAGGTCATCGTCAGTCAGTGCAACGATTTTGTTTACGACAACACACGCATAGCGGATGATAAAGGTATAGAAAATAAAAAAAGAACTTGAAGTGTTTCGAACACTTCAAGTTCTTTTTATCTATAAGTTAGGCTTACATACCCCAAGCAGATAAACCTTGTGCTTTGTATGCTTTTGCAGCTGCAGCAACTTGTTGCTCATAAGTGTTTGTTGGACCCCAACCAGGCATTGTTTGGAATAAACCAGATGCGCCTGAAGGATTTTGTGCATTTAATTGCCCATTTGATTCACGTGCGATAATTGCTTCCCATGTTGAAGCTGGAACACCAGTACGTGCTGCCATATCTTGAGCAGCTCTTGAACCATAGCTACCAGCAGTGTTACCATTTGCTAATCTAACTGAACCAGTTGAAGTTGATTGTGTTTTGTAAGATGGTGCTGCTTGTTTTTGTGGTGCTTGACCAGTTGTTTGTTGTGTCATTGATGGACCATTGCTGTATGATTGTTGTGAAGCTTGTGCGCTCATATCAGCCATTTGTGATGGTTGTGCAACTGATGAATGGTCTTGTGTTGCTTGACCAAAACCATTGTATGACCAACCGAATTGTACACCGTCTGACCAGAAGTTATATGATACACCGTCTAAAGTGAAGTTGTATTCGTATGAACCTTCTTCAATTGGGTGTTGGTTTAATGATGGATCGTTATGTTGAGCCATTTCTGCTAATTTTACTTGATCAATCCCTTGTTCTGCTGCATTTGCATCGTGTGCGCTTGCTGCGAATCCTGCTGTTCCGATTGTTGCTGCAAGTGTAGTAGTTAAGAGTAATGATTTTTTCATAGTAATAAAGTCCTCCAGTAAAGTAAGTTTTTATATTTTCATTTTCAAAAGTTTGCGTAGTAAAAAATTCAACAACCACACTCTACCAATGAAATGGCCTTTTGTAAATTACGCGTAAATAACAAAACATTACAATCGCTTTTCAATTTGTGGTTTTGTAACACTCCTGTCATTTTTCTAAAAAGTCGTTTGAAATTTATAATGCTGAAAAAGGCGGTTTTGATAAGGTTTATTGGAATGTTTTATGAATAAATAAAAATTGACATATATTACAAATATTACAGAACAAAGTTGAATTGTAATGAAAATATGGGGTCATATTGAAGGGGAATTCGATTTGTCAATCCAAAAAAGAGGTAAAAAGGGGTATACCATTGCTCATTTAAAATCGACTTTTATATAATAAGAGTAATGAGGTGAGAATGATGAAAAAACTGGATACTTTACGTTTAGAAATTGCGAGATTAACGAGACAAACACACGCACTTGGGATACCGATGATTATTATTTTTGAAGGGGTGCCTGCTTCAGGTAAAACAAGGTTAACGAATGAACTATTGCTCAATTTAGATGCAAAGTATACAAAGTTTATTGCGACAAAAACACCATCGGACTATGATTTAAGATATCCATTTTTACAGCGTTTTTGGGGAACTTTACCGGAAAAAGGTCACATTAACATTTATTTTAGAAGTTGGTATTCACATTATGTGGACTATCAAGTACATCAAATTAAATATCCATTGTTTAAAAATCCACAAGTTTTAAAAACTGAAATAGATGACTTTGAAACGATGTTAGAGAATGACCACCATGAAATGATTAAGTTTTTTATTCAGATTAATGAAGACAAGCGCCAAGAACATATCACGCAAATGAAAGCCAATCCGTTAACAAGTTGGAAAGCACAAGAATACGAACAAGTCGTTGCACCGGATACATATTTAGAATATATGCAACCTTTACTTGATGATTCTTGGGAAGTGATTGATTATGATGAACGTGAAAAAGCACTCATCCGAATGTATACGCATATTCACGAACGTTTGACGCACGCGATTTCACAACATCAGCAACGTGACACACATCGAGACGGTCACTTTTCAAATACATTTAAGACAGATTTATTTGATAACACACAAACTAAAATTTCGAAAGAGGCCTATAAAGAGAAATTGACCGCATTACAAAAACGGATGCGAGAACTCCAATTTGCCTTATATGAAAGAAAAATTCCGCTGGTGTTAGTATACGAAGGTATGGACGCGGCAGGTAAAGGTGGCAACATTAAGCGCGTTCGTGAGTTGTTAGACCCCACAGGCTATGAAGTGAATGCGGTAAGTGCACCGACAGATGTGGAATTAAATCATCATTATTTATGGCGTTTTGCGAAAACAATGCCGAAAAGTGGTCATATCGGTATTTTTGACCGCAGTTGGTATGGTCGTGTGTTAGTGGAACGAGTGGAAGGATTTGCGACTGAAAAAGAGTGGTCTAGAGCATATGATGAAATCAATGCGTTTGAAAAGATGTGGACCGATGATGGTGCCATTATTTTGAAATTCTTCCTTTCTTTAGATAAAGATGAGCAGTTGAAACGATTTAAAGCGCGCGAGACAGATGCGGATAAACAGTGGAAAATTACGGATGAAGATTGGCGTAACCGTGATAAATGGGATCAATATCTTGAGGCGAGTTACGACATGATTCAAAAGACCGATACAGCCGAAGCACCATGGCTTGTCGTGGCGGCTGACCATAAAAAGACAGCACGTATTGAAGTATTGAAGTACATCATTCAAAAATGTGAAGAAAAGCTTTGGGGTGTGCAACAATATTAAGAAAATCAGACTCAAGCCCTTTTTCATTGTGATGGTTTTCTACTATAATATATAGGCATATCACCAACACCAAATCGCACATGCGTTAAAGAATAGAATAGAACTGAGATAGAGGGAAAATATGTCACTAGCTAATTATGAAACCAATATTATGAAATTATCACAGTCAAGCAATGCAGAATTGGAAGTCGCCATTATGGGTGCAGAAGAGACAGATAAAGCTGTTGTGCTCCTCCATGGTGCGATTATGAATTATAAAATTATGACGATTTTTGCGAAATATATTCATGATGTCAAACTGATTTTTATTAATTGTCCTGGACGTGGAAAGAGTACTGGCATCGATAGACAAGACCATGACCTTTCTGAGTATGCAATTCGCATTAACGAAGCACTCGTCAATATTGTAGAGGCTTCTAATATTTCAGAAGTGTCGATGATAGGCTATTCGATGGGTGGTTTAATTGCGACAAAACTTGCAGGTTATAATACGCTGCCGATTAAACATTTAATCTATTTAAATAGTGCCGCCAAAATTGATTATAAAGAGTTGCGTTTTTCTAAATTACTTTATGAAATTATGAAAGACGTCAAACCTGGCGAACAAAATCAAATGATCAACAGCATTCCTGAATTCGTATTGTCTCAAGGCGTTTCTAAAAAGCAAAAAGAAGGCTTTAACTTTTCACGATATTTTGCGCCAATGGAAACGATGATTACGGATTTGATGTATACGTTACGCGCGGATTATTTAGCAGATATTGATCAAATTAAAGAAATGCCGAAAGTGCTCTTTTTACTTGGTGAAGATGACGTCATCTTTCCGAACAAAGACTCCAAAATTACACATGAAAAGTTCGAGTCATTAGGTGCAGATGTCAAATCGATTATCTATCCTGATGTGGGTCATCTCGACTTTTTACGTGTCCTTGATGATTCAAGTGTCGCTGAGCAAGGAAGTATGACACACCATATTAATCAACTGTTGGCAGAATGATGAAAACAAGACGCGAAAAATAGAAAAAGGCTGGGGAACCATCAAAGTTTCCCAGTCTTTTCTATGATTAAAAATATTGAAATTTTAGCTTCATTGAATAATTAAAATATTGCATTTGACTATTGCTAGCTAAGTTTGTTTTCCATGGCATTAAGCAACGCGAGCTCAGGAAAGCAAATTTTTGAATACTATCAATTAAAAGAAATCAGAAGGTAATAAATCTTCAAATTCAAAATGCTCTATTTTTTGAACGGGCTGACTATTTAAAAAGTCTTGCACGAAAGAAGACTGAACAAAATCATTTTTGTAATTTTCGATAGCTGCTAAGTTTTCGCTATCTTGTAAATAGTGTGCGGCAAAAAGTATAACACCTATTGCAATGGCAGCACGTAACAGTACACGCATTGTAGAGACCTCCTTTTAGCATGATAATTTAATCATACATGAATTGCTATTGTGTGACATGCGTCTACAGCAACAACAGCCTCTCCAACTTTAGCATGAGACACAGCTAGTCAATACGACTCAGCTTTACATCAAATTAACATCATTACGTTACGATAAAAGGAAAGGGGAATATAAGGAGGCGCATGATGTGAAAGTGACGTTCGAAGCGATTCGACATCAACAAGGTTGGATTGAAGCGGTTTATTATGATGAGATGCATAAAGGGACGATTCGATTTGAAATGGCAGATCCTATCGAAGTGCGCGATGATTTGGTAGCGGAAGCATTGGCAGCGCTATGTGGTCAGTATTATGACACCATTGAAATGGAATGGAAAGTATCTCAACGAACGAAGCAGCAGATTGAAAAGCGAACGGGAGCTCAGCTCGTGTGTAAAACGCGCATGCTCTTTTGGAATATCAACAAAATGATGCGACAAGATGTCAAAACACTCAATTTCAATGGGGATGTGTACAATTTATCCGCATTAGCACTGACACCTGGTGATGTGAATTATGTATCGTTAGATTTTGGTCAAGAATCTGCGTATATGTATGACATGTTTGATGAATGGCAAAGTCGGATAGTCAAAACCAATGTGATGGATACACACTTTCCCCTCATTACGTCGGACTACTATATGATAGGGAGTATTTTGTACAAAGACTTTTTCAATACGACTTATATGGTGACTGGCTTACAACTCAATCCTTTGACGGTAAACATGACAAAAATAGATGCGGAACAGGCGATTGCAGGGATGATTAACATGCCGCATTCACTAGGATTGACGGCAGTAGGTCATACGAAAATTGCGTGTCAACGTTGGCCACATATGCTTGAACAAGCGTGTGATGCAGTGAGAACATCGCAACCTTATATTGGTGCACAACAACGTATGCTCATTGATATCGAAAACGAGCGAGGCCGACTTGGATTAGGTACCTATGCCAATCAAGTTCAACCGACGCATATCTCTTGGGGGACGGATCAGCGATTGGATTTTTTAGCGCTCTATATTTTGAAATATGGCGGGAGAGCACAAGCTGAAAAGTTAGTCCAGCATATTCCAGTAGAAGCAGAGACATTAGTTCAACAATGTGATTTTCAATTTTATGAGCGCTATTATCCTGGCGTATTACATTATATGGAGAAGTCTATTCGCGAAGCTGTACAACAACAGTTAGAAAAATATGGCGTTCTGTTGTTCAGTGAGATGGATTGGCAAAATTTTATGACTGTCAGGACATGGATTCAACAAACTAGAAGATGAAAAGGAAGTAAGGAGATGGACATAAAAATTTTCTATATCTCATCCCCTTTTAAGCAATGTACGAATGACATGGAAATTGTACAGGAAGAAATTTTCGGTCCAGTTTTACCATTAATTACGTTCAAAACATTTGATGAAGTCATTGCAAAAGCGAACGATACGAAATACGGATTAACGTCTTCTGTGTATACGAAAGATTTACAAACGGCATTTAAAGCAGTAGAACGTCTTGAATTTGGTGAAACGTATATTAACCGTGAAAACTTTGAAGCGATGCAAGGTTTTCATGCTGGGGTAAAACACTCTGGCATCGGTGGGGCTGACGGTAAGCATGGTTTAGAAGAATATCTACGTACGCATATTGTTTACATGCAATTATCATAATATGGGAAGAGGGCTGTGACATTTCAGTTGAAATGTCACAGCCCTCTATTGTTTAAGGGTTTTGAGGGTAAGGTTGGCATGTTTGTCCAAAACTCCTAAGCAAGCTATCAACAATTCTATTATGTAACAATCCAATGAAGTATTGTCTCGTTGAAAAGCTGCCTTGGGAAATGGAAGGACAAGTCATGTATCAAATAAAATCTGTTAGTTAAGTGTCGAGTGATTAAACGCCGACTTCTTCCCAAGCGCTTTGTACTTGGCTAGCTACTTCTTGACCATATAAGTCCATTGCTGCACGAGTTAATGACGCTTTCGCATCTGCAAAGTTTGAAGTAGAAGTTAAATATTCTGTTAAAGCACGATAATAAATTTGTTCAGCTTGATTTTGACCTATCTTTTGAACAGTAAGGTAAGCGGCTTTATTCGGAATACCTGAGTTCGTATGTACTCCGCCATGGTCACTTGATGTATTGACATAGTCTCTCATATGTCCAGGTTGGTTAAATTGTTCTGGGTTTGACATGCTACGTAACGCGTCACCTGAACGTCCTGGTGTATATACATCTTCACCAATTAATGTATCGCCTGGATCCATAAAGTATGCAAACGTGTCTGACATACTTTCGTTTAAGGCACCCGGTTGGCCACGGTATACGAGTCCAGCTGTATGTTGTGTTACACCGTGTGTAATTTCATGGGCAACAACATCGTCTGCACCTGATAAAGCTGTGAATGTTGAGCCATCACCATCACCGTAAATCATTTTGTCACCAATCCAAGCGGCGTTGTTACGGTTGTCTTCACCTTGGAAGTTATTCACATGAACAACTGACATGATATTGCTATCTCTGTCGTCATAAGAATGGCGATTAAATTTTGATAAGTAGTAGTCATATACTTTTTTAGCGTAATAGTTTGCATCTACACCAGCTCTTTGGTCATCATCTGTAAAGTTCGTGTCAGGATCCGTAATTAAGTTTGCAGAACCTGTCGCAGGATTAAGGTTATAAGCTGCCATTGTTGCAGAACCAGTTACATCTTCTAAAGAATAACCACCATCAATGCTATTAATGTTAATTCGTTTTGTATCACCAAGTACGCCACGACCTGTACCTGTAGCTGCTGCATGTGCAACTAAGTCAGTTTTTTCAAGAACTTTTCCTGTTTCAGCGTCAATTTTAAGATCCCAGTGTGATACATCTGGTTTCATCGTTACTAATTCAAGATGATACACATATTTGTTTTCGTCACCATCGATTTCGACCTCGTTCACTTTAACGACATCTTCATCTAAGTTTTTCGCTTCAGATTGTTTCATATCTACTGCTTTGAAGGCAGTTGAAAGCGCATCTTCTTTAGAAATGCTCACACTGTTTGATGGGTCAACTTTTTCAGCTTTGACAGCACCGTTGATGAGAACGACTTGACCGTCTTTGTCGACATGGACTTTCACTTCTTGATCTTTAGCATACACACCATCGACAACAGGTTGAAGCGTGTAGTGGGTGTAACCCAAATCATCATTTTTTTCATCTACTACTTCATAGTCTTTATAATTTTCTTTCACTTCAGTTGGTAATTCTTTCAAGGCTTTGTTTGCATCTGCTTTTTGTTTGACAATCGTTTTAAAATCTTGGTCTAGAGGTTGATCCGTTGAAGTTTTTGCGTAAGCGGCTGGGGATAGAGATAAAACTGAAAAACATAAAGTACCGAATAAAACTTTTTTTGACAAATTATACATTTAAACAACTCCTTAACTTTTAGTATAATTAAATTTTAATAAATTTATAAATTGCGAGGCACGTTTTTGCCTAAGTGTTGTCATTTTATTCCTAATTGTAATTTTTTTGATTTTTAGGCAGCATTTTCGACAGTTAGTGCATGCCTTTTCGTTAATTTTTGCAATTAAAAACAATTTTGTTTAAAAATAGGGCGTTAAATAAATTTTTTTCACAGATAAAAGTTGATAAAAAAGGAAAAATTAAATTGTATTTAGTTCTAGTTTTAGGTTTTAAAAGAAATTTGATAATAAAATTTAAGGTGTACGAGGCTTTTGGATTGTAGTTAAAAATAATGTTTCCTAATGAGTGAGAGCGGGAATTTTAAAAGTAAACTATTGAAAAGGAGTTTTATGATGACTCAAAAAAATCCGACAAACCGCTTTTACAATGAAGATTATCCGAAGCAATATCAAGCATATCCAGGTTTGCAAAATCAAATGACGCCGGTCCCTGATTGTGGTGAAGAAACTTATGTAGGTGCGCATAAATTAGTAGGCAAAAAAGCGTTAGTGACAGGTGGAGACTCAGGTATTGGTAGAGCAGCGGCAATCGCTTATGCGAAAGAAGGCGCGGATGTCGCAATCGCTTATCATCCTGACGAACAAGCTGATGCAGATGAAGTGAAGGCAGTCATCGAAAAGGCAGGACAAAAAGCCATATTGTTACCAGGTGATTTACGAGATTCAAATTATGCAAAACAAATGGTGAAAGACGCGCATGAACAACTGAATGGTTTAGACATCCTCGTCTTAAATGCGGGAATGCAACAATTCGAACATGAAATTGAAAAATTATCTGCTGAACAATTAACAGATACGTTTGAAGTGAATGTATTCTCAACAGTGTATTCTATTCAACAAGCTTTAGAATACTTTGAACCAGGAGCGAGCATTATCTTGACGTCATCGATCCAAGGTGTTAAACCGAGTGCACATTTAGTGGATTATGCGATGACCAAATCATGTAACATTTCATTAACGAAAAGTCTTGCAGCACAATTAGGACCTAAAGGTATTCGTATCAATGCTGTCGCACCTGGACCGATTTGGACAGCATTACAAATTTCAGGTGGTCAGCCACAAGAAAGCATTCCTGAATTTGGTCAAAATCAACCGTTACAACGTGCAGGTCAACCGGTTGAGCTTGCGGATGTGTATGTATTGCTTGCTTCTGATAATGCAAGTTACATTACAGGTCAAGTTTATGGTATTACTGGTGGTGCACCGATCAATTAAATGAATTGTCGCTTAGCTTTAAAGAGTTAGGACGTCCATTAAAAAGGGTGTCTTAGCTCTTTTTTTTATGGATAATTGAACAGTACTGTCTATGATTGATATTTTCCAACGTGACGTGGTTAACGATAACTTCACAATTCCTTTTCAAAAATTGTTGATTCAGAAGGGAAAGTCCTTTATTATAAATCGTAATCATTACTATTTAGAAAGAGTGAATTTTATGACATACGATTGGGTTATTATCGGTGGTGGTGTCCATGCGACCACGATTGCATTACAACTTCGACAACTTGGATTACCAGTGGAGCGACTCAGAATGATTGATCCACATGCCAATTTATTAGATCAATTTGATAGACAGACACAGCGTATCGGGATGCCTTATTTACGTTCACCGTTAGTGCATCATTGTCATCCTGAACCATTTGATTTGAAAAAATTTGCTAAACAGGAAGGCTATTCACAAGCCATGATTGGTCCGTATCAACGACCGAGATTAGATATGTTTTTCGATCACACGCGACGTTGGATACGTTATTATCAATTAGACACGTGTCACATTTGTCAAAAGGCAGTGCGCTTATGTCGTTGTCTTGAACATTGGGAAATTACGTTAGATAATCAACAAAAAGTTCGAACAGCGCACGTCGTTTTAGCCATGGGGACACATCATACCCCAAATATTCCGCCTGCATTTCAAGGTCAACCGCACGTGCAACATATTCATAGTCGTGAACTCGATACAACAATGAAAGCTTCACATGTCGTAGGAAGTGGTATTTCAGCAGGTCACCTTGCTATTAAATTATTAAAAGAGAACCCACAGCAAACGGTTCATTTATGGATGAAAAAAGATTTTGATATCCACCATTTCGATGCCGACCCTGCATGGTTAGGACCGAAAAATATGAAACCTTTTGAAGCAATGCCATTATCTGAAAGAATACATGTCAACAAACAAGAGCGCCATAAAGGGTCAATGCCAAGAGATATGTACATGACCTTGAAAAATTACGAAAAAGCAGGGCGCCTCGTTGTACACCACACACCTATCGACAAACTTGAAGATCATTGTATCGTTGCAGGTGATACACGTGTGGCTTATGATGGCATTTATTTAGCGACAGGTTTTGTCCTTGACCTCATGACGCAGCCACTTATCCAAGACGTGTTACGATTACCTGAAGCACAACTCGTCGCAGGTTATCCGAAAATCACCACACAACTCGAGTGGGTCCCGCGTTTATATGTTTCAGGGATGCTCGCTGACTTAGCGTTAGGTCCATTTGCACGCAACATTATGGGTGGACGTCAAGCGGCGTTACGTATCGGCCAAGCGTACACTGAAAGTACAGCTTCATATCAGAACGCAGTGTAAGCCTATTTTACAAACGATGCTATGAAATTCATCGTAAATCCTATATAATGCGAGTGATAGGAGCGATGACTATGAAAAAATCTAAAGATAAGACATCCCCAAAGTATCCGAAAATAAGTAATCGTATGATGCGTATCCTATTCATCATAGGTCTCATCTTGTTGGTATTGTTCATCGGTATGGGAACAGTCATTCCAGAGCTCAATCGTCACACTTATAAAGGAATTGTGGTTGAAAAATATAGAGAAGATCATGGCATGACGACAGGTACGACACAATTTATTGAGCTGAAACAAGGCGATCGTACGATTAAGATAGAAAATAGTGATATTTTATTGCATGGGAAATGGGATAGTCAGGCAAAGCAAAAAGAGATTCGTGAAGGTGAAGTAGCAACAGTGTATACGATTGGATTTGATTTCCCAAGTATCGGAATGCATCCTAATTTGTATAAAATCGAGCAATAATTGTTTGGATTGAACACGTTTTTGTCATTCTTTGAGTTGCCAAAAAACTGAGTGAAAAGGGGTTGGACATTGAAAATTTTAAGCCTCAATCCATTCAGAGGTTGATGATTCATTAATGACTTTAAAGCAGTTGGAAAATGAGGATGAATGGTATACAAAAAATAAGGGTGACTGAGCTGAAAATAAGCGTTAATTAAGCTATTTTCGGTTCAGTCATCCTCTTTTTATGTTTCAAATATTATCATGTGGTCTTCTATTCCGAGCCTTCATAAAGCAATTGTGCGATTCTTAATAACACAATGCCATCAATTGTATTCGGATCCCAACCTGTAATTTCGTGGATTTTCTTAATACGATAATTCAATGTATTACGATGGATAAACAAATCATTTGCTGTTTTCACTAATTTTCCATGGTTTCTAAAATAGGCTTCAATCGTTTCACCTAAATATTTATCCTCACCCAAATGTAGCAACTTTTTATAATTTGCGACCAATGTCGTTTCGTTTTCTGGTGTGAACTTTTTAATGTTATTACAAATTGTTGCAAGCTCATGTGATTTATAAGTGTGTAACCCTTCTTGAATTTTTAAATCATGCAATAGGGACTGCAATGAGCGTGCCTCGTGATAGGACTGTACTAAGCCTTTGATGCCAGTCGTAAATGAGCCAAGTGTAATTAATGTACGGTCAAACACTTCATTTTGTACATTTTTATCAAAACCATCAATTAATTCTTCATGAGATTTACCGCGATTAGGGTTTGCTTTGACGATATAAATATATTCTTGTGGCGAAATTTCAACAATATCATCCCCAGGTAATCTCAATGCTTCTAAGGCGTCACGTAAGGCTGCGGTTTTAGATTTGCTAGAACTTTGCATAGAAATCAAGGCAACTGTAAATTCATCATTCAAGCCTAAACGATCAATCAAACTTTTACGTTGGTAATTTTGAAAGTAAACGTCAGGATTAAATAAAATATGTGCCAACATCTGTGTACGTGACAAAGTTTCTTGAAAACGAGAGTAGTGTTCTAACTCCTCTTCAACAATAAACTCGGCATTGAGCTTTAATAAATGTGAATAAGCTCGTATTTCATCAGGGTTACCACTGACGAGAAGGGCACCGTGGACCCTCCCATGTAGTTCGATAGGAAGTATGATACCAGGTTGACTCACGTTCCAAAAAGGCATATCTTCTATCTCAATATCAATGGGCAAGTTACGTTCAATCGAGTGACGCGCCGCTTGATGCACCTCGCCTACACGGTTAGGGTTAGACGTTGCGATGATTTGACCACCTCGATTGGCGATAAGTACTTCAGCTTTAATGATGGATGATGCTTTTTTTACGACTTTTTGAGCCCAATGTTGTTTTATCATTTACTCCAGCTCCTATTTTTTATATGTATTCTGAATCAAAAGGCAAAGCAGTCCCCTTTGTTGAGTTTAGAAAAAGTACATAAGAAGGTAAGTCGGCCTGTTGCATTTGTAGCAATACTACTTTATATTGCATCGTCTCATAAATGGCGGAATATCGCCACTTCCAAGCTTGTTACAAATGGTCAATTATCTGAGATGTTGAGAAGGATGAATCACATTTTTGAAACGACATGATATTTTCTAAATCACAATCAGAAAAGATTTTAGAATATAACTTTTTTGTCCTATTACGCTTAATTTTGTCATGAGTCTTATTAAATGTATATATCATATCATAGAAAGAATTAATTGTAATAAGTTTACCGAAATCTTTTCATTAAGTTTTTTAGAACAATGTTTTCTCTGAATAACAATGTAAAGATGCAATTCAATCTTTCTTTTTTTAGTGTTATCTATTCTTTTATAATAAAGCACATTTTACTTCTTATGCAAATTTATATCTAATTATCTTAGAAGTTATATATTATTAATTGTGTATTTTAGTTATGATGACGAGGGAAAAGTTACATTATTTTATATTATAACAATACGAATTAAATTTTAAAGTAGGGAAGGGAAAATTTTCTTATTTAAAATGTTTTGTAAAAATGTGTGGTATTTTTTGGGTGTAAAAGAGAGGTTGTAAAATGAAGAATGGCGTCAAATCAACGTTTTTTAAGAAGAAGGGTGACTGAAAAAAGGGGGAGGACTCATAGTGCTTTTGCACAGTATGTCTCTCCCTTGAAAGTATTTAAAGCATACCAATCATGGCTAAAATGACTAAACTTGTCACAATTAAAGCAGCCCAAGTCATTAAGCCTAACAATATCGGGCGAATGCCTGCTTGCTTAAATTGACTGAATTTTACTGATAAACCTACACCCGCAAGTGCAATCGTAATGAAAAAGAGTGCAGCTTGTTTGAAAATCGCAATGACGCCATCAGAAAAGTTAAAAACAGTGCTGATGAGTGAGGCTACGATAAACCAAATAATAAAGTTTGGAATCATATCAAAATATTTTCGGCGCTGTCCACCGTCTGATGTCGTTTGTTGACGCTTGGCCATCCAAAACGCAAGTCCTATCGTGATTGGAATGATAAAGAGTGTACGTGTTAATTTGACAATGGTTGCCACTTCAAGTGCTTTCGAACCGTATAGCGCACTTGCTGCAACGACACTCGATGTATCATTAATCGCAGTTCCACTGAAAAAACCAAAAGCTTCTTGACTCATATGAAAGAAATGGCCAATCGGTGGAAAAATGATGACCGCGATTAAGTTGAATAAAAACACCGTCGAAAGACTAAAAGCGATAATATTGTCTTTCGCTTTAATGACAGGACTCGTTGCGGCAATCGCTGAACCTCCACAAATAGACGTACCAACACCGATTAAAATACCCGTATGTAAATCAATCTTGAATAACTTCACTAATAATGTGACAACGATAAATGCAACAAGCAGTGTCACAATGAGTATAGGAAGTGACTTGAGCCCGACTGTCCCGATAGATTGAAAACTGAGTGTAAAACCGAGCAAAATAATGCTGTAATGGAGTATCTTTTTACTACTATACTGAATGCCTGGTTTGAATGATTGGGGTAAGGAAACTGTATTATTCAAAATCATGCCAATGAGCATTGCAAAAATAGCACTTCCTACAATTGGAAAAAAGTGACCTAAGATTGTAGCGATAATAGCGATAGTAAGCGTAAGGAGTAATCCTTTAACTTTTGACATAGCAATCGATCCTTTCGTGAAATGACATAGCAACATGTGATGCACCTGACAAAATACGTGACGTCAATGTAAAAATAACGATATTTGCGTGACGCGCGTATTGTTAATAGTAAGAAAAAAGAGGGCGGAATGAAAAAATGAAGTTATCTTAATCGTGCTTTCAACCCCGTTTGTCCTCAAGTATAGGCGTATCAAAACGGTTTTTCAATAGCTTTTCAAATCTTAAAGGTCAATATTGTTGACTTATATAAAATTGAGGTATAAAATGTAAATTGTAATCAAAACAAGAGAAAAGGACGGGGTTAAAATGAAAAAACGAGTAGGACAATTTTTAATAGACGAAATCGCAAAACAAGGCGTAGATAAAATCTTTGGTGTGCCTGGTGATTTCAACTTAACATTTTTAGACGATATCGAAGCGCACGATACAATTGAATGGGTCGGTAATACTAACGAATTAAACGCAAGTTATGCAGCAGATGGTTATGCACGTATTAACGGACTCGCAGCAATGGTCACAACTTTTGGTGTAGGTGAATTAAGTGCAGTAAATGGTATTGCAGGATCATATGCAGAAAATGTGCCTGTGATTCAAATTACAGGTGCCCCTACAACAGTTGTTGAAAAAGCTAAAAAATATGTACACCACTCTTTAGGTAACGGTAACTTTGATGATTACCAAAAAATGTATGCACAAATTACAGAAACACAAACTGTATTATCTGAAGACAATGCTTTAACAGAAATTCCACGTATTATTAAAGTAGCTATGGAAGAAAAACGTCCGGTACATGTACACTTACCAATTGATATCGCAGCAAAAGAAATCGAAGTGCCAGATGAAGTTGAATATCCTGAAACTCGTAAAACAGAAGATCTTTCAACAATGGTAGAAAAAGTAGCGGATAAATTAAAAGCAGCAAAACAAGTGACTGTCATTGTCGGTCATCAAATCAACAGCTATGGTTTACAAAAAGAAGTACAACAATTAGCTGAAAAATTAAATTTACCAGTTGCACAATTATCACTTGGTAAAGGTTCATTTAACGAAGAAAGCGCACAATATATGGGGGTATACGACGGTAAAATTGCAGAAGATAGCATCCGTAACTATGTAGATGGTAGCGATCTTGTCATCACTTTAGGTGCAAAATTGACAGACTCAGCGACAGCAGGTTTCTCACAAAAATTTACGAATGAAGCAACAATTATTTTAAATCAACGTGATGTCAAAGTAGGCGATTACACTACAACTGAACCATCATTAGCTGAAATTATCGAAGCATTAAACGGTATTGATTTCAAATACGAAGGTGACTTCCCTCAATATCAATGGCCAGAAGCATCAGCTGCAGTGCTTAACGATGAACCATTAACACAAGAAAACTACTTTAACTTAATGCAAAACTTCTTGCGTAAAGGTGACGTCGTATTAGGTGAACAAGGGACATCATTCTTTGGTGCATACCGTTTAGCACTTCAAGAAGGTACAACATTTATCGGTCAACCTTTATGGGGTTCAATCGGTTACACATTACCTTCAACATTAGGTACAATGCTCGCAGCACCAGAACGTCGTAACGTATTATTAATTGGTGACGGTTCATTACAATTAACAGCACAAGAAATGTCTACAATGATTCGTCAAAACTTAAACCCAGTCATCTTTATTATTAACAATGACGGTTACACTGTAGAGAAAAAAATCCACGGTGAAAATGCGAAATATAACGACATTCAAATGTGGGACTACAAATTATTACCAGCATTATTCGGTAACAAAGACATCCCAACATACGATGTAAAAACAGCTAACGAATTAAAAGCAGCAATGGATAAAATCGATCAAAACCCTGATACAATGCATGTTGTAGAAGTACACATGGATGTATTAGATGCACCTTCAAACCTTAACGAAATTTCTAAAGCATTCGCTGCTCAAAACAAATAATAAGTTGTAGATGATGAAGTTTCACTGTTGACATGTTATTTAAATGCATGTATAGTGTTGGGTAACTTAAAAAATCGTATGATTGATAAGTAGTTTTTACGGCTGTAGCATACAGAAAGCTAACGGTTGATGTAAGTTAGCACAGCGTAGAGATGAATTGGGCAATCGCAATATACGACCAATTGAATGTGACTTAAAAGAGCGAACATGAGATTTAAATCCATGTTAACTAAGGTGGCACCACGGTAACGCGTCCTTAAAGAAGAGACGTATGCCGTGGTGTTTTTTGATATCACAGCACGAGCAATAAAGGTTAAAGCGAGAAGTGCATTCAATCATTGATGAAATAGCCGTATCACTTTGATTTTGAAGTGGCGGCCTACCTTTCAGTGAAGGACGACCGCCACTCACATACGCATGGAAAACGAAAAACGGTGAAACAATCACTGATTAAACAAACTAACAAAATTTGTGAGGTAAGAATAAGTAATTTGAACAATCGGTAGTTCCAGAAAATAGACGGTTGATGCGAGTCTATACCGACCTCAAATGAATTGGGTCTTACTTGAAGCAACCAACTGAATGATATTTTAAAGTGAACAGTAGCAATGCTGTTAACAAAGGTGGTACCGCGTGTGAGCGTCCTTTTTGGAAGGGCAATCATGCGCGTTTTTTATTTTCAAAATTTAAGGAGGATCCAAATGAACATTGTCTATCGCGTTTTAGACGCACCGATAAATCCAGAAACCTTAGCACGACATCGTCAACATAAAATTGTATTGGAAAGTGCGACAACTTCACAAACGAAAGGGAGATATTCTGTAGTCGCTTTTGATGCCTATGGTGAAGTCACTTTAACAGAATCACAATTAACAATTTGGACCCCTCATCAAACGATTCAAGAAACAACAAAACCGTTTGAACAATTGAAAGCTTTTGTTGGACAGTATCATGCACATATTACAGAACCAGAACTTGAAGAATTGCCTTTTATTTCAGGGTTTGTAGGTTATTGTAGTTTTGATTTAGTGCGACATGCGTTTCCAGTGTTACAACAATATCCAGCAGCGGGGACAACGAATGATGTGCATTTTCATATGATTGAGTCGGTTTATGTATTTGATCACTATAAAGAACAAATTTACGTGATTGCGACAAATCTATTTTCTGAAGAGGCGGAAAGTGAAATGCATGCACGTTTAGATAAAATGATTGCTGAATTTGAACAGATTGAGTTATTTGAAACGACAACGGTCCCTCATTTGCCAGAAAAAGTTATTGAACCGAACCTAGACGAGGCAACATTTATCGAACAGGTGAAGCAATTTAAAGCACGTATTCAACAAGGAGATATGTTCCAAGTCGTGCCATCACGCATTTATCGTTACGCACATCATTTTGGTACAGCGTTGTATCCATTAACGTATCAGTTATATCAAAAATTGAAACGGAACAATCCAAGTCCATACATGTTTTATTTCAACATGGGCGGTCCAATTTTAGTAGGTAGTTCTCCTGAAAGCTTTGTCAAAGTGAAAGCAGGCAAAGTAATGACGAATCCCATTGCAGGCACGATAAAAAGAGGGAGCACTGATGAGGAAGATCAACAATTGGCAGCAACCTTGTTGAGTGATGAAAAAGAATTAAGTGAACACCGGATGCTCGTGGATTTAGGACGAAATGATATTTTGCGAATTGCGCGACCAGGAAGCTTGGAATTGACGAAATTGATGACGATTGAACGTTATGAACATGTGATGCATATTGTGAGTGAAGTGATTGGTGATGTGGACGCGAGCCTATCTCCTATTGATGTAATCGCGAGCCTACTACCAACTGGAACGGTTTCAGGTGCACCAAAATTGCGTGCGATTCAACGTATTTATGAGACACAACCGTTGAAGCGCGGCGTTTATAGTGGTGGTGTCGGTTATATTAATTGTGATCATACGTTAGATTTAGCACTTGCGATTCGTACGATGGTCATTGATGAGACCTATGTCCATGCTGAAGCGGGGTGTGGTGTCGTCTATGATTCTATTCCAGAAAAAGAATTAGCAGAAACACAACTGAAAGCAAAAAGTTTATTGGAGGTCACACTATGATATTAGTTATCGATAATTATGATTCATTCACTTATAACTTAGTTGATATGTTTCGTCTACGGGAAGAGGTCGTCGTGAAATATCCTGATGATGATACATTGTTTGACCTTCAACCAGATGCACTCGTCATTTCACCAGGGCCAGGACATCCCGATGATACGACCCGACTCCATGATATTATTGAACACTTTAAAAATGTTCCGATTTTAGGTATTTGTCTCGGTGCACAAGCATTGTACCGGTATTATGGAGGCCGAGTCGTCGTCGCTGAAAAAGTCATGCATGGCAAAATTGATACGTTACAATTTGAAAAGCCAACATTGTTATATAAAGGGATTTCAGAACATTCTGATATTATGCGTTATCATTCGCTCATTTGTGAAGAAAAAACGCTACCGCAAGATATTCATATTACAGGAAGAACTAGTGATAGTATTCAATCTTTTGAACATCAAGTACGACCGCATTATGGCATTCAATATCATCCAGAATCATTTGCAAGTATCGCTGTAGCAGGCATTGTAGAAAACTTTTTAGCAATCGTTAAGAAAGGTGTGTTGACACATGACGTTACTGAATAAAATGATGAATTTTGAAGCACTCAATCATGAAGAAATGGGACAATTTGTAGCGACGTTATTATCTGAAACGACGCTGTTAGAAGATAAAGTGGCATTGCTCGTAGCATACACAATGAAAGGTGAAACATCAGACGAATTGTATGCGTTATGTGAAAACTTGATTCATACGATGTACAGTGAACAACCACAATATCCAGGTAGTATGTGTGTTTGTGGTACAGGTGGCGATGGTTCAAACAGTTTCAATATCTCGACAACTGTATCATTTGTTGTCGCAAGTGGAGGGATTGAAGTCGTTAAGCATGGGAATAAAAGCGTGACGTCACAATCAGGTGGTATGGATATTTTACAAGCGATGGGTGTATCAACTACACCTGTACAATCCGTTGTGCAACAGTTGAAAGATACACATTTAGCCTTTGTCAGTGCGACAGAATCTTATCCTGTGATGAAAAATATGCAACCTGTTCGCGTTAAAGTAGGACGTCCTACGATTTTGAATTTGGTCGGTCCGATGATTAATCCGTTTGCGCTAGATTATCAGTCGATGGGGGTGTTTGATCCGACAAGAATGACGAAAATTGCCGAAGTGTTACAACGTTTAGGACGCAAAAGAGCGATTGTGATTCATGGTGCAAATGGTATGGATGAAGCGACGTTATCGGGTGACAATCAAATCGTTGAAATGGATCAAACAACAGGGATTCGTGAATATACAGTGAATGCGACAGATTATGGATTGCGTTATGCACCAGATGAAGCACTTCAAGGCGGCACACCAGAGGAAAATATGGAAATAACACTGAACATTTTAAATGGTACGGACCAATCTGTAAGAAGAGACGTAGTATTACTTAATGCGGGTCTTGCATTTTACACAGCTGAAATTGTCGACACGATTGAAGCAGGCATTGCCCATGCAGCCACATGTATTGATTCAGGAGCAGCATTTAAACAATATGAACAAGCAAGAGGTGTAGTCGTATGACGATATTAGATGACATTGTTGTATATAAAAAGCAATTACTCGATGAAGGTTATTATGAAAGATTGCTGGACAGTTTAGAAGAAGTGGATGTCTCGCATAAGCCCACTCTAGCGGAACAATTTGAAAATGACCATACAATCGGTGTGATCGCTGAAATCAAGTCAAAAAGCCCGACTGTTTCGGATATACCAGAACGCAATTTACAAGAACAATTGCGACTGTACACAACAGGCGGTGCGTCAGCGATATCGATTTTAACGGATGAAAAGTATTTTGGTGGGAGTTACGAAAGACTTGCGGCTTTAACTCAACAAACTGATGTCCCCGTATTATGTAAAGACTTTATGATTGATGAACGACAAATCGATGTTGCGAAAAAAGCAGGTGCGTCCATTATTTTACTCATTGTCAATATTTTAACAGACGAAGCATTAGCCCGTTTGTATGATTATGCGACAGCACTCGGTTTAGAAGTGTTAGTGGAAGTGCATGACCAAGCAGAACTTGCACGTGCGCATCAAATTCAACCCCAACTTGTCGGTGTGAATAATCGTGATTTAAGAAGCTTTACTACAGACGTGCATCATACCGGACAAATTTTAACAGCGCGTGAGCCGAATATTCACTATATTTCAGAAAGTGGTATTAAGACGGTATCAGATATTGAGACGCTCGTGCCAACAGGGGTTGTAGGTATACTCGTCGGTGAAACATTAATGAAAGCCGATGATCCGAAAGCACAATTACAAAGCTTTAAATTAACTAAAGAGGTGTAACATGTATTTGAAATTTTGTGGCTTTACACAAGAAGATGATGTCCGTGATGCAATACAACATGACGTGCAAGCGATTGGTTTTATCACATATCCGAAAAGTGCCCGCTACGTTGATTTAACGCAACTTCAAAAACTGACATCGCTCGTCCCACAAACGATAGATCGGGTAGCTGTAACGGTCAATGCAACGATGGCGGAACTTGAAGATATGATTGAACAAACCGAGATTAATACAATTCAATTTCATGGTAACGAATCAATAGAGATGATCCGGTCAGTCAAAGCACGTTATCCTGACATTCAATTATTTAAAGCCATCCCTGCAGATGAACATTTAAGTGACAACATTGAAACGTATCAAAATATTGTCGATCGGATACTCATTGATACGCCATCTCAAAGTTTTGGTGGGACAGGTGAAGTGTTTGATTGGCGCACTTTACAACAATTGTCGACATCGAACTATCTCGTGGCAGGTGGCGTGAACAGTGATAATGTACAGCAACTAATCCAAGGCTACCCTCATATTGCGGGAGTAGACATTGCTAGTGGAATTGAAATGGCTAAAGGGCAAAAAGATAAATTCAAAATGGCACACATTGCAAAAGTTTTGAAAGGAGAATGAAGATGAAAAAAATACAATTAGAAGCAGATCAAAACGGATTTTTCGGGGAGTATGGTGGGAAATACGTGCCAGAGACCCTCGTACCTGCGATTGATGAATTAAAAGCAGCATATGAAGCGGCTAAACATGACCCTGAATTTCAACGCGAATATCATCATTATTTAAAACATTACGTCGGACGCGAAACACCACTGACGTATGCGGATTCTTATACGAAAGCGTTGGGCGGTGCGAAAATTTATTTGAAGCGTGAAGATTTGAATCATACCGGCGCACATAAAATTAATAATGCGATTGGTCAAGCTCTACTCGCAAAACGAATGGGTAAGAAAAAGTTGGTCGCTGAAACAGGGGCGGGCCAACACGGTGTCGCAAGTGCAACGATTGCCGCATTATTTGATATGGAGCTCGTTGTCTTTATGGGAGAAGAAGATATCCGTCGTCAGCAGTTGAATGTCTTTCGTATGGAGTTACTCGGAGCGGAAGTCGTACCGGTGACAGACGGACAAGGGACATTATCTGATGCCGTGAACAAAGCGTTACAATATTGGGTCGCACATGTCGACGATACGCACTATTTACTTGGTTCAGCATTAGGACCAGATCCATTTCCAACGATGGTACGTGATTTCCAACGTGTCATTGGGGATGAAATAAAAGCACAACTTCAAGAAAAAGAAGGTCGTTTACCCGATGCTGTTGTCGCATGCGTTGGCGGAGGTTCCAACTCAATCGGTACATTTTATCCATTTATAGAAGACGCGTCAGTGAAATTGTACGGGGTAGAAGCAGCGGGTGAAGGCGTTGATTCAGAACGTCATTCATTAGCGATTAATAAAGGGAAAAAAGGTGTGTTACATGGCACGAAAATGTATTTAATTCAAGATGACAACCACCAAATTAAATTAGCACACTCGATTTCAGCTGGCTTAGATTATCCGGGTGTCGGTCCCGAGCATAGTTATTATCACGATATCGGCCGCGTGGATTATGTCACAGCTGACGATACTGAAGCGATGGATGCACTCGTACGTTTTACAAAAGCAGAAGGAATCATTCCGGCTATCGAAAGTGCACATGCGTTAAGTTATGTGGAAAAGTTAGCGCCACAAATGAATCAAGATGACATTCTCGTCGTGACAGTATCTGGTCGTGGAGATAAAGACATGGAAACGATTAAAAATTATATGGAAGGAAAGGAGTATTAAATATGCAGAAGAAACAATTCGTTGCGTACATTATGGGCGGTCCCGATTTTATTGCTCAACTGAAAGCATTGGATGACGTGGGTGCGGACTATGTCGAAATCGGTATTCCCTTTTCTGACCCCGTATCAGATGGTCCAATCATTATGGAAGCAGGTCAAGCGGCAATTCGAGCAGGCATGACGGCACAGAAAATTTTTGATCAACTGAAAGCAGTAAAGGACGAATTGAACACGCGCTATTTGTTAATGACGTATTATCACACGATTGAAACGTATGGAGAAGCGGCATTTATGGCTGAAGCTGAAGCGGCCGGTGTAGAAGGCTTAATCATTCCTGACATGCCATTTGAATATATCGAGCAGTTCAAAGCGCGATATCCGGAAAGACAGTTGAAATTGATTTCACTCATCGCGATGACTGCCGCACCTGAACGTCGTCAACGTATCGCACAAGCAGCAGAAGGGTTCATTTATACGATTACGATGAACCAAATTACCGGTCAAAATGGCAATTTCCACCCTGAACTGAAACAAAATATTTTAGACATTAAAGCGCATAGTTCTGTTCCGGTCATGGCGGGCTTTGGTATTCGCACACCTGAACATGTAAAAGATATTACCGAGGTGGCGGACGGCATTATCATTGGCAGTGAAATTGTCCGTCGTTTTAATGAAGAAGGCATCGAAGCAACGAAAACATATTTAACGACGATTCGTGAGGCACTCGACAGCGTAAGTCAAGCTGCACAGTAATTCATTGAGCAGGTAGTGAAGTTCAAACGCTATTCATTCAGACACACGCGTTATATAATAAGTGTCAGTATAAAAATGATACTTACATGACTGAGTTTTGAGATAAAGAGGTGCTGAATATGAATAAAGTGATGATTTTTGACTTAGATGATACATTATATGATCAATTATCGGGATTTGAATATGCCTATTATCGCCATTTTGGTGATACGGATATCGGTGTAGAAAGACTGTATCGTCATTTTCGTTTATACAGCGAAGAATTATTCGAAGCTACACAAACAGGAAAATTGTCGGTTCCTGACATGCATGTTGTACGTATCACACGTGCAGTCGCGGACTTTGACATTGCGTTGCCTGAAGAAAAAGCACGGGCGTTTCAACGTGATTATGAGTACGCGCAACAACATATCGAATTGTCAGATACGATTATTGAAATGTTGGAGTATTTAGTTGAGAAAGACGTCAAATTAGGTTTACTGACAAATGGGGAGTCAGACCGTCAACGTGCTAAAATTAAAGCTTTAGGACTCAATCAATACATTCCAGATTCGAATATGTTTGTGTCAGCTGAGCTCGGCTTGTCTAAACCAGACCCAGCGATATTTGAAACAGTTGGCAAACAGTTGGAAGTCGATTCGAGTGAGACCTACTTTATTGGTGACCATTTTGATAACGACATTTTAGGCGCCATGCAAGTCGGTTGGAAAACCATTTGGTATAACCGACGCAATCGCCCACAAACAGACATGACGAAAGCACCGACCGCAAAAGTGATGACGGAAAGTGCATTATTTGAAGTCGTTCAAAATATAATAGAAGGTGCGTAGTTTGAAAGCATGTGAAGGGATTTTAAAATTCTTTCGCATGCTTTTTTTAATTTATGATGGTGTTGGTGATTTATTAGATTGCTTCTAGGGTGACACTTTCCTAGGGGACTTGTCTCGACTCGTCAATGCTGAGCTTGGCTATGACATCAATCGTTATTTTAAAAGTGATAATTAAGTTATTACTAGTTGTTTAATATTATACCGGTATAAAGATAAATGAATATCGCATCATTCGTATCATCGTGTGCATTGTAGGATGTTTATTGATAATAAGCTTAAAAGATTGTCATACATAAAGTTTTGAAAATTGTGACATTTATAAACGATATTCTATTCTTTTTGTAGTGTAAAAAGTATATTATTAAGAAGTAGTACATTTTGTGACATTATTTTTAAAGGGATATTCAGCAGTTTGATGCAAGAAAACTAAACAAAGGTGGAGTAAAAATGAAGAAAAAAATTTTAATGGTTTTAGGCGTGTGTTTCTTAATGCCAATGTTCACACTCAGTAGCGTCAGTGCTAAAGATGGACCGCCTCCAGGGACTCAAACTTTAGTTAATACGACTACGGATCCAAATGGTAGGTTAAATGCGAGATACGATCCGAGCAATAAACTTTATTGTTCTGCGGTATTGATTACAACAAGTATGTGGTTAACCGCAAGACATTGTGCAGGAAGTAAAGAACAAACAGGTTATATTGGTGAAGTGTATCCGGGACAATCAGGGTGGTCAACACCTTTTGGCATGATGCTCATTAGTCATTATATACCAGATGGTGCTGATGATATTGCGATTATTAAGGGGACAGAGAGAGATAAATCGTGGTCTTATAAATATTATATTAAAGGGTATAACACGATAATATATGCTTATAATCCAGCTGATTTACCAAAACTAGTAGGACAAAAAATTTATAGTTATGGCTATCCTGGTGGCAAAGGAGGATTTAAACAATACAAAAGTACGGGAACGATAACGAATTACAATCGAGTGACGCATGAGCTGAGCACGACAATGCCTGCAGAAGGGGGACAATCAGGCTCTGGCGTATTTTTAGAAAACGGTCATTTTTTAGGTGTACTCTATGCAACTGAAAATAAACTGGGTTATTTAACTGCAAAGATTCACCCAATTGATGATAGATTGAAAAACTGGATTGAAAAATACAAAGCTAATTAAATCTTTGGTATAAACTATAGCTACAAATGATAAGTAAAAATGAGGCAAGGCTTCTATTTAAAGAGGTTTTGCCTTTTTTTTTGTTTTTGATATAGCTAAAAAATTGAAGAAGCTAGGTGAATCGCACGAAAGTATGTAGATTGTTAAATTTATCAAAATAAAATTAACACTTCAAAGTGAATGTTGAATATAATGTGTTGTATTTTGTGAATTGTATCCCGGTATGTTTATAATAAATTTAATAAGTTGTTATACGTAAAGTTCATTATTTTGAAATATTTACTTATGATATAGTATTACAATTTATATGTAATAAGTATATGATAGAGATGTCATGACAAGCTTTAGTTAAGTTTTAAAAGCATATGCTGTATGTTGTTGAAAATCTAAAAAGTAAAGGTGGAATGAAAATGATACGGAAAATTTCAATCATACTCTGCTTATGTTTTTTGCTGCCTATGTTAACATTCAGTAATGCACTTGCTCAAGGACCTCAACCTGGGACTCAGACTTTAGTGGATACGCAAACAGATCCAAATGGAAGATTAAATGCAAGATATGATCCTAACTACTCACTTTATTGTTCCGCTGTTTTAATTAACTCCAATACGTGGTTAACCGCAAAACATTGTGCAGGTAATGAGAAAAAAACAGGTTATATCGGTGCGGTATATCCAGGACAATCAGGGATACAGACACCATTTGGAATGATGAATATTAGCACATATCTACCTGACCCAGCAGATGATATTGCTATTATCAAAGGCGAAGACAAAGATAAAAGTGACGCGTATAAGTATTATATTAAAGGGTATAAGACAGAAATTGTTGCTTATACTAAAGATCAACTTGACGCATTAATAGGAACAAAAGTCTACAGTTACGGTTATCCTGGTGATAAAGGTGAAACGAAGCAATATAAAAGTGAAGGCGTTATTACAAAAGTTAATCCAGTTACTAGAGAGTTAAGTACCACTATGCCTGCATCACCAGGGCAGTCAGGGTCTGGTGTGTTTTTAGGAGATGGTCAATTTTTAGGCATATTGTACGCTACTGAGACGACACAAGGTTTCAGAAGTGGTAAAGTACAAACTATTGATGCAAGACTGAAAAAATGGATTGACAGCAACAAATCAGAATAATTTATCGTAATTCAAAAACAAAAGAGTGAGACCGACCTCCAATTTTTTAAATGTTGTCTCCTCATTACGGCGATGATGACTTGGACTGAAAAGGTATCATTTCAGTTCAGTCATCTATTGCCTATATTAGACATAGCGCAAACTAAAACTTGTCTGAAAAGATGTATATCCAACATATATCATTGGGAATGTTGTGAGATGAAATGCGTTTCTCAAAATGAATTGAGTGAAGTCCCGATAAAAATAAGACTGACATTTAAGCGCCCATTGCTTAAATGCCAGTCTTATTTGTGTTCTCAAACGCGTATAATCCTCATTCAGTCATTGTCATGTATGAAAATAGATATGACCTTACTGCGCCATAATATTACGTGTTAATTTTATACCTTGTTCAGGTGTCTCGTATAACGCAATGGTATTCAGTGACACACCTTCTGGCAAATATTCATTAAAACGTAACCAAATCCAATGCGCGATATTTTCCACAGTCGTATTCATATCTGGCAATGTATCATTAATTAATTGACCATCTAATAAGGGTTCCAAATGTTCACGGTACACTTTATCAATATCTTTAAAATCGACTGCCATGCCATGTTCATCTGTTTTAGACCATAATTCGACCTCAAGTGTATACGTATGGTTTTCCAAATCAACATGTTGCGTATCTGAAAAGTAAATGCGATTATCACTTGTAAATTGATAACGTGTCGTAACGATTAATGTTTTATGGTGACGTGCAAAATTTTCAGGTGGTTGCACATGATCAAATTTTGACATGATTTCTCCTCTTTTCCTCTCTTTTGTACTAGCTTAACATACGCCTTCATCAATGTCGCATATGCGCGTTGGCTACCTTCATAACACGACTTTGTATCAAACTGTTTATTTTCATTTGTAAATATATTCGCCATGTTACATTTTTGAAATTATGCTAGAATAGAAAATGACAACTTTATCGAAATATTCCGACATCTAGCAAGAATAGGGGGGATTTCAATGCAACAGGAACAACTGTTTGAAATTGAACAAAAATTGCGTGATATTGTGGGAACGCGGGTGTTTGTCGATATTGCTGAACGGGTGTCATACGGGTATGATGGTTCGTTTGGACAGTATTTACCTGATTTTGTGACGCAACCGCTAGCAACGAAAGAAGTGCAACAAATTGTAAAACTAGCGAATGTGTATGATTTACCGATTTATCCAAGAGGTGCTGGAACGAATTTGTCAGGGGGCTCGTTGCCGGTACATGGCGGGATTGTCCTTGATTTTTCACAATGGAATGACGAGGTGACGATTTATCCAGATGATTTAATCATTAAGACGCGACCAGGTGTTAAAACGGCGGATATTCATGCGTTGGCAGCGCAACATCAACTCATGTATCCACCCGATCCTTCATCTTCATCCGTTTGTACGATTGGTGGTAATTTAGCTGAAAATGCAGGGGGGCCACATGGTGTAAAGTATGGTGTAACGAAGGATTATGTGATTGGTTTAGAAGTGGTTACGGCGCAAGGGGATATTATTCGCACAGGGGGTAATACGATTAAAAATGTAACGGGCTATGATTTAACGAAATTGTTGATTGGTGCAGAAGGGACGCTCGGTATTATTACTGAAGCGACATTGCGACTCATACCGAAACCGCAAGCGACACAAACGGCTCTGATTGTCTTTGAGGACCTTAGTTCAGCTGGCCGTTCGATTTCTAAAATTTTAACGTCAGGTGTTCGTCCATCCAAAATGGAAATTTTAGACCATCATGCGATTAACAAAGTGGTTGATTATGCGGGATTGGATTTACCGAGAGATGCAGCAGCGGTACTCTTAGTCGAAGTGGACGGCGATGAAGCCATTTTATCAAAGGAACTCGGCATTATTAAATCGGCGCTCGCTGAAATCGGTGTCCATCGTGTTGACATTGCAGCGTCCAAAGCACAAGAAGCAGAACTGTGGCAAGTGCGTAAAGCAGTGTCACCTGCTGTTGTGGAAAGTGGCTTTACTAAAATTTCAGAAGACGCGACTGTACCGTTAAGTAAAATTCCAGATATGTTTGAAAAAATTGATGAAATTAAACAAAAGTACGATTTGAATTTAGTCGTATTTGGTCATGCGGGTGATGGCAATTTGCATCCGACGATTAGTGCGAACATGCGTGATCCTGAAGCGGTGAAAAATGTAGAGCGTGCGGTTGAAGAAATTTTTGACTATGCCATCCAGTTAGGAGGTACACTTTCTGGGGAACATGGTATTGGCATGATGAAAAAGCCGTTTATGACACGTGAGTTTGACTCAGCAAGTTTGGCATTTCAAAAAGCGATTAAAGATGCTTTAGATCCGGATCATCGTCTCAATCCTGGGAAAATTTTTCCGGCAGAAGGTGAAACAAAGTTGGTGTTAAACCATGACGACTAACTTAAAAGACCGTTTAGACTATCAAGCGACGTTTGACTGTGTACAGTGTGGTTATTGTTTGCCGGTATGTCCAACGTATGTGTCATTTAAAAGTGAAAAGCATTCTCCACGTGGGCGTATCAATTTAGTGAAAATGGCTGCGGAAGAAAAAATTATGTTAGAAGATATGGCGTCAGGGATTGATTTGTGCCTAGGATGTCGTGCGTGTGAAACGATTTGTCCGACGCATGTCCGCTATGGTGACATTTTATGTTCGGCAGTTGAAGTACTTCATGAAACACGTCCACAATCGCCGGTTGAAAAAGTAATGCGCACGGTTGCATTTGAAGGATTACTTAAAAATAAAAAGGCACTACGTCTCGTGAATAAAGGCCTCTATTTTTATCAACGTACAGGTATCGAAAAAGCTGTTACAGCGACCAAAGTATTAAAGTCATTTCCTAAGTATCAAGCGCTTCAAAAAATATTACCGCCGATACGCCTCGGTCATCCGATTACTGAAACGCATGACCTAAGAAAACCGAATCAAATGAAAGTGGGCTTTTTTCAAGGCTGCATGATGGATGCCTTTTTCAGTGAAGTGAATACGCTCGCAATGAAGATTTTGCGTCAACATGATGTCCATGTGATCAATGTTCCGCAACAAACATGCTGTGGTGCGCTTCAACATCATGCAGGTGAAACAGCACATACGATTGCACTTGCGAAGGCGAATATTGAAGCGTATGAACAATATGATTTCGATTATATTGTGAATACGATAGGAGGTTGTGGTGCGGCATTGAAGGAATATCATTTGTTGTTTGACAAAGGCACACATTGGCGTGAGCGTGCGGAACAATTTGTAGCAAAAGTGCGTGACATTTCAGAGTTGATGGCACAAATTGACTTGAAATTGACACATGAAGTTGCTTATCGCGCAGTTTATCAACCGTCGTGTCATTTAGAAAATGTGCAAAAGGTATTTGAAGCACCGGAAAATGTATTAAAAGCAGTACCAGGTTTGACGCTTATCGACATGCCGTCACAACATATGTGCTGTGGTTCGGCAGGCATTTATAATTTGATTCATTATGATGCGTCGATGCAGATTTTGGATGACAAGATGCAAAACGTCAAACAAGCACGACCTGAGTTGATTATTACGTCGAACCCAGGCTGTCACTTACAGATGAAGTTAGGCGTTGAACGAGAAGGACTAACGCAACGTGTGGCAGTGAAGCATATCGTGGAAGTTGTTGCAGCAGCGTGTGGTATACGTGTGTGATGACAATTGCTAAAAACAGCAAAATTGCCAACATGGTCAAATGAATGGTATTTTTAAAGACTTACATCATCAATTGTAAGTATAGACACGGAAGAACCGAAAGCAGGTGACAGCATGAAAGTTTTTAAACAATTGGGGTGGTTTCTAAAACAAGAGAAATGGCGTTATGTGACAGCGTTATTTGCGTTGTTGATTGCGGCATTATCAAGTTTAGTTCCCCCACAAATTATCGGCTTTGTCATCGACCATATTACGGCGAAGACATTAACGCCGCAAAATTTGACGATGTATTTGCTCATCATTTTTTCAGTGGGCTTAATCGTCTATGGTTTGCGTTACTTTTTACGCACCCGCTTATTCGGAGCAAGTGCTAAATTAGGACGTATTTTAAGAGAACAATTGTACGATAAATACACACAAATGAGTCCTTCATTTTATCAAAAATATCGGACAGGTGACTTGATGGCTCATGCGACAAACGATATCCGTGCAGTACAAAATACGGCGGGTATTGGTGTCATGACGATATCAGAAGCAATGATTACAGGTGGCATTACATTATTAATGATGTTTTTAACGATTAGTCCTAAGTTAACGCTCATTGCGATGATTCCACTCCCAATCCTTGTCATTTCAACAAGTTATTACGGTCGTTTATTGCATCAAGGCTTTAAAGAGGCACAAGGCGCTTTTAGTGAATTGAATGACAAAACGCAAGAAAGTATCGCTGGTGTAAAAGTGACGAAATCATTCGGATATGAAGTAGAAGACGAAAATGACTTCCGCGAATTGAGTGATCGTGTTGTTGCGAAAAACTTAGTCGTTTCTAAAATTGATGCGCTGTTTGATCCAACAATTGAGCTGGTCATTGGGGCGAGTTATTTACTGAGCGTTGTATTTGGTGCTTATATGGTGATTGATGGTTCGATTACGATTGGCCAGTTGATTACGTTCACAACTTACTTAGGGATGCTCGTATGGCCACTGCTTGCACTGGGCTTTTTCTTTAATATTATTCAAAGAGGGTCTGCGTCATATGATCGGATCCAAGACATCGCAAGTGTGCCAAGTGGTATTGTGACGACCTACCAACAAGATGATGCTCCGACTGGTGATATAACGTTTAATTTAAAACAATTTCAGTTTGAGGATACTGCACACGCCAGTCTACACGACATTCAGTTTACGATTCAACAAGGGATGACAGTCGGTATTGTTGGGCACACTGGTGCGGGAAAAAGTTTGCTCATTCGGTTATTGCTCCGGGAATTTGATACAGAGCGCCCTGAAGATATTGAATATGGTCATCATCCGATACGTGATTATGATATTCGCAAGTTGCGTGCACAGTTTGGGTATGTCCCACAAGAACACTTTTTATTCTCGTCAACGATTCGTGGGAATATCGCGTTCAGCCAACCAGATATTGATGATGAAGCGGTGTATCATGCGAGTGCGATGAGTCATATTCACCAAGATATTTTAACGTTACCCGCAGCGTATGACACAGTCGTCGGTGAACGTGGTGTCTCGTTATCAGGTGGACAGAAACAACGAATTTCCATTGCCCGTGCGTTATTGACTGAGCCTCAAGTATTGATTTTAGACGATGCGTTGTCTGCAGTTGATGCCGAAACTGAAACGGCGATATTAGGAAACTTGAAAAAAGAACGTCAAGGCAAAACAAATATTATTACGGCCCATCGAATGAGTGCGGTGATGCATGCAGATTTAATTATTGTCATGCGCGACGGTACAATTATCGAACGCGGCACGCATGAAACGTTATTACAACAAAATGGCTGGTATGCGGAAACATTCCAATCTCAAGCGATGCAAAGTCGGTTGACGCAAGATTTAGAAAGTGAAGTCAATGGAGGTGACATGAATGAAACAACAAGAAAGTAATCCCCAATTGACGACGAAAGAACAAGGACGGACATTGTATCGACTGCTCCGATATACATTTCCGTTTAAGAAATTGATCTTTTTAACTTTAAGTATGTTGACGTTATCCACCGTTTCAAGCATGTCAGTTCCGTATTTAGTAAAAATATTTATCGACCAATATTTAACACCTCGATATTTCCCGGGTAATGATATCGCCATTTTATTAGCTGTGTTTATCGGGATCCAACTCGTTGGTGCCGTGACTACCTATTTAAGCATTTATTATTTACAATATTTAGCCTTTAAAGTCATTCAACAACTGAGAATCGATGCCTTTCGTCGCATTAGTCGCTTAGGAATGAAGTTTTTTGATGCGACACCGAGTGGGAGTATTGTGTCCCGTTTGACGAATGACACAGAGGCCATCGTAGAAATGTTTACAGGTGTACTATCATCATTTTTAATCGCATTTTTTATGATTATCGCAAGTTTTACGATGATGTTCGTGCTCGACGTGCGCATGGCATTTTTCGCGATACTGTTCACGCCGATCGTCTTTATCGTCCTTGCTATTTATCGTAAATATGCATCGATTTACTTTTATGAAACGAGACGCCGATTATCCGATTTGAATGCGAAACTCGGTGAATCCATTGAAGGCATGAAAATCATTCAAGTATTCAACCAACAAACCCGGTTACGAGATGAATTTGAAACGATCAACCAATCTCATTATCAATACTCTATGAAAACGATTCGCTTAGATGGGATGCTGTTACGCCCAGCAATAACTATGTTGTCGACGTTTTCAACAGTGATGATTTTAGCGTATTTCGGTATTTTAAGTTTTTCGACGACGGTGACAGCAGGGGTCGTGTATGCATTTATTCAATACATGCAACGCTTTTTCGAACCCGTCAACCAAGTCAGTCAAAACTTAAATATTTTCCAACAAGCTATTGTCTCAGCAAGCCGTGTGTTTAAAATGATGGACAACCCAACACATGCGCCATTACAAGCACCAGAAGGCAGTAGTGAAATTACAGTAGGGCGTATCGTCTTTGATGACGTCTCATTTAGTTATGACGGTGAGCATGATGTCCTTAAGCATATTTCATTTACCGTTGAACCTGGACAAACAGTTGCATTGGTCGGTCATACAGGTTCTGGGAAAAGCTCGATTATCAACTTGTTTATGCGTTTTTATGAGTTTCATCGTGGCAACATTTTGATTGATGGGCAGTCGATTAAGTTTTTTCCACATGAACATTTAAAGCGTAACATTGGTCTTGTTTTGCAAGATCCGTTTATGTTTTATGGTACCGTTGCTTCTAACATTAAATTGTATCATCCGACTATGACAGAGGCAGAAGTGAAAGCTGCTGCACAATTTGTTCATGCAGATCAGTTTATTGAAAATTTAGAAGGGGGTTATGATCATAAAGTGATTGAAAAGGGAAGTGCCTTTTCAAGTGGTCAACGTCAATTGATTGCATTTGCGCGTACAATGGCGATTAACCCGAAAATTTTAATTTTAGATGAAGCGACTGCCAATATTGATTCTGAGACGGAAGAAGCGATTCAACAGTCATTGAATCGGATGCGTGCTGGACGGACGACGATTGCGATTGCCCATCGTTTGTCGACCATTCAAGATGCAGATGAGATTTTAGTGTTGAATCAAGGGGAGATTGTGGAAAGAGGTACGCATGAGTCGTTGATTGCCAAAGGTGGCATTTATTATAAAATGTATCAGTTGCAGCTTAAAGGTGAGTGATTTGGGTTTGTATCATTTTGAGAATATATCTAGTGGTAGTCGTCATCTTCAGATTGCTTAAACGTGCAGGGCTTTCCCAGGTGCCTTGCTTCAACTAAATTTGGCTTGATTAAAGCATACACTTGATGGAAGCCAAATTGGATTTTCAGCTTCGGCTCTATCCCTCGGGAGTCTTGCACGTTTTTTGCAATCTGTGTTTGAACGTGAATACTCAAATATTTACGATAATGATATACAAATCACGCTTATATTAAGCCTGACTGAACATTTTATAAATAGATATCTTAATGCATATCAAAGTCTCTTTTTATGGAGAGAGATGGGTGAATGCACGCTTTGGGCTTCGCGTTCCAAGGCCGACTAGACTTCTCAAAGCATTGAGAAGTCAGACGGCTACTGCGTTAAACAGTTGCCACTATTAAGGTTGAAAGTCGTCATTTTGCTTTCAACTTTATGCCTCAGGAGTCTCGCCCAGCTCAGCAATCCATTTTTTACTTGCATGTTGAAAGCGAGCACAGGTTCATGCAATCTGAGTTTGGCGTTTGAGTAGTGAATGTGTGACTAAGATATACAAATAATGGTCACATTGAGTCTGACTGAACATTTTATGAATTGATACCTTAATGCATACCAAAGACTTATCTTAAGGAGAGGGATGGGTGAGTGCGCCTATGTGTGTAATTTTGCTAGGAATGAATTAAAAATGGAGAGCACTTGTTTATCAAAAGACGTCAAATTGGAAGAACCAAGATGACGTCTTTTTTTATGTTTACGTATAATGTTTGATGAGTTTGTTTAAAATATAGGGTGCTTGTTCGCCGGCATATTGTTGGTAATAGGCACTGAATCGTGAGTCTTGAATGTAAAGGTCGGCGAGTTGTTGATGATAGACTGTTGAATAGTTAGGAACCATGTGCTTGAGCCAACTTTGATGTGCGAGAAAGGCTTGTTCAGCTGTTGGATGCTCGATAGGCAATTTCTGCGTCTCGATCGTTTTCAACAAAGAAAATAGTGTTGCTTCAGCTGTTTGTGCTGATTGATATACGTCTTGTGTTAAGTTTTCAAAATGTTGATGTTGTGCTTGGATTTGGTCTGACGTATATTTTTGTGCCAGTTCTTCACCATATTTTGCGTTAATTTCTGAGAGTGTATCAGCTTTTAATTGACTAAACTTTTCTTCTTGTGACATTTCAATTCCTCCAAGTTGTTTTTCGATGAGTTTGATTTGTTTGGCAATGCGAGTTTGTTGATGTTGTAAATAGTGCAAATGATTTTTAAGCGTTTCTTCAATGCTTGATGTTTCTTGTAAGACGGATTTAATTCGATCAAGTGGCAATTGCATACTTTTATAAATCATAATATGTTGTAATTGCTCAATGTCCTGTTCACTGTACAAACGATAGCCAGCTTCATTATAGTTGCTCGGATGGAGAAGCCCGATCTCATCATAATAGCGTAAAGTACGTGTGGATAATCCCGTTAGCTGGGATACAGCTTTAATCGTATACATATTGAACCTCCTCTCTTTTTGGAATAATGTCAGTGTAAGGGTTGACGTAACGTAAAGGTCAAGCATATTTTTTAAAACATAATAAAAACACTATTTCCCATAGCGCTAAGTATTGAAAATGCACTGTGGAGGAATAGTGTTTTTTATCATTATTGTTCGATTTGGCGGACTGCAAAATAGTTGTTTTCTTCGTCAGCAAAGTTAAAAACAGTGCCTGTCGGTAAGGTCATTTTCTCGCCGACATGAATGCCTTTTGATTTTAAGTCATCATAAAGCGCGTCGATATCTGTTGTACCGAACATGAGGGAAGGGGTTCCAGTATTGACGCCCATCCCCATTGCTTCAACTTTTGCTTTATCTTGCAATACGATGGCTGTTTGTGCCGCTGCTGTTGGCTTTAACGTGATGACACGCATGCCTTGAAACGTTTCGTCAGATGCGACTTGGAAATCAAAATGTGATGTCCAAAATTGTTTGGCTTTTTCTTGATCTTGCACGTACAACATGACTTCTTGTAAACGTTGAATCATCTAAACACTTCCTTTTTCTTTACAGTTGGCTTACATCAATTTCAAAAGGGGTTTCTGTATCATCACTATTCAGCAATGTGATATGTGATGGAATGATACGTAACACCACTAAATCAGGGTCTTTTTTAGAGTCAAAAAAGGTACGGTCTTGTTCTTGCCATAACCAATCGATTTCTTTAGAGTTTGTAATGATATCGACTTGACCTTCAATTTCTACATAAGGCTGACCTAAACCTTCTTCATAGCCTAATAATACATGTGCATCTGGGTTTTGTGTCAGTTCTTCAAATTTTCGTGTTGAACGGCTCGTTTTCGTATACAAATCTAAATCATCATTATAAAAAATCATATAACGGCTATTCGGTTTATTGTTAACAGCAGTAGAAAGTACGCCAATACGTGACTGTTCGATTACTTGATTGATTTTTTCAATCGCTTGTTGTTTCATGGTTATCACCTCAAGGTCAGTTTACCCTGAATCGATAATGACAAACGAAGCTACATTGTTGAGCATAACGACAAAACTTATCATCCATTTTATCACGTTCGTCTGTTGTATAGCGGCTTTTAGTGAAGTTTCTGTCAAATAACTACATAGTGCGTAAAAAACTATACGACCTGCCAACGAACTACAGATCGTATAGTTTCAAAATCGTCTTTATTTTGAATAGATTTGTGTATTAGGTTCGAAATATGACTCCGTTTCTTTCTTAATGACTTTATATAAGAATAAAATACCGATTAAGTTTGGAATCATCATCATCGCATTGGCAGTATCCGCAAATAACCAAACTGTTTTAAGGTTTGCGACAGTACCGACGAATGTAGCGATAACATAAATGACACCATAAAGCATGACGTATTTTACACCGAATAAGTATTCAAAACATTTCGCACCGTACACGAACCAAGCGATAATGGTAGAAAATCCGAAGAAAATCACAGAGAGTGACACGACATATTCGCCTAAAGTTCCTAAGCTTGCGCCAAACGCCATACTTGTCAGTGCACCAGCTTCTAATTTGGCATCATGTGATACACCAGATAATAAGCCGCCTGTTGGATCCCAGTAACCCGTCACAAGTAGAACAAGACCCGTCATCGTACAGACGATAATCGTTACAATAAATGTACCTGTCATTGCTACGAGTGCTTGTGTTGCAGGATGTCCGGCTTTAGCATTACCTGAAATCAATGCGACAGTACCTAAACCGGCTTCGTTTGAAAAAATCCCTTTAGATACACCATTTTGAATGGCTTGCATCACCACGATACCTGTAAAACCACCTGCAGCAGATACGGGTGTGAACGCATATTTAAAAATTAAACCGAATGCCGGTAAAATTTGATCGTAGTTAATAATCAAAATCGTTACAGAAGCACCAATGTAAAAAATGGCCATCATTGGGACAAAGAAACCTGCAACGTTACTAATACGTTTTAGTCCACCAAAAATGATGAGTGAAATCAAAATGACCAATACAATTCCTGTAATAAAACCACTCACATTAAAGCTATTCGTCATGACGTCAGCAATCGTATTTGACTGAACACTATTTCCGATACCTAATGCAGCAAAGGCACCGAAAATGGCAAATGCAACTGCTAAAAATTTGAAGCGGTGACCCAATCCTTTTTCTATGTAATACATCGGACCACTGGAATATTCACCTTTGTCATTTTGAACGCGGAATTTCATGGCTAACAGCGCCTCAGCATATTTTGTCGTCATACCGAGCAAGCCAACAACCCACATCCAAAAAATCGCACCAGGACCACCTAAAGTGACAGCTGTCGCAACCCCGGCGATGTTCCCGTTACCAATCATACCCGCAAGTGACGTCATCAATGCTTTAAAGTTACTAATGTCTCCTTCACTTTCGGCTTCTTTTTTATTAGGAACAAAAGCGAGTTTGAACGCATGAATCAGTTTTGTGAACTGCATGCCTTTCAACACAAAGGTTAAAAATAAACCCGTTCCCGTTAATAAAATGAGACTCGGTGCGCCCCATAATATTGCATTTAATTTTTCTAGGATATTAATCACACATTACCCCTCCAATATTTGCTTCTCTTAAGTAAACGCTTTCATCATTATAATACACATAGATTTGAAATGTAAAATAATACTAAATTCTAATTATTGCTCTTTTAAATTAAATAGATATCAACATCGAAAATGCCATTTCCCATAACATATTAGCCGTTACCACATCACACGTTGTTGATAGCACACGATACGATTAAAAACGCACTCTCAAATTTTACACCTTTCTTTCAAACATTACCACTTTTATTTGATTATCCATTTTCAATCATTAGAGAAGACAACAGATTAACTTGTTTTAATCAAAAAATAATTTGAAGAATGTGGCGAAAGCTATAAATAAAGATGATGGGGCACTTTATTTTTTTATACCCACACAATGAGGAAGGGCTAAATGATACGTTTGATGAAAATAAGAAGCACATGTGAAAGGTGGCTTGTTTTTAAAATGTAATTCAAAAATGGCAAGAGCTGCCTAAACACTTTGATTACTCCAATATGTAGGAACGGCAATGTTGATGTTTAAAGTGAATAAACGTAATTTTTACTTTGTTTTAAAGGGCAAATGAAAGATGAATGAACGGGTCGTACATAGAAAAAAGCTGCCTTATTGAATTGCAGAACAAGGCGAGGCTCCTGTGGGATATAGTTAAAAAAATGTCGTCTTTTAACTTTGATAGGGGTTACTGTTTAACGCAGTAGCTGTCTGACTTCTCAATGCGTTCGCTTTTGAGAAGTCTAGTCAGCCTTGCGGGGGCAGTACGACGAAAACTTTGTTACACATGAGATTTCTGTACTACTCCCAAAATCCAATATGGCTTCCATCAAGTGTCCATTTCAATCAAGCCAAATTGAGTTGAGGTAAGTCCCTATGAACGCAAGCCTATGATAGCAATCAATAAGAGCAGCTTATATATCAAGAATTATTCATTTATCTGTAGATTACGTTTTCAAACAACATTATTTCATATAACGATAAGACATCAACGCCTTCAACATATCAATCTCTTTCTGTAACTCAGCCCCTTCATTCGTATCACGGATCAACTTACGCTCCAATTCTTTATCCACAACACGGCGAATAGACAACTCATCTTCGCCCGTCTCTAACATATTCTCTTTTGAATTGAAATGTTGATGCGCCACAAGTTGCATACCAAATGAGTTATACAGCAAGGTGTAGCCTGCAATACCTGTTGTCGATTGATACGCTTTAGAGAAACCACCATCAATAACAAGCATTTTACCGTTTGCTTTAATAGGATTTTCACCATCTCGTTCTTTGACAGGCGTATGCCCATTAATGATACGGCCTTGTTCTGGATTCATATCGAATTCTTCCAACATCTTTTTCACAACGTCTTCATTTTCACGCAAGCGATAATATGGATTTTTCTCTTCTTTGTGAGTGCTTTTATCTTTAATAAAGTAACGTTCGAATGTCGTCATGGCACGTTTACCGAATAATGATGAATATTTACCTGTCCATAAATACCATACTAAGTCTGTTGAAAGGTCATCTTCCACTTCTTTATTTTCATAAGCGTGACGGACATGTGTTTCAAATTCATCAATCAATTCACGTCCAGTGACAAAACGACCATCAATCGTCATCCCTTCCATTTCACCTTGCTCATCAATTGGAATGCAACCGTGAATGAGTAAATTGCCGTTGTAACGTAAATATAAATTACCTTTTTTCATGAGGAAGTCCACGTGACGACGTAGTTTTTCAGATTCTTGTACGGATGTTAGCAGTTTATCCATGACTTCTTGTTCTTCTTCAAGTAACGCAGTAGGTTGGCGCGGGTCTACTGTTCTGAAGCAAGTATTTTCAATCGGATGAACTTTTCCGTTAATTTCGATTGTACGATTACGATAGTTGACGCGATCAAGCAATAAACGTTCATTCATTTCAAATTCTGGACGGCGTTTAATGATAGGGCCTTCTAATTTAAATTGAATCATCGCAATGGCTTGATGAATTTTAGTAATCTGTAAAATTTCGGATTCAGATGGATTTTTCTCTGGATGTTTTTTCGGACGGAATGCCAAATTATCATCGTAATATTTTTCTGCCAATGTTAATAATGGACGTAAGTTAATCCCATATGCATCTTCAATAATATCGAGGTTGTCATAACGTGCACAAATGCGCAGTAAATTCGCAAGACACACTTTTGAACCAGAGTACGCGCCCATCCATAACACATCATGGTTTCCCCATTGAATATCAACAGAATGGTAGTCAATGAGCGTATCTATAATTTTGTCTGGGTGTGGCCCACGATCGTAAATATCACCCACAACATGAAGGTGATCCACGACTAATCTTTGTGTTGTGTTTGCCAAGCTGATAATGAGTTTATCGGCTTGATTCAGTTGGATAATTTGTTTCAAAATCGCATCGTAATAAGCTTTTTTGTTGTTAAATTGGTTACTTTTATAGAGTAATTCTTCAATGATAAATGTATATTCAGGCGCCAATGATTTACGCAGTTTAGAACGAGTATATTTCGATGATGTATATTTTACTAATTCGAGTAGTCGATTGATTGTTTTTTCATACCAATCGTGGCGCTCTTCTTTTGTGTTAAAACCATTTTTAATACGCTTAATTTTTTCTTCGGGATAATAGACTAACGCAATCAATTCATTCATTTCTTTTGGATCTAAACGCGATTGGAAGATGTCATGGATTTTTGATTGTAAATTACCAGATCCATTACGTAACACGTGTTGGAATGCGTGATATTCACCGTGCAAGTCACTGACAAAGTGTTCTGTGCCTTTAGGTAAATCCAAAATCGACTCTAAATGGATAATTTCGGTCGCAACTTTTTCTTCTGAATCGTATTTTTCAGCGATTAAATCTAAATACTGTCTTTTTAACTCTTTTTCTGTTTGAGATGACATTTGAATTTCTCCTTTACCCATAATTGTTTGTCTTTTAAATTATTGCAGGGCATAAATGATACACATCTGTTTTTCAAGATGACTGAAAATGGATGGACTTAAGTCATAGAGGGAGTTAAGAAGTGGGGAGTTGTGTTCGCAAACATCATGCGCGTTATTGAGACCAGCATGATTTCTTGTGTTCAATCGCACGTTCAAATCAAGTCGTACGGCTAGCACAATACGAATCTTTCTTACCCGTCTTAAATCACCGTGACAAGCCAAGATGCCCTTATATATCGAATATGAAGTTGACCTGTGTCTAACCGTTTCAATTCTATTAAACCATATTATTTATAGAAGTTAAACGAACCTGTTTATATATAGATTGTATACAATGAACATACACCATGTCATTCAATTCTATTGTGCCATTCTTAATTTGTGAGTTAGGGGCTTGATTTTATGCTATAAGCACGATATAATATCAAAGTTATTAGTTAGCCTAGCTCACTAAATTGAGAAGGAGGAATACAAGTGCAAAATCAAGGGAGTCAGCACTTTATGAGAAATTACATTTACAACTTTTTAGTTAGTTTTTTTGTCTATTTAGCCATGTATTTACTCATTGTTGTCATTGCGCAATATGCGATTCAACGATATGACGTTTCTACAGGTGTTGCCGGACTGATTACAGGTATTTTTATCGTCGGTGCTTTAATCGGGCGCTTTGTGGCAGGGCGCTTTATTCACGAAGTCGGTCCTAAACGCTTGTTGATGATCGGTTTAGTATTATTTATTATCACGCAATGTTTTTATTTTATTGAAGGCAGTCTCGTTTTCTTATTTTTGACCCGCTTTTTAAATGGGATTGCGCTTGCTGTTGCGACGACTGCGACAGGGACAATTGTGCCGCTTATCGCACCCGTTGAACGTCGAGGTGTTGCAATTAGCTTATTTAGTTTGAGTTTAGTGATTGGTGCGGCAATTGGTCCATTTTTAGGATTGTATTTAGCGGATATTTATCCGACATTTGTGCTGTTTACAGTTTGTCTTGTTGTTGCGATATTAGCTTTAATTTTTGCATTGTTTCTAAAAATCAATGTTGCGATGGCTGAACAACAATCAGAACATCAAGGCTTTCACATTTCACAATTTATTTCAGTACCAGCGATTCCGATTGCTATCGTTGTATTAATTTGTGGTTTAGGCTATGCGTCAGTCTTATCATTTTTACAACTTTATGCTGCAGAAATTGATTTAGCAACAGTGGCAAGTTACTACTTTATCTTTTATGCGGTGACCTCTGTAGTGACACGCCCATTTGTAGGACGCATTTTGGATCGTTTTCATGAAAATTGGGTCGCTTATCCAGCGTTAGTCTTATTTGGATTAGGAATTTTAGTGTTAGCAATGGCACAAAGTGGATGGGCATTGCTGTTATCCGGTGCGCTCGTTGGAATCGGTTATGGAAGTATGACAGCAGTCGGTAATGTGGTAGCAGTCAAAGTATCTCGTGCGGATCAAGTCGGTCTGGCAACATCGACATTCTTTATCGGCTTAGATGTCGGCATTGGTTTTGGTCCGGCATTAATAGGGCTCATCTTACCGTCAATAGGTTATCGTATGATGTACTTGGCGATTGGTATCATTTTATTATTATGCATCATCTTATATGCGGTGATTCACGGCCACCGTCAGCCACATAAACCAAAAGCGACATAATAGTTGTCATGCATAGTAAAAGTTTCAAAAAATAAAAACGAATTTATTTTAAAATTGGCTTAATTCCCTGCAACTAAAGGGAGTTAAGCCGTTTTTGGTTAATAAAAGTGTAATTTATTAAAGAATTTTCTAAAAACGTTCAAAAAATGTTCAAATTTATATTGTAACCGCTTTCTTCATGTGGTATATTCAGATAGCTACATGAAAGGTCATCAGGTGACCAAATGAAAGAAGGTCAAAATTATGAGTCAAAAGAAAACGAATGTCCGCTGGCTATTTGCAGGTATATTTTTCTTAATTGGTGTGATTGCCTATATGGATCGTACAAATATTTCATATATCGCTGCGCCAATGATGGAAGACTTACACCTTACAAAAGGACAGTTCGGACTGTTAGGTTCATTTTTCTATTTAGGTTATGCGTTGATGCAAGTGCCATCAGGGTTTTTAGCTGAGAAATATGGCCCTAAAAAGATGATTACGATTGCGTTAGTATGGTGGAGTGCATTTACAATCTTTACAGGTATGGTAAAAAATCATGGTTTGATATTCTTCATCCGCTTTCTATTTGGTGCGGGTGAATCACCAATGTTTCCATCCAATGCGGTATTCAATACATATTGGTTTAGTAAACATGAAAAAGGCCGTGCGGCAAGCGCGTTATTGGCAGGTTCTTATTTTGGTCCTGTTGTAGCGCCAATTGTTACAATCACTATATATAATGCATTTGGTTGGCAAGCAGTATTTTATATTTTTGGTGCGATAGGTTTCTTAATTGCGATTTTATGGGCAATTATCGCAAAAGACTTACCAGAGCAACATAAAATGGTTAATGAAGCGGAGAAACACTTCATTATGGAAAATCGTGACGTGGTTAAAACAAAAAAATCAACACCACCATGGGGCACATTTTTCTCACGCTTTAGTTTTTATGCGATTGCGCTACAGTATTTTGTAGTACAATTCACTATTACACTATTTTTATATTGGTATCCAACTTATTTAATGGAGCAATTCCATGTTGACCGTGATACGATGAGTAAAATCGCGGGTATTCCTTGGTTAGTGATGTTCGTGTTCATTTTAAGTGGCGGTACGATTTCAGATAAGATTTTAAGTAGTGGTAAGTCACGCTTTGCGGCACGTGGTATTATCGCGATTGCAGGATTTGTTATTTTTGGCATTGCATTGAACTTTGCGATTATATCAGATTCATTAGTGAAAAATATCGTTTGGATGTCACTCTGTTTAAGTAGTATCGGTTTAGCAATGGTGATGAGTTGGGCTTCAGCAGCCGACTTAGGACGTAACTATTCGGGTACAGTTTCAGGATGGATGAACTTATGGGGGAATATCGGTGCGGTGTTGAGTCCGATATTTGCCGGTTACCTTGCTGAAATGATCGGTTGGATTCCAACATTACGTTCGATGCTCGTTTTAGTTGTCGTTGCGATTGTGTTATGGTTCTTCGTTAAACCAGACCAACCATTAATTAAAGACGAAGCATAATTGATAAGAATGGGCTGGGACATTAAGTTACCCCAGCCCATTCCTACGATTTGTCAAGGGGTCAATAATCAAAGTTGACGTCACTGAACTAGACCGTCCAATTTCCTTCAATGAACGGACTTATTCCCATTATTGATGATAACACCGTCAAAAATGAGGATGAATTGGATGTAATCATTGGATGCTGTGAGTTGTCTTCATTTCATAAACTTGCTCTAAGAACGCAAAGCCATGAGGGCAATCAAAAACAAAATTCATAGCGAAAGGGCAAGTTTAACAAAAATATTGCACCAATCGCAGGAAAAAGTTTTATGCCCAATTCCCTTTTTTGATGGTGTTACGCAAAATCATGATATAATAAGAGGCATAAAATTATCTTGAAAGAGGTTAGTTAATGCAAAAGTTAACACGTTGGATTGTCCCGATTATCGGTATCGCACTGATTGTAGGAGGGATTTATCTTATTTTTAAGCCCAAAATTGATGCGTATTTGACGAATAAACAAAATGAACAAAAAATTGAAGAATATGAAGCAAAGCAAAAGAAAGAGAAAGCTGAAGTGCCTGAAATTCCGAAAGATCCGTCGAAAGTGGTCGGTGTATTAGAAGTGCCTTCCGTTCATATTAAAGAAGCGGTTTACCCTGGGCCAGCGACACCTGAACAACTTGAGCGAGGTGTCAGTTTTGCAGAAAAGGATGAATCACTGAAAGACCAAAATATTTCTATTGCCGGTCATACCAATTATAGTCTGAACTATCAATTTACAGAGTTGCATAAAGCGAAAAAGGGCGCTGAGGTGACTTTTAAAGTCGGTAAAGAAACACGCAAATACAAGATTACATCTATCAAGGATGTCAACCCATATCAAGTTGAAGTGTTAGATGAAATGAAGAAAGATAAAGATCAACTCACACTCATTACATGTGATGATTACGATGAGAAAACAGGGCAGTGGCTCACGCGTAAAATTTATGTTGCAGAACGCGTGAACTCGTAAAATGAAGTGTAAATCATATTAACTATTAAAAGGTGATGTCGTATCGCGAATGCGGGACATCGCCTTTTTATTTTTGGGAAAGGACGATGAATGTTTTGGGCGTGTATAGTGGTTGACAAAGGTTCGAGCATCTTTTGAATTCTTATCGTTCGCCATGTAATATAGGAATTAACATATAGAAGGAGGTTGACCGATGCACATACTTATTGCGCCTGACTCATTTAAAGAATCTATGACCGCCATGCAAGCCGCTGAAGCAATCGAACAAGGCTGGCGTGACGTGACAGGAGATACGACAACTTTTCATAAAATCCCTATGGCAGATGGTGGAGAGGGGACAACACAGTCTTTGCATGATGCGCTAAGTGGTGAATGGCGAACGATAACCGTCCAAGATCCTTTAGGTCGATCGATTTCAGCTACATATAGTCTCGCGAATCAAGGACAAACCGCAATCATTGAAATGGCTGCAGCTTCTGGATTAGATTTAGTCACACCAGAAGAACGGAATCCGCTCGTGACGTCTACATATGGGACAGGACAAATGTTATTAGATGCACTTGAACAAGGTGTTTCACACATTATTTTAGGTATCGGAGGCAGTGCGACAAATGATGGGGGTGCAGGTCTACTTCAAGCGATAGGTGTTCAATTTTTAGATGACGTTGGCCAGTCGATTCCTCGAGGGGGTCAAGGTTTAGCACAATTAGCACATATTGACGTGTCACAATTAGATCCACGTTTTCATCACATCCAACTAGAAGTCGCTTGTGATGTCGATAATCCATTGCTTGGGCCAAATGGGGCAACTGCGATTTACAGTCAACAAAAAGGTGCAGATGAGAAAGAACAAGTCATTTTAGAGCATGCTTTGACACGGTTTCATACTGTCATTGAACAAGATTTAAAGCGACGAGTGGCCGATATCCCAGGTGCGGGTGCTGCCGGGGGATTGGGGGCTGGTTTGTTGGCTTGTCTCCCTGTCGAACTGAAACGTGGGATTGACATTGTGTTGTCAGTCACACACTTTGACCACCATGTACAACAAGCAGATCTTGTTATTACTGGGGAAGGTGCGATAGATGGACAAACCGTGTATGGCAAAACACCAGTAGGCGTCGCCAAAGCTGCGAAAAAACATGGTAAACCTGTTATCGCGGTTGCTGGCACATTGGGTGCAGGGTATGAAGCGGTTGAAGGACACGGTATCGACGCGGTATATAGTTTGTCGCCAGGACCGATGTCGCTCGCACAAGCTTTAAAAGAAGGTCCTGTGCACTTAAGACAGTGGGCATACCATATGGCAAAATTTTATCAACTCATTAAAGAGAAGGGGTAATCGTATGCAAAAATTTCATTACAAAGAACATTTTTGGGATGTTACAGAAAAAATCATACCTGTATGGAATGATAAAGATGAACAAGTGTATCAAATGAAGTTAGGACGCGGACAACAACGCTTTAAAATGCGATTATTCAGTAGTTACTTTTGGCAAGAATACGAAATTCAAGATGGAGAAAATCGCTTGTACTTAACACGTGACAAAGGTTTTCTCGGTTGGTTTTTGCCGAAGTGGAAGGTATATCAAAATGAGCAGTATATGGGCCGTTTCCGTGTAAATCATCTTTTGCCAACCCGTTTCTACTTTGACACGGAGGAAGGCCATCGCTTTAAGTTTAAATTTCATTTTTTTACATACAATGCTGAAGTGCAAGATGAATCGGCACGTGATGTGATGTATGTCGATGCTTCAATTTTTAAATTAAAGCCTGAGTATCGTATTGAAATTCGCGAAAGTGTTAAAAATCCAGCATTATGGATATTACTATTTCAAGCAGGACAAGAATTTATGTCCATCGCGAGAAAAAGTCATTAAAGCTGAAACTATCATCATTATACTTACTTTTCTGTCTTAGTTCGATACGCAATATTTATACCTACAATGACATAAAATAAAAAGTCACTGAAACCATTTACGTCTCAGTGACAATATCATTTATAATCGTATTCAAGCGTGCGCATGACATATAAATAGCAATGAAACAATAGTCATCAACTTGTTATTTTAGGGAAAAGCACATGATTTTCTAAATGGACATGTGCATGGGTTTCTCGTTCTAAATGTGCGATTCGGTCGTAAACAAGACGCCATGTGCCACACGCTTCTGCTGGAGGTTGAAAGTCGTGAGTCAATTGACGCATCTGTTGAAGTAACGCACCTGCACCATCATGATCATCGACAAGCGATTGAACAACGGCATCTATATCCTCCACATCGTCACCATTTGCGGCACGGACCAGTTTAGGAAAAGCGATTTGGTCTTCTTCATCTGTATGTGTCAACATCGCTGATTTAAATTCATCAAATGTTGACTTTAATGTCACTAAATACGGATGATTTGGACCATGTACGCGTGAGAGTTTTGTCACGTATGGTGTGAGTTGTTTGAACTCTTCTCTTAACGTGTCGTGATAACGTGCTTGTATATATTGAATTAATGAAGGAACAGATAAATATTGTGGTTGCATCCCTTCACCTTGTTGCTGACTTGCACTTTCTAATTCCTGAAGTAGTGGTGCGAGAGACAATTTTGGATTACTTGAGACAGCTTCGTCAATGGATATTTGTCCACCACAGCAAAAATCGATACCGTGTTTTCGGAAAACATCAGCTGTTTTAGGGTAACGTGTAACGACATCAGCCACTATATCTTGGGTCGCAATCATACTAAAACTTCCTTTCGTCTTTGAATACATTCATTATAGGTTTATTGTGAAAAAATGAACATTAGGGAAATGGATGAGTTTAAACAGAAAAAAAGGCTATATTTTGTAGAATTATCTCCTTATCTCAAAAAATTAAGAATGACAATTAATGTAAAAGTGTAATAACCAGACATAAAATGAGCCAGCATAGAGATGACCGATTTGTAGCGTCGTCACAACAATCAAATATTATGCGAATCTTGAAGTACTTAAACCGTCTTATGACCAACCATCAAAAAGTGTGTTTGTATTGAAACATGGTCAAATGTGTAACGAGTGTTAAAAATGAATACTAAAAATATCTTGATCATACAAATGTACATTAATACAAAAATATGCAAATATGCTATAATAAGAAATTGGAACCGCTTACATCCATGTCCCACATTTGCTGAAGGGGTCAAAAAATAGTAAATGTGATATATTGGATAATGTGGAGTGGGACGGATATCTCACTTAATAGAATAGATAAGACGTTCCATTCTAAAATGATGTGGTTTCATCGACGGGAAATGTGAAACACAAAGGAGGAATGGCAATGATTTTCGAAAAAATGGCACAAGCTGATTACGAGCAGTTAGTTTTTTGCCACGACGAGACAACAGGATTAAAAGCAATTATTTGTATTCACGACACAACTTTAGGTCCAGCATTAGGGGGCTGTCGTTTTTGGAATTACGAAAGTGAAGAAGATGCGATAGTCGATGTCATGCGTTTAGCTAAAGGGATGACATATAAAAATGCAGCAGCCGGCCTTAACTTAGGTGGTGCAAAAACTGTTGTATTAGGTGATCCAAAAACAGATAAATCTGAAGCATTCTTTAGAGCACTCGGTCGCTACATTGACAGTTTAGACGGCCGTTATATTACTGCCGAAGATGTAGGGACAACGGTAGAAGACATGGATTTGATTCGCTTAGAAACACCACATGTTACGGGTGTGAGTGAGTCTTACGGTTCAAGTGGTAACCCAAGTCCTATGACGGCATTAGGTGTTTACTATGCGATGAAACGTACAGCGAAAGAAGCATTCGGCTCTGACAGTTTAGACGGGAAAACTGTTGCTGTACAAGGTGTAGGTAATGTTGCGTATCATATGTGTAAATTTTTACATGAGGAAGGCGCGAAACTCATCGTCACAGACATCAATGAAGAAGCAGTGCAGCGTGCAGTGAATGATTTTAATGCCGAAGCAGTGGGTATTAACGATATCTATCAAGTTGAAGCTGACATCTTTGCGCCATGTGCACTCGGTGGTATTTTAAACGATCATACGATTCCAGAGCTTAAAGTCAAAATGGTATGTGGGAGTGCAAATAACCAATTGTTAGAAGAAGATAAGCATGGTCAAATGTTAGAAGAACGCGGCATTATTTATGCACCTGACTTTGTGGCTAATAGTGGCGGTGTGATTAACGTTGCCGATGAATTATACGGTCAATATAATCGTGAACGTGCTGAAAAGAAAGTGAAAAACATTTACGAGCAAATGGACAAAATTTTCACGATTGCGAAAGAAGAAGGTATTTTACCTTTACAAGCCGCTGAACATTTAGCAGAAACACGAATTGATACGATGATGCGTGTACATAGTAAATATTCTGCAACACCACAACAATCATAAAATGAAACCTGAATTAAGTTAAAGGTTTTCGTATGATATATACACATTAAATGGAAAGGGATTGGGACAATGTTATGTTCTAGTCCCTTTTCCTTTTTTTGCGTGAGAGGAGGGCAGTTGAAATGGAAAAAATAACAATATATTAAATTCAGTCACATTAAATTGCGAATATTTGAAAAAATGGTATTGATAAATCGACTTTATTCGGTTACGCTATCACTGTTGTGGTACGAAGCGCATTTGAAGGGGACAAAAAAGAAAAATAAAAGTAGAATGAACTGAGTACTCCGAAAATAATTTGAATATTTTTAATACATTCAAATTTAATTTCAACAATGAGGTGGTTAAGGAAATGGAAGCAACAGAGCAGAGAATGACATTTAAAACATTTATGTTCAAAGTATTGAACGGCTTAGCGATCGCGATTATTGCGGGGCTCATTCCAAATGCAGTGTTAGGGGGCTTATTTAAACATTTAAGTCAATACGCAGACATTTTTGGGACAATGAATCAGGTTGTCGTAGGTGTACAATTTGCATTGCCGATTATGGTAGGTGTCCTCATCGCGTTACAATTTAATTTAAATCCAATGGCGACAGCTTTAGTAGGCGCAGCAGCATTTGTAGGTTCAGGTGCAACGAAAGTCACACCAGCTGGTTGGCAATTGGTCGGTATTGGGGATTTAATCAATACGATGATTACCGCGTCTATCGCAGTATTGATTGTATTATGGTTAGGCAATCGTTTAGGTAGTTTAAACGTCATTTTATTACCCATTATTGTAGGCGGTGGCGCTGGATTAATTGGGATATGGACCTTACCTTATGTTAGTAAAATTACGTTAGCTATCGGTAGTTTAGTGAACACGTTTACGACGTTACAGCCAGTGTTGATGGGGATTTTTATTGCGGTCTTATTTTCATTTATTATTGTGTCTCCAATCTCAACAATCGGCGTCGGTTTAGCAATCGGCATCTCAGGCTTAGCAGCAGGTTCAGCAGCGATTGGTGTTGCAGTGGCAGCAATTGTACTCTTCATTGGTACATTACGTGTTAATAAAATCGGTGTGCCAATCGCGATTTTATTAGGCGGTATGAAAATGATGATCCCTAACATTATCCGTTATCCGATTTTATTATTACCGATTGGCATCACAGCGGCGGTCACAGGTGCAGCAGGGGCATTGTTCGGTATTACAGGTGTTAAAGAAACGGCTGGATTCGGTATTGTTGGTTTAGTTGGACCAATTAAAGCTTTAGAATTAATGGATGGCAATGGTATGACAAACTTACTCATTGTTATTGCAGTATTTTTCGTGATTCCATTAGTCGTTGGTTTCATTGTCGATTACGTCTTATGGAAAGTTTTAAAATTGTATGATTCTGAGATTTACCGTTTTACAGCAACTGAAGAAAATAAATAAAAACATGGAAAGTGTCATTTTGTTGAATTATGCAAAGTGGCACTTTTTTATTTTTAAACATGCGGGGAGGAAAGATGTTTTGTAAAACAATGAGATTATCTTTAGTGGATTGGATGGATTGATTCAAGATTGCCAAAACGATACCAGACTTCTAAATGCTCAGACCTGTTGGTAGCTTAGTATGAAGTGGTAAGCGACGCCATCGTACATATCAAACAAGTTAACTGGAAATGTATAAAAATAGTTGAACAATAAAAAAGTTCTTTTTAAAATTTTTATAAATTGTGACAAATTATTATACAAATTAATGCGAAATGATGACAGTTTATAAAACGCTTTCAATTTTAAGTGATTATATTCACATTTGCTGTTATACTTATTGTGAAATGATGAACAAACCCAATTGGAGGTAAGAGCATGATTAAAGATACGCATACAACACATAATGCATGGGAAGGTTTTAAAACTGGACGTTGGACACGTAATGTAGACGTTCGTGAATTTATACAATTGAACTTTACAGGTTATCAAGGAGACGACAGTTTCTTAGCCGGTCCAACTGAAGCAACAACGAAATTATGGGATCAAGTAATGGCGTTATCAAAAGAAGAGCGCGATCGTGGCGGTATTTGGGATATGGATACAAAAGTACCATCTACTATTTTATCTCACGATGCAGGTTACTTGGATGAATCATTAGAACAAATTGTCGGTGTTCAAACTGACAAACCATTCAAACGTTCGATGCAACCATTTGGCGGTATCCGTATGGCAAAAGCAGCGTGTGAAGCATACGGTTATGAATTAGATAAAGAAACAGAACACATTTTTACAGAGTATCGTAAAACACATAACCAAGGTGTATTCGATGCGTACTCAAAAGAAATGTTAGCTTGTCGTAAAGCAGGGATTATTACAGGTTTACCAGATGCTTACGGACGTGGTCGTATTATTGGAGACTATCGTCGTGTCGCATTATATGGTATCGATTTCTTAATGGCAGAAAAGCAAAAAGACTTCAATGATTTATCATCAACAATGACTGAAGACGTCATTCGCTTACGTGAAGAAGTATCAGAGCAATATCGTTCATTAAAAGAATTAAAACAACTCGGTGAACGTTACGGTTTTGATTTAAGCCGTCCAGCTGAAAACTTTAAAGAAGCGGTACAATGGTTATACCTTGCTTATCTTGCTGCGATTAAAGAACAAAACGGAGCCGCAATGAGCCTTGGCCGTACATCAACATTCTTAGACATTTATGCAGAACGTGACTTACAAGCAGGTACGATTACTGAAACTGAAGTTCAAGAAATCATTGACCACTTCATCATGAAATTACGTTTAGTGAAATTTGCGCGTACACCTGACTACAATGCATTATTCTCAGGTGACCCGACTTGGGTAACAGAATCTATCGGTGGTGTTGGTATTGACGGACGCCCAATGGTAACGAAAAACTCATTCCGTTTCTTACACTCACTCGACAACTTAGGACCAGCACCAGAGCCAAACTTGACAGTATTATGGTCAACACGTTTACCTGAAAACTTCAAACGCTACTGTACGAAAATGAGTATTAAAACAAGCTCAATTCAGTACGAAAATGATGACTTAATGCGTGAAAGCTACGGCGATGATTACGGTATTGCATGTTGTGTATCTGCAATGCGCATCGGTAAACAAATGCAATTCTTCGGTGCACGTGCTAACTTAGCGAAGACATTATTGTATGCGATTAACGGTGGTAAAGATGAAAAATCTGGTGCTCAAGTTGCGCCAAACTTCGCACCAATTCAATCTGAAATTTTAGATTATGATGAAGTATACCGCCAATTTGATGAAATGATGGAATGGTTAGCAGGCGTTTACATCAACTCATTAAATGTCATTCACTACATGCACGATAAATACAGCTACGAACGTATTGAAATGGCACTCCATGATACAGATGTGCACCGTACAATGGCAACAGGTATTGCAGGATTATCTGTTGCAGCGGACTCACTTTCTGCGATTAAATATGGTCAAGTTCGTACAATTCGCGATGAAAATGGACTCGTTGTTGACTTTGAAACAACAGGCGACTATCCGAAATATGGTAACAACGATCCACGTGTAGACGACATCGCAGTTCAGTTAGTCGAAAGCTTCATGAGAAAATTACGTAAACATAAAACATACCGTGACTCTGAACATACGATGAGTGTACTTACAATCACATCCAATGTTGTTTACGGTAAGAAAACAGGTAACACACCAGATGGACGTAAAGCAGGCGAACCATTTGCGCCAGGTGCGAACCCAATGCACGGACGTGATGATCACGGTGCACTTGCATCATTATCATCAGTATCAAAATTACCATATGATTGCTGTAAAGACGGTATTTCTAACACGTTCAGTATCGTTCCGAAATCATTAGGTAAAGAAGAAGCAACTCAAGAACAAAACTTAGTGAGCATTTTAGATGGCTATGCATTACAACACGGTCATCACTTGAACATCAACGTCTTTAACAGAGAAACATTACTTGATGCAATGGAACACCCAGAAGAATACCCACAACTCACAGTACGTGTATCAGGTTATGCAGTAAACTTTATTAAATTAACACGCGAACAACAACTCGACGTCATTTCTCGTACATTCCACGAATCTATGTAACGTGCAAGTGACATAACACTAACAGACTTTATTTGAGATGATTAAATGGGGGAGAACGATGATTAAAGGACACATTCATTCAATAGAAAGCTTAGGTACAGTCGATGGCCCAGGCTTACGCTACATTATCTTTACACAAGGTTGCTTACTCAGATGTCTCTATTGTCATAATCCAGATACTTGGAAAATCAATGAGCCTTCTCGTACAGCAACAGCAGATGAACTCGTGGATGAAATTGTCCCGTATCTCCCATATTTTCAGGCATCAGGAGGGGGCGTAACCATCAGTGGTGGTGAGCCTCTCTTGCAAATGCCTTTTATCGAAGAACTGTTTGAAAAGCTTCACGCACAAGGGATTCATACATGTATCGATACCTCACTTGGCTGTGCAAACGATACGGAAGCTTTTAAAAAACATTTCGATCAAGTTTTAGCACATACTGACTTATTGATGGTGGACATTAAGCATATTGATAATGAAAAGCATCAACAATTAACCGGAAAGCCTAATACTCATATACTCAAGTATATTCAATATTTAGCAGACAAAGGCCAACCGATATGGATTCGCCATGTGCTTGTACCAGGTCTCACTGACGCCCCCGAAGACTTGAAAGCACTTGGCACATTTATCAACCAACTTGGCAACGTTGAGAAATTTGAAATTTTACCATATCACCAACTCGGTGTGCATAAATGGGAGGCCTTAGGTGTACCGTATGCGTTGAATGATGTAGAACCCCCGACAGATGAAGATGTAGAACGTGCATATGGTTACGTGAATTTTACAGGTGTAACCCCTCTTACGCCTGTGCGCTAGATATTGTTATTGCAAGAATGACATGATTCCATTTTCGCTATGAATGAAAAAGATTTTGACTTTAAATGATATTGAAAGAGAATGGCTGGGATGCAAAGTGATGTTGTGTCTCAGCTTCTTTTTTGTGTTTTGAAAGGCGCTGATAGGGAATAATAATGATTAGTCACGTATGAAAGAGAAAGAGGAGGATGTCGGATGACACGAACTTTAATTTTAGGCGCGAATGGTGGCGTAGGACAACATCTTGTGAAGCAAATGCATGTACAAGGTGAGGATTTTACTGCGGCAGTTAGAAAAGAAGATCAACAACAAGCGTTAGAAGCACAGGGTATTTCTGCCACATTGATTGACTTAGAAACGGCAACGATTGATGATCTGACAGAAGCGTTTCTGCCTTATGACCAAGTGATTTTTTCGGTAGGTTCTGGCGGTAGTACAGGTGCAGACAAAACGATTATTGTTGACTTGGATGGTGCAGTTAAAGCGATTAAAGCAAGTGAAGCGGCCAACATCGAGCACTTCATTATGGTTTCAACGTATGACTCTCGACGTGAAGCATTTGACGCGAGCGGTGACTTAAAGCCATATACGATTGCAAAGCATTATGCGGATGATTATTTAAGACATAGCCGTTTAACCGCAACCATTGTGCATCCAGGTGCATTAACGAATGATCAAGGGACAGGAAAAGTGAACGTTGCTGAATTGTTTGAACAACCTGATGTGCGTCAAATTCCTCGTGAAGATGTGGCAGCAGTCTTGTATGAAGTGGCTACAAATACAGAACATCGTGGTAAAGAGTTCCAAGTGTTAACGGGTGACAACGAAATTTCAGAGGCATTGTCATCTCTATAAGCATTAAAAAGATATGTCAATATGATTAAAGGATATGTGAGGGTTAAATGAAAATAGCCCGGCACATATCCTTTTTTTATGCCTATTAAAATACTAGTATGACTAGGCGAATCTGCTTTAAGTTCTAAAATAAAGGTAATCGAAAATAAATATAAATATTATCTTTTTGTTACAATTACAAATTAAATTAGATTTAGTTGTAAATTTAGTTGTTGACAAAGTATTCAGAAAAATATAATAATTAAGTCAATAGGAATACAACTAAAGGAGGAACATGAATGAAGAAGACTTGGCGTTATGCATGGATATTATTGTTGTGTGTCACTCTTGTTTTATCAGCATGTGGAAAAAATAGCTCGCAAACCTCGAGCAATGATAACAGCAAAACTGAAAAAAGTAATGCGAAAGGCGGTACTTTGAATGTAGGGATTGCGGCAGCACCAGAAGGGAACTTCCAAGACATTTTTGCAAGTTCGACAACGGATTCAGATATTGTAGCTTATTTTAATGATAGTCTTATAGAATTGGATGAACACTTGAATCTTAAACCGAAAATTTTATCTTGGGAAAAGAGTAAAGATGACGACTTAAAGTATACGTTTAAAGTGAAGAAAGGCATTAAATGGCAAGACGGTAATCCGTTCACAATTAATGACTGGATTTTCACTTTAGAAACGATTGCAGACCCTGAATACACTGGTCCACGTTATAGCGGTGCAGAAGTCATTAAAGGGGCAGAAGAAAAACATAAAGGTGAAGCGAAAACGATTAGTGGTCTTAAAAAAATCGACGACTACACAGTAGAATTGACTTTTAAAGCTGCAAAAGCGAACAACTTAATGGCGTTATGGACATCATCTGTCATCAGTGAAAAAATCTTCAAAGATATCCCGGTGAAAGATATGGCGAAATCTGATGCAGTACGTAAACATCCAATCGGTATCGGACCATTCATTGTAAAAAGTATTGTTGATGGGGAATCTGTAGAACTTGTGAAAAACAAAGACTACTGGCAAGGTGAGCCAAACATCGACAAAGTGAATTTACGAGTGGTTGAACAAACAGCAATGGCACAAGCACTTGAAAAAGGTGACATCGATATTGCGGATGTGACTGGCCCAATTGCTAAAGAAATTAAAGACGACAAAGCTGAAAATGTGAAAATTTTAGAAGCACCGTCAACAGTTTATGGAATTATCGGTTTTATATTAAATGATTACGATAAAAAAGCAGAAAAAATCGGTGCACCACGTCCTAAATATCAAGACAAGCGCTTACGTCAAGCGATGGCATACGCAATTAACCGTAAAGAATGGATTGACGCATTCTTCTATGGCTATGCGAAACCACTTACTGGTTTAATCCCTTCTGAACATTGGAGCGGTGCGAAAAAAGGCGAAGTGAAAGAATATGACTATGATGTTGAAAAAGCGAAAAAATTATTAGATGAAGCGGGTTATAAAGATAAAGATGGTGATGGTTTCCGTGAAGATCCGAATGGTAAACCATTTGTAGTAACTTTAAAACATTATTCAGGTACGAATCCAACATTCGAACCACGTACAGCAGCACTGAAAGGTTATTGGGAAAAAGTCGGTCTTAAAACGAAAGTTGAAATGGAAGAGTTCGGTAAATACGGTGATGATTTAGAAAATGCGTCGAAAGATATCGAAGTATACTTCCGCAGCTGGCAACAAGGTGCAGACCCTGATCCATCAGATTTATACAAATCAACTGCATTATGGAACGAATCGCGTTACAACAATCCAAAAGCTGACAAATTGTTAGAAGAAGCTGTAGATAGCAAAATTGTCGGCGATGATAACGATAAACGTCGTAAAAAATACATCGAATGGCAAAAAATTATGGCTGATGATGTACCGGTAATACCGATTTTTGAATCTGTAAGCACTATAGCTGTTAGCAACAAAGTGAAAAACTATGAAGTATCATTGAAAGGTGCAAACCCAATCTATCAATGGTCAGTTGAAGAGAAAAAATAATAGCACATACATGGAGAAAGGGAATGATGACGCACTGTCTCTTCCCTTTTTCTTAATTTTACTTGAAAAGTGCTGTTATTGATAACAGGTGAAAAGGCTGAATGCGTGTACTGGAAGAGGGGGGCGCTTATGGAAACGAATAATTTATTAAAAATCAGCAACTTAACGACAACGTTTGATATTGAAGGACAACATTACGCAGCAATTTCCAATATTGATTTAACTGTTGATAAAGGTGAAGTGATGGGCATCGTAGGAGAGTCTGGCTCTGGGAAGTCTGTACTCAGTCTGTCGATATTAAAACTATTGCCAGAAAAAATTTCCAATATTGCATCTGGAGAAGTGATATATCAAGGCAAGCGTATTGATGAATACGATGCAGTACAAATGAATCAAGTGAGAGGAAAAGAGATTGCGATGATTTTCCAAGAACCGATGACATCGCTCAATCCGGTGTTTACGATTGGCAATCAATTGATGGAAATGTTGATGCTCCATTTGAAATTGTCGAAAGCTGAAGCAAAGGAAAAAGCAATCTCACTATTAAAACAAGTGGGTATTCCACGTGCAGAAAGGGTTGTTGATGAATATCCGCATCAATTGTCTGGTGGGATGCGTCAACGTGTCATGATTGCAATGGCGATTTCGTGTTCACCGCAATTATTGATTGCTGATGAACCAACAACCGCACTTGATGTGACAGTTCAAGCGCAAATTCTCGACTTATTGAAACGGATTCAAGAAGATACCCAAATGAGTGTCATTTTTATTTCACACGATTTAGGCGTGATTTCTGAAATTTGTGACCGTGTTGCTGTGATGTATGCGGGTGAAATTGTAGAGTCTGCGAATGTTGAAGCTATTTTTAGCCAACCGAAGCATCCCTATACACAACTTTTACTAAAAGCCATTCCGCGACTTGATGTGAAACAAGAGAAGTTAGAGACAATTCAAGGTTCGGTACCAAGTTTAGACGAGCTACCAAAAGTTGGGTGCCGTTTTGCGAACCGCTGTCCACATGCGATGACGATTTGTACATTGCAAGACATTGAAGCTTATCATTTTGCTGATGATCATCAAGTGAAATGTCATTTATATACACAAAATGCGGCATTAAAGGAGGGGAATGAGCTATGAGTGATTCTTATGTTTTAGAAGTGAAAAATTTAAAACAATATTATCCGATTAAAGCGGGGGTCTTCCAAAGAAAAGTGGGCGAAGTGAAAGCGGTGGATAATATTTCCTTTAAGATAAAAAAGGGGCAAACAGTGGGCCTTGTAGGTGAATCAGGTTGTGGTAAATCCTCAGCTGGACGTACGATTTTATGCTTACAAAAAGCGACAGAGGGCGAAATTTTATTTTGTGGGCAAGATTTAACGAAATTAAAAGGTAAAGCTTTACGAGAAGCACGTAAAGGCTTTCAAATGGTCTTCCAAGATCCGTATGCGTCACTCAATCCGATGCAAATGATTGGGGATATTGTGGGGGAACCGATTCGAAATTATTACAACAAAAAGCAAAAAGACATTGAAGATGAAGTGAAAGACTTGTTGAAGCGTGTCGGTTTGAATGAACGTGATTATTACAAATATGCGCACGAGTTTTCAGGTGGTCAGCGTCAACGTGTCGGTATCGCACGTGCGTTAGCCTTAAAACCGAAACTCATTATTGCGGATGAACCAGTCAGCGCGTTAGATGTATCCGTCCAATCACAAGTGCTTAATATTATGGATGAGTTACAAGAAGAAATGGGTTTAAGCTACTTATTTATTGCGCATGATTTGAGCGTTGTGAAACATGTGAGTGACTATATTTGCGTGATGTATTTGGGGCACATTTTAGAACAAGGACCCGCTGATGCGATTTATGAAAATCCACAGCACCCCTATACACAATCACTCATTTCAGCAATTCCAGATATCAATCCGACACAACGTAAAAAACGGATTTTATTGGAAGGCGATTTGCCGTCTCCGAGTAATCCACCAGTCGGTTGTCCATTTCATACACGTTGTCCGGTCGCTGAAGCCAGATGTGCACAACAAAGGCCGCAAGCGATTAAGGTCGGCAAAGAACATTATGCATCATGCTTATTACTTGAAGAGGGAGAGGTGAAACTATGATCACATTAATCATTCGCCGATTTTTACTGATGATACCGATGCTACTATTAATGTCTGTCGTGATTTTTACGATTGCAAAATTACAACCGGGTGATGCATTTACAGGTAACATGGATCCAAAGCTTGGCGCAAAATATTACGAAGAGCAACGTGAAAAGTTAGGCTTAAATGATCCAATTCCAATGCAATATATGAAGTGGGGTGGCCGTGTCCTTCACGGTGAATTAGGAGAATCCATTCGTTACAAACGTCCAGTAATGGATTTAATTGAAGAGCGGATGCCAAACACGATTTTATTAGGTACAGTGAGTTTGATTATTACGTATTTACTTGCCTTTCCCCTCGGTATTCTCGCGGGTAGAAAGCCGTATAGTTTGTATGATTATAGTATTCAACTGCTCAATTATTTGATGCTTGCGATTCCGTCATTTGTCGCAGGGGTGTTTGCGATTTATGTTTTTGCTTTTCAATTTGGTATTTTCCCGTTTTCAGGATCTGTAGAGATTGGTCTTGATCCAGGTACGTTTGAATACTACGTGAGCAAACTGTATCACGTCATTTTACCTGGAACAGTACTCGGTTTACTTTCAACTGCGGGTTATATCCAATTTTTACGTAACGACATTATTGAAAATTCACGGAAAGACTACATCCGTACAGCACGTGCTAAAGGTTTATCTGAATCTAAAATATACAATAAGCACATTTTACGAAATTCAATCATTCCAATTGTGACATTTTTCGGTTCAGACGTCTTATCGGTATTTGGCGGGGCAGTAATCACAGAGAGTATTTTTTCATTCCCTGGTATTGGTAAGTTACTCATTGAATCCATCATGGGTAAAGATTATCCGTTAATGATGGCACTACTACTTTTCTTTTCATTCTTAGGGTTACTCGCGAATCTCATTTCGGATATTACGTATAGTATTGTAGACCCAAGAATTAAGAGTAACTAGGAGGGGCCATCATGGAAAAAACACAATTTAGAAAGAGCAAATCACCATTACAAATTGCGCGTAAAAAGTTTTTGAAAAATAAATCCGCGATGACCGCTACCATGATACTCGGTGTAATTGTTTTGATTTCATTTTTAGCACCGTTCATCGCGCCACATGATCCAAACGTTCAAAATTTAGTATTGATCAAAGGCGATATGTCACCTGAACACTGGTTGGGAACAGACTCAGGCGGTCGAGATATATTCAGTCGTCTGTTGTATTCTGGTCGTGTATCATTGACATTTGGATTATTCACATCGATTGGCTTAATGCTGATTGGTATCGTTGTCGGCATGATTTCGGGATATTACGGCGGCTGGGTAGATACAGTGTTGATGCGTATTACAGAGTTTGTAATGTTATTTCCATTTATTCCTTTTGCGGTCGTATTAAATGCGACATTCAGTCACGATATCGAAAGTCAATACGGTTCAGCCATTGTATTAGGTACTGTGCTCGTCCTGCTTTCATGGGTCGGAATTGCGCGTATCGTTCGGGGTAAAGTCATGCAAGAGAAGGAAAATGAATACTTCTTAGCAGCGCAATCGATAGGGACACCAGTATACAAAATATTATTGAAGCATTTATTGCCGAATATTTTAAGTGTCATCATCGTACAAGCAACACTCGTATTCGCCGTTCAAATCGTTGCCGAAGCGGGTCTCAGTTTCCTTGGATTTGGGATTAGTAAAGAGGTACCAACATGGGGGAACATGTTAACTGATGCTCAAGAAGGTGATATTTTAAGAGGAAAACCATGGATTTGGATGCCACCTGCACTTGTTATTACAGTCACAATCTTATGTATTAACTTTATCGGTGAAGGATTGAAAGACGCACTCAATCCAAAATCTAAGCGATAATCATCAAGAGATACAAAAAGCATGTTAGGGTATAAACACTTACAAACATCAAACGCATACATTTTTTAATATATTCATGTGCATAAAACGATATGGAAGAGACTGGGAGATTAATTTTTCTCTGTCTCTTTTTTTATGGACATATATCGATTAATGATGATAAAACAACCAAAAAATGAGGATAAATTGGATGTGAAAAATGCATGGTATGGGTTGCTTTCACTTCATAAACTTGCCCTAAGTGACTGCATTTGATGTAAGATTGTCCAGAAGGTTGAGACTCCTGAGGGACCAGCCCCTAGGAAAGAGAAGCCATAAGGGCAATCAAAAAATAAATCTTAGTCATAGGGCAAGTTAAACAAAATACTGCATCAATGGCATCAAAAATTTTTATGTCCCCATAACTTTCTTTTTTTGATTCCGCTTATTTAGCGTTAGCATCCAACCACAATTTTTCAATATAAAATGTTTGAAAATTTTAGATTTTTGCAAAATTTCATTGACAAAAAATTTGGAAAAATACAATAATAAGAGAAAGGAGTTTTAAACATTTAAATTTAGGGAGGAAATGGGATGAAAAAGGCTTATCGTTATTTATGGTTTTTATCATTAATTGTTGTCGTTGTACTCTCAGCATGTGGAAAAAATGGAAATGAGCAATCGAATACGTCGAATAAAACCGGCAAAAGCGATGCGAAAGGCGGTACGTTAACAGTGGGGATAGCTGAACCGCCTGAGGGGAACTTTCAATCTATTTTTGCAGGGAGCACAGGCGACTCTAATGTCATTGATTTCTTTAATGACTCACTCATTGATGTCGGTGATGATTTGCAAGTGAAACCTAAAATTTTGTCATGGGAAAAGGACAAAAATGATGACTTGAAATATACGTTTAAAGTAAAAAAAGGGATTAAGTGGCAAGACGGTAATCCATTTACAATTAATGACTGGATTTTTACATTGGAAACATTAGCTGATCCTGATTATGATGGTCCGCGTTATAGTGGTGTCGCGGTCATTCAAGGTGCGGAAGAAAAACGTAACGGTGAAGCGGACAGTATTAGTGGCATCAAAAAAATTGATGATTACACTGCAGAAATCACATTTAAAGCGCATAAAGCGAATAATTTATTAGAATTGTGGACATCTGCACCTATCAGCGAAAAAGTATTTAAAGATATTCCAGTTAAAGATATGGCGAAATCAGATGCCGTACGTAAAAATCCAATTGGTATCGGACCATACAAAGTGAAACGTATTGTCGATGGTGAATCGGTTGAACTTGTTAAAAACAAAGATTACTGGCGCGGCGAACCGAATATCGACAATATCAACTTACGCGTTGTGGAACAAACGTCTATGACACAAGCGCTCGAAAATGGTGATATTGATATGGCAACGATCACAGCACCGATTGCGAAAGAAATTAAAGATAGTGGCAGTGAAAACTTGCAATTGTTACAAGCACCGTCAACATCTTATGCTATCGTTGGATTTGTGTTAAATGATTACGATAAAAAGGCACAAAAGATTGGTAAAGAAAGACCGAAATATCAAGACAAAAAGTTACGTCAAGCAATGGCCTACGCGATTAATCGAAAAGAATGGATCGACGCCTTTTATTATGGTTATGGTAAGCCACTTAATGGTTTAATCCCTTCTGCACATTGGAGTGGTGCGAAAGAAGGCGACGTTAAAGAATACACTTATGACGTTGATAAAGCGAAAAAACTATTGGATGAAGCAGGCTATAAAGATAAAGACGGGGATGGTTTCCGTGAAGACCCTCAAGGTAAGCCATTCGTCGTGAATCTTAAGCATTATGCAGGCTCTAACCCAACATTCGAACCACGTACAGCAGCACTCAAAGGTTATTGGGAAAAAGTGGGTCTTAAAACAAAAGTTGAAATGGAAGAATTCGGTAAGTACAGCAGTGATTTAGAAAAGTCTTCTAAAGATATGGAAGTGTATTTCCGAACATGGCAACAAGGGGCAGATCCTGATCCATCAGAATTGTACAAATCTACGGCACTTTGGAATGAATCACGTTATAACAATCCAAAAGCAGACAAGATTTTAGAAGAAGCGGTCGATACAAAAGTAGTGGGCGACGACAATGAAAAACGTAAAGAAAAATATTTAGCATGGCAAAAAATCATGGCTGAAGATGTGCCGGTCATTCCAATTGTAGAGTTAGAAGATGTAACTGCAGTGAACAGTAGAGTGAAGAACTTTGAAGTGTCACTGAAAGGAACTAACCCAATTTATGAATGGTCAGTAGAAGACAAGTAATGACAAATTGTGAAGAAAAGGGATACGTGGCGGAGAACGTCCGTCCCCTTTTCTTATATTTAAACGAAAATAAAAGAGGATTATATAGTTTTTATCTTTGATACGGGCATAGGGGTGAAAAAATGAATGAGAGCAAATTGTTAGAAGTCAAAAATTTATCTACCGCATTTGAGATAGAGGGACAACAGTACGATGCGATTTCTGATATTCATTTAGACATTAAAGAAGGAGAAATATTAGGTATTGTAGGAGAATCGGGCTCTGGCAAATCTGTATTAAGTTTATCCATTTTAAATTTATTACCCGAAAAAATTGCGACGATTCGTTCAGGTGAAGTGCGCTATAAAGGTCAACGTATCGATAACTTGTCGCATGAAGCATTCAACAAAGTACGAGGGAACGAGGTTGCAATGATTTTTCAAGAACCGATGACCTCGCTCAATCCTGTTTTTACAATCGGCAATCAGTTGATGGAAATGATGATGTTGCATTTAAAACTTTCGAAAAATGAAGCACGGGCTAAGGCGGTTCAATTGCTTCAAGATGTTGGAATTCCGCGTGCGAATAAAGTCATTGATGAATATCCCCATCAATTATCGGGTGGGATGCGTCAACGGGTAATGATTGCGATGGCGATTTCATGTGCACCTCAATTGCTCATTGCAGACGAACCTACCACAGCGCTCGATGTGACGGTACAAGCGCAAATATTGGCACTGTTAAAACGTATACAAGCCGAAACGCATATGGGTGTCATCTTTATTTCGCATGATTTAGGCGTCATTTCAGAGGTGTGCGATCGTGTGGCAGTGATGTATGCAGGGAAAATTGTTGAGCTTGCACCTGTAGAAGAAATTTTTACGCACCCTAAACATCCCTATACACAGTTGCTGTTAAAAGCGATACCTCGATTGGATGTACAACAAGAGACGCTTGAGACGATTCAAGGTTCTGTGCCGAGTCTAGTCGAGTTGCCACAACAAGGTTGTCGTTTCGTCAATCGATGTCCACATGCGATGACGATGTGTCATGAACAACATGTCAGTGGCATTCAAGTGGCAGATGAACATCAAGTGTTTTGTCATTTATATCGAAGTGAAACACAACTGAAGGGGGTCGGGCATCATGAGTGAAAACATTTTAGAAGTGAATGATTTAAAGCAATATTATCCGATAAAAGGGGGCATCTTTCAACGTCAGATTGGTGAAGTGAAGGCAGTGGATGGCATTTCTTTTGTCATTAAACCAGGTCAAACAGTTGGGCTAGTAGGTGAGTCAGGCTGTGGTAAATCATCAGCAGGGCGTACGATTTTACGATTACAACAAGCCTATTCAGGTGAAATTAAGTTTTGTGGTCAAGACATTACAAAAATGAGAGGACGTGCATTAAGAGAAGCACGTAAAGGCTTTCAAATGGTCTTCCAAGATCCGTATGCGTCACTGAACCCGATGCAGATGGTGGGGGATATTGTCGGTGAGCCGATTCGTAATTATTACCATAAAAAACAAAAAGATATTGAAGATGAAGTGAAAGACTTGTTGAAGCGTGTCGGACTCAATGAAGCGGATTATTACAAATATGCGCATGAGTTTTCAGGTGGACAACGACAACGTGTAGGGATTGCGCGTGCATTAGCGCTCAAACCGAAGTTGATTATTGCCGACGAACCAGTCAGTGCGTTAGACGTTTCTGTGCAGTCTCAAGTGCTCAATATTATGGCAGAATTACAAGAAGAATTTGGACTCAGCTATTTGTTTATTGCACATGACTTAAGTGTGGTCAAACATGTGAGTGACTACATTTGCGTGATGTATTTAGGTCATATTTTAGAGCAAGGTCCTGCTGAAGCGGTTTATGAAAATCCGAGTCATCCTTATACGAAAGCACTTATTTCAGCGATACCTGAAATTGATCCTCGTAAGCGAAAAGAAAGAATTTTGCTAGAAGGTGATTTACCGTCACCGAGTGATCCCCCGTCAGGTTGCCCATTTCATACGAGATGTCCTGTAGCTGAAGCGAGATGTGCTGAAATCAAGCCGCCATCCGTAGAAGTCAGTGACAATCATTATGCAGCGTGTGTCTTATTAGAAAATGGGGGTGCGGCAAAATGACAACATTGATAATTAGACGTATTTTATTAATGATTCCAATGCTCATTTTAATGTCAGTTGTTATTTTTACAATTTCTAAATTGCAACCAGGTGATGCGTTTTCAGGCAATATGGACCCAAAAGCTGGGGCAAAATATTACGAACAAGAACGTGAACGATTAGGGTTAAACGATCCGCTCCCAGTGCAATACATGAAGTGGGGCGAGCGCGTCTTACATGGTGATTTTGGGGATTCCATTCGCTACAAACGTCCGGTCATGGATTTAGTGAAGGAGCGTATGCCGAATACGATTTTATTAGGGGTCACAAGTTTAGTGATTACATATCTGATTGCTTTTCCACTCGGGATACTATCAGGACGAAAGCCGTACAGTCTTTATGATTACAGTATTCAATTTTTAAACTATTTAATGTTGGCTATCCCTTCATTTGTTGCAGGGGTGTTCGCCATTTATATTTTCGCGTTTCAACTTGGACTCTTTCCGTTTTCAGGTTCCGTAGCGCTCGGAGTTGAACCTGGCTCAGCGGCATATTACATTAGCAAAATTTATCATACGATTTTGCCTGGAACAGTACTCGGCTTATTATCAACAGCAAGTTATGTACAATTTTTAAGAAATGACATTATCGAAAATGCACGTAAAGATTATATTCGTACTGCACGAGCAAAAGGTTTATCAGAGTCTACTGTTTATAATAAACATATTTTAAGAAACTCTATTATTCCGATTGTAACGTTTTTTGGTGCCGATGTATTATCCGTTTTTGGTGGTGCGGTCATTACAGAAACGATTTTCTCATATCCAGGTATCGGGAAGCTGCTCATTGATGCAATTAGTGGTAAAGATTACCCATTGATGATGGCACTCTTACTATTCTTCTCATTTTTAGGATTACTGGCTAACTTAATTTCAGATATTACGTATAGCATAGTCGATCCGAGAATTAAGAGTAATTAGGGGGGATACTGATGGATAAATTAAAAAAAGCAAAAAGTAAATCACCACTCACGATTGCCCGCAAGAAATTTCTTAAAAACAAACCGGCGATGGTTGCCACAATCGTACTCGGATGTATTGCGGTCATTTCATTTTTAGCACCATTCCTTGCCCCTTATGATCCGAATTTACAAAATTTAGTATTGATTAAAGGGGATATGTCAGCGGAACATTGGCTCGGTACAGATTCAGGTGGACGTGATATTTTAAGCCGACTGTTGTATGCGGGTCGCGTATCGTTATTATTCGGGTTTTTTACATCTGTTGGTTTGATGACGATAGGTGTATTGATTGGGATGATTTCGGGTTATTATGGCGGCTGGGTGGATACAGTGCTCATGCGTTTTACAGAGTTTGTCATGTTATTTCCGTTCATTCCTTTTGCGGTCGTGTTGAATGCGACGTTTAGTGGTAAAATCGAAAATCAATACGGTTCAGCGATTGTTTTAGGTTTAGTGCTCATCGCCTTGTCTTGGGTCGGTGTCGCGAGGATTGTCCGCGGTAAAGTCATGCAAGAAAAAGAAAATGAATATTTTTTAGCTGCACAATCGATTGGGACACCAGTGTATAAAATTTTGTTTAAGCATTTATTGCCAAACATATTAAGTGTTATCATCGTTCAAGCCACACTCGTTTTTGCGGTTCAAATCGTTGCTGAAGCGGGTTTGAGTTTCCTCGGATTTGGGATTAGCAAAAGTGTGCCCACTTGGGGGAATATGTTAACAGATGCCCAAGAAGGAGACATTTTAAGAAGTAAGCCATGGATTTGGATGCCACCTGCACTGATTATTACAGTAACCATTTTATGTATTAACTTTATTGGTGAAGGATTAAAAGATGCACTCAATCCAAAATCAAGAAGATAAGAATTTGTAACGTATAGAAAAGAACACAAATCATATTAGTCACGATAAGAAATAATTTCACAATTCATGTATTTACGGATACAATAATGATAACTAAATGACATGAGTAGGTGAAAATGGTGAGATATAGTGATGAAGAATTTGAAGAATTTTTTTCTAACTTAACTGAAGATGAACAAGACGAATTACTTCATGAAGTGATTGCGCTGACATTAGGTGAAGAGGATGAAGAAAGAAGTATTGTTGCGCTATTAGATCATTACACCATTGAAGATATTAAGAAGTTATGTAAACAGTATGGTATCACAGGATATTCTGGCATGAATAAATCAGAGTTGCTTATTCATTTCATTACACATTTAGTGACACCTAAGTATATTCGAGAAAGTGTTGAACACATGAGTCGGGCGCATCAACTTCTGCTTGTATTGACACAACAAATGCTTGAAATAGGCATTCCTTTCGAAACAACGATGGATGTCCCTCAATCATTTTTGATGTATAAACCAAGGAAGATGATTGATGACACGGGTGAAATTTTGATTCCTCATGAGATTGATACGAAAATGAAAGAAGCGGTTCAAACAGATGAGACTTTGAAAGAACTATCTGATCTGTATCGATTATTGATTGCGAGTGTAGAATTATACGGCTCACTCCCGTTAGAACAGCTCCAAGTCGTTTACCAAAAATATATGGGTCAAACGTTAACATTGGACGCATTGAAAGACTGGCTTGATTTAGTAGAAGAAGTGAATCCTGATTTCAAAAATTATGTAGTTGAAGATGGAAACATTACACATATAGATTTTCAATTCGATCAGCCAGATATGCTAAAAATTGCGTCAGAGGTCACTTATTATTTGCCTGAAACAAAAGAAGAGATGCTGATATATAGCGAACGAGTTTATGGGATTGACCCAGAGCAATGTGATCGTGTCATTGAATGGGTGAAAGACCATTTTATTGAAAATGAATACATGGATTTTATAGAACGCAACTTAATGGCTGAAGAACTTGGAACAGAATTACTATTACAGTTAAAGCATTTAAGTGAGGCTCATGATTTTATGCCAGTGCTTGAAGCATTGATTGAAGACGAGGTATTAGATGGAGATGCCTTTCCAACTGGTTTGGACCTCTTTGATGAAATGTTGAATCATATGAGAAGGTGGTTATATTTAGGTCATACATCAGAAGAATTTAAGGATATTTTAAATCATTCAAGCGAAAAGTATGAAAATGTGATAGACTTTCATCAATATCAACAACGTAAAAAGTAACTGTTGATTCAGTGTTCATGTCATGAGTAGCGTATAAAGAGAAACTAACGACTGTCACGAACAAAGGGGATGAGTTCGATGCTGAAAAAATTGATGCTATTATTTTTTGGAATGGTCATTTCAACAACCATTGCAGAAACCTTTCTGATTGCTGGCACATGGCAATATTTGTTGATGCAATCTTTATCGCTCACTTTTATTTTGTTTTTCATCTATCACTTTGTTGTTTTCCAATTTCAAGAAAAGCGACAAAAAGACCGTCATCAAGACCGTCAAATTATTGTTAAAGAAGAACCAGAAGATGAAAGTGTAAAGAAACGCTTAGTTCGTAAATAAATGGAATCACAATACAACGGCTGATGGGATATCTCATCAGCCGTTTTTTGAATTGACATATTTTAATCAAATTATCTTCATTGATAACCTTTTTAAAATTTCACAATTGCTACTTTGGACTCACGTTCTAAAGGGGGGATACTCGAGAAATTCGATCATTTTGTTAAGTTGTTTTTTTGAAGACAGTTAATGAATGAAAGTAAACTTATGAAATGAAGAAAACGAAAAGTATCCATTTTTTATCTTCAATATAAAGACGCTTTGATTGATGTTGTTATATTAATTTTACGTAACAAAATTTCTGACAGGGAAACATATAAACACTCAGACGTCTGTACATTTTGAAGAAGTTGACTAAAGTTTATGGGAAGGGGAGTGTATGTATTAATGTCTGCTTCTTTATGTTTTTGGTGTGTTTATTCGTGATTGATGTAGAAACAAATACACCATACATCACTTCTGTTTTTATTTAATCCGAAATGTTCATGAATGGATTGCAAATCTGGACGAGACTCCTGAGGCATAAAGTTGAGAACAAAATGTCGATCTTTAACTTTGATAATGGTTACTGTTTAACGCAGTAGCTGTCTGACTTCTCAATGCACTTGCTTTGAGAAGTCTAGTCAGCCTTGCGGGGGCAGTACGACGAAATCTTTGTTGCACATGAGATTTCTGTACTGCTCCCAAAATCCAATTTGGCTTCCTTTAAGTGGACAGTTTAATCAAGCCAAATTTAGTTGAGGCGAGGCGCCTAGGAACGCGAAGTCCAAGATAGCAATCCATTGCGAAAACAAGGAAATGTAACAGGTAAGTGCATCAACCCATAATGTCATGTGCACATCAACCCGAAATGTTCACATCAACGACGATTCCCATCAAAAAACTCGAAGTGAAGACAACACCTGTCATCTCACTTCGAGCTTCTTCAATCACATATTATGAGAACACTTCAGATTGTTTTGAATCACCGAAGATTTTTGCTTTAATGGCTTCACCTGTTGGCGTACCTGCAAGACCACCCAAACCTGTTTCGCGTAATGAAGCAGGAAGGTTACGGCCCACTTTATCCATCGCACATATCACTTCATCCACTGGAATACGACTTTCAACACCAGCAAGTGCGAGGTCTGCTGAAATCAAACCATTACCTGAACCAATCGCATTTCTCATCACACAAGGAATTTCTACTAAGCCTGCAACAGGATCACAAACTAAGCCAAGTAAGTTGCTGATACTGATTGCAAGGGCATGGCCGGCTTGTTCTGGCGTACCACCGAATGTTTGGACAGCAGCAGCGGCAGCCATAGCAGATGCTGAACCGACTTCTGCTTGACAGCCTCCTGTTGCACCCGCGACTGAAGCATTGTTCGCAATCACCATACCGCATATCGAGGCTGAAAATAGAAATTCGAGCATTTGGTCATTGGTTAAGTCGTGTGATTTTTCTAGTTTAAAGAGTATCCCTGGAATTGTACCTGAAGAACCGGCAGTTGGTGTTGCGCAAATAATACCCATGGCTGCGTTCACTTCATTGGTAGCTACCGCGCCTTCAACAGCTGCAATCATATCAAATCCAGAAAGGGCTTTATGGTTTTGGTTATATTCATGGACTTTAATCGCATCTTGACCTGTATAACCCGTGACACTTTTGACCCCTTCACCTGTCGTTCCTTTTTCAACAGCTTCACGCATCGTGTCTAGGTTTTGTTGCATCATATCCATGACTTCTTCGCGTGTCATACCACGTGTTTCCATTTCATGTTTAATCATAATTTCTGAAAAAGTTGTTTCATTTTCAGTCGCATAATCGATGAGTTCTTTCATTGTATCAAACATGGGAGTCCCTCCAATTTATTCTATATATGAAAAGTTTAAAAAAGCATATTTTTCTTTGATGGCTGACAGGAGTTCACTTTTAATCGGCTTATTTAAATGTAAGGCAAGTAAGCAATGGCCTTTCGACATCGTCTTAATCTCTTCATTGATATCGACTTCATGCTCAATTAAATCGTTAATTAAATGATTGACTTCTGCAATTTTACATTCCCCATCAATAACAAGAATAGGGGGTGTATGCGTCATCAAGATACACATTTGGTTAACGTGAATACTTTTCACTTTGAACGCACCGCCACCGATTGAAATACCGTTCAGCTCGACATGACGGTCACCGTGATCAATTTCGATGACTGCACAGTTCGGATGTTCTCCTAAACTTGAGCCTTCTTTTTCGATAAATTCAAAGTCGATACCTTCACTTCTTGCAATTTTTGTTGAGGTTTTAATACGAGAATCAAATGTACTAAAACCTAACAATCCACCGATAATTGCTAAATCTGTGCCGTGACCTTTATGTGTTTCTGCAAAAGATTCGTAATAGTTCACGACGATTTTCTCTGGCGTATCACCAAGGACAGCACGGGCTGCTTGACCAATCTTCACTGCACCTGCAGTATGTGAACTCGATGGGCCCATCATGACAGGGCCGATAATATCAAACGCACTTTGATAATCTTTTGTACGTGCCATAAATAATTCGCTCCTTAATTAGTTTGTTGTTTTACGTGAGGCATTTTGATATCAAGAGATGGGCGTTTCTTACTGATGAATGTGCCGATAAAAAAGCTAAGTATAATACTGATAATCGCTACGACCACAATAGTAATCACTGTAGGCACCATTTCATTAAAGCCAAGTGCTACAATAGGTCCAGCGATAGGTGTTGCCATACCTGGTTGATTGACAACGATACCCATATAAGTAATAAATAAGCCGTTCACCATACCTACAATGGCATTTGTACCGTATAACTGTATCGGGTATTTTGCGATGGTATCAATTTGTGTTAAAGGTTCGACAGCGACTGCAAATGCTTTCCCTGTGTTTCCAATTTTAAGTTTTCTAAACATCACAAAGTTAACAAATGAGCTGCCCATACAACCGAGGGCACCTATAGCCATTGGAATTCCTGTTAGTCCTAATAAACTTGTAAATACCATGGAGCTTAACGGTGTCATACCTACAACAGGCACAATCGCACCAATGACAAGTGCAAGCGCATATGGATTATTGTCACCTACAGCTGTGATGGCTGTACCGATTTGTTTAAGTACAGCAGTGACACTCGGTGAAACGATTGATGCAATACCGTAAGCAATGGCAGGAGATAATAAGATGACGACGATGAGGTCTAAACCTTCAGGCACATACTTTTCAAGTGCTTTAATACCGAAAGCAACGAGATAAGCCGCTATGAAAGCTGGTAAAAGTTTAAAATCAAATAGAACAAGTCCAGTGAGTACTGCAAATACTGGATTAATACCAAACTTTAAACAAGTGAGGATCCCAACTGCCACACCGCTTAAGCTCCCAGCAACATCCCCTAATTTAATAAAATATTCAGAGTGAAACACGCCACCGATTGCGTATTTTAAGAATGCTTCTGGTAAAAATGAAGCACACGCAGCGCCAGATAAAGCTTGTAAACTGACTTTACCATTCGGGGCAAATTTTAAGAATAAAGTCATTGCAAGTAACACAACGAGTAATGTCCCAATTCCCAAAATAAAATCCATGTTATTTCCTTCTCTCTTTTGTTTTTATGTTTTTTTATTTAGATAGCTATCCCAAACAATGACCATTCTAAGTGCTTCATTTTAGTTATGCAAGCCCTTACATGACAGTGATAATAGCGTCGTTTAGTAAAAATAATTATTTGAACATAAATATATATAGATTGTGAAAATATAGTTTATATAAAATAACTGATATAATAGCTGTTTTTAGTTCTATTTCACTTTAAAGTAGTATTATATAGAAGCTAAAATCACCATATGTCATATTTGTGAAAGATTTAAAGTTTAAATTTTATTAATTTTCAAACATAGCAATTAAGTAAAATGAATGTATTTGACATGATAAATACTGACATCAAAGTGAGTTGAAAAATGTTTGTTATGGTATAAAATTACCGCTAATACAAGAGGGAAGTCTTAATATAAACGGCGAAAAACATAATTGTGATGATTATGTGAAAAGTATCACAAAATCATGGTCTTTTTGCTTATAAGGGGTATAATGAAAGTAAGGAAGAAGTAATGACGAAAAGGATGTGTTAAACATGAGAGAATCTATTTTAAGATTAATCCGTTCTAATCAAAGTTGCTACGATATTTACATTCACACAGGTGTCAGCCAAGGTATTATTTCTGATTTAAGATCTGGTTATCGTACACTTGATGATGTGTCTTTAAAAGATGCAGAACGTTTATATGATTATGCTTTAAGTGTTGCGGCTTAATTAGTGACTGAAGTGACATCAGTATTTGACTGAATTGAATAGAGGGCTAAACTTTATATGAAGCCAAGTTGGATATAAAGTTTGAAAAAGAAGCATCAAGCAACGTATATTGTTTGGTGCTTTTGTTTGTTTACAGGTTTAGATTGTTGGAAAGGCTGACTAAACTGCTCAAAAGTAAGCGCATTGAGAAGTCAAAATATATTGCGTTAAACAGTAGCCAGCATCAAACTGAACTGAGATAATTTTGTTTTTAACTTTCCCCCCGTCAAGAGTCTCGGGCAACTTTTGTAATAAACAGAACATTGAGGGGAAAGTTCATATCCTATTAAGTTTGATAACGATTCATATGACTGCTTTACTTTTTGATGTGTTATACTGCTGATGAATGATTAACACTAAGCTCATTGTGCTATGGCTATTCAAAGTTTTGATACTACTTAATTTGCCAAATACACACACAACTTAATATATGAGAAAATATGATTTCAATATATTCTTGCTTTTCTCCTATTTAATTTTGATGTATTATATATTTAATTATAGTAAGAGGGTGTGTTTAAATGGCAAAAATAGCATGGATCGTACCTTCTTTGGGGGTATATAATAATCATCAAGGAGACTTAGTCATTGAAAAACCATTATCTTTTATTGAATTAGAGACTCTACCAAATAATTTTTCTTTTAATATATCTTTTGGGATAATTAATTTAGAAGATACAAAACAATATGATTTAAATTTTCAAATTTTAGACCCTGAAGACCAAATCATATTTGATATTAATGTTGATATTGATCATCAAAAATTAATTCAGGATAATACAAATAAGCCATTTAATAATGTCTTTGAATCAAATGCAAACTTTAACAATTTTAAATTTCAAAAAGAAGGGCTATATACTATTAAATTATCTATAGATAACTCACATGCCCAGTCTAACTTTAATGTAAATTTGGTGTCGTAAATGATGGGTTATGAAAAAGTTAGTAGACCAGATGAGTTTAATATACAAAACAAAGATGAGAGAGTAACATTTGATTCAAAAAATCTAAAAAAAGCAAGTGGTAGTTACGAGTTTTATCAAAATTCAAGATCTACTTATGAAGAGGTGAATGATATGAGCGAGTATATAAGTAGAAAAGAGTTTGAACAATTCGAAAAACGTATAGATGACAACTTTAAGCATTTAAATTCTAAAATGGATTCTTTACCCGATAGATTTAGTGATAAAATGGAAATAGCCTTAAATCAACAATTAGAGAAAATAAGAAAAGAGAGAAAAGAAGACAAAAAATCAATTATTACATGGAGTTTGACTGGAACAGGTATCATCGTTGCATTATTAACATTTCTATTTAATTTTATTTTCTAAACCGCACTTTAATTGGTGTGGTTTTTTAGTATCTGAAAAACAAACGAACTAATCGAATAGAAAATCATTCAGTACGATATTTTTAAAAAGTAATTATGACACACCTTTAATCTCCTGGAAGAAAATGTTAATTATAGTTGTTCAAACAAGACATGAACATGTGTACTTTAATTTTAAAAGAACAGTATTTAAGGATATATACGACGTCATAAACTTACTTGACAACTACAGAAGGGATTTTATCAACATCAACTTTGATTTATATAAGAGTAAAAAAAAATAATTACCTTTAAGTTTTCATAAGGGCTGAGGCATAGTTACCATTTTTATATGTCTGTTCAAAAGACATTTATGTTTAGGACATAGACTGCTGTATTGAAAATGAGAAGTAAAGCATTCGACTACACAGGTTATCGTTTCTTCTGAGATAATGGGGAGGATAGGAGGACTACTGATGAGAATAGGAACGATAGCGGACATACATTTTGATCGACATCAACATTTAACGATGCAAGATTATCTTGAAGCATTGGTGCGTCTCATTCATCAAGCCGATTTAAATATGCTCATTATTGCGGGCGATATTTCAAATCATCATGCGTCAACATTCGATTTTATCCATCAACTGACAGAGCGGACGACAGTTCCCATTTATTTTATACCTGGTAATCATGATTTATGGCGTCGACCAGATGAAAAATGGACGTCAGCAGAAATATTGCAATTGTATCAAAATCATCCGCAATGTTTGATGGGCTCACCTGTTGTAGTGGATGATTATGTCATTGCAGGGCATATCGGCTGGTATGATTATAGCTTTGCTGCTGATCGATTTACGTATGACAAGTTAGTGAGTGGTAAGCATTATGGTGCGACTTGGCAAGATAAAGTGCACACGGATTTTGGTGTATCTGATCGACAGCTTTCGCAATGTTTTGCTGATGAAGTGTGGCAAGATTTAGCGGGTTATGCGGATTATCAAGTCATTTTAGTGACGCATGTGGTAACACATCCGAAGTTTACTGTACCGATGCCGCACCGGATTTTTGACTTTTTTAATGGTTTTTTAGGAACGAGTGATTTTCAACCGCTGTATCGCCATTTTAATATTCCGTATAGTGTGATGGGGCACGTTCATTTTCGAAAAAGGTTAACAGAAGAGGGCACGACGTTTCTTTGTCCATGTCTTGGATATCCCCGGGAATGGCGGACGACTGACCTTGCAACAGAATTACAGCATGCTTTACAAGTGATTCAGCTATAAATGCCAAGTGTAAATTGCGGTGGCGAAAAGAAACGGCTGACGTAAAAAATAAAGCCGATGCGCGGGGTACACATCGACTTTGCTCAACTTTAGTTTTATTATCTTATAAAAGGAGGTTTAGGATATACTTGATCTAGCATTTAATATTGGGGTTCAAGTATGTCAATCTGGGATGATGTCGAACAGTTTCAAATGACGTCCTATGTCTTAACTGTTCTGAACTCATTGTATCGTTAATAGAGTGATTTCACATCGTACAATAGGAGGGACTTTTTCTCAGACTTAAGCATGACCGAATACAAATCGTAATATTTCCTATTTACAGCAGAAGGATTTTCGTTTATACTCCAGTTAGATGCTTCAAAATATAGCTTATATTTGATGAAGTTTCTTAAAGCCTTTTTTAAGGTTGTTTAGTTGAATTAACCATATTTTACTAAACTAAGGTGTCAGTCATTTTCTAACATGAGTCTTCCATTAGTGCTCATGACAATAACGTATAGAAGTATGCGCCGTTAAGGGCCAACTTCTTTTTCCCCAGTAGACAAGTCTTCTTCATTGAAGGCTTGTTTTTTGTTTTTTTAGGTGGAAAACAACGAAATGAAGGAACTTTTTTCTATATAAGTCAAATTACTTTACCTTTTTATGAGAGCGCTTTACAATACAGTTAGAGTTAAATTGAATGCGACATCATTAAGCGCAATTAAGTTCATAATTGTGATATGTTCTTTTATCTGAATATTTGAAATGGTGTCAAACTAAAAGGAGGCAATATACATGAGTGTTAATGTGAGAGATTATATTGATGAGCAGTATAACCTGTTTATTAACGGTGAATTTGTTCCATCAGAAACAGGGGAATATTTAGATGTCTATAACCCAGCAAACGGTGAAAAATTATCGCAAGTAGCAAGAGCGAGTGAAAAAGATGTAGACAAGGCTGTTGAAGCGGCAACTAAAGCTTTCCCAGACTGGAGCCGTCGTTCGAAAGCTGAACGTGCAAACATGTTACGTCAAGTGCACGATAAAATTATGGAGAAAAAAGATCACTTTGCTCATGTTGAAAGCTTAAACGCGGGTAAAGCGATTCGTGAATCAAGCAATATCGATATTCCTTATACAGCCAAGCATTATCAATATTTCGGTAGTGTGTTAGATACAGATGAAGGTACAATCAACAACATGGAAGATAAAATCATGAGTATCATTCAACATGAACCAATCGGTGTTGTAGGTGCTGTAGTGGCTTGGAACTTCCCAATGTTACTTTCGTCATGGAAATTGGCACCAGCACTTGCTGCAGGGAATACAATTGTCATTCAACCATCTTCATCAACACCATTAAGTTTGATTGAATTGGCAAAAGTTTTCCAAGAAGTTTTACCACCTGGTGTTGTCAATATTGTTACTGGTAAAGGTTCTGAATCAGGTAATGCCATCTTTAATCATGAAGGTGTCGACAAGTTATCATTCACAGGTTCAACGGCAGTAGGTTACCAAGTCGCTGAAGCAGGTGCGAAACGTCTAGTTCCTGCAACGTTAGAACTCGGTGGTAAAAGTGCCAACGTTATTTTAGATGATGCGAATCTTGATCTAGCATTAGAAGGTTCACAATTGGGTATTCTCTTTAACCAAGGTGAAGTATGTAGTGCAGGATCACGCTTAATCGTTCACGAAAAAATTTACGATGAATTTATGCCACGTCTTGTTGAAGCATTCAAAAAAGTGAAAGTGGGCGACCCATTAGATATGAATACACAAATGGGTTCTCAAACAGGTCAAGCACAAATTGACAAAATCCAAAGCTACATCGATTATGCGAACGAATCTAACGGTGCGAAAATTCTTGTCGGGGGTCACCGCATCACTGATAATGGCTTAGACAAAGGGTATTTCTTTGAGCCAACAATTATCGAAGTGGATGATGCAAACGACAAATTAGCACAAGAAGAAATTTTCGGACCTGTGTTAGTGGTCATCAAAGTCAAAGATGACGAAGAAGCGATTGACGTTGCAAATAACTCTGATTACGGCTTAGCAGGTGGTGTATTCTCAACAAACATCAACCGTGCTTTAAACGTTGCGAAAAACGTACGAACAGGTCGTGTATGGGTGAATACGTACAACCAAGTTCCTGAAGGTGCACCATTTGGCGGTTACAAAAAATCAGGTATCGGTCGTGAAACGTATAAAGCAGCCATTGAAAACTATCAACAAGTTAAAAACATTTATATTGATATTAGCAACGAAACAAAAGGCTTATATTAAAATGTGTTGAATTAAATGATGGGATGAGTAAGGGACATCTTTAAGTTTTCTGATTCATTCCCATCATAAATGAAAGATGCAATATTGAAATATACAATGACCATAAATATATGGAATTTGAAAATTTTGTGAAGAGGTCTGAGATGTTTGAGTCTCGGGCTTCTTTTTTCGGTCTAAAATTTGAAAAGCCTGGATTTTAAACTGCGCCATGTCCAAATGCAAATTCGAATCAAAAATATTCCAATGTTATGTTAATATAAAATTTATAAAAACAAAATAACAAAGATTGGAAGTGTTCAATCCAGTGAAGAAATTACTCTATCGTTGGTTCATCGACGGTCTCAGCTATATGACGCTTGGATTATTTAGCTCATTGATTATCGGTTTAATTATGCAAACGATTGGCAATCAAACGCTCTTCCCAAGTCTGCACTTAGAGTTTTTAGTAGAAGTTGGAAAAGTCGCACAAAGTTTAACCGGGGCAGCGATTGGGGCGGCGATTGCATATGGTTTAAAAGGGAAACCGCTCGTTATTTTTGCGGCTGTCATTGTCGGCATGTTAGGTTATGAAACGTTTTCTGGCGGTGCAGTAGGGGCATTCTTTGCGGTACTTATTGCTGTCGAATTAAGTCAGTTTTATGCAGCGAAGACAAAAATCGACATTATTATTACACCTTTACTAACATTAATGATTGGGGGCGTAGTTGCGAAGTTCTTAGGGCCTGTATTAAGCCAGTTGATGTTAGAAATAGGAAAAGTGATTATGATTTCAACAGAGCAACAACCTTTTGTGATGGGAATCCTTGTGGCAGTTATTTTTGGGTTGTGTTTAACAGCGCCGATTTCAAGTGCGGCTTTAGCATTGATGTTGGATTTGTCGGGATTAGCAGCCGGTGCAGCGACGGTAGGGTGTGCCTGCCAAATGATTGGTTTTGCGGTGACAAGTTATAAAGAAAATGGTGTGAGTGGCATCATTTCAATTGGACTCGGGACAAGTATGTTGCAAGTGCCCAATATTTTATTAAAACCACTTATTCTCATTCCGCCGACATTAGCGAGTGCGATTGTTGCACCGATTATGACAGTCTTTTTCCCAATGACGAATAATGCTGCAGGCGCAGGAATGGGGACGAGTGGCTTTGTCGGTCAAATTATGACACTTAACACCATGGGAGCAAGTCTTGAAACATGGTTGCTCATTATCGCTTTCCATTTTGTTTTTCCAGCATTGGTAACATTTTTAATTTATCGTTTCATGATTAAGCGTCAATGGCTCCATGTGGGCGATCAAAAAATTCAATTGAATCAATAGTTATTAATTTTTTGTGAAAATTTGAACATTGGTATTCATTTGAAGCGCTTTCTTGTTACAATATAACCGAAAGTATTTCACAAAAGGGGGAGCCAAAATGGCAACAAATTCATCTTCAAAGAAAAAGGAAGGATCAACATTTAAGCCAATATGGTTTATTTTAAGCTTTGTTGCACTCATCGCAGTGTTACTTATGCCTACACCCGCAAGTTTACCTTTTATGGGGAAAGCAGCATTAGCAATTTTGGCATTCGCAGTCATTTTGTGGGTGACTGAAGCTGTGACGTATCCAGTATCTGCCACAATTATTGTAGGTCTCATTATATTATTACTCGGATTTAGTCCAGTTCAAAACTTGACGCAAGCATTGGGGAATCCTCAAAGTGGAGGCGCCGTATTGAAAGGTGACGACATTTTCGGTACAGGCAATGCATTGAAATTAGCCTTTAGCGGTTTTTCAACAAGTGCCGTCGCGTTAGTTGCTGCAGCGCTATTTTTAGCAACAGCCATGCAAGTCACGAATTTACATAAACGTTTGGCGCTATTAGTACTATCGTTTGTTGGAAATAAAACGAAAAACATCGTCATCGGAGCGATTCTTGTATCCATTATTTTGGCATTTTTCGTACCATCTGCTACAGCACGTGCAGGCGCGGTCGTACCAATTTTACTCGGGATGATTGCGGCGTTTGGTGCAGCGAAAAATAGTAAGTTAGCAGCGTTACTCATCATCACGGCCGTTCAAGCGGTATCGATTTGGAATATTGGGATTAAAACAGCTGCTGCCCAAAATATTGTAGCGATCAACTTTATTAACGATCAGCTCGGCCATGATGTCTCTTGGGGTGAATGGTTCTTATACGCCGCACCTTGGTCAATTATTATGTCTATCGTCCTTTATTTTGTAATGTTGAAAGTCATTCCACCTGAACAAGATGCGATTGAAGGTGGTACGGAACTTGTTAAACAACAACTCGCAGAACTAGGTCCAGTCAAACCAGCAGAGTGGCGTTTAATCATTATCTCATTACTATTACTCGTATCATGGTCAACTGAAAAAGTGTTACACCCAATCGACTCTTCTTCAATCACATTAATTGCATTAGCGATTATGTTAACACCAAAAATCGGTGTGATGAATTGGAAAGAAGTCGAAAGTCGTATTCCATGGGGCACAATCATTGTATTTGGTGTGGGTATTTCTTTAGGTAATGTCTTATTGAAAACGACAGCAGCGCAATGGTTAAGTGACCAAACATTTGGTTTAATGGGCTTAAAAGGTATGCCAATCGTAGCGACAATTGCATTAATTTCACTGTTTAACATTTTGATTCATTTAGGTTTTGCAAGTGCGACAAGTTTAGCATCTGCATTAATTCCGGTCTTTATTTCATTAACATCAACTTTAAGTCTAGGTGACAACGCCATTGGTTTCGTATTAATCCAACAATTCGTCATCAGTTTTGGATTCTTACTTCCAGTGAGTTCGCCACAAAGTATGCTCGCATATGGAACAGAAACATTTACGGTTAAAGATTTCTTAAAAGCAGGGATTCCCATTACGATCATCGGTTACATTCTCGTTGTAATTATGAGTATGACGTATTGGAAATGGTTAGGTTTGCTATAAAAATTCATTAAAATCATTAACACAGCAGTCAAGTCGTGGACGATGCTACACTTGGCTGTTGTTTCAATTATCGTGTGCGTTCCAGTTTTATATGAATGTGACAGTTTTTATTTTTCGAAAATAGCATCATATCGATAGAAAATTTGAATAGATATTACAACTTTTGTTTCATTCATGTAAAATGAAAGAGAAACGTCATGAACAATCAACAATGTTTAATATCAAATGGAGGTTGAACAATGGGGATTCAAAAACCGGCAAAATCAGTCGCTGATACGTATTCATCAAGAGAAACAGTGCAAAGTATTATCCATTCAGTCGCAATGAAAGAAGTCATGTTGGATAAGGCGATGCCACGCTACATACTCAAATCTATGTTGTCAGGGTTTTTATTAACTATCGTCACAGTCTTTATGCTCGCGATGAAGACACAAATGGCTGGGGCGCTTCCAGGTGTTGTGAATTTAATGGGGGCGGCGGCATTCAGTATTGCGTTAGTGTTCATCGTCTTAACGCAAGCCGAATTATTGACGAGTAACTTTATGTATATGACAGTCGGGCTATACTATCGTACGGTGTCTTTCGGTAAAACGATGTGGCTATTTACGATTTGTTTTATTGGTAATATTTTAGGTGCATTTGTACTATTTATTTTAATGTATTTCACAAAAGTGATGACACCTGAAATGATATCTGCATTAACAGCAACAGTTGATGCAAAAACGGTTGAATCGACTTGGCAAGCGATATTAGTGAAAGGTATCTTTGCAAACTTCTTTATCAACATTGGGATTTACGTCTCTATGCAATTTAAGGAAGGTTTGTCAAAAACATTTTTCATCGCAATTGGTGTGATCATATTCGTATTTATGGGTTATGAACACGTCGTTTATAATGCGGGCTTATTTGTAGGGATGATTTTTTATAACATCGATGCTGTTTCTTGGTTAGGTGTACTGAAAAACATCGTCTTCGCATTTATCGGTAACTATATCGGTGGTGGTATTTTTGTAGGTCTGTTGTTTGCGTATTTCAACGGTTCACGTAAAATCGAACAAAAGTAGACATCAGGTTATGATGAGGATGGGCATAAAATTTTTGATGCTATTGATGCAATATTTTTGTTGAACTTGCCCTTCCTATGGTTTGTGGTTTTTGATTGCCTTCATGGCTTTGCTTTCCGAGGGGCTGGCCCTTCAACTAAATTCGGCTTAATTGAAACATACATGAGATGGATACCGAATTAGATTTTGGGAGCAGTACAGAAATCTCATGTGCTACAAAGATTTCGTAGTACTGCCCCCGCAAGGCTGACTAGACTTCTCAAAAGCATCAGCATTGAGAAGTCAGACAGCTACTGCGTTAAACAGTAGCCTCTATCGAAGTTAAATGACGTTATTTTGTTTTCAACTTTATCCCTCAGGAGTCTCAGCCTTCTGGGCAATCTTAGACCCAATAAAGCGAAACTGAGGGCAAGTTTATGAAATCAAAAAAAACAATAGCATCAATTTTTTGTATACCATTTCCCCTCATTTTCCGACTGCTTTAAAGTCATTAATGAATCATAAATCTCTGAATGGATTGAAGTTTAAAATTTTCAATGTCCCGCCCCCAGACAGCTACTGCGTTAAACAGTAGCCACTATCAAAGTTAAAAATCGACATTTTGTTTTCAACTTTATCCCTTAGGAGTCTCATCCATTTTAGCAATTTGAATTTAAATGATTCGAATCAATGGGAAAGGTTGTAAAGTGAAAAAATTAAAAATTTTGATCCTCATCCACCTTAACTGATTTTACATTTCCATATTACCATATTCGCTCATCGTAGGAGTGGGGCTAGGAAACTCTATTGTATCCTAGTCCCTTTTTCTCGTAATGATTCCTTTTTTTGATGCTATATTATATACCTTTGTGGCAAGTCGTTAGGAACGGGGCCCTTCATAGCATTTCATAAAGTTTGTCATATTGAAAAGTGAAGTATGGGTGTACAAGTAGTCGTTCACGATAACAACCCATAAAAATGAATGCAATAAGTAACAAAGCGTATTCATTTCTATCATATATAAAATTTGATAATCTAACTACATATGAATGAAAAGGGAGGCGACACTATGTCTCAAGTCAATATTAGAATGGCTACTTTAGAGGATGCTGAGGCACTGCACGAATTGATGTATCGTGCTTTTACACCTTTAAGAGAGGTCGGCATTGATTGGCCATCTGTGAATGCGACATTAGAAATGATTCAAGATAATATTCAAAACAATGCGGCATACGTGCTTGAAGTAGAGGGGAAAATTGTTTCAACATTGTCGATACGTTTTCCATGGGAGCCAAGTCACCCGGTCTCTAAATATCCATTTGTTTGGTGGTTTGCGACAGATCCAGACTATGGTGGCAAAGGTTATGGTAACCAAATGATGACATATGTAGAAGAAACGATTTTACGCGATACGCTAAAAGCACCGGCTGTCGTATTAGGAACTTCAGGGCGTAAAATGGGTTGGTTAAAAGATGTCTACGCACGTCGCGGTTATGAAACTTTCTTTACAATGGAAGATGAAACAGGCGATGAAGGTGCGATGATGGTCAAAGTCTTGATTCCAGAACGATATAATAAAGATTTACTTGCACCTCCACCATGGGCTCAAGGTGAATAGTGCATAGTTGAAATCTGAGTCATGTTGATGGATATCATAACGAATCATGATAGACGCGAGTTTTACATTGATGATAATGAATAGGGAATTCCCTCAAGATAGTGGAGAGGGGATTCCCTATTTTTTATCTTTAATGTGAATTTTATCACATTGATGACGTGTTTTCGTCTACAATAAAGTTGTAGGGGGTGACGTGTTGCGAAAAGTGATATTCGTTGTCCATGGGATGAGAAAAGGGCAACTGAACGAAACATTAACACAATTTGTTGCGCAGTTATTTGAATCAGAGCAGTTGGATTATGAGATTGCATTTTTAGAAAGTGATACTGCAAACTTACCGACAGTGATTGAAAACCAAGTGGAATTAGGTGCGACAGAACTTATCTTAGTGCCATTATTGCTATTTTCAGCGTCACATTATTACGAAGATATTGTGAATGGTTTGGAAGATTGGCGTCAAATATATCCTCAAACGACATTTCAATTGGCTGAACCACTTGGCACACATCCTAAAATGAAAGCGTGGGTGGCTGATCAAATCGAACGTTACCTTGACGATATATCGGAAGATGCGGTTGTTGTCGTGTTAGCGCATGGTAGTGCACGTTTTAATGAACCCGATCATGCATTAGAAGCCATCGCGAACCAGCTGTCAACGGTGTCGAGACCTTGCTATCCATGCATGGTCTACGGGAAGTTAAATTATGAAAAAACTTTAGTCAAACTTGCCGAACAATGGCGAAAGTTACTGATTATTCCATATTTCTTTTATGACGGTTACTTAGTTCAACGTACGAAACAGCGTATTTTAATGCTAGATTTGCCGTGTGAAGTCACTTTTACAACAGCGATTAATTTTCATCCGGTTTTAAAAGAAGTCATTGTGCATCGACTTGAGGCATGTATGGGAGGTGCAACATGTATCCTATCCAGTTAAATTTGGCACGTAAAACAGTGGTCATTGTCGGTGGTGGGAAAATTGCTTGGCGGAAGTTTATCAAATTAAAAGATGAAGCAGAACAACTTAAAGTCGTGAGTCCTACTTTTGATGATGCCTTTTTAAATGAACAATGGGGGGCGCATATTCAGCTCATTCACAAGTGTTATGAGCAGGGAGATTTAGACGATGCTGACCTCATTATCATTGCGACAAATGATGCAACAGTGAATCAACAAGTGCGTGATGATGCGGCGCCCACACAATGGGTGAACCATACAGGAGATCGCACACAATCAGACTTTTATAACAGCCTTGATATTGAACATCAAGGGATGAAGATCAGTATCAGTTCAGAGGGGCATTCTATTCAACAAACAAAAGCATATGCGGCGAAAATAAAGGCGTTTTTGGCGACGCTTGAGGAGGATAATGATGAGTAAAACGAAATTATTAATGGTCGGAAATGGTATGGCTGGTGTGCGCACAATTGAAGAAATATTAGAACGCGACCCAGACCGTTTTGATATTACGATTATCGGTAAAGAACCGTATCCGAACTATAACCGAATCATGTTATCGAATATATTACAAAACAAAATGACAGTAGAAGAAACGATTATGAACCCATATGAATGGTATACAGAGCGCAACATTCGTCTCATTACAGGAGATAAAGTGGTCAAAATTGATCGTGAAGCGCAACAAGTTGAGACAGAGCAAGGTCAAGTCGTTGATTACGATCAAATGATTATCGCAACAGGTTCAGACGCGTTCATTTTACCGATTGACGGTTCACGTTTAGAAGGTGTGGTCGGTTTTAGAACGATTGACGATACTGAAAAAATGTTAGAAGTAGCGAAAACGAAAAAGAAAGCGATTGTCATCGGTGGGGGCTTGTTAGGACTTGAATGTGCGCGTGGTTTAGTCGAACAAGGTATGGACGTAACAGTCGTTCATTTAGCGGAATGGTTGATGGAAGTGCAATTAGACCGTCGTGCAGGTGAATTGCTGAAAAAGGACTTAGAAAAACAAGGATTGCACTTTGAACTTCAGGCGAACACACAAGAAATTATCGGTGACAAAGAAGTTGAAGGCATTCGTTTATCGGATGGTCGTGTACTCGATGCAGATATGGTGGTCATGGCTGTCGGAATTCGTCCTGTCACAAAAGAAGCACGTGCAGCAGGATTAGATATTGGTCGAGGCATTATCGTAGACGATTTTATGCAAACAAGTGATCCGAAAATTTATGCTGTCGGTGAATGTGCGGAACATCGCTCAAAAGTGTACGGTTTAGTTGCACCTTTATACGAACAAGGCAAAGTATTAGCTGACCATATTACAGGACGTCCAACTGAAGGATATCAAGGTTCGACAACATTTACATCATTAAAAGTATCTGGATGCGACCTATTCAGTGCAGGGCGCATTACTGAAAATGAAGATATACGTGGTATTGAAATGTTTAACGGTGTTGACAACATTTATAAAAAAGTATTCGTTCAAGATAATGCGATTGTCGGTGCGGTGCTTTATGGCGACACCGAAGAGGGTAACCGTTTCTACAATATGATGAAAAAAGGCGAAACGATTGACGATTATACGCTCGTGTCCATCTTGCATAAAGCAGGCGCAGTGGATGCGATGAACGTTGCAGAAATGGATGATGATGAAACAATCTGTGGCTGTAACGGTGTTTCAAAAGGCACCATTGTGAATGCCATTCAAGAACAAGGTTTAACATCAGTTGCAGATGTGACACGTGTGACGAAAGCAGGGAACTCTTGCGGTAAATGTAAAGGTCAGATTGCAGAGTTGCTTGAACATACGTTAGGCGATGATTTTGTCGCAAACGCACCGACAGGTATTTGTGCATGTACAGACTTGTCACGCGATCAAATCGTGACACAAATTCGCGCAAAAGGTTTAAAAACATCAAAAGAAGTCCGTCATGTGTTGGATTTCAAAAATAAAGGCGGTTGTCCAAAATGTCATCCTGCCTTGAACTATTATTTGAATATGGTGTACCCAACTGAACACGAAGATGAAAAAGCATCACGTTTTGCGAATGAGCGCTATCATGCCAACATTCAAAAAGACGGAACATTTTCAGTGATTCCACAAATGCGTGGCGGTGTAACAGACGCAGATCAACTCATTCGTCTCGGTGAAGTGGCGAAACAATATGATGTGCCATTAGTGAAAGTGACAGGCTCTCAACGCATCGGTTTGTATGGGGTGAACAAGGAAGACTTACCAGCAGTATGGGAATCACTCGGCATGCGTTCAGCGTCAGCTTATGCGAAGAAAACACGCTCAGTGAAAAGCTGTGTCGGTAAAGAGTTTTGTCGTTTTGGTACGCAATATACAACGCGTTTAGGCATTCGTTTGGAAGCGACATTTGAATATATTGATACGCCACATAAATTTAAAATGGGTGTATCGGGTTGTCCGCGTAGTTGTGTTGAATCAGGCGTGAAAGATTTCGGTGTTATCGGTGTAGAAAATGGCTTCCAAATTTACGTTGGTGGTAATGGCGGTACAACAGTGGAAGTTGCAGAACATTTAACGACGGTACCAACAGAAGATGACGTGATTAAATTATGCGGTGCGTACATGCAATACTACCGTGAAACAGCGAATTATGCAGAACGTACAGCACCATGGTTGAGACGTATAGGATTTGACCAAGTAAAAGCAGTTGTCCTCGATCCAGAAAAACAACAAGAATTATATGACCGCATTATGATTGCGAAAGCTGCTGTTGAACAAGAACCATGGCATGACATTGTAGAAAATGAACGCAAACAAAAAATATTTGAAGTTGAGAAGGTGTAAGGCGATGTTACAACAAAAAGTAAAAGTGGCGAAGTTAACAGATTTAGAACCATTAATTGGTAAAAAAGTCTATGTCGGTGAGACGCCTATCGCATTATTTTTAACAGAAGATGGCGACATTAAAGCGATTCATAACGTATGTCCACATCAACAAGGTCCTTTATCAGAGGGCACAGTGAGTGAGCACTATGTATTTTGTCCACTCCACGATCAAAAGATTGATTTGAATACAGGAGAAGTACAAGAACCCGATGAAGGTTGTGTCGCGACGTATCCTGTTGAAGTGGTGGATGGAGATATTTATATATGTCTGCCTTAGCGGAAGCACCGACAAAGGTGTACTTAGTCGGTGCAGGTCCAGGCAATCCATGTTTGTTGACGAAAAAGGCAGAGCGTTGTATCGAGAAAGCGGATGTCATTTTGTATGATCAGCTCGTGAACCCTTTTTTACTGCAATTATCACGTCCGGATGCAGAGTGGATTCATGTCGGCAAAACGCCTTACACACGTACAACGAAGCAAGAACGCATTAATACATTGCTCGTTGAAAAAGCGCAAACGGCACAAGTGGTCGTTCGATTAAAAGGGGGTGACCCAGCGATTTTTGGACGTGTGACAGAAGAGGTCGATACGTTGCGCGAACACCGAATTCCATTTGAAATTGTACCAGGTGTGACAGCCGCGAGTGCAGCCATGAGTCAGTTGGGTCGTGGATTAACAGAACGCGGTGTTTCAACGCATATTACCTTTACGACAGGGCATTTTAAAAATAACGAAGAAAATGATATTGATCTGACAACACTCGCTAATGACGGTACTCTCGCTATCTATATGGGCATTAAGCGATTACCAGAACTGATGCAAGCGATTCAACAACAAATTGGCATTGATTTTCCAGTTGCGATTATTTTTAATGCGACACGTTCGGATCAACATGTCGTCAGTGGAACAGTGTCGACGATTGTGGAACGCATGGCGGTATTGCCTGAGCGTATGGGACCGGGTATTACCATTGTAGGACAAGTGGTGAGAGACTTGGATGAAGCGGTATTGAATCCAAGTGGTGATGTTGAGACGGTATTGGTGAAAGGTGAGCGGCATCAAGCGATTGAAGTGGCGTATGAATGGGCAGAAGCCGGACATGCGGTTTTGATTGATGATCGTGGGTGGAGCGATTTGCATCCGACACAAGCGGAGACGATCGCGCGTTGGATAGATGAGATGACGTTTACACGTGAGATTTCTTTAACTTAGATAAAGGGAGAAGCATTGAGCATTTAGCTGATTGCGTCCTTTGAACTCGCGTTCTTAGGGGTGAACATGAACCCCTGCAGTTTACACTTAAATATCAAAAACCGATGTCTAGTTTAGCTTATCCTGCTAAGCTAGACATTTTCAATTATATTTTCCTTTTGATGTCTATTCAAATTATTGTTATTCATTTTGATTTTATCTACAATTAAATTTCCCTTGCTGTCTTGATTTAAAAAAGAATCATAAAAATGGGCTTCCTTTCTGTCTTCTTCAAGTTGTCGCTTTTCTTCTGTTGTAAAGATTTGGGTATTGTCTTTTTTTGAAATTCCATGAGCATTAGCGTGAATACTAAAAATAATTCCAGATACACAAAAACAAATCAATATAAACAATAAATATTTTTTCATATGGATACTCCTTAAAATAGTAATATTAGCAATATAGGGAATATAATAACTATATTAAAAATGTTCATAAATACACTAATCAAAAGTACTTCATTCTTTTTTATTAAATATATAACGAGAGATGTGATTAATATAAAGATGCTAGAAAAGAGAAAATATCTACAAATATCTAGGCCTATTTGCTGTAAATGATTAATATTCAAAATAATTAATAATAATAAAGAGATATAGTTTAATGTATTCAGACAATATACTAATAATTTCATTTTTTCACCTGCTTTTTTACTGTTTATATTTTTAAGTATCCTTTTTAAAGAATTGGACAACTAAATCTACATAATCAAAAAGCATAGTTTTGTTGTTTTAACCACTATTAATACCTTAAATTAATAAATAAATATAAAAATAATAATTATTTATAATAGCGTATTTTAACAAACTACAATTTTAAATTACTATTACATTGTAAAAAAAGCAAGAATTTAATGGATTTTTATAATTAATTTATGTTTATAAGTCTTATTATGATGATTATTGATTTGAAATACTTATTCTCGTCATTATAAAGGGCATATACTAGGGTAACTAAAATAAAAAATTGGTTTGAAACTTATATCTTATCCTAAGAGCCCTGTTCAAGACCTGATAACCATGAGCAACGCTACTGAATAAAGTGGTATTGCTTTTTATTTTGTTCAATAAATGTATCGTCAGCCTCACTTTTAATACAAGTAAAAGCATTTCTATATTTATCAGCAAATTAACAAAAATTTTAAACAATTGGAAAGCGCTTTATGCTAGGATAAAGTTGTAATCACAATAAGGAGGTTTTATATGAAAGGGACAGGGCTCAAAAGTATCATGCTGTTGATGATGTTTATCATGGCTATGTTGGTGTTCAATAACGTTTCGAGTTATGCAGAACAAACATCACAACAAGCCACACCGGAAACCAAAGTGGCAGCAAATGCTGAAACGACTACAACCCAAGCAAGTCAACCGGATACGACATCACAACAACAAGCAACAACAGAAGAAACAGCACAAAAGCCATCAGAAAGTGAGGCAGCTGTGAAACAGGAAGGGACACTTACTGGAATAGCAGCTACGACTGAAGATGACACAGCACAATCGAATGCACCTATGACTACAGAAAATGTGGCTCAGACGGAAAACGATGTGCCAATGATGCTAAGATTGTCGACTAAAGAAGCACAACCACTAGGGACATCAACTGCCGGCGCGCGCAAAGAAACGGCTAAATCAACACATACGATTTTACATACGAACGATATTCACGGTCGCATGGTAGAAGAAAAAGACCGTGTACTGGGTATGGCGAAGTTGAAGACGTTAAAGGAACAACAAAATCCAGATTTACTTGTCGATGCGGGCGATGCATTTCAAGGCTTACCATTATCTAACCAATCTAAAGGGGAAGAAATGGCGAAAGCGATGAATGCAGTCGGTTATGATGCCATGACAGCAGGAAACCATGAATTCGATTTTGGCTATGATCAATTGAAAAAATTGGAAGGGATGCTCAACTTTCCGATTGTCAGCTCCAATGTCTACAAAGATGGGAAATTGGCATTTAAGCCTTCAGTCGTGATTCGAAAAAATGGTGTTCGTTATGGTGTTATCGGGGTGACGACACCAGAAACACAAACGAAGACAAGTCCAACAGGGATTGTCGGTGTGACGTTTGCGGATCCTTTAACAAGTGTTACGCGTGAAATGGACCGCTTAAATGGACAAGTCGATGTGTTTGTTGTGTTATCTCATCTAGGGATTGACCCGACAACTAAAGAACAATGGCGTGGGGACTATTTAACTCGTCAACTCAGTCAAAACAAACAGTATCATCATCCGATTTTTGTGATTGATGGGCATTCGCATACAGTGATTGAACACGGACAAAAATTTGATCAAGACGTATTGGCGCAAACAGGTACAGCACTCGCGAATGTCGGTAAATTGACGTTTGAACAGTCTGGTCATCAGTTTTCGAATGCAGAGGCAAGCTTATTAAATGTCAAAAGTTTAGCAGATTTGCAACCAGATGCTGCTGTAAAGGCACAAGTCGACAAAGCGAACGAAGCCTTTCTTAAAGCAACGTCAGAAGTGATTATTCCGAATAACACTATTGATTTCCAAGGTGAACGTGACGATGTAAGAACGCATGAAACGAACTTAGGGAATGCGATTGCCGATGCAATGGAAGCGTATGGTCAAAAAGGTTTCAGCCGTCCATCTGATTTTGCGGTGACCAACAGTGGGGGCATCCGTGCGTCGATTGCGAAAGGTAAAGTGACGTTAAATGATGTGATTACGGTTTTACCATTTGGCAATACGATCGCGCAAATTTCAGTCAAAGGTAGCGATGTGTGGCAAGCATTTGAACATAGTTTAAGTGCACCAACAATGACAAAAGACGGTCAAACACAATTATCTGCAAATGGTGGATTGTTACAAGTGTCCAAATCGATTCAAGTTTATTTCGATATGAACAAAGCACCTGGCGAACGGATTAACGCGATTCGAGTGCTAAACAAGCAAACAGGTCAATTTGAAGATTTAGATATGAGTCGTACATATGCAGTGGCGATGAACGACTTTACAGCATCAGGTGGAGACGGTTTTGACATGTTTGGAGGACCACGTGAAGAAGGGATTTCACTGGAACAAGTCTTTGCGAAATATTTGAAAACAGCTGATTTATCACAATATGCGACAACAGAACCACAACGTATCATTAACGGTAAACCAGCTCAAAACAGTGAAACACCAAAGACAACACCACCGTCATCAAAAGGGGATAACGTGATTCCATTCCCACAATCCAAACCAACAGAAGACGTACCGATGACAAAAGTGCCAGCAGCAGATGGACAGTCACAACAAACAGCTATGAACGTAGCGTCTGAACATCGTGGCACTGCCCAATCTATGGCACCAGTCGTGCGCATGACATCTACTAATGCGACAGGAATGACGGGTCAAGCGAATGTTGCGATGACACAAAATGGTTCAGCATTAGGTCATCATGCGACGAAAAATGACGCACAACAGTTACCAAACACTGGTACGACAGAACAAGCACCAATCGTGGGCGGCTTATTCATGTTAGGTGCAGGCTTAGTCATCGTGAGACGTCAAAAACACCGTGCATAAAATAAAACGGCACAACATAAAACACCAAGCAACGAGGATTTTCCGTTGTTTGGTGTTTTTTTCAATGTCTACTTTTGGCAAGACCTCTCCATTTTTTCAATTCCAACTTTTAGCATGGACTCTCTCATTTTTCAATGTCTACTTATGGCTAGACTTCTCCTATTTAAAAATAGCATACCAGTTTCCTTGCATTATGACAATCGTGTAGAAAAATCATTTTTGGAAGGCTTTAAAGCTATCTATAAAAATGTGATGGGTGCTTATAGGTTTTGTAATTTAAAAAACTTATACCTCAACTCAAACGCACACAACAAACACTAGGGATTCCCACTGGTGAATTAGGTATTTCCCTAATATCTTCAATTTGTGAATAAATGTACAATCAGGGTGATAGGGCGTGCTATGCGAAAAAGGAGGATATCTATGGCTAAATTTGGAATGCAATTTTTTAAACCGACTGAAAAATTTAATGGCAATTGGTCAGTGTTAGAACATAAAAGCCGTGAATGGGAAAAGATGTATCGTGAGCGATGGAGTCATGACAAAGTGGTACGTACGACGCATGGCGTTAACTGTACAGGGTCATGCTCATGGAAAGTATTTGTGAAAAATGGTGTGATTACTTGGGAGAATCAACAAATCGACTATCCGAGTTGTGGGCCGGATATGCCGGAGTTTGAACCGCGTGGCTGTCCGCGTGGGGCGTCGTTTTCTTGGTATGAATATAGTCCGTTACGTATTAAATATCCTTATGTTAGAGGTAAACTTTGGGATTTATGGACGGCAGCATTAGAAGAACATCAAGATCCGATTAAAGCATGGGCATCCATTGTAGAAGATGAAGAAAAAGCGAAAATTTATAAGTCTGCACGTGGTAAAGGGGGGCATGTCCGGACGAATTGGAAAGATGTGTCACAACTTATTTCAGCGCAATTGATTTACACCATTAAAAAAGATGGTCCAGACCGTATTGCTGGTTTCACGCCAATTCCAGCGATGTCGATGATCAGTTATGCTGCGGGGGCGCGTTTTATTTCGTTACTTGGTGGGGAAATGTTGAGTTTCTATGATTGGTATGCAGATTTGCCACCCGCATCGCCACAAATTTGGGGTGAACAAACAGACGTACCGGAATCCAGTGACTGGTACAATTCGTCTTATATTATGATGTGGGGATCGAACGTCCCACTGACACGTACGCCAGACGCACACTTTATGACAGAAGTGCGCTATAAAGGGGCAAAAGTCGTGTCTGTTGCACCGGATTATGCTGAAAATGTGAAGTTTGCGGACAATTGGTTGGCACCAAATCCAGGTACAGACGCAGCGATAGCACAAGCGATGACACACGTCATTTTACAAAAGTTTTATGAAGATGAGCCGTCTGAAATGTTCATCAACTATGCGAAACAATATTCAGATATGCCATTTATCTTGCGTCTCGACCAAGATGACAATGGTTTTAAAGCAGGTCGTTTCTTACGTTCAAGTGATTTAGGGCAAACGTCTGAAAATAGTGAATGGAAACCAATGATTATTGACCGTTTAACGGATGCTTTACAAGTGCCAAATGGAACGATGGGACAACGTTGGGAAGAAGGCAAGCAGTGGAATTTGAAATTAGAAAATGAAGCGGGCGAAAAGATCGATCCAGCGATGACTGTCATTGACGGTGACTATGAACTTGTAACGATGCAATTTCCATACTTTGATAATGATGGCAATGGTGTCTTCAAACGTGTCATTCCTGCGCGTCGTGTGACATTACCAACTGGTGAGACAACGTATGTAACAACGGTATATGACTTGATGGCGAGCCAATACGGTGTGAAACGTTTCAATCATGAATTAGAAGCTAAAGGTTTTGATGATGCGACGTCATTCTATACACCGGCATGGCAAGAAAAAATTACAGGTGTGAAAGCGAACACTGTAACGCAAGTCGCGATGGAATTTGCGCAAAATGCGATTGATACAGGTGGTCGCTCAATGATTATTATGGGAGCGGGCATCAATCACTGGTTCAACTCAGATACAATCTATCGTTCTATTTTAAACTTAGTCATTTTATGTGGCTGTCAAGGTGTGAACGGTGGCGGTTGGGCACACTATGTAGGTCAAGAAAAATGTCGACCAATTGAAGGTTGGAGTACGATTGCCTTTGCGAAAGATTGGCAAGGCCCGCCGCGTTTACAAAACGGAACAAGTTGGTTTTATTTTGCGACAGATCAATGGAAATATGAAGAGTCTGGTGTGGACCGATTAGCGTCTCCATTAGCTGAAAATATTAAATTGCAACATCCAGCAGACTACAATGTTTTAGCTGCACGTAATGGTTGGTTGCCATCATATCCACAATTTGACCGCAACAGTTTACTTTGGGGAGAAGAAGCGCGTGATGCAGGTGAATTTACGAATGAAGCGATTTTAAAACGTGCTGTCGATGATGTGAAATCACGTCGTACACGTTTTGCAGTTGAAAATCCTGACTTACGCAAAAACCATCCGAAGTCACTTTTCGTATGGCGTTCGAATTTAATCTCAAGTTCTGCTAAAGGGCAAGAGTATTTCATGAAACATTTACTTGGTACCAAATCGGCACTCATGGCTGAACCGAATGAAACAGATAAGCCATCTGAAATTGAGTGGGGTGAAGATACAGTCGGTAAACTCGACTTACTCGTGTCTTTAGATTTCCGTATGACAGCGACACCACTTTATTCGGATATCGTATTACCAGCAGCAACGTGGTATGAAAAACATGATATCTCATCAACGGATATGCATCCATTCATTCATCCGTTCAACCCAGCGATTGATCCATTATGGGAATCACGCTCAGACTGGGATATTTTCAAAACGTTAAGCCGTACATTCTCAGAGATGGCACGTGTCCACTTAACAGGCACATATAAAGACGTAGTGACTGCACCACTTGCGCATGATTCTAAACAAGAAATTTCACTTGCATATGGTGAAGTGAAAGACTGGACAAAAGGTGAAGTGGAAGCTGTACCAGGAAAAACAATGCCAGCATTTGCAGTTGTGGATCGTACGTATACAGATGTGTATGACAAGTTCATCTCAGTCGGCCCATTGCTCGAAAATGGCAAAGTGGGCGCGCACGGTGTCAGTTTCTCTGTTAAAGATCAATATGACGAATTGCGCAGTATGGTCGGTACTTGGGAAGATGATACGGTGAAAAATAATAAACCGCGCATCGATACAGCACGTAAAGTGGCAGATGTTATTTTGAACGTCTCTTCTGCTACAAACGGCCGTGTATCACAAAAATCATATGAAGATTTGGAAGCACAAACGGGTATGCCGTTGAAAGACATTTCTTCTGAACGTGCGTCGGAAAAAATATCATTCTTGAATATTACATCACAACCGCGTGAAGTGATTCCGACAGCAGTGTTCCCAGGTTCGAACAAACAAGGTCGTCGCTATTCACCATTCACAACTAACATTGAGCGTTTAGTGCCATTTAGAACGTTAACAGGGCGCCAAAGCTTCTATATCGATCATGAAGTGTTCCAACAATTTGGTGAAGCACTTCCAGTTTACAAACCGACATTACCACCAATGGTCTTCGGTACAAAAGATAAGCCGGTGAAAGGTGGCGTAGATGCACTCGTCTTACGTTATTTAACACCACACGGAAAATGGAATATTCACTCGACATATCAAGATAACCAACATATGTTGACGTTATTCCGTGGTGGACCGACAGTGTGGATTTCGAATGAAGACGCAGCAGCACACGATATTCAAGATAATGATTGGTTAGAAGTGTACAACCGTAATGGTGTCGTGACAGCGCGTGCTGTTGTGTCACATCGTATGCCACGAGGAACAATGTTTATGTATCACGCACAAGATAAACATATTGAAACACCTGGATCAGACATTTCCGGAACACGTGGCGGCTCTCATAATGCGCCGACGCGAATTCATTTAAAACCGACACAACTCATGGGCGGTTATGCACAAATCAGTTATTCGTTTAATTACTATGGACCGATTGGGAATCAGCGTGATGTCTATGTCGCTGTAAGAAAGATGAAAGAGGTGGATTGGCTTGAAGATTAAAGCACAAGTCGCAATGGTATTGAATTTAGATAAATGTATCGGCTGTCATACATGTAGTGTGACGTGTAAAAGTACTTGGACCAATCGACCAGGCGCTGAATATATGTGGTTCAATAACGTCGAAACGAAGCCAGGTATCGGTTATCCAAAACGTTGGGAAGACCAAGAAACATATAAAGGCGGATGGGTGTTAAATAAAAAAGGGAAGTTAGAACTGAAATCAGGGACACGTTTGAACAAAATTGCGTTAGGTAAAATTTTCTACAACCCTGATATGCCAGTCATTCAAGATTATTATGAGCCTTGGACATACAACTATGAACATCTGACAAAAGCGAAACCAAGTCAACATACACCTGTAGCGAAAGCCCATTCAGTGATGACAGGGCAACGTATGGATTTGGATTGGGGTCCAAACTGGGAAGACGACTTAGCGGGCGGTCATGTTACTGGCCCGCAAGATCCTAACATTCAAAAAATTGAAGAAGAGATTAAATTCAACTTTGACCAAACATTTATGATGTATTTGCCACGTCTATGTGAACACTGTTTAAATCCAAGCTGTGTGGCCTCATGTCCATCAGGTGCGATGTATAAACGTGACGAAGATGGTATCGTTCTCGTAGACCAAGAAGCATGCCGTGGTTGGCGTTACTGTATGACAGGTTGTCCTTACAAAAAGGTATACTTCAACTGGAAAACGAATAAAGCGGAAAAATGTACGTTCTGTTTTCCTCGTGTTGAAGCAGGGATTCCGACTGTATGTTCAGAGACGTGTACAGGCCGTATGCGTTATTTAGGTGTGTTGCTTTATGATGCCGACCGTGTACAAGAAGCGGCATCAGCTGAAAACGAACAAGACTTGTACGAAAAGCAACTCGATTTGTTTTTAAATCCTTATGATGAAGCGGTGATTGAACAAGCAGAAAAGGATGGTATTTCTCAAGAGTGGATTGAAGCAGCACAAAATTCACCGATTTATAAATTAGCGATTGAGTATAAATTAGCGTTCCCATTACACCCAGAATATCGTACGATGCCAATGGTTTGGTACTGTCCACCATTAAGTCCGATTATGAACTACTTTGAAGGTCAAAATGCAGGGAACAACCCAGATGCGATATTCCCAGCAATTGAAGAGATGCGCTTACCAATCCAATATTTAGCAGAACTCTTTACAGCTGGAGATACTGTAGCAGTGAAAGGCTCACTTCAACGTATGGCGATGATGAGAAGTTACATGCGGGCACAAAATACAGGCCGAGAATTTGATATGTCACGTCTTGAACGTGTCGGTTTAACTGAACGACAAGCAAAAGATATGTATCGTTTACTTGCGATTGCCAAACATGAAGATCGTTTTGTCATTCCGACATCGCATAAAGAGCAATACATGGATACGTACACAGCACAAGGGAGTCAAGGCTATGGCGGTGAACATTTTGGTGCGAACTGTGACGGTTGTGGCGTGCCAGTCGGTACAGGTGGAAAGACAGGTCAAGAAATGTACAATGAGCGTTTCTATGGAGGGATTTTCCGTGATTGATCTACACATGTTGAATACGTATAAAGACACATTCGGTTATATGAGTCAGCAGTTGAGCTTTCCTGAAAAATTGACTTTTCACCCTAAAACATTTGAAGAAGTGTTTGATGAGACGCATCCGGCTTTTCCGCATGTCGTGGCATATCGAGAGGCAATGTATGAAAAGAGTTTGTCAGAAATTCAAGCTTTATATACAGATACGTTTGATTTTAATGAAAAAGCGACTTTGTACATGACATACAATCAACTGGACACACAAAAGGAACGCGGTCAAATGTTGGCGAAATTAAAAGTCCTCTATGAAATGTTCGGTCTTGAAATGCCAGCATCAGAGTTGTCGGATTACTTGCCATTAATGTTGGAATTCCTATATGCGGCACGTTTCGATGGGGATACACGTGCACAAGAAAATGTGCAACTTGTCATTATGATTATTGAAGATGGGACGTATGCGATGATGCAACATTTAGAAGCTGAAAATAATCCGTATGCACATTTAATCCGTGGCCTTCGTGAAACATTCAAACGTTGCATCGTACAAGATAAAGAGGTGACACAACATGTTTAATCAATTTTTGTGGGTAATCTTTCCGTATCTTTGTCTTGCGGTTTTTGTCATCGGGCATATCGCACGTTATCGTTATGACCAATTTTCATGGACTGCAAAATCGAGTGAATTTATTGAAAAGAAGCAATTAAAGTGGGGCAGCTTACTGTTTCATCTTGGTGTCATTCCTGTGTTTTTCGGACATGTCGTTGGATTACTCATTCCAGCACATTGGTTAGAAGCGGTTGGCGTGAATAACCATATCTATCATATCGGTGCTGTGTATATTGGTAGCGTTTTTGGTATAATAACGTTAATCGGCATGTTCTTGTTGACTGCACGTCGTATTACCAAACAAAATGTCCGTCGTTTAAGTTCGGCTTCAGATATTTTTGTGAACTTTTTATTATTACTCATCGTGTTTGTCGGCTGTTATGCCACGTTAGTGACGAATGCGACAACACCAGAGTTTGATTACCGTCAAACCATTTCGATTTGGTTTAGAGCGTTGTTTACTTTAAGTCCAGATGCGAGTTTGATGACAGATGTACCACTTGTATTTCAATTACATGTGCTATTAGGTTTTACCATTATGGCTTGTTGGCCGTTTACACGTCTCGTTCACGTGTGGAGTGTGCCAGTGACTTATGCAAGTCGTAGCTATATTATTTATCGCAAACATAAAATTTAATGGAGGGTGATGACCGTGAACCAGATTGATTTTTCGCAACATGATTATCAAGATGAAATAGATAGATTGCGTCATGAATACCAGTTTGACTTTGCCGGTATTGCTTTGCCATCAGAAGATCATGCAGGGACGAAGATCAAATGGCGTTACGTGTCAGGCAACTTGAATGAAAGATATCGACGCATCGTATTACGTAACGGGCATGGTATCGCAGGGAATGTGATGAAAACAGGGAAGCCGATGATTATTGCAAATACAGCGAGCGATAAAATTCAAAGTTCATTGTTTAATTATCCTATTTTGATGAGCGAGCAATTGACGGCTTTGATTGCGATTCCACTTTGGCACAATCATCGTGTGAAAGGTGTCCTTTTACTTGGACAACGTGACCAAAAACCATTACCACGTATTGCGCAAGATATTTCATCCATTAAAGGTATTGGTAGTTTGACGAGTGAAGACAAGGTGATGCAATAATGCCACAACAACAGACCGAGTTATTAAATTTTTTACAAGCGTATTATCATCAAACGACAGAAATGATTATTTTTATTGATGCACAAGGCCAAGTGATTGATATGAATGAAGCGGCGAAACGTGTCATTTCACCGGATAATGATATGAGCGGTATTTCGACGACGATATGTGGTCGCTGTGAAGGTTATACGAATGAACATGCATTACGAACGTGTCAAAATTGCTTTCTTCAGTCTTCGGAAATTGGTGATACGACATTTCAAGTCTTTATGAAAACGACAGATAATAAAGTCGAACCCTTTACAGCGACGTATCAAACGATTGATGAAGAACGACAAATTAAAGCATTTACGCTACAAAATGTCACAGCGCAACTGCAACGACAAGAAAAGCTTTATCAACGTAATATGATACAAAAAACGATTGCAGCACAAGAAAATGAACGTAAGCGTATTTCTCGTGAATTACATGACGGGGTCGTTCAAGAACTGATTAATGTTAATGTAGAAATGCGTTTACTGAAATATCAAAACGATATGGATGTGCTCTTATCGAACGCTAAAAATATTGAAGGCTTAATGACGAAATTGATTGATGATTTGCGGAATTTATCATCAGAACTGCGCCCAGCTTCATTAGATGATTTGGGATTAGATGCCGCATTTAAAACGTATTTCAAGCAGATGGAAAACAACTATGGTTTAGCGATTAATTATCATTTCGATATTGATTCGGAGCGATTTGATGCGGAAATTGAAACCGTCGTATACCGTGTCGTACAAGAGGCTGTGTTTAATGCGATGAAGTACGCAGGTGTCGATGATGTCGATGTGATTATTCGAAAAGATGACAACTACCTTTATGCAGAAGTTTCAGATCAAGGGAGAGGATTTGAACCAAGTGATTCACCTAAAGGAACGGGATTAGGGCTTTATGGCATGTATGAACGTGCGGAACTGGTCAATGGTCATCTCAATATTGAAACACAAAAAGGAAAGGGCACGATTGTATCACTCGATGTACCAATTAGTCAAAAGTGAGGGGAATGAAGCATGAGAATCGTTATAGCTGATGATCACGCTGTTGTACGCACAGGTTTTTCGATGATTTTGAACTTTCAAGAGGATATGGAAGTTGTTGGTACAGCGGCAGATGGTGTTGAAGCGTATCAAAAAGTGATGGAGCATGCGCCAGATGTGTTGATTATGGATTTAAGCATGCCTCCTGGAGAATCAGGTTTAATTGCGACGAGTAAAATTTTAGATAGTTTTCCAAATACTAAAATTTTGATATTAACGATGTATGATGATGAAGAATATTTATTTCACGTATTGAGAAGTGGCGCGAGTGGTTACATTTTGAAGAATGCGCCAGATGAACAATTGTTGTTAGCAATTCGGACGGTGTATCAAGGTGAGACGTATATCGACCCGAAAATGACGACTTCTTTGGTGAAAGAGTTTGTGCATTCATCCAATGACGGAGAGTATTCGAATGATCCGTTTAAAGTGTTGTCGAAACGAGAGTTGGAAATTTTACCGTTGATTGCGAAAGGTTATGGGAATAAGGATATTGCTGAAAAGTTGTTTGTATCGGTGAAAACGGTTGAGGCGCATAAAACGCGAATTATGGATAAGTTGAATTTGAAGTCGAAGCCGGAGTTAGTGGAGTATGCGTTGAAGAAGAAGTTGTTGGATTTTTAGTGTTTTTATAGAATGGTCGTTTTAAAAGTTGGGGAACATGGATGGCTTGGAACATTCTCAGTTGTATTTAAAAAACATTTTCTGTTACAGGCGTATGTGACAGTGTTTGCTGCCTTGGGCTCGCGTTCTTAGGGGCTGCCCCTACAACTAAATTCGGCTTGATTAAAGGTACACTGGGAGGAAGCCGAATTGGATTTTGGGAGCAGTACAGAAATCTCATGTGGTACAAAGATTTCGTCGTACTGCCCCCGCAAGGCTGACTAGACTTCTCAAAAGCATCAGCATTGAGAAGTCAGACAGCTACTGCGTTAAACAGTAGCCACTATTAAACAGCAGAAATCCTATTTAGATATTTATTTTATCCCTCAAGAGTCTCGCCCAGGTGTGCAGATGATAATTTTAAATATTTCGAGTTGAGGATGATACATGACATTTTGTGCCATCCTCAACTTTTTGATTTGAAATATGTCATTTGAACAATCCATACATTTCTTCTCGTGCTATTACTTCACGCAACTTATCTTTTTTAGTGAGAGGTCGCATAGATGGTGGATGAACTAATATTTGATGAATTAGAGCGATATATTGGTTAAATAGATGGGATAGAACGCATGTTAGAAGTGGCAAAAAGAAGCGTTGTAGCTTAAATGGCATTACTAGAATGCACAGAAATTGATTTCCAAAAGGTACTTGAACGCAACTTTAGAGGATTAACTAGAGGGAAGAAAACAATAAAAAAGCTATGACGCTTCTTAATTTAATAGAGGTCATAGGCTTTATATTTATTTGTCGTTCATAAGATGTTTAGAAAGCAATTCAAATAACTTGTGTTGTTCTTCAAGTAATTTCACTTCATATATCGCTAATCCTTTTTTGCACAAGCCTCTAATGAGATCGGGGATGAATTGTGTTTCTGATTTGATTAACAATACCGTGATGTTATCGATATCGACAAATGTATAACTATGGTGTTGAGGTAAAAAGGGCTTTGTTAATTTTTCGATGACTTTAATCACTTTTTTGCGTATTCGATAGTGGTCTAATGCCCCGATATTGATTATAAATATTTGTTGTTCATCAGAATAGGATTGGTAGTTTATCAATTTGAAATACCTCGTTTTTCGATGTTTCAATTATTATAAAATAAAATGTTTAAAAATCAAATAAAAGTTTGTAAGAAGATTCATGATAGATTATTCCGGTTACGAGGATTGATACATAAAGTTTCAATTAATATGGCAAGAAGGCACTGTCACTTTCGATTGTTAGGGGATATGCTATGCAAGAATAGGGTAAATCCTTATGTTATAAAATTCACAATACCGTTAAACTAATGTTGAAATCTAATGAGGCATCTCATATTGAACAGAAAATGACGTTCAGCCTGATGCATCTAGTAAAGAAAGGTGAATGAGAAATGAATCAATCGAAAGGTGGCGTACAACTCGCACTCCAAACACTCAGTCTCGTTGCAGGGTTTATGGCGTGGAGTATCATTGCCCCATTAATTCCATTTATTTCACAAGATATTAAAATTTCAAGCGGTCAACTCTCAATTATTTTGGCCATTCCAGTTATTCTAGGGTCAGTTCTTCGTGTGCCATTTGGTTATTTAACAAACATTGTCGGCGCGAAATGGGTATTTTTTACGAGTTTTATTATTTTACTCGTACCGATATTTTTACTAAGTCAAGCGGGATCTCCAGGGGCATTAATGTTTGCGGGATTTTTCCTTGGTGTAGGGGGCGCGATTTTCTCGGTAGGTGTAACAGCACTGCCGAAGTATTTTTCAAAAGATAAAGTCGGTCTTGCAAATGGTATTTACGGCATGGGTAACTTAGGGACAGCAGTATCTTCATTTTTAGCACCACCAATTGCAGGGATTATCGGTTGGCAAAATACAGTGCGTAGTTATTTAATTGTAATGGCTGTATTTGCAATCATTATGTTCTTTTTAGGTGATAATAAAGAGCCTAAAGTGAAAGTGCCACTTGTAGAACAGACACGTATTTTAATGAAAAATTATAAACTGTATTACTTAAGTTTATGGTATTTTATTACATTTGGTTCCTTCGTAGCATTCGGTTTATTTTTACCGAACTTCCTTGTACAAAATTTCGGTATTGATAAAGTCGATGCAGGGATTCGTACGGGTGTATTTATCGCATTAGCGACATGTTTAAGACCTCTTGGGGGGATTTTAGGGGATAAGTTTAACGCGGTAACGATGTTGAAGATTTTCTTCTCTATTATGATTGCAGGTGCTTTTGTTTTAGGTGTTTCAAGCCAAATTTCGTTATTTACAATCGGCTGTTTAACAGTGAGTGTTTGTGCGGGTATTGGTAACGGGCTCGTGTTCAAATTAGTACCACACTATTTCACAAAAGAAGCGGGTGTAGCCAATGGTATTGTTTCCATGATGGGGGGACTAGGCGGATTCTTCCCACCCCTTGTCATTTCAGCTGTGACATCTATAACGGGTACGAGTCATTTCGCATTCATCTTGTTATGTGTATTCGGTTTAATTGCACTTGTCACAATGTTTAACTTATCAAAACGTGAAAAAGCAACAGGACATAAAGCGACTGTTTCATAATGAAATACAGTTAAATATGACTGAATGATGGCATTCATACGAATAAGAATAGGACAGGGAGGCAAAATACTTCCCCGTCCTATTTTAATACCTTTATGCAGAGTTTCAAAACCGCTACAGGCCTATTTTAAAAAGTGTGTTTTAATCATTGTTTCTAACATGACAGGTAACTCTTCGAAAGCGCTTTGTTGATGTAGACGCTCAGTCACTTTATGCGCATCTTTGCCGATAGGGCCGCAATTGAGAAAGGGAGCTTGAATGCGTTCGATCGCTTCGAAAGGAATATGATACGTTTGGCCAAATACAGGGGTATGATCTCGAAATGCATCAAACCCTGAACCATTTGGAGATGGCGCAACGTAACTTAAATCGCTAATCCCGTTAAAATAGTGAATGCGTTTTGACACACGATTGAATTGTTGTTTTGCTGTGTTGGTAATTGTGTCATTTATCGCTTCAACTAATGGATGAAACGATGCATTCGTTGCAGGATAATAAGGTGGTGCATAGAAGGTAATCACAGTTGGGCTGAGTGATTTACAAAGACGTATCAGTTCATCAATAATCATAATGGACTGTTGATGAGGTTCTTGCTCGTTTTGTATAACCCGATCAACAATGCCTTGTACTACATGCTCACCGTGATGTTTACACGCATATTGATACAATTCTTGATAAGACATCAGTTGAAGTTGAGGAAGTGGTGCAACGTCTTCAGTTGTCATCCGCTCTTTGTAGGCATGCCACGCTTTATCCATCCCTTCTTTTACAGCTTCATTAAACTGTTTGAATACGTCATTTGCATTATGTTTGAATAAAAAAAGGTTAAATAAAGCCACTGTTCGAAAAGGTGTTTGGACATCGTAATGTTGCTTAATGTCATTTAACTTTAACGTCACGGGAAAAGGTGTCACTTCTCCTTCAAATGTTTCTTGAAATTGATGGCTATATTCAATTTCTTGGAGAATATGACTCATCACAAAGTTCGAACTTAGGCCAAGTGCTGGTGTACCCACATGAGTTTCACGACCATTCACGAACACGCCTGGCATAATTTTACCAATCGAACCACTATAAAAATAATGGATGTCATTGCCTTGTTGTTGGAATGTGGGCTCACTATTTAAATGTAAAGCAATTTCGAGATGATGTTGTTGGCATAATGTGTCTAAGTACGCCACTGCGGCATGCATCCCTTTAGAAGTGACTTCTTCGTCTGGCACTGTCATCAAAATTAAATTAATATCCCATGCTTCTAATATTGCTTTTTCAATCAAAGACATATGTAACATTAAACCGGGTTTCATATCCATACTGCCACGACCAAATAAATATTGACCTGACTGGATATCTTCTTGTACTTCGTCATCAAAATCATTGAGATGTGCTTTAAAAGTTGCAGTGAGTGCGTCCATATCAAACGCTTCAGATTGGAACAAACCAAAATCTTCTATGCCGACTGTATCAAAATGACTGATACAAGTAATGGCTTTTTGAGATGTGGCACCTTGATATAAAGCGACTACTGCATGTCGACCCTCTTGAGTTGGAACGAGATGAATCTGTTCAGGATGTGACTTGAAATAATCTAAGGACAACAGTTTTTCTTTTACTAAATAAGGAAAGGACTGTTCACCTTCTGAATGCGTCACACTACTATGTGCCACGAGTTGTTTTAAGAGTTTTGCTCTCCCTGCTGCTGTTTGCCATTGTGGTTTCATATGATCTCCCCTTTGTGTACCGTCTCCAGCATACCTCTCATTGTAAAGGTTTTCATAAAATTTGCCAATGCAACAGTATGAGATTATGACGTTTATGTGACGACGAAAGTTCTCTTAGATGTCCCAAACTGATTTATGATAAGATAGTAAAATAAGATTGTACAAAAGTGGGGGCATATGACATGTTAAAAAAAATAATCGGTATTATTTTGTCACTCATCATTTTATTTATTATCGTTGCCGGTGCGTTTTTTGCGTTTAAAGGGTATCAAAAAAGCCAAAATTTAAAGATGATTGATCAATATTTAACTGAGAACCATTTGAAAGAAAAAGTCATTGAAGAAAAAGATGAGTATGACCCGAGAAAAGGGATTTTTTATAAAGAGTTAACGTTAAAAGGCGATGAAAAAAATACATACATCGCACAACCTATTCATATGAAACGTGGCTTTTTCTTACAAGGCTTTAATACAGAAACGAAAAAGCACGATAAAAAAGCAAAATATAGTTTCTTTGATGAGAATTATAAGTTGAAATAACCACTCACTATTGAGCTTGAAAATTAAATTAATGAACGTTTTTATGAGTCAGGATATGAGGATGGAACATAAATTTTTGATTTTCACTTATAGTTAAGATGAGGGACTGGGACACAATTGAGAGTTTCCCAGTCCCTATCTTTTTATGGACTTATATCGATAAATGAAGATAAAACAGTCAAAAATGAGGATGAATTGGACATAAAAAAGATGCTATTGTTTTTCCACAGACTTTGCTGTTTCTATTGCTTTTTGAATGTAGTCAACGGATTGGTCGAGTGCTGCTTTTTCTTCCTCATCTAGCTGAATAGGAAAGACTTCGTGATGACCTTCAAGATTCACACGTGTCGGCAAACTGAAGGCCACATTTTTATAATCGTATACATTTTGATGTACAGTTGAAACCGTTAAAATGCGGTTTTCATCATAAAAAATGGCTTCAGCTAAATCAATCGCAACACGTGAAATGGCTGAGTTCGTCCAACCTTTTTTACGCATCACATCAAATGACACTTTATCGATTTGATCACGAATTGCCTGTTTAGAAATCGGTGTCGCGCCACTCAATTGTTCATACTCCTCTAATGACATCCCCGCGATACGGACGCGGCTCCATACTGGGACAGTCGTTTTACCATGTTCCCCAATCACAAACGCTTCGACACTTTTTGGATCAATACCGTAATGATCAGCAATTAATGTGCGAAAACGTGACGATTCCAACATCGTTCCGGTACCCATAATTTTTTGATGTGGATAGTTGTATTGTGTTTCAGCAATATAAGTCATCGTATCAACCGGATTCGAAATCATCATAATATGCGGTGATGTCGTCACTGCCGTAATTTGCGACATGATGTCTTGAATGATTTCCGTATTACGCGCAGTCAGTTTTGTACGATCCGCCATATCTGCATTTGAAGGAATACTTGCAGAAATAATAATTAAATCTACATCTGCTAACATATCATAATTTCCCGCTTTAATTTTCGTATGGTGTGTCCCGCTTAAACATTGAAAATGCTGGTGATCTAGCGCTTCACCTTCCATTTGGTCAATATCCGTATCAATTAAAATAATTTCTTGGAACAATCCTGTATATTGAATATCTGTTAAAATCTGGCTGCCCACGCGTCCTAGTCCAATTAATGCAACTTTATTTGTCATTTTAAATCCCCCTTGTTGTGAAATAGTCGTCTGAAAGATACAAAAATGAATAGTGATAATGTTAGTATAAACCTTTCAAAATGACAGTTGCAATGAGTAATGGGTTCATTAATCGTCACATTATTATGAATTTTTGGTATGATAAATAAAACAACATCATTTGAAGGGGGACAATGAATTATGAAAGAGACAAAAGCATTACTCCAACAATTAACAGATCTTAACGGGATTGCTGGACATGAATACAATGTTAAAAAGGTGATGAATGACCTATTAGAACCGAATAGTGACGAAATGATTTATGATAATTTAGGTGGCGTTTTCGGTAAAAAGTACTCAAAAACAGGTCAACGTACGATTATGATTGCGGGTCATCTTGATGAAATTGGATTTATGATTACAAAAATAGATGACAACGGCTTTATTCGTTTTACACAAGTCGGAAGTTGGTGGAATCAAGTGATGTTATCACAAAAAGTGACCATTACAACAGATGAAGGTCGTGAAATTCGTGGTATTATCGGTTCCAAGCCACCACATGTGTTAACACCTGAAGAACGTAAGCGCCCAGTGGATATGAAAAATATGTTTATCGATGTCGGCGCAAAAGATAAAGCTGAAGTCGAAGCGGCAGGAATCGAAATTGGCAATATGATTACACCATATTCAGAATTTGAGACATTATTGAATGAAGATTATATGACCGCGAAAGCATTTGATAATCGCTTTGGTTGTGCCGTTGCAGTAGATGTGATGGACGAGCTTAAAGACGAAGATATTGACATTAATTTAGTCGCGGGTGCCAATGTACAAGAAGAAGTCGGTCTACGTGGTGCAAAAGTTGCCGCGCATAAAGTGAAACCCGATTTAGCGATTGCTGTAGATGTCGGTGTTGCATATGATACACCTGGATTAGAAAGTAATGGAGACACGAAAGTAGGGCAAGGTCCTATCGTATTAAATTTAGACGCTACAAATATTGGACATGTCGGCTTAATTCGTCACGTAAAAAAAGTGGCTAAAGCAAATGGCATCGACTTGCAGTGGGATTCCATTCCAGGTGGTGGTACAGATGCCGGAAGCTTCCATACTGCCTTAGACGGTATTCCTTCTATCGCATTGTCGCTACCATTACGTTATATGCATTCAAATGTGTCGATTATTAGCCAAAAAGATTATCAAGCAGTCGTTAAATTAGTGACTGAAATCATTCGTGCATTAAATGATGACGTTGTAGACGACATCATTTGGTAAAACATTTAAAATAATAAAGTGGAACATCACACGACGGTATACAGTGATGTTCTGCTTTTTTATATGAGGTAATAAAAATCTATTGTAGGAAACAAAAAGGTATTGTCTCAGTGCGTCAGTCATGATAGATTAGACAAAAATATATACATAGGAGAGGAGGCTTTCCATGACACAACAACATCAAAAGCGATGGTTAGGTTATTTATTAGTCATTATAGGGGCGTCATTTTGGGGTGTAGGTGGAACAGTCTCACAATGGCTCTTCCAACATGCAAATGTCGATGTGACATGGTTTGTAGCCGTTCGATTGATGATTTCAGGCGTATTACTCATTGGCATTGCCTTCATGACACAAGGGCCGAAAGTTTTTCATATTTGGCGTGATAAACAATCCATAACGCAAATTTTAATTTACGGATTACTCGGCATGCTCGCCGTTCAATATACTTTTATGGTAACAATCAGCTATGGTAATGCGGCAGTAGCAACATTACTACAATACCTTGGACTCATTTTTATCATTTTTTATCTTGTGTTTAAGAAAGTTACAAAAATAGGTACGAAAGAAATCATTGCAGTATTACTTGCATTAACAGGTACGTTTTTATTATTGACTAACGGTGACGTTCAAAATCTACAAGTTCCACGAATGACAATTGTATGGGGATTATTGTCAGCCATTGCACTCGCATTTTACACGATTTTTCCAGTGAAATTATTAGCGCGCTGGAGTTCCCTCACTGTGGTGGGATGGGCGATGTTCATTGGGGGCGTCGCATTAAGTTTCTTTCATCCGCCATGGCAAGTGGACTTTTCAACTTGGACAATAGAAACACATCTCTATTTTTGGTTTGCGATTATTTTTGGAACGATGCTCGCGTTTTGGTTTTACATTGATAGCTTACGTTATTTGCATCCACATGAATCGGGATTATTGGGCACACTCGAACCGTTAACAGCACTATTAACATCAGTCGTATGGTTGCACATTACATTCGGAATATGGCAACTTGTCGGTGTCGTATGCATCATCTTAATGGTCGTCGTCATATCCGTCGTCAAAAATAAATAACGCTTATCACTGCGTAACTTTTTAAATTTGCATGAGAGATTAGCTGTATCTTAAACAGCACTTTATTCAAAACAATTGTTGTGCTCATGATAATGGTAGGTATAAATGAGGATCCAGAAGAAATGCTTTTGTAAGTTGAAAGAAGATGATGTAGATTTCTAATGCATCCCACTTCATTCAAGGGAGAAGAAAAAACAAAAGATTACATTAACGATGCATCTCAATATAAAAAAGCCTTATTGAATAGCACTTAGGTCGAGACTCCTGAGGCATAGAGCCGAAACCGAAAATCCACCAACGCTTCCACCAATGTAGTAGTTCAATCAAGCGTTGGTTAGTTGAGGTGAGGCGCCTCGGAACGCGAGACCCAAAGTGCAATCAATAAGGCGAATACAATAATATATGAAGCATCGTTATGTAATCTGTAAGATAGGTCACTTACGAATTTTAACGAAATGAATTAGAAATGCTTAAAATCATTTAAAGTCAACAAACTAATGCATGTCATGAATTTTCATCATTAATCCATGCGGCACATCATCATGCGTCACAATCTCTTTCTTAATATATTCATTCGGCTCATCTTTTTTCGCAACAAGCTTCACAAAATCACCTTTCGCAGGTCTGAAATCATCATCAGTCGGAATCTTCACATTTTCCTCCACAGTTTTCTCAGACTCGCTCACTACCTTTTCAGCAGTCGTATCATTTTTCATATAACCGTAGTAGGTTTCTTTTTGTCCTGAAAGCATCATTGCGACGATAACACCTACTGTAATCACTAACATGGCTACTATCAATACGATACCAATCGTTTGTTTTTCTTTCATTGACGTGTCTCCTTTAATGAAATTTTTAGTTTTGACTCCATTTCAAGTCACTTCTTATTGTATCGAATGAGAATGTTTTCTGGAAGTAAAATTTGGAAAGTGTATTTTTGCATTAAGTCTATTTATTTAGATTATTAATAGTATTAGATTTTAAAACAAATATATTTTAAAAATGAGTAAGCTAATGCTATGATGAAGGGAGCGTTGAAAAATAGAGGTGACGTGATGCGCTTTTATGATTTTATGCTGGATTTTCTAGGAGATCGAACCCCTTTAGGAAAGTTAGCACGCTTCATTAAAAGTGATGTCAATTATCCTAAAGAGCTGATACATCCAGATGAAATATTGACATACTTCCACAGCCTTGCCACAGTAGATAATAAATTGCTTGAATCGGTGAAACGTGCCATTCAATTGTATGTGAGTTATAAAAGCTAAAGAACTGGGCAGAAGGTTGTACATGACGATTCATTTGTACGAAGATGAGTACTTCATCTTATCGCTTCATGAGTTCATTAACAGAAGATACTGAGAATGTTAATTTTTTCGTAAGATGTGAATGTTCTTGTGGTATAGTGACTATATTAAAAATTATAACTTCCATGATGTGAAGAGGTGGAGGGACAGCGATGTCTGAGTTAAATCGACACAATCGAATTCAAGATCAATGGTTACTCGTCTTCGGTATTATCTTGATTGCAGCAACATTACGTGCGCCATTAACATCCGTTGGGCCAGTGATTCAACAAATTAAAACGGATTTACATATTAATAATGGAATTGCGGGCTTAATCACGACGATTCCACTCATTATTTTCGGTATCGTATCACCATTTGTATCGCGTATGCTTTCGAAAATTTCGATGTCACGCTTTTTATTTTTAACTTTAATTTTAACGATTGTGGCACTCGTTATTCGGGTTATGGGTGGTGTCTCGACTTTCTTTATGGGGACAGTACTGTTAGGCGTTTCAATTGCACTTGCCAACGTGACTTTGCCGGCTTATGCGAAATGGGCTTTTCCTACACAAATTGGCTTGATTACAGGTATATATAGTGCGACGATGAATTTTACTGCAGGCTTAGGTGGGGGATTAAGTTATCCACTGTCTACGGTCACATCATTATCGTATCGCTTTTCACTTGTGTTTTGGGTTATTTTTGCAGTGGTTGCGCTCGTGATATGGTTACCTCAATTGAAGCAATTATCCCATTTACCTTCACAACAGCATGATGGATTAAGAAAGCCTATTTATCGATCGAAAATTGCTTGGGCTGTTGCGCTTACGATGGCATTTCAGTCGATGATGTTTTATAGCATTGTTGCTTGGTATCCATCCATTTTAGTAAGTAAAGGGGTCAATCCAGAAATGGCCGGCTACTTTTTAATGCTCAACCAGTTTGCGCAACTCCCTATGACATTTACATTTCCAATTATTGCAGCAAAAATGTCGACACAAAGAAGTTTGATCGGTATTGTCGCCGCTCTGATGAGTGTGGGGTTTACTTTACTATTTTTCGATAACACATGGCTATTACTTGTGGCAATGGTTTTGACAGGTATGGGGATTGGCGCATGTTTTAGTTTATGTATGACGATGTTTTCGATTCGTTCAAAAACAACAGCTGGTAGTATGGCACTCTCTGGTTTCGGGCAATCGATAGGCTATTGGGTCGCTGCGATTGGACCTTTCATGCTTGGACTGGCACACGACATTTTGAGTAACTGGACCATCGCTATTATTTTATTTTTATTGATGGTCGTTGGTGTACTGATTGCCGGTATGATTGCCGCACAAAACAAATATATTGAAGATGAATAAACAAATAAGGGTTAAGACGAGGGGATACTGAAGCCTTGTCCTAACCCTTATTTTTGATGGTATAACATCTGCATGAGCATACGATTACAACATATCTGATTGCTGCTGCGCTTGAGTTTTTGCAATATGAATCAATTTAATCGCATCTGAAGCCAGTGTCGTGTTGTAACGGGACTGACCAAAATGATGTAGCTGAAGATTAAATAACAATTGATTGGATGAATGAATCGTCGAGACAAAATGTGGCGGTAAGTAATAACCTTTTGCATTGTCCGCCAAAATGTAATCAATGTTGCTGTATTTGGGATGATACGTGTATTCGGCTACGAAATGTTGATGCAACTCTAAAGTGCCGTACAATTCATATGTTAATTGATCTGTTAAATTTTGAGCGTGAAATGGATGGAACAATAAAATATCATATGCAAAAGGTGATTCATGGATGACATATGACTGTCCAATCACACTATGCGAATGATTAAAAGGTTGAATTAAGCGAAAAATATGTTGTAACGCTGTTTGATGTCCAAGTGCATTGAAATAGCCATTTATTTTTGGACTTTGGCTCATTAACGGTATACTTAACCCTTTGACGGTATGATGCATATTTAACCATATGTCTAACCATTGTCCTGTTAGTGTTTTATCTTCTGATTGTTCGGAAAGCCATTCAGAGACACCTGATAATAAAATAGGGTGCTGATTCAAATTGTTGTCGTCGAGCCAAACTTTGAGTTGACGATGAAATGGATGTTCTGACTGTAATGATGAAGCGTTTCGTTGTGACATACGACTTACACGTATCATATCAATCATATAATAATCAAAATCAATGCCATGTTGTAACGCACGTTGATTAAGAGGAATGTACATCAACAACGTGAATTGACAACGATTAAGTAAAGTTTTCATCTCTCGAACGATAAATTTCAAATCACGTGCTAAAAGTGTTGCATGATCTAAGACGAGATTGAATTTCAACTGTGACATATCGAATGCAGTTGGAGACTGGCGTAGCACTTCTAATAATGGCTGAAGGAAGTGTGATTTAAATGTCTCATAACTTTGCATTGATGTAATACGATATGCGATGCCAAATTGTTTCTGCACTAATTCACTTAAACGCGCGACTTCATCCAAGTTTTCAAATGTGATATACGTATGTGACTCCGGGTTAAAATACAGTGTGACAGGATTTGCTTTTGTCATCATATCATCATCAGTTGTATTGAAAATTTGCATCATTTCACGCATTTGTTTGATTTCGAGCAGCAACACCTTAGAATGAATCATTCGTGTCTGTTGTGGCTGATTCAAATAAATGCTGATAAGTTGTTGAGAATTGGTATTTTCTTCATAATCGAGCAAATGTCCTTCAAAATATTGATGATCAAATGGTTTGATGTTCACCTGAATGACTTTGTTTTGATGTTGTTTTCGAAACGCTATCGGACTGAACCCAGTGAAACGTTTGAATTGCTTAGAATAGTGATTATAACTACTAAATTGAAAGTGTAATGCGATATCATTAATCGATTCGTTGGTGTTCAGTAGATAATAAATTGAAAGGCCAACCTTTAGTGAAACAAAATACTTTTTGAATGTATAATTTAAATATCTGTTAAACAATGTTGAAATGTAAGATTCAGATACAAAAAAGTGCTCGCTTAATTCTGGCAATGATAATCGAGAAAGTGGTTTTTGATGTACATAGTCCATGATGTTTTTGAATAAAATACTTTTGACTTGTATTTGCGGAATATAAATTGTTCCTGTTTCGATAAAACATTCATTAACCAATGTTTCAATTATTGGCAAGAACACTTCGAAATATTTTTCCTCATCATTTTCAGTTATCACTTTTTTTATTTGTGAGGTCATTTTATTGTGGGATGATAACCTTTCTTGATTGAAATAGCCCAGTAAATAATGAGGTTGGTATTCTGAAAAGTAGTGTAATGGAATAGAGATTTTTGCAACAGCTTGTGCATCTTTAACTTTAACAATGTCATTATGGTTAACAATTGCAACTTGATGATAGAAGTGACGCTTTTTACCGTTAAGCTCGAGTGTCAGGACGCCTTCAAATGAAACGAATAATTCTACGCGATTGAACACACGATATGCAGTAGATGTATGCTGTTTCATTAATTCAATAGTGATGCCTTGCATAATTGCCCTCTTTCGAATTCAATATTTTTCAAAAGTTTTGAAATGACTTAATAAATATACATCATTATAAAATTATTGATTGTTGGACCACAATAAGGTTTAGCGTATTGTAAAAAGAAAGACTTAAAGTGAAGAAATAACGACATATCAAACGGTTTTAAAAGAGTGTAGAAAGCAATATACTTTAAAAAATGATATATCGGAGTCAAAAAAAGTGGTGAATCGGTCGAAGTGAAACTGCGATGTTAAAAAATCATTAAAACGATATCATTTAAAATGGCATGGATTAAAAGTATGTGTACAAAGTAATGCACGACATGTTTTGAAGTAAGCTTACTATAACATATTTTTAACGTAGCGACACCCCTCATTTGATACATAAATAATTAATCAAACAAGAATTGTTGAATGGGTATTGATTATCTTTTTGAAAACGAATACAATAAACATGATAGATTTTTGGTACCGGTTCTAAAATAGGTTTTGAAAGCAATGCACATGCCGATTTGAACCTTTACACTGCTTTTAAAACCGATTTGTGAATGAAAGTCAACTTAAGGAGTGATGTTATGGCCTATCAAAAAGAAGCTGAAACGATTTTAAGAGCAGTGGGTGGAGAAGAAAATATTGAAGAAATGGCGCATTGTGCAACACGTTTACGCCTTACATTAAAAGATGAGGGCAAAGTAGATGAGCAAACACTTAATCAATTGGACGTGGTCAAAGGGACATTTTCGACGAGTGATCAATATCAAATTATTATCGGTTCGGGCACTGTGAATAAAGTATTTCAAGCAGTGCAGTCCTTAGTTAAAGATGACAGTGACGCACCAACTAAAGAAGCCCATACAACGAAAAAGAAAAAGGGGCATCCGTTACAACGATTTGTGAAGATGTTGTCTGATATCTTTGTTCCTATTATTCCAGCTATCGTGGCGGGTGGTTTATTAATGGGTTTGAACAACATTTTGACAGCGAAGGGGATTTTTAGTGAGACACAATCCGTTGTCGAAATGTATCCGCATTTTGCTGAATTTGCAAGTATGATTAATATTTTTGCAAGTGCACCCTTTGCCTTATTGCCGATCTTAATTGGTTTTAGTGCAGCAAAAAGATTTGGTGGCAATGCATTTTTAGGTGCTGCACTAGGGGCAATTATGGTTCATCCCGCACTGATGAATGGGTATGCCTATCCTGAAGCACTTGCGAATGGAGATCCTATACCACAATGGCATATTTTTGGACTATCCATCGCACAAGTCGGTTATCAAGGCCAAGTGTTACCTACATTAGTCGCGACATATATTTTAGCACAGTTAGAAAAAGGGTTACGTCGTATTGTACCGACCGTATTAGATAATTTATTGACGCCGTTATTCGCAATATTAATCACAGCCTTTTTGACATTTTTATTTGTAGGACCTTTGACACGTACAGCAGGCTTTTGGCTTACAGATGGCTTAACATGGCTGTATGAAACAGGTGGAGCGATTGGAGGATTCCTCTTTGGTTTATTCTACGCTCCAATTGTCATCACGGGTATGCATCACAGTTTTATCGCCATTGAAACAGCACTCATTGCTGATCATGTGAAAACAGGGGGTTCATTCATTTTCCCAATCGCAGCAATGTCTAACATGGCACAAGGAGCAGCTGCATTGGCCGCATTTTTCATCATTAAACAAAATCAAAAACTAAAAGGTGTCGCTTCAGCAGCCGGTGTATCAGCCGTATTAGGCATTACTGAACCTGCTATGTTTGGGGTCAATTTAAAGTTACGCTATCCGTTTGTCGGGGCAATGACAGGTTCCGCTTTAGGCTCGGCATATGTTTCATTCTTTAAAGTGAAAGCAACAGCATTAGGCGCCGCTGGGATTCCGGGTATTATTTCAATCGCACCAGGTTCATGGACACATTACATCATTGGGATGTGTATCGCATTCATCGGTAGCTTCATCATCACTTTCATACTGTCGAAACAAAAAAGGTATCAAGGCGTAATAGAGTAAAACACAGAGTCGAAATTGAGAGGATAAATTTTAATCATAAGAAAGACTGGGAAACACTTAATTGTGACCAGTCTTTTTGTCGTTATTAAGGCTTCTGAGCTGAAATAGAATCATTGTTAAGTCACACATAAATGCGAGTCGCTTGTGGGAATTGAGAATGAAAAAGCAATAACGTTCGTATGTAGTTTGTTTGTGAGAATAATGCTTTTAAAAAGGATTGGGGAACGATTTTAATATGAAAATAAAAGCCCTGACTGATGAGATTGCCAAACAGGGCGAACATGCCTTAACCCTAACCAAAAAAGTGGTATTTGTGATAGATAAGAATGATCAAAGCTTTGACCTTGACGTGTGGGTTTGTGTGAAAAAAGGCTCAAATGAGAGATTGTAAAAACCACAAGAGGTAATAAAACAGAAGAAAAAATAAGGTCGTTTGTGGGAATTGAGAATGAACAAGCTAGAACGTTGGTAAGTAGTTTGTTTGTGAGAATAATGCTTTTAAAGCGTAATGAAGAACGATTCTCATATAAAAATAATAGTCTTGACTCATGAGATTGCAAAACAGGGCGACACTCCTGAGGCATCTAGCCGAGGCTGAAAATCCACCAACGCTCTCCAAAATGTAACAGTTTAATGCGAGCGTTGGTTAGTTGAAGCGAGGCGCCTCGGAAAGGGAGCCCAAGAGTGCAATCCATAAGGTCAAGGCAACAAATGGATAAAGAATCGTTCTTACAATCTAAAAACCTTGTGATTTCATACACCAAACAACCACCAACCGTCAAAGCTTATCATTCCGCCATAAAAAGACAAACAATACAACGACAAGCACTACAGAAAGCACAATAATAATCAACCAAGATAAGCCACTTTCTGTATCAATCGGTAAAGGAACATTCATTCCAAAAAAGCTAAACACCAAAGTCGGCAACGTTAACAACACCGTAAAAATCGTCAACGTCTTCATCGTCGTATTCAACTGATTCGAAAGCAATGACGCATAAGAATTTGACATACTTTCCACAATACGTAAATAAAGCTCAGTCGTTTCTACCGCTTGTTGGTGCTCATTTTTCAAGTCCTCTAACAACTCTTCATCATCATCAAATCGTTTAATTGCCGGCAAGCGGAACAGATGTCGAATCGTTGAGGAATTGGTTTTCAATGACCCTAAAAAATAGACAAGACTTTTTTCAATTTCACTTAATAAAAATAAACGCTGATTCGTCACACGTTGTTGTAAATTATATTCCACTTGACGACGCTCTTTATTCAGTAAGCGTAAACTTCTATTATATTGTGCCGCCATATCATACATGACTTTTAAAGCGAATTGACTTTTATACTTGAGGTTAATTGGTTTTTGAATTAAGTGATCAAAATAATGAAATGATTTTGCACAAACGGTCACAATAATATCTTTACCAATAATGATACCTAAAGGCAGTGTCGTAAAACTTTTAAGCTTGTATTGACCTGATTTTGTAATAGGGAAGTCACTAATGATTAATGAATAGTCGCTATCATCATCATATTCAATACGTGAACTTTCTTCGCTATCTAAGGCATCTTCAAGGAAGTCCTGAGGGAAGCCATACACATCAATGAGCCGTTGTATCTCATCTTGAGTTGGCTTAACGACATTGAGCCACTGTGCATGTCCCCATTCTTCTGTTTCTATTACACGGAGTTCCGCGTCATTACGATAGGCACGAATCATGTCTCATCACCTTCTTCGATATCTTGTTTCAAATGTCTGATGTCTTTGTAGCCTTGTCTATAGGACGCAAATCCTTCCATAATGGCATACCAATCGTCACCAAACTCTGACTTAATGCGATTAAATAAATCACTTTGCGCGCGGTTTAATTTTTTGATGAGTGCTTTTCCTTCTGGTGTAGGATAGAGTCGCTTCAAACGACGATCTGTTAAATCAGGTTCATCATAAATTAAACCTTTTGATTTTAATAATTTCAGTGTTGCATGAGAACCTTGCTTTGAAATTTCTAGATTTTCAAGTAATTTTTTAGTTGTAATTCCAGGCAGTTTGTTAATAAAAAAGAGAAAACGGTGGTGTTGGCGACTCATATCATATTCAGCAATGAGATCATCAGCTGTTTTAGTAAATGTTTGATAAGCGTAATAAAAAAGAAATAATTCATAATCATTATTTTGAGTCATATTAAACTTCCTTTTCTGAAAAGTCTTTTTCATTATAGTAAAGAATTTAATATCTGTCATTGTCATCTTGATGAATTTTAATCATAGTGAGTAAAGAATCAATAATATGAAATATGTTAGGCATTTAAGGATAGAATGTAGGTTTCAGTGATAGTGCGAGAGTCCGCTGTGAACCGTTCGCGCAAATGTGAAGTTTGTATCGCGATTGTTAAGAATATAATGTAACACAAATAAGTATAAATTTGGGATATGACGTTAAATTTATTGAAATATTTTAGCAAAGTCATGAAATTAAAACGAATCTTCATGAAATCTTAACATTAAATTTACAAAGATAAGAGATAATCAGAGTGAATCATACTTGAATAGTATGGCTAAGATGTTGAAAGTAACCTATTTCATGTCTTTTTATTTTATACTTTTACAAATTTTATATTGAGGTGGAAAAATGGAAATGTCGGTAACTGAAGTCATCTTTTCGTTTTTAGGTGGCTTAGGTATTTTCCTGTACGGTTTAAAAGTAATGGGGGATGGTCTTCAAGCTTCTGCTGGAGATCGATTACGTAACATTTTAAATAAATATACCTCTAATCCAGTATTAGGTGTATTAGCAGGTATGATCGTAACAATATTAATTCAAAGTAGTTCAGGTACGACAGTGATTACAATCGGTTTGGTCACAGCTGGTTTTATGACACTGAAACAAGCGATTGGTGTCATTATGGGTGCCAATATTGGAACGACTGTGACAGCATTTATTATTGGTATTGATTTAGGGGAGTATGCGATGCCGATTTTAGCTTTAGGCGCGTTCCTCATCTTCTTTTTTAAACGTTCAAAAATCAATAATATCGGGCGGATTTTATTTGGATTCGGTTCGCTCTTTTTCGGTCTTGAATTTATGGGAAATGCAGTGAAACCGTTAGCTGAGTTGGACGGATTTAGACAACTTATGCTCGATATGTCCTCACATACGATTTACGGTATTTTAGCTGGAATAGGTTTAACAGCGCTTGTACAAAGTTCGAGTGCAACGATTGGGATTTTACAAGAGTTTTATAGTCAAGGTTTAGTCGATTTAAATGGCGCGATTCCGGTATTGTTAGGTGATAACATCGGAACGACGATTACTGCGATTTTAGCAAGTTTAGCGGGTTCATTAGCTGCGAAACGTGCGGCTTTTGTTCATGTTATTTTTAATGTCATTGGTGTAATCATTTTTGCATTATTATTGCCCGTCGTTATACCACTGATACAGACAATTCAAGACGCATGGCATTTAAAACCCGTTATGACGATTGCATTTGCACATGGCGCTTTCAACGTGACGAATACATTAATTCAATTGCCATTTGTAGGTGTGTTAGCTTGGATTGTAACAAAAATTGTGCCTGGTAAAGATGTCACAGAAGATTATAAACCGCAACATTTAAACAAAGATTTAGTGTATCATGCACCAGGTGTTGCTTTACAAGAGACACAAAAAGAACTACAAAACGTGGGGAATATTGTGCGTTCAATGCTTGACGATGTACATCATCCTGCTCAAATGGACAAGAAAATGATTAAAAATGTTCAACAAAAGCATCAAGCTGTCGTGACGATTAGTGACAGTATAAGAAATTATCTTGTACGTATTTCAACTAAAAATATTACTCGAAAAGATGTTGAAAGGTTGGCAGTGATGTTTGATGTGAACCGTTCTATTTTAAGAGTGTCAGAATTAATCGAGTCCTATATTGATCAAGTTAACCGCAAAAAGTCTAAAGAAATCATTTTAACAGATGATGCTGAACGTGGGATTGATAAATTGTACCGCTTTGTCGATGAATCATTCACGAAAGCGATTGAAACATTAGACGTTTATGATACGACGAAAAAAGATGAAGTTGTCGAACGGAGTCGTGAAGCATTTAATATCGAACATCAGCTCCGTAAAGGGCATATTAAACGTTTAAACCGCGGTGAATGTTCTACTGATGGTGGTCTGTTATACGTGGATATTATTGCCGTGTTAGAGCGTATCGGTTATAATTCGCGCAATATTACAGAAGCCATGGTCGGTTTAAATGATGATGTATCGATTGAGGAAGAAGCCGTAACTGTCTAGCAAGATTTCGCCATTATTAATCAACTTTATACTATTCATGTGCGTTAAAAATAATGAGAGGGGCTAGGAGACAATGTTTTCCTGGCCCCTCATTCAGCTTAAAACATGTGAGTTAAATTGACATAACTAATAAACGTAACACAAAAAGTTTCAACAACCTACTATCCTTTTTAATTGAAGTGTGCTGCCATTCAATAATAAGGGGTGCTTTATTTTTACATTTGTGAAAAGTTTGAATGTTTGTTTAAAAACTATCGAAATAAATAGTTGTTATTACAATGTTCTATCAAATTAATAATATGAAGTGACAAAATTTTGAAGTGGATACAAAATAATTGTATTCGTCTTTTCTTTTGATAAACTTTTAAAAGGCGACAAATTTTAGATTTTGTCTATACCGTATCGATATTTAAGGGGGTGAGTTCATGCACATAACGAAAAAACTCATGATGGTCATCTTTATGACGCTAACATTTATGCTGTTTTTAACGATGCATACGAATGAAGCATCCGCGCATGCAACTTTAGAGAAACAAACACCAGCTGAAAACAACATTGTTCAATCACAACCAGAGACGATTCAGCTCGAATTTAATGAACCAGTGTATACCGATTATTCTAAAATTACGCTTTATGATGATAAAGGGCATAAAATCGATACATTGAGACCAAAAGAGTCTGGAAAATCGCAAATACTTAATTTTGATGCTTCAGAAGTTGAGAAAGGCACACATCAAGTCTCATGGGAAACCGTCTCTTTAGATGGTCATGAGGTTGAAGGACAATATTATTTCTCTGTCGGTAAAAAGACAGCAGATGCGATAGACACATCCGGTTCATTTTATACGGATGCGTTTTTCTGGTTCGGTCTAGTGCGCTTTATTTTACAAGCGTCGTTACTCGTATTAACAGGGCTTTACATTGTCAATTTATTTATGGCACGTCAAAAAGCACCAACATATCATATCATTCCACATCATCGGAGTGCGATAATTTTGTTGATGATGACTGCTTTTCTGGCAGCGATTGTTTATTTGATGACATTACCAGAAGAAGTGGTTACGTCGATATTAACACTTGATTTTACGGTTTGGATACAATTTCCATTTATCATCTCGATGACAAGTTTAATCGTCGTACTCGGATTATTTACATTGAAGAATATGGAGTCGATTTGGTATAAAATGATGCCGTTGTTTATTTTTATTAGTTTAGCGATTTCTGGTCATGTTTGGACCCAGTCAGTACCGCTTTATTCCATTATTTTACGTACGATTCATCTTATTGGTATTGCAACGTGGCTCGGAAGCTTTGCCTATTTAATCACGTACTTGTTTACAAAACATCGTCATTCCTATGTGTTAATCATTAAGGACGTACTGTTAAAAACAAATATGAGTGCAGTCGTGCTCATTGCTGTGACAGGCTTTTTAATGTCCATCGATGTCACATCCTTATCTACAATGATTACTTCTTCAACAACGTATAGTGGTCTGTGGTTTGCGAAAATTGGGTTAACGATAGTGATGGTGATTTTAGGTGCAATGCAAACTTTTTGGGCAATGCGCCAAAAGCGTCGTATTAATAAACCATTACTTTATATTGAAATCATTGTAGGTCTATTTTTAATCTTAGCAGGTGTGATTATGAGTCAAATTCAAATTCCATTATAAATAGAGAGGGAGCAAAAGAATGAAAATGCCTAAATTTTTAATGAGTCTCGTAGCTATACTATTGATGTTTGCAACGTTAACGACCGCAGCAGAAGCACATGTCAAACTCGATCCACAAGTCAGTGAGCCTGGTTCTTTCCAACAATATCAAGTCCGTGTCCCAGTTGAACGTGATAGTCATACAACAAAAGTTGAACTTGAAGTGCCTAAAGGTGTAACCGTGTCAGCGATTTCTCCTGTACCTGGATTTAAGCATCAACAAGAGAAAAATAAAGATGGTGAAATTACGAAAATCACTTGGACAGCGACAGGAGAGGGCATCGGTGAAAATGAATATATGAATTTCCCAATTATGGTTGCCAATCCAGATCAAGAAGGAACATTTAAGTGGAATGCGCTTCAAACATATAAAGATGGCAAAGTCGTCAAGTGGACACAAGATGGTGAAGATAGTGAAAATCCGGCACCGTTAACAGAACTTAAAGCGGGTGGTTCAGCTACAGATAGTGGAGAAGCAACACAAAGTACGACAACAGGTGCATCCCCATGGTTATGGGTGATGAGCATCATTTCTTTAATCGTCGCTATCGTCGCATTGTTTAAACGTAAAAACTTTACTAAATCTGACAAATAATAGTTGTTGACACGATGTCTATGTTTACCGATATAATCAGTAGTATAGAGGAGGACGGTGTTTTATTTAGTATGAAATGTTATGGCACTGTACAAAGTAATAACAGCAGTCAAAAGAATTAACGGATTAAATTGACGGAGCGTGAAATGAATGAGACGTATTTTATATGCATTTATGACTTATACCGTTTTAGGATTATTGAGTGGATTTGCTTACAGAGAATTAACAGTACACTATGAATTTACAGGGTCTACCCAAATGAGCGTAATGCATACGCACTTATTGACGCTCGGTATGTTTATGTTTTTGATGTTAATTCCGATTGAGAAGTTATTCAAAATCAGTAGTTACTATTTATTTAATTGGTATTTTATTATTTACAACATTGGTGTGTTGACGACGGTGTCAATGCAGTTTTTGAAAGGTTTTAAAGAGGTTTCAGGAGGGACGATTCCTGCGTCATTTGCAGGGTTTGCCGGTATTGGTCATGTGACCATTACTGCGGGATTTATTATTTTGTTTTTCTTATTAAGACAAGCAATCCTTGTATCACCTCGAGATGGTGAGGTATCGAAGGATGAGGTAAAAGATGAAACGCCTTCTGAATAAATGTGTAAGAGAAGTCAAAAGCCATTCGGTACTGTGTCACGAGAAAGACACGGCGCTGAATGGCTTTTGTATGGATGTTACTTTTTCACTGGATAATGGCGATACATGCCACCTGAATAGGGTTCAGTTGAAATAAAACCAAATTTTGCATAGAGTTGATCGGCAGGATAATCTGCTATGAGGCTGACATACGTTCCAGGTTGGCGTACCGATTCGATGTAATCCATAATATGTTTCATAACTGTTTTGCCGTGACCTTGTCCTTGGTATTCAGGACGTACTGCGATATCTATAATTTGAAATGCAGTTGCACCATCACCAATGACACGTCCCATACCGATAAGTTGATTGTTGTCATATAGTGTTACTGTAAAACAAGCGTTAGGTAAACCGATTCGAGCAGCGGCTTCTGATTTTTCGCTTAGACCAGCAACACGACGCAATTCACAATAGTCGGCTGGACGCGGTATGTCGTATTTCACTTCAATTGTCATAGCTGAACGTTCCTTTCTTTCTAATGTGGTAGAAATTGACGATTCGCTTCCTTAAAGACATCGTTGTGACTTGATACAAAGCCTTCTTTTGGTGCTGAAGGATCAATATACTGTTTAGCACTATTCGCAGCGTGAGCCGCATCACTAAAAGCACTGGCAATTAAATGCACTTTTGCAGGATGCTGTACAATGTCACCACAAGCATAAATTCCTGGCACAGAAGTACATGTATTTTTCTCGCCATACACGTAATCATCGTCTACGGTTTTAATTGTAACATCTGAGTCATTTAATAGGGTCAATTCACGTTCGAATCCATGACTGATAATGACGTCATCTACACGGTGAGTCGTTGTTTCGCCTGTCTCGCTATTTTTAAGGACGACTTCATTGATGAGGTTAGCGTCCTCTTTCGTACTATTCAACTGTACAATCTTGCTGTTCGGAAACTTTTGGACATTTAAGGTATCTAAAATGTTTTGCATTGCTTCATGTCCAGAAATATCTTTTTTACGATAAACGAGCTTCACACTTTTCGCATATCCTGATAAATCTCTCGCCCAATCTAACGCAGAATTCCCCGAACCTGAGATGAGGACATCTTTATTTTTAAATTTTTGATATTGTTGAACGACATAATGTAAGTTCGTTAACTCAAATCGTTCTGCACCTTCAATTTTGAGTGGTAAAGGTTTAATAATTCCGGCACCAATTGCAATGATGACTGCACGTGAAGTTAATGACTGGCCATCAGCAGTGATCACTTCAAAATGATGTTCACCATGCTTTTTAATATTTGTGACTTTCGTTTCTAATAGCACTTCAGGATTAAAATGAAGCCCTTGTTGAACGATATTTTTTAAGATGTCATAACATGATTGAGGTGCAATACCGCCAATATCCCAAATAATTTTTTCGGGATAAATTTTCATTTTTCCACCTAATTCTCGTTGTACGTCTACAATGCGCACGTCCATACCTCTTAAGCCTGCATAAAAGCTTGCATATAAACCTGCCGGGCCACCACCGATAATTGTTACATCTTTCATTTCATTACGCTCCCTCGAGTTACTCTGATGTGTCTTATTATCTAATAAATGAGAATAATTATCAATTGAAGCGGCAAAAATTTCTGAAATATATTTTGTGACCGCCAATAAAAAACATATCCTGTGATTAACATTAAGGTTGAACAAAAAAAGCCAATAAGCATGACGGTTCACGCTTATTGACTGTGTCTTTATTCATTATTCGACATTTTTCGCATTTGTACGTGCACGTAAGTCTTGTTCGATTTCTTCAAGACTGCGGCCACGTGTTTCTGGTAAGAATTTGATAACGAAAATCATTGCAATAATACCGATGACTGCAAAGATTAAGAAGACTTGTTGAACTTGAAGTACGTCAGTTAACACAGGGAAAAATTGCGCTACGAGTAAACTACCAATAGACAGTACGAGCGCTGCAATACCTGTTGCTGCACCACGCGCACGCATTGGGAATAATTCTGGTAACATGACCCATAATACAGGTCCCCATGAAACACCGAAGAAAATAATGAATGTTGTTAAACAAATCAATATAATCCAAACCGCACTGTTTACACCGATAAGCCAAATTAAGATACTCATGATGAGTAATGAAGCCACCATGCCGATGTTACCAATCACAAGTAATTTTTTGCGGTCAATTTTGTCGATAATGGAAATGGCGAAAATTGTGACAAGTACGTTAACGACACCAATACCAACTGTACTTAAAATGGCAGTTGATTCACCTAAACCCGCTGTTGCGAAAATTTTAGGTGCGTAGTAAATAATGGCGTTGATCCCAATCAATTGTTGGAGTAACGCAAAAACACTACCGATAATGATAGTCGATAACAACCAAGGAGATTTAAGAACTGTCCAAGTGTTATCAGCAATTTGATTGATTTTCTTCATGTTTTCAATTTCATAATCAATTTCTGAAGCAGGGTAAGTCAAATTCATCACATCACGCGCTGCTTTTTCACCACGTTTCTCAAGTAACCAACGTGGGCTTTCAGGCATGAAGATAACACCAATCATTAAAATTAATGATGGTACAACAGCTAAGCCAAGCATCCAACGCCATCCTTCAATCGGCGCAAATGCATAGTTCACAAGGTATGACGCTAAAATACCAATTGTGATCATTAATTGGTTTAATGAACTCAATGAACCACGTGCGTCTGTCGGTGCAAGCTCAGAAAGGTAAACTGGCACAATCGCAGTAGAACCCCCGACAGCTAAACCGATAACGACACGACCTAATACTAAAATTTCCATCGTTGGTGCGAGTGCTAAAATTAACGCACCGATAATAAAGACGATAGATATCATAAAGACTAAGCGACGACGGCCAAATTTTTCAGATAGTGGGCCACTTAACCCAGCACCGACAATCGCGCCGACTAACATCGATGAAACGACAAGCCCTTCAGTAAATGCATTGAGTGGGATGTCATCTTTCAAATAAAGTAATGCACCGGAAATAACCCCCATGTCATAACCGTACAATAAACCACCTAAAGCACCAATGAAGAAGATCATCTTTTTATTAATTTTCATTGTGCAACCTCCAATATTTTTCTGTATACAAGTATACGCTTTCATAAGGTAATAGTAAATTATAAAATTTTGCAAGTCTAAAGTTTTGTAATGAATAATAACTCGTCATTGCAACATTTGTTTAAACTATTGATTGCGCTGCGATATACGACAAAGTTTGACTCTCAATTTGTATCACGTTGCCTCAAAAGTGTGACGGCTATCACATTTCTGAAGCAACCTTCACGTACTTTATGCTTCGGGACGTAAATCCACGACAATACGACCTATAAAGTCATGCTTTTCAGCTTGTTCTAAATACGTTTTTAATTCGCTAAATGGCACAACAGTTTTAATGTCATGTAACTTTTCAGGTTTTAAATCTTTAGAAAGTCGACGCCATAGATGCTGTCTACGTTTCATTGGAAAAGCGACTGAATCTGTCCCTAACAGTCTGATGCCACGTAAAATAAAGGGATAGACTGTACTTGTAAATTCAGCACCACTTAAATTACCACTTACAGCGACCGCGCCATGAGGTTGAATGCGCTTTAATACTTCCGCGACAGTTGCACCCCCGACTGGATCGATTGCCGCTTGCCATTCTGTTTTAGCAAGTGCTTTATCAGTGATTTCTTCAATTCTTGGGATGACTGAACGTGCACCTAATGCTTTCAATTGATCGTGATATTCGGTCTGACCAGAACTTGCGACTACTTTATAGCCGATTTCGTTTAACATCATGACTGCCATGACACCCACACCGCCAGTAGCGCCACGTACGAGTACTGGGCCATTCGTGCTTGTTATTTTATTGTCTTCTAATAATTGAATAGAAATGGCTGCTGTAAACCCTGCTGTTCCAATAATCATCGCTTCTTCTAAAGTTAAGTTTTCAGGTAGAGGAACCAACCAGTCTCCGTTTACACGTGCGACTTCACTAAAACCGCCATCATGTTTCACACCAAGGTCATAACCGGTTGCAATGACTTTGTCGCCAGCTTTAAATGATGGGTGAGATGAATCCATAACAACACCTGCCAAGTCAATACCTGGCACAATCGGATAATTGCGAATAATTTTGTTGTTCGATTTTGTCGCTAAAACATCTTTATAGTTAATGCTAGAATAATGTACACGAATAGTGACATCGCCCTCAGACAAGTCATCTAAGTTGAGCTCTGTGAAATCTGCGGACAATGCTTGGTCATCATGATTGACTCGGAAAGCTTTAAATGTTTCTGTCATATGAATGCGCCTCCTCAAATTTTTTCGTTCACACTTTACCAAAATCTACCATGAAAGACAATTAGATTGCTTTTACTCGTTGAAGTGTAGTAGCTCATGTAAAATAAAAGAAAAGAAGGGGGTTAAAAGATGGGATATGATTTTAAGAAGGTGAATGTGACGGATGTCGAAGTTTTACAAAAGGTAAGTAAAGACACATTTTATGCCGCATATCAACAGGATTATGAACAAGCACTGTTTGATAGTTATTTTGCCGAAGAAATGTCATTATCAAAATTAACGGCAGAATTGAAAGATCCGCAGATGCATTTTTTCTTTTTATATGATGAAGCAAAAGTATTAGGCTATGTGAAAGTAAATGTTGAAGCGGCACAAACGGTGGATAAAGGTACGTTATATGCAGAACTTCAACGCATTTATTTATATCCTGAATATCAGGGTCAAGGGCTAGGTCAAGTGATGTTTGATTATGTATGTCATTTTGTGAAAGACACATTAAAAAAGCCAAAATTATGGTTAGGCGTGTGGGAATATAATGCGCCGGCGTTAAAATTTTATTTAAAACAAGGGCTCGTTAAAACAGGTTCCCATTCATTTGTAATGGGAAAACAAATTGATGAAGATTGGATAATGGAGAAAGATTTATAAAAATAATTTGAAAATTGTGCTGGAAATGTTTAGTATTCAGTGTGAAGTGTATAAAAAAGTGATAGGGTTTTTCTATATCATTTACTGAATTAGGAGGAAGCATCATGAAAAGATTATTGGCAAGCTTGATCATCGTACCGTTTTTATTTGCTGCATGTTCAGACGAAGAAGGTAAGGACAAAGACCAGTCTGCGAACAAAGAACAGACGACGCAAAAAGATAAGAAAGAGAACCAAGATAAGCAAAAAGAAAAAGAGAACAAAGCCAAAGACAGCAAAGATAAGGACAACAAAGGCAAAGAAGACCAATCAAATGACAACAATGCAACTTCATCAGATAACAACCCAAACGCTAATGCTAACCCAAACACAAACGATACACAACAAAATCAGAATCAAACACAACAAGGTCAATCATCAGCGCAAGGCCAACAAAATAACACACCTAATAGCAACGGAAATTCACAAACATCACAATCTTCAAATGGCACACAATCACAACCGAAATATGTTGCGCCATATCAAGGGCAAAACGTTGTACCTGTAGCTCAAAACATTGTGCGTCAACAAGTAGATCGTCAACAAGCATTAAAAAATCTTCCAAACTTCCAAACATCACTCGACAATGCACAAGCAGAAGTAAACCGCTTAAATGGTCAAAACAATCCTTATAATGACTATGCATTGCAAGGTGATGGCGGTCATTATAGTTACATGTTTAGTTTTATTAATCAATCACAACCGGGAACTTATACTGTTGTGACAGTAGATGGTACAGGACAAGCAAAAATTGTTGACCCTGCTTATCGTCAATAATGAAATATGAATAGTTTAAAGGTTAGGCACATTGGCGGCTTAACCTTTATTTGCGTGCGCCCGGCATTTAAAATGGAATACAGCAGTGAACTTATAGTGTATAAAGAACAAATATTTTTAATAATGCATCTAAAACATAATGAAATCTATCATTGCATTTAGAAAAAACAACTTATATAATCTAGAATAAACGTCGCCATATCGTAATAATTATACTTTTAAAGTATTCGTGTTATAAATAGATAGTATTCTACAAGTATTGAGAAAATATTCACAAGCACTATTGAATTAATTGTTTTGACGTGGTATATTTTATGTGAAATCAATCACATGTCCCCTCATGGAGATTGAACATAAAAAATAAATATTGAAGGTAGATGAAAAGAGATGTTAGTAGAGAATTTCGATCCATTTCACAATCTTGCAATTTCTGCATTAGTTGCAAGTATTCCAATCATTTTATTCTTGTTATGTTTAACAGTGTTTAAAATGAAAGGAATCTATGCCGCTATTACAACACTTGTGGTGACACTTGTGATTGCATTAGTCGCATTTAAATTGCCAGTAGGTATTGCCTCTGGTGGTATTATTGAAGGTTTCTATCAAGGTATATTACCGATTGGCTTTATTGTGATGATGGCGGTGTGGTTATACAAAGTAACAGTTGCAACAGGTCAGTTTGCAATTGTACAAGATAGTATCACAACAATTTCAGAAGACCAACGTATTCAATTATTATTAATTGGTTTTGCGTTCAATGCATTTTTAGAAGGTGTGGCTGGCTTTGGTGTACCGATTGCAATCTGTGCGGTATTATTGATTCAACTTGGTTTCAAACCATTACAAGCCGCAATGCTTTGTTTAGTAGGTAACGGTGCAGCAGGTGCATTTGGTGCCATTGGTTTACCGGTTTCGGTAATTGATACTTTAGCATTAAAAGGTGACGTATCAGCATTAGACGTGGCACAAGCGACAAACTTAAGCTTACCGATTTTAAGTATTATCGTACCTTTCTTATTAGTCTTCATTATTGACGGATTTAAAGGTATTAAAGAAACATTACCAGCGATTATTGTTACAATCATACCATTCGTTGTATTACAAGTATTCTTCAACCAATTTTTCGGTCCAGAATTAGTGGATATCCTTCCACCACTTGCATCAATGGGTGCTTTAGCATTATTCTCTAAAAAGTTCCAACCGAAAAATATTTTCCGTTTGAACGCAGGCGAAGAAAAAATGGAAGTGAAACATCATTCATTCAAAGAAGTGGTGTTTGCATGGAGCCCATTTATTATTTTAACTGTACTTGTTTTAATTTGGAGTTCAAAAGGATTTAAAGGACTCTTTTTGGAAGATGGCGCATTGTCATTCATGAATGTTAAGTTTGGTATTCCAGGTACAATGAATGATGTTTCAGGACATCCGATTATGTTAACATTTAATATTTTAAACCAAACAGGTACAGCACTACTGATCGCAGGTATTATTACGATTTTAATTTCTTCAAAAGTTAACTTCAAACGTGCAGGTGCATTGTTTGTAGAGGCATTTAAAGAATTATGGTTACCTATCTTAACGATTTGTTTCATCTTAGCGATTGCGAAAGTGACAACATATGGTGGTTTAACAAGCGCAATGGGTGAAGGTATTTCGAAAACTGGTGCAGCCTTCCCATTCTTATCACCAATTTTAGGTTGGATTGGTGTATTTATGACAGGTTCAGTAACGAACAACAACGCTTTATTCGCGCCAATTCAAGCTTCTGTAGCTCCTCAAGTAGGTACGAGCGGTGCATTACTTGTAGGTGCGAACACTGCAGGGGGTGCGATTGCGAAATTGATTTCTCCACAATCTATTGCGATTGCCACAGCTGCCGTTAAGCAAGTAGGTAGAGAGTCAGAATTGTTGAAAATGACTTTAAAATATAGTGTTGGTTTATTGATTTTCTGGTGTATTTGGACATTTATTTTATCATTAATTTTAGGTTAATGATTGAAGGACTGATATGGCTGTTTTTGGCTATGTCAGTTCTTTTTTGTTTTGGGGATGATTGATTGTTGGAAAATACTCGGATTGCTTGAAGTTTTTGATTGCTTGAAATTTATCGATTGCCAGAACCGTGCTACGCTTTCCGAGGCGCTGACCTCTCAACTAACTAACGCTTGATAGAACTGTCACACAGAAGAAGCGTTAGTGGATTTTCGAGGTCAGCTGATGCCTCAGGAGTCTTGCACGGTTTTTGCAATCTAGGGGTGAGCGTCTCCAACTTGAAAGAGATTTAAATCAGCCAATCCATACTCAAATCAAACCACACTTATTTTAGTAGGAGGGATTGGAGTAGCTTGGTGTATCCCTCGAGAGTGTCGAATTTTTCTTGCAAACCAGGAAAAGATGTTCTTGCCGAGATGAGTGAGGGAGTCAAAACCAACCCTATATTGTTTTGGTGGAGGAAGATGAGAGGTGTCGCGATTACTGAGGGAGATTAAGAATCTTGCTTTGAATAAGACACATACAATGGGGTGTAATGGCTATTGTTTTATAAGAATAAAAAAGACCAAGAAGCTATGGATAAGTTTCCAGGTCTTTTATTGATATGTGTTTAATTATTTTGAATGACATGATCAATCGCTTTTTTAAATTGATTATAGATGGCTTCAGGTGAATATTGTTCAACAGTTTGATAGCCATTTTGAATAATTGGATTTAAATATTTAGAGTGTCCATATTCTACAATTTCTAAGAGTTGCATTGCGAGTGCTGATGTTTGAAGATGTGGGACTAAGAAACCATTACGCCCGTGTTGGATAAGGGATTTTGGTCCAGTATTGCCATCAAAACTGACGACGATGCTACCTTGATTCATCGCTTCTAGAATCGTCATGCCGAAACCTTCATTGCGTGATGGAATACATGTGATTTTACTCTCTGCAATATACGTGCTGAGATGTTGGGTTGTTGGACGCAAAAAGACGAGATCTTGTAAACGTAAAAAGTTGATTTGTTGTTGCAAAGCCTCTTTTTCACTGCCGTCCCCAAAAATCGAAATTGTATAACCTAAGTCTCGCAAATCTTGTTGCACTTCATAAACGGCTTGAATTAATAAGTCGAAACCTTTTTCATACTCAAAGCGACCCGCAGCAATAATTTGGTTCTTTTTCATGATACGGTGACGTTTTTCATCAATCATGTTCGGGACTACAAAAACCGGTGAGTCTAAATATTGTGTATAGCGCTGTTTATCAGCATCGGTTAAGGTCGTTATCGCATTGAGATATGGATAGTAGGTAAGTAGTTCTTCTTTTAACTCTGGTCGATGTGCATCCAAATTCATATGCTCCATCCCAATAGTCAACTGATGGCGCTTTGCAAATCTAGCAATTAAAAGATTGTGACTTGCACGTGTACCGACAAAAATATCAGAAGAATCATTTTGTATCGCACGAATCACCTTTTTTTCGATATAACTGGAATATTGACGATAACCCGGTTCGTAAGGCGTTAAATATTTTGGTTTTAACAATGGTGTAAACTTACGAATGCGATTAGCCGCAAGTGGGATGAGATTCCGTAAGCCAAGTTGATAATGAACTAATGACTTAACTGTGACGCGTGGATCAAGTTCGAAATAAGGATGTTTCTTAGATTTGAAAATTGAAATGATCGTGACTTGATGCCCTTGGTGAACCAATTGATTGGCAAGGTTTGTAATCGTCTTAACTGTGCCGCCAACAGCAAAAATATTGTGCATTAAAAACGTGATAGACTTCATGACGCATCCCTCGATTAGTATACTTTTTCTTCATTATAGCACTGCACAAAAGAGGAGTGTTAATGAATTGTTAACGTAATATGTAAATATTTTATCGCAATACTAAAAGTGAAAATTTGAAATAAGTCTTGTCCAAATGAGTTTAATGAAAATTTCACAAATTAGATGGAATCGCTTTTTTCTTACATGATTAAGGTATATAATTAAATTATTGGCCTCATGTATCATCGGTTCGTATTTCATATAAGATAGGTTCATTTTTAGCATCATATTTTATATATCGAGGTTGCTGATGATACACGTGGTAACAGTTAGTTATGAGGTATAATGAGTCGGAATATTCAAAACATTTTTATACTTCATGTATACAACACATTGATTTGACAACATAGGATGCTGTGAACGATTTAAAACGAAAAAGGGGGTCTGTATTGTTATGAAAAACTTACATAACAAGACAGATGTTGTACTTATTGGTGGCGGTATCATGAGTGCAACATTAGGAACATTATTAAAAGAGTTAGAGCCTGAATGGGATATTAATGTTTTTGAACGTTTAGATAAATGTGCACAAGAAAGTTCTAACGTCTGGAACAATGCGGGTACAGGACATTCTGCACTATGTGAGTTGAACTATACAAGTGAAAAAGAAGATGGAACAGTCGACATTACAAAAGCGATTAAAATTAATGAACAGTTCCAAGTTTCAAAACAATTTTGGTCATACCTCGTGAAAAATGGCAAGCTTGAACAACCAGAAGGCTTCATTCGAACTGTGCCACACATGAGTTTCGTGACTGGGGATAAGAATGTAAATTTCTTAAAAGCGCGTGTGAAAGCATTGCGTGAAAATGTATTATTCCAAGGTATGGATATTACAGATGATCAAGAAACATTGAAAAAATGGGTGCCTTTAATGATGGAAGGGCGCGAACAAACGAATGAACCCATGGCTGCGACACGTGATGAGTCAGGGACAGACGTCAATTTTGGCGCGTTGACACATAAATTGTTAAGCCAATTAGAAGCTAAGGGCGGTTCATTATATTACGAACATGAAGTGCTTGATTTAAAACAACATCGTGATGGGACATGGACAGTAAAAATTAAAGACTTAAAAGAAGACCGCGTATTTACAGTAGTCTCTAAATTCGTATTTATTGGTGCAGGTGGGGCAAGTTTACCTTTATTACAAAAAACGGGCTTACCTGAATCCAAACATATCGGTGGCTTCCCAGTAAGTGGAATGTTTTTAGTATGCAAAAAACCAGAAATTGTGAGTAAACATGAAGCTAAAGTGTATGGTAAAGCAGAAGTAGGTGCACCGCCAATGTCTGTACCACATCTTGATACACGTTATATTGATGGGGAACGTGCATTATTATTTGGGCCATTCGCTGGCTTTTCACCTAAGTTCTTAAAGACAGGATCGTACTTTGATTTAATCAAGTCTGTCAAACCGAATAATGTTGCGACAATGTTAGCAGCAGGGGCTAAAGAGATGGATTTAACTAAATATTTAATTCAACAAGTTCTGTTATCTAATGAAGAAAGAATGAATGACTTAAGAAAGTTTGTACCAACAGCGAAAGATGAAGATTGGCAAGTTGTTGTTGCAGGTCAACGTGTTCAAGTAATTAAAGACACAGAAGACAAAGGAAAAGGGACATTACAATTTGGTACTGAGGTCATCACTTCTGAAGATGGCACGCTTGCTGCATTGTTAGGTGCGTCACCAGGGGCATCTACGGCAGTGGCAGTGATGTTAGATATTTTACAACGTGCGTTTGCTGATAAGTTTAAGGAATGGGAGCCACATGTGAAAGAGATGGTACCGTCGTTTGGTGTACGCTTGACGGATGAGATTGATTTGTTTAAGCAGTTGAATCATGAGATTTCGGAAAACTTAAAGTTGAATGAATCGGGTGCGTTGTTAAGTTAACGTATAGATAAAAAAGCAGTGAGGCGATGAAGCTTCACTGCTTTTTTGATATATCATTTAAAAGATTGCGACATGAGTGGGGCTATAGATTGCAAAACCGTGCTACGCTTTCCAAGGCGCTACAGTCTCAACTAGCCAATGCTTGATTGAATTGTTATATAGGTGTGGCGTTGGCGGATTTTCGGGAGCAGTACAGAAATCTCATGTGCAACAAAGATTTCGTCGTACTGCCCCCGCAAGGCTGACTAGACTTCTCAAAAGCGAAAGCATTGAGAAGTCAGACAGCTACTGCGTTAAACAGTAGCCACTATTATAGTTAAAAGATGTCATTTTGTTTTCAATTTTTCCTTCATGAGTCTGGAATGGTTCTTGCAATCTCAATAGATACAATTTCAATGTATCTTTCAACAAAAGCACCGTCCTCTCATCTTATTAAAAGGGAGAGTGATATTTAACAGTATTGTGCTTTCTGAGAAGTTGAATCTTTCTGTGTTTCTCAAAAAAAAACAAGTCAGACAGAGACCTATGATTGAGGTCACTGTCTGACTTATGATATATGAAATACCTTATTGCGATGTGTCGATGCGTGGAAGGATGATGGTAAATGTTGTCCCTTGATCGAGTTCGCTTTCGACTTCGATTCGACCACCATGCCGTTCAATGATAGATTTTGAAATGGCGAGTCCTAGCCCATTGCTGTCTGTATGGCTTGAAGATTTATAAAACCGTTCAAATATCCGCTGTTTGACTTTTTCGTTCATTCCGGGACCATCGTCTTGTACTTTTAATATCATTTGGTCCGCTTCAGCAGTCAAATCGATTTCAATAGTGCCAAATGTGTGTGTATATTTAATCGCATTTCGAATAATATTTTCAAAAGCTTGTGTTAACAAACGTGCATTGCCTCGAATCGTTATCTCTTCTAAATCATAGAGCAACACTTGATTTTTCTGATCAATCGCATAATTTTCATGTTTTAAAATATCTAGAATACAGTCATTGACTAGGAATGTATCATCAAATTGCAGATGTGTATCATTGTCTAGTTCTGATAACAACAACAGTTGACGTACGAGTTGACTCAATCGATGGGTTTCATCATAAATGCGACCAATATAACGTGATTGTTGTGCTGTCGTATGTTCTTGTTGAAGTTGCGTGAGTAAATGATGAATATGTGTTAAAGGTGTTTTAATTTCGTGTGAGACGTTTTGGACAAAGTGTTGTCTCATATCATCGACTTGTTTTAATTCGAGTCGCATCGTGTCGAAATGTTGCTGGAGAACGCCGAGTTCATCGCGTCGTGTAACAGCAATAGGTGTCGCAAAGTCGCCTGCCATTAAGCGCTCAGTTGCTTGTTTTAACTGTTTAACTGGCTTAACTAATGCGTAAGTTGACCAAGTCACAAGTGCGATAGAAATGATGACAAGTAAGACGAGTAGCACGAGTAAAAAGATACGAAATTCACTAAATGTATGACCGATATCAGGTCTCATAAATACTGCGACGTTACCATTTGAAGTTGTAAAATGTGTACCGACTGTGTTACGGGTTTCGTTGTCAAAAAAGCCAGTGATGACGGGATTAAAGGGTCTATCACCAATCCCGTGATAATCTTGCCCAGACTGTACACGACGAATATCAGCAGTCGTTAAATTTTGTTTTCTAAATGGCTCTCCGTAATATGTCGCATGACCCGTTTCATCATAAGCAACGACTTGATAATTTAAATCACCTAATAACGCTAAATAACGGTCCAAGTCTTCACTGTTTTGGGCATCTTTATACGCTTGTGCACGTTTAAGTGTGGCCATAATTTGCGCATCATTTTTATCTTTTAATTGAAAATGATAGTAAATGTTAGAAATCTCAAAGCTGAGCAACGAACTGATTAACATGACGGTGAAAGTATAAAGTGCAAAACGTGAGTATAATGATTTAAGCATCTTGCGTCACCTTATATCCCACACCGCGCACAGTGTCAATATGCACATTGGCACCTAATTTTTTTAAGCGTGCTCTTAAGCGTTTAATGTGGACGTCCACTGTGCGTTCATCTCCTTCATAATCGATGCCCCAAATTTTTTCAATCAACTGGTCGCGATGAAAGACTTGTTTCGGATAAGCGACGAGCAAACTTAACAATTCAAACTCTTTATGTGGCAAAATCATACCTTTTGTATCGACCTTAACTTCGAGCTGAGTTTGATCTATCGTAAGGTTACCGAGCGTCAAAAGTGTTTCAGTAGCAATTTGATAACGTCTGAGCACGGCTTGTATGCGAAAGATGAGTTCAGCAACTTCGAATGGTTTTGTGACGTAATCATCCGTACCAGCTAGGAAGGCACGTTCTTTATCACTCAGTGCATCTCGAGCAGTTAACATAATGACGGGATATTCATAGTCATACTTTAACGTTTCACATAGTTCAAAACCGTCCATTCCATCCATCATGACGTCTACGATAGCGATATCAATGGAATGTTTTTCAAGATATTCAAGTGCTGCCTCACCACTTGTGACAGTGACGGCATGATATCCTTTTCGCTGCAAGTGTGTTGCGACATAATTTAAAATTTCCGGATCATCATCAACAACTAAACATGTGACTGACACGTTGACCGTCCTCCTTGAAGTGCATTTTTAGCTTTTATCATTCATACGAATATAACGACGTGTAGCTGTTGAAGTTATCATAAATGTTTTTATCAAAAGTTGCAATTGGAAATCAAAAGCCCTCTATTTATCGTGAAAAGTGCTTGAAGTTGATTGGATACATAACCTGTTTTGAAGAAATTTATAAAAATGTGGCTTGTTCATATTCAGTTCATAAAAGGACGATATAGTATTTCCAAGATGAATTTGAAAGGGAGATACGGGTATGAAAATTGCACTAAATGAACTCAAGTTTTATAAGTTCAAATATTTATTAATCACATTTATCGTCATTCTTCTTGCAAGTATGGTGCTTTTTATTACAGGGTTAGCACAAGGGTTAGCAAGAGAAAATATCGCTTTAATCGATCAATTTAAATCTGAGCGTTTTGTCATTCAGAAAGATGTCGATCAACAATTAGAGAAATCAAATATTAATGCGCAAACACAGCAAGAAATTGAAAAAAATGTCAAAACAGCGCCATTAAAATTAGCAATGGCAACAATTAAACACCAAGACAATAAAACAGATGTAATTTTTGCGACGATGCCTAAAGATGAACGTCCTCAGTTAAAAACAGGGGAGTTACCGCAAAAATCAAATGAAGTCGTATTGAACCAAAAATTAGCAGGTGAAGGTGTCAAAATTGGTGATAAAGTGAACGTCGAGGATAAAAATGTCACTTTAAAAGTTGTAGGGTTCTTTGATGATGCGATGTATGCACACACAAATATTGCTATGACGACTGATGATGGGTTAAAAGTCATTGCGGGCGATCATGTTGCGACATCACTTTATTTCTTGAATGATGCGACAGCACAACAAATTAAAAATGTTAAAGGGATTTCAGGTGTCGAAGTGGTCAATAAACAAGATTTAACCGATGCGATACCGAGCTATCAAGCAGAACAAGCACCACTGAATATGATGATTGTAAGCCTATTTGTCATTACAGCTATCGTCCTCACAGCATTTTTCTATGTCATGACGATTCAAAAAACAGCAGAAATCGGTATTTTGAAAGCCATTGGTATTAAAACGTCACACTTGTTATGGAGTTTGTTATTCCAAATTTTATTCGTGACAATGTTAGGCGTCATCATAGCGCTCTTATTAATTACAGGACTAGAAGCGGCCTTACCTGTCACAATGCCTTTCTTTATCAATGGCAGCATGATGTTACTTGTCGTTGTCGTCTTTATTATTGTCGCTGTAGTGGGCGCATTACTGTCATTAGTGCGTGTCTTTAAAATTGATCCTATTGAAGCGATTGGAGGGGGACAAGTATGAGTTTAGTCGTTAAAGATTTAGTAAAAACATTCGGTAAAGGGGATGCCGCGACAAAAGTATTAAAAGGTATCAACTTTGAAGTACAACCAGGAGAATTTGTCATTTTAAACGGGATGTCAGGTTCTGGAAAATCAACATTGCTGACGATTATTGGTGGGCTTTTATCTCCAACAGAAGGTAAAGTGATGTTGGACGGTGAAGATTTGAGCGGTTTGTCTCAAAAAGCATTGACGGAAAAACGTTTGAAAGAGATAGGTTTTATTTTTCAAGCTTCTCATTTAGTCCCTTATTTAAAAGTGCATGAACAATTAGAACTTGTTGGTAAAGAAGCAGGGATGGACCGTCAAACAGCACAACAGCGCGCGAAAATGTTATTAGAGCAAATTGGTTTAAGTCATCGAGAGCGTGTTTATCCACATATGTTATCTGGGGGCGAAAAACAACGTGTGGCGATTATGCGTGCCTGGATGAATCAGCCGAAACTGTTACTTGCAGATGAACCTACAGCAAGTTTAGATGCAAAACGTGCCACAGAAGTTGTAGAAATGATTAAACAGCAAGTACGTCAAGAAGGCACTATCGGCATCATGGTGACGCATGATCAACGGTTGTTTGATTATGCCGACCGTATTATTTATTTGAACGATGGTGAATTAATGGAGACAGTGACAGCAATGAAGGCATCATATTGAGTCCACTCACCAAATGTTTTGATAAACAGAAAGGAAATAGGATATAAAAATTTTGATAATCTTACCTTGATATATTTCAATCAAAAAGACGATATTTTGTTATTAAAAATATCCCTCGGGTGACTCGTCTATTTTAGTAATCTGAATTTAAACGCTACGAATCTTTGAGGCAAGGTGATAAGATGAAATGTTTTAATCTCCACTCACTTTAATTGATTTTACATTTCCATATTTTAATTTTCGCATATTGAAATAAAGCGGGGACTGGGACATTAAGTTTTCCCAGTCCCTATCTTTTTATGGACATATACTGATTAATAATGATAAAACAGCCAAAAATGAGGATGAATGGTACGTCATCATCAGATGTTATGAGGTTGTCTCAATTTCATAAACTTTCCCTAAATGGATTCATTTGATGTAAGATTGCCCAGAAGGCTGAGACTCCCGAGGGATCAGACGCAGTCGAAAATCCGCCAACGCCTCATGTGTGTCATCGTTCAATTTAGCGTTGGCTAGTTGAGACAAGTCCCCTGGGAACGCGAAGCCATAAGGGCAATCAAATACCACAAATCATAGGGAGGGGTAGTTAAACAAAATGCTTCATCAATAGCATCAAGAATTTTTATATCTCATCTCCCGTTTTGTCATGCTTAAACATGAATGGGTCCACCTGGTCCTACAGGTATGCCTAATAAATACCAAATAATTAAAAAGAGCGTCCAAAATATACCGAGAAAAATAGAATAAGGCATTAAACTTGCGATTAGTGACCCTAATTTCATTTTGGGGTCATATTGTTGTGCATACGTTAATAATAATGGTAAATAAGGCATCATTGGTGTAATGGGGTTTGTAATTGAGTCGCCTACACGGTAAATCATTTGAGTGAATGCAGGGTGAAAACCTAACAATAACAGCATAGGAACGAAGATAGGTCCCAATAAAGCCCATTTTGCTGAAGCACTTCCAATCAGCATGTTAATGAGACTGCTCAATATTAACAGTCCGATAATAAGCACGACACCATTTTGATTTTGCAGTAATTCAGCACCTTTCACCGCGATAAATATCCCTAAATGACTCCAAGTTAAAAAGGCGAGGAGTTGGGCAGCGAAAAAGACGATGACGATAAAATTCCCCATTGTTCCCATCGAATCTGTTAACATTTGGCCAATATCTTTTGACGACTGGATTGTTTTTGCTAAAACACCATACACAAGACCTGGTATGAGGAAAGTCAGAATAATGACGATACCAATACCATTCATCAGGGGGGCGTTTTCAATAAGGCTATGTGTTTCCGGGTTACGTAGCCAACTGTTTTCAGGTATCGCAACTAAAGCAATGAGACATAATGTGATAACAAAACTCATGTTTGCCCAAAACAACGCCCGCTTTTCTTGAGGCGTCACTTCAGATGCATCATTATTTTCTGTGAGTGTCATTTGAGTACGATCATATGGACCTAAGTGTGGAATGACAATCTTTTTAGTGACAACCCATAACACAGGTAACAACACGACGACACTTGCTGCAATAAAATACCAATTCATCGCCACATTAAGTGACATGTCTTTATGAATCAAGTGTGCTGACGGTTTAGTAAAAGCATACACGAGTGCGTCTTGCATACCGATAAAAAGATTCGCCGCAAACCCACCTAATGTTGCTGCATACGCTAATGCGAGTCCAGCTACAGGATGATAACCGAGCTTCATAAAGATCATTGCGACAAGGGGAGGCATGACAATAGGGGCTGCGTCTCCAGCAATATTCCCCATAATGCCAACAAAAATAATCGTCGGTAAAATGATGCGCTCAGGTGTCATTGAGACGACGTAGATCATTAATTTATCAAAGTAACCACTTTTTTCAGCGATACCAATCCCAATCATGACAGAAAGTACAATACCGAGTGCAGGAAATTGTGAAAAGTTCTTAATCGCATCGTTCATCAACATGACAAAGCCGTCATGACTTAAAATACTTCTGACTTCAATCATTTTGCCAGTGCCTGGATGTTTGACAGCTGTATCAAATTGAGACACCACTGCAGTAGTAATAGCTAAAATGATACAGAGTGAAAAGAACAGAATTATCGGGTCCGGTAAACGATTGCCGACTTTTTCAACTTGATTGAGAAATATTGAAATCATCGGCTTTTTATCATTTCTGTTTTGCATGACATCACATCCTATTTGAAAACTCGAAACGCGCTGTTAACAACAATACGTCACGCGTGATTGCGCTTGGCTAAGTACATTTAAAGAAATATATTTAAGTATTTAATGATGAGTATAACAAATAGGAAGGATATCTGTATATTATTTTCTGAAATTTAAGAAAATATATTCGAAATACAAATGCCAACTTGTAAAATACTGAATAGAACCCACAATCGCGGATATTGAAAAAGCAGACCACTATAATCGCGAATGAGTTCACGGCTGACCCAATGATGGGGTGTAGGTGCGCCATAGCCTAGTGCATGGACGTGTTGGCGTTCAGCAAGTCGGAGCGCGCGCATAATGTGAAACGAACTCGTAACGATAATCGTATGCGGCATTTTGTGTAACGCTAAATATCGCTTCGAAAAGTAAATGTTTTCCCTTGTATTGGTAGACCGATCTTCCATAGAAATGTGTTGTGGGTCAATACCTTGTTGAATTAAATAGCGTTGCATAGCGAGTGCTTCTGATATTGGTTCGTCAGGGCCTTGTCCGCCACTCACAATAATATGAAATTGTTCTAAACGTTGACTCAACATGATGGCCTGATCTAACCGTGCTTTTAACATCGGTGTGACGGCTTCGGTATAGATGCCTGCACCAAGAACAATGAGAGTAGCGCGTGTGACAGAAGGTACAGTTTGTAAATAAGCATGGGTCATGAACAAATAACCTTGCCATACTGTAAGAAACACGATGGCTAATTGAATTAACAGATTAAAAGGTATCGTTAAAATGGCAGGAATCAAAGGCGTCACTAATAAACTTCCGGCAATAAGTGCAATAATAGCTAGGTGGTATGCGATGACACGTCCCATAATATGACAATAAGTTTTAAGATGGCGAAACATTGATAAAGCGAGTGCACTGAACCCAATGACTAAAATCATCATTAACAAGGTGAGACGATGTTCGTGATTGAAGTACGTCATTGTCACTAAAAGCATATGAAGGTAAAGGATCACTGTAAATGAAGTGATACGTAAAAAAAGATGTGGCTTTATCTTTATTAGTATTAAGATTATAATGTAGCTTGTTAATAACATAATTTGAAATAAATTCATTTTTTGAGTCCTTTATTTTATCATTTACGGTAATCATACTAGATTCTTTACAAAAAATGTCAAAAAATGAGGTTTCCTTATAAAAAAATTGTTGGTACGATGGTAAGGATAGTTGTTTGTAATGAAGGCGGTGAATTAAAATGACCCATTCAAATTCGATGAGTCAACATATTACGTTTATGGGTGAATTTATGACGAATATGAATGCACTCACAACAGGATTGTTAAAAGATTTAAGATCTCGATACGGCATTTCAAATGAGCAATCGAGTGTTTTATTGATGCTTTCTAATGACAAGTCACTCACATTAACAGAGATTACTTTACGTCAAGGTGTGAATAAAGCAGCAGTCAGTAGAAGAATTAAAAAGTTAGTCGATTTAGGGTTAGTCAAATGGGTGAATATGGCATATGAATCTGATAAACGATTAAAATATGTCGCCCTTACAGAAGCAGGATTAGGCTATGTGCGTGCTTCAAGAAATTTAATTGCGGATTTGGCGAATGAAATGTTGTCAGATATCCCATTAGAAAAAATTGACCAAACGCGAGAGATGCTTGAACTCATCGACGAACGTGTCCAAGGTCAATTGAATCAACTGTGATGTGTGAGAGATAGATGCGTGCTACTTCTCGCGTCTGATGCATTTTTTAATAACACAATTTATGATAAATAAGTATGACGAATGAGCAAAATTAAAAGAATAGGAGGTGTAAGTATGGGTCAATGCGCGGTATGTCATCATGAAAAGTTACTACATCAAAGCGTCTGTCCAAATTGTCATAGTCAAATTTTATATTCTAAAGCATCGACTCAACAGTCACCTAATGAACCGGATGTAGCACAGTCATCTGCTTCCAATAACAATAAAAGGCCACCTTCATTAAAAAAAGTCATCCCTATTGCTATTGTAAGTTTTATCATTATTTTACTCATCATCTTATTTTTACTATTAAGGAACTTTAACTCTCCTGAAGCTCAAGCGAAAATATTGATCAATGCAGTCAATAATGAAGATGCGGCAAAAGTATCTAATCTACTAACTTCAAAAGATAATAAAGTGGGCCGACAAGAAGCGGCGACATATATCCAGTTTATTAAAAAAGAAGTGGGTATGAAACCTTTTGAAAAAGAAGTGTATGACACAGTAGATGGGCTGAATCATGAAACGGCTGTAGCTTCTTATATTAAAACGCGTGAAGGACAAGATGTGTTGAGGATTAGCAAAAATGGACGTCGTTATTTAATTTTTGATAACTTAAGTTTCCTCGCGCCGACCAAACAGGCGATTGTTAAACCGAAAGAAAAAGCAACATTTGAGTTTGATTCAGACGGTTCACAAAAGAAAGTTGTCGCTGAAGCAGGACAATCTGTTTCATTAGGTCAATTCATACCAGGAAGTTACGCGATTGATACAGTGAAAACGACCGATCGTGGCACCTATGAAGGACAATTGAAATTTGATTTTGTCAACAGCAAGAATGAGACCATCCCGGTGACTGAAGATTTTAAAGAAGCACAAGTGAAAGTCACACTTAAAAATGCGGGTTCGATAGATGATGACGATATTAAAGTGGTCATCAATGGTGAAAAATTAGCGCAAAATAAAGACCATACTTATGGCCCATTTCCTGTAAATCAAGACATCAAAGTTTATGCTGAAGGTGACGCTTACGATCATACATTTAAAACCAAAGAAGAAGTCATCAAAAAAGATGATGTTCAATCTGACAATGAAGTGACCTTGTCATTTGATAAAGATGAGATTGAAAAATACCGTCAATCTAAAGAAAAAGACACGTTAAATAAAATTACGGACTTTTTCAAAAAGTATACGTCGTCATTAAATGAAGCATACGAAAAGCGTGATTTTGATTTAGTTTCCAAATATTTAAAAGAGAATACAACAAACTATGAAGCGATGAGATCAAATGTGATGAGTCAAAATCGTTTTCAATTCAAAAACCCTGAAGTGACAAATGTTTCTCGAAATGATGGCTACTACGCCGTCACAGTCGAAAAAGAAGATGCACAAGGTCGTACGATTCAATCTCATTATTTATTAGATGGCGATCAAGATGCGGATCAATTAAAAATTGTCAACTATCAAAATTACTAGAGTTGAAAAAACAATCATATACTATATTTTAATGAAGTTCTAGTCCGCTTTTAGGATTAGAGCTTTATTTTGTTGAAAGCGTACACGTATGCATAATGGCGCGGAGTATTAATTTTTAATGATGATATTTCAAAAATATGTAAAAAAATTTCACTGTTCATGATAGTCATTCTCATTGTAGAATGAAGGTTCAAGTTGAATGGATTAATAGTTAAATTATAATAAATATACATCAAGATAAAAGAATTTAAAGTATAAATAATTTTAAACTACTTACAGATTAATTGGAACAATAAAGGGATTTGTTTCATAAAAGTTATTTAAATAAATTTTGCTTTCTGTTGAGTTGTGCCGGAACTTGAAGTACAATTGTTAATAATTTCATAAAAAACAGTGTAAAACAATATTGTAAGAAAAACTATGTCTTGTTGAATGGCAAGGAGTATTCAATGACGTAAGTAATGAATATTTTGAATTTACATAATGATTGACAAGTATCACCATAGAAGACGAAGAAAGGTGCGCATAGTTGATGAACGAAAGAGATATACGTGTACAGAAAACGAATTTGAAATTATCAGAAGTGTTTTTAACACTATTAGAAGATTATTGGCTCACTAAAATTACCATTAACCAAATATGTCAAAGGGCAAACGTACATAGAACAACCTTTTATAAACATTTTAAAGATAAATATGAATTACTTTATTATGTGAGTAAAATGGCTTTGAAACCTTATTTTGCTTTGACATTAGAAATGCGTTTGCGTGAGCCATTTAATAGTATCGATAGGACGATTAATCAGCAATTATTAAAAATTTTACATACGCAAAAAGGTGATCCGAAGTTTTATCAAGTCGTAACCACAAGTTTTTTCGACTATTTTCAAGAGGAGCTCCAGCAATATGAATCAGAATTGCCTTCCAAATTCCCTTTTCCGATAGAAGTTTTTAGTTATGTTTATGCTTCTACCATCCGTTCTATTAATCAATGGTGCGCAGATTATGATGTTCATCTCGATACGTATTATAGAGATGAAATTTATCGGAATTTAATGAATTTAACAAAGTTGAAATAGAGAATTAAGCGTTGAAGTTTGCGAGATTAGCATGCACACCGATATGATGATAAGTAGGTAAATCATTTTTTGAAAGGGGCGTTCATGATGAAATTTACTGAACGATTATGGCAACGTGTCCAACCGATATGGGACAGTTACCTTGAACATCCTTTCGTCAAAGGTATTGGCGATGGGACTTTAGATAAGGAAAAGTTTAAACATTGGCTCAAGCAAGACTATATCTATTTAATCGATTATGCACGATTATTTGCGATAGGTGCGACCAAGGCAACTGATTTAGAAATGATGACAACATTCGGTAATCTCGTCTCTGGTACTTTAAATACAGAAATGGATTTACATCGTCAGTACGCCGCGCAATTTGGAATTAGTGAACAAGAATTGGAAACAACAAAACCTGCAAGTACGACATTGGCTTATACCAGTTATATGTTGAATCTTGCGCAACGTGGCGGCGTAGAAAATGTGATTGCTGCGGTGCTGACTTGTACTTGGAGCTATCATTATATTGGAGAAGCACTCAGCCACATCGAAGGCGCCTTGGAACAGCCTTTTTATGGTGAATGGGTGAAAATGTATAGTTCAGATGAATTTACAACGTTTAAAGATGATGTAATTGAGATGATGGATCGTGTGGCAGAAGGCATGTCTGAAGAAGCGTTAGAGGCTTTAGAAGAGATTGTTGTACATACGAGTTATTATGAATATATGTTTTGGGATATGGCGGAGAATTTGGAGACATGGCCGATTGAAGGATAATCATAAAAAAGAAGTCGCTATGGAAGGTATTGTGTGCTTTCTATAGTGACTTCTTTTTTGAAGCAAATTAAAGTGATTTTCGGATTTTAGGACGTCTGTTTCTGAAGAATAGACTGATAAAGTAAAGGACTGTAGCAATGGCGGTAAAGATGATTGCATTATGAAGTGCATTCGATGGTGAAAAGACTGTAGTAGGATCTACGTTGCCGATATATGGTGCAAGCTTTTTTGTTATTTCTTCAGCTGCACGGTTAATATAAAATAAGAAAGCAATAGGAATCAGTACAATCAATATAGAGATGAGCCAATTGACGACTTTCAAAATAGTACGATTAAAGACAAGTGTCAAAATTGCAAAAATGATATTGATCAGTACTAAAATGAAGAAAATATTGAGTCCCATAATGACGTAACTAAGAGTTTGTTCAATATTTGATGTATCAATTAAAGATTGCGCTGTCAGTTGATCGGCAATCACTTTTAACTTATCGAATGTGACATTTTCATCAAGAAAGCTCATTTTAAATAAAGTTTCGCTATACATACTATATGCAGCAATCGCAACGAGTACCATAGCGATCAGTGTCAAAATAAAGCTGACCCATGAGCGTCGTTTTTTACCGTAATATTGACTACGATGGATGGGTTGATTTTCAAATTGTTGTTGAAACTGAGGGTGTTGTCGTGTGGTCTCTTTCATATGTAACGCCTCCAATATAATTTAACAAGCATTGTCAAAATCATTCGTTAATACAATTATGCATTATAGTATACATAGAATCATATTCATAGTGCTTTTTAGTAAAATATGTTAGAACTGATGTAAAGTTAACAAAGGTGAATGAATAGGAGATGATAAGATGGAAGTTTTAAAAACTTTAGATGCATACGAATCGTTTGTCCAAAACCATCAAATCGCAGTGGTTCATGTTTCTAGAGACAATTGTTCAGTATGTCATGCCGTGTTACCCCGTATTCAAGAATTAGTTGAACGTTATGATGGGGTCGCATTAGGTAATGTCAGTGCAGATGATGTCCCTGAAATTGCAGGTGCGCTTTCAATTTTTACGGTTCCTGTAGATATTATATTTCTTGAAGGGAAAGAAATGCATCGTGAAGGTCGCTTTATTGATTTAGAGCGTATTGAATCACAGCTCAATACAATTTATGAGGGCGTCAACGAATCAAATTTATGATAATATGAAGGTGATTTGTAGAAAACTGTTGTTGCTATTTAATGAATACAATATAAAATAAATATATAAGCAAAGTTTTCAAATGATACACTATGATTGTTGAGAAAAAGTGAGGGATACAATTGAAACGAAATGTCATGAGTAATTTAATGGGGAGATATTTGTCACAACAACGTCATCTCAAATTTAAAACCCAAGCAGAAGTTGATGCATTTTTAGAAAAAAGACGCCATTTAAATCAATCGAAGCATAAACAGCCAGATCAAATTAATGTCAAATCGAATCTTGTTAAAGATATGTTTGATGAGATGCAGGTGTTTCGCTTTAATTTTGGTCACCATATTAAAAATAAAATCTTATATATTTATGGAGGCACTTTCGTATTTCAACCCTCTGTTTTTCATTGGCGCTTTATGGATAAGTTGGCGTATGAAACATTACACGAGATTGTTTTGCCGATTTATCCAAAGGCGCCTGAATTTACATATCGCGAAACGCACGAGGCAATTGAGCAAGCCTATCGCCGCTTATTAAAAGAAACCGAACCTGAAAATATCGTGATTATGGGGGATGCTTCAGGTGGCAATATGGCACTTAGTTTTGCGCAGAAATTAATGCAACAAGAAGAATTGCCGCTCCCAGGAAAACTCTATCTCATTTCACCTTGGCTTGATATTTCGTTATCAAACAAAGAGATTACTGAACAAGTGCAGAAAAAAGATCCCATCCATAATATTTTTAGTTTACAAGCGATTGCTAAAGTGTGGGCAGATGATCTTGAGCGGAAAAACCCACGTATTTCACCGATGTATGGCCCTGTGAGAGGGTTGCCGCCTGTGTATATGTTTGGTGGGACGAGTGAAGTGTTTTACCCGGATATGAGAAAGTTGGCGGATTATTTTGAAGCGGAACAACAGCCGATTCATTTTTATGAGTATCGGGATATGGTCACAGCATTTCCGTTGTATCCCATTGTTGAGTCGAGGAAAGTGTTGAAGCAGATTCGAAAAACAATTGATTTGTGATAAATGCAATTTTCAAATTACTGAACATGCCCTCGCGTTCCCAGGGGACTTGCCTCAACTAAATTTGCCTTGATAAAGTGTACACTTGATTGAAGCCAAATTGGATTTTCGGCTACGTCTGATCCCACGGGAGTCTCGGGCAGTTCTGTAATTGATTCACTCATCTCAATCGTTTAATACGATTCTTTTTGAGTGATAGTTGTAGATAAATTAGTATGATGAATAAATTGCTTAAACCGTGCGACGCTTTCCTAGGGGCTGAACCTTTAACTCAATTCGGCTTGATTAAAGTTTACACTTAGTGGAAGCCGAATTGGATTTTCCGGTTCAGCTGATCCCTCAGGAGTCTTGCACGGTTTTTTGCAATCAAGAAAGCGTATCGTTATTGTTTTTTTAATTACACCGCATCACTTGTATTTGATTAATCTAAAAATGAAAAGGGGATCTGTTTATTCTGCGTCTGATCCCACGGGAGTCTAGGGCAGTTCTGTAATTGATTCACTCATCTCAATCGTTTGATACGATTCTTTTTGAGTGATAGTTGTAGATAAATTAGTATTGATGAATAAATTGCTTAAACCGTGCGACGCTTTCCTAGGAACGCGAAGCCTTGAAGGCGATCTAAAGCTACAAATCATAGGGAGAGGGCAAGTTAAACAAAATACTACATCCATAGCATCAAAAATTTTTATGTCCCATCCCCAGACAGCTGCTGAGATAAATAGTAGCCATTATCAAAATGAAAAGTGATGATTCAATTTTACTTTGTGAACGGGAATTGTTGAGCGAAAAAAGAATATGTTTGACAGGGCTGGGGAGCAATGATGTTTCCCAGCTTTTGCTATGTTAGTTATAAACCAACGTGCAAAAAACAAAAATCTTTAGTAAAATGAAATACATGAAAAAATAAACAATAAAAATTACACAGTTATTCAGAAATTGAAAAAATTGAACAAGGGGCCTTTTTCGAATAACAAGAGGGGGGCATTATGGATTTACTTATTGGTACAGCATTTTTAATTTTAGTACTTGTCATTTTCACGTTATTTACATATAAAGCGCCGAATGGGATGCGGGCAATGGGCGCACTTGCGAATGCAGCCATTGCGACATTTTTAGTTGAAGCATTTAATAAATATGTAGGTGGACGTGTGTTCCACAATCACTTTTTAGAACAAGTGGGTACTGCTGCGGGTGACTTAGGCGGTGTAGCTGCAGCGGGTCTGACAGCTTTAGCGATTGGTGTTTCACCTGTATATGCGTTAGTGATTGCCGCAGCCTGTGGAGGAATGGATTTATTACCAGGATTTTTTGCGGGTTACGTGATTGGTTATTTAATGAAATATACTGAGAAATATGTGCCAGACGGTGTTGATTTAATTGTTGCGGTATTAATCGTAGCCCCATTATCAAGAGGTATTGCGATTGCATTAACACCTGTCGTTAACAATACGCTCGTTAGAATTGGTGAAATTATTCAAAGTTCTACAGATACGAGTCCCGTCATTATGGGGATTATCTTGGGTGGTATTATTACAGTGGTAGGTACTGCGCCACTCAGTTCGATGGCATTGACGGCACTACTTGGCTTAACAGGTGTTCCAATGGCCATTGGTGCGATGGCAGCATTTAGTTCTGCTTTTATGAACGGAACACTTTTCCACCGTTTAAAATTAGGTGACCGTAAAGCGACGATTTCAGTGAGTATCGAACCGTTATCACAAGCAGATATTGTCTCGGCCAATCCGATTCCAATTTACATTACGAACTTTTTTGGCGGTGCCTCAGCAGGTTTAGTCATTGCGCTTTCCGGTTTAATCAATGATGCAACTGGAACAGCGACACCGATTGCAGGGTTTATCGTCATGTTCGGCTTTAACTCTTGGGTATCTGTTGTGGTGTACGGTGTCATTATGGGGATTATAGGACTCATTTGGGGTTATATTGGCTCCGTTGTCTTTAAAAAGTATCCTATTGTTACTAAAGCGGACATGATTAAACGTGGCGCAACGGATGCATAATCAAATAAAATAACGAAACACTACAAGTTGAGACGAATACTTGTAGTGTTTTTAATTATGAACGAGGTATGCCGATCCGGTGACCCAATTGTTTTGGCCATACAATATGCCCTTGTGATTCCGCATAATGTTGAATATGTTGATAAATATCGTCAGGGTAAGGCGCTGGACGTCCTGTTTTGCGATCCATGCCCATCATCATCGTTTCGGCCGTGGCCATAATCGCTTTTGTTTCTTGATGTATGAGTTCTAAAAAGAAATGTGTACGTTTGGCATCAAAATCATAAATTTGAACTTTAATGTGAAATGGGGCATGTAATTTGAGTTCTTTAAGGTACGAAATATGTGTTTCAATGGTGAAAACAGTGTAATCTCTTAAGTCGCGTGCTTCAGTTGTAAGTCCAATCGCATCATGAAAATGATCAATGGCTAAACTAAAAACGCGTGCATAAATGGCATCATTCATATGACCATTTCGATCAATCCAGTCATTTTCTACTTTATTTGAGTCATAAAAAGGGTAATTTAACATAGGTACACCTCTTCGCTTTGTTTGTTCATAAGTATAACGCAAAAGTAAGACGAGATGAAATCGTGTGATGCGGCGATATATTATTTTAGTTAGTATATTGATTTCAAGAAAATACTTTATGTCGTCACTGAATATGATATAGTCAAATTAATAGACCATTAATGAGGGGATTTTGATGTAATGACGAATAAAAGAGAACAAAGAAAAAATGAACATGTTCGATTAGCACTTGCACAAAGTGAGACGTCACAATCTGATTTTGATAGGATTCGATTTGTTCATCATGCTATTCCAGAAATTGATGTGGATGAAGTGACATTGTTGCCTAATTTTAAAGCACTCAATATGTCGCATGTCCTCTATATTAATGCCATGACAGGTGGATCGGAATGGACAGCGAAAACAAATGAACAACTCGCTCAAGTCGCAAAAGCTACCCAAATTCCAATGGCTGTCGGGAGTATGCATGCCGCATTAAAAAATCCAGCTGTACGTCACTCATATGAGGTTGCACGTGAACAGTATCCACACGGTCATATTTGGGCAAATGTCAGTGCTGATGCGACATTGCAGGAAGCACAAACGGCCATTGAGATGATTCAAGCAGATGCATTACAAATTCATGTTAACGCACCACAAGAACTTGTAATGCCAGAGGGCAATCGTCAATTTAAACATTGGTTAACGCGAATCGAAGCAATTGTTAAAGGTGTCCAAGTCCCTGTGATTGTTAAAGAAGTAGGCTTTGGTATGAGTTATGACACGATTCAAAAGTTGATTGATGTGGGCGTTGCTTTTGTAGATATTAGTGGTCATGGTGGCACAAACTTTGTATCGATAGAAAATGAACGTCGACAATTCAAAGATATGGCTTATTTACAAGAATGGGGTCAATCGACAGTGGTTTCATTACTTGAAGCAAGAAATTTGAGTAGTCGTGTACATGTGCTTGCAAGCGGAGGCATACGTCATCCACTTGACGCGATTAAAGCATTACGCTTAGGTGCTGAGGCAGTGGGCATGTCACGACCGATTTTAAAGTTGCTCCACGAAGAGGGTGTGGAAGCAACGATTGAATACGTAGAAGATTTTAAAACACAAATGGCCTATATTATGACTTTATTAAATGCTAGAAATATTATGGAATTGCGTCAGTCGGCTATTGTGTTTGATCCATATTTGAAAAACTGGATACAACAGCGTCAATTATAATTTTAAAAGAGAACGAATGAAGGTGTAAGGAAGCCATCATTCGTTCTTTTTTAATACTGTTCATAGATCCTTTTTTAAAATCATTTTAAATTATCATTGCGTCGATGGAAGTATTTATTATATACTGTAAAACGTAATTATTACGATTTACAACGAAATGAGGAGGGCTATATATGGGTAAAATACCTGTAACAGTATTAAGTGGTTATTTAGGATCAGGTAAAACAACTTTACTTAATCATATTTTGAACAATCGAGAGGGTAAAAGAATTGCGGTCATTGTGAATGATATGAGTGAGGTCAACATTGATAAAGATCTGATCGCTGAAGGAGGGGGGCTTTCGCGTACAGATGAAAAATTAGTTGAACTTTCTAATGGATGTATTTGTTGTACATTGCGAGATGATTTATTAAAAGAGGTAGAACGTATCGTCAAACGTGGTGGCATTGACCAAATCGTTATTGAATCGACTGGTATTTCAGAACCAGTTCCTGTCGCACAAACATTTTCATATGTGGATGAAGCTTTAGGTATTGATTTAACTGAAATTTGTCGATTAGATACGATGGTCACAGTGGTTGACGCGAACCGTTTTATTAAAGACTATCAATCAGGAGACATGTTGTTAGATCGTGATCAAGCGGTGGGTGAAGATGACGAACGTACGATAGCGGATTTACTCATTGATCAAATCGAATTTTGCGATGTGCTCATATTAAATAAAATTGATTTAGTGAGTGAAGAAGAGGCGAATCGTTTAGAAGCGATGTTGCGTAAATTACAACCTACCGCGAAATTTATCCGTACTGTTAATTCAGTAGTGGATATTGATGAAGTGTTAGAGACGGGGCGTTTTAATTTTGAAGCGGCGAGTCAATCAGCAGGGTGGTTGCAAGAACTAGAAGCAGGGGGTCATGCGACTCATACACCGGAAACAGAAGAATATGGCATTTCATCTTTTGTATATCGTAGACGTTTACCATTTCATGCAGAACGATTCAATGCTTTTCTTGAAGGTATGTCCGAATCGATTGTGCGTGCGAAAGGAATTGCGTGGTTAGCACAATACAATGATGTCGCGTGTCTCGTTTCTCAAGCAGGAACAGCTGTCGATATTCACCCAGTCACTTTTTGGGTAGCTAGTATGCCAAAAGCGGAACGTGCAGCGATTTTACAAGAAAGACCGGACGTACGTGCAGATTGGGATCCTGAATATGGCGACCGTCATACGCAACTCGTCATCATTGGTGTAGATTTAGATGAAGCGGCGATTACTGCCGAATTAGACGCATGTCTTTTAAATAGTCAAGAAATTGATGCAGACTGGTCTCAATTAACAGATCCGTATGGTTGGGAAATTCGTCGTCAAGAAGCATAATAAAAAAAGAGGTGCGCGCACCTCTTTTTTTACGGTTTAAATATGTTAATAAATGTCGTAATAATCGGTACACCGAGTAAGTCGACTAAGAATGCACCGACAATTGGAACGACTAAATATGCACGTGGAGAATTACCAAACTTTTTCGTAATCGCATCTAAATTGGCCATCGCATTTGGTGTCGCACCAAGACCGTGTCCAATGAAACCACCAATCATTACAGCAGCGTCATAGTTTTTACCGAGCAAGCGGAAGACGACAAAGATTGAGAATAATGCTACGAAAATAATTTGGCAAATAACAATGATGATTAACGGTAATGCTAAGTTGTACACTTCTGTTAATTTGATACTCATTAAAGCAATTGATAAGAATACACTTAATGAAATATCGCCAATTTGGTTTGTCAATTTTAAATCAATTAAGTTAAGGTTTGCAAATTCTGAAATGTTACGAATAATAACTGCGATAAACATTGAAGCTACATATAAAGGAATGTTAATACCAGACCAATCACTAAACAGTTGACCTAAATATGAACCGAGTCCCATACAGAACAAAATGACTGTAATTTGAATGAAGAAAACTTCATTGACAGTAAAGTTTTTTTGTAGTCGACGGTTAATATCAACATTAGAGTAATCTTTTTGAATTGTTTCAGCATTGCTTGGTGCGAGATCATACTTTTTAATTAAGAAACGCACTACTGGACCACCTAAAAGCCCCCCTGCGACAAGACCTAATGTTGCAGCTGCAAGTGCGGCTGTGACAGCTGAATCAATGCCATAATCTTGAATTGTTTGGCCATATGCAGCTGCATTGCCATGTCCACCTTCCATTGACATAGCACCCGCTGTTAAACCTAATAATGGATCGATGTGCAATACTTTCGCCATAGAGACACCAATCACGTTTTGGAATGTCGCTAACACACCACAGAGAATCCAATAGACGATTAACACTTTGCCACCGAGTTTCAATAGTTTAAATGAAGCCCCTAAACCAATAGTTGTGAAAAAGGCTAACATAAAAAAGTTTTGAAAAAATGCCCCATCAAGTTTGATTTGTAAAACCCCTGTAGAAGTTAATATTGCGGAGATAATCGCAAAAATGAGTCCACCTACTACAGGTGATGGAATACTTAGACGATTAAAAATATCAACCTTATTTACAATAGCTTGCCCCACGATTAATAATAGACAGGCAAGAAACAATGTTGTAATACTGTTAAGCTCTAACATTGTTACACTCCCCCCTTTGAGTTAGTAAAATAGAAAGGGCTTTCAATCCCATACTAAACTATTATACTTTTTTTAAAAGCAAAAATCTATATCTAAATTAAATCGAGTGTGATTATTCGAAAATAGTAGCTATATACCTTTATAGGGTAACGAGTGGGGAATAGAGATATATCACCATTTATAGTTGTCGAACATACTTCATGTTAATCGACTTTTTCAATGTACTTGAATAGTCGTGCATGATACGGTATAAACATTGGCTTTATTGATGTTCTTCTCGATATTGGGTTGCTGTGACCCCAAAATGCTTTTTAAACGCTCTAGAAAATAACAGTGGGTCTTTATAGCCTACACGATCAGCAATTTCTTGACTTTGCAAATCTGTTTCCTTAAACAATTTCGAAGCGTGATACATACGAATATGAATTAAATAATTTTGTGGAGACTGGTCGATGTGCTTTTTAAACATTTTATATAGATAACTGCGACTGACATTGACATGCTTAGCGACATCATAAATAGAAATAGTGTGCATATAGTTTTCATTAATATATCGGATAGCTTCTCTCACATTAGAATATTTTTCATTTTTAACGACATGAAATGGTTTAGGAAAATGTTGGTGAAGTTGAAAAAGTAACTCATACAAATCGCGCATATGCTGAATATCATCAGAGTTCTCTGTGGAATAATCAATAGACCGATGACACATACGATAAATAATTTGGCGAATTTCGTTCGTGGGTTGATTTTGGATAACGCGCGTTTCATATAAAGCAGTACGATTTAAATAATCAAAAACAAGTTTTCCACTAAATCCAACCCAATAATATGTCCACGGTTCGTCCATAGTCGATTCATAATGGACTTCCATACCACGACAGAGTAAAAAGAGATCACCAGGCTTCAATATATACTTTTTTTGATTGTATGTCAGTGTCCCTGTGCCAGACATCACGACATGGAGCACAGCAGGCTTGGTCACTTCATATTGATATCCCCCATGAGGCGTCCCAATTTCAATGCCGCATTCATCTATATTGGCTTCAAATTGATTCTTTTTAAACATCTTCCATAATAATTGCATTCATCCAACCCCTCAAACTTCAAACATGGAAACATTTTAACATATACAGTGACGATTGGTATATATTCTCTTACGTTCTAAAGTGTTAAATTAAAAGCACAAAAAAATATATATTTTAATTTCGAGGTGATGAATATGAACCATCGTTTAAAAGGTATTGAAATACAAAAAAATCAACATCAATTGCCAAATAGAACAACTTATATTCCATACATGAGTCGTCATGTCTTTGCATTACCATATATCAAATTTTTAAGTCATGCGGTGACGCCTTTAAATCAACAATGGCATTGTCAAATGGAAGAAAATATTTATCACCATGAATATATGGACGTCGATACACTGTTTCACAAGAGAGAGGACTGTTATTTGAAGTGTACACGAACATTTATGATAGATGATTTTGATTATAGTAAAGATTATCATTTGAATATTGAAGGAGCACAACAACCTTTTATAATTTATTTGAATGAAAGTTATGTTGGAACAGTCGAAGGAAGTCGAGCGCGTATCGAATTTGATGTCACACATGCGGTTCATGAAGCAAAGAATGTAATTGAACTCGTCGCGACAGAAATGTCTGATGATGATACAACATTACATCATATGGTGCCATTTCAAGAGATGTATGTGCTCGAACGTGCGAACGATCGAATTGTAGACTATACAGTAGATGTAAGTCGTCATGCGCGTGGTGATTTAAGTGTACGTATTCAAATTCAAGATATTGAAGGTGCACCGGTCATCAGTTATTTATTAGAAAATGAACAGCACATGACCTTCGCAAAAGGGACAATGGACATGGATAGCTGTTACCATTTATTAATTCCAGCGCATCTAGTAGGGCAACAAGGGCGGCATTTCACACTATTTTTAGAAACAGAAGATGAAACGATCGCACATTATATTGATTTCAACGGGGAACATGAGCCAGTCAATGTGAAAACGGTATAAAGATGAATAATAAAGATGATATGGAAGCGTATTGAGTTGATGAACTTTTGATACGCTTTTTCGATGTGCTTGAAAAAATTTAACATAGTACCTTGCAATGTATAATAGTGTATGCTATTTTAATTTTAAGTATTATACATTGATTAGTACTGATTAATGTATTCTTGGAGGTGTAATGATGAACATCCAGTTTAAAAAGGGTGCATTAGAGATGATTGTATTACTCATTATTAAAAAGGAGCCGCAATATGGCTACTCACTTGTACAAAACATTTCTAAGCACATGGTGATTGCTGAAGGTACGGTTTATCCTTTGTTGCGTCGGCTCGTCAAAGAAAATTGTCTAACAACGTATTATGAACCATCAACCGAGGGACCTGCACGCAAATATTATGAACTGACACGTGAAGGGAATTTACGGTTACAACAGTTGAAATCAGAATGGCATGAATTTGTCAGTATCGTGAAAATTTTTATAGAGGAGAGTGATCATGAATGACTAAAGAAGAATATTTGAATACGCTTTATCAATATTTAAGAGGAATGTCAGAGTCAGAAAAACGTGACATTGTGGCTGAATACGAAAATCACTTTATTGAAGGCTTACATGATGGTAAATCCGAACAAGAAATCATTGGTATGTTAGGTTCGCCAAAAGAGATGGCGCGTGCAATTAATGCAGAAAATGCTGTGAATCATGCTGAGGAAAGTAAAAACACATCAAACATGACACAAGCCATTTTAACGGTATTAGGACTCAGTATATTGAATTTTATTTTAATTTCAGGTCCGCTCATGGTCATATTCGGCATACTTTTAAGCATTGTACTGACGAGTGTTGCCTTTCTTATCACACCATTTGCCTTAGTATTTAAATATTTTGTTTTATCAGAAGCCATTCTAATTGAAGACATTTTTGCGGTTATCGGTTGGTTTGGATTAGGTCTCATACTTATTGTGTTATTCATTGTCATCATTAAATGGAGTTATGTTTTATCTGTAAAATATTTAAAATGGAATATTAAGCTTGTGAAAAGAGGTGTAAATGTATGAAGCGTGGACTGTTAATTGTGTTTTTAGTTGGATGTGTCATGTTTGTAGTTGGACTTGCTGGCACGGTATATTACACATTTTTTCATGACCAACAAAACCATACGTCTACAGAAAAGACATATGAAACCGATGGGATAAAAAAATTAGCTTTAGATGTCAAAGGGAGAGATGTGACTTTTGTTAAAGGTGATACATTGAAGATTAAAGGTGATATCACAAGTGCAGATCACCTTAAAGCTGTGAAAAATGATAATCAAATGAACATATCGATTTCTAGTGATAGACGCCAAGCCATCTCAATTCATCTCAATCCATTTCGTCCTTTAGATAGAAAGAAACTCATTATCACTTTACCAACTTCACAAATGAATCAAGTGACGTTAAATGGAACCGATACGACTATGACGGCAGATGCGCTGGAACTTGCGAATTTAACATTGAATTTAACGAGAGCGGATTTATATATTGATGATAGTCATATTCAACAACTCGATACGACAATGGAATATGGTGGACTTTATACCGAACATACGGATTTTAAAAATGTGTCAGCACAGGCGGCGTATAGCGATATTTCTTTAGAAGACGTTCCCCAAGATATTCCGATGTTATGGGATATTAATAGTGGTACGGTGGATGTCACGTACAAAGGGCAACTTTCGAACACGGCATTCCACGTAGAAGCGGAAGAAGGACAGGTCGACTTGGAAGCTGTGGATGGGCTGAAAAATAACAAGGTCGGTCGTGGGGAGCATCAAGTGAAGATTAAAGTTTCAAATGAAGGCGATGCGACATTTACGGCACTTGAGTAAAGCGTGATTGATTACTGTAGAAGATGTAGCGGTATGACTTCGTTAATAAAAGTGATAAGCAGATGACATGACTACGCATAAAAAGCATCAATTTATAAAAAAATAAAACTTGAGACTTGTCAAAGTGATATAAAAGTGTATAATCCTTATCATGATAATAAGATATTGAGGGGAAAGACATGTCGAAAGAATTAAGAAGTCAAAAACAGTATGGTGCACTAGCATTATTGCCACTAATCATCTTTTTAGTTTTGTACATTGGTGTAGGTCTCGTCTTTACGATGCTCGGTACTAAAGATGCATTTAATCTTTTACCACGTCACGTAGCCATCTTCATTGCGATTGTCATTGCATGGACGTGCTATGATCGCAAAACACCAGTGACTCAAAAAATTAAAATCTTTACTGAAAATGCAGGTTCTTCTGGAATTGCAGAACTTGGACTCATTTTACTTTTAGCAGGCGGATTTGCGAGCGCGGCTTCTGCAATGGGAGGACAGGAAGCGATGGTCAATATGGGCTTGTCTGTCATTCCACCGAGTCTCCTTATTCCAGGTATTTTTGTGATGAGTGCATTTGTAGCCACATCACTCGGCACATCTACAGGAACACAAGCCGCATTTATTCCAATTGGGGTCGCTGTAGCACAAGCGGCTGACTTAAATGTGGCGGCCGCTGCAGCTGCGGTTATCGCTGGGGCCTACTTTGGAGATAATTTGTCCATTATTTCTGATACAACGATTGCAGCGACAACGGGTGTAGGTGCGAAAATGAAAGATAAATTTAGAGCGAACTTTCTTATCGCATTACCAGCCGCAATCATTACTTTTATTATTTACGCAATTGTTGGCGGAACGGGGCATATTAAAGAAGATTTAAGTTTTAACTTTATCGATATTTTGCCATATATATTTGTGCTCATTGCCGCGATTGCTGGTATGAATGTCATGCTCGTATTAATATCGGGGATTGTACTAACTGGAATCATCGGTGTTGCACGAGGCAATATTGGGGTCTTTGAATGGACTTCGAAAATTGGAGAAGGAATGGAAGGCACTTTCTCTATTTTCCTTATCGCTTTCTTAATTTCAGGTTTAGTTGCGTTAATTCGTTACTACGGCGGTATTGATTGGATTGTCCAAACGATGAAAAAACGTGCGAATGGGCCGAAAAGCGCTGAATATGCGATGAGTTTTCTATCGGGACTGTTATCAGCGGCATTAGTGCATAACGTGGTCGCAATCATTATTTCAGCACCTATCGCTAAAGAAATCGGACAAATGTATAAAATTGCGCCGAAACGTATGGCCAGCTTGTTAGACATTTTTGCTGCCAGCGCACTGATGGTATTGCCTCACGATAGTGGGATGTTAATGGCAGAACAATTTGGTCATGTATCCTATTTAGAAGTATTGAAGTATTCATATTACCCACTCATTTTGATTTTATGTACTATCATTTCAATTCATGTCGGTATGTTTAGAAAAGAGAAAAAGCATGCAGTAGATTAATATCTATCACGGTTGACTGATGTTAAATGCGTCAATATTAAAAAGTCTCTCCTGACAACAAGAGGAGAGGCTTTTTTGTGCTTTGACAACGCCATACTTCAATATTACACGAGATTTTCTATCAAAAGAGCAAAAATTGTTCGAGACGCCTGAGGCAACAAAGCGAAACTGAAAATCCACCAACGCTTCAACAAATGTTTCATTAAAATGAAAGCGTTGGTTAGTTGAAGTGATCGCCTAGGAACGCGAGCCTAGGATGGCAATCATAATGTCAATATCATACACTGTGAAGAAACGTTCCAGCCATCTGTATGATAGTAAGCATTAAATGTGACAATCAATGTTTATCCTAATATCAGTCATTTACCGCCACGTTTCATCAATAGGGCACATGTCTTTCTTACGCGCGCGAGAAACATAAGGATTCCCTTTAACGCTATAACGTAAATACGCCTCTGTCCATTTCCCTTTATTCGGAATACCGATACGTGGGCCCACTTCAATCTCTCGTGGAAATTTTCGATTTTTGGTATCAATTTTTAATCGTCCTGTGTTCAACTGGCTACCGTCAACAGAACGAGGAATTTGCATCGCAGCCGTTAACTTCCCGGGTCCATTGGTTAACTCATAACCTTGTCGACCCCGATTCCGTTTCATCATTTCAATCCCAGCTTCAGGTTGAATGGCGCGAATGAGAACACCTTCTGGAATGCCTTCTTCTTGAGTCACAAAGTTGATGAGCAGGTGACGGTGCATGACATGTGCGTAAATAGTACCTCCAGCTTGATAGAGAGATTCAACTTTCGGTGTGCGTCGGCCTTGATAGCCGTGTGCAGCGTGATCTTGGAATCCTAAATAAGCCTCTGTTTCAACAATATAGCCACTATAAGTGATTTCAGGTGTCTCATAAATCAATTTGACCCCGAGTAAATTTTGAGCGGTTTGAATCGTTGGTGGGTGAATAAAATCCATGGTCGCCTCCATTTAATTGTGAATATAGTTTTATTTTACCGGAAATTCACATCGCTTTCCAAATACGTCATCGTGCATAATTTGATTTAAAAAATATATAAAAATTATTAATATAGTATAGCAATAAAATTGGAGTATGGTAGACTAGAAGTGAATTACAACTGATTTAAGGAGGTCATTGGATTTGGAGGCACCTAAAGTAGGATTTGTTGAAGCATTTAAATTATATTGGACAAACTATGTGAATTTTAAAGGGAGAAGTCGTCGAAGTGAGTATTGGTGGGTCATGTTATGGCATGTGATCATTACAGTACCTGCTACTATATTAGGATTTATCTTATTATTTATTCCGATTGCAGGATGGATCGTTGCAGCAATTTTGTTTCTTGCTATTGGCTTGTATTCGCTCGCAACCATTATTCCCAATTTGTCATTAACAGTAAGACGATTCCACGATGTCGGTTTCTCAATGTTGATTCCAGTAGTATCATTTGTTGTAGGTATTATTTATAATATCGTTAGTGTTTTCACACAAAAAGACACGTTGTACCAGGATGAAGCAATAGGAGCAGAAGTGAGTTTTATTAGCGAATTTGCATTTATTCCAAACTGGGTCGCGTATACATTGATGGCTGTCAGTATCATTTTGAGTTTAATTTCGTTTATCGTTTGTTTATTAGATAGTAAGGAACAAGATAATCAATATGGTCCATCACCGAAATATGGTCGTCAATATGTAGGGCGTTTTCAAAATGAAGGCCATCATATGGCATACGAAAATTCTACGACAACACCACAAGATGAGTGGCGTGATATTGAAGAAGTAGAAAAGAAAGACGATCCTTATCGTTATTAATTGAAATCATCTAAAGGCTTTTACAGTCATCATGCTGTGAAGGTCTTTTATTATATCAATGTATTCAATAAATAGTAAAAGTGAATGATGAACTAGTCATATCAGTAACACTCATGATGAGCTTGGATATTGATTTAAAGAGATAGGATTTTGGGTTATACATCCGTAGCTTTATTAGTTACATCGATATTTTGTAATTTAAATACGTCATTTTGACAAATATACTTGTCATTTTAATACGGATAAGATATATTCAATGTAAGCTTATAAATAAGGAGTGTGCAACGATGACATTGAAAATTGAGCAAGTGACGAAGAAATTTGGTCAATTTACTGCAGTGAATCAGATTTCTTTTGAACTTGAAAAAGGGAAAATGTTAGGGTTTTTAGGCCGCAATGGCGCGGGTAAAACTACGACTTTTCGTATGATTTTAGGGTTGTCTGAGCCGACTGAAGGACGTATTACATATAACGGTAAGGCAATTGATCACACGATGTACGATCATATCGGTTATTTACCAGAAGAACGTGGTTTGCATCCTAAATTAACCGTAAACGAAGAATTAACTTATTTGGCAACGTTAAAAGGCATGGATAAAGTAGCGATTCTTGAGGCAATTGATTATTGGTTGGAACGCTTCAAAATTACTGAAAATCGTTTTAAAAAAATTGAAGCACTTTCAAAAGGGAATCAACAAAAAGTGCAATTGTTGGCAAGTATGCTACATGAGCCTGAACTGTTGATTTTAGATGAACCTTTTAGTGGACTCGATCCAGTGAATGTCGAGTTATTGAAACAAGCGGTGAAAGATTTGAATGCCAAGGGGACAACGATTATTTTTAGTTCGCATCGTATGGAACATATTGAAGAGCTGTGTGATGCGGTGTGTATTTTAAATCGTGGTGAGATGGTCGTTCAAGGTGACATCCAATCCGTCAAAGAAAGTGTCGGTTATAAACGTGTCGTTGTGGATGCACCGTATGATTTATCGGAAGTAGCGTCACTTCCAGGAGTGTTGGATCATAAAGTCGTTAAAACTGAAAATTTCTTCACTGTGTCAGATGAAACGGTCGCTGAAGCAATCTTTGAAGTCGTACAGCAAAAAGGTTATGCGAAAAGATTTCAATTGATGGAACCAACAATGAACGAAATTTTTATCGAGAAAGTGGGTGATTTAGATGCGTAAATTTGCAGCTACGTTTAAATTGACGTATTTTAAAAAGTTAAAAGCAAGGTCATTTATTATCTCAACGATAATTATGATGTTGATCATTACAGGAGGTGCGAATCTCGATAAAATTGTGAAGTTGTTTGATGGTGGCAGTGAAAATGTGGCAATCGTCACTCAAGACGCAACATTGTATCAACAAGTGAAAGGGCAATTGTCGGCCATAAATAAAGATACGCGGTATGAAAAAATGTCGGAAGATGAAGCTAAAAAGCAAATTAAAAAGGAAGACATTGACCAAGCATATGTGCTACATGAAAATGAGCAACATGCATTGTCAGCAACAATTTTAAGTACATCAACACCTTCTGACACTGAACACGCGACATTACAAGCCGTGTTGACGCAACTTCAAACGCAAAAAATCGCACAAGACCTTGGTTTAAAAGGCAATGATTTACAGAGATTACAGAGTCAAAGTCAAATCGACAATACGATTATTCAAAAATCAGGGCAAGAAAATAGTAGCGCATCTGAGGATGAAGAAGCTTTCGCAAAAATTATTACGATGTCAGGTACATTTTTAATGTTCTTTATCGTCTTTAACTATGCACAACAAATTGCTACAGAAGTGGCTACAGAAAAAACATCGCGTGTATCAGAAATGATTATTACAAGTGTGAAACCGACGACACACATTATGGCGAAAATTGCAGGGGTGTTAGCGCTTGCATTCACACAGATCGTCATCTTAGCGCTTACTTTTGTCGCAAATTACTTTATTTTTGATTTGAAATCGATGTTCAGTTCAGTTAATTTATCACTCACACCACATCTTACAAGATTGATTGTTTTCGGCGTGATTTTCTTAATATTAGGTATTTTAAGTTACGTCGTCTTAGCAGCGATACTTGGTAATTTAACTGCACGTATTGAAGATTTAGCACAGTCATTAATGCCGATGACGTTCTTGATCATGGCAGCGTTCTATGCGGGATATTTTGGTTCATTTAATCCTGACAATTTCTTTATTAATGTGATGAGTTATGTGCCATTCTTTTCACCATTCGTCACTTTTTCAAGATTAGCGTTAACGACGACGCCAACATTTGAAGGGATTATCGCGGTGATTATCCATGTTGTATTGATTGCTGTCTTACTATTCTTAGCAGCGAAATCATATAAAAATGCAGTATTATCGTTTGAAAAAGGTTGGAAAAATGTGTTGAAGCGTGCTTTCCAACGTGAACAATAAAATTTGTGATTCTGAAAGACTATCGGTACATGATGTGCGGGTAGTCTTTTTAAATGATGCGCCGATATTGTTTATGCGATTGTAACGACTTTATAAGAAATTATTACCCACTTGTATGAAGGAAACTGATACAATAGAGTAAAAGTAATATGAGGTGAAAATGTGAACTTTCTATATTCCACAGCAATTTTTATCATAGCGGGGTTGTGTGAAATTGGCGGTGGTTATCTCATATGGCTATGGCTACGTGCGGATCGTCCATTTTGGTTAGGATGGATAGGCGGTGTTGTTTTGATAATGTATGGTATCGTTGCGACTTTCCAATCATTTCCTACTTTTGGGCGTGTGTATGCAGCTTATGGAGGCATCTTTATTGTGATGAGTCTGTTATGGGCATATTGGATTGATAAAGAGCCACCAGATAAATTTGATATTATCGGCGGTGTCGTTTGTATCATAGGGGTTTTGATCATGGTGCTGCCGACGAGAGGGTAAACCTTGGGAGAGAGTAAAGGAGTAAAGAATCGCAATGAATATTAACATTGAACAACAATCTAACGGAATTGAACTTATTAAAATTGAAAATAAGGAAAGTAAAATTGTTTTCATGAATTATGGCGCGCGCATTGTGAGTTGGAGAATTGGAGATAACAACATTGTACTCGGAAATGAAGTGGAAGCAGATGAATTTTACCCATACAATCCATTTTATTTTGGTGCAACGGTCGGAAGATTTGGAGGCCGTATTGCGAAAGGTCACTTTGAATTAAATCATCAAACGTATCAATTGGAACAAAACGATGGTGACAATCATTTGCATGGCGGTGTACAAGGATTGGCTGACCGTCTATTTGACTATGAAATTATTGAAAATGAAGCAGAAGAAAAAGTGAAAGTTCAATTTACGACAACAGTGAAGCAAGAAGAAGATCATTACCCAGGAAATATCGATATTAAAGTTGTCTTCACATATGATGCTTCAAAGACATGGACAGTAGAATATTTTGCTGAGTCAGATGCAGATACGTTGTTTAATCCGATGAACCACGTTTATTTTAATTTAAATCGTGACAATAAAGTCGTTGATAATCATGTGATTGCAAGTGAAAAGTTACAAATGTTTCCTTTAGATGAGTCAGGCATGCCGGTGTTAGAACCAATTGATTTAGCGGCGACAATCGGCAGTCATGAAATTGAACTGACAACGTTATTCAATGCTGACGACGCAGACATTCAAAAGCAAATCACAGCGCGAGGTGGACTGGACCATCCGTTTGAAGTGAAAGCAGGGAAGATGACGATTTCAAACCGTGATTTAGCGTTACATGTTGAGACAGACGCACCTCAAATTGTGATGTACACATTGAATGACTCTGAAGGTTGGAAAAGCCATATGAATATTTATAAGCCACATTCAGGCATTACTGTAGAAACACAAAGTATACCAAACGATATTAACATTTTCGGAGCATCTGCATATTCAGTGTTAGCAGCCCATACACCTTTTTACTCAAAAACAAGCTATCGCGTTGAGCTTAAACCAAAAGACGCATAATTACACTTATAAAACCAATAAAAGAACAAGCTTTCTATTACAGACAGCTTGTTCTTTTTCGCTCATTTGAAAAGTCTCACTTTCGCCCTAAAAAGTGAAGCAACCGAGCGCATTCAATCAAATGTTACTGGTTTAACATTTTTTCTAACACATTTTTACGTTTTTCCGTAAGATATGGATTCTTTAAAGCATATGCAATCCGTGCTTTATTTTTTCTGTCATTATAATAAATGTCATTCAATTCCTGTACGGATAACCGTGTGGACTCAGGTGCACGTTGAACTAAAGACAAATTGCTGTTTGGTGCGACAAATCCCTCTTTAATGACACGGAAATAGCAGCCTGTTTTTCCAGATTTCGACATTTCTTTAACGAGTCGAGGATAACCATATTTGCTTTGAAGTTTCCAACAAGGCTCACGAATTTCTGACACTTCAATAATGGCTTCACCTAAACGGTATTGATCGCCGAAAAAGAGTTCCGTTTCATCTATCGCATAAACGGTAATATTTTCACCAAATAGCGCTGAATCAGGTAATGGATCAATGACATCTTGCCACATCGCATAGTGTGCTTTACTGTATAAGCAAACCGCTTTATCTGGGCCACCATGATCTTTGTACTCTTGCTCGTCTTCCACAAAACCGGTACGAGATAGCCACATTTTGTCGTCAATGGGCTTTTTATTCAAAGCACTTTCCATAGGTCGCCTATCTTCATACTGCAATGATTCGATTTTGCCAGTTGAAATGGCATAAACTGCATAATTCATAGTCATCACCCTCCATGCTCTTGTTACTGTAATTTTAGCGTAATTTGTTGCGTTCGTCATGGTTTTTCGGCGTAAATGTTGTACAATAATGTTAATATGATAAGTCACAATGAAGGAGTGGGCTCATGAGTAATAAAGAACTTAAACTAATGACGCTAGATGAAGCTGTTAGTCGTATTGAAGACGGCATGACAGTTGGGATTGGCACAGGCAGTACGGTAGAGTTACTTGTGCCTAAAATTGCGGAGTTGATTCATGATAAGGGGTATCAATTGATTGGGGTATGCACATCAGAGCGTACAGAAAATCAAGCGAAATCATTGAACATTCCGATTGCACATATTAATGATGTACAACATATTGATATTGCAATTGATGGGGCAGATGAAATCGATCCAAAACTGAACCTGATTAAAGGCGGGGGCGGTGCATTGTTCCGTGAAAAGGTGATTGATACTTTCGCTGACCGATTTATCGTCATTGCAGACCAAACGAAACTGGTTGATTATTTAGGGCAAACCTTCAAATTGCCAGTTGAAGTCGATCGCTTTAATTGGAAACAAATTGCACAGATAATCGAAAAAGAATTCGATATTGAAGTGACGCGTCGTATGGTGGAACATACACCATTTATTACGGACAATGGTAACTATATTTTAGATTGTGCATTGAATCGAGAAATTGATCCATATGAAGTGCATGAATTTTTAATCCATCTTGTTGGTGTGCTGGAGACAGGCTACTTTTTGGATACAGTAGAAGAAGCAATCGTCGGTACAGAACAAGGAATTAAACTGATTAAACTTTCGGATATTCAATAGAAGTATCAATAATGAAGGCTGGGAAAACGAGTAATTCCCAGCCTTTCGCTTTATAGCATTGTCAATTTTGTGAGTTATTATCATATCGAACCATATTTTGTATGACTATCTGACTAACAATGAATAAAATGACCAAGGAAATGCGCGACTAACTTTGCTGTACGTTGATCGATATCGTACTTTGGATTGGTTTCTGCAATGCTCATGGAAGTCACTTTGTCAGATTGTAAAATACGACGTCCCAGTTCTAAAACCGTGTAAGGAGTGAGGCCAAGAACCGCATTTGCACTGACTCCTGGGGCATACGCGCTATCAATGGCATCCATGCAAAGTGTAAATAAAATGACGTCATGCTCATTGATAAAGTGATCTAGCTTATCTTTTACCGGTGGACAAATTTGATCCATTAGCTCTTCTGCAAGGACGTATTGTGTATTCGTCTTGTCAGCGTAATCAAACAGTGCTTGTGTATTACTTGTACGCTGAATACCTAATACGAAATAATCTAAATTGTCATCTTCAGTTAACATTTGATGAAAACTCGTCCCAGAAGTTGAATAATCTTCTTGGCGATTGTCAAAATGCGCATCAATGTTAATGACACCGATAGATTGATTTGGATAAGCTTCACGAACGCCGAGGTATTGTGCATACGCAATATCATGTCCACCACCAAGTAAAAATGTACGTTTATGGTGACGTAGTAATTGTGCAACATATTGACCAAACGCTTGTTGAGACGTTATTAAAGCATCAGCCGAATGTGTCCAGTTTCCATATTCAATAATGTTTAAATCCGTTGAAGCGGGCAATCCTGCGAAGGCGCTTTTAATCGCATCTGGGCCATCTTTTGCGCCAACACGACCCTTATTCAATGCAACCCCCTCATCGATTGCATAGCCAAAAAGTGCGATATCTCCATCTTGAGGTGACTCATTTTGAAGATCGACAAATTGAACTGTTTGAAAATGGCGAAATGCTTGGCGATCTGTCTCACTGTCTAGACGACCTGTCCATAACTTTTGATTTGGCTTTTGATACATAAATCGGTCCCCTTTCATATTCACTGATTTAGTGATAACCCATGTTTCACTTCCATGCTACTATTTTTGAAACAGAAATTCCAAGGAAAAAGTAAGCGCTTTATTTAGAAATGATAAATGAATTGCGCATATACGTAGATTTAGAATAGGAGATAGTGACCGCTTTCTTAAACATGTGTGGACACAATCAATTATTTTATATCTGTTATACTTGAGAACTTTCAACAAATCATCTTACTTATATTACAATTCAATGATATTTAACAGCTACTAATTTATTTCTATTCCATAAATGGTTATAATGTACCTTAGATTCTATGACTTGAAATTCGTCCAACAGACAAAGGCCGCACAAACCTTAACTGGACCACCTCATGCATACGAACATTAATAGTGATTGTTTAATATGGAGGATTTATTATGAATCGAACGCGTATCTCCGGCTTTCAATGGGCATTGACGATTTTTGTATTTTTTGTCTTATCCTATGCAACGCCTTTAATATTACAAGACTTTCAAAAAGCGTCAGGATTCAAATCATTTGTATTTTCTTTAAATTCATTGGGCCCATTTATCGCTGCAGTGTTATGTATATTGATATTTAAAAATAAAAAAGAACAAGTCGCAGGTTTAAAATTCACTATCAATTTAAAAGTGATTGAGCGACTGTTACTTGCCTTTACGTTACCGCTCGTGATTTTTATGATTGGCATGTATAGTTTTAATACTTATGCCGACAGTTTTATTTTATTACAGTCGAAAGATTTATCTGAAACGATTTGGACGATTTTAATAGGTCATATTGTAATGGCATTTTTCATTGAATTTGGTTTTCGTTCTTATTTGTTAAACATTGTTGAAGCAAAATTACCACACTTTTTCTCAAATATAGTTGTCAGTGTGTTGTATTTAATTTGGGATGTCAATACGGCTTTTGGTATGCCTTATACGATGTACAGTGCGATTTACGTTTTTGCATTTTCGATGATTGCAGGTGAATTGGTTCGTGGTACAGGTGGTCGTTCGATTTACGTAGCGACATTATTTCATGCCAGTATGACTTTCGCAAAAGTGTTCTTTTTCAGTGAAGAAATTGGGGATGTTTTCTCCATGAAAGTATTAGCGTATTCTACAGCGGGTGTTGCGATTGTAGTTGTCGTATTAGGATTAATTATGCGTTTATTTTCTCCGCGTAAAAAAGGTGAAGATGATGATACACCAATGTTGATGGATATGACAACAGAAGAAGAAAATGAGACAGTATCTGAAGAGAATGATGAGGTACCGTCTAAGAAAGAAAACGAGACAGTAACCGAAGAAACAATAGAGAAGGAAAATAAATAGCTTTGCTGAAAAACACCTCTTGATATAGGGGTGTTTTTTGTTTTGATACATACTGTTACATTTTATAAGAAAAAGATAAACAACCTACCGATTGCTGAACTGGGCTACGCTTTCCGAGGCGCTGATCCTTCAACTCACCAACGCTTTGATTTTACTGTTACATTTGTAGAAGCGTTGGTGGATTTTGGGAGCAGTACAGAAATCTTATGTGCAACAAAGATTTCGTCGTATTTCCCCCGAAAGGCTGACTAGACTTCTCAACAGCATCAGCATTGAGAAGTCAGACAGCTACTGCGTTAAACAGTAGCCACTATTAAAGTTAAAAGATGTCATTTTGTTTTCACTTTTTCTTCTCTTTCTCCTGATGTGTCTGTTATGCTCTCCAAATTTTAAAATGTCGTGTATTCTCCTTTATTATCATCTCCACTACAAGTTTTATAGTTTTCTTTCTACGTTCCAATAATGACAACATGCGTCGACTAAATCAAAGACGTGTTGATTATATTCGCGCTTTTTTGAGTAATTGAGATAGATTGTTCTTTTAATGTTTGGACGGATTTTAATCGCACTTAGTTGAAAAGTGGAGTATGACTGATAATACATTTGCGGTATGACCGCGTAACCCATACCTTGATGAACAAAGTTGGTTGCTGTCTCGAATCGATCGACTTCCATAATAATGTGTGGTCGTTCATCTAAGCGCGTGAAATAGTCATCGATATGTTTGCGTACTTGGTAACCACGATTAGGTACGATGAGCGGTAAGTTTTTAATCGAGACAGATTTTTGATTCCCAAAAGCGTGAGGTGGTGCGAGTACAACATAATCTTCCCGATATAACGGTAGAGAAATGATACCGTCATGCCGAATTTCATCGTTCGACAAACCTAAATGAATATCAAAATTAATTAACTTTTGGGCTAACTGATTGGGGTCCAGTATTTCAGTAATTTGATAGTGTTGTTCTGGGTGTGCATTTTGGTGCGTTTGGACCACAGTCGAGACCCAACGTGCAGTCGATTCAATAATAGCCATTTTAATTTTCGGTGTTTGACTCATTTTTAGATCATACATTTTTTCGATAGATTGATGATAATGTTTAACGAGTTCGACGGCTTCGTTATAAAATTGAATCCCTTTTTCAGTAATTGAAATTTCTTTTGTTGTTCTTTTCAGCAATTGATAACCGAGATCACGTTCCATTTTTTTAATCGTCGCGGTTAATGACGGTTGACTAATATGTAAGACTTGCGCAGCCTTCGTAAAACTATTTTGGTGCACGATTTCGATAAAGTATTCCAACTGTATAACTTTCATAAAATCCTCCTAATTATAGTTTAAGGTTATAAGTGATTAGTTTATTTATATTAGTTATTAATATCTTAGCATATTACAATGAAGATAGTCAGTGATAGTGTCATTAGGAATGAACAAAATAATGGGAAATGAAAAGCTAAGGGGAGCGGGCCGTTATTTTGTATGAGTACTCATAATTCAAGGGGGAGATGTATTGGGATGAAGCATCAAGCAGTCAAGGGTAACCAGATGTGGCGTTTTTGGGTTTTAAGTTTGATAGGTGTGATTTGTTTCTTTGTACCTTTCCAAATCAATGGTGTACAAACCATTATTGTTGATCATGTGCATTTAGCGATACGTGCAGGACTAAAAAGTGTCATGCCTTATATTGCGCTATTAATGATTTTAATAGGTGCAATCTTACCCATCTATCGAAAAGATTATAAGAAAACGAAAACAGACTTTGTAATCGTCATTGCCAAAGTTTTAGGTGCAGTGATTGGGCTCATGTACGTATTTCATATAGGTCCAAAAATTTTATTTGAAGCACAATACGGTCCGTTTTTGTTTGATAAGTTGATGTTGCCACTCAGTGTTTTAATTCCTGTAGGGTCCATCGCTTTATCATTGTTAGTCGGATATGGATTACTAGAATTTATTGGTGTGTTAATGCAACCGTTTATGCGCAAAGTGTTTAATACACCTGGTGAATCTGCTATTGACGCAGTGGCTTCCTTTGTAGGGAGTTATTCACTCGGGTTATTAATTACAAATCGCGTGTATAAACAAGGTGTGTATAACTACAGAGAAGCTTTGATTATTGCGACAGGATTTTCGACAGTATCAGCAACTTTCATGGTCATTGTGGCGCGTACACTTGATTTGATGCCGCATTGGAATTTATATTTTTGGAGTTGCTTAGTCATCACATTTGTTGTGACGGCCATTTCGACTTATTTGCCGCCGATATCAAAGGCATCGAAAGCTTATTACAATAATCAAACGCGTCCAAAATCACCAAAAGTGGAAGGGTCACGCATTCAACAAGCATGGCTCGCAGTGAAAAAACAATCACATCAGGCGACACCATTGTTTAAAAACATGTGGACACATTTTGCTGAAGGGTTAGAAATGACGGTAGCGATTTTGCCTTCCATTTTGTCCATTGGTTTTATCGGCTTGTTGTTAGCGAATTTTACACCGATCATTGACATTGTCAGTTACATTTTTTATCCGTTCATCTATATTTTCCCGATAGCAGAAAAAGCTTTGTTAGCGAAGGCATCTGCCATTTCGGTGATTGAAATGTTTTTACCATCATTGCTGGTCGTTAAAGCAACGATTGAAGTGAAATTTGTCGTTGCCATTACGAGTGTATCAGCCATTATTTTCTTTTCAGCACTCGTACCGTGTATTTTAGCAACAGAAATTAAAGTTCCGATTTGGCAATTGTTATGTATTTGGTTTATTCGTGTGACATTAACATTATTAATTACAATTCCGTTAAGTCTAATTATTTTTTAAATGAAAGGGAGACGTATTATGGTGAGAAATATTCAAGCAAAAAAAGGTTTAGAAATTGAATGTAAAGGTTGGGAACAAGAAGCTGTTTTAAGAATGTTATATAACAACTTAGATCCAGAAGTGGCTGAACATCCCGAACGCCTTGTCGTGTACGGAGGTATCGGTAAAGCAGCGCGTAACTGGGAAGCGTTTGATGCGATTGTTGATACATTACGCCGTTTAGAAAATGATGAGACGATGTTAGTTCAATCAGGTAAACCGGTCGCCGTATTTAAAACGCATGAAGAAGCGCCACGTGTGCTTTTATCGAATTCTGTGCTTGTACCTAAATGGGCAACGTGGGAGCATTTTCATGAATTAGATAAAAAAGGTTTAATGATGTATGGACAAATGACAGCGGGAAGTTGGATTTACATTGGTTCACAAGGGATTGTCCAAGGTACATACGAAACATTTGCAGAATTAGCGAACCAACATTTTGATGGCTCACTCAAAGGCACGATTACATTAACGGCCGGACTAGGAGGCATGGGAGGTGCGCAACCACTTGCTGTAACGATGAATGGCGGCGTTGTCATTGGTGTAGACGTTGACCCTACACGTATTCAAAAACGTATCGACACACGTTATTGTGATACGATTACACATTCATTAGATGAAGCGCTAGAAAAAGCAGAACAAGCAAGAAAAGAAGGACGTGCGCTCGCTATTGGTTTAGTCGGTAATGCTGCAGAAGTCCATCATGAAATTTTAAAACGTGGCTTCAAAATTGATATTGTCACAGACCAAACATCAGCACACGATCCGTTAAATGGTTACGTTCCTGAAGGCTACAGTTTAGATGAAGCGGCTGCATTAAGAGAAAGTGATCCGGTAAAATATGTCACATTATCCAAACAATCGATGAAAAAACATGTTGAAGCGATGTTACAATTCCAAAAAAATGGTGCAGTGGCATTTGATTATGGTAACAATATCCGTCAAGTGGCATTTGATGAAGGGTTAGAAAATGCGTTTGATTTCCCTGGTTTCGTACCAGCATACATTCGTCCATTATTCTGTGAAGGTAAAGGACCATTCCGTTTCGCTGCGCTATCTGGGGATCCAAAAGACATCGAACGTGCGGACCAATTAATGCGTGAGTTATTCCCAGAAGATGAAAAATTAATGCGCTGGTTAGACATGGCGAGTGAAAAAATCGCATTCCAAGGATTACCGTCAAGAATTGCGTGGCTTGGCTATGGTGAGCGTGCGAAAATGGGCCTAGCATTAAATGAACTCGTCCGTAACGGCGAAATTTCTGCACCTATCGTCATTGGTCGTGACCATCTAGATTCAGGTTCAGTGGCATCACCAAACCGTGAAACTGAAGCAATGTTAGACGGTTCAGATGCTGTAGGGGACTGGGCAATTTTAAATGCATTGATTAACACAGCAGCGGGCGGTTCGTGGATTTCAGTACACCATGGTGGTGGTGTAGGTATGGGTTATTCATTACACGCAGGCATGGTCGTTGTCGCTGATGGTTCAGAACGTGCCGACAGAAGATTAGGACGTGTATTAACGACAGATCCGGGTATGGGTGTAGTGCGACATGCAGATGCAGGATATGAAAAAGCGATTGAAACTGCCAAAACTCGTGGCGTTGATATCCCTATGTTAACTAAGGAGGTAGAAACAGAATGACTTATGATTTACTGATTCAAAATATTAAGGAATTGATTTTACCTGTATCAACAGAGCGTCCGTTAAAAGGCAAAGATTTAGATGAATTGAATGTAGTGAAAAATGGTACAGTTGTGGTACATGAAGGTAAAATTGTCTATTCAGGACCTTATACTGAAGATTATGAAGCGCGTGAAACAATCGATGCATCTGAACGTGTTGTATCACCCGCACTTGTCGATGCACATACACATTTAGTTCACGGTGGCTCACGCGAACATGAAATGGCTTTAAAACGACAAGGCAAATCCTATTTAGAAATACTTGAATCAGGTGGTGGCATTTTATCAACTGTAGAAGCAACACGCCAAGCGACTGAAGATGAACTATTTAACAAAGCTGAGTATGATTTATTAACGATGATGCATCACGGTGTCTTAGCTGTAGAAAGTAAAAGTGGTTATGGCTTAAACAAAGAAAATGAATTGAAGCAATTACGTGTATCTAAACGTTTAGAAGAAAAATACGGTTTGAAAATGCGCCATACATTTTTAGGACCACACGCCATTCCAAAAGAAGCTTCTTCACAAGCAGAGTTTTTACAAGAAATGATTGATTTATTGCCAGAAGTTAAAAAATACGCAGACTTTGCGGATATTTTCTGTGAGACTGGTGTATTTACATTAGAAGAATCGAAACGTTATATGCAAGCGGCGAAAGACCTTGGCTTAAGAGTGAAAATCCATGCAGACGAAATTGATCCGCTCGGTGGGTTAGGCTTAGCGATTGAGGAAGATGCGATTTCTGCCGATCACCTTGTCGCTTCAAGTGATAAAGACAAAGCCAACTTAAAAGATTCAGACACTGTTGCGGTATTATTACCTGGCACAACATTCTATTTGGATAAAGAAAGTTATGCAGATGCAAGAGGCATGCTAGAGAACAACGGTGCGATTGCAATTGCGACAGATTACAACCCAGGTAGCTGTGTCACAAATAACTTACAAATGGTCATGGCGATTGCATCATTAAAGTTAAAACTATCACCAGCCGAAATTTGGAACGCAGTCACAGTCAATGCAGCGAAAGCCATCGACGTCGACGCGGGTACAATCAACGAAGGCGATGATGCGAATATCGTCATTTGGCGCGCACCAAACCATGAATATATTCCTTACCATTACGGTGTGAACCACGTTGAAAAAGTGATCCAAAACGGCCATGTCATCGTTGACCGTAAACCAGGTTTGTTAACAAAAGCATAAGTAAGTGAAGAGAAGCGGCGTGGGACCTTGAAATAGAGGTGGCACGCCGCTTCATCTTTTTATCACGACACGTCTAATATGAGCGTAATGAAATAAGATGAATAGGACCAAAGTCATACATCATACCATCCCCGAAAGCAAAATAACTTTGTTGAGTCACTGATACCAATGAAAGAGAAAAGAATTAAGTTTGCAAAACAATGAAAGCCTCCCGAGGTATAGACGCTGACTGAAATAACACCATTTCATTTTGTTAGTGGCTACTGTTTAACGCAGTAGCTGTCTGACTTCTCAATGCTATCGCTTTTGGGAAGTCTAGTCAGCCTTGCGGGGGCAGTACGGCGAAACCTTTGTTGCACATGAGATTTCTGTACTGCTCCCGAAAATCCAATTTGGCTTCCATCGAGTGTACAATTTAATCAAGCCAAATTGAGTTGAGGCAAGTCATAATGGTAACTGGTCTAAGTTCCCCAAAAAGTGTGATGGTTGGTCGAAGTATGGGTAGTGTGATTTTTAAGATATTAAGGAAGGAGTCAAAGATTGTAAGAACTGGGCAAGACTCCTGAGGCATTAAGTTCAAAGTAAAATGTCGACTTCTAACTTCGATAGTGGCTACTGTTTAACGCAGTAGCTGTCTGACTTCTCAATGCTGATGCTTTTGAGAAGTCTAGTCAGCCTTGCGGGGGCAGTACGACGAAATCTTTGCTACACATGAGATTTCTGTACTGCTCCCGAAAATCCAATTCGGCCTTCAATTTCTATTATCTTCAATCAAGCCGAATTTAGTTAAAGGTTCAGCGCCTCGGAAAGCGTAGCCTAGTGCAGCAATCGCCAGATTATGCCAGAATCAGTTGTCAATATCATACTATGTTCCAAAAACAAACCATCACGCAAAACCTAAAATAATCAACAAATCCCGATTGCTTTGATATAATATAATGAAACAAAAGGGGAATCGGGGGGGACATCAATGGGAAACACAATCCAAAGTTACCTCACAAGTTGGAAAGGACACACTTTCCAAAACATCACAGCAGGCTTACTTGTCGCATTAGCCATGATGCCAGGTGCCATCGCATTTTCATTCATTGCAGGCGTCAGTCCGACAGTCGGCATATTCAGTACCGCGCTAATGCTCATAGGGATCAGTTTTTTAGGTTCAAGAACGTTAATGGTCTCTGCACCAAGTAGTGGCGTGTCTATTGTCGCTGTATTAATCACTTCTATGTATGGACAACGTATGTTAATTGCAGCTATGCTCGTCATGGCGTTATTTCAAATGATATTCGCGTTTTGTCGTGTCGATAAAGCGATACATAAAATACCAGTGCCTGTCGTCGTTGGCTTTATGAATGCGTTAGCGTATTTATTATTCACCTCACAACTGAAACATATATTTGGACATACTCCATGGACGTATCTTTTTGCAGTGCTCAGTTTGGTCATGATACTTTTAATACCTTATCTCACAGAACGTATTCCAGCAGCTTTAATCATGATTATTGTATTATCGATAGTGGCACAAGTGTTTCATGTCGATTTGATTTATGTCCAAGATTTAGCACATATTCATTTCGAAATGCCGACGATAGGGTTGCCTCAAGTTGATTTAACAGGCTGGATGATTTTAGAACTCATCATTTTTGGTTTAATGTTAGCCATTGTTGCGACGATACAAACGAGTTTGACCGCACGAATGGTCGATCAACTGACAGCAACAGAAAGTAGTCTCAATCGTGAATCATTCGGCCAAGGGCTAACGAATTTAATGATTGGATTACTTGGAGGACTTGCTGGAAGTGCGTTAGTGGGCCAGTCAAAATATAATCTCAAATTAGGAGCAACATCACGACTTTCAACTTTGGCAGCAGGTATCGTGATGTTGTTATTTTTAATTTTATTAAGTCAAGTCGTCGGCAGTATTCCAATGGTCGTATTAGCCATTGTATTGACGCGCATTGCGATGAACACTTTTGATCGTCAAACGTTGAGGTATGTCGTGGAGCGACGTTGGGGAGAGTTCAGTATTATGCTGATGACTTTTCTATTGATTGTCATCGCACGTAATTTAGCGCTAGGGGTACTCGTGGGGACAGCGGTTTACTATAGTTATCAACGGTTTCAAAAATATCGAAAAGGATGGGATCAACATGACAGCTGATTTAAAACAATTGATTGCGTGGAGAAGATGGTTTCATCAAAATCCAGAACTTTCAAATGAGGAATTTCAAACAACGAAACGCTTACGAGAAATTTTAGAAAGTTATGATATTCGAATACTCGATTTACCTTTAAAAGTCGGTCTCATTGCAGAAGTGGGCTCAGGGGAAGACATGATAGCGATTCGTTCAGATATTGATGCTTTACCGATTAATGAAAAAACAAATTTAGTTTATCAGTCACAAAATGAAAACGTGATGCATGCATGTGGTCACGATATTCATATGGCATCGATTCTTGGAACAGCGGTAAAACTTAAAGCGATGGAGTCAGAACTTCCTGGACGCGTGCGCATTATATTTCAATCAGCTGAAGAAACGGGAGACGGTGCACCTGCTGTCGTTCAAACGGGTGCATTAGACGGTGCGTTAGCAATTCTAGGTTTTCACAATGCGCCAACGTTAAAAGTCGGTGAATGGCGTGCTAAATCAGGACACTTAACGTCAAATGTCGATCGATTTAACATTTGGATTAAAGGACAAGGTGCACATGCAGCTATGCCACAAGATGCTATTGATCCTCAAATCGTCTTAGGTCAGCTCATTTCAAGTTTACAGACGATTGTTAGCCGTAATGTTGCACCTTATGATGAAGCAGTCGTAACGATTGGACAAATCCATAGCGGTCATACATGGAATGTCATTCCTCAAGAAGCTATGTTAGAAGGAACTGTACGTAGTTTTAAACCAGAAATTCGTGACCAAGTTGAAGAAAGAATGACACAAATTTGCGAAGGATTAGAAAAACAGTTTAATGTGACAATAGAGTTGGATTATCATCGTTTAACTGCATCAGTCGTGAATGATGACGATTTACAACAATTAGCGTTGGAAGTGGCCCAATCTGTTGGTTATCAAGCTGAAGTTTTACCACGTGCACTTACGATTGGTGAAGACTTCTCAGGTTACCAAGCTGTGGCACCGGTACATTTTGCGATGATTGGATCAGATAGTGAATATCCGCTTCACCATGAACAATTTCAACCAGATGAACAGATTTTAGATCAAGTTCCTGATTATTTCGTTACGTTTATTCAACGTTTATGGGATAAATATTTAGGGCGTTGACGGTATCACCGTTTTCATGTATTGTTTAACAGTAAAATTCGATTTTCTAAATGTAATTAAAAATGATCTTTTACTTTTATAAAAGATATAAAAATAAAGTGAAGGAGAAGCACATCATGCATTAGTGATAGGCTTTTCGTTAAGGAGATTATTTATGTTAAAACAAGAGCATGAGCACAGTAGTCCATGGGCGCTCATTCCGTTAGTCGTATTTATCAGTATTTTTTTAGGTGCCGGCATCATCACGAAAGATTTTACTTTTATGCCGTTAAATATTGCAGCGATGATTGGTGTCGTTGTGGCATTAATGATGAATCGACAAGAGACATTTGCATCAAAAGTAGAAATTTTTGCACGTAAAGCAGGACATGCCAACATTGTATTGATGATGTTTATCTTTTTATTGGCAGGTGCCTTTTCAAAAACAACTGAAGCGATGGGAGGCGTAAGTTCCATTGTGAATTTAGGATTATCATTTATTCCGCAAAACTTCCTAATCGTCGGTTTATTTATAATTTGTATGTTCATTTCAATTTCAATGGGGACTTCTGTAGGAACAGTTGCAGCGATTGCCCCAGTCGGTTTCGGAATTAGTGAAGCGACTGAAATACCAGCTGCACTTGCCATGGCGACAGTCGTTGGAGGTGCCATGTTTGGTGATAACTTGTCCATGATTTCGGATACAACCATTGCCGCAGTTCGAACGCAAAAGACGCAAATGAGCGATAAGTTTAAAGTCAACTTTCGCATTGTTGTGCCGGGTGCCATCATCACGATTATCATTTTATGGTGGCTCACGCATGGCTATGATGTGACGCAAACGAAAACGTATGATTTTGAGTGGTTTAAGGTTATCCCGTACATACTTGTCCTAATACTTGCGGTCATCGGTATCAACGTAGTGTTAGTCTTGTTAGGTGGCATTCTGTTGTCGTCAATCATCGGTTTAATGGACGGTTCGTTTAACTTAGCTGGTTTATTAAAAGCGGCGTCAGAGGGTGTGCTAGCTATGCAAGACATCGCGATGATAGCATTGTTAATTGGCGGTATGATTGGACTGGTCGAACACCATGGCGGTATTACTTGGCTACTGAATTTCGTCAAGCGTCGTGTCAAAACGAGACGTGGCGCAGAATTTGGAATAGCAAGCCTTGTTAGTGTCGCTGATATTTCGACTGCAAATAATACGATTTCTATTATTATGGCGGGTCCACTTGCAAAAGAAATTGCGGAAGAATACGACATTGATCCGAGAAAATCAGCGAGCTTGTTAGACATATTTGGCAGTGCATTCCAAGGCTTTATCCCGTATAGTCCACAGTTAATCGCGGCTGCAGGGGTTGCAAGTATTTCACCTGTGATGTTGTTGCCATATTCGATTTACCCAATCATGCTTGCAATTTGTGGCGTCATGGCCATTCTGTTTAATTTACCACGTTTGCGTTCTCGTCGTTAATGCGAGGTAAAGAACGATAGAAAGTGATAAAGGCGCAACTTCATTTAGTTCTAAATTGATTTAGGTTACAATAGAAGTAATCCGAAATGCATGAAAGTAAGGAGAATGGAAGTGAACCATATGCAAAATGAGTGGGTAGAAATAGAACTCGTCCGTCTCATGAAAACGACACCGTTAAATGCGTATCATGCGTGGTTAGACCCTGATCAATTAATACATTGGTTTATGACTTCACGCCGTACGAATCAATCCATTGAAAATGAACCTGTTGAAGGCGGGCATTATCAAATTGTTGATTTACGTAAAGGGAAACGTATCGAAATTATTGGGACTTATCAAATATTAAAAGAAGGCGAGCAAATAGCGAAAACGATTCAGATGCCTGAAATTAGTGAACGCGCTGATGAGATTGAAGTCTATTTTGAAGAACGGACACCAGGCATTACTGAGATGACGTTTCATTATAAAGCAATGGTGCCAAAAGAACGCAGATTGACCAACCTTGAATATAAGCAAAAAAAGAAAGCATATCATGATCATACAGCACACGGTTTTGAACTGATGTTTGATGTGTTACAACGTGAGTTAGAAGCTGAATTTGAAATGGATAATTAAGAAAGATTTTGATGAAACGGTACAGGCAAATACGCGCTGTGCCGTTTTTTATATATGAATAAAGCAGTGGTATGACATCGACGCCATGCCACTGGAAGAGGAAAGCGACTTGAAATGTTATGAAATACGCATTTTATGGAAGCTACGTGCAGCTGTATTGGCGTGATAAATATCGATATGACGCGTTGCTAAAGTGCTGATCAACAAACTCATCACTTCTGCAGTTGTCGTCACTTTTAAAATATCTTTCGCAAAACTATAAATGACACGTTCGCTTTGGAAGCCATTTAAAATATCAATGACTTTATCTTTAATGAATGGATCATCCAAACCATCAATCATCATCTCAAATCGATGTTCTTCGTGGGGACGCTGATGTAAAGGTTTAATTGCATCGAGTAATTGAAAAGGAACAACTTGGTAGATGCGATAATGGTGAAAACTCATAAAACTAATCAAATAGGGCAAAGCTTGTTTAGGTAAATGAATCTTTAATAAGTAATTTTGCTGATGTTTCAACCATTCCGTTTGGATTGTAGCGTGCAAGTTCATCATATTTAATAACTTCAATAATTTCCTTCTAGCAAAGCGGCTATTCATCTGATCTATATTTAAAATAAATGTCTCTATTTTATCGATTATCATTATAATTCCCCATTTTAAATATTCTTGAACTCATTGTATCACGAGTAAATTGTATTTTCAGTAAGACTATAGATGTAAAATTGAAAAATGGATGACCTATTTATCATATATTATTCTGAAAAGTGTTGTATACTATATTAAATTGTGTTAATATTCAGATTATTAATTGCATTGGGAAGTGAATGTTATGTTACAACGATTAGGTCAATTTGCATCTAAAACATTTTTATTATGGATGCTATTAGCAAGTATTTCAGGATTTTTGATTCCGGATATTTTCAAAGGATTCGGCACAATGGTTCCATATTTATTAGGTATTGTAATGTTAGGAATGGGTTTGACGGTTACAGTTGATGACTTTAAATTAATTTTGAAAGAACCGAAAGCAGTCATTATCGGAGTAGTTTTACAGTATACGATTATGCCACTTTCTGCATACGTAGTGGTGAAGTTATTTCATTTACCAGCTGATATTGCAATTGGCATACTTTTAGTTGGATGTTGTCCAGGTGGCACGTCAAGTAATGTTATCAGTTATCTAGCCAAGGGGAATGTCCCATTATCTGTAACGATTACAACTATCTCAACAGTCCTTGCATCGTTCATGACGCCATTTTTAATGTTTGTTTTAGCGAGAGAATGGATGGACGTATCTTTCGTAGCGATGTTTATTTCAGTCGTTAAAGTTGTCCTTGTTCCATTAATACTAGGGATTTTAATTCAAAGATTTCTCAAACCTGTGGCACAAGTGGGATCAGATATTTTGCCACTCATTTCAGTGATTGCTATTTCAATCATTTTAGGTGCAGTCGTTGCAGGTAGTCGAGAGTTAATCATTCAAACAGGTCTACTTATCTTTTTAGTCGTTATCATACATAATGCAATCGGCTATTTATTAGGCTTTTGGTTTTCACATTTATTTAGATTAAATTATACTGACCAAAAAACGGTATCAATAGAGGTCGGTATGCAAAACTCTGGATTAGCAGCATCATTAGCTACAGTACATTTTAATCCATTAGCTGCAGTACCGGGTGCTATATTTAGTGTTGTCCATTTAGTCACAGGACCTATATTAGCCAAATATTGGGCAGCAAAATCAAAATAAGTCATAGGAGGAATAGACATATCCTGTCATTAAGATGATGGGTGATGCTTTATTCCTTTTTGACTTTTCGGGATTCCACTTAATAGGATTGCTAGCGGTTTTACTTTTTTATTAGGTTGTGCGAAAATAATGTTTAAATATATAGAATAACGAAGCCTTAAAAAGGGTGTGATGTAAAAATGATTATTAAGGTGTTACAAAATTACTTTATTACTGTCTCAATACTTTTTATGATGCTCATTTTGTCAGCTGGCTTTATGATGAACTATCCAAACGGTTTTGTGTTATTACTCTCATTGACAGTGACGTTAACAATGATTAACTTTAGCATTGAAACTTGGCTCATGCGCACATCATTATCAGAACGAAAAGTACGCTTTATTCAAACGCTCGTCTTTCCATTATCTATCATTATTATTGGAATCGTATGTTTCATACTGTTGCCGACTATGGCCTAAACATATCTATTGCAATCTTATGATATAAAAAATATACTGGATTTAAATAACTCATGGAGGGATGTATCGTGAAAATTAACGGGCATCATCATATCTCAATGTACACTAAAGATTTAGATCAAAACAAAGCATTTTATATGGAAACTTTAGGATTGCATTTAACTAAGGAAACGGTTAACCAAGACGATCATGGCATGGTTCATATCTTTTACGGAGATCAACAAAATTCACCAGGTACTTTACTCACATTTTTTGAAATTCCAAATGCTGGTGCGATGCGTAAAGGAACAAATATGATTGCGAGAATTGGGCTACTCGTACCAAATGAAGCAGCTCTTGATTTCTTTGAAGCACGCTTACAAGGAAAAGCGACGAACATTTCTAGAGGCACTTATGAAGAACAACCCGCGCTTTATTTTGACGATCCAGATTCATTGTCTTACGTCATGATGGTCAATGGCGATGCAGTGATTCCAGATGGTTGGCAAAATCCAGTCGATAATGACATTCCAGCAGAGTATCAGATTTTAGGGTTAGGACCGATTGAAATTCACGTTGCAGATGCAAAGAAAACATTAGACTATTTACGTGACACATTAGACTTTAAAGATAAAGCACAATTTGGCGAGCAAACGGTCGTAGCGATTGACGATAAAGGTTATTACTCAGACCTTGTAGTCATTGAAAAAGACGGACCTAATGTTCGACCAGGGCGAGGTTATGTACATCATCATGCGCTAGCAACTGAAAATGATGACACATTAAATCATCTCGTTTCGTTACACGATGATTTACCAGGCAATCATTCTGGTGTCATTGATCGTATTTGGTTTAAATCCCTATATTATCGTCAAAATAGAATTATGTATGAATTCGCAACATTAGCACCAGGATTTTAAACATTGACGATTTTGACAACAAATGAAGAAACTGGGATCAAAGTTTTAGGAGGAAGCATGCATGTATCGCGCAGTCATTTTTGATTTTGATGGTACGATTATCGATACCGAACAACATTTATTTAATACAGTCAATCGCTATTTGAATGATGCAGGGCACGAAAGTATGAGTGCAGACTTTTATCGTTCAAATATCGGTGGGCGTGCTTTAGGAATTCACCAACATCTCCTCACACATTTAGGAGAAGCCTTAACAGACCAAGTTTATCAAGAACATTATGATACAGCTGGTCAACTGCCTTTAAGACCAGGTGTTTTAGAACTGATGCAACAGCTACACCAACGTCATATTCCGATGGGGATTGCTTCAAGTAGTACAAGGCATCACATTGAATCATTAGTTCAAAAGTTAGGCATCGAGCAGTATATTTCAGTGATTAAAGGTCGAGAAGATGTTGAAACAGTGAAACCTGCACCTGATTTATATTTGGCTGCGGTACAAGCATTGAATTACAGTCCGACACATTGCTTAGCGATTGAGGATTCGGTCAATGGCGCGACAGGAGCAATTCGTGCTGGGCTTGATGTTATCGTAAATCCAAATCCATTTACGGCTAAAAGTGATTTTTCAGAATTGGACTTGCTCGCGAAAGATGTGGATTTGAGTCGAGTTGTCTCACAATATTTTGATGGCGTGCAACAATGAGCTTAGAAATGATTTTATTTTTTATAGTGGGACCATTGATTATTTTAATAGGTTATTTAGTGGTAGCGCTACGTTTTCAGAAACATATTCCAATGCATATTCATGTGTTATCTGCTGTGACAGGACTTGTCGTCTATGCAGCATTAGCTTCAATCGTATATTATTTCTTCTAACAGGGTAAAATTTAGAGTAAAACGCGGGTATCGTGTTCGTTAAAGGACAGGCTATCTGCGTTTTTTCTTTTAACGAAAAGGGCAGTCATATTTTAAATATATTTGAAGAACGAAGTAGGGGGAATGGCTTAATCACGCATTGTTTTTCTAAGGATTGTATGCAGTTTTCTTATGCGTCATGAAATAAGAATCAGGTGAGTATTTTAATTTGGAATAAAAATTGATAGATGGTGAAAGGGAGAAAGTTCATGACATCGCAAGTTCAGGTCAATGCTCGTATCGCTGCGATGTCATGATTGATGTTTATGTCAGTATTAAAATAGCGGCAATAATTAACACTAATAGCATGGCATCAACACCGACCATTAATTTGTAACGTGTGTTTACAGTGCCTTCTTTCGTTGTTTTATATAACATGAATGCATTTGGGATGAAACTGATTAAGAGAATTGCAATAACAATAATACCAATCATGTGTGTAGACATTCTATCACTACTCCTTTAACAAACGTTGTCGAATCGCACCGATGAGTATACCGAGCACAATACCTATAGCCAAACCAATAAAGGGGCTACTAAGCCATTGTCCAATGACGACACCGAGTATGATACCGATTGACAGTGGTGGGCCGTACATGCGTTTACGTGTGTCATTATTTAAAATAGCAAATACTAAGAAATAAAACACCGCAAAAGCAACCGCAACACAGACTGAACGGATGAATAACTCAGTTGTCGAATAAGTGGATTGTGTTTGGTTTAGGAAGTAAAAGAGTAAACCTAAAAAGATTGAGATGATGATACCTCTAATGATACGTGCTCTATCCATAAAATGCTCCTTCGTCTTTTTGAATTGCCACTATTATAACATAGGACATATAAAATAATGGTGTGGACTCATAACGAAGAGATAAATATTCAAGTCTTTTTGTTTTCTCTTTTAATTGCTTTGAACTGACCATGATCATTCAGATAAGCGTAGAATAGGCCGATAATCAGACCACCACCAATATAATTTCCAAGTAACGCTGCAGTAATGTTTTTAGTCATATGTAGTATGTTCAAAGCATCTGTTTGGTAAATCGCACTCGCCACAAAAAGACAAGCATTATAAACGACGTGCTCATAACCCATAAATGCGAAAATCGTTACACCGAACATCATTACAAATATTTTTGCAAGGACATCATCAATTTGCATTGCTATCACTAAAGCAATGTTAATAAAGAAGTTTGCGAAGATTGCACGAACTAAAATATTTTGAAAACCATATTCATGAATTTTTACTTGTATCGTATGTTCTAGCATATGAATCATATCGGGTGTCATTACGTTAGATAAACGGAGTAAACTAAATAAAATGATTGCACCGATAATATTTCCAACAAAACATAGCGTAAATATCTTTAAAACACGCGTAGGATGAATCAAATGATAGTATAACCCTACAGTAAAATACATAAAGTTACTCGTCAGTAGTTCAGAATTTGTGAATAAGATTAAAACAAGCGCAAAGCTAAAAGTAAACGCGCCCGCCATGTTCACCAATCCAGGTGCGACATCCGGGGCAAATGTCGTTTTGACCATTAATACAAAGACTGTAATAATACTGATAATAAATCCGGCCATCATCGCTCTTAATAAATAACGTTTTAAATAAAAACTCTGCAACACATCTTTCTTTTGAATCGTCTCAATAATGTTTGAAACCCACTGACGTCCATAAAAAATTGTATCCCATTTAATATTAGTATCCTTCATAAATTAGATTCCTTTCTTAAATAATACACATAGTATAAGCAATTCGGATATAAATGTGAATATAATCACAAATTGTTAATGTGACAATATTTTGACGGCCCATCAGTGTAAACGTTCTCATGAAAACAATCTTAATAAAAAGTAGGGAAACCAACGTACTGTATGGGACGATGAATACAGTAATGATTAAGGTTGCATCCTATATATAGACGGATTAATGATGTTTTTATCTTGAAAATGACAATGTAAATGAATGGCTTAACATTTTTAAATTTTTCTTCAAATCTCGAAAGTTTATAGTATAATAGCGACATGCACGGTTCAACATCAATTTGATATGAGTAGGGGTTACAAAAGGAGATGGAACGTTGTCATGGAAGATAATCAATTACACAGAGGATTAAGTTCTCGACAGATTCAAATGATCGCACTCGGTGGTACTATCGGTGTTGGTTTATTTATGGGGGCATCAAGTACCATTGCATGGACAGGACCCTCTGTTATTTTCGCTTATTTAGTTGCAGGTTTATTTTTATTTTTAATAATGCGCGCAATGGGAGAAATGGTCTATCTTGATCCATCAACTGGTTCATTTGCAAACTATGCAACAGATTATATCCATCCTGTTGCCGGATATGTGACTGCATGGGCCAACATCTTTCAATGGATTGTTGTAGGGATGTCTGAAGTTATCGCAGTTGGCGCATATATGAAGTTTTGGTTTCCAGAGCTACCAACATGGATTCCTGGCGTGATTGTTATTGTACTCTTAACGGCTGCCAATGCAGTGTCTGTAAAAGTATTTGGAGAGTTTGAATTTTGGTTTGCGATGATTAAAATCGTGACAATTATTTTAATGATTATTGCTGGTTTCGGTTTGATTTTCTTCGGTATAGGGAACGGAGGCAATCCAATCGGTCTAAGCAACCTTACAGCACACGGCGGTTTTATGCCTAATGGATGGTTAGGATTTTTCTTTGCTTTATCTATCGTTATCGGTTCATATCAAGGGGTTGAGTTAATCGGTATTACGGCAGGTGAAACAAAGGACCCTCAAAAAAATATTAAAAAAGCAGTTAACGGCGTCATTTGGCGTATTTTAATCTTTTATATCGGTGCCATTTTTGTCATTGTAACAGTTTATCCTTGGGACGAATTACATGACATTGGTAGTCCATTTGTAGCAACATTCGCAAAAGTTGGGATTACTATTGCTGCAGGTTTAATTAACTTTGTTGTGATTACAGCAGCGATGTCAGGCTGTAACTCAGGTATTTTCAGCTCAAGTCGTATGATTTTCACATTGGCACAACATCGTCAATTACCAGCTATCTTTACAAAAGTTATGAGAAACGGTGTACCTTTTTATACCGTTTTAGCAGTATCAATTGGTATTTTCATAGGTGTCATTCTTAATGTTGTATTACCAATGTTTATCGATGGTTCTGAAAATATTTTTGTCTATGTTTATAGTGCGTCTATTTTACCGGGTATGATTCCATGGTTTATGATTTTGTTTAGCCATATTCAATTTAGAAAGAAATTTCCAGAAAAATTAGAAAACCATCCTTTCAAAATGCCATTTGCGCCAGTATCGAACTATCTTTCAATCGCATTTTTATTATTAGTATTGGTTGCAATGTTAATCAATGGTGAAACACGTGTATCGGTAATTATCGGTTTCTTATTCTTAGGCTTTATGGGTGTGTTTTTCTTCTTACGTGGATATCATAAACGTGATAAAGAAGACTTTAAATTATAGAAGTAACAATAATCGTACTGTATTTTGGGAAGAGATACATAGCGATATCATATTGATCGAGCTTATATTCGCATAGTTGAGATGATCCGTGCTTCAATATGCGTGTCGACTTTTAAATGTAGAGCATGTTTAAAGTGGGATGGCACATGTCATTCCGCTTTTTTACATGTCAAAATAGCGACAAACTTCTATAATTCGACATAAGGCATTTGAAAGTAAGATTGTGTCCGTATAATTTGCTGAATGTAACTCTGATTCAATTGACTTTGACTGCCAAATTCAGTATGGACGAGTGGATGATGATACAAGTTGTGAAGACAAGCATAAAAGAGGTCGTAAGGATAGGCGCTGTATGCGTGGGTATAAACGGGTTGAGGCAATTGTTCATAATAGGTATGGACTTTTGTTTCAATAGTGGCTAATATTTCTTGGGCTTGTTCGCGGTTTCTTGTATAGACGAAATCGTAAGTGGTAGTTAAGTCTAACAATTCATTCAAAACTTTTAGTGCTTGCATGTAATTCGGAATCTCATAACAATTCATGATTGGCATCCTTTCGTTAAATCATATATATTATAACAAGGATAATGAAAAGAAATAACTATTGTATGAAACTGTAAAAAAAGTCACAGGGATGTGATATAAGTTCATACATTTTCAATTTTTAAAAAGAAAGAGAGCATTAAAATGTCAAAATATAAATGGAAAGATATTGCTTGGTGGGACTTGCTATTAGTTCCAATCGTCATCGTTGCATCACTTTTATTTGGAATACTTACAGTTATCATTAGTGTTACATTTTTTAATATGGACCACGAATCACTTTTAACAAGTTCTTATGGACTTGCTGCACAAGTGACTGCTTCAGCCCTCGCGTATATTGTCGTGATTATCAGTTTTTACTTGTTACATTTTAGAACGATGGGCCAGCGATTTATGAATGGACTTCGAGGGATACGTCAATATGTATTTTGGATTGTAGGGGCGTACCTCATCGCACAAGCTGTTTCATGGATCTATAGTTATCTACAACAATGGTTACCTGAACAATTTCAATATGATACGACACAAAATGAAATCATGATCAATCAATTGTTTTCAATTTCATGGTTTACCCCGATTAATTTCATGATGATTGTCATACTCGCACCTGTCGTTGAAGAAATTTTCTTCCGTCATATTTTAATTGGAGAGTTAGGAAAGAAATTAAACTTTAAAGTCATGGCTGTTGTTTCAGTATTATTATTTGCGGGTGTCCATGTGATTCAAGCGACTTCCCCATTTGAAATTATAGATTATTTAATTTTAGCCATTCCACTTGTGTTCTTATATATGAAAAGTGGACGTAATTTAGGTGTATCGATCGCCTTTCACATGTTAAATAACTTTATTTCATTTGTAGTTACACTGATGCAATAGTGAAATTAACCATAGAAAAAACCAATGTTCTGCTTGAATGCATGACATTGGTTTATTTACGTTCGGATGCTTTTAAATAGGTTTCGTAATTATCAAGTGTTATATCATTTGTTTGTATTGATTTTTGGAAAGAATATGAAATGTCTTCAATCGTAGCAATATCAACATACTGTGTATAATCGCCACCAATATGATACACAATTGCTTGCCAACCATCGTGACGTGCAATCATCCCGATAAAGATGACATTTTCAAATCGTCGCTCACCACGCTCATCTGCTTTATAATCAATCCCCATTACTTTTCGTTCTTGGCAATAAATCAAAATATCACTAAATTGAACGGGCAAGCGTGGATGTAATCGCGTCTCGTATAACACATATTGATCCAATTGGCGTAATGCACGACGAATATGTGTATAAGGCTGCTTTAATATTTTTTGAATGAGGTGATTCGTAGCTTCTTCATAGGGTAACGTCGATTGTGCTTGGCTTTCCTTTAATATCAAATAGAGTGCTTGTAGTTCTTTTTGAGTCAAGTTCAATTGATAGTAATGCTGATGCTCTTGGAGTTGGTAGCCGCCATACATACCTGCATGTGCCACAATTTGAACGCCTTTACCTTCTAATTCTTGCATGTCGCGTAAAATCGTACGTTTAGAAACATTGAGTGCTTGCGCTAATTCAAGGGCAGTCATCGGTTTGTCTTGTTGAATCAAGGCTAACAACTTCTTTTGTCGCGTCTCTTTATTCATACGAATCCCTCCCAAACATGTTTAACAATATTATAGCATATCTATTAAATAATTATAGTGAAAGACTTTTTCATCTACATTGTACGACAAAGTGAAATATGTAAATAAAAAGTCTGCAAAAAGTTTTAGAAAACGCTTACAATTATGTCGGAATTGTGTTATAGTGTAGTTAGCTACTAGGGGGATGGTACAAAGAAAATTCAAATAAAGGGGTAGCTATCAGAAATGATAGTAATGTTTGAATGATCAGTTGTACTGATTCTAGTTTAACATCTTCAATATTTATTACTTACTTTCCTTTCTATGCCGGTTGGTTCGCTCCAACCGGTTTTTTTCGTATAAAAATAGGTGCGTGGCTTGATGATTCATTTAAATAAGATATGACTCATTTATTTGACTGATGTCCCAAAAATATATTTTCTTCTGTATAATAGAGCTAACATAGAAAAAGAGGTGAGACGTATGTTATCTGAATCAGAACGTCATCGCATTGATCAACACGTCCAACAATGGATTCATCAAATGACTCAAGAACTTCCTGAACTGATTCATCAAATTCAAACCGATATGAAATCCAGTCGTTTTGATCTCGTGACGAACGTTGACCGAACTATCGAAACGAGATTTGAACAATTTTTAAAAACGCATTATCCAGATCACCATTTATATGGAGAAGAAGCACACCATGAAACACAACATTTAAGAGAGGGACATACATGGTTGATTGACCCTATAGATGGAACGGCCAATTTAGTTAAGCAACAAGATGATTTTTGCATGATTATTGGATATTTTGTGGAAGGTGAACCACAACTCTCTTATATTTATGATTATCCAAGGCAGAAATTATATCATGCAATAAAAGGAAGCGGGGCATTTCTAAATAACGAGCCCATTGAACCGGTTACACCACGTCCACTGAAAGACATGATCATTTCATTTAATAATCGCGTGCTCAATGATGAAACGATGCACCAATTATTAGATGCTTCATTTGGTTATCGTTTGATAGGCGCTTGTGGTTTGGATTCAGCGCGTGTCATTACGGGGCAATTTGGCGCGCATATTCATACGAATGCAAAACCGTGGGATATTGCGGCTCAATTTTTATTTGCGCAAGAACTTGGGCTGAAGATGACAGATTTCCATCAACAGCCGATTGATTTTGTGCATGGTGGGCCTTTTATTGTAAGTAATCCAGGCTGTTATGAAACCATTTTAAATATATTGCTAGCCAATGGAGGGTATCAAAAATAGAGTTGCGTCTAAAGACCGATTCCGGTAGATGAACTTTACTGTAAAATAACACTTATTACATGACGGGATAATATTTCACATGTCTCCATAAAGCTTGAACAATACATTCGGAAAGAAGTGATTTTTTGGAGTATAAAAGAACACAAAAACGTAAAAACCCTATAGTGAGATTTTTATTATGGTTCATCGGTATTTTATTCATTTTAGCAATGATTGCTGTCGCTTATCTTGCATTTAAAATCTTTTCAGTAGGTGGCGCCATTCATAATCCTTTAGATAGAAATCATTCAGAATTAAGATCTGGTAAAGTGGATTTGAGTAAGGGCGAGCCTTTTTCTATTGCTTTATTCGGTATCGATTCAGATGCGCAACGTGAAAGTGCAGGCGGTGGGGAACGCAGCGATACGATTATGATTTTGTCAGTGAATCCTGAAAAGAAAACGACAGAAATGATTAGTATTCCGCGTGACACGCAAGCAGAGATTGTTGGACGCGATACGACTGAAAAAATCAACCATGCTTATGCGTATGGTGGCCCAGATATGGCAGTGAAATCAATCGAAAAATTAATGGGTGTCCCTATCGACCACTATGCAACAGTCAATATGGATGGTTTAAAAGATACCATTGATACAGTTGGTGGTATTGACGTGACAAGTAATGCCACATTTAACGCTGGAGGTCATCAGTTTACAAAAGGTCAACGTACACATCTGGATGGTGATACAGCGATGTCATTTATTCGTAGCCGTAAAGAAGAAGGTGCGGGTGGTGACTTTGGTAGACAAGAAAGACAACAACTTGTTCTTCAAGGTTTAGCAAACAAATTAACAGGTATTTCATCGTTAACAAACTTTAATGCTTTGATGGACCAATTAAGTGATAACGTGAAAACAGACTTAACAATTGGTGAATTGAATCAAATTCGCAGCAACTATAGTGACGCTAATGACAATGTTCATCGTCATCAGTTAGATGGTTCAGGTGGCATTCAAAACGACGGTCTTTACTATTTCATTCCAGATGAAACACAAAAACAATCGTTAGTGCAACAGTATAAACAAAACTTAAACTTATAAGAGAGTGAGAAATAAGTTGCTCTTGAAATAGCAAAAAATAAATATGCCTTGCAATGGATAACGTTATCTTACGTTCACATTGCAGGGCATTTTTTTAATATCCTTGATAAATAACAACCCTATACCTATTTGAAACAATATTCAGAAAAAGATAAAATAAAGAAAACGCATACATAAAGGGGGATACGATATGGAATGGCTTAAACTGATAGGCATTCTGATTATTGTTTTAGGCTTTTACTTCAAATGGGATACAATCGGAACCGTACTCATTGCAGCAATTGTGACTGGACTCGTTTCTCATATGAATTTCATGACTATCTTAGACACACTGGGTAAAGCATTTGTTGATAATCGGATGGTGTCATTATTCATTTTAACGTTGCCTATGGTGGGCATGATTGAGCGTTTCGGTTTAAAAACGCAAGCAACACGTTTGATTAACCGTATTCAAGGGATTACTTCCGGGCGTATCATGTCCTTCTACTTATTGATTCGTGAAGTTGCCGGCCTTGCATCGATTCGAATTGGAGGTCATCCGCAATTTGTCCGTCCACTCATGAATCCAATGGTCCAAGCAGCAGCTAAAGCGAAATATCAACGAAAAATAGATGCTACAGATGAAGAAAAGTTGAAAGCACATATTTCTGCTATGGAAAATTATGGTAACTTTTTCGGTCAAAATTTATTTGTCGGCGCATCAGGCGTGCTGTTAATCGTAGCAACTTTCCAATCGCTCCATATGGAAGTGAAAGCAGTCGAAATTGCACTGTATTCTGCACCGATTGCCATTGTCGTACTCGTTATCGGCGTCATTCAAAATATTCTGTTTGATCGAAAAATGAATCGTAAGTACAGCGAGAAAGGGGGAGCACATGATGAGTCCTCAAACGATTAGCCAAATTCTAGAAATCTTTTATGTACTTATCGGTTTGCAGTTCATTTATACCGCATTTCGTGTGTTACGTGAACCGAGCAATTCGAAACGTATCGGCACAGCACTTTTTTGGTGTGTATTAGGTTTACTATTTATCATGGGGCCAGATATACCAAATTGGATAAATGGTGTACTTGTATTGTTGATGGGATTTTTAACGATAACTAAAAATGTGACAATCGGAAAAGTGGTAGAAGTCGAGCATGAAGAAGAAGAGAAAGGTGCCTCTCGTTTTGGCAATCTCTTATTTATTCCAGCTGTTGTACTTGCCATTGTGGCTGTTATCGTCTCGACTTGGACACCATTAGGCGGTGCGATTGGCATTAGCATTTCTTCTATTGTCGGGCTTATTGTCGCTTATCTCATTCTTCGTCCGAAAGCAAAAGTCGGGTTGTACGATAGTGATCGACTCGTACAGCAAATTGGAACTGTAGGGATATTACCCCAGTTTTTAGCTGCACTCGGTATTTTATTTACAGTGAGTGGTGTCGGCACAACCATTTCAAAAGGGATATCGAGCTTCTTACCACAAGATAATGCACTGCTCGGTGTCATTGCTTACGTGTTAGGTATGGTGTTATTTACGATGTTAATGGGGAATGCATTTGCGGCTTTTACAGTCATTACCGCAAGTATTGGTTTACCCTTTGTGATTCAAAATGGTGGCGACCCAACGATTGTCGGTGCCTTAGCAATGACAGGCGGTTTTTGTGGAACATTATTGACACCAATGGCTGCAAACTTTAATACATTACCGGTTGCACTGTTAGAAATGAAAGACGAATTAGCAGTCATTAAAGCACAAGCGCCCATGGCATTGATGTTGATTGTTGTTCATATTGTTTTAATGTACATACTCGCTTTTTAACAATAAGGAGGTTTGAAATATGAAAATTTTAGTCACTGCATTTGATCCATTTGGTGGAGAAGAAGTGAATCCAGCATTACAAGCAGTACAACAACTTCCAGATACACTTGAAGGCCATCATATTGATAAATTAGAAATTCCAACAGTATTTCATAAAAGTATCGAAGTGATTCTAGAAAGGCTTGCACAAACAGATTATGATATCGTGCTCGCTGTAGGACAAGCGGGAGGCCGTTATGACATCACACCAGAACGTGTTGCGATTAATGTTGATGATGCGCGCATTCCAGATAATGATGGACAACAGCCGATTGATCAACTTATCCAACAAGATGGACCGCCTGCTTATTTCACTGCTTTACCTGTAAAACGTATGGTTGAAGCAATGCAAAAAGAAGGGGTACCTGCCAGTTTGTCTAATAGTGCTGGGACATTTGTATGTAATCACATTATGTATCAACTCGCATATGAAGCAGAACATCATTATCCAAAGATGAAAACAGGCTTTATCCACGTTCCATTTGCACCTTCGCAAGTTGTAGATAAACCTGGAAAACCTTCCATGTCCATTGAACTCATGGTAAAAGGTTTAACAGCAGCGATTAAAGTGTGTCTCAACTATGATACGGATGTCGCGACAGTTCATGGTACGACACATTAAGACCCAAAATTTTAAGAATAGAAGCCATCTTTCCAGAAACGTTTTAAAAGTGTTTTAGTAATTTAAATATAAGTTTTAGATATATAAATTTTGGAAATGTGTTAACTTTTGGTTACTAAAGGTATAAAATGGTAATAACTAAGTATGTGGGGGCATCTTAGGCATATAAAATAATAAGAAATTATAGGGGGGATATTTATGCAAGAACATCTTATCGTAACTTTAGATGGTAAAGATTATCTTGTGGAACCGGGCAAAAATTTGCTTGAATTCATAAAAGAGCAACAAACGTTTGTACCCTCGATTTGTTATAACGAATCATTAGGGCCAATCCAAACATGTGATACGTGTGCGGTTGAAATTGACGGCAAAATCGAACGTGCATGTGGAACGACAGTAGAGCGCTCTATGGTCGTTAATACAACAACGCAGCCGGTACAAGACAGTCAAAAAGAAGCGTTAGATCGTATATTAGAAAAACACCAACTTTATTGTACGGTGTGTGATTATAATAATGGTAACTGTGAAATTCATAATACGATGGACCAATGGGGATTGGAACATCAAACGTATGAATATAAACCGAAGCCATATGAAGTGGATTTTGGTCCATTTTATCGTTATGACCCGAATCAATGTATTTTATGTGGACGTTGTGTTGAAGTGTGTCAAGACGTTCAAGTGAATGAAACATTGTCTATTGACTGGGACCGTGAGCATCCACGTGTCATTTGGGACAACGACGTCTCAATTAATGATTCATCATGTGTAGGCTGTGGTCAATGTGCGACAGTTTGTCCATGTAATGCGATGATGGAGAATAATATGGTCGGTAATGCAGGCTTTATGACAGATATCGAGCCAGGTTCACTAGCATCTATGATTGATTTGACGAAGAAAGCAGAAACAGGCTATGGTCCATTATTTGCAGTGTCTGATTCAGAAGCGGCAATGCGTGAAGAACGTATTAAAAAGACGAAAACGGTTTGTACATATTGTGGTGTAGGTTGTAGTTTCGAAGTCTGGACAAAAGACCGTGAAATTTTAAAAGTACAACCTTCTCATGATTCACCAGCAAACAAAATTTCTTCATGTGTGAAAGGTAAATTCGGTTGGGATTACGTTAATTCAGAAGAACGTTTAACAAAACCATTGATTCGCCGTGGTGATCAATTTGAAGAAGTTGAATGGGATGAAGCAATCAAACATGTGGCTGGACGTATGCAAGAAATTAAAGATCAATACGGCCCAGACGCACTGTCATTTATTTCATCTTCAAAAGCAACGAATGAAGAGTCTTACTTAATGCAAAAACTCGCACGCCAAGTCATCGGTACGAACAATATCGATAACTGTTCAAGATATTGTCAAGCACCAGCGACAAAAGGTTTATTCCGTACAGTCGGTCATGGTGGGGACTCAGGTTCCATTGAAGACATCGGTAAAGCAGAAATGGTGATTACAATCGGTACGAATACAGCTGAAGCACACCCTGTTATCGCTTCTCGTATTAAACGTTCTCACAAGTTGTTCGGCACAAAACTTCATGTGTTCGATATTCGTAAACATGAAATGGCGCAACGTGCAGATGAATTTTACCAACCTTATCCAGGTACGGATTTAGTATGGTTATCAGCTGTGACAAAATATATCATTGACCAAGGTTGGCATGCACAATCATTTATCGATGAGTGGGTTGACCATTTTGATGAATATTATGAATCACTTAAGCCATATACAATGGAATTTGCAGAAGAACATACAGGTATTTCGAAAGAACGTCTCATTCATCTAGCCAAAGAAATTGTCAGTGTGAATACTGTCGCAATTTGTTGGGCGATGGGTGTGACACAACAAGAGACAGGTTCGGATACAAGTACAGCAATTTCTAACTTATTATTAGCAACAGGTAACTACATGAAACCAGGTGCAGGTTCTTATCCGTTACGTGGTCATAATAACGTTCAAGGCTGCTCTGACTTTGGTAGTATGCCGGACAAATTACCAGGTTATCAAGGTGTTGCTGATGATGAAGCGCGTGGTCGTTATGAAGCGGGTTGGGGTGTGAAATTACCAAATCATCCGGGTTACGATAACCACCAAATGATGGATCATATTCACGCAGGTGACGTACACAGTCTATTTATTTTAGGTGAAGATACAGGTATTGTAGACTCAAATATTAACTATGTTCAAGCCGCACTTGAAAAAGTAGACTTCCTTGTCGTTCAAGATGAATTTCTAACATTTACTGCTGAATATGCAGACGTTATTTTACCAGCAAGTCCATCATTAGAAAAAGACGGTACATTCACAAACACTGAGCGTCGTTTCCAACGTTTATATCAAGTGTTAGAACCACTTGGTGACTCAAAACCAGACTGGCAAATTACACAAATGATTGCGAAAGAACTCGGTTTCGATTGGGGTTATAAACATCCAGCTGAAATTATGGATGAAGCCTCAGACTTAACACCAATGTTTGCCGGTGTGAAATATCATCGTTTAGAAGGCTATAACAGTTTACAATGGCCAGTAGATGCAGATGGTACTGATTCGCCATTATTATTCACAGAACGCTTTAACTTTGATAATGGTAAAGCGAAATTCTTTGCACTTGATTTCAACAATTTCTATAAAACAAATGAAACGTACGATTTACACGTAAATAATGGTCGTGTACTCGAGCATTTCCATGAAGGTAATATGACTTACAAAGTGCCAGGATTAAAATACAAAATGCCAACAGCGTTTGTAGAAGTATCACCAGAACTCGCAAAAGAACGTGGTATTCATGAAGGGGCAGCAGTGAAGTTGATTTCTGAACATGGTGAAGCAACAATGCACGTCCATGTGACAGAGCGTGTATCAGGTAAACAAATTTATTTACCACTTAATGACAATAGTGCAGCGGCAATCAACTATTTAACAAGCAGTGTGACAGATCCAGAAACACATACACCTGCTTATAAATCTACAAGTTGTCGTATGGAAATTTTAAGTAAACGTGGTAAATCACCACTGAATCCAACAAACTTCCGTAATCAAACGAGAAATCCACAATACAGCGTACGTGTTGATAAAAAATGGGCGAGACCTGATTATGTCTTCCCAGGGGATCAGGTGATGAAATAATGGCTGAACGTATTAGAAAAATTAAGCGTATTGAAAAAAGTGAAGCAGAAATTAAAGCAGAAAGTTTATCACAAGTGACAGATGCGATTGCGGAGAATAAAGACAGTATTTTAAAAGCAATCGACCTTATTCGTACATTAGATGACGCTAAAATTTTGGATGCATTGAATGGTGCAGTGAAACAACGAGGTGTCATTACAGAAAAAGTGACAGCTGAACTGAATAAAGACCAGTATGCAGGTGTGATTCACAATATGGGGCAGATGTTGTTTTTACTCGGTGATTTACAAACTGATGAACTGCGTGTGTTATTGAATAAAGTGAATCGTGGTATACGTGTGGCGAACCAGGCAAGTCCACATGCACGTACATCTATGACAGGATTAATGCGTGTATTGAAGGATGATGAGATGAATCAAAGTTTGACTTACTTTTTGAATTTGTTAAAAGGGATGTCTCGCGATTAATTTTTGAAACATTTCGGAGTGGAGTGGCAGTTAATGTCATTCCACTTTTTGTTTTGAGCGGTTTTAGTACATTTTAATGAGTATGCAATCTTTGAAAGTAACAATAGTTAAAAGTGTGACATCTATTACAAAATAAAAAAGTAGAATAACATTAGGGGAAACGAAACACCATCACTCCAAAATGTCTAATCCTCCAAGATGAATCGGTGACTTCTGTTTGAAAATAAGTGCAATTTTGTTAGCGGTTATAGTTTTTTAGTATTGAAGCGTGCTGGCACATCTAGCAAATCAATTTGTTCAACTGCTAAAGAATGAATGCTGTGTCGCGATGAGCAGTTTTTCATGATAAAATAATACAGGTATGAAAGAGGTGGAAAAATGGATACAAAAAAGATTAAAATATTAGGAATTATTTCCAACGTCTTTTTAGTTTTGGGGTTAATCTTGCTCGTTTTTGTCAGTGCATGGATTGCGCTCGTCTGCTTTTTAATTTCTTTAGGTTTAAGTCTTGTATTATTTAATATGTTATATCACGGTAAGCGCGTAGTGAAAATAATGGTCAATATCGCTTACTTTGTTGTTTTATGTGTTGTGTTAGTGATGATTTATATGTCAAGGTAACGTCTAATTGTGAAAAGGAGCTTATGAGATGAAACGATCGCGTAAAGTCAACGTTTTTAAAGTTATTATTCTTTTTTTGTTTACGTTATTTGTGATTTTATTTGTGATAAATGAAACAACGCTCTTTAAAAATGATAAAACACATACATTCGATGAGGCCTTTGATAAACAAGTTCAAGGCGATGCGTTACATACAAAATCAAAAGGCAACCGATTCATAAATGCTTCTGAACAGGATGTGAAAGCGGCAATGACTGTGGACCGCAAAGATTCAGATTTGATGTATATGGATTTATCTGAACCGATTCAAATGTCCGAAGATGAAGTGAATGAAATGCTGAAAGGTAAAGGGATTTTAGAAGGGCATGGGAAAGCTTTTCTAGAGGCTCAAAAAGAAAATGATGTAAATGTGATATATTTAGTGAGTCATGCGCAGTTAGAAACAGGAGAAGGTCAGTCTGCTTTAGCGAGAGGTTTACGCAAAGGAGACGCACGTTACTACAACTTTTTTGGAATTGGCGCATTTGATCGTCAAGCCGTAAAGACAGGAGCAAGCTATGCTGAAAAAGCTGGATGGACGTCACCAGATAAAGCGATTAAAGGTGGCGCATCGTTTGTAAGAAATCAATACTTTGAAAATGGACAGCTCAACTTATATCAAATGCGATGGAATCCACAAAATCCGGCTACGAATCAATATGCGAGTGACATTGATTGGCCTTCTAAAATTGCTGAACGTATGGAAGCCTATTACAAAAAATATGGCATTAAAAAAGATGATATTCGAAAAGATTTTTATAAGAAAAGATAAATAACGGGGTGATGATATGAAAATTGGTATTGTGGGCGCTGGCATTGGGGGCCTTACTGCTGCCATTATGCTTCGAGCACAGGGACACGATATCTCTATTTATGAAAAAGAAGACGCTATTCGTGAAGTGGGTGCGGGTATCGGTATTGGAGACAATGTCATTCAATTACTTGGTCAACATGATCTTGCGAAAGGAATTAAAAATGCGGGTCAAGTGCTGACAGCGATGCGTATTTTTGATGAGAAAGGAAATTTATTAAATACATTGCCTTTAAGCGAAGATAAGACGAATGTGACATTAGAACGTCAAAAGTTAGTTGATCTGTTAAAGTCATATTTGGATGATACATTATTTCATTTCAATCATGAAGTGACACATGTCGAAAGTGATGGTACAACTGCAACGATTCACTTTAAACAACAAAATGCAGTACAAGTCGATATGATTATTGGTGCAGATGGCATTCATTCCAAGGTTCGACAAGCAGTTCAACCTAAAAGTAAAGTACAGTATCAAGGTTACACATGTTTTAGAGGTATTGTAGAAGATATGGACCTGTTAAAGCCAATAGCGGATGAATATTGGGGTCAAAAAGGGCGTTTCGGAATTGTACCGTTACTTGACGGGCGTGTGTATTGGTTTGCGACAATGAATGCGAAAGAAAATGATATGTATTTTAAAAAGTTTAATAAACCATATTTACAAGCGTATTTTAATCATTTTCCAGAACCTGTCCGAAAAGTATTAGATTTGCAACCTGAAACAGCGATTTTACATCATGACATTTATGATTTGAAGTCACTGTCGACATTCGTGTACCAAAAGAATATCGTTTTATTAGGTGATGCAGCACATGCGACGACACCGAACATGGGACAAGGTGCAGGACAGTCGATGGAAGACGCAATCGTTTTAGCGAATGTCTTGAAAAAATATGACACACTTGAAACGGCATTAAAACGTTATGATCGATTACGCGTGAAACATACACAAAAAATAACGAAGCGTTCTCGAAAAATTGGTAAAATGGCACAAAAATCCAATGGCCTAAGTATTAAAATGAGAAATCGATGTATGCGAATACTGCCAACATGGGTGATGAAACAACAAACGCGTATTTTGTATCGTACTAAAAGTGAATAACAAAAAAGCGGGATAGGTACCACAGTCGACACTGTGTCATCTATCCCGTTTATTTAATGTGATCGATAATTATAGAGATTTAAACGATAAAAGAAAATTGAACGGTCTAGTTCAGTGATATCAATTTTAATTAACACTACCTTGACAAATCGTAGGAAACAAACAAAAATAATTTTGCCCCATCACTTTAATGTCTAATAAAAATAAACTGAACTTATTTTGCTTCGTTCACAATATAGTCCGGTGTTTCACCATTTGCTTTTTTAACAAGGTTCTTCGCAACGATTTCTGCCATCATATCACGTGCTTCGAAAGTAGCATTACCGATATGTGGTGTAATGACAACATTGTCTAATTCTTTAAGACCTTCAGTGATTTCTGGTTCAAATTCATAAACGTCAAGTGCTGCACCTTCAATTGTTTTGTTTTGAAGCGCCTTTAATAATGCAGCTTCATGCACGATAGGTCCGCGAGAAGCATTGATTAAGTAGCTTGTTGGTTTCATCATTTCAAGCTGAGGCGTATCAATCATGTGACGCATTGACGGATGATATGCGGCATTAATCGCAACGAAATCAGCTGTTTGTAGTAATGTGTCTAAATCTAAATATTGTGCGCCTAATTCGCGTTCTTTGTCAGGTTTTTGATGTGGACCTGTGTATAGAATATCCATATCAAATCCTTTCGCACGACGCGCAACAGCCGTACCAATTTCACCTAATCCGATAATGCCTAATTTTTTGCCAGAAACTTCACGTCCGCGGAAAAATAACGGTGCCCAACCGTTAAATCCTTCATTGCGCATTAAGCGGTCTCCCTCAGCAACGCGACGTGCAGCAGCGAGTAAAATAGCCATTGTTAACTCAGCTGTAGAGTTAGTAGAAGCTTTAGGTGTATTCGAAACATCGATATTTTTTGAACGCGCATAATCGACATCGACATTATTAAAACCTGCCCCATAGTTTGCGATAAATTGTAATTCTGAGCCGCTATCAATGACTTCTTGATCGACTTCTGTAGATAATAAACTTACAAGTCCGAAAGCATCTTTCACACCATTTTTGAGTGTTTCTTTATCAATAATGCCTTCACCTTCGTACATCTCTACCTCAAAATTTGCCTTTAATATTTCAAGTCCTTTTTCTGGGATAGGACCTGCGATAAATACTTTTTTCATATGCGATTCCCACCTTTCTCCTCTAGTATATGAAACCCCTTTCTAGATTACAAGGAATGCAAGTTACACGACTAACTTCAGTCCTACAGCAGATATGATAATCAACAAAATAAAAAAGATTCTTAAAAACTGTTTCGATTCATGATAAACGACCATGCTTAAAATGGTACCGCCTGCTGTGCCAATTCCTGTCCAAATCGCGTAAGCTGTACCCATTGGAATGACTTGCATCGCCCAAGAAAGACTTAATAAGCTGAGTGCGAACGTGACAGCAAGTAATACAATGTAACGTTTTTGGTGATGACGTGCATATTCGTTTAACCAAAGCACTCCTAAAACTTCAAATAATCCTGCTAATAAGAGGGCAAACCAACTCATTGCTGTTCACCTGCCTTATCTGTCGTTAACTTGAGTCCGATTACCCCTATAAGTAATGTTGCGATGAAGAAAAGTTTGACTAAGCTGACTGACTCATTGAAGAACAGCATACCTACAATGACAGTACCTAAAGTGCCGATGCCTACAAATACAGCATATACTGTGCCGACGGGTAAGACACGTGAAGCGGATACCATCATCCAAAAACTTAAACTAATAATCGCAATGGTCAGAATCCATTGGTAAAGCTGATGAGAATGTGTTAAGCCGATGACCCAAACGACTTCCATCAGACCTGCAAAAATCACTTTTGTCCATTGCATGAAAATTGCCTCCTTAAAATCATATAATGCCATCATATAATGAACACGAATGTATAGGCAAGATTGAAATAGGGAGAAGGGCATGTTCAAAGACAACATAAAAAACCATTGCTGTATCGTGTGACAACAATGGTTTTTTTAATCATGATATTTTTGACATCTTATACGTGGATGTAGTTGTATGAAGCCGCTTCTGAAGCAGAGATTGTACGTGAACTTACGCTGAATGGCCCGCCGTCATAGTTCATTTCAGATACTGTGATTGAACCATCTTCATTCACTGATTCAACGTATGCAACGTGACCCATTGGCCCTGCGTTTGATTGTAAGATTGAACCTTCTTCTGGTTTATTATCTACTGTGAAACCTGCAGCAGCTGCTGAGCTTGCCCAGTTGTTTGCGTTACCCCAAGTTGAACCAATTTCACCGCCAACTTTGTCGTAAACATACCAAGTACATTGACCAGGTGTGTATAAGTTTCCAGCGCTAGATACGCCAGTTGATTGTGTTGAAGTTGATGTAGTTGTAGTGTTTTGACCGTTCGTGTATGATTGATTGCTGTTTGCATTGTAGTTGTAGTTTGTATTACCTTGTGCATTTGTGTTGTAGCCGTAGTTGTAGCTGTATGAATAGCTATAGTTACCCTCAGCAGCATCTGCGTTATCGTGGTGTAAGCCCACCGCTGCAGCAGCACCTAATCCTGCAGTTAATGTAGTTGTAGTAGCGAATTTTTTTAACATAATAAAAGTCCTCCTAGATATTTTGGTTGTTTATTTTAATTTAGATATTTTTAAAGTTAGAGTATTTAAATCAATCGTTCTTTTAACGACAATATGAACTTTATCAAAAATTGAGTCGCCTGTGTGGAATGTTACAGTTTTGTAATTGAATTAAAACTCTAATGGGACACTATGTAATCTTGTGACAACTGCATAAATCATCTCAAAATGTGAATTTCATGCGCTATTTAGTTTCAATTTTAAACTTTTGTAATGATAGATGTTACAGCGAATGTAATATTTAGAAAGTTGATTGATACGATCGTTTGCTTTGATTAGCACAACACATATGTAACGGAAAGCATTAATGCTGACCTGAGCTGTAGAATGCAAAAATTACCTCTACTTTATAGTAAGTCCTTGATAGGCTTGGAACGTTTCATATGGATAGCCTTGAGCAAGTAAGACTAAAAATAAAAGACCTATAGCAACATAATTCGTCTCATATAGGGTATAAACAAGCAACACCATCATTAGTACGTTGTGACATTCAAAAAATTGTTTTCTTTTTATAATCGTTCTGTTACGATTCATGTTGAGTCACAATTCGATGACACGACATCAAAAAGAAAAAAACAGAAAGAAGGGTAAACATATGAAAATAGCAATTGTAGGATCAGGTAATGGGGCTGTTACAGCGGCAGTAGATATGGCGAATCAAGGACATCAAGTTAAACTTTATTGTCGTAACCAATCCATCAGTAAATTTGATTACGCCATTGAACAAGGTGGTTTTAATTTTAATAACGAGGGCACAGAAAGTTTTGTGGCATTCACAAATATTAGCGACGACATGGGCTATGTCTTAGAGGGTGCTGAAATTGTTATGTTGTGTATACCATCTTCATTTATCGAATATTATGCGGAACTGATGTCATCACACATCAATAATGATCAAATCATCTTCTTTAATATGGCGGCAGCAATGGGCTCAGCACGTTTTATTAAAGTGTTAGAAGAATACAAAATCGAAACACGTCCTATCTTTGCAGAGGCCAATACATTAACATATGGGACACGCGTCAACTTTGAAACAGCTTCAGTTGATTTATCATTAAATGTACGTAAAGTTTATTTCTCTACATTAAATGAAAAAGATTTAACGCAAACATTTAAAAAGGTAGAATCACTTTATCCTTATATCGTGAAAGAAGAAAGTTTATGGCGTACGAATTTAGAAAATGGTAACCCAGAAGTACACCCAGGACCAACGTTATTGAATGTCGGACGTATTGATTACAGTGGCGATTTTGCGTTGTATAAAGAAGGGATTACAAATCATACAGTACGTCTATTACATGCGGTTGAAGTGGAACGTTTAACTTTAGGACGCAAGCTAGGATTTGAATTAGAAACAGCGAAAGAAGCTCGTATTGCACGTGGTTATTTAGAACGTGAATTGGAAGATGAACCATTGAACAAGTTGTTTAACCATAGTCCGGTGTTTTCACGTATTCCAGGTCCTAACAAAGTCAACAACCGTTATCTAACTGAAGATATCGCTTATGGTCTCGTATTATGGTCAAGTTTGGGGAGAGAAATAGGGGTGCCTACACCGAACATTGATGCTATTATCGTTATCGCGTCAACCATCTTAGAACGTGACTTTTTCAATGAGGGCTTAACAATCGAATATTTAGGAAGAGAGAATGTAGGGTTAGCTTCTTACTAATAATACAAAGGGGAGTGTGTTGTGTATGAAAAGAAAACCTACTTTACTAGAGTCACTTTCAACCATTATCGTCATGATGATTGTTGTCTGTGTAGGATTTATAATATTTAAAATACCAGTACAACCTTTATTAATTATTTCGGCAGCTTATGCAGCATGGATTGCACGGCGTGTCGGCTTACGTTGGAAAGATCTAGAAGAAGGGATCACTGATCGTTTAGCCACAGCGATGCCTGCGATATTCATCATATTAACCGTGGGCATCATTGTCGGTTCATGGATGTATTCAGGGACTGTGCCGGCATTGATTTATTATGGCTTGAAATTTTTAAGTCCGAGTTATTTCTTGATTTCGGCGTTTATCATTTCCGCAATCACTTCAGTTGCAACAGGGACAGCATGGGGGTCAGCATCTACAGCGGGTATTGCATTAATGGCGATTGGTTTACATATGGATATTCCAGCAGGTATGGCAGCCGGTGCGATTATTTCAGGAGCAGTATTTGGTGATAAAATGTCACCATTGTCAGATACGACCAATTTGGCATCATTAGTAACACGCGTAAATATTTTCAGTCATATTAAACACATGATTTGGACGACTGTGCCGGCTTCTATCATTGGACTCATCGTTTGGCATATCGCATCAAGAAATTTTTCAGTTCAGACGAATACCGCACAAATTGATGCGTTATTAAAAGACATTGCAACGATGTATCATATTAATTTTTTCGTTTGGCTACCACTGATTGTCATCGTTATTTGTCTGTTAGCTAAAATGTCAACTGTGCCATCAATGCTGATTTCAAGTGTTGTGGCTATTTTAGTCGGTTGGTTGAACAACGGTTTTCAATTAAATAACGGTTTCATAGCGACATTTAGCGGTTTTAAACCAGATATGCTACTCGGTCAAGAAGGGTTATCAGAAAAGGCATTATCATTGATCGAACAAGGTGGCATGATGAGCATGACGCAAATTTTAGTGACTATCTTTTGTGGATATGCATTTGCAGGCATTGTCGAAAAAGCAGGTTGTCTAGACGTGATTTTGCATAGTATCTCCAAAAATATTAATTCACGTGGTCAACTCATACTTGTGACTGTCATCGGAAGTTTAATGATGGTACTCGCGGCAGGTGTTGCCTCAGTGGTCATTATTATGGTCGGTGTCCTACTTATGCAAATGTATGACAAAATGGATTTAGATCGTGTGAATTTATCGCGAACATTGGAAGACTCTGGTACGATGCTCATCCCACTCATTCCATGGGGAACATCAGGAATCTATTATACACAACAACTCGGTGTCGGCGTTGGCCAATTTTTCATTTGGGCAGTGCCATGTTATCTTTGTGTACTGATTGCACTATTCTATGGATTTACAGGCATAGGCATTAAAAAGAAAAAACACGCATAGACATTGTTTGACTAGCAAAAGTATATATCCTAAAATCAAACACAACTGATTTTAAGGTATATACTTTTTTATGATTTTAAACGATTGATGTATGAAAAAAGAGATTTATCTTACTGTGAGATTATAGAAAAATCATCGAAATAAAAAGAAAATTTGAAAGAATTGAATCATATATGTTTTAGTGATATGAAAAACGGTAATAATATAAACATGAAGAGGTGATTCCATTTTTTACTTAATAGTTCTAGTAGCGATGATTCTATTATGGTTTGGGATTCACCGATACATCAATCACGATCAACAACAACTAAAAAGTCCTTCTGTAATATCATGGGTCATTAGTCTTATACTGTATTTTGTAGCGATTGTACTGTATAAGACTGATGCCCTTCATTTATATGAGCGAATGCATGAAATAGCACTCGTCACTGTGTTTGGTTTTATTGTGGCTTGGACTTATTCTCATCTTTATCGCTCTATAGACACTATCGTATATACAGTGATGATTGTATTGTTAACACTTGTCATTTTTGCGACAAGTGTCCCAAGCCTGTTGGTTTCCGGTGCAATGACGATAATGCTCGTCGTACGTTTTGTTTTAACAGCAGTATTTGTAGGGATAGGTGTGCATGTCGTTATTAAGCAAATGAAAGCTAAAGATATGGAAAACTTTCCATTGCTCTACTTTTTTGCGTTTGGTTATTGGATAACGATTGCATACTGGTTATAAAGTCCCAAAATATACTGTTAATGAAAGACAAGCGATTGATCTTCAGCACAGTGGCGATATTCAAAAGAACCCTCTGCACAAATCATGCAGAGGGTTTCATATATTAGTAATAAATATTAGTGAATGTAGTTGTATGATGCAGCTTGAGCAGCTGAGATTGTACGGCTTGTTACCACACCAGGACCGTAACCGTAGTTCATTTCTGATACGCGTACAGAACCATCACCGTTAACACCTTCAACATAGGCTACGTGACCGAAAGCACCTACAGTCGTTTGTAAAATCGCACCTGCTGCTGGACGGTGGTTCACTGTGTAACCTGCTTGTGCTGCTGCGTTTGCCCAGTTGTTTGCGTTACCCCAAGTTGAACCAATTTTACCACCTACACGATCAAATACGTAGTAAGTACATTGGCCTACAGTGTATAAGTTCGCACTTGAACTACCTCTTGATACTGAACGTGTTGACGTTGAAGTCGTTGTATAAGATGATGAATAATCATGTGAGCTGTATGAGCTAGATGTGCTTGTTGTTTGTGTTGTGTATGATGGCGCACTGTAGCGTTGTGTTGGTGCGCTGTAAGTACGAGTTGGTTGAGTGTATGAAGCACCCGCTGTTGCATCGTAACCAGTGTAGTAAGAAGCTGATGCGTTACCACCGTTGAATTGTGCTGGTGACCAGTTACCTTCCCATGTGAAATGGTAGTTACCTGCGTTATCGATTGTGTAAGAGTAGCTGTAAGATGTTGGGTCTTGTGGGTTGTATCCACCATTGTATTCTGCTGCTTCTGCGTCGTGACCGTGAGCTAATGTGAAAGCAGCAACTCCTGCTGTAGCGATTGTAGTTGTAGCGATTAATTTTTTCATTGTAAAAAAATCCTCCTAGATAATTTGTTCAAGATTATAAAGTTAATTCACTAAAGTGTGATTTGATTTTTGCATAAGTATAAACCAACTTGCTGTGGTCTAATAACGATATATACTGTATCAGAAAAAAATTCGCTTGTGTAGTACTTCTTTGTTTTGTAATGTTTACTCATTTTGATGAAAATAGATGTAACATTTAGAAGGTTCATAAACGCCTTTGTTGAGGGATTTATAAGTAGAAAAGAAAAATTTTGAAAGTAGTTTAAAATATTTTGTTACATAATTGTAATATAGTTACAATAACATTTCGGCGCCAATTTTTTTGAACTTTTTGTGTTATGGAAATAAAAGGAAAAATATACACAATGCATTAATCCGGGTATATTTATGCATTAAAATATGAATAAAAGGGTATAGTGTATTAATATTTAAACATGCTTTTCAATAAATCGTAAGTAATCAATTGAATCTTTTGTTAATGTGAATAAATATGTTGTATTAAAAGTCAATGAACGAGTTTTTTCCTATTATATATAAGAAAATAGAATAAAGTATGATTGTTTAACCATAAAATTAATAGAAAAATAGCGTTATTTTAAGATGTGCACGTTATAAAATGAAATCGGAATGTTTCTTATTGACAAATAGCTTGAGTAAGGGATATAATCACAGTATAAATTTTATACTTGAAAGGTGGTGCTAAGATGAAAATTGAATTAGGATTGACATCTTTTGCAGATAACCAAGATATGCATACAGAAAATGGTGTATTACCAGCAATTTCAAACGGCGAACGTATCCGTAATATTGTTGAAGAAATTAAACTCGCAGATGAAGTAGGCCTTGACGTCTATGGTTTAGGGGAACATCACCGCCCTGATTACGCTGTATCTAGCCCAACAACAGTACTTGCGGCAGCAGCGGCTGTTACTAAAAATATTAAATTGTCATCTGCAGTAACTGTCTTATCATCAGATGATCCAATTCGTGTTTACCAACAATTTGCGACAATTGATGCGTTATCTGATGGACGTGCAGAAATTATGGCTGGTCGAGGTTCATTTATTGAATCTTTCCCATTATTTGGTTACGATCTTAAAAATTATGAACAACTTTTTGATGAAAAATTAGAGCTATTATTAAAAATTAATCAAAATACAATTATACACTGGGAAGGTGCACTCACACCAAACATTGATGGACGTGGCGTATATCCACGTGCGGTACAAAAAGAATTACCAGTGTGGTTAGCAACTGGGGGCACACCAGAGTCATCATTAAAAGCAGGATCATTAGGATTACCAATTACTTATGCGATAATAGGTGGTGACCCAAAAAGATTTAGACGTAATATTGCGATGTACAAAGCGGTTGCTGAATCAAATGGTCATAAGGGTGACACACTTCAAGTTGCTTCTCATTCTTGGGGCTACGTTGCTGATACAGATGAACAAGCGCAACGTGAATTTTATCCAAGTGTAGAAGCACATCACAATGTATTAGCTAAAGAAAGAGGATGGCCACCGTTCTCTAATGAGCATTTCCAAAGAGAGATTGGTCCAAATGGTGCGATGTACGTCGGTAGTCCAGAAACTGTCGCACAAAAAATTATTGATACAGTCGAGGCATTAGGTATTACACGATTTATGTTACACTTACCATTAGGTTCTATGCCACATGAAAGAACAATGCATGCAATTAGACTTTTTGGGGAAAAGGTAAAACCTATCGTCGATTCATATTTTGAAAACAAATAGGAGGAATTTAGAAATGATTTTACGTTACGTTACAAACTTAAAGGTTGCAAAACACTTATATGATGCAGCTCAACCAAAATTGAAAGGTGACCAAGGTATGAAGGACGCTTTCGAAATGTTCAAATTACCAGAAGGCATGGTTAAAGTTATCGGTATTACTGAAGCTGTAGCTGCGGGTCTTTTCGCAATTAGTATCTTTGACAAACGTTTTTCTCAACTTGCTTCAATTTTAACACTAGGTGTATTAACTGGTGCGATTTACAAACACATTGAAGCAGGCCAAGGTAAAGAAGGTGCACAACACGCAATCGACGTGGCATCTTTAGCAGGCTTAAGTTTAATTGATAACATTGTTAACAAAAAATAATAACAATAACATATTCATTTAATGTTTATTGTTCCAGTTCTTTAGTTTAAATATTTATTATTGTTGACGATAGCTTAAAAATGAATATTTAATAATTTAACCTACAAAGTATTTCACTTTGTAGGTTATTATTTTTTTTATTTCTTCTACGCGTTGTGATTGATTGTTAATAAGACATTTGCACAAAACTCAATTGTTGTTCAATTAAAATCGAAGCTTAAAATTAATTTGTTTATAATCTTTATTTTCGCTTATATTAGGCATTTTAGTACAACGCTTATTTTACTAAAGAAAAAATAACAAAATTTTTTTCAGAAACGATACTCAGAAAGTAATTGAAAAAAAGACAGATTCGGTTTAAAATATAAACGTTAAAATATTAAATTTCCAAGTTAATATAGTTATTAGAAAAATTAGACAAGAAACCTATTAAACTTGGCACTTATCTATAGGGGGTAAGCGTATGGAAAAATATCAAATCAAAAATATGAAAGAATTAATGACGATCAGCTTCACGACAAAAGGGATTTACACAGAAATTAAGAAGAAGTATAGCTTAACTTATGAAGAACTCTTTATCTTAACGTTTATTTTGGAACATCAACAAGAAACATATAACGTTAAAGATATTATTAGAGCTTCAAAATTTAAGCCATACTATATTACAAAAGCGATGCAAAAGCTAAAAGACTTTGGTTTCTTAACTAAAAAACGTAATGAACAAGATGAAAGAACAGTTATCATTGAAGTTTCAAAAGAGCAATACGAAAAAATTGCTGGCTTATTTAACGAAATTGAGACTTTACTATAATTAATGACGACATCATTCAGCTTGAGCGGGCAAAGAACAAGGATGACTGTTGGATATAGCGTAAAGTAGTTGCGGATTGGATAGCATGCAATCTGTTTCTAGCAGCGATGTATCCAAGAAAAACCACTATTCATTATGACAAATCGTTACGTATATTTTTGTCTAGCAGAATAGTGAAAAAGGGATGGATAATAAGCGACAGAAAGTGAACTGAATTTGCTTTTTGTCGCTTTTTTAAATTGCTCAGAAAAAATTTTCTAAACGAGCATGATTGGAAGGCCTATAAAAGTGCATTAAAATAAGTATTTAACTTTATAAAACATGATAAAAATTAAAACTTATTTTCGAACTCGGATTAGGCATTCGCACATATTTGTATTATAATGTTGACTAAGTAGATAAGAAATAAAAAGATTGAGAGGTTTTAGAAATGAAATCTGTGTTAATCCAGTCTGCTGTACAGAAAGAATGGGTTGCAAAACTTGAAGCGCATCGTGATCAATTAACAAAATATGCTCAAAATAATGATCATGAGCATCGTTTTCCACATGAAAATATTCAGTGGTTGGTTGACGAAGGGTATACGCAACTCACGTTACCGCAATCATACGGTGGACGGGGGGCAACTTTAGAAGATATGGTCATCCTCCAGTCAGTTCTCGGTTCGATTGATGGGCCGACAGCGCTTTCTATTGGGTGGCATGTGGCATTAGTAGGTGAAGTGTTTGAGCGCCGAATTTGGGACGAAGCGATATTAGAAGATTTTGCCGAAGCAGTGAAAAATGGGGCGTTGGCGAATAGAGCGGTGAGTGAAGCTGAAACAGGTAGCCCTACAAGAGGTGGACGTCCTCAAACTTATGCACGTTTTGAGAATGATTACTATATTTTAAATGGCGTCAAAACATTTACGTCGATGAGTCCTGCCTTGACACATATCATCGTGGTAGCTTATATCCCTGAAAAAGAACAAGTCGGCTTTTTTATGGTTGAAAAAGGGACGCCTGGCCTAGAAATTGCCAATAATTGGAATATGGTTGGCATGCGTGCTACAGAAAGTCATGATGTAATACTAAATGATGTCCAAGTGAATTCAAACATGCTTATCGAAATCAGAGGAGAAGGCCCACCGTATCAAAATGGATGGTTGCTACATATTCCGGCGACTTATTTAGGGATTGCTCAAGCAGCGAGAGATTATGCAGTTGATTTTGCGTTGGATTATAGCCCCAATAGTATAGAAGGACCAATTGCTGATTTACCGGTTGTCCAACAAAATATGGGTCAAATGGAAACGAAATTAATTACTGCAAGACATTTACTGTGGAGTACCGCACGTGCTTATCAAACACGCACACCTCAAGATAATATTGGGGCAGAAACTGCAGCGAGTAAGGTCGTAGTGATGAATGAAGGCTTGGACGTCATTGATATAGCGATGCGTATTGTCGGTGCGAAAAGTTTAGAAATGGACCGTCCATTGCAAAGATATTTTAGAGATATGCGCGCGGGATTACACAATCCGCCGATGCAGGACATGGCTTATACTAAAATTGCACAACAAGCGATGACTGAACGCCAAAATAATATATAAGTAACGCAGTTCATAAAAGACCATTGTGTTTTAGTGAAAGAGTCGATATGATAGGTTTAGAGAAAAAAGTTCGGCACTATGTATGCGCGCTAATTTAAAATGAATAGAGGAGTATAGGATGATGCGATATCTTTTACTGGGCATAGGGGGTATCTTTACATTATTAGGGTTTGCAGGAGCAGTGTTACCATTACTACCTACAACACCTTTTTTACTTGTCGCTGTACTCTGTTTTGCGAAAAGTTCCGACCGATTTCATGATTGGTTGATTCAAACCAAAGTGTATCAAGCGTACGTTGAAGATTTTCGAAAATATCGTGGCTATACGATGAAAAAGAAAATACAATTGTTAATCAGTTTGTATATTGTAGTGGGATTTTCAATTTTCATGGTGGATGTGACAATGATTCGACTTGGATTATTGGTGATGGTGATATTACAAACGATTGTCTTATTTACGTGGGTGAAGACTTTACCGAAAAGTTACGATACACGCTAAAAGGATGTACATGAAGTATATTGAACTAGAAATATTGAGCAGAAATGGCACGATATAATGAATGTCATTTCTGCTTTTTTATTGTCGTTACGAGAATAATAGTTAAAATCGTCATATACAATATTGCTTATTGAATACAGTGATTAAAAAACAAAATTAAGTATGTAACAAACGTTTATGAAACACCCATTTTAATAATTTAAAAAGTTTTGTTTAGAAAAAGATTGATTATAAAGGCGTTTCGCTATATAATAATGATAATCATTATCAATTGGAGGAAAACTAAATGAGGAAATTATTATTACCATTATTGGTATTTATGTTAATTTTGGCTGCATGTGGTCAAAATGAAAATAAAAGCAGTAAAGCGGAAACGAAAGCGTTTAACTTAAAAACAGCTAAAGGTGAAGATAAAGTCGATATTCCAAAAGAACCAAAACGTATTGTTGTGCTTGCGCCTACATATGCGGGTGGCTTAAAATATCTAGATGCAAATATTGTCGGTGTATCAGATCAAGTTAAACAAAGTCCCGTCCTTGAAAAACAATTTAAAGATGTTGATAAAGTCGGTACGGATGATGTTGAGAAAGTGGCAACATTAAAACCAGATTTAATCATTACATACAATACAGACAAAAATACAGATAAATTGAAGAAAATTGCGCCAACACTTGCATTTGACTATGCGCAATACAACTATCTTGAACAACAAGAAGCTATGGGAGAGATTGTTGGCAAATCAGATGAAGTGAAAAAGTGGAAAGCTGATTGGGAGAAACAAACTGCACAAGATGGTAAAGACATTAAAGCCCATCTTGGTGACGACGCAACTGTAACGATTTTTGAAGACTTTGATAAGAAAATTTATGCTTATGGTAAAAACTGGGGACGTGGAAGTGAAGTGCTCTACCAAGCTTTCGGTTTGAATATGCCTAAAGCGTTAGAAGATGCAACGAAAAAAGAAGGTTGGACAGAAGTGCCTAAAGAAGAAGTAGGGAAATATGCAGGTGACGTGATTGTAACTGCAAAAGCAAAAGATGCGGCACAACCTGAATTCCAAAAAACAGCCATGTGGCAAAATTTAGAAGCGGTACAAAAAGGACATGCGTTTAATGTGGATTCTAGTGTGTACTGGTATAATGATCCATACACATTGGATGTCATTCGTAAGGATTTGAAGAAACAACTTTTAGCGTTACCATCGAATTAAATCGTGGTGTAATAAGAGAAAGCGGTACTACTCTGAATTGGGTGGCACCGCTTTTACTTTATGATGTTCAATCATTTTATTGTTTGTTAACTATTATGATAGGATTATTTAATCAAAAGTGAAAAGGTATCTGATCTACTTCTGAGTGCTCGTCTCAAAAGTGATGAGATACCTTTTTAATATGTTAAGTTATTTTGTTTTACGAACGTAAGTGATGGCGCCGTGTTTATCAAAGATAGTGAGTCCGGAAATATCTTTTTTCGATGTTGGAATAATGATACTTACGATATAAGCAACGATAAATGCTGTCATAAAGGCGATAATTGAGATATAGAATGGTGATCCTGCACCGCCGATCCCTTTTCCTTGTAAGAAATAACTTACGATAACAGCGACTAAAATACCGATAATGACACCGACACCGTGTGTGCGTTTAGTAAAGATACCTACCGCAAAAATACCTGCAATTGGTACACCGAAGAGCCCTGTAATCAATAAGAAGAGATCCCAAACGTCATTTGAATCTGCCGCGATTAAATATAATGAAATGAGCATACCGATAAGTCCTGTGACAACAGTAGTGACACGAGCGATACGTACTTCTGCTGCATCACTTTTAATTCCGAAGAAGCGTTGTTTAATATCTACTGAGAAACAGGCTGCAATTGAGTTTAAACTTGATGAAATAGTTGATTGTGCAGCTGCGAAAATAGCCGCAATCATGAGCCCCGCAACGAATGGTGGCATCTCAGTTAAGATGAAGTAAGGTACGATAGATGATGTGTTGAAATCTTTTGGTAAAGTTGTATGAGTCGCATAAAATACATAAAGCACAGTCCCCATACCATAAAAGAGTGGTGCTGAAATGAGTGCTAACACACCATTTGTCCAAATTGAATGAGATGTCTCTTTTAAAGATTCAGAAGCTTGATAACGTTGTACGACGTCTTGACTCGCTGTATATTGTTGCAAGTTGTTAAAGACACTTCCAAGAAAGATGATTGGAATAGCAGCAGCTGCAGCATTCATTTTCCAGTTGTCTGCACTGATTAATTTATGGTTACTGACTGCTTCGTTGACAACAGTGCCTAAACCGCCATCAATATGAATAACGCCCATAATAATAATCACAAGTGCGCCACCTAATAAAATAACACCTTGAATGAAGTCGCTCCACACAACACCTTCAAAACCACCCAGAAACGTATAGATAATACATAAAATACCAACAAGACTTGCAACTAAATATGGATTGATGTCAGAAACTGCTGTAATTGCAAGTGTTGGCAGATAAATGACAATCGCTACACGCCCTAAATGGAATAATATAAATAATGCAGAACCAATGACACGTACTGCAGGATTAAAGCGTGCTTCTAAGTATTCGTAAGCTGAAGTAATTTTAAGCTTTTTAAAGAATGGAATATAAAAATGAATCAATAGTGGGATAATAGCGACAATTGCGATGTTACCTGCAATATATGACCAATCTGTTAAATAAGCTTTTTCTGGTGTCGACATAAATGTAATGGCACTTAAAGTTGTAGCATAAATTGAAAATCCGACAACCCAAGAAGGTAGACGACCGCTCGCTTTAAAGAAGCTATCAGTATCTTTACCGGCACGTTTAGTAAAAAATGCTCCGACTGCTAACATAATCAATAAGTATAAAATTAAAGCAATCCAGTTCCAAAAACCAAAGCCAATTGTTCCCATAAAAACAAACCCCTTTCAATTTTCAATATAATGATTTTTAAAGAAACCGCTTACAATATATTGCAAAAGAAAAGAGTGAAGAACAACTGCTTCTCTATTTATAGTTGGAACTCCACTCTTTTTAATTCAAATTCAAAGTATAACAATTCTCTTAAATAACGTTGTCATTTTAAAGTTGATATTGGCTGATCAATGTTTTTAATGCATCGCGATGTGTTTCATTAAACGGATGGAATGGTGCTTTAGGTACACCTGTGTCAATGCCTTTTTCAGCTAAAATGGCTTTTAACGTTGGATAAAGTCCCATACCGAGTACTGTCTCAATAATATCATTCGTTTCATGTTGGATACGGTAAGCTTCTTCAATCGCACCGTTTTGGGCTTTTTCAAAAATTTCACGAATACGGTGACCGTTCACATTAAATGTAGAGCCAATCGCACCGTCAACACCTGAAATAGCTGCTTGTACAAGCATTTCATCAAAACCAGAGAAAATTAATTTATCTGGGAATGCTTTACGTAAACGTTCGAGTAAGAAGAAGTCTGGCGCTGTATATTTCACACCGATGACTTTTTCGTTTTGGAAAAGCTCTTCAAATTGTTGGATTGAAATATTCACACCTGTTAATCCAGGAATAGAATAGACAATCATATTATTTTGAGTTGCTTCAATAATAGCAAAATAATAATCTCGAATTTCTTCAAAAGTAAATGGATAATAAAATGGTGTAACAGCTGATAGTGAATCATAACCAAGTTCAGTCGCGTATTTCCCAAGTTCGATTGCTTCATTTAAATCTAGAGAACCGACTTGTGCAATTAATCGAATATCATCTTTGGCTTCATCTTTTGTAATTCGGAATACTTCTTTCTTTTGTTCAGTATTCATTAAAAAGTTTTCACCCGAACTGCCATTAACGTACAAGCCGTCTAATTTTTGTTCGTCAATCGCGTTACGGATAATCGCTCTTAAACCTTGTTCTTTCACTTGTCCATTTTCATCAAATGGAACGAGTAAAGCTGCATATAACCCTTTTAAACCTTCGACCATGGTACACCCTCCAATAAATAATCTGTTTGTAATATTGGTCTGACCAATTTATAATTTAATTGTAAGCGTTAACAATGAATAGGTCAATCACTTTACAACGTGTCGTAACAATTATGTTAAACTGAACTAAACTGTATACAAGGAGTTAGTAAGCATCATGGCGGAAATATCGAGTCGTTCTAGTAAAAATTTGAAGCAGACAGTCGTACAAAAAATTAAAGATTATATTTTAGCAGAGTCATTACAGGTAGGGGATAAGTTACCAACTGAACGCAAGTTAGCCGAATCATATCAAGTGAGTCGCTCCGTCGTTCGAGAGGCGTTAAGTTATCTCGAGAATACAGGTGTGACTGAAAGTGTACAAGGGCGAGGCACATTGGTGAAAGCACAAGATATTACGCCACTGATTGAAGGGTTTTTATTTAGTTTTCAAGTCTCTCACGGAAATTTAAAAGATTTAATGATGCTGCGTCTTACTTTCGAATTAGCAGCTATTGATATTATTGAGCGTAAACAGGCGCCGTTAACATCGATAGCAGAGGCACTTGTGGATGATGTCAATATGTTTAATGTGGCTGCGGATCAGAAGTTTCATGAAAGTCTACTCACAGCGGTAGATTCTTCGTTATTTCAACAGATGAGTGCAGTCGTGCAAGCGTATTTCTATCAAACACCTATTGAAACATCGCGAGAACAAAATGTGCGGAGTATGACTGAACATCGTGAAATCTATGAAGCGTTATTGGCTGGGAATTTTCCATTGGCTAAAGCATTGTTAACGGAACATCTCATGAGAGGGGCAGAGTTTTATGAAGAAAGTAGCTTTTGACATTGGTGGCACTTATATTAAGTCCGCCATTATTGATGACAATCGACAATTGCAAGATTATGATAAAGTGCGCACACCGGTAAATGAAGACGACGCTATTGTTAACTATATCGAAACAAGGTTACAGCGTTATATCGAGGACCATCAACTACAAGAGGTGGTTGTAGGGATTTCAACGGCAGGCGCAGTGGATAGAGTCGCACGTGCTATTGCTTATGCAAATCCTAATATTTTGAATTATACGGGGACTGATTTTGCGGATAAACTAGGTGCATACGTGGAGCAGTTAGCCGTATATAATGATGTGGATGCTGCGTTGTTAGGCGAGTTGAGTGAGAGAGCAACAGACTATGAGAGTGCATTTTGTTTAACTTTAGGAACAGGAATTGGTGGCAGTTATTATCATCGAAATATCGGATTGTTAACAGGAATACGCCATCGTCCAAATCAAATTGGTTATTTATTGTATGATCCGGAAACTGAGACGCAATATGAGCAACGTGCCTCGACAGAAGCGTTGAAACAACTATTAATCAAAGAAAACTATCCGCATCAAAATATTCAGCAACTGTTTGAAGAAGCTGCGCGTGGTGAGACTCAAGCACGTCAATATATTGAGCAATGGGCGCGTGAAGTTGCACGAGGAATTGCGGAAATTCAAATTGTGTATGATCCAGAAATCATTATTATTGGTGGCGGTGTTTCTGCACAAGGTGACGTGTTATTAAGTTATATTTTGCCGGAATTAAAAAAATATTTACCACACGATTACGGTCATGCTAAAGTCGAAGTCGCTCAACTTCAAAATCATGCTGCGCTACTCGGTGCAGTTGCTAAATTGTAAACAACTATAGAAATTTTATTTACATTAATGCTATAATCTGAAATGTACTGTTTTCATCATATCTAGGAGGAAAAAGATTTTGAACACGAAATTTTTAGTTTATACAGCATTAATGACAGCAATTATAGCCGTAATGGGCTTTATTCCAGCGATTCCATTACCTTTTATTCCAGTGCCAATCGTGCTCCAAAATGTAGGTATCTTTTTGGCAGGAATTTTATTAGGTCGTCGCTATGGTACATTAAGTGTTATCGTATTTTTATTACTCGTACTCATGGGTGCGCCATTACTTTCAGGTGGCCGAGGAGGTTACGGCGTTTTCTTCGGACCGAGTGTAGGATTTTTAATCATGTATCCTATTGCAGCATTTTTAATTGGTTGGATGCGCGATAAGCATTTTGCGACATTAGATTTTAAACGTACTTTTGTGATTATCGTCATCTTTGGGGTTGTGTTATTAGACTTAGTCGGTGCTATTGTGATGGGCTTTGTCATTCATATGCCATTGTCTAAAGCGATTTATCTGTCATTAACATTTTTACCTGGAGACTTGATTAAAGCTGCGATTGCTTCACTCATTGCAGTGGCATTATTTAACAATCCAGTGTTCTCCAGAATCATGCAGCAATTAGCGAAATAATTAATGAAAGTTAGGGGATGTTGATGGAAATTCAAATGAAAGATATTTATTGTGAAGGGGAAGTTTATTCTAAAAATGACATCGTGACGATTTATATGACATCAGACACACCGCTAACTTATGATTCTAATAAGTGGACCTATCATCAAATGCCAGATGTTGCTAAATTTAAAGAAGATATGAGACAGCAACAAGCGCTCCATTATGATAACGGTATTTATCTTCATCTGAAATTTGAGTTTCCAGAAAATATCAAGCCAGATGTAGAAATGATGCAATTTTTACGTACTGAAGGCTTTCAATTAGGCAATCTTGAATTGTATGCGATTGAAGCGGCTGATTTACGTCGATTGACTGGTCCAACGCTTGATGTAGTACCTGTAACATTAGAGAATATGGCAGACTACATGCAAATTTATGAGCCGTTATCGATTCAATTTGGGGCATCTTATGTAAAAGAAAGTCAGAAAGCATTGCAGACCAATTTGGAAAAAGAATCCCGTTCGTTACAACCTTATATCGCATATGAAAAGGGTGAGCCGGTAGGAATTATGAATTTGATTGAGACTGAGCGCACAGTGGAGTTGGACGGTTTTGCAGTAGCTGAAAAAGCACGTGGTCGTGGCATTGGTTCAAGTATGCAGGCGTTTGTCGGAGAAGTTGCGAATCAGCGACCTGTCATTTTAGTGGCTGATGCTGAAGATACAGCGAAAGAGATGTATATCAAACAAGGTTATACATTTGTCAGTTTTCAGTACAGTGCGTTAAAGGAATTGTCTCATTCAGTACCTTATTGATTCCACTAAGGATAGGCAGTGGGCAAATCGTTCGAGTTTCTCATTTATTAGTGATAAAAAATAAAAGCAGGCGTATGTTGAGGATTGAATCTCATCTACGCCTGTTTTGACTTATAATGGTTGGACACGTTCTGGATGACTGTATATATTAAAGTAGCCGTTTCGCACGAAGCCAATTGCTGTAATGTTTAAGTCGTGAGCCAATTGAACCGCTAAAGTGGTAGGGGCTGATTTAGAAATAATCATGCCGACTCCGATTTTGGCAGCTTTAATTAAGATTTCTGAAGAGATACGACCGCTAAATATGAGCACTTTATCTCGCACGCTAATGTGACGATGAATGCAATAACCATAAAGTTTATCCAATGCGTTATGCCGACCAATATCCTGCCGGTGAATATAGAAATCATTGCCATCGCTAATCGCCGCGTTATGTAAGCCTCCTGTTGCTTGAAAGACACGGCTTTGATCTTGTAAACGCGCCATCATACTTAAGATTTGAGGCGGGGTCAATTGAAGGTTGGACATTGAAGTTTTTGCAATGGCGGCATCATTTTGGAAATAAAATTCTCGACTTTTACCACAACATGAAGCAACTAAACGTTTCGTTGATAATTGTATACGGTCGTGTAAAGGTGACGTGATTTCAACATGAGCATAGCCCCGGTGTTCATCTATTTCTATTGATTTCAGCTCATCTCTTTTTAAAATTACCCCTTCAGAAGCGAGAAATCCAAGTACAAGTTCTTCTAATTGATTGGGGCTACAAATCACTGTAGCAAATTCTTCTCGATTCACCATGATTGTGAGTGGTGTTTCTGTAACGTAATCATCTTCAGTTTCAAATAGCACACCATTTTCATAACGTACAATCGGTTGATTCGTTTTAATATCTGAGTTCAATTGTACAACCTCCTTTCAAAAAAGCGCTCTAATGCATATATGTATATACCAATTTTAAACTTTCTCAAACTATTTTAACAGAATTTGAAATATAGGAAGAGTTGAAAACGAAATTCAAAAGAAGTAAACTATAGTAAACAAATGGAGAGAGTAGGTTGAACTATGGTGAGTATTAGAGAGATTGCGAAAGAGGCTGGTGTGAGCCCCGGTACAGTGTCGCGTGTGTTAAACGAGGATCCTTCGCTATCTGTAGCAACAAAGACGAGACAACGCATTATTGAAATTGCCAATGCGCGTAATTATACAAAGCAAAAGCGCCTCACACGACAAATTCAAATTGTGACGCATGCTTCAAAAGAAAAGGAAATGATTGACCCATATTATCGAGAACTACGCTTAGCAATTGAAAAAGAAGTCAAGCACCTGAATTTAACCCTGAAAAAAACGATCCGCACAAATGAATTAACTTCTATTGAACAACTACAACAAGTAGAGAAGGCGGGCTCGGTAATTGTGATTGGTCCATTCAAGAAGTCAGTGATAGCACAGTTGTATACATATAACGAGCGACTCATTTTAATTAATCAAATCGATGCACCCAGTCATATTGATGCAGTATCTTCTGATTTATATCAAAGTATGCAAGCGTTACTTGAAGAACTTCAGGAGCGTCGTGTCGAGAAAGTCGCATATGTCGGTGGAGAAACGAAAGTGCGTGACATTAGTCATATCCATGATCGAATTGCGGATGCGAGACAACGTGCATATGTGGACTGGTGTGCGCAATCAAACATACAAATGGATTATTACCCGTCAAATTGGGAACGTCAAAGTGGTCTTGAAATCGGTCAACGTATTGCAGAGCGTGGGTCTTTACCACAAGTCATTATTACAGGCAATGATGTGCTCGCAGTGGGTGTATTACAAGGGTTACAACAGGCGCATATTCGTGTACCACAAGATGTGCAACTGGTTAGCTTTAATGATTCTGAAATTACACAATATACAGCACCAATGATTTCGAGTATTCGCATTCCTATTGAAGAGTTTGGTCGACAGGCTGTTCGTTTAGCACAAGATCAAATGAAAGGACAACGACAAGTCGCGATTCACATGCAGTTGAACACACATTTGAATTATAGGGAAAGTTTTTTGAAAGCGGTCTCAGTTGACAGTTAATAAGATAAACAGTAAACTATAATTGTTGTTTACTATAAAGACTTTGGGGTGTGAGATATGCAAAACCTAACTCAAAAATTTAAGGACATTTTTAATGCAGAACCAACATTGACAGCTTTTGCACCAGGGCGTATCAATTTGATTGGCGAACATACAGACTATAATGGTGGCTTTGTATTTCCAGCAGCAATCGAATTAGGGACTTATGGCGTAGGGCGATTACGTGACGACCGTAAGATTCAGCTGTACTCAGTGAATTTTGAGTCAGCAGGTGTGATGGCTTTTGATTTAGAGCATTTAGATTATGATGCAGAACATCAATGGGCCAATTATCCAAAAGGGATGATTCGTTATTTAGTTGAGCAATTTCCTGAGATTAATCGTGGTTTTGACATCGTTGTGGAAGGTAATATTCCGAATGGGGCAAGCTTGTCATCTTCTGCGTCTATCGAATTGTTAACAGGTCACCTTGTAACGACTTTATTCGATATTGAAATGGATCGTCTTGAGCTCGTTAAAATGGGGCAACGTGTTGAAAATGAATTTATTGGCGTGAATTCTGGTATTATGGATCAATTTATTGTCGGTTTCGGCAAAAAAGACCATGCGATTTTATTGGACACGAACACATTGGAGTACCATTATGTTCCAACAGAGTTCGGTGAGTATAAAATTTCGATTATGAATACGAATAAACGTAGAGAACTTGCTGAATCAAAATATAACGAACGTCGTAGCGAATGTGAGCGTGCGTTATCTCAATTACAAAATTATCTCGATGTACAATCTCTTGGGGAAATTACGATGGCACAATTTGAACAATATGCAGACAAAATTGATGATGATGTGCTTATGCGTCGTGCGAGACATGCGATTTCAGAAAATGAACGTACAAAACAAGCGTATGAAGTGTTACAAGCGCATGATTTTAAAACGTTTGGAGAATTATTAAATGCGTCTCATGCATCGTTAAAAGATGATTATGAAGTAACAGGGGTAGAGTTAGATACATTAGCAGAAGCTGCACAACAAGTTGACGGTGTGCTAGGGGCGCGAATGACAGGTGCAGGTTTTGCAGGATGTGCCATTGCGCTTGTACACAAAGATAAAATTGCTGACCTTGAAGAAAAGGTTACTGAAAAGTATACGAAGACTGTAGGTTATGCACCATCGTTTTATCATGTTGATATCGCAAATGGTGTGCGTACTTTAGAGAAACAATAAAGGAGTGTATTGTGTATGTCTATGCTTGTATTAGGTGGCGCAGGTTATATTGGGAGTCACTGTGTCGATCAATTAGTTGAAGCAGGTTACGATGTGGTTGTCGTGGATAACTTAGTGAAAGGGCATCGCGAAGCTGTCCATACTTCAGCACGTTTTTATGAGGGCGACGTGCGTGATCGTGAATTTTTAGACGGTGTATTTCAAAAAGAGTCAATTGATGGTGTGTTCCATTTTTGTGCTTATTCATTAGTGGGTGAATCAGTAGCGCATCCACTTGAATATTTCAACAACAATGTCTATGGATTACAAGTTTTACTCGAAGTAATGCGTGAACATGATGTCCAACATATCATTTTCAGTTCAACAGCTGCAGTTTATGGTGAACCAGAAGAAGTACCGATTGTAGAAACTTCACAAAAGTTACCAACAAGTCCATATGGTGAAAGTAAACTTGTGATGGAAAAAATGATGCGTTGGTGTCACGAAGCGTATGGTGTTAACTATGCCGCGTTACGTTATTTTAATGTTGCGGGAGCTAAAGAGAACGGTGCAATCGGTGAAGACCATCACCCAGAGACACACTTGATTCCAGTTGTACTTCAAGTGGCATTAGGTCAACGTGATGAATTAAAAATGTTTGGTGATGATTATGATACACCGGACGGGACACCGATTAGAGATTATTTACATGTCACAGATTTAATTTCTGCACATATTTTAGCGTATGATTATTTAAAAGCTGGCGGAGAAAGTGGTGCGTTCAACTTAGGTACGAACCATGGTTATTCAGTGAAAGAAATTTTAAATGCAGCACGTGAAGTGACAGGTCGAGACATTCCGGCAGTCGTTGCGCCTAGACGTGCAGGAGACCCAAGTAAATTAGTTGCTTCAAGTGATAAAGCGAAAGCACTTTTAAAATGGCAACCCCAACATGATGACATTCATGAGATTATACGTACTGCTTGGGAATGGCATCAAAAACACCCGAATGGATATGAAAACGTCTAAAGGAGGCTCATTATGGCAAACGCAGCACATGTATATCAATTGGCAGATGATATTATTGCGCACGGCGACTATGAAACGGGAGATCATATTTATGTCGTCAACCAAATTTTGTCGCGTTTAAAGGCAGATGATATTGCGCTTTTAGACACACAACATGACATTCAACCCCAATCGCCTATTGAAATTGTCAATTTACTTATTGAAGATGCTATTGAGCGAGGGGCGTTTGAAGATATTTTATCAGTGCGTGAACAGTTAGAAGCGAGTTTGATGGATTTAATTACGCCAAGACCTTCTTCAGTGAATCGTGAGTTTTATAAGCGTTATCAACTTTCACCAGAAGCGGCAACTGACTATTTTTATCAACTAAGTCATCTGAATCATTATATAAAAGAAGAAGCGATTGCTAAAAATATTGTTTATCAAGTGCCGACAGCATATGGTGACTTTGAAATTACGATTAATTTATCAAAACCTGAAAAAGATGCGAAACAAATTGAGCGTGAAAAAAATGCACCCGCTTCGTCTTATCCAAAGTGTGCCATTTGTATGGAAAATGAAGGCTATTATGGGACGATGACTTCTGCTGCACGTTCTAACCATCGTATTGTGAAAATGCAAATTAACGGCGAAGAGTGGGGCTTCCAATATTCGCCATACCTTTATTTTAATGAACATAGTATTTTATTATCACGTGAGCATACACCGATGTTAATCAACCAAGCTACATTTGAAAACTTGATTGATTTCGTCAAACAGTTTCCGCACTATACAATTGGTTCGAATGCGGACATTCCAATTGTTGGTGGCTCTATTTTATCGCACAACCATTATCAAGCAGGGCGTCATGATTTTCCGATGGCACTTGCACCAGTTGAACGTAGCTTTGAATTGACAGCCTATCCGAATGTACAAGCAGGTATTGTGAAGTGGCCGATGAGTGTGATTCGTCTCACAGCAACAGACACGGATGAACTCATTGCGGCAAGTGAGTGGATTCGTCGCCAATGGGAAGGATACAGTGATGTGCGTGTACATGTCAAGGCATACAGTGAAGCAGGTGAACGTCATCATACAGTGACACCGATTGCGAGATATCGTGATGGTCAGTATGAAATGGATATCGTATTACGTGATAATCAGCGTACAGAAGCATATCCAGACGGTCTTTTCCATCCGCATAAAGATGTCCAACATATCAAAAAAGAAAATATTGGTTTAATTGAAGTGATGGGCACAGCAATTTTACCTGGTCGTTTGAAAAATGAATTACAAGATGTGATTGCATTTTTAAAGGGTGATCATACGATTGATTTAGGTGTGCATGCAACATGGGCACAAGAAATGAAAAATAAGTATGATTTTAACAAGGAAGATGCTGAAACGATTGTGCGCCAAGAAGTCGGCTATAAATTTGAACGTGTCCTTCAAGATGCGGGTGTATTTAAAAGAGATGAAGAAGGACAAGCTGCCTTTCAACGTTTTATTACAATACTAAATGTATAGATCATAATATGAATTCGCAAAAATACGTTCGGAATTTGTTATACTGATTTCGAACGTATTTTTGTGTGTCAATTAATGAATAAAGGGGCAATGAATGATGAAAATAAGAATGGGTTGGATTGTTTTAACAGGGCTGTTATTCATTATTTTAGCAGCATGTGGTCAAAATGGTTCTCAATCAGATTCTAAAAAAACAACGGCAGATGAAAAATTGACGATTTCAGCTGCAGCAAGTTTAACAGATGTGACGAAAGCGTTGGAAAAAGCATTTCAAAAAGAGCATCCAGACATTGACGTGTCATTTAATTACGGTGGTTCTGGTGCATTGCGTGAACAAATCGATAAAGGCGCGCCAGTAGATGTCTTCATGTCAGCGAATACGAAAGATGTCGATATGTTGAAAGAAAAAGGGAAAGTGCAACATACATACGATTACGCACGTAACAAGTTAGTATTGATTCATCGTAAAGGGAGCGAGATCACGAAACTTGATCAACTCAATGGGCAAGATCAACTGGCAATTGGTGAAGTGAAATCAGTGCCTGCAGGTAAATATGCAAAAACATATTTAGAAGATCAAAATATGTGGTCAACAGTTGAAGCGCGTATCGTATATGCGAAAGATGTGCGTGAAGTGTTAAACTATGTGAATAAAGGAAATGCGCAGTTAGGTTTTGTGTATCAAACAGACTTATATGTTGGTCAAAAACCACATTCTGGAGTTGAAAAAGTGGCGGATGCTACGTTGAAAAAACCTATTGTATATCGCATGGGAACAGTGACAGATAATGAAGCTGCAAATGCTTGGTATGACTTTATGAAAAGTAAAACTGCGCAACACATTTTGAAAGACTATCATTTTGAAAAATAGGTGATGATTATGCCTGATTTAACACCTTTATGGATATCAATTAGAGTGGCATTTGTCAGTACAGTCATTGTCATGATACTTGGTATAGGGCTCGCGCGTTTGATGTATCAGAGACGAACAAAATGGACGCATCTTATCGAAAGCATCGTTCTGTTGCCTATCGTTTTACCACCGACTGTACTGGGCTTTTTACTACTGATGGTTTTTTCGGTGGATCATACTGTAGGGCATCTACTCACTGACGTCTTAGGAATAAAAGTGGTGTTTACATGGATTGGTGCTGTCATCGCTTCAGTGATCGTTAGTTTTCCATTGATGTATCAACACACTGTTCAAGGTTTTTGTAATATCAATCCACGTATGCTGAATACTGCAAGGACGATGGGGGCGTCTGAACTTAAAATATTTTTTAAAATCACGTTGCCACTGTCCAAGCGTGCGATTATTTCTGGAACGATGCTTGCATTTGCGCGTGCGATTGGTGAATTCGGAGCGACGTTAATGATTGCAGGTTACATTCCTGGTAAAACCAATACGTTGCCATTAGAAATTTACTTTCTTGTTCAACAGGGTAGAGAAAACCAAGCATGGCTATGGGTGCTCGTTTTAGTAGCATTTGCGATGAGTATTATGGGAACGATGAATTTGATGAATAAAGAGCGTTATCGTGAGGTGGATTAATTGTTAAATCTTCAAATACAAAAGAAAATTAACCAACGTCACATCGGTATTAAGATTCAAAGTGAACGTCCTCAAATTTATGCCATTCAAGGTGCTTCGGGTATTGGTAAAACGACGATGTTGAATGTCATTGCAGGCATTTGTCATCCAGACCATGGCTTTATACAAATTAAAGACCGCGTGTTAACAGATACAGAACATCAAGTGCATGTACCTATTCGCGAACGTCACATCGGTTATCTTTTTCAAGATTATCAATTATTTCCGCATATGACAGTATTGGAAAATATTACGTTTATGGCGCGTTATAATGCTCATATTGCGGATTTGATTCAACATTTGAATATTGAACATTTACAAAGTGTTTATCCTGAGCGCTGTTCGGGTGGTGAAAAGCAACGTGTCGCACTGGCAAGAGCACTTAGCATGCGACCGGATATTTTATTGTTAGATGAACCATTTTCAAGTTTGGATGAAACGTCACGGCAAGAGAGTATGGATTTGGTGACAAGGATTTTTGAAGATTGGGGTATCCCGATTATTTTTGTCACACATTCAAAATGGGAAGCGGAGATGTTAGCTGACGAAGTGATTGTCGTGGATTGATTTTTCTCTCAAGAATGATCAATTCACTTTGGAAATACGAAGATAAGTGGCAAGTGGTTCACTTTAAATCATTTTAAAAGCAAAACACTTGAACCTATTCATCATGGGGCATAGCAAGCGAATCAAAGCATTGAAATCATGTTGCTTTGATTCGCTTATCTTATATGTAGGGAATTAGCCCATGTGATTTCATCGTTTACCCTGATGATGAATAGGGCAAGCTCACGTTTCAATCCATTGAGTCCCTTTCGAAAAATCCGTATAATTGAAAATAGTATTGTGGGAGAGGATTTTGATGATGGGTCAAGAACGATATTCAAGGCAAATTTTATATCAAGGTATAGGGCCAAGTGGTCAACAAAAAATTAATGCTAAAACGGTACTCATTGTAGGAATGGGTGCGCTAGGTACGCATGTTGCTGAAGGGTTAGTGCGTGCAGGTATCGGAAAGCTTATTATTGTGGATCGAGATTATATTGAGCATTCAAATCTACAACGCCAGACGTTATTTACTGAGCGCGATGCTGATGAAAGTGTACCAAAAGTGATGGCCGCAAAACAGATGCTTCATGCAATACGTCGCGATGTAGAAATTGACGCGTATATTCAACATGTAGATGGCGTTTTTTTAGAAACACATGTGCCAACTGTCGATTTGATTATGGATGCGACAGATAATTTTGAAACACGTATGTTAATCAATGATGTTGCTTATGATTATCGTGTGCCTTGGATTTATGGGGGTGTCGTACAAAGTACATATGTATCAGCGCCTTTTATTCCGGGTGAGACACCTTGTTTTCAATGTTTAGTCCCACAAATCCCATCTCTCAATCTAACTTGTGATACGGTAGGAGTCATTCAACCTGCTGTGACGATGACGACAAGTTTTCAGTTGCGAGATGCTCTGAAAATATTGACAGATACCTCTTTTGAACCTAAGTTGACTTACGGTGATATATGGGATGGCACGCATTTTGCATTTGGAATGCGCCGCTTGCAACGTGAGGATTGTCCGACATGTGGTCATCATCCGACTTTCCCTTATTTAAATAAAAGGACGTCAACTTATGCGTCATTATGTGGCCGAGATACGGTGCAATATCAACATCCAGATCTGACATTTGCACGCTTAAAGTCATTTTTAGATGCGCGAGAGATACCGTACAAGTCCAATGGTTATTTATTACAATTTAAATTTGAAAGTTCACGCATCGTCGCTTTTCAAGATGGCCGTTTACTGATTCATGGTTTAAAAGATGTAGATGCCGCACAAGTGATGATACATAAATTATTCGGTTGATAAAGGAGTGAGTCCATGCATACGAACGTCAAACTAGATAGACCTGTCCGTTGTGCAGTATTAACAGTTTCCGATACGCGGACGATTGAGACAGATAAAGGGGGACAACTGGTTCAAACGTTACTACAAAATGGGGGCTTTGATGTTAAAATCCAACATTACACAATCGTTAAAGATGAACTGACTGCGATTCGAACAACAGTTCAACAATGGCTTGCTGAAGACATCGATGTCATCGTGACAACTGGTGGAACAGGCATTGCGCCGAGAGATGTAACAATTGAAGCGGTAACCCCGTTATTGGATAAGGAGATTGAGGGCTTTGGAGAGTTGTTTCGTTATTTAAGTTTTGCTGAAGATGTCGGAACACGCGCTTTACTATCCAGAGCTGTTTCAGGTACCGTAAATCGTACATTGCTATTCTGTTTGCCAGGCTCTACAGGTGCTGTAAAATTAGCGCTCAATCGATTGATATTACCAGAACTCACACATTTAGTTTATGAAATGAATAAATAATACGCTATGTGAAAGATTAATCTAGCATGGGTGGTTTGAAACGAGTTAAGAGAACGTGAGCACTTAATAGCCATCATATGAATACAAACTGCGAATAAAGAAGACAAATTTTTGAAATTAAAAGAGGATTGTATTCAAATATTTGATTTCAAATCAAGTCAAAGCAACTACACGAGTTTGATCAATGTGCTTCTGATCATTAAAAAAGGGGACGGAGACACAATTGTGTTTCCCAGACCCCTTGATAAACTTTAAGACATATTAGTGAGATGTACGGTTAAAATCAGACTTGCCACCCGTTTTTTGAACGAGATAAGTTTCGCCGATGACCATGCCTTTGTCAACGGCTTTGCACATATCATAGACCGTTAATGCAGTGGCAGAAGCGGCTGTTAAAGCTTCCATTTCCACACCTGTTTTGCCGTTGGTAGATACTGTAGTCGTAATATTTAAAGTGTAGTGTTCATGCGACGTGTCCCAATCAAAGACAACATCAATACCAGCGAGTGATAAAGGATGGCACATTGGAATGATTGTTGACGTATTTTTGGCAGCCATAATCCCTGCGATTTGTGCGGTATTTAAAACATTACCTTTTTTGTTTGTATTTTGCATAATTTGTTCATAAATCGTCGCATTAACTTGAATGCTCGAATGTGCGATGGCTGTACGTTTTGTCACTTTTTTATCAGAAACGTCCACCATTTTCGCATGACCTTGTGCATTGAGATGTGTAAATTCAGACATGCTATTCCTCCTTACTTAAATGCAAGGTTAGTATAGCATGAATTTTTCATTTTGTTAGGAGTGGTTCATCATGCCAGTAGAAAAAAGACATCCCATCCCAGTGGCTGAAGCGATACAACGTGTTATGAAACAAAATATCGAGATGGATACGACGACAGTGAATATTTATGACAGTGAAGGTTATATACTCGCTGAAGATATCATTGCAACTTACGATATTCCGCGTTTTGATAAATCCCCATATGACGGATTCGCTGTAAGAAGTGCAGATACAGTTGGCGCATCGAGTGACAATCGCATCGCATTTGAAGTCATCGATCATATCGGTGCGGGAAGTGTGTCCGCGAAACAACTTGAAGCAGGGCAAGCTGTACGTATTATGACAGGTGCTGAAATGCCAGAAGGTGCAGATGCAGTCGTTATGCTTGAACAAACCGTAGAAACAGCAGAAGGTTTTACAATTCGTAAGCCGTTTGAGTCGTTAGAAAATGTGTCGTTGAAGGGCGAAGAAACGGCGAAGGGCGATGTTGTGTTAACGAAAGGTCAACGTATTAATGCCGGCGTTGTCGCAGTCCTTGCCACATTTGGTTATGTTGACGTTCCTGTGTTCCAAAAACCGACCGTTGCCATTATTGCGACAGGCAGTGAACTAGTCGATATCGATGCACCGTTAGAACCAGGTAAAATTCGTAATTCAAATGGTCCGATGATTTATGCGTTGTTACGTAAAGAGGGGATTGCAGGCGAGTTATACAAAATTCAACAAGACGATTTTGATAGTAGCTTAGCTGTCGTTAAAAAAGCATTTTCTGAACATGATATCGTCATTACAACAGGTGGTGTGTCAGTCGGTGATTTTGACTATTTACCGGACATTTATCGCGCTTTAAATGCAGAAGTGTTGTTTAACAAAGTGGCAATGCGACCAGGGAGTGTCACAACAGTTGCGGTATCAGAGGGTAAATATTTATTCGGTTTGTCAGGCAATCCTTCCGCTTGTTATTCTGGCTTTGAATTATTTGTTAAGCCTGCGATGTATCATATGATGCAAGCCGAAAAATGTTATCCGAGTATGGTGCGTGCAACGTTGATGGAAGATTTTAAAAAGGCGAATCCGTTCATTCGATTTATTCGTGCCAATGTTGTGCTCACCGGACGTGAAGCGACGGTGCGCCCATCAGGTTTCAACAAATCAGGTGCAGTGGTGTCTATTGCACATAGTAACGCGATGATTGTTTTACCAGGCGGCACAAGAGGATTTGAACGTGGGTTTGAAGTGCAGGTTATTTTGACATCATCAGAAGCGTATCAACGAGAGAGTTACTTATGATTTTACAAGTCGTTGGTTTTAAAGATGTAGGTAAAACGACGCTCATGCAAAAGATAGTGACACATTTTAAAGCGTTAGGGTATCCAGTCGTGACGATTAAACATCACGGTCATGCAGGAGAAGACATTACGTTACCAGCAAATCATTTAGATCATATGCGTCATTTTAATGCTGGGGCAGATCAAAGCATTGTGCAAGGACATCATTATATTGAAAGTATTCAAAGAGCTAATGAAATGCCTTTACGGACTTTAATTGACGAATGTGTTACCATTGAAAAAAGTATGATACTCGTTGAAGGCTATAAACATGAGCATTACGATAAAATCATTGTGTATCGTGATGAAGCGGAATATGCGCAACTTCAACAGCTAACGAATGTTAAATATGCAGTGAAACGACATGCGACAACAATGGATGATACAGGGTTGAAAGCATGGTTAACTGAGTGGATACAAATGAATGAAGGGTGATCGGGTTGAAACAATTTGAAGTGACAACACAACCGTTAGAACCGGAAAAGTATCGCGCGTACACATTAAATGAAAAGCAAGGCGCGATTGTTGTGTTTACAGGGCATGTCCGTGAATGGACGAAAGGTGTCCGCACAGAATATTTAGAGTATGAGGCATACATCCCAATGGCTGAAAAGAAACTGCAACAAATTGGTGATGAGATTGCCGAACGTTGGCCAGGGACGATAACAGCAATTGGTCATCGTATCGGCGCACTCCAAATATCTGATATTGCTGTATGTATTAGTGTGTCATCGCCGCATCGTAAAGACGCTTATGCAGCAAATGAATATGCGATTGAACGTATTAAAGAAGTGGTCCCTATTTGGAAAAAAGAAATTTGGGAAGATGGCGCCGAGTGGCAAGGACATCAACGGGGTTATCACGAAGATGCTGTGAATGAAGGAGGTTTTTCATCGTGAAGGTGTTATACTTTGCAGAAATTAAAGAACTTGTAAATCGTTCAGAAGACGTTTTTCATTTTGACTATGAAGTGCCTGTTTCTGACTTAACGACACATTTATATCAAACATATCCTGTCATTCAAGGTAAAAAATTTCAAGTCGCAATCAATGAAGAGTTTGCACGCGCGGAAGATCTCATTCAACCTTATGATGTGGTTGCACTGATTCCGCCAGTCAGTGGAGGTTAAAGTTAATCATGAAGGCTATTATACTAGCAGGTGGGCATTCAGAAAGATTTGGCTCGCCGAAAGCATTTGCGAAAATTAATGGGACGACGTTTTATCACAAACTGGTCCAAACGTTACAGGCGACGAACATGTTCAATGAAATTTTGATTAGCACGAACACACAATTAGTGTCTCAATTTCAACATGACCCTGTCGTTGTAGATGTCGCACAACACAGAGATAAAGGACCACTTGCTGGCATTTATAGTGCAATGTCACGTGATACGGAAGAAGATCTCTATTTCGTCATTTCAGTCGATACGCCTATGGTAACACAAAAAGCAATCAGTCATTTGTACCAATTTATGGTAGCGAATCTGATTGAGGAACATTTGGATATCGCCGGATTTATGAATGAAGACCGTCCGATGCCGACGATTGCTTTTTATCATAGACGGGTCTTACCTATTATTGAAGATGTGTTGCAGTCGGATGATCTCAGTATGAAACATGTGTATGAACAAGTGTCGACGGATTGGTTAGAGGCGAATACGATTGAGAGTCCGCATTATTGGTATCAAAATGTGAATTATCAACAAGATTTGGCAGCATTAGAAGCAGAATTAGCGAAATAAGAAAAGGAGGGCGCAATATGGCAGACCAAATACTTGATAAATTGGGCAGACCCATTCGTGATTTGCGCATTTCCGTAACTGATAGATGTAATTTTCGTTGTGATTATTGCATGCCAAAAGAAATTTTCGGTGACGATTATGTATTTTTACCGAAAGATCAATTGTTATCATTTGAAGAAATTGTACGTATTACACAGTTATATGCCCAGTTAGGTGTTAAAAAGGTCAGAATTACAGGTGGTGAACCATTGCTTCGACGAGATTTACATCAATTAATCGCTCAAATTACACAAATTGAAGGCATTGAAGATATAGGGCTAACGACGAATGGTTTATTACTCAAAAAGCACGGACAAAAACTGTATGACGCAGGGTTAAGACGCATTAACGTCAGTTTAGATGCAATTGAAGATCGTGTTTTTCAAGCGATTAACAACCGTGATATTAAAGCGTCTACAGTGCTTGAACAAATTGAATATGCGACTAGTATTGGCTTAAAAGTTAAAATTAATGTTGTCGTACAAAAAGGTGTCAACGATCATCAAATCTTGCCAATGGTCCGTTACTTTAAAGATAAAGCAGTGACGATTCGTTTTATTGAATTTATGGATGTGGGTAACGATAACGGTTGGGACTTTAGTAAAGTGGTCACAAAAGATGAAATGTTGGAAATGATTGCGGGAGAATTTGATATTGAGCCGGTCACGCCAGAATATTATGGGGAAGTGGCGCAATATTATCGTCATGTCGGGAGTCCAGCGCAGTTCGGTTTGATTACAAGTGTATCGGATTCCTTTTGTTCCACATGTACACGTGCGCGTCTATCATCAGATGGTAAGTTTTATGGGTGCTTATTCAGTACAGGAAGTGGTTTTGACATTCGGGGGCTATTGAGAAGTGGTGCGGATGATGAGGAAGTTATGGCGCAATTGAAGGCCTTGTGGCACATTCGTGATGATCGCTATTCAGATGAGCGAACAGCAGAGACCGTTGCGAATAGACGAAAGAAAAAGATTAACATGAATTATATTGGTGGATAGTTTTTGGGAGCAGTACAGAAATCTCATGTGTAACAAAGATTTCGTCGTACTGCCTCCGCAAAGCTGACTAGACTTCTTAAAAGTATGCGCATTGAGAAGTCAGACAGCTACTGCGTTAAACAGTGAGTAGTATTGATTGACACATGTGAACTATTGATTGCAGAATTTACCCTCACGTTCTCAAGGGACTTGCCTCAACTAAATTCGGCTTGATTGAGATGTACATTTGATGGTAGCCGAATTGGATTTTCGGCTGCGTCTAATCCCTCGGGAGTCTCGGGCAATTCTAGCAATCTGAGAGAGTGGTTCAAATCTATGTTTGGCGAAATCTCAAATATGTCTAAAACCATCCCATCATATATAAATTTAAAGAGGTGTAAGTCTGGGCTGAGTGTTTTGAACACTTTGCCTTTTTTAAATAGATTTGAATTGGACTACCGTGTTATAACTTAACCGCATTCATTTCTCGTGTTGTAGCTCGTATATGTGTGGGACATATTTTAAAAATGGAAAAGCTGGGAATCTCTTCGTCCCAGCTTTTTTACGTCCATTATTATTTTTGTTTTTTCTGCTTTTTAATCTGTTTTGAAAAGTCAATTTGAGCGATAACTGGATCGTGGTCACTTGCACGACCAGACATTTCAGTGAAGTCGCTGTTGACGTGAATCATGTCTAATTTTGTTTGACGCTTCAAATGTTGTGACACTAAGATATGATCAAGTGTTTGGGTGTTACCTTGATATACATAAGAATAACGCTGCTTTTTAGGTACGTCATTCACCATATTTGTTAAACCGTATGATTCTAGAGTTTTAAGTGGTTTCGACCATTGAAAATCGTTGTAATCGCCTACCGAAATAATATTGGCGTTAGGATTTTGTTGTTGAACTTGAGCTACAAATTCACCGATACGTTGTGCGTTTTGTACACGTTGTGGTTCTGAATGTAACTGAACAGGTTGCTGACGACCGAACAAACCATCGTCCCCACGTTTTGATTTCCAATGATTTGCAATTGCAATGACTTGTTGTCCTTTAAACTCAAACTGAGCCGCTAACGATTTACGTACATCATCAAAAGCAGGATCTTTTGGTGCGATACGACCTGGATTATGTGTCAGTTGGTTGTTTTTATAACCGACATTCGTTTCTGCGTCACCCGCTTGAATGTCATCGTTAAATGTCACACGTTCTGGGTTGTATAAAAAGCCCACACGAATATTGGCATCAGGCTGACCGCCATCTGCATTATTTTCGGGATCAATATTCACATAACGATATGTCGGTCCACCTGCATCTTTAATCGCTTGAATCAGACGTTCATAAGAGGCTGATGCTTCAGAACCGCCTTTACCTGGACCGTTATTATCTTGAACTTCTGTCACACCGACAATGTCAGGCTGTTTCATATGGCTGACAATACCGTTTGCGAGTTTTCTTGCTTTATCGTCACTTGAAGTTTTCACGTCATTTGAAAAGTTTTCTAAGTTATATGAAGCAACAGTGAGTTTGTTTTCGGATGGTTTTAATTTTGTCGCTTTAGGTTGCGCTTTTCCTTTAATATGTGCTTTTTGCATGTCGTTGAAATCAATATTCACTTTATAATTTTGGAAACTGTAATTCACATAACCAATCAATGGGCCTTTAAAACGATCGCCTGTCGCAATGTCATAATCTTGAGCGCGATGTTGATCGTCATTCATTTTAAAGGCGATACGTTGACCGTTTGCATTATCCGATTTTAATAAAACGCCACCATTCTTCGTTTCAGGACGGTTTTGATTTAATACAGTGAAGACTTCGCCATGACTTTGTGGCCCAACACTACGCACATTGTTGACTTCCACACGCATGCCTTCTAAAGCTTCCCAATAGTCAATTGCATATGTATCTGGTTTGAAAATCGAAAAATGTTGAGGTGAAGCGATTTGTTGCGGGATTTTTTTGATTTTCACAGGTTTCGGTAAAGGTTGGTTTTCCTTTTGAACAGTAATTTGACCTGCTTTATCTGCACGTGCATCAATTTCAGTAAGGGGTAAATCTGTTTTTCCTTTTTCTGCATATCCTTCAATCGCATATTCACGTACTGTACCCGAAACATGGACAAGATCGCCGACTTTGACATCAGGCTTCTCTTTTCCAGCAAAGACGATAATCCCTTCAGAAGTTGCTGGGTTATTGTCTTTTTGTGCATCTGGTGTTTGTAAATGGAAATAATAGTAATTGTTTGCTTTATAAATATAAGTCACAATGCCTGGTACTTTTTCAACGCGTTGATCTTTCAAAGGTGACGTATGACCTGCACCTTGGATATCGTGAATTTGTGGTGAGGATACCGTTTCAGCTTGAACAGCCGAATCGTGGAAAATAGAGCCCGTTGACAGTAGCCCTAAAACTAAAGTTGAAGTTATTAATTTGCTTTTCAATAGATTGCCTCCTTAAAAATATTGTTTACGCGTTAAGTATACCAAAACAACTATAATAATATTGTAAAAATTTGATGAATTGATTAAGAAGTTGGAGGATTGGGAAGGTGATATCACTATCGAGGTGTAGAGTAGCACATAAAGACACTTTTTGAATAAAAAATAGGATGAACTGAAGTTAGGCTGTTCAAATAAATGGTTCTAACAACGGCACATATTAAAAATCGCCTATTTATATACGGACCATATCCTCGTATGATACCGTGCATAAATAGGCAGCGTCTTTATAGTTCATTATTTTGAAGTTGTGCAAGTAAAGACTGATACAACTGCTCTAAAATATCTGTCGTGCGTGCAATCTCACTATCAGAAAGTTGGAGTGGTTCTAATGTTTTATGTTGTAATTGCCCGATTTGTAATTTCAATTTTTCATGAATGGTTTGACCGGATTTAGACAAATATAACAACTTTTCTCGTTTGTCGACTTCACCTGGACAGATGTTCAACCATCCTTGTGCATCGAGTGCTTTCAAAATTTTTCGCGTTGTCGGCTTTTCGATTGAACGTCGTTTGGAAATTTGAACGAGTGTTGTGCCTGGATTTGTCGCAATGTCTTTCATCACTAACCACTGTGCTGGGTGAAGTTGGTTTTCGTCGAGTAAAGGTTGTACGAGTTTGATATAGGGACGATAAAGTTTGGTGAAATGATCGAATAAAATTGAGGATTCCATACGCGACTCCTTTCTGTATGAGTACTTAAAGTTTATTATAACACTTCATGATGGAGATGTACGTTAAAAGAAAAATGGATTTTTAAAGGAAAAGTGCAGTGCATGTTATATCGAGATTTCACAACAAATATTTGGTAAAATAATATTATGGCAAGAGAAGTGGGAGGCAAACAAATGGTAGATATAGAATTTGATCACTTGGTTCATTATATTGATGGATTAAATCAATTCGAGTTTCCCGGGAAATATTTGGAAATTCAAAACGGTGGTCAACATGAAAATTTAGGGACTTTTAATCGTCTCGTCCACATCGATTTATCTTATATTGAATTAATAGATATTTATCATCAAGGGAAAATGAAGCAACAATCCAAAACGGATGTAGGCAAGCACTCGTTTGCGACGTCGATTATGGAAAAGGATTATAAACAAGGCTTTAAAAAGATTTGTTTTAGAACACATGATATTGAGCGATTAAAAGCTCAATTTGAAGAAAGAGGGCTTGAAACAGTGGGACCTGTTGAAATGGCGAGAGAAAATAAAAAAGGACAAACGATACAGTGGCGACTGTTGTATGTGGCTAATCATCAGTTCGATACGATTATGCCCTTTTTTATTGAATGGGAACAGTCTGATGAAGCACGTGAGGATGACTTACAAGAGTATTTTCATAAGCATTTGACATTGGACATGATCACATTAAATTCGTATCAACGTCAAACGATGGTGGAACACTGGAAAAAATGGTTTGATATGGAAGAGGTTGAATCTTCTGACCGCTACACCATCCTCCAAAGTCCTGCTAAAAAAGTCAAATTTAAATTGGTTGAAGATAAAGAAGATGGTATAGAAGAGATTCAATTTATCGACCAAACTATTGACGCTCCGATAGCTTTTCGCACACGAGGCGCAAGATACCAATTTATTCCTCCTCACGCGTAAACAACAGTGTAAACGGCGCTGATAATCAGTAAAATATGCAACAGCGCAATGACGACTTCTATGACTGACATTAAGAGTTGCTGTTTCGTTTGATGTAGGAGCACACTGTAGATTCCGACGACTAATGAAAACGCAACAAAAATAATGCGTAAACTTAAATAGTCGATTCCGATGTGCAGTACTAATGTGCAGACTATAAAGATGATATTGATGATAGAGAGTAAAAATAAAATCAACTGACGCATAAAGAGACCTCCAGTTTATTTGAAAACATCTGTAGTGTAACGTTTTAATCGAATGTGTCATTGATTATACTAGAAAATAAGAGAAGACGATAACTAAAAGGAGTTTTATACGAGAAATGAAACGCATGAATATAACAGATCAAGAACATGATGCATTTGTTAAAGCGCATCCCAATGGTGATTTATTACAATTGACAAAATGGGGAGACACGAAAAAGTTAACGGGATGGTATGCGAAACGTATTGCTGTAGGAGAAAACGGCGAATTGAAAGGTGTGGCGCAATTGCTATTTAAAAAGATACCGCGCACGCCTTTTACGATTTGTTATGCATCACGTGGCTTCGTTGTTGATTATACTGATACAACTGCCGTGAAAGCCTTGTTAGCTGAAGCCATCAAAGTCGCTCAAGCTGAAAAAGCTTATACGATTAAAATTGACCCGGATGTAGAAGTCGAGCAAGGGATGACAGTCGTGCAAGACTTATTACAAATGGGCTTTAAACATAAAGGATTTAAAGAGGGCTTGGCTAAAGACTACATTCAACCGCGTATGACGATGATTACACCTATTGATCAGTCTGATGAAGCATTAATCCAAAGCTTTGAAAACCGTAATCGTTCGAAAGTCAGACTTGCACTCAAACGTGGCACAAAAGTGGAACGTAAAGGTCGTGAAGACTTGAAAATATTTGCGGATTTAATGAAAGAAACGGGTGAACGTGATGGCTTCTTAACTCGTGACGTATCTTATTTTGAAACGATTTACGACGCACTTCATCCAGATGGTGATGCAGAGTTGTTCTTAGTGAAGCTCGAGCCTCAGCCTGTATTAGCGGAGTTGAATGCAGAACAACAAAAGTTGCAATCTGAAGTCGATACGTTAGCAGAAAAAGATCAAAATAACAAAAAAGTGCGTAACAAATTGAAAGATGCTGAACAAAAGATGAAGAAAAACCAGGCACTTATTCAGGATATGGAACAACTGAACAGTACCCATCCAGATGGTATTTATTTATCTGGGGCATTGCTCATGTTCGCAGGTCAAAAATCGTACTATCTATACGGTGCGTCATCCAACCATTATCGTGACTTTTTACCGAATCACCACATGCAGTTCAAAATGATGCAATATGCGCGTGAAAAAGGTGCGACGACTTATGATTTTGGTGGGACTGACAACAATCCTGATAAAGATTCAAGTCACTATGGTTTATGGACATTTAAAAAGGCGTGGGGCACGCGTTTAAGTGAAAAAATTGGGGAATTTGATTATGTTCTGAATCCCGTTGTTTATAAAGCGGTTGAACAGTTTAAGCCACAGTTGACACAACTTAAGATTAAACTTGTCCGTAAAATTAAATCATTACAACAACGTAAAGCATAATGATAAGGTCAGCACTACTCACTATGAACACCGGTCTCACTCATGTGTGAAGTAGTGCTTTTTTTGAAATTCAATAATAACAATGACAATTGAAATAAATGAGGTGACACGATAGCTGTTGATGTTTATCGTCAGGGCTTAACGGGTCACCTTTTAGGGGTGGTGCAGTGATAAAAGTGACTGTTCACGCCGTATTGATAAGTTGTGTGCTATGAGATGCGATTGAGGGATGTTAATTCAAAATAGTGCAGTCATGTCATTTACAAGGGAGAGATGAGTGTGGTCAAAAAATTAATCGACTTCTCGCTATCGAACAAGTTTGCCATTATGTTGATGGTATTACTCGTCATACTTGGCGGAGTCTATGCAAGTTTTAAAATGAAGTTGGAATTGTTACCCGATACCGAACCACCGATGTTGACGATTACAACACCAATGCCGGGTGCAACGTCTGAAACGGTCATGAAAGAAGTGAGTGACCCGATTGATGAAGAAATCCGGGGTATGGCCGGTGTCACAAGTGTTAAGACGCAATCTTTGTCCAATGCTTCAATGATTACTGTCAATTTTGATGAGAATATGGATATGGACAAAGCAGAACAAGATATCGATAAAGCATTGAAAAAGGTTGATTTGCCAGACGAAGCACAAACTTCAGATATTAAACGTAGCTCAATGAATGCATTTCCAGTTGTAGCGTATTCTATATTGCATCAAAAAGATGATGTCAAAGCGAGTACAAAAGCAGTTAAAGAACAACTGATTCCGAAGTTACAAACAATTGATGGGGTGCAACGTGCTACAGTGAATGGTCAAATCGAACGTAAAGTAACAATTAAGTTCGATGATGACAAACTTCAAAAGGCGGGGCTCAATGCGAAACAAGTATCTGATTATATCGAAGGGGCTACAAAAGAGTCGCCGTTAGGATTATTCCAATTTGGCGATACTGAAAAATCTGTTGTCATTGATGGTCAGTACGCTTCTGTAGACGCACTTAAAAATATGCAAATTCCGTTAGCACTTGCTGCACAATCCTCAGGTGGCAATGCACAAGGTCAACAAGCGAATAGAAGTGCATCAAGTAGCGACAATAGCGCGACGTCAGCACAATCTGTTTCAAACAATCAACAAAGTGCACAAGCTGTTGCGCTGAATGATCTTGCTGAAGTGAAGTTATCTGACGAACGTGAGTCTATTTCAAGAACGAATGGCCAAGATGCTGTAGATGTGCAAATTGTTAAAACGCAAGGTGCGAACACTGTTGCAGTAGCAAATGATGTCGATCGAACGATTAAAGATTTCGTAAAAGAACATCCAGAATTAAAATCGGTTAAAATTATGGACACAGCTAAACCGATTACAGACTCACTCAATACGATGATAGAAAAGGCATTGCTCGGTTCGATTGTGGCTGTCATTGTTATTCTGTTATTCTTAAGAAATATTCGAATGACGGCGATTTCTATCGTTTCTATCCCATTATCATTACTTATCGCGATGGTTGCGTTAAAGCTTTCAGATGTATCATTAAACATTCTTACATTAGGCGCACTCACAGTTGCTATTGGTCGGGTGATTGACGATTCCATTGTTGTCATCGAAAATATTTACCGGCGCCTAACACGTCAAGATGAGCAATTATCTGGGGATGGCCTTATCGTATCTGCAACGAAAGAAGTATTTATTCCAATTATGTCATCTACATTAGTGACAATCGTCGTATTCGCACCACTTGCTTTTGTAACCGGTTCGGTAGGTGAGATGTTTAGACCTTTTGCTTATGCAATTACGTTTAGCTTACTTGCATCGTTACTCGTATCTATTACAATTGTACCCGTGCTTGGCTCACTATTTTTTAAACGCGGTTTGAAACGTAAACCCAAATCAGAGCTAGGTGTAGTAGGGCGAAGTTATCGTAAAGTTTTGAAATGGAGTTTAGATCATAAATGGATTGTGTTGATATTCAGTACAGTCATTTTAATCGGAAGTATCGTATTAGGAAGTATGAAAATTGGTACAAGCTTTATTTCGACGGGCGAAGATAAGTTTATGGCACTCACATATACGCCAAAACCTGGAGAAACAAAACAAAAAGTATTGTCACATGCTGAAGAAGTTGAAAAATATTTACTCGACAATCGAAACGTCCGTCACGTTCAATATTCAGTCGGTGGCGCATCACCTATCGATCCCACTGGTTCTACTAACAACATGGCATTGATGGTCGAGTATGATTCAGACACACCAAACTTTGATCAAGAGCCAGAACGTGTGTTGAAACACATTAAGACGTATCATCATGATGGTGAATGGAAAAACTTAGATATGGGCACAGGTGCGACGTCCAACACACTGAATGTAGAAGTAACAGGACCATCGACTACAGCGATTGAAGGTACCGTTAAAGCAATACAAGAAAAAATGTCTCAAGTGTCTGGATTAACAAATGTTAAGTCGGATTTAACGGAAACGTATCAGCAATATGAAGTGAAAGTGGATCCGAATAAGGCGGCACAAACAGGTATGACAGCTGGCCAACTTGCTATGATGCTCAACCAAAACATACCTGACATGACGATTTCGAAAGTGAAAGATAAAAATCAAACATACGATGTCGTTGTCCAACAAGATAAAGATACACATTGGACGAAAGAAAAATTAGAAAACACACCCCTTCCATCACCAACAGGGGACAATCGTAAGTTGAGTGATATTGCCACTTTGAAAACGACAACAACACCTAACGCATTAGTGAAAAAAGGTGGCGATTATGTCAGCACAGTTTCAGCTACGATTTCTGGTGATGATGTCGGTTCAATTTCTCAAGAAGTGATGAAACAGTTGAATGAACTCGACACGCCAAGTGATGTGCATACGTCATTAGGTGGTACGAATGATGACATTCAAGAGGCATTTTCACAATTGATGATTGCGATGTTAGCAGCGATTATTATCGTTTATCTCGTACTTGTACTGACATTTAAAGGTGCACTTGCGCCATTTACGATTTTATTCGCACTTCCATACACTGTGATTGGTGTTGTGTTAGCGCTCATCTTTACAGGTGAAACGTTGTCTGTACCAAGTATGATTGGTTTACTAATGTTAATCGGTATCGTCGTCACAAATGCGATTGTCCTTGTTGACCGTGTCATTACGAATGAAAAAGCAGGTTTACCGATGAAAGAAGCGTTGTTAGAAGCAGGAGGTACGCGTATCCGACCGATTTTAATGACGGCTATTGCGACAATTGGTGCACTGATTCCTTTATTATTCGGTCAAGACAGCTCTGTACTGATTTCTAAAGGGCTTGCGGCTACTGTCATCGGTGGTTTATTATCATCGACATTACTAACATTGATTGTCGTGCCTGTCATTTATGAAATTTTGTTTACGTTAAAAGCGAAAATTACGAGACGTAAAAAGAAGGCGTAAACCATTGACGTAAAGCGGTTCCTTTTGTAAGATGAAACCATTATCCTCAATGAAATGAGTAGGTTCATCAGCCTAAACATGCAATACCTTAACATGAAAAAGAGGGTTGAGACAGGATATTTAATGACTATGTCTCAGCCCTTTCTATATTTAGGAAAGTGATAGACCCATAAGATGTTGAGTGAATGTAAGGAGGAAGACGATGACATATACAACAATATTAGGAGAAATTCCGGATAGTTATTTCGGTAAAACAGTCGGACAAAAGATCACACATGGCCCATTACCGCTGATTAACTTAGCAGTTGGCATACCTGATGGTGATACACCGCCTGTGATTTTAAAAGCACTACAAGAAGCCATTATTAAACCTGCCAATCAAAAGTATTTAGCCTTTCAAGGAAAAGAAGCATTTAGACAAGCGATTGTAGATTTTTATCAACGTCAATTCAACGTGACCTTAGATCCGGAAAAAGAAGTTTGTCTGTTTTATGGGACAAAAAATGGACTTGTCGCGTTACCGACATGTGTCATTGAACCAGGGGAAGAAGTGTTGTTACCAGATCCCGGTTATACAGATTATGAAGCGGGCGTTTTACTTGCAAGGGGTGTACCGAAGCCGTTAAAACTTTCCCCTGAACGTCATTACATACCTGACTGGAATGAAGTAGACACGACGAAGACTCGGCTTATTTATTTAACATACCCGAACAATCCAACCGGTTCTGTAGCGACGCCTGAGTTTTTCCAAGAGACCATTGACCGTTTTAAAAATACGCAAACGAAAATAGTGCATGACTTTGCCTATCAAGCGTTTGGATTTGATCAGCCGAACCCGAGTATTCTCCAAGCTGAAGGAGCAAAAGATTGTGCAATTGAAGTCTTTTCATTTTCAAAAGGTTACAATATGTCAGGGTATCGTGTCGGTTTTGCGGTAGGTAATGAAGAAATGATTGCGAATCTTCAGAAATACCATACACATACGCAAGCAGGCATGTATGGTGCGTTACAGGATGCGTGTACCGTTGCATTAAATGAATGTGATGACGAATTAACAGCGCAAAATGCAATATTTAAAAAGAGACGTGACAAAATAGAAGTGGCATTGAATGAAGCAGGGATTCCTCACGAGCCGATTAAAGGGGGCATTTTCTTATGGTTGAAATGTCCAGATGGCTTCTCAAGTGATGCGTTTATTGCACACTTACTTCAAGAACAGTCTATTTTAGCGGCGCCCGGCCATCCTTTTGGTGAAGAAGGAGAAGGTTATGTCCGTATATCATTTGCGATTGATGAAACACAATTAGATGAAGCGATTGCACGTTTAGTATCATTGAAGGCGCTTTATCATTCATAGTAGAGCGAGGAGGACTGATGAGAAGAAATAAAATTCCATCAGTCCTTTTATTAATCAGCGAGTTGTAATAAAAAGCTCACGTTACGCTTAGGATGATACGCAACGTGAGTGATTCATGGCTACTCAATATGAATATGTAAAATTGAAAGCTGAGTCATTGGTTAAATAAAGACCACTGCAAGAATAATATAAACGACGAGAATAAAAACTGTCATCATGTTCAAAATACGAACACCTTTTTCATCGTTTTTACAATGTTTGAATGCAGTGATTTCTACATTACCGATCAATAAAATTAAGACGACAAACACCCACCAAGTTGTTGCTGGATAATAGACGAGTGAAGTTGCGACGACAATAATAAGTAAGAGGCCCATAATGACTCTTAACAACTTTGGCATCATAATACGCATTTTAAAAATACTGATATAGGCAACGACTAAATACATGAGGGGTAATAAGATTAAGTAAGCTAACATGAAGTACATCCTTTCTGTATCTTGCTCGAGAAGTCAAATGTTGAATGACGACTTTAACGTTTTTCTTGAAGTTGCCTACGCACATCGGCAATTTGCTGTTCGATTTGTTCAAGTTGTTGAATCAGTGGATCGACTTGCTGAGATGTGGACTCACGCTTTTCTAAGTCACCTTGCAAACGTACATAATCCATCTTAAGCTCTTGCAATTGCTGTTCTAAATCCATAAGGCACCTCCTTATATCAATCCTTATCATTATAGCACGTTAACATTGCTTAATTAAAACGTTTTACAGTAACATAGAAGTAAGTTGTTTCAAAAGAGGGGTTGTATCATGGCAGAGAACTTTTTGATGATTTTATTACTCATTGCACTAGGGTACATCCTAAAGCGTATCGGTTACATTAATGGGAAGGATAGTCGTGTCATTTCAACGTTAGTGCTCAACGTGACATTGCCATCTGTTGTTATCGTTAATTTAAATCATGTTAATTTGTCACCGTCACTCGCTGTATTACCAGTGATGATGATTGTCTATGGTATCGTGACAAAAGTGCTGATTGTGCTCATGTTCATTAAATATAGTAATGAAGTACGTGGAACCGTCGCAATGATGATGGCAGCACTCAATATCGGTATTTTTGCATATCCATTAGTCCAACAAATATGGCCTGAGAAAGGGTTGTTATATTTTGGAATGGCAGATATTGGTGGCGCAATTGTGATGTTTGGTTTGACGTATTTTGCTGCGAGTTATTTCAAGCAAGTGGGTGGGGGTTTCAATCCGAAGCAAATCTTGTGGAATATGATGAAATCCGTGCCATTGATGACTTATATTACAATGTTGTTATTAAACATATTTCAATTACACCTTCCGCATAGTGCTATTCATTTCTTCGATATTTTAGGTCACGCTAATTTACCACTGTCGATGATTTTACTCGGGGTTCTCATGGACTTTAAAATAGAACGTCGCTTTTTACCATTGACACTTAAATATCTTGTATTACATTATGGTTTTGGTGTAATATTCGGAACGCTTGTCTACTTCTTCTTACCTGTGGACGACGCAATGATTAAAACGACATTACAGTTGATTTGGTTGTTACCTGTAGGCGTAGCGGCACTCTCTTATGCAGTGCAATTTAAATATCGCACGTTACCAGTCATTGCGATGGCGAGTAATGTAACGATTGTGTTGAGTATTATCATATTATACTTGTATCAATATTGGTTTGTTTAAAAAAGGGGATAGGGCATAAAAATTTTTGATGCAGTATTTTGTTAAACTTGCCCTCTTATGATTTGTGGTTTTTAATTGCCTTCATGGCTTCGCTTTCTTACTGTTCTAGGGAGTGGCCCTTCAACTCAATTCGGCTTGATTGAAACATACATGAGTAGGAAGCCGAATTGGATTTTGGGAGCAGTACAGAAATCTCATGTGCAACAAAGATTTCGTCGTACTGCCCCCGCAAGGCTGACTCGACTTCTCAAGAGCATGCGCATTGAGATGTCAGACAGCTACTGCGATAAACAGCAACCATCATTAAAGTAAAGAAGGGGGTGTTAGCAGTATGCACGCATTCCCTCAGGAGTCTCAGCCTTCTGGGCAATCTTACAACAAATAGAGTGAAACTGAGGGCAAGTTTCCGAAGTGATGACAACCCATAGCCTTCATTTCTATGTCCAATTCATCCTTATTATTCTCAGTTTAATCATCATTAATGGATATAAGTCCATAAAAGATAGCGACTGAAAAAACTTAATGTCCCATCTCCCTCTTACGATTTGTAGTTGTTATTTATAGATTTTAAACTTTTGGTATTCAGATGTAATTGTAAAGCCAAGTTCATGAAAACGTTCGACAAGCTTATGATTTTTGCTACGTATTTTAAAATAGACACGTTCTATCTCGTCTCTGTTTAACGCACGGTGAATTGCATGCTGAATCAAATCAAACGCAATGCCTTTTAATCGATAGTCAGCATGGCTTGAAAAATATTTGATCTCCGCATGTCGTTCTGTTTTATCATAAATTAAGTATAAATAGCCCTTTAAAATCCCTTCTGCCATATACAGTACGAGTTCATGATTATCGTCGAGTGATGCAATGATTTCTTTTGCGGTCATCGCATTATGCGTAAACGTATCTTCGTGCAACTTTTGAAAATAGCGATAATAAGCTTTGCTATACGGAATCATATGATGTAAGTTTTGCGTTTCGCCCAAATCTTGACTTGTTTCTAGGTGATAATCAGTAAATGTGTATGATGCACCAATCGTCTTCATAAATGTTTTAATCAGTGCGTGCTGGGCTGTAAATGCAAAATAATACGTTGAAGGTTGCTGATGTTGTGCAGTGACAGTATCGAAAAGTTGCTTGAACGTCTCTTTTGTCGGTTCATAACCTGTCTTTACAATTGGACCAATCACCTTATATCGATCTTCAGAATAAGAAATACAGAGTAATAACATTTGTATTTCTTGAGCTTCTTCGACTACAAAAAGCCCTGTTTCATCTGCAGCTTCTGCTAAAAATGTAAAGAGCGCTTGTTCATCATCTAATGGTAACTTATTGGTATAGGATGGACGTTCTGTCACATACGTTTGAATAAACGACGCAATTGCTTGATTGGGAGTAACTTGAGATATCTTCATCATGCGCCTCCTTAATGATATACTTAGTTTAATTATAAGTTTTTTTGATATGAAATGAAAGCAACTTGTGAAGCATTCAACCGAGATTGAAAGATGTTGATGACAGTTGTGTTTCTAAAAATAATTTAAATAGTCGACAATTGAAATATGGAGGAATGAATCATGAGTAAAGCACTGATATTAGCAGAAAAGCCATCAGTGGGGCGTGATATTGCCAACGCTTTAAATGTAGGCTCACGCAAAGAAGGTTATTTTGAAAACCAGAAATATATTGTGACATGGGCGCTTGGACATCTAGTGACGAATGCGACGCCTGAACAATATGATAAGAAGTACCAACAGTGGGTGTTAGAGGATTTACCGATTATCCCGAAGCAAATGAAATCAGTAGTGATTGGTAAAACGCGTAAACAGTTTAATACGGTTCAACATTTAATGAAGCGAAATGATGTCAATGAATTGATTATTGCGACAGATGCAGGACGTGAAGGTGAACTTGTTGCACGATTAATTATTGAAAAAGCGCATGTGAAAAAGCCGATAAAACGTTTATGGATCAGTTCTGTTACGCCTAAAGCAATTAAGGAAGGTTTCAAAAAGTTAAAAGATGGGCGTGCGTATAATCATTTATATCAAGCGGCATTAGCGAGAAGTGAAGCAGACTGGATTGTAGGGATTAATGCAACACGTGCGCTGACGACGAAATATGATGCCCAGTTGTCATTAGGTCGTGTCCAAACACCAACGATTCAGCTTGTAGCGATGCGTCAAGAACAAATTAAAAATTTCAAACCGCAACAATACTACACTTTAGAAGCTGAAGTGAACGGCGTGACGATGACATATCAGCATGAAGGGCGTATCTATAATAAGGAAAAGTTAGAAGCCATTGTTCAAGAAGTACAACATCAGCAAGCGAAAGTTCAGAGCGTTCATGAGAAAGAGAAAAAAGTTTATCCGCAACCGTTATTTAATTTAACCGATTTACAACAAGCTGCTTATCAAAAATATCAATTAGGTGCTAAGCAAACATTAAATACGTTACAACAATTGTATGAGCGTCATAAATTAGTGACATATCCGCGTACTGATTCAAATTATTTAACAACGGATATGGTAGATACATTAAAAGAGCGTGTCCAAGCGACAATGGGCACAGACTTGATGCCACATGCGAGAGACATTTTAAAACAGTCACTACCGAAGAAACTGTCATTTGTTAACAATCAAAAAGTGTCAGATCACCATGCCATTATCCCGACAGAAGTGCGTGCAAATCTTGATACATTGTCACCGAATGAGCAGAAAATTTATACGATGATTGCACAGCGCTATTTAGAAGTGTTGATGCCACCTTATCGCTATCGTGCACAACACGTTGAAGTGACTATCGGTAAACATGTATTCACTGATCAATCCCAAGTTCCAGTAGAGTTAGGCTTTAAAAAATTACAACAAAATGAAGCTAAGACAGAACGTGCCACATCATTTAGACAAGGAGATACATTTAATGTAGGACGTTTACAAATTGTTGCGCATGAAACGACACCACCCGCATATTTTAATGAAGGAACATTGCTCAAAGCGATGGAAAGACCGGATAAATTTTTTGATTTAAAAGACAAAAAGTCCGCGCAAACTTTAAAATCGACAGGCGGTATCGGTACAGTTGCGACAAGGGCAGACATTATTGACAAGTTATTCAATATGAACGCAATCGAAAGCCAAGGCGGTAAGATTAAAGTCACTTCAAAGGGGAAGCAAATTTTAGAACTTGCGCCTCCTGCATTAACGTCGCCGCGTCTTACGGCAGAATGGGAAGATAAGTTAATGCAAATCGAAAAAGGGCAATACCAAGCCAAGCAGTTTATGCAAGAAATGAAACAATTTACGCATGATATTATTGATACGATAAAATCGAGTGAGCAAAAATATAAACACGATAACTTAACATCAGCGCAATGTCCGACTTGTGGCAAATTTATGTTAAAAGTGAATACGAAAAATGGCTCGATGCTCGTCTGCCAAGATCCGTCATGTAAAACGAAAAAAGATGTTAAGACTAAAACGAATGCGAGATGCCCACAGTGTAAGAAGCGATTAACAAAATTTGGTACGGGTAAAAAAGCGACATATCGTTGTGTTTGTGGTTATACCGAAACGCAAGAACATATGGACCAACGCTTTAAAAATAAAGGTAAAGATAAAGTATCGAAGCGGGAAATGAAGAAATATATGAAAGAAGATGAATTAGAAAACAATCCATTTAAAGATGCATTAAAAGGATTAAACTTGTAACAGCGCCACAAATATCGAACAAAATATAGTTTTATCGACATAAAGTTCGGAAAAAGTGTTGAAATTCACCCATAATCGTATTAGACTATGGGAGTATTTCATTTAAAGGAGAACATTAAAGTGAAAAAATATTTCCGATTTGACGAAAACCAAACGAGTTATCGTCGTGAAATTTTAGGTGGCTTAACAACGTTCCTGTCGATGGCTTATATTTTAGCTGTCAATCCACAAATATTAAGTCTTGCTGGTGTAGAAGGGGTACCAGATGCACTTAAAATGGATCAAGGTGCCGTTTTCGTAGCGACAGCACTTGCTGCATTTGTGGGTTGTTTATTTATGGGATTAATAGCAAGATATCCTATCGCACTTGCACCAGGTATGGGCTTGAATGCATTTTTCGCATTTACAGTCGTTCTAACAATGGGGATTCCATGGCAAACAGGTTTAACAGGCGTATTCTTCTCGGGGCTAATCTTCTCAATATTAACGGTAACAGGTCTGAGAGAAACTATTATTAACGCCATTCCATTTGAAATGAAAATGGCTGTTTCAGCGGGGATAGGTTTATTCATCACGTTTGTCGGCTTACAGGGTTCAGGTATTATCAAAAATGAAGATGCGACACTTGTCACTTTAGGAAAAATTACAGATCCAGGCGTATTATTAGCAGTGTTCGGTATCATCATTACAGTCATTTTGTACGCAAAGAAAATACCGGGCGCGATCTTTATTGGAATGGTTGTCACATCTATCGTAGGTTTAATTACACAACAAATCGCACCACCGCATGCGATTGTTGGTAAAGTTCCAAGTATCGCACCAACATTCGGGGCTGCATTTGAATCATTCCAAGATCCGTCACAACTATTTACGATTCAGTTTTTAATTGTCATTTTAACATTTTTATTCATTGACTTCTTTGATACAGCAGGAACCATTGTTGCTGTTGCATCACAAGCAGGAATGATGAAAGACAACAAACTGCCACGTGCAGGACGTGCATTATTCTCTGATTCATTAGCAACAATGGTAGGGGCAGTTTTTGGTACAACAACAACAACGTCATATATTGAATCAACTTCAGGTGTGGCGGTCGGCGCACGTACAGGATTTGCAAGTATCGTCACAGGTGTCTGTTTCTTACTCGCATTATTCTTCAATCCATTAATGGCCGTAGTTACACCAGCTGTAACGACACCAGCACTTGTTGTTGTCGGTGTATTAATGGCTTCGAATTTAGCGGAAATCAGTTGGAAACGTTTTGAAGTAGCAGTACCGGCATTTATTACGATTATTATGATGCCACTTTCATATTCAATTGCTACAGGTATTGCATGTGGCTTTGTTTTCTATCCGATTACAATGGTCTTAACAAAACGACATAAAGAAGTTCATCCAATTATGTACGGTTTAATGGTTATTTTTATACTATACTTCGCTTTTGTACACGGTTAAAATCAAAGCATATTGAGAAGTTCGAGTAGTGTATCATACGCTGTTCGAGCTTCTTTTTTAGTTCATTTTATTTTAGGGGAGTTATTTTCACATGCAACGCGAAATGGTTTGATAGGAGGTCATCCATTGACGCAAAAAAGAGACTAAGGCACAATTGAGTTCCTCAGTCCCTGTCCAACGTTGAACGAAAAGCAAAAATTTATGTTCTATCTCCTTTAAAGATGAGTTAATAATGTTTGCGGTCATGCTCTGAATCTACATAACGTGTATACGCCGATTTAAGGTATACAGGTGTTACGAGTAAAATAATGAGTAGGAAAATGACTAATACAAACATAATCCAATGCAAAATCATACCGACAAAAGGGATGACCGCGAGTACACTTGCGATGATGCCACCAGCTGGGATTAAGAGCATTGGTCGAATTGTATTTTGACGATCGAAAATAAAGATAAGTACCATAACTAAATAGATAAATGCATTAAAAGCAAGTGGTTGCCAGCCTAACGCAAGCACATACCAACCTCCGAAAAACGGAAAGCCAGCTATGAATTCAGAAACAAGAGCAATAATGGATAAAATAATCAATGCCGTTTTAGCATTTCTTGTCAAAGTAAACAACTCCTTAGTGATTGAATCAAACGACCGTAAATAATCGTTTGTTGTCATGTGACGTATGCTTATCATTCTTCATAATAGATATAAAAAAACAGGATATCAATGCAATACACTGGCTTCATGTCTGTATAGAACAATTGAATGAAGAAGAATGATTTAACATTATTATAATTGTTTAAATGATAAGAAACAAAACGTAAGATTAAATTTGAAAAAATCTCTCTAAGCTATTGAACTTAAAGCTTATTTCAAGTAAAATGATGAGGTATGTGAATTAGACATAAAAAACTTTGTATAAATGGTTGCGAAGTTAAAACATTTCATGTATCATGTCTAATGTTGGACTTTAAATGCGATGAAGCGAAAGGTTACTGACACACCCGGCCGCTTTGCCATGGCGTTGTGTGAGATAGTTTTCGTGGAGAAGTCTATCACTTTAATGAAGACGAATAAGGAGGGAAAATCATGGCAAAACAAAAAATCAGAATTAGATTAAAAGCTTATGATCACCGCGTTATCGATCAATCAGCTGAAAAAATTGTTGAAACTGCAAAACGTTCTGGAGCGGATGTTTCTGGTCCAATTCCATTACCAACTGAAAAATCAGTTTACACAATCATTCGTGCGGTTCATAAGTACAAAGATTCTCGTGAACAATTCGAACAACGTACACATAAACGTTTAATCGACATTGTTAACCCTACACCAAAAACAGTTGATGCACTTATGGGCTTAAACTTACCATCAGGTGTAGACATCGAAATTAAATTATAATAGAAAATTTTAGGAGGTGGACTTTCGATGACCAAAGGAATCTTAGGAAGAAAAATCGGGATGACTCAAGTGTTCGGTGAGAACGGTGAATTAATCCCAGTTACAGTAGTAGAAGCTAAAGAAAACGTAGTATTACAAAAGAAAACTGTAGAGGTTGACGGTTACAACGCAATCCAAATCGGTTTTGAAAACAAAGAAGCATACAAAAAAGGTAGAAAAACTAATAAATATGCGACTAAAGCAGCTGAAGGTCACGCTAAAAAAGCTGACGCAGCACCTAAGCGCTTCATTCGTGAATTCAGAAACGTTAATGTTGATGAATACGAAGTAGGTCAAGAAGTCTCAGTAGATACATTTGAAGTTGGCGACATTATTGACGTAACAGGAACTTCAAAAGGTAAAGGTTTCCAAGGTGCAATCAAACGTCATAACCAAGCACGTGGACCAATGTCACACGGTTCTCATTTCCACAGAGCGCCAGGTTCAATCGGTATGGCATCAGATGCATCACGCGTATTTAAAGGGCAAAAATTACCAGGTCGTATGGGTGGTAATACAGTAACTGTTCAAAACTTAGAAGTTGTTCAAGTAGATACGGAAAACAACGTGATTTTAGTTAAAGGTAATGTACCTGGACCTAAAAAAGGTTTTGTACAAATCCAATCTGCAATCAAAGCTAACAAATAATTAGTAGCGAAAGGAGGAAATGCATAATGGCAAATTATGATGTATTTAAAGTTGATGGTTCAAAAGCTGGTACAGTTGAACTTAGCGATGCAGTATTTGCAATCGAACCAAATAATGATGTTTTATTCGAAGCAATTAACTTACAACGTGCTTCATTACGCCAAGGTACACACGCGGTAAAAAACCGTTCAGCTGTTCGTGGCGGTGGACGTAAACCATGGAGACAAAAAGGTACAGGACGTGCGCGTCAAGGTACAATCCGTGCTCCACAATGGCGCGGTGGTGGTATCGTATTCGGTCCTACACCAAGAAGCTACGGCTACAAAATGCCTAAGAAAATGCGTCGTTTAGCATTACGTTCTGCAATTTCTTACAAAGTACAAGAAAATGAATTCAAAATTGTTGATAGCTTTAACTTAGAAGCACCAAAAACAAAAGAATTCAAAACAACTTTAACAAACTTAGAATTACCTAAAAAAGTGTTAGTTGTAACAGTTGGAGAAGATGTGAATGTTGAATTATCAGCACGTAACATTCCAGGTGTAACAATTACAACACCAGAAGGTTTAAACGTATTAGATTTAACTCACGCTGACAGCGTATTAATCACTCAAGAAGCAGCTAAAAAAGTTGAGGAGGTGCTCGGATAATGGAAGCTAGAGACATTCTAAAGCGCCCCGTAATCACTGAGAAATCATCTGCAGCTATGGCTGAAGATAAATACACTTTTGATGTAGACGTTCGTGCTAACAAAACAGAAGTGAAAAAAGCAGTAGAAGAAATCTTTGAAGTGAAAGTTGCTAATGTTAACATTATTAACTACAAACCAAAGAAAAAACGTATGGGCCGTTACCAAGGCTATACAAACAAACGCCGTAAAGCGATTGTGACATTAAAAGAAGGTCAAATCGACTTATTCAACTAAAATTAATTACCAATAAGGAGGTAAGCGACAATGGCTCTTAAACATTATAAGCCAATTACAAATGGTCGTCGTAATATGACTACATTAGATTTTGCTGAGATCACAAAATCTGAGCCTGAAAAGTCATTATTACAACCGCTACCGAAAAAAGCGGGTCGTAATAACCAAGGTAAATTGACTGTACGTCACCATGGTGGCGGACACAAACGTCAATACCGTGTTATTGATTTCAAACGTAACAAGGATGGAATTCCAGGTAAAGTGGATTCAATCCAATATGATCCAAACAGATCAGCAAACATTGCTTTAATCGTATATGCAGATGGTGAAAAACGTTATATCATCGCACCTAAAGGCTTAGAAGTAGGTCAAGTGATTGAAAGTGGTTCTGAAGCAGACATTAAAGTTGGGAATGCTCTTCCATTAAAAGATATTCCTGTAGGTTCAGTTATCCATAACATCGAATTAAAACCTGGTCGTGGCGGACAACTTGCACGTTCAGCAGGTGCAAGCGCTCAAGTATTAGGTAAAGAAGGTAAATATGTACTTGTAAGACTTCGTTCTGGTGAAGTACGTATGATTCTTTCAACTTGCCGAGCTACAATTGGTCAAGTTGGTAACTTACAACACGAACTTGTTAACATTGGTAAAGCGGGTAAATCTAGATGGTTAGGTAAACGCCCAACAGTTCGTGGTTCTGTAATGAACCCTAATGATCACCCACACGGTGGTGGTGAAGGTCGTGCTCCAATCGGACGTCCATCTCCAATGTCACCATGGGGTAAACCAACTCTTGGTAAGAAAACTCGTCGTGGTAAAAAACGTTCAGATAAACTTATCGTACGTGGACGCAAGAGAAAATAAAAATAGCTTATTTGGGTGTGCGGCGTAATCGCTGCACGCACATAATAAGAAAGGAGGCGCCAATATGGCTCGTAGTATTAAAAAGGGACCTTTCGTCGATGATCACTTAATGAAAAAGGTTGAGGCTCAAGGCGATAGCGAGAAAAAGCAAGTAATCAAAACATGGTCACGTCGTTCAACGATTTTCCCAAACTTTATTGGACACACATTCGCAGTATACGACGGACGTAAACATGTACCTGTATATGTAACTGAAGATATGGTTGGACACAAATTAGGTGAATTTGCTCCAACACGTACTTTCAAAGGACATGCTGCAGACGACAAGAAAACAAGAAGATAAACCATTTCTAGTAAGTAGAGGAGGAAATACGAATGGAAGCAAAAGCGGTTGCTAGAACTATCAGAATCGCACCTCGTAAAGTTCGATTAGTTTTAGATTTAATTCGAGGTAAAGACGTAAGAGAAGCAGTAGCTATTTTGAAATTAACAAACAAAGCTTCTTCTCCAGTAGTAGAAAAATTATTGATGTCCGCTTTAGCTAATGCAGAACACAACTACGGTATGAACACTGATCAATTAGTTGTTAAAGAAGCATACGCTAACGAAGGACCAACATTAAAACGTTTCCGTCCACGCGCACAAGGACGTGCAAGCGCAATTAACAAAAGAACAAGTCATATCACTATCGTTGTAAGTGATGGACAAGAGGAAGCTCAAGAAGCTTAATCAAATTTTAAGGAGGGAATATCGTGGGTCAAAAAATTAATCCAATCGGACTTCGTGTTGGTGTAATCCGTGACTGGGACGCGAAATGGTACGCTGAAAAAGATTTCGCATCACTTTTACATGAAGACTTAAAAATTCGTAAATTTATTGATAAAGCATTGAAAGACGCATCAGTATCTCACGTTGAGATTGAGCGTGCTGCTAACCGTATCAACATTGCTATCCACACTGGTAAACCAGGTATGGTAATTGGTAAAGGCGGTTCAGAAATCGAAAAACTTCGTAACAAATTAAATCAACTTACTGACAAAAAAGTTCACATTAACGTAGTTGAAATCAAGAAAGTTGACCTTGATGCACGTTTAGTTGCTGAAAACATTGCACGTCAATTAGAAAACCGTGCTTCATTCCGTCGTGTTCAAAAACAAGCGATCGGTAGAGCAATGAAATTAGGTGCTAAAGGTATCAAAACACAAGTTTCAGGTCGTTTAGGCGGTGCAGACATCGCGCGTGCTGAACAATATTCAGAAGGAACTGTACCACTTCATACTTTACGTGCAGACATTGACTATGCACATGCAGAAGCTGACACAACTTATGGTAAGTTAGGTGTTAAAGTATGGATTTATCGTGGTGAAGTTCTTCCTACTAAGAAAAATAGTGAAGGAGGAAAATAATTATGTTACTACCAAAGCGTGTAAAATATCGTCGTCAACATCGTCCTGACACAAAAGGTCGTTCAAAAGGCGGTAACTTTGTAACATTCGGTGAGTTCGGTATTCAAGCTACTACAACGTCTTGGATTACATCTCGTCAAATCGAATCAGCTCGTATTGCTATGACACGTTACATGAAACGTGGCGGGAAAGTTTGGATTAAAATCTTCCCTCACACACCATACACACAAAAACCTTTAGAAGTACGTATGGGTGCTGGTAAAGGTGCGGTTGAAGGCTGGATCGCAGTTGTTAAACCAGGTCGTATTTTATTTGAAGTTGCAGGCGTATCAGAAGAAGTTGCGCGTGAAGCATTACGTTTAGCGAGCCACAAACTTCCAGTTAAAACGAAGTTTGTAAAACGTGAAGAATTGGGTGGTGAAACAAATGAAAGCTAAGGAAATTAGAGACTTAACCACTTCAGAAATCGAAGAACAAATCAAATCTTCAAAAGAAGAGCTTTTTAACCTACGCTTTCAATTAGCTACAGGTCAATTAGAAGAGACGGCAAGAATTAAAACAGTAAGAAAAACAATTGCGCGTCTAAAAACTGTTGCACGTGAAAGAGAATTAGAACAAGGTAAAGCAAACCAATAATTGATTGAAAGAGGAGGTTACTAAAGTGAGCGAAAGAAATGATCGTAAAGTTTACGTTGGTAAAGTTGTTTCAGATAAAATGGACAAAACAGTGACTGTTTTAGTTGAAACATACAAAACACACAAACTATATGGCAAACGTGTAAAATACTCTAAAAAGTACAAAGCACATGACGAAAACAATTCAGCTAAATTCGGAGATATCGTTAAAATCCAAGAGACTCGTCCTTTATCAGCGACAAAACGTTTCCGTTTAGTAGAAATCGTCGAAGAATCAGTAATCATTTAATGACTATAAAGATAAGGGAGGTTTAATCATGATCCAACAAGAAACACGTTTAAAAGTAGCAGACAACTCTGGTGCACGTGAAGTACTTACAATCAAAGTATTAGGTGGATCTGGCCGCAAAACTGCTAACATCGGTGACGTCATCGTAGCAACTGTTAAAAATGCTACACCTGGAGGCGTTGTTAAGAAAGGCGATGTTGTTAAGGCTGTTGTTGTACGTACAAAATCAGGTGTACGTCGTAAAGACGGTTCTTACATCAAATTTGATGAAAATGCATGTGTTATCATTCGTGATGACAAAGGACCACGTGGTACACGTATCTTCGGACCAGTAGCACGTGAATTACGTGAAGGAAACTTTATGAAAATCGTTTCCCTAGCACCAGAAGTACTATAATCGACCGTTAATTATAAATAATAAATTCCAAGGAGGTGCCCACATGCATATCAAAAAAGGTGACAACGTAATCGTTATCGCAGGTAAAGACAAAGGTAAAACAGGTAAAGTTGTAGCAACTGAACCTAAAAAAGACCGTGTCGTTGTGGAAGGTGTGAACATCGTTAAAAAACACCAAAAACCAACTCAAATGAATCCTGAAGGTGGAATCTTAGAAACTGAAGCAGCAATTCATGTTTCTAACGTACAAATATTAGACCCTAAAACAAATGAACCTACTCGTGTAGGCTACAAATTTGTTGATGGTAAAAAAGTAAGAATCGCTAAAAAATCAGGCGAAGAAATTAAGTCTAATTAATATCTAGTTGAAAGGAGGATCCACTTTGAACCGTTTAAAAGAAAAATTTAACTCAGAAGTTACACAAAACTTAGTTAAAAAGTTTAACTACAGCTCAGTAATGGAAGTACCAAAAATCGAAAAAATCGTCGTGAACATGGGTGTTGGTGACGCAGTACAAAACTCAAAAGTGTTAGACAACGCTGTTGAAGAATTAACTGCAATCACTGGTCAAAAACCATTAATTACTAAAGCGAAAAAATCAGTTGCGACTTTCCGTTTACGTGAAGGTATGCCAATTGGTGCTAAAGTAACATTACGTGGCGAAAGAATGTATGAATTCTTAGACAAATTAATCTCAGTTTCATTACCACGTGTACGTGACTTCCGCGGTGTATCTAAAAATGCATTCGATGGTCGCGGTAACTACACATTAGGTGTTAAAGAACAATTAATCTTCCCTGAGATTGACTATGATAAAGTATCAAAAGTACGTGGTATGGATATCGTTATCGTTACTACTGCTAACACAGATGAAGAAGCGCGTGAATTATTAACTCAATTCGGTATGCCGTTTCAAAAATAATCTCTAAAGGAGGCGAATTAAGTGGCTAAAAAATCAATGGTTGCTAAGCAACAACGTAAACAAAAATTCCAAGTCCGTGAATATACACGTTGCGAACGTTGTGGTCGTCCACATTCTGTATATCGTAAATTTAAACTTTGCCGTATTTGTTTCCGTGAATTAGCTTACAAAGGTCAAATTCCTGGCGTACGTAAAGCTAGCTGGTAAAAATTTAACTCTTGAAAGGAGGCAACAACTATGACATTGTCAGATCCAATTGCAGATATGCTTACTCGTGTAAGAAACGCAAACATGGTGCGTCACGAAAAATTAGAATTACCTGCATCAAACATTAAAAAAGAAATTGCTGAAATCCTTAAAAATGAAGGTTTCATCAAAAATGTAGAATATATTGAAGATGATAAACAAGGTGTTATCCGTTTATTCTTAAAATATGGTTCAAATAACGAACGTGTTATTACTGGTCTTAAACGTATTTCAAAACCTGGTTTACGTGTTTATGCTAAAGCAAACGAAGTACCTAAAGTATTAAACGGTTTAGGTATTGCATTAGTTTCTACTTCTGAAGGTGTGATCACTGATAAAGAAGCAAGAAAACGTAACGTAGGTGGAGAAGTATTAGCTTACATTTGGTAATATTAAATAAATAAGGAGGTGCCAGAGCATGAGCCGTGTTGGTAAAAAAATTATCGAAATCCCTAGTGATGTAACTGTAACGATCGAAGGTAATACAGTTTCAGTAAAAGGGCCTAAAGGTGAATTATCACAAACTTTAAACGAAGAAATGACTTACAAACAAGATGAAAACACACTTGAAGTTGTTAGACCATCAGATTCTAAAGAACACAGAACTGTTCATGGTACAACTCGTGCGTTAATCAATAACATGGTACAAGGTGTATCTAAAGGATACGAAAAATCACTTGAACTTATCGGTGTAGGTTACCGTGCACAAGTACAAGGTAGCAAACTTGTATTAAACGTAGGTTACTCTCATCCAGTTGAAATCGAAGCTGCTGAAGGTATCACTTTCTCAGTAGAAAAAAATACGACAGTTAAAGTTGAAGGAATCGACAAAGAATTAGTTGGTGCAACAGCATCAAAAATTCGTGACGTTCGTCCTCCAGAGCCTTACAAAGGTAAAGGTATTCGCTACCAAGGTGAATATGTACGTCGTAAAGAAGGTAAAACTGGTAAATAATAAATAACTCTATTAAGAAAGGAGTATTGACATGATCAGCAAAATTGATAAAAATAAAGTACGTTTAAAAAGACATGCACGTGTTCGTACGAAATTGTCAGGTACTAGCGAAAAGCCACGTCTAAACGTATATCGTTCAAACAAACACATCTATGCACAAATCATCGATGATACTAAAGGCGTTACTTTAGTACAAGCTTCAACGAAAGATAGCGATGTAGATGCTTCTGCAACAAAAGTTGAAATGGCATCTAAAGTCGGTGAAGCAATTGCTAAAAAAGCAAATGAAAAAGGAATCGAAGCAGTTGTATTCGATCGTGGAGGATACTTATTCCACGGACGTGTGAAAGCACTAGCAGATGCAGCTCGCGAAAATGGACTTCAATTTTAATTTAAAAGGAGGGACAATTTAAATGGCTCGTAGAGAAGAAGAAGTTAAAGAATTTGAAGAACGCGTTGTTACGATTAACCGTGTTGCTAAAGTTGTAAAAGGTGGACGTCGTTTCCGTTTCACTGCACTTGTAGTAGTAGGTGACAAAAATGGTCGCGTTGGATTCGGTACAGGTAAAGCACAAGAGGTACCTGAAGCAATCAAAAAAGCAGTAGAAGCTGCGAAAAAAGATTTAATTACAGTTACTCGTGTTGACGGTACTACACCACACACAATCACTGGACGTTTCGGTTCAGGAAGTGTTTTAATGAAACCAGCAGCTCCTGGTACTGGTGTTATCGCTGGTGGACCAGTTCGTGCCGTATTAGAGCTTGCAGGTATCACTGATATCTTAAGTAAATCATTAGGTTCTAACACACCAATCAACATGGTTCGTGCGACAATCAATGGTTTGAAAAACTTGAAAAATGCTGAAGATGTTGCGCGTTTACGCGGCAAAACAGTAGAAGAATTATACAATTAAGGAGGGAAACAGATAAATGGCTAAATTACAAATCACCCTCACTAAAAGCGTTATTGGGCGTCCAGAAACACAACGTAAAACAGTTAAAGCGCTTGGTCTAGGTAAGATCAACTCTTCTGTTACAGTTGAAGACAACGCAGCAATTCGTGGACAAATTAACAAAGTAAGTCACTTAGTATCAGTAGAAGAAAAATAATTAAGGAGGTGCCAAAATGAAATTACATGAATTAAAACCATCAGAAGGATCACGTAAATTACGTAACCGTGTCGGCCGTGGTGCAGGTACAGGTAACGGTAAAACAAGTGGTCGTGGTCAAAAAGGTCAAAAAGCACGTTCAGGTGGTGGCGTAAGACCAGGTTTCGAAGGTGGTCAATTACCATTATTCCGCCGTATTCCTAAACGTGGTTTCACAAACATCAACCGTAAAGAATACGCTATTGTTAACTTGGACCAACTTAATCAATTTGAAGATGGTACTGAGGTAACACCTGAGTTATTAATCGAAACAGGCGTAGTTAAAAATGAAAAAGCTGGCATTAAAGTTTTAGGCAATGGTTCATTAGAAAAGAAATTAACTGTTAAAGCACACAAATTCTCAGCTTCAGCTAAAGCCGCTATCGAAGCGAAAGGCGGAGCACAAGAGGTGATCTAATGTTTCACACGCTTGTGAACTTTTTTAAAACAAAAGAAGTTCGTAACAAGATACTTTTTACTCTTGCAATGTTAGTCATTTTCAAAATAGGTACGTATATCCCAGCACCTGGTGTTAATCCAGCAGCATTTGATAATCGACAAGGTTCTCAAGGCGTCACTGACTTGTTAAACACGTTTGGTGGCGGAGCCTTGAAGAACTTTTCCATTTTTGCTATGGGAATAATGCCCTACATTACTGCTTCAATCGTTATGCAACTCTTGCAAATGGATATTGTACCTAAGTTTACTGAATGGGCGAAACAAGGTGAAACAGGACGTAGAAAGTTAAGCAACTTCACGCGTTATTTCACAATTGTTTTAGCATTTATTCAATCGATTGGTATGTCGTTCCAATTCAATAATTATTTGAATGGAGCACTCATCAAAGAACAAAATGTTTGGTCATATTTGTTAATAGCAATAGTACTTACATCAGGAACTGCATTTTTAATGTGGTTAGGTGAACAGATCACGCAATATGGTGTTGGTAATGGTATTTCTATTATCATCTTTGCAGGTATTTTATCTACATTACCGTCTGGACTCATGCAATTTTATCAACAAGAGTTTATTGGACAAGATGATGTGACATTCGCTTGGTTGAAAGTGGCTGGACTAGTTGTCGGTATGATTTTATTAACTGTCGGCGCGGTTTATGTACTGCAAGCGATTCGTAAAATACCTATTCAATACGCAAAGAAACAATCTAATATGCGTCTTGGTTCACAAGCAACATACTTACCATTAAAAGTTAACTCTGCTGGTGTTATTCCAGTCATCTTTTCAATGGCATTCTTTTTATTACCAAGAACATTATCATTGTTCTTCCCGGATGCCGACTGGGCACAAAAGCTAGGTAACTATGCCGATCCATCAAATGGTGTTGGTATGATTGTATATGTTGTCTTGATTATCGCATTTGCTTATTTCTATGCATTTGTTCAAGTAAATCCTGAAAAGATGGCAGAAAATCTTAAGAAGCAAGGCAGTTACGTTCCAGGGATTCGTCCTGGCGAACAAACGAAAAAATATATCACTAAAGTCTTATATCGCTTAACGTTTGTAGGTTCAATTTTCTTAGCGGTCATTGCGATTTTACCAATTATCGCGACTAAATTTATGAACTTACCACAAGCCATTCAATTAGGTGGGACAAGCTTACTCATCGTTATCGGTGTTGCTATCGAAACAATGAAAAGCTTAGAAGCACAAGTGAATGAAAAAGAATATAAAGGCTTTGGTAGACGATAATTTGTAGGAGGGCACTTATGAACATTATCTTAATGGGATTACCTGGTGCTGGTAAAGGAACTCAAGCGAGTGAGATTATTAAAAAGTACCCTATTCCTCACATTTCAACGGGGGATATGTTCAGAAAAGCGATTAAAGATGAAACTGAACTTGGTAAAGAAGCGAAATCCTATATGGATCGTGGAGAACTTGTACCAGACGAGGTTACAGTTGGGATTGTAAAAGAACGTATCTCTGAAGACGATGCAAAGAAAGGTTTCTTATTAGACGGATTTCCTCGTACGATTGAGCAAGCTGAAGCATTAAATTCAATCCTAGAAGAACTTGGAAGAACGATTGACGCAGTTGTGAACATCGAGGTGCCAGAAGAAGAGTTAATGAATCGTCTAACAGGTCGTCGTATTTGCGAGACTTGTGGCACAACGTATCATCTTGTTTTCAATCCTCCAAAAGTTGAAGGTATTTGTGATATTGATGGTGGTAAGCTTTATCAACGTGAAGACGACAACCCTGAAACTGTTGCGAACCGTTTAGAAGTGAATGTAAAGCAATCTAAACCTATTTTAGAGTTTTACAGTCAAAAAGGTCTTTTGAAAAACATCGACGGGTCAAAACACATTGATGAAGTAACATCAGATGTGATTGAAATTTTAGAGTCACTTAAATCATAACGGCTTGGTGAGATCTTTTGAATCAGTCGTTAACTTTGAAAGCATAAATTGATTTTTATGGTGACAAGGCTTTATAGCGATTGTGTTAAAGTGAGTATAACCAAAGTAGACCGTTCATGAATAAATATTCTATATCCTTACAACAAAAGGGAGGCGTTATTCCAAATGGCAAAACAAGACGTTATCGAACTTGAAGGTACAGTATTAGATACTTTACCAAATGCAATGTTTAAAGTAGAATTAGAAAATGGTCATGAAATTCTAGCACATGTGAGTGGTAAAATTCGTATGAACTATATCCGTATTCTACCTGGCGACAAAGTAACAGTAGAAATGTCTCCGTATGATTTAACACGCGGAAGAATCACATATCGTTATAAATAATTGTCACTCCAACATTGAAGGAGGTATAAAAATGAAAGTAAGACCATCAGTAAAACCAATTTGCGAAAAATGTAAAGTCATTAAACGTAAAGGTAAAGTCATGGTAATCTGTGAAAACCCTAAGCATAAACAAAAACAAGGTTAATTAAAAGAGAGGTGTAAATTATAATGGCACGTATTGCAGGAATTGATATCCCACGTGATAAACGCGTAGTAATCTCATTAACTTATATCTACGGTATCGGTAAAACATCAGCACAAAAGATCCTTTCAGAAGCAAACGTTTCAGAAGACACACGTGTTAAAGACCTTACTGACGATGAGTTAGGTCGTATTCGTGAAGTTGTAGACGGTTATAAAGTTGAAGGTGACTTACGCCGTGAAACAAACTTAAACATCAAACGTTTGATGGAGATCTCATCTTACCGTGGTATTCGCCACCGTCGTGGTTTACCAGTTAACGGTCAAAAAACTAAAAACAACGCTCGTACGCGTAAAGGCCCAGTTAAAACTGTAGCTAACAAGAAAAAATAATAGGTAAAGGAGGCAAATTATACTATGGCACGTAAACAAGTATCACGTAAACGTAGAGTGAAAAAGAATATTGAAAACGGTGTGGCTCATATCCGTTCAACATTCAACAATACAATTGTAACAATTACAGATGAATTCGGTAATGCTTTATCATGGTCATCTGCGGGTGCGCTTGGTTTTAAAGGTTCTAAAAAATCTACACCATTCGCAGCACAAATGGCTTCTGAAACAGCTTCAAAAGCAGCGATGGAGCATGGTTTAAAATCAGTAGAAGTAACTGTAAAAGGCCCTGGCCCAGGTCGTGAGTCAGCGATCCGTGCATTACAATCAGCAGGTCTAGAAGTAACAGCGATTAAAGACGTTACTCCAGTTCCACATAATGGTTGCCGTCCACCAAAACGTCGTCGCGTATAATTAAATTTTCGTTTTGTCACAAATCACTTGAATTTAAAGTTTATGCAAGTCGACGTACTTAAGGAGGATATGTAAATGATTGAAATTGAGAAACCTAGAATTGAGACAATTGAAGTTAGTGATGATGCTAAATTCGGTAAGTTCGTTGTTGAACCATTAGAGCGTGGTTATGGTACTACACTAGGAAACTCCTTACGTCGTATCCTACTATCATCATTACCAGGTGCGGCTGTGAAGTATATCGAAATTGAAGGTGTGTTACACGAATTCTCAGCAATTGATAATGTCGTTGAAGATGTTTCTACAATTGTGATGAATATTAAAAAGTTAGCACTTAAGATTTATTCTGAAGAGGATAAAACACTTGAAATCGATATTAAAGAAGAAGGCGAAGTCACTGCGAAAGATATCATGCATGACAGTGATGTTGAAATTTTGAACCCTGATCTTAAAATTGCGACAGTGTCTAAAGGTGGTCACCTTAAGTTACGTTTAGTTGCGAATACAGGACGTGGGTATGCATTAGCTGATCAAAATAACTCAAGTGATCTTCCAATTGGTGTGATTCCAGTTGATTCATTATACTCTCCAGTAGAGCGTGTGAATTACACAGTTGAAAACACACGTGTGGGACAAAGTTCTGACTTCGATAAATTGACATTAGACGTTTGGACTGATGGTTCAATTACACCACAAGAGTCAGTATCTTTAGCTGCTAAAATTATGACTGAGCATTTAAATATCTTTGTTGGCTTAACTGACGAAGCACAAAATGCAGAAATCATGATTGAAAAAGAAGAAGATCAAAAAGAAAAAGTATTAGAAATGTCTATTGAAGAATTAGACTTATCTGTACGTTCATACAACTGTCTTAAACGTGCGGGTATTAACTCAGTACAAGAACTCGCTGACAAATCAGAGGCTGATATGATGAAAGTTCGTAACTTAGGTCGTAAGTCTCTTGAAGAAGTAAAATACAAATTAGAAGACTTAGGTTTAGGTCTAAGAAAAGAAGATTGATAAAGGAGGTTAACTCATGGGTTACAGAAAATTAGGTCGTACTTCAGATCAACGTAAAGCAATGTTACGTGATTTAGCAACATCATTAATCGTAAGTGAACGCATCGAAACGACTGAAGCACGTGCGAAAGAACTTCGTAGCGTAGTTGAAAAATTAATCACTTTAGGTAAAAAAGGTGACTTAGCTTCTCGTCGTAATGCTGCTAAAACTTTACGCAACGTTCAAATCTTAAATGAAGATGAGACGACTCAAACTGCACTTCAAAAATTATTCGGTGAAATCGCTGAACGTTACCAAGAACGTCAAGGTGGTTACACTCGTATTCTTAAAGTGGGTCCACGTCAAGGCGATGGCGCACCAACAGTAATCATTGAATTAGTATAATTGATACACACTACTACATGAAAGCAAATGAGTGCAACGATAATGTTTGCCACATACAAATATTGTCTAGCTCAGAGTACCCCATCTAACTAAATATTGACGACAAAGCGTGAACTCAATAAAGGTGGGGTGCGCGCTTTTTTATGTTAATGATGGGCTGTTATTGATGCATCATGACAGATGAAATAAGGGAAGGGTATGAGATGATGGATGGTCTCATACCCTTTTTTGTACGAAGCGATGTTGACGGATAACGCGTGTAAAATATGTATCAACAAGCTAAGGTGTGATCATGACTTTATTGAATCTACGTCAAACATTTCCGATACATATACAAATGACGCTGTTTTTTGTAAAATAGTCATATTAGCACACAAAGGAGGCGCAAGAAATGGAACACGAATACTTGATAGAGTTTGATCACGTTTCATTTCAATATCATGAGGATCAACCGAAAGTTTTAAATGATATCCAATTCAAAGTTAAAAGAGGAGATTGGTTATCCATTGTAGGTCATAATGGTTCAGGTAAATCGACATTAGCGAAACTGCTCACAGGTATTGAACAAGATTACGAAGGGGATATTCGCATTAATGGAAGTTCTATCAAAGGCGTGGACCGCTCAGCTTTTCTTCACCATATTGGCATTGTGTTTCAAAATCCTGAAAACCAATTTGTAGGTTCGACCGTGAGTTTTGATGTCGCTTTTGGTTTGGAAAATAAAGGTCTATCCTATGATGAGATGCATGAAATTGTGCCTTCAGTGCTCAAAGATGTGGATATGTATGACAAACAGCACCATGAACCGACTGCACTTTCTGGTGGTCAAAAACAACGTGTTGCGATTGCGAGTGTGTTAGCACTTGAACCGCAACTAATTATTTTTGATGAAGCAACGGCGATGTTAGATCCAGAAGGTCGACGTGAAATATTAGCGATGGTCAAAGCACTCAATCAAAACAAAGGTGTGACAGTGATTGCGATTACCCATGACCTGTCAGAAGTCGTGTCATCAGATCGTGTGATTGTGATGAATCACGGCGAAGTGTTTTTAGATGGAACGGTTGAGACGATTTTTGAACAAGGTGCGCAATTAGTAGAGATTGGTTTGGACTTGCCTTTTGAGATGCGTATGGCTCAAAAGCTGAATATGAGCCATTCATTTATGACTTATGAAGGATTATTGGAGCGGTTGACATGATTAAATTTGAAGAAGTTTCGTATACGTATCAAAAGAAAACACCATATGAATATCAAGCGTTGAATCAAATCACCACTGAATTTTTGCCGGGACTTTATTATGCGATTATCGGGAAAACAGGTTCAGGCAAGTCAACGTTGATTCAGCATTTCAATGGTTTGTTGAAACCGACACGAGGTAAAGTCCAATTACTTGATGTCACAGTCGATCGTAAAACTAAAGATAAGCGTCTTAAATCGATTCGTAAGCGTATAGGAATGGTCTTTCAATTCCCTGAGTCACAGTTGTTTGAAGAGACCGTGGAAAAGGAAGTGCTCTTTGGACCTCGAAATTATGGACTGAACTTAGATGAAGCACGTGACAAAGCGATGACGTTACTCGGTGAACTGGGCTTTGATGCTGAAAAAATTATGCAGCAGTCGCCATTTATGCTTTCAGGAGGACAAATGCGTAAAGTCGCACTCGCTGCCATATTAGCGATGGATCCTGACATTTTAATTTTAGACGAACCGACAGCAGGGTTAGATCCACGAAGTAAGGCGCAAGTGATGGCGTTATTTAAAAAGTTGCAGTTAGAAGAAGGCAAAACAATTATTTTAGTAACGCATGATATGAACGATGTCGCGCAATATGCAGATGAGCTTAAAATTATGCAGCGTGGGACTTTAATTGAATCCACGACACCCAATGACTTTTTTCAACGGCCTGATGATGTCAACGCTTTGCACTTGTGCCTACCTGATATTGTGCGTTTACAGCGTGATGTAGAAGCAAAATTAGGTGTCCAGTTCGACAAATTAGCATTAACAGAAGCGGCGTTTGTGGAGATTTATGAAGAATGGAGGCAACGTCATGAAGGATAAGTTAATCATTGGGCGTTTTCTTCCGTTAGATACAGTGATTCATAGATTAGATCCAAGGGCTAAACTAATATTTGTATTTTTATTTATTATTATTATTTTTATGAGCCATCATCCTTTAAGTTACTTATGGCTCGCCATCATATTACTCACGATGACGCAACTCGCACGTATTCCATTATGGTTTCTCATTAAAGGTTTGTTGCCCGTCTTTTTCTTTTTAATTTTAACCTTTATCATGCACTTGTTTCTCACAAAAGGGGGCACACGTTTGATTGAGTGGGGCTTCATTACCATTGATTCGAACGGAATTAGAGAAGGAATACTCATCGTGCTACGACTTGGATTTATTATGATTGTTTCAACGATTTTGACATTAACGACGAGTCCATTGAATTTAACTGACGCATTTGATCGTCTGTTTAAACCGTTGAAATATATTAAAATTCCTGTCGCGGCGTTAAGCATGATGATGTCGATTGCATTACGCTTTATTCCGACATTAATGGAAGAGCTAGATAAAATCATATTATCTCAAAAATCACGAGGCTCTGATATTAGTTCTGGTTCATTGATGGCGAGAATTAGAGCGTTCATCCCGTTACTCATTCCACTGTTTATATCCGCATTTCAACGTGCAGAAGAGCTGGCCATTGCGATGGAAGTGAGAGGTTATGATGCAAATGCAGAACGTACGAGTTATCGAATATTAAAATGGCAACTCAAAGATACATTATTAATAGTCAGCCTGATTCCAATTGCAGTAGTATCGCTATGGTTAGGCCACACTTTTTAAAGAAAGGACGATATTATGCAACGTGTCCTCGTTAAAATTAGTTATAACGGTGCACAATTTTTAGGATTTCAAATTCAAAATGAAGGGCGCACTGTGCAAGGATACTTTGAAAAAATATTGAAGCGTATGCATCAACAGCATGTACGTATTCATCCATCGAGTCGAACGGATCGTGGTGTCCATGCAAAAGAACAATACTTTCATTTTGATACGCATTTAAACATTACGCCTGAGCGTTGGCAATATGCGATGAATAGTGCATTGCCTGATGATATTTATGTTCATGAAGTGCGCATGATTGATGCTGACTTTCATTGTCGCTATGACTGTGTCGGGAAGCGTTATCGTTATAGCATTTATCAAGCCGAACATCGCAACCCGTTTTGGTCACAATTGAAAACATTCGAGCCGAAAACTTTGGATATTGAAGCGATGCAACGTGCGGCACAGTATTTTATTGGTACGCATGATTTTACGACGTTTTGTTCGCAAAAAACAGAGGTTGAAAGTAAAGAACGTATGATATATGAAAGTCGAATTGAACTAACGGCAGAGGGTATAGATTTCGTGATTACTGGTTCCGGGTTTTTATATAATATGGTGCGCGTGATTATGGCGTATTTATTAGAAGTTGGTAAAGGGAAGCGGTTAGCAGAAGACGTTCCGAATTTGCTCGCACAACAAGACAGAAACCTTGTACCGCACACTGCACCAGCTGAAGGACTGTATTTAGAGAAGATTTATTTAGCACCAGAGCAGTTAAGCGCAGACTTTGGTGACGACATTCAAATTCACTATAAAAAATCAACACAAATTTAACGAAACACATTGACTTTATACGCTAAAACCTATATCATAGTTAACGGTATTGTTTTATATCACCCCACGATAAGCCCCGGAAACTTATTGTGTTACAAGATATATAAGCAGGAAAGAGCAACAGCTAACGGAATAAATAGCGCACTGGATTGTTTCGTACAATCACCCAAAAAACTATAGAAACATTTATTCACTAGGAGGACTCAATTATGCGTCAAACATTTATGGCAAATGAATCAAACATTGAGCGCAAATGGTACGTTGTCGATGCTGAAGGACAAACATTAGGTCGTTTATCATCAGAAGTAGCAAGTATCTTACGCGGTAAAAATAAAGTAACTTACACACCACACGTTGACACAGGTGACTACGTAATCATCATCAACGCATCAAAAATCGAATTTACTGGTAACAAAGAAAACGATAAAATCTACTACCGTCACTCAAATCACCCAGGTGGTTTAAAATCAATCACAGCTGGAGAGTTAAGACGTACAAACCCAGAACGTTTACTTGAAACATCAATCAAAGGTATGTTACCAAGTTCACGTTTAGGTGAAAAACAAGGTAAAAAATTATTCGTTTATGGTGGCGCTGAACATCCACACGCTGCACAACAACCAGAAAACTACGAGTTACGTGGTTAATTAGAAGGAGGAAATGACATTGGCACAAGTTGAATATAGAGGCACAGGCCGTCGTAAAAACTCAGTAGCACGTGTACGTTTAGTACCAGGTGAAGGTAACATTAAAGTAAATGATCGTGACGTACGTGAATACTTACCATTCGAATCATTAATCTTAGACTTAAACCAACCATTCGACGTAACAGAAACTAAAGGTAACTATGACGTTTTAGTTAACGTTCACGGTGGTGGCTTTACTGGTCAAGCACAAGCAATCCGTCACGGTATCGCGCGTGCATTATTAGAAGCAGATCCTGAATACAGAGGTTCATTAAAACGTGCTGGTCTATTAACACGTGACCCACGTATGAAAGAACGTAAAAAACCAGGTCTTAAAAAAGCCCGTCGTTCACCTCAGTTCTCAAAACGTTAATATCGATTATATATTATATTTCAAGACATCTTCTCATTGTGGGAAGGTGTCTTTTTTATTGTTGAACTTTCTTTTTATTAATATGGATGTTTTGAAAAAGTGAGGTATCAACAACTTATAGAAAGAGACAAGTGATTGGAAGAAATAGAAATCAGACTTAATTTCTTGATAAGAGAGAGATGAAGCAACCAGACGAATTGAAAAATGTGGAAGTCATTATGGTATGATATATGACATCAATGCGTGTGAAATCAAAAGAAAGACTGCTATGTTGTATAATGATAGGGTGATTGATTTTGTCACCTTTATATCAATATACAAATAGCAGTTAAAGTCATATAAAATGTATTATGCTTTGATCCAATCGTCAGTAGACATGACCGTTGAAAAATTGCTTAATGACGAAATAAATGCGTTTTGTACATCACTTGCTTCAACATCATTGCCATTAAATGTTAAAGTGCGTGTCGCAGTCGCATCATGAATCAACACAGGATGGTAACCTAACTCAGCGGCAGCTCTTGTTGTAGAATCAACACACATATGCGTCATCATACCAGTAATGACGAGCGTATCAACCTCTAGCTGGTCCAATGTTGCTTGAAGTTCTGTTTGTAAGAAACTGTTCGGAAAATGCTTCTCAATGATGATACTGTCATCTTGCAATGAGAGTTCAGAGTGTAGTGCCACGCCCTCTGTTCCTTTTTCAAAAAACGCTGGATTTGGTTGTGTATTGATATGTTGAATATAAATGATAGGTAAGTTTTTCGATTTAAAGTCATGCTCAAGTTGTTGAATATGATGAAGGGCCTTTTCTGGTTCGTGTAAAGCCATTTTCCCTCCACTGAAATAATCGTTCTGAACATCAATAATGAGTAAACCATATTTTGTCATAACCCAATACCTCCTTAGTTTCTATCATTAGCATAAACGAGATGGACTAAATGATAAAGTCGTTGAGAAGCGGAAAGTAGATGACTATTAAAGGTAGGACCCTATGCATATATCATGTATAATAGGTTACATATATACTTGAGAAGGTTTTGAACTGGTGATTATGAAATGAGGTGAAATAATGGGAACAATCAATATTTTAAATAAAGTGTTTTCCAAAAATATGCTAAGGGAATTAACACATGAAGGTAAAAGTGAGCTACTGGACAAGGCTTATCACCAAATTTTTAATGAACATGCATCTCATCTAAATAATCATATTAAAATGCAACAACTTTACGCTGTGTTAAAAAAGGATTATCGTAATGAATATTTTTTTAAAAACACAATGTTAAACAAATTACTTTTAGGAAAACATTCTTTAAATACAACTGTGGCTATGACTGAATTACCGGTTAATCGCTCAAAAGCAGATTTCATATTGATTAATGGTAAGGCGGTAGTATACGAAATAAAGACGAAGCTGGACTCTTTACAAAGATTGAACAACCAAATCATGGATTATTACTCAGTGTTTGATCATGTCGAAATCATTGTAGACGAAGCACATCTTGATAAAGTAAAGGCATTATACTTAAATACGACGGTCGGAATTTCTGTGTTATCTAAGAAAAATACGATCAGTCAAAAACAGAAACCTGTCGAAAATAGGCAATGGTTAAATCATATAGCGATGTACAAAGTGTTAAGGAAAGCAGAAAGAAGTTCAATCATCAAAATGTTTTATGGATACAGTCCTGAAGTCGATCAATTTTCTGAGTATCAAGCATTATTAAAAATGTTCCAGAAAATTGAAATCGCGCCTTTGTATGAACAGTTTATTAGGCTATTAAAGAAAAGAAATACAGTTAAACTTTATCAAAATAATTTTATGAATGTACCGTATGAACTCAGATTTTTAACGTATTTTAGCCAATTCAAGAAAAAAGATTATCACAATTTAAATAAAGCATTAGGGGGAGGTAAATGACGATTACAAAATGTAGGGAAATGGCAGAATAAAAATGTTGCCTTTTCTACTCTTATTTCAAAATCAAAGTTGCTAAGTTATATGTAGCCTTTTTACAACGATATAGAGTACTTTAGAAAGGCAAGATACTAAGAAAAAATAAATTGAAGTATTAAACTCTAGACAATAGGGAACCCCAAAGCCCTTTAAACATATCATTTTCCTTTAACGTAAGCATCTACCAATAAAAGATTGAATTTTCTGTTTTTTTGTGTAAAATTTAATTGTCATGACATACAAGACATAATCTTATTGTCTAAATCGTTAATTTGAAACGCGACACTTTAAGTGAATGAGTTTGTTATGTCACGGTAGTCATTTCTGTTGCACTTTAATCAAAGAAAAGGCTATCAGTGACTATGTAGAAAGATAGGGTGAAAGAAATAGAGCTACGAAGAGTTGTTTCATAAAAGGGATTAAACAGTAAAGTAGGTATTTTAAAGGAGACATCATGAATAAAAGTATTATGGTATATCTGGTTTCTTATGCTTTGATTATATTGGGGAATAGTGCTACATTTGTCGCTGTATATTGGATTATTGGTGAAAAATCAACGTATTCAACTTTAGCTCTCGTCGTTTCAATCGTCTTTTTCATTAGATTTCTGACGTCTAGAATCATCACCAACAAAATTGATTTGTTTCATCATGTGAAGTTATATAGTCATTTGTTTATTACAAGAATTGTCATTTTGATTGTTGTGTTGTTTTCACTAAAATTTGTGGATTATGTATGGACGGTCTGTTTATTAACGATTGTTTTGAACTGTTTAGACGTGGTCAGTGGGTCGATTACGCCAAAATTTATTAAGAGTTTTGGAGAAGCACACATCGTTAAATTAAATTCATATATCTCAATTGTTGAAAAAGTGCTATATGTATTAGGGATGACAATAGGATCATTTTTAATCGCAAGAACAGAGATTAATGTTATCTTATATATTGAGTTGGTAATGTATGCTGTCAGTTTAGTCCTCATATTATCGATATCAAAAGATTTATTTTACAATTTTGAAAAGATTGCTCAAGAAGAAGAGAGTGATAGTTACGACACTTCTATTGTGAACTATATTTTGATTATAGCGATTGCAGCCAATATCATGATTACACCATATACAGCGCTGATCATACCGTACATTAGGGAAAAAATTAGTGCCAATCCTGATATCTTTACTGCAACGGAAGTATTTATGATGATAGGGGGCGTATTAACAGGGATATTGATATCAAAATATTTAACACTAGATTCGTATCAATCTGATAGGTTATTTGTATTGAGTGCGGTCGCTCAAGGTATTTTAGTCATACTCCTGTCGTTTAATTCCAATTTAGTAGTCTATTTTATCGTCATGACACTTTTAGGGGTGTGTATTACGACATTTAATATTCCGTTTTCTATCATTTTACAAAGTAAGGTGCCAATCAAAGCTATCGGAAAGGCAAAATCTCATATTATCAGCATATCGACTATATTTTCAGCAATTTCCTATGTTTTATCGTCGTTTTTGGTTAAATATGTTGATATCGCACACATATATATCATTTTTCCAGTATTAGGTATTATGACATTGGTCGTTTATAAATTTAGAGGAAGAATTAAAATAGGGACGTAAAAATAATGAAAACCAAGACTTTTTATGAAGGTCTTGGTTTTTTATTGCAATTAAAAAACCCCACTGACACAGTAGGGTGTTAATGAAATATTACATTGACGCTTTAAGCTTGTTTTAACTTAACTATGTTTATTTAGAACGAAGTAAAACTTCAAAATTATAATATCATAAGTATTCACAATTATCAAATGATTTGCGATAATATTAATAAATAAATTAAATGGGGGTAAGTGTATTGGTTCATCAACCTTATATTTTAAGTCTTGATATTGGTACAGGCAGTGTTGGTTATGCATGTATGGATAAAACGTTTAATATTTTAAAATACTATAATAAAGATGCGATTGGTGTTTACTTATTTGATGGTGCACAGACGGCTCAAGAACGTAGACAGTTTCGAACAACAAGACGAAGAAATAATCGTCGTATTAAACGTTTAGGTCTATTGCAAGAAATCTTAGCGCCTTTAGTTCAAAATCCTAATTTTTATCAATTTCAAAGACAGTTCACATGGAAAAATGACAACATGGACTTTAAAAACAAAAGTCTCTCTGAGGTTTTAAGGTTTCTAGGTTATTCTCCTAAAAAATACCCAACGATTTATCATGTACAAAAAGCACTTTTATTAGAGGACAAAAAATTTGATGCAGAACTGATCTATATAGCGTTATACCATTTAGTGAAATATAGAGGGCATTTTCTTTTTAATCATTTAAATATCGACAATTTAAATAATAATGAAAGTATGGACGATTTTGTAGAATTGGTTGAGCTATATGAAAGTATCAATCATATTTCTTTGAATCTTGATTACGAGAAGATAAAAGCAATCTATGAAATTTTACAAGATAATGAAATGACTAAAAATGATCGGGAAAAAGCGATTGTTAAAATTGAGAAAGCACTTAAACATTTTTCAAAAATGCTCTTAGGTCTTAAATTTAAAGAAGGAGATTTATTTAATCAAGCTGACAATGCAGAGGAATTGAAAGAAGCAAAACAATCGCATTCTTTTGCTGATAATTATGAGGAGAACTTAACGCCATTTTTAACGGTAGAACAATTAGAGTTGATTGAGAGTGCTAATAAAATCTATTTATCATTTACGCTTCAAGATATATTAAAATGGGATAAATCAACGGATGACTCAAATGACAACAAGTCAATGGCCATTTCAAAAGTAGTAGCTTACGATAAATTTAAAAATGAACTAAAACAAGTGAAAGATATTGTATATAAAGCGGATCCAACGAAAGTACAATTTAAAAAGATTTTTGTTTCGAGTAAGGAAAGTTTAAAACAATATGAAGCAAAACCGAAAAAAGAAAATTTAAGCAAGCTCTGTTTATTCGATCAATATTTAATTAGACCTAAAGCACAATACAAAATACTGATTGATGAACTCAAAAAAATCATCCCTCAAGAGAGTCCATTATATTTTGAAGCGGAAAATGACACGTTGTTAAAAGTTTTAAATACGACAGATAATGCAAGTATTCCAATGCAAATCAATTTATATGAAGCAGAAACTATTTTGAGAAATCAACAAAAGTATCATGCTGAAATCACGGATGAAATGATTGAAAAAGTTTTAAGCCTGATTCAATTTAGAATTCCTTATTATGTTGGGCCGCTTGTTAACGACCAAACAACAGCAAAATTTGGTTGGATGGAAAGAAAATCAAATGAACCCATTAAACCATGGAACTTTGATGAAGTTGTAGACCGTTCGAAAAGTGCGACTCAATTTATTAGACGTATGACAAACAAATGTACATATTTAATGAATGAAGATGTATTGCCGAAAAATAGTTTATTGTATCAAGAGATGGAAGTATTAAACGAGATAAATTCAATTCAAATTCGACAACAAACAGATTCAAAAAGTCGTAAATACAGATTGACACCTAAAATAAAATTATTTGCAGTAGAGCACATCTTTAAGAAATATAAAACAGTCAGTCATAGCAAATTTTTAGAAATCATGTTGAATTCGAATCATCGTGAAAGTTTTATGAATCACGGAGAAAAGCTATCTATTTTTGGAACACAAGATGATAAAAAGTTTGTATCGAAATTATCTTCCTATCAAGACATGACTAAAATTTTTGGGAATATTGATGGTAAAAGAGCACAAATTGAAGAAATTATTCTATGGATTACCATTTTTGAAGACAAAAAGATATTAGTTCAAAAATTGAAAGAAAATTATCCAGAGTTAACGTCACAACAAATCAATCAATTGAAAAAGTTGAATTACTCAGGATGGGGAAGATTGAGTGAAAGGTTATTAACACATGAGTATCATGGCCATTCGATTATCGAATTGTTAAGAAATTCTGATGAAAACTTTATGGAAATAATCACGAATGATGTATATGATTTTCAGAGTTTTATAAAAGAAGAAAATCAGGTACGATCAAACAAAATTCAATACCAGGATATTGCGGATTTAGCAACTTCTCCAGCTTTGAAAAAAGGTATCTGGTCAACGATTAAATTGGTGAGAGAGTTGACTTCAATATTTGGTGAACCAGAAAAGATTATTATGGAATTTGCGACAGAAGACCAACAGAAAGGTAAAAAGCAAAAAAGTCGAAAACAATTATGGGATGACAATATCAAGAAAAACAAATTAAAATCAGTAGATGAATACAAGCATATCATTGACGTCTCTAATAAATTGAGTAATGAACAGTTACAACAAGAAAAGTTATGGTTGTACTTATCCCAAAATGGAAAGTGTATGTATTCTGGGCAAAGCATAGATTTAGATGCACTACTATCTCCAAATGCGACAAAATATTACGAAGTGGATCACATTATCCCAAGAAGTTTTATTAAAGATGATTCAATCGATAATAAAGTATTAGTCATTAAAGCGATGAATCAAACGAAAGGGGATCAAGTTCCGTTACAATTCATCCAACGACCTTATGAAAGAATCGCTTACTGGAAAAGTTTAAATAAAGCGGGATTAATAAGTGACAGTAAATTGCATAAATTAATGAAACCAGAATTTACTGCAATGGACAAGGAAGGATTTATCCAGCGCCAGCTCGTTGAAACACGCCAGATTTCGGTACATGTGAGAGATTTCCTTAAAGAAGAATATCCGAATACGAAAGTGATCCCAATGAAGGCGAAAATGGTGAGTGAATTTAGAAAGAAATTTGATATTCCTAAAATACGTCAAATGAACGATGCACATCACGCGATTGATGCCTATTTGAATGGTGTCGTATATCACGGAGCACAACTTGCTTATCCTAATGTAGATTTATTTGATTTCAATTTCAAATGGGAGAAAGTAAGAGAGAAATGGAAAGCTTTAGGTGAGTTCAACACAAACCAAAAGACGAGAGAACTGTTCTTTTTCAAAAAGCTCGAAAAAATGGAAGTAAGCCAAGGTGAACGGCTTATTTCGAAAATCAAGCTAGATATGAATCACTTTAAAATCAATTACTCTAAAAAGTTAGCAAATACAACGCAACAATTTTATAACCAAATGCCAGAATCACCTAAAATAGCCGAAATAAAGTATGAATCCCCAAAAAGTGCAGATGCTGTATATACGAGTCTCAAACCACATCAAACATTTGTCGTTGCAATCAAAACAGCGACTAAAAAAGGCAAAGTGAAAATGCAATATCAAATGATTGATCATTATGTATTTGATTTTTATAAATTTACAAATGGTAATGAAAAAGAGCTCGCATTATACTTAGCGCGACGTGAGAATAAAAATGAGGTATTAGATGCCCAAATTGTATATAAACTTAACAAAGGTGACTTGTTGTATTTGAATAACCATCCTTGTTATTTGGTTTCAAGCAATGAAGTGATTAATGCAAAGCAGTTCGAGTTAACTGTTGAGGAACAACTTTCGTTATACAAGGCGATGAACAATAAAGAGACAAGTGTTGAAAAGTTAATCAAAACATATGAAGTTATAGCTGAAAAGGTAATCAATGAATATCGCCATTATTTAGATAGTGAGTTAAAAGAGGAAAGAGTTCGGACGCTTTTTTCAGGATCTCATCAAACACATGAAGACTTTATAGAAACATTAGATGAATTATTTAAAGTCGTTACAGCATCGGCTGCAAGATCAGAAAAAATCGGAAGTCGAAAAAGTGGTCTGGGGAATCGTGCATTTTTAGGCAAAGAGAAAGACGTTAAAATTGCATATACTTCAATTTCAGGATTGAAAACAACGAAGCCTAAATCATTGTTTAAATTAGCGGAGTCTAGAAATGAGCTTTAGAACGGTAATCATAACAAAAGAATCGAAATTGTCACTCCGAATGAATCAATTGATTGTTAAAAATGAAAATTTAAGTCGAATTCCATTAAATGAAATCTTGTGTCTAGTTATTGAGCATCCTAATGTTTCAATGACTGGGCATCTCATGAATGCGTTAAGTGATCGAAAGATTGTAACCATTTTATGCAATACAAAGCATTTGCCGAATTCTCTTTTGTTACCACTATTTGGTCATCATAGACAAGCGAGGCACATTCAAAAACAAATCAACTGGCAAAATGATCGTAAAGCAGGACTTTGGCAGTTATTGATTAAACATAAAATACTGAACCAAAAACAAGTTGTTCAAGAATGCTTTAAAGAAAGTAATACAGGATTATTTGACACGTTCGCGAATAGTGTAGCATTAGATGATAGTACCAATCGTGAAGGACATGCGGCAAAAGTTTATTTTAATATCATTTTAGATAGTGGTCATGCTAGAGGTGATGATAGCGCTCAAAATGCAGCTATGGATTATGGTTATCAAGTATTATTAGCGATTGTAGCAAGAACGATTGTAAGCAAGGGCTATCTTACCGAATTGGGTATCAAACATCATAATGAATTCAATGTTTATAATTTAGCTTCTGACTTTATGGAGATTTTTAGACCAATTATAGATTATTTGGTTTTAAAAAATGTAGCGCAACAATTTGGAACCGATCAAAAAAGAGCAATATTGAACATTTTAAATATAAAGCTAATGATTGACAACAGAAGATACTATTTTATGAATGCTGTAGAAATATATGTAGACAGTTTGTTTAAATATTTGTCGACTGGAGATAAAGAAGCTATAAAAATACCAACTTGGACATATTAATTTAACATGAAGTTTTAGAAAGTAAAAAATGATTATTAAGGGGATATGTGTTGAGGTGAGATATTTGAGATTAATTTTAATGTTCGACTTACCAGTAGAGACATCGAGTGAAAGACGGGCATATCGACAATTTGTTAAATTTTTAACGAATGAAGGATATGTGAGACTACAGTATTCTGTATATTGTAAGTTAATATTTAACAGTTCCACATTGAATCATCAAATGACTAAATTAAAAAGTATAGTCCCTTCAAATGGTATGGTGCAGACGTTGGTTATAACAGAAAATCAATTTTCAAATATGAAATATCTGGTAGGAGCGCCACCAAAAGGGCAGATAGGTTTGAGTTCTGAAAGAGTGATTGAATTATGAAAATTGCGAGTCATACTACAGAAGTTCTTGAAATTAAAGAAAGAAGTACAAATATTATAACTTTTGAAGATACTAATCTATGTGAAGCCTTTATACAAAACTTTACGGATTATATGATGAATAAGGCTATTGAAGATAGTCAGTTTGCACACTTTATATCAGACGACTATGAGACGATGAGCCCGAAAAACTTTAATCCGATTATTTTAAATTGCGGAGACACAAATTTATTAGGTCAAAAATTGATAGAAGAAAAAGTGTATCAACGTTTTGAAGAGCAAATTATTAATTATGAAAAAGCGAATCACTCATTTTTAAAGTTTGAACAAAGTCTAATTGATTTAAAAAATACGCTAGGTATATACGATGATGACTATCAAATAGAATTGCAACCATCGATTTTTAAGTTGAGAAGATTGCTAAAATTGTTTGGAATAGATTTTCATAATGAGCTTGAGGATTTAAACGAAATAAATAAAAGAAAAGTATTCATTGATCTGCTCATTCACTCAACAAAAGAAAACATTTTGATTGTATTATTTCCGGAGTCTTACCTCGGTATTCACGATATTAAAGTATTTATGCAACTTTTAAAGAAGTATCATTTCACAACGATCGTTTTCACCAATCATCCTTCTATCATCATAAATGAAGAAAACATATTTCTTTGTAAAAGTAATAAAGCGTGTCATGACATAGAAAAAATAAAGGAAGAATTATCGTTATTAATTCCAGAAGAAATGGTAAGTCATCAATTGACTAATATGATTGCATATCACGAATTTTTAGGTGAAAACCTTTCTGAGTTTGAAAGATATTTTAAGTTTATAAACCATTACAATTAAGTTATACTTAATTCAATGATTGACGAGTAAGTAATGACTATGTGACTTACTTTGTGATTGAGTAGGATAACACTATTCCTCGTTTTTAATGTTTTACTTCTTTCAATAGTGTTAAGCCTCAACTTTCTCTAGAATACAGTTAAGAATTTTGAGATTTGAGTTTTAGCACTATGTTTATTTAGAAAGAAGTAAAACATCACTACCCAAGTCAATGATATCTTCTTCGTTTTAGCACTATGTTTATTTAGAAAGAAGTAAAACCGCAGCAGGTGCCTTGATTGACGCGGTGACGTTTTAGTACTATGTTTATTTAGAAAGAAGTAAAACAAAAATTAAAAGTGATACGTGGAAAAAAAGAGTTTTAGTACTATGTTTATTTAGAAAGAAGTAAAACCGACACACGCTCATATCTACAAGTTGAAGGGTTTTAGCACTATGTTTATTTAGAAAGAAGTAAAACTATTTTCTGCCTTTTAACAAGACGTGTGTGTTTTAGCACTATGTTTATTTAGAAAGAAGTAAAACGTGGAAGTAGAGCACCTTATAACCTGAAAGTTTTAGCACTATGTTTATTTAGAAAGAAGTAAAACAGAGCGTCTGATAGCGTGAGGCAGGGTTAAGTTTTAGCACTATGTTTATTTAGAAAGAAGTAAAACTCTTACGAACGTCTGTCGACTTACGAATAGTTTTAGCACTATGTTTATTTAGAAAGAAGTAAAACGATAAAGCTATAAGTTACTTGAAAAGTAAGTTTTAGCACTATGTTTATTTAGAAAGAAGTAAAACAAATTCGCCAGTTTAAAGGGTCGCACGAATGTTTTAGCACTATGTTTATTTAGAAAGAAGTAAAACGAATATGTAGTTTGTCCAATTAGACCATAAGTTTTAGCACTACGTTTATTTAGAAAGAAGTAAAACTCATTCTCCATCGCGTGAGTTTATGCAATTGTTTTAGCACTACGTTTATTTAGAAAGAAGTAAAACAAATACAATGGTATACCATGAGTTAGTATCGTTTTAGCACTATGTTTATTTAGAAGAAAGTAAAACATTTGTTTCTGAATTCTTTTCTTTCTTATGTTTTAGCACTATGTTTATTTAGAAGAAAGTAAAACGGTAAAGGAGAAGAAATAACTAAGTTACTGTTTTAGGACTATGTTTATTTAGAAAGAAGTAAAACAGAAGTATTAATCAATGCGCGTGACGAGTAGTTTTAGCACTATGTTTATTTAGTAAGTATGACACCCCACTTTTAAATCAAATACGAACTACATTTATTTGCCTCACTATGTTTTCGCCTCAAAAAAGGTATGGTGGGGGCTTTTTTATTCATTCGAAATGTCCACTACCCTTGCTTCTCCACCTCCATGTTATAATAGCCACAAATGCTCATAAAACTCAAAAGAAGGTAGGGGAAATCTATGGAAGCAATTATTGCACGACAACCGTTCCAATTATCAGAGGGACAACAGTTTGAAAAGGTTACGCGTGATATGCCGACACCAAAGGGACACGATGTTTTAGTGAAAGTCCATGTGACAGGCGTGAACCCGGTCGATACGAAAACACGTCAAGCACCTCTCAATGGGAATACACGTATACTTGGCTTTGATGCAGCTGGCGTGGTCGAAGCGGTTGGTGATGCGGTTACGGATTTCAAACCTGGTGACCGTGTGTACTATTCTGGCTCCAATCAACGTGAGGGTTCCAATCAAACGTATCAGCTTGTAAATGAAAATTATATGGCGCATATGCCAGAAAAATTGTCCTTTACAGAAGCGGCGGCGTTACCATTAACTGCGATTACCGCTTATGAAACATTGTTCGATGTATTCGGTATTGCGTCAGAACCCCAGAAAAATCAAGGCAAAACGTTGTTAATCATTAACGGTGCAGGTGGTGTTGGCAGTATTGCGACACAAATTGCGAAAGCGTATGGCCTTACCGTCATTACGACAGCATCTCGACCAGAAACGATTGCTTGGTCTGAAAAAATGGGGGCTGACGTGGTGTTGAATCATAAAGAAAACTTAGCTGAACAATTTGATGCCCAAAACTTAGCATGTCCAGATTATATTTTCTGTACATACGATACGGACCATTATTACGATGTGATGATCGACTTAATTCAGCCAAGAGGTCATATCGCAACGATTGTGGCTTTTAAACAGGATCAAGATTTGAATGCTTTGAAACAAAAAAGTATTACGTTTACACATGAATTTATGTTTGCCCGCGCGATACATGGTGTGGATGAATACATGTACCGTCAATATTTAGAAGATGTAACGGCTAAAGTTAACGCCGGTCAATATCAAACGACTTTAAATTCAGTGATGAAAGGTTTGACACCTGAAAATGTTTTTAAAGCACATGAAATGATGGAAGAGCAATCACATATCGGTAAGCTGGTCATCGAAATAGTTGAATAAATTGTGTGAAAGAGGGAATGTGACTGTTAACTAACGATTAAGGGGAAGTTAAACTCATGAAACAAAAAGAGAAAAAGAAACATGTGAGTGCCGTCTTTTGGATTTCGCTCTTGTTATGTAGTGTATTCGTTCTAGTCGGAGCAATTTTTCCGTCACAAATGGAACAAAAGACGCAAGCGATTACAGCATGGATTGGCCAAAATTTCAGTTGGTACTATCTATTATTGTTATTAGCAATATTTCTGATTTGCGTCTATTTACTTTTCTCCAGATACAGTCAGATTACGCTAGGTGAAGAAGGAGAAGAGCCAGAGTTTTCATTAAAATCTTGGTTTGCGATGTTGTTTAGTGCAGGGATGGGGATTGGTTTAGTATTTTGGACAACGGCAGAACCGATTTCACATGCCTATACTGCGACGCCGCTTCATAAGGCAGGTACCCAAGCGGCTATTGATGACAGTCTGCAATTCGCCTTTTTCCATTGGGGCATTCATGCATGGGCGGTTTACGCGATTGTTGCACTTGCTTTTGCCTATTTCAATTTCCATAAAGGTTATCCTGGATTAGTGAGTGCGACATTAACGCCGCTGTTTGGTGAAAAGCGTATGCAAGGTCCACTTGGCAAATTGTTAGACATCCTTGCGATTATTGCGACTGTTACAGGTGTGTCCGCAACATTAGGCTTTGGTGCACTACAAATTAGTGAAGGATTAAATTTCTTGTTTAAAGTTCCGGCAAACTTCACGACACAAATCATCATTGTCATTGTTGCTACAGCACTATTTACATGGTCGACATGGTCTGGCATAAGTAAAGGGATTAAAACATTAAGTAATATCAATATGTTACTTGCCTTTGTCGTGCTTGCTGTTGTATTTATCATTGGGCCTACGCTTTACATATTAAACATGTTTACGAATAGTTTAGGGAATTACATTGCGCACTTTTTCGACATGAGCTTACGTTTAACAATCAATAACCCGGAAAAAACGCAATGGATCCAAAACTGGACCGTCTTCTATTGGGCATGGTGGATTTCATGGGCGCCATTTGTTGGTATTTTCATTGCGCGTGTGTCAAGAGGACGTACGATTAAAGAATTTATTGTCGGTGTATTGTTCGTTCCTTCTATCGTCTGTTTCATTTTCTTCGCAGTATTTGGTGCGTCAGCCATTTATTTACAAGATCACGGTATTGCCAATATAGCGGGGGAAGCGATGGAAACGGCAACATTTGCGACGTTGGAACATTATCCACTAGGGTTCTTGATGAGTATTGTCACATTAGTTGTTGTCATGATTTTCTTCGTGACATCAGCAGACTCAGCAACTTATGTTCTCGGTATGCTTAGTACGAATGGTGACAATCATCCTGGCAGCTGGGTGAAAGTCAGTTGGGGGATTATGCTCGCACTTTTCGCACTGATTATGTTACTGACAGGTGGAACGCAAGCGATTCAAAACTTGTTAATTATTGCAGCGTTGCCATTCTCCTTTATAATTATTTTTATGGTCTGGTCATTATTCAAAGCACTTGCTGCAGAACGGCCGAGACTGTCCAAAAGAAAATAGTACTTAAAGATAAAGAAGCGAAATGGTTGAGAGGCCGTTTCGCTTTTTTTTAATGATGTACGCTTGTCATATTGATTTCCTACACCTTATCGTGTTCAACTCTTCCTCAAAGCAAAACATTGTAAATAAAATTGAGTATAAAAAAAGTTAGATAGAAAAAAACAACTATTTTTTTAAAAATATGACAAATTTATAGTTTTTCTGTCAAAAATAAGGGTATATGCTTATCGTAAGAAGTTGAATAGGAGGTGGCATTTGATTATGACACGAATCAAAAATTTCATTCTTGGCTTGTTGATAGTCATTATCGTAGGCTTCTTGTTATTTATGTATATTGATTATCAGCCGATTAAACAATACCAAGATTACTTTTACCAGTTTAATTGGTTCGAACCTTTATTAATCGGTCTAGCCGGATTACTCATTCTCATTGGGTTAATTTTATTCTTTAGAGCTTTCAAACCGACATATCGTAAACCAGGGCTCTATAAAGATTATTCAGATGGCCATATTTATATTTCACGTAAATCTATCGAAAATACGGTTTATGACACACTTTCGAAATATGATGAGATTCGTCAACCGAATGTGGTATCGAAACTTTACAACAAGAAAAAGAACAGTTTCATTGATATTACAACAGATTTTATCGTGCCATCAGAATCGACGAATGTTCCATCACTCGTTGAACAAGTGAGATTAGACATCAAAGAAAGCGTTGAGCGTTTCTCTGAATTGCATGTCAAATCAGTAAAAGTCAATGTCCGTGACCAGAAGAGAGACAATGGTCCACGAGTCGTGTAAAGGAGGGGTCCTATGTCTAATGAAAATCAAAACGGTCAAGGTAATCGAGATTCAGTAGAACAATTTGCGAAGATATTACAAAATTACAAATGGCGCATCATTGGATTTTTCTTCTTCCTCATCATTGCAATCTTGTTTTTAACACTTGGCTTTTGGAAAACGATTTTAATCATCGTCCTATGTTTAATTGGTATTGGTGTGGGGTATATTAAAGACCGTACACAAGATTTCTTAAATTTACTTAATCGGTTAAGCTGATTCAATAATTCTATAAAAAGAAAATAAAAATAAACAATAAAGGAGTTTTTGAAATGGCAGTTGAAAATAATAAAGCAAAAGAAAGTTATAACAGAGAAACAGGTGTGAACGAAACTGAAAGACAACAACGTGAAGAAAACCAAAGCCAACAATTTTCAAATAGCTTAACGTTCTCTGACGAAGTTGTTGAAAAAATTGCAGGTATCGCAGCACGTGAAGTACGCGGTATTTTAGACATGAAAGGCGGCTTTGTAGACAGCATTAGCGGCTCATTCACAGGTGGCAACAATGTAACACAAGGTGTCTCTGCTGAAGTAGGCGAAAAACAAGCGGCTATCGACTTAAAAGTAATTTTAGAATACGGTGAATCTGCTCCGAAAATTTTCCGTAAAGTGACTGAATTAATTAAAGAACAAGTGAAACATATTACTGGTTTAGATGTTGTTGAAGTAAACATGCAAGTTGATGACGTGATGACACGTAAAGAATGGCAACAAAAGCATGAGAAAAACAAAGACCAAAACGAAAACAAAGGTTTACAATAATATTTAAAAAATGGAGGTGTACGCTGTGTCGTGGCGTATGCCTCCATTTTTAGGTTGAGTAACCATGTAAAGAAGCTGCACTTAAGAAACGTGAGCGCATAGACTAATCAAAAAAAGATTAGGATATTGAGCTATCCCATTCTATGTCTCAATTGATGTATTTATATCCATTATTGGTGATAACATCGTTGAAAAATAAGGGTGAATAGGACATGAAAAATTGATGGTATGGATTGTCCTCATTTCAGAAACTTGCCCTTTGTTTGCTGTATTTGGAGTAAGATTGCCCAGAAGGCTGAGACTCCTTAGGGATCAGCTGGTCCGGAGAATCCACTAACGCCTCAACAAATGTAACAGTTTAATCAAGCGTTAGTTAGTCGAAGGGCCAGCCCCTAGGAAACGCGAAGCCATGAGGGCAATCAAAAGCACACTTCATAGCGAAAGGGCAAGTTAAACAAAATATTGCATCAATAGCATCAAAAAATTTTATTTCTTATCCCCTTTCAATGTCATCTAAATGACTTGTTTTTTCTTTAGCATCAAAATAATGATAAAGCCGATGAAACCGATGCCCGCGGCAAAATAAATTGTCGCATGGAGCGCAATATGTGACACGATTAAACCGCCGAGTAATGCACCAAAACCGATGCCTGCATTCAGTGCCGACATATTCCAACTCATGACTTGACTGTTATCGCCTTCTACTTGGTCAATGAGCCCGGATTGTACCGCTGGGTTGGTACTCCACTGTATGATGTGCCATATAAATAAAGCAATCAGTAAAATCACAGATGTTGTCCAAAGTTGATTTAAGATTAACATGACAATAACAAACCCACCGCCACTGATAAATAGCCACGTTTTAAATGAAAACTTGTCTGTAAAGAACCCCCCTAATGATGTTCCTAACATACCAGCGATTCCAATAATCAGTAAGGCCAATGACACGAATTGGATGTTGTGTCCGCCAGATAAAATCAACGGATTAATGTAAATATACGCCACTGAATTGGCTGTTAATAATATAAAAGTAATGGAGAGCAGTTTAGTGACTTCTCGCTTGTCTATAATTCGACTCGTATGCACTTTGGTTGTTTGTAGGGAAGATTTCACTTCGCGTGGCAAGTAAATCATGAGTAATACGCCAGCAATGAGCCCGACTAAAATAATAAGCCCAAATGTAAAACGCCATCCCGCCCAGTCGCCAATTAATGTACCAATAGGCACGCCGAATACGTTAGATGCGCTAAACCCTGTATACACAATGCCTAACATTTTACCACGATTTTCAGGTTTCGCTAATACAACTGTTGTGGAAAGTATTTTAACGACGATCAATGCAGCGGCTGCTGATGAAATGATACGACCGATAATTAAAATAATAAAGTTAGGGGAGAGTGCAATCATAAGATTTCCTATTACGAAAAAGGCAATCGCTGACAGTAAGACACTTTTAGGTGAATATTTTTCGGTAAGTTTCACTAAGATGGGCCCTGTTAAAGCAAAAGTAAAAGCATAAATCGTCACGAGTTGTCCGATCCATGCTTCTGATATATTTAAATCTGCGCTCATCAGATTCATAATGCCAGCGACAACCATCTCAACCATTCCAACGATAAAGATACTTAACATAAACGTTAAGGTACGCATGATTGTCATAGTCATTCTCCTCAAATGTAATTTTTGTCTATAAGTTATTTTAATACAATTACAAATGATAAGGAATGCTTTTGACTCAATCTTTTAAAGAAAACATGCGTCCTTCCTCTTTAAGTCGAAAAGCTGTGGTCTATTTTGAGAGTGGATTGTCAACTTTCACGTACGTATATTCATGCGCTTCATCTAATAATCGCATCGTTGTCACACATTTATAGTCAATCGTTGTGTTAAAGAATACGTCTTGCATATGCGCTAAACGTTCTGAATCGATGTCAGTTGCTTCAAGTTTTTCGAAGCATTGTTCAATTTGTTGACGTACGATGGACCATAACGTATTTTCAAGTGTGGCATCTTGATAAAAGCGTGCGAGTGTTGCGACGAGTTCACCGAGATGATTTTGAATCGTTGAGTAAAAAGCCTTGTTAAATACAGACGTTTGACTTTTGGTTAAGATGCGTGATTTTTCATGGAAATGCGATGTATCGTATCCCATTTGTGCTAATTGTTCGGCATCGATACGTAGCCCTTCGAAGTCGCGGATAAGCATGTGTGAAAATGCCCCCGTACGCGGTTCGAATACGGCAATCGTATTTTGTAAGTGCGCTTCTAATGCGATGCCATATTTGACTAATAGTGGAATGACGTAATCTATCAATGAAGCGGCATAAGATCTAAACCATTCTGCACGTGCGTCAATGTCTGTCGAGCTCTCTTTTGTTTGTATATAACGTTCAACTAATTCGGCAATGAGTGGGCGCGCAGTTTCTGGATGTGTGACGACAAGGCTGGATGGAATGAGTGGAAGGGCCTCGTTGTCTATCATGTCATAAATGTTTTGTCTAAATAACGTCCCTAGCTGCTCACTACGTCGTTCTTGTTCATCAGGTGTGCTATCTTCAGGTTGATAAAAATGTGCACCAGCAATTTCAGGTACTGGTGAAGTTGCGACGTTGTTGAAAAGTGAATCTTGTGCTGAAATGTCTGTTAAAATCGTTGTCATTAAAGGTCCATTATGCGTCGTCTGTTCTGAAAGGGTGCGAATTTCACCTGTAATATGCACGTTTGTTGATAGTTTGATATGTGGTGTGATGTCTGGCTTTTTAGGCATTAATGTTCGGAATGATAAGCCGGCATAGTATGGCATCGTATAATCTAATGGAATAATCGTTTGTGTGGCGAGTTCGTGTTGATAATCTGTACGAATAATATGTTCATATTGCCAAGGGTGAACGATTAAAGGCATGTAATCTTCCAATGTCGAATGCGCGCTCACAGCTTGTTGTGCCGCTGTTTTTAGACCGTCGAACATGTGATAAATCGTGTCTTGATATGTGCCATGTTGTGTCATTGTGCGTACAACATTACGATGAACGAGAATGAACTGCATCGGTATCGCGTGTTGGTATTCTGACGAGTAATCAATCGTTTCTTGTGCTGACATCCCTTTACGTAATTTGGCACCTGGATGTATCGGGTGACCTTCAATAACGAGTTGCTCGGATGTTAAGTAACGGTCTTCTTGTGATTCTACATAGTCGAGTAATGATGACGCGTCTTTTAATGGATGTTGTGCTTGATAACTGAGCGCAAGTGTCATATGCGCGGCACTGTTCTCCATATCATCACGAAATTGTTCTGCGGCTCTACCTTGATATGCTGTGTCTTCATTAATGATGACATCGAGTACTTCATTAGGATGCAATACGCGACGGTCTTCTCCATCTGGTGTTCTCCAATAAAATGGTCCTGTGACATCAACGCGATTAAATGCGTGGTGGCCGATGACACGGGCATACAATGTGTGTTGGCCGTATGTAAAATGAATCATTAATACTTCGCCGGTAGGTATAGCAGGATTGTCTAAATGCTCTGCTTGTACGAACGCACTATTTGTATAGCTTTCGACCAAGTTCTCACGATACAGTGATGCCATCAGTCGAGCAGTAATTTTGTCACGGCCTGCTAAGACATGTTGTTTAAATTCTGTGGCCCAGTTCGAATCAAATTGGAGAAGTGTTTGATAATTTTCCATTTCATCTTTTGTAAAGTCTTTTTCTATCATACTCAGATGATTTTGTTCCGTTTTCATGACGACACCTCATTCATTTTATTTTACAAATACGGAAAGGATTCGTATAATCCATAATATCGGAAATGAGAATCGTTATCAATTAAAGAAGGTGAAAATTTTGGCAAAATGGTTTTTTCCGAGTACCTTTTTACTATTTTTAGGGAATTGGATTGGTCAAATCGCACTGAACTGGTATGCTTATCAACTCAATGAAAATCCAATGGACCTCGCATTCATCAACTTCTTTAGATTAGCACCGATTTTTATTTTAAGTTTATGGGCAGGAAGTATTGCGGACCGATATCGACGTTCAACACTGATCAAAATGACAGTGACAAGTTCGATGGTCATTACAGGTACATTAGCGTTATGTGTACTGATCATGAGTCAAATTCCGATGCCTTATTTATACATATACGCCTGTTTGCGCGGTTGTATGAGTGCCATTGAAACACCAGTGAGACAAGCCGTACTACCCGACATCTCCGAAAGACTTACTGTATCCAAAGCTGTTTCTTATCATTCCTTTTTATTAAATGTTTGTCGTTCAATAGGGCCAGCTGTTGCCGGTTTTATCATTGCAGTATGGGACGTACCGATTGCATTTGTAGTACAGACCATTTGTTACGTACTTGCGCTCGTGTTAAGTCTTCCATTAAAACTTGCAGTCGTTAAACCGGTCAAAAATAAGCAATTTTCATTATCTGTCGCTTTACAATATTTTAAACTTCATTTGCAAGGGAGAAGAATTTTTATAACGTCACTTCTCATTATGGCGATGGGTTACTCTTATACGACAATGTTACCGATTTTAACGGATGAGGTATATCCTAATAGTGCATCCGTTTTTGGTACAGCGATGACAGTGAGTGCAATAGGCGGGATTCTTGCGACACTCACGATACCTTATGTGTTACAAAAATTTTCAACCGAGACGTGCTATTATTTAAGTTCGATTTTATTCGGTATTGCGTTAATTTTATTATACCCACTTGGTGAAATTGGACTCTTCTTGATGATATTTTTCGTCGGGTTATTCGGTCAGTTTGCTAGAACGACGAATCGCATTTATTTTCAAAATGATGTGGATCAAGAGAGCAGAGGGAAAATTTTAAGCGTCGTCATGATGGATAGAGGGATGATCCCACTTGGCGCAATGGTACTCAGTTATTTTACAGGGCTTATCGGTATTACAACGACCTTTTTAGTGATGGGTGGCGCAACGACAATCATTGCAGTGATAGGGTATTTAACAAAATTTAAGATGAATGGAGGCAACACAGTTCATGACACTCACTCATAAACTGAATGCAGATCAAAATATTCAATATCGGATTCTTATTGCATGTATGAAAGAACAATTATTTCCTGAAAAGGCACAGCTTCAATTCAAACAAAACCAAGTCATCATCCGTTATCATCAACATCAATTGGAAGTGCAATATGAGACGGTTAGTGCGTTGTATCAACTTGAACTGAGTGGTCCTATTGTTTATCGTGTCGGCACAGAAGGCGTCACGATTGAAACAGTAGAACAATTGATAGACATTTTAGCTGAACATTTTGGTATGACCTTTCATGACCAGTTGATTGAGGAGTTACTACATAGTCGTCTTGGTCTTGAACTGAGCTATCAACAACTTCGCCAACGTGAACGAGTGATGCGCCATTCATTAAAATTTTCGCGCATGCCTGACACGTTAAATTTTATCGCATGGCTGAATCATATGAATGGAGATGAATCATTCTCGGTACTCGGTTATACAGAGGGAATGATTTGGGAAGGTCACCCCTCGCACCCATTAACGAAAACGAAATTACCACTGACTGAGGCAGAAATTCAACAATATGCACCGGAATTTATGAAAATCATTCCATTGAAAATCGTACTCGTACGTAAAGGTTTATTAAAAAGTACGACCATGACTGGGGAAGAAGATTTTGTGTTGAAAAAGATGTTCTCTGATAAAGAAAGTCAGTTAAGACAATGGATGCAAACATATGAAGGAACGCTTGATGATTATCGGGTGATGCTCGTACATCCTTGGCAATACACTAACGTTATTACAGAACGTTTTCAAACATTGATTGCGCAACATGACGTGATTCCAACACCGTTTACTGTTGATTCCAAAGCGACCTTGTCATTTAGAACGATGCGCTTACTCCATTATCCGTATCATGTGAAATTACCGGTGAACGTTCAAGCAACAAGTGCTGTGCGCACCGTTTCAACTGTGACGACAGTGGATGGACCGAAATTGAGTTATCAATTACAAGACATGCTAGACATCTATCCAACGTTATCTGTCGCAAGTGAACCCTATGGCGCGCATATTGATGTTGAAGCGGATTTGGCACGTCAATTTGCGATGATTATTCGTCATTCACCTGAAGTCCATGCACGTGACTATACGCAATTGGTGACGGCAGTATTGACACAAGTGAACCCTGTCGATGGACAAGGGGTGGTGGATAGTTTAATTGAATATCTTTACGGGGAAATTAATGAACAAACCATTCACCAGTTCATGCGTCAATATATGGAAGCACTTATCCCACCATTAGTCGGTTATATTCAACAATATGGCATTGCGTTAGAAGCCCATCAACAAAATACGATTCTACAAATTGATAAAGAAAGCGAAAGATTATCGTTTATCGTACGTGATTTAGGGGGTTCCCGTATTTATCCTGAAACGTTAACACAAACAGTCCCGGATTTTGAAATTACGAACAAAAGTTTAATCAGTGATGAAATTGAAGCAGTCATTGCGAAGTTTCAACATGCAGTCATTCAAAATCAACTTGGCACATTGATCCATCATTTCCATCATGTTCATCACATTGACGAAGCGCCGTTATATGATATTGCGGCAGCTGTCATTGAGGAGGCAATTGATCCGTCACACGCACACGCAGATGCATTAAAACGTATCTTATTCGGTGACAAAATCACTGTTAAAGCCTTACTCAATATGAGAATGGAACAAAAAGTGAAACAGTACGTGCAAATCGACATTAAAAATCCTTTAGAAAGAGAGCTGTAGCTAATGCCTCAAATACACATTAATCTAAGTAAAATCAAATATAATGCAATGGTTTTACAGCACATGCTTGCAGAACAAGGGGTACGTATGATTCCAGTTACGAAATGTATGGGTGGCGATACGAAAGTGCGTCAACAGTTTCGTGAGATGGGCTTTAACACTTTAGCTGAATCGCGCTTAACGGCTATGATGTCAGATCAGCAACAACCTACTGAACAAGACATGTTGATTAAAGGGGCACTTCCACATGAAATAGAAGCCGTAGTTCGCAATAGTCAAATCAGTATTCAAACAGAACTCGAAACCATTCGTGCGCTCAGTGACGAAGCGGTTGCTCAAGGCGTTAAACACCATATTTATTTAATGGTGGATTGGAAAGATGGGCGAGAAGGGGCGTTGACTTATGAAGTCGTGCCGCTCATCAAAGAAATCATTCGATTAAAAGGTGTTTATTTAAAAGGACTTTCATTCAACTTTATGTGTTTTCGTCAAATTCCACCGACTGAGGAAGATATTGTCTATATTAATTATTTTATCGAATCAGTCGAACGTGATACGGGTGTGAAATTAAATACGATATCAGGTGGGAATTCAAGTATGCTTACGTTAGCGATGTATGCGGACCTTGGACGTATTAACGAACTTAGAATCGGTGAAGCCCTTTTTCGAGGTTATGAAACAGCATATAACATGCGCTTGCCGTATTTATTTGATGATGCAGTCACATTAAGTGGTAGGATTTTAGAAATTAAACCGCGCTTAAACCTTGAAACGCGTCAATCTTATATGCAAGCTTTAGTTGATGTTGGTCAGTTAGATACAGTGATAGCAGGCATTCAACCTGTTGACCATCAATTAAAAGTTGTTGGCCACTCCAGCGATACATTGATGTTGAACTTAGGATTAGCAGATTACTATCAAATTGGTGATAAGGTAGAATTTCGCTTAGATTATGGCGCACTTGCGCATAGTATGCACATGCGCCATATTCCGAAAAGTTACGATGAAGACCAAGGCATCGAGCAATTGGTCAAAGGATTTGTGGATATAAAAAAGAATAATTTTATCAAACAGTATTGACATTGAGAATCGTTATCAACTATTATTAAAATGTATTTGAAAAACACATTTCAAAGGAGTGGCAGAATAGTGAAAACAAAGAAATGGTGGGGTATTATCGCCCTAGTTGCTGTAATGATTATTGTTGCAGCATGTGGCAATGTAAGTGATTCTGACAAGTCGAACAACAAGTCAGAAAGTACAAAAGGTGTTGAAATCAAGCACGACGGTGGCACAACTAAAATTGATAAAGAGCCAAAAAGAGTCGTTGCTTTAGAATATTCATTTGTTGATGCATTAGTCGCATTAGGTGTGAAGCCAGTAGGTATTGCGGATGACGGCAAAAAAACGAATCTTATCGACCCACTTCGCGATAAAGTAGGCGATTACAAATCTGTAGGTGCACGTAAACAACCTAACTTAGAAGTCATTAGCGAACTTAAACCTGATTTAATTATTGCGGATAATAACCGTCATAAAGGTAACTACGAACAATTAAGTAAAATCGCACCAACGATTTTATTACCAAGTTTAGATTCTGATTACAAAGACAATATCGAAGCGTTCAAAACAATCGCAAAAGCATTATCTAAAGAAGATCAAGCTGATAAACGATTGAAAGAACACGAAGAAAAAATTGACAAGTATAAAAAAGAAATTACAATGGATAAAAATCTAAAAGTTTTACCAGCTGTAATTTCTCAATCAGGTCTTTTAGCACATTCTGACAAATCATATGTCGGTCAATTTTTACACGACCTTGGTTTTAAAGAAGCATTAACGAAAGAAGTTGCAGATCAATTACCTGAATACTTAAATGCACCGTACTTAAATATGAACTCAGAACAATTATCTCAAGTGAATCCTGAACGTATGTTTATTATGGTGAATGGTGAAAAAGACCCATTCTACGCTAAAATGAAGAAAGACCCAGTATGGAACGAAATCGATGCGGTTAAAAATAATCGCGTGCATGTGGTTGATCGTCAAACATGGGCAAAATCAAGAGGTTTAATCTCTTCTGAAGAAATCGCAAAAGAACTTGTAGAGATTTCTAAAAAGGAAAGCAACGACAAGTAATGTGACCATGATCAACACCTTGTCATTGCATATAAAAGGTGATTTGTTATGTCAAAGCTAAATACAAAATTGAATGATGAACATCACCAAAGAAGACGCACTACGCTTACATTTATTGTAAGCGTGTGCTTTCTTATTTTTGCAATTTATTTAAATCTTGCAATCGGTTCATCTAAAATTTCTTTTCAATCGATGTTAGATTATTTCTTTCATCTTAAAGCAACAAAAGAAACATTTTTAATACATAATGTACGTATGCCGAGAATGATTGCGGGTGCGATAATCGGAGCGGCACTGGCTGTTGCAGGGGTTTTAATGCAAGCGATTACACGTAACCCACTCGCGTCACCGCAAATATTTGGTGTCAATGCAGGTGCTTCGTTTACAGTTGTACTGATTACGGTCTTTATACCCGCACTAGCAGATAATACTGTTGTGTTTGCGTTTGTCGGAGCGTTTATCGGTGGCTTTGCAGTCTACACACTTGCCGATACGACAAAGGGCATGACACCAGTCAAATTGGCGCTTGCTGGGATGACGGTACACTTATTTTTCACAAGCTTAACGCAAGGAATTATTTTGTTAAATGAAGATGCAACGACAACAGTCATGTTCTGGCTCGTCGGTGCACTGCATACGATTAAATGGCCACAAATTTTTCAAGCTTTGCCATGGATTATCGGGGGTCTCATTGCAGCGTTGTTACTCGCGCGTCAACTTGCGATTTTAACTTTAGGTGATCAACTTGCGACAGGTCTCGGTCAAAATACGAAATTAATCCGTGCATTAGCGGGATTGCTTGTTATCGTCTTAGCTGGTGCAAGTGTGTCTATTGCTGGTCCAATTGGCTTTGTTGGTTTAATTGTGCCACATATCGTGAAACACTATTTGAATCGTAATTATTTTTTAATCATTACACTTTCGATGATAATGGGCGCCAATTTGCTATTAATCTCTGACGTTATCAGTCGTTTAATTGCCTTTCCGTTTGAATCACCGGTCGGCATCGTAACATCCTTTGTCGGCGCATTATACTTCTTATGGATTACAATGAGAGGAGTGAAAACACGATGAAGACGCATTATAGTAGACGTTATATTATCGTTATCGCACTTCTTATTGTAGGGGCTATATTAAGTTTAAGTGCTGGTGCGGTTTGGATTTCACCGACCACTGTATTAAAAGAGGTCTGGTCAGGCGACAACTTTATTTTAAATGAATTTAGAGTACCTCGTATGTTACTTGGTATATTAGTCGGAGCGGCATTAGCCATTTCCGGTGCAGTAATTCAAGGCGTAATTCGAAATCCGCTTGCGTCACCAGATGTCATCGGGATTACGAAAGGGGCAAGTTTAGCAGCAGTCATCGTGATTATTGTCTTTCCAACTGCACCGCTATTCGTACTTCCTGTCGCTTCATTTATTGGGGCGCTAGTCATTAGTTTAATCCTGTCGTTACTTATCAGTTGGAAGGGCATTAAAGGCTCACAACTTGCGCTGATTGGGATGGCGATTGGTGCTGTTGCGATGGCATTAGTACAATACTTACTCATTCGAAACCCTATGGAAGCGAACATTGCATTAGTTTGGTTAACCGGTAGTCTTTTTGGTCGTTCTATGGATCATGTGTTGACAATTTTGCCTTGGTTGATTGTAGCCATTCCAGTTATTTTCCTTTATGCTAAAAAACTCGATATTTTACATTTAGGAGATGATGTCGCAACTGCATTAGGGACAAACGTACAACGCACTAAAATGATTTTACTTTTAACATCAGTTATGCTAGCCGGTGCAGCGATTTCAGTTGTTGGGGGCTTAAGTTTTCTAGGATTAATTGCCCCTCATATTGCGCGCAGTCTCGTCGGTCATCAACATCGTCATATCGTTGCAATGTCGGGACTTGTTGGTGCATTGCTCATGGTCGTTGCGGATGGGTTAGCACGTATTATTGCACCACCGATTGATATTCCTGTAGGTGTATTGATTGCAATTATTGGTGCGCCGTATTTCCTTTATGTTTTACGAAAAATGTAACGCATCAAGTTGTAATTCACACTTTAACGTTTTGTTCGACATTGCATATATATAGGAAATTCTGTATAATTTATATCAATTGTTGAACTGTCCCATCATTAGGGAAAAGGCGGGAGGAAATGGAAGATTTGAATCAGAAAGCAAAGAATACAGGGAGATTGAAATTTATTATTCTTTCTCTTATCGGAATTATTTTATTTTTAATTCCACTCCCTGTGATAGAAGACGGGAAGCGGACAACCACGTTACCCATTGCATTTTTAGCAAAACAATTTCAAGCGATATTAGGTCCGGCGATTCCGTGGATCATTATGCTGATTATTGTAATTTCGGGAATACTCACAATACTTTGTAGTACAGTTCTCAAACATCGTATACCGAAAAATAGTTTTAGAGCCAACGCATTCATTGTGACATGGCCATGGTTTGTGATTCGTATGCTTGCCATCATTATCGTTTGTATGACATTTTTAAACAAAGGATTTTCATGGGTTTATTCAGAAGACACGGGAGGTCTTATTTTTACAGGACTCCTCCCGACATTAGTCGCAGTGTTTTTCTTCGCGGCAATCTTTTTACCATTATTGCTGGAATACGGATTATTAGAGTTTTTAGGTCCTATATTTAGACCAGTCATGCGCCCGTTGTTTACATTACCTGGTCGTTCGACTGTAGACAACCTCGCATCATTTATCGGTGATGGCACTGTCGGCGTGATGATTACGAGTAAACAGTATGAAGAGGGCTATTATACAAGACGGGAAGCAACTGTTATTGCGACGACATTCAGTGTTGTTTCATTAACATTTGCCATCGTTATAGCGGAAACCATTGGCTTAATTCATCGTTTTGCACTCTTTTATGGAACAGTTATTTTGGCGTGTTTCGTTGCAGCTTTGATTATGCCAAGGATTTGGCCATTGCGTTATATAGAAGATCGTTTTTCAGATGGTGTCACAGCTGAAGAACGTCCAGAAAAGCAATACAACTATAAGGAATCGTTCCGTAGAGGTTATGAAGATGCAGTTGTGACAGCATATCGTGCACCTGGATTTAAACAATACATCGTGACAGCATTTAAAACTGTGATGGACATGTGGCTTGTTGTAATTCCTGTCGTGATGACTGTAGGTACAGTTGCTACAATTTTGGCCACTTACACACCAGTATTCACGTGGATAGGAATCCCATTTGTACCGATTTTAGAGTTGTTACATGTACCTGAAGCTCAAGCTGCCTCTGAAACCATGATTATCGGCTTTGCAGACATGTTTTTACCCTCTATCTTAATTGAAAGTGTCGAAAGTCCCATGACACAATTTATCGTCGGCGTATTAAGTGTCTGTCAATTGATTTATTTATCTGAAGTAGGTGGCGTTATTTTAGGATCAAAAATTCCGGTCGGGTTAGGGAAACTTTTTGCCATCTTTTTAATCCGTACGGTGATTACATTACCTATTATTGTGTTAGTCGCACATCTCTTTTTCTAAAACAATATTTAATCGAAAAAAACAGGCTTGAGAAACAGATTCCTCAGCCTGTTTTTTTGCGTGTTTGCGTGATATCTCTGTGATGATGATTCTTAATAAGCACAGAGAATAGTAGTGGATTATTCTTTTTATGATATTTCCATAATACGGGAAACTTGCCTCATTTTCGACTGTTGTTATTGTAAAATCGTCAAAATGGATGGAACTCTCGAAGGATGAATCAAAGGCTTAAATACGATTTCTGATATTTAACAGGTATAAAAAATGGGACAGCATCAGCCATCCCAAAATTTATCAGAAGTATTATTTCGTCACTTCGTTGTATACTTTTTTATCATTAAACGTATAAATGATGTATTGTTGTTTGTTCGTGTCGATAATCACGCGATTTGTTTTTCCGAATGTAGAACCAATACGATAAACTTTTTTCGCATCTACTTCAGGTACTGCATGAATATCTTGATCTTCACTCACATTAAGGATTTCGTCATTAGGAATGTGAATATCTGCTACTCTCCATTGAATATGCACTTCTTCTTCATTTTTCTTTACTGTCATTGCCATGACAAAAACACATCCTTTATCTCAATTTGTAAGTTCATTGTAACTGATTGAAACCGCTTTTTCAAATAATATGAGTTACAGAAAGTTTAATGTGTTATACTATTTGAGAACGGGTGGAATATGCGAAAATATGTTCGTGTTTTTGTGCGTTTTGTGGTATAATCCTCACATAAATAGAAAGGTGGTTAAAATGACCGGTAAAACGCACTCTGCTGCAGGTATTCTTATTGGAGCTGCAGTGGGCACACATTTCCAATTAGACATTTTTGAAATGGCGACATGTATTGTTGTATCTGGTTTAGCGAGTATTTTCCCTGACATTTGTCATACACGAAGTAAAATCGGACAACGACTACCTCTGATGAGTCATATTATCAAACATTTGTTTGGTCATCGTACTTTTACACATTCTTTACTCTTTATGTTAGGGATTTACTATTTATTACATATTATTGAAACACCAATTTACTATATGATTGGCATTATTTGTGGTATGCTTTCACATGTGATATTAGATATGTTAACACCGAGAGGCGTACACTTATTTTTTCCAATACCTATTCGCATACGTTTCCCAATTCACTTTAAGACAGGCGGTACGATAGATTTGTCACTTGCCACAACTTTTAGTCTTGTCACGCTTTATGTTTTATTTGAATCGACAATGAAGCAGATTTTAAACTACTTTTTGCAATAGTGATAAAAGTATACGAAGTGATGTGTTAATGAAATTGAGTCACAGCTTTATTAAAGGAGCGTATAATACATTATGTTAGATAGTAATAAACTTGAAAAATATAATCAATCGCATTTAAAAGAATATGAAAAGCTGATGAGTACGAATGAGAAAGAGCGACTTAATGATAAGATTGCTCAACTTGATTTAGCAGAAATTCAATCACTTTATCAGCAAGTTTATGTGAATCGTCAAACCATTGATGATGTTTCAGAAGTGCAAGAAGTCAATTACGAATCAAGTGCACAAATGACGGATGAAACGATTGAATTTTATCGACAACTCGGTTTGCAAGCCATTCAAGAAGGGCAGTTCGCTGTATTGTTAATGGCGGGTGGTCAAGGAACGCGTTTAGGCTATAAAGGGCCTAAAGGTTCATTTGAAATTGAAGGTGTAAGTTTGTTTGAACTACAAGCGCGTCAATTACTCACATTAAAAGAAAAAACAGGTCATTTTGTAGATTGGTACATAATGACAAGTGATATTAATGACGAAGCGACACGTGCATTTTTCGAAGCACACAAATACTTCGGTTATGATGCTGAACATATTTACTTTTTCAAACAAGATAACATCGTAGCATTAAATGAACAGGGGCAATTGATTTTAGATAAAAATGGTAGCATTATGGAGACGCCAAACGGTAATGGGGGCATTTTCAAGTCTCTGAAAAAAGCTGGATATCTCGACCAAATGGCAGAACGTCATAATGAGTACATTTTCGTCAATAATATTGATAATGTTCTTGTTAAAGTGTTAGACCCATTATTTGCGGGCTTCACAGTGCATCACCATAAAGATGTGACGTCTAAATCCATTGCACCGCTTCCAGGCGAAAAAGTGGGACGTCTAGCAGTTCAAGGCTGTAAGGACACCGTTTTAGAATATTCTGAGCTTGACCCTGAGGCTGCAAATCAATTTAATAATGCCAATATTGGTATTCACGCATTTCGTCGTACCTTTATTGAAAACGCAGTGGATAAACCACTACCTTATCACCTTGCTATTAAAGAACTTGAGCAATTAGATGAAGATTTTGGAGTAGTGAAAAAGCCTACATTAAAGTTTGAACTGTTTTATTTTGACATTTTTCAATATGCGACTTCTTTTGTAACACTACAAGTTTCTCGAGATGAGGAATTTAGTCCATTAAAAAATAAAGAAGGTAAAGACAGTATTGAAACAGCGACACGTGATTTGAAACGAATGAACATGATTGAATAGAGGTGGCGTTATGCCAAAAAGTGCCACAAAGAAAAAAACGACGTTAGAAACATTTAAAGAAATGAGCCCCTTATCATTTGGGGAAGAAGTCGGTAACAGTGTCTCGCATGGTGTTGCAGCATTTATTATGTTATTAATGTTACCTTATGCAGCGGTTTACAGTTATGCGCATCACGGTGTACTGATGTCTGTCAGTGTGTCTATATTTGTGATTAGTATATTTTTGATGTTTATTTCATCGACGGTTTATCATTCGATGCAACAAGCCTCCCCGCATAAATATGTGATGCGTATTATTGATCACAGCATGATTTATGTTGCTATTAGTGGTACATACACGCCAGTCTCACTCGTACTTGTAGGGGGCTGGCTCGGATGGTCCATTATGATTATCTTATGGGCAACAACGATTTGGGGTATTTTGTATAAAGCAATTGCGACAAAGGTAAACCCTAAATTAAGTTTGATGATTTATTTGATTATGGGGTGGGTCGGTGTCATTTACTTACCTATTATCATTAGTAAATCGCTATGGCTCTTTTTTATTTTCATCTTATTAGGAGGCTTAGCATATACGATAGGTGCATGGTTTTACGCACAGAAAAATAGACCTTACTTCCATATGATATGGCATATTTTTATATTAATAGCTTCATTATTTCATTTCATAGGTATTTTATATTTTATGTAGGTGGGTGTTTGGATGAAGTCTAATTATAAGTTGTTGATGTTTGCACTAACTGTTTTACTGCTTTTCCAAGTGTATTTCACATACTACTATTTGTTAGGAGAAGGCGTATTGACAGCTTCTCCACTTCTAGGCTTTTTATCATTAGGCTTAGGTATTGTGATTATCTTCATCATGATTTCTGCACACCGACACCATAAGAAAGAACAATAAACGAGGATAGAAAGAGACTGTTTCGAGACGTCATTCGTTCATGTAACGAGGATTGATGTTTTAGCAGTCTCTTGTCTTTATATAAAAATATCTCATGTGAATAAAAATAAATTTATATGTGAATACGTATGAATTTTCAAACATTAACATTTGAATACGTATAGTTTGATTTTATTCAGTATCAAATTCACAATAAATAAAGATAGTGAGAAAGCGCATCATATCATTTCTCATTAAATACGCTAAGTACATGACAAACGTCAATGGGTTGCTACTATATTGACGAATAAGGGCGAACGTGCTTCAGTCGCTGGATGCCCAAAACAATAAATTTTTGATAGAAAGGTAGAAAAATATGAACTTAAAGCGAGTCAGTATTATTTGCTCACTAGTCTTGATCATGTTTATGGCAGCCATTGAAACATCCATTGTCTCATTAGCTTTACCGACAATGCGCGCTGACTTACATGCAACACAACCTATTTCACTTGTGTTTACAGTTTATTTTGTAGGGATTGTGTTATCCATTCCAATTTTAAGTGAGTTAATGTCACGAATTAAAATCATTTATGTGACGATGTTAGGTTTAATTTTATTTACAGTTGGTAGTCTATTATCAGGGATGAGTTCCCAATTTGAAATGTTAGTTTTTGCGCGACTGCTTCAAGGTGTCGGTGCAGGTGTGAATATGTCATTAGCACAAATCGTTCCTAAACTCGCATTTGAAATTCCTTTCCGTTATAAGGTGATGGGAGTTGTCGGAAGTGTTTGGGGTATTTCAAGTATACTCGGGCCATTTCTCGGCGGTTTCATTTTAGAAGTATCATCGTGGAATTGGTTGTTTTACATTAATATTCCAATCGCCATCATTGTTATGATACTCGTATTAACGTCTTACCATTTTGAAAGTGAGTCGACTTCAACGCATAAGGTCGATTTTACAGGGATGTTCTTATTTTATGTTTTATTAGCACTGCTCATGGCAAGTGTATTAATTACAGGTCATATTTGGATGAACATCGTGAGCTTTATCTTATTTGTCATCGTTTTTATAGTCATTATTAAACGTTCGAAAAAAGTGTCATTGTCCTTTATCCCAATAGGTGAGTTTGGCGCTAAAGTTCGATTAGCATTTGTGACAGACTTTTTCATTGCGCTGACGTTAATTGGTTTTAATGTATTCATCCCTTCATATTTACAAGATCATTTACATTTAAGCCCATTACAAAGTGGTTTAGTGATTTTCCCGCTTTCAATTGGATGGTTATTAATTAACTTCACTTTAGAAAAAATTGAAGCAAATCGTACGGTTCGAGGTTTATATTTGCTCGCAATAGGTATTTTAATTGTAGGAAGTATTAGTATTTTGATTAATGCGTTTCATCCTATTGTTGTTGCAGTCACATTGTTCTTCTTAGGGATGAGTTTTGGAACGGCTTATACGAAAGATAGTGTGATGGTGCAAGAAGAAACCTCTCCTGAAAGTATGAAAAAGATGATGTCGCTCTTTACATTGACACGGAATATGGGGAATTCGATTGGTTCAGCGATTATCGGCTATATTTATGCGATGGATGTGGTTATCTTTAAAACAAGCATCCAAAATGTTATGGTATTTTGTATTATCGTATTAGTAGGATTAATGATTGTCTGGTTAACACGCCAAGATAAAAGTTTACGTACAGTTTCTGAAAAATAATAAATGATATGGGGAGGTTTGATGAGTGAAAGGGAAGTTTAATTTGTTTAACTTTGTCACTTTGTTGGTCATCCTCTCCATTTTTGTTATTTCTGGGGCAATATTTTTAACGTTGCTCGGTTTTGGTTTATTCGGCTTAAGTCGTTTGTTGATTTACTTTCATCTCGGCATGTTTACGTATGATGAAGGATTTTATGATAATTTAATCTATTATGGCAGCTATATCATACTTGGTTATTTTGTTATTTTTGGTGTGGAGTATTTGATGGACTGGCTCCAAAAGAAATTGTATCCAAATCCTTATCTCGAAGGCTTTACATTTCATTTGATTTCATATTCGCTGATGATTACGATGTTTTATTTTGTGATTCATATCCATTATCAATATATTCGAATCGACTATTGGGTGTTGATGTTAATCATCGCGTTTCTCTACGTTTGTAAAGAAGTTTTTTATCCGGATGCCGAAGATTTGAATCGAAAATAACACGTTTCATCGCGCATGTTTAAAGAGGAATCAAAAATTTTGCCAAGCTAACTTTTTAGTCGTAAAATAAAGCATTGGTATAGAAATGTAAGAGGAGGAAAGTGTATGCACGAAGGTGTTCAAGTTGATAAAACACAAAGAAATATTATTGTTGCTGTTATTTTAATCAGTGCCTTTATTGCTATTTTAAACCAAACATTATTGAATACTGCACTTCCTAGTATAATGAGAGGACTTGATATTCACGAAAGTACTTCTCAATGGTTAGTTACAGGATTTATGTTAGTCAACGGAATAATGATTCCATTAACGGCATATTTAATGGATAGAGTGCCCACACGAACATTATATTTAGCGGCCATGGGTACTTTTGTTGTCGGGTCGATTACTGCTGCGTTAGCACCGACATTTCCAATATTGATGACTGCACGTGTGATTCAAGCGATGGGTGCAGGTGTCATTATGCCGCTCAGTCAGTTTACTTTATTTACATTGTTTCCGAAAAATCAACGTGGATTTGCGATGGGATTATCAGGTCTCGTTATTCAGTTCGCACCAGCAATTGGACCGACATTGTCAGGGATACTTGTTGACAACTATTCATGGCGTGCACCGTTATTCGTCGTTGTGGTCGTATCGATTATCGGCTTAATCTTTGGTTGGTTTTCTATGCGAAACTTTAGTGATACGAAAGAAGTCGTGCTTGATAAGACATCAGTAGTTCTTTCTACACTTGGTTTTGGTATTATGTTATATGGCTTTAGTATTGCAGGTGCGCACGGATTTGATGATTTACTTGTTATTATTAGTTTAATTGTAGGTATCGGTATCGTTGCGTTATTTATTACACGTCAATTACGTATCGATAACCCTATCCTAAAATTATCTGCATTCCGTACAAGAACGTTTACATTAACATCCATTTCGTCTATGATCGTCTTTACTTCAATGGTAGGTCCAGCGTTGCTCATTCCGATATATGTTCAAAATTCACTCGGTCTTTCAGCATTATTGTCAGGGCTTGTCGTATTACCGGGTGCGATTATTAATGGTGTTATGTCAGTGGTTACAGGACGCTTATATGATAAAGTAGGTGCCAGAGTTCTTGTTATTCCAGGATTTGCATTACTATTAATTACGACATTAATGATGGCGCAATTAACAGCGCATACGTCATATACTTATGTCATTATCGTCTTTACGATTCGTCTTTTCTCAGTATCGTTATTGATGATGCCACTCAACACAGCAGGTATCAACTCATTGCCAAATGAAATGGTGTCACACGGTACAGCTATTATGAATACGCTGCGTACGATTTCAGGTTCAATGGGTACTGCTTTAATGGTAACGTTAATGAGTCTAGGTGCAGGTCTTTATCAACCGGATGCATCTATCGCCAAAGAGATGATTCAACGCGAAGCTATGGCGCACGGTGTGGATTTAGCCTTTTACGTGACTTCAGGTTTCTTACTCATCGGTTTTATTATCAGCTTCTTTATTTATGATAGAGGTAAAAAGGAACGCGTCAATAAACGCCGTGTTGCACGATAACTTTAAAATAATTAGAAATGAAACATCAAACAGCATTACGTTGTTTGGTGTTTTTTATATTTGTAGAGGAAGCGGTAAGGCTGTGGTGTAAAGACGCATGGTACTTTGAATGGTTGTCAAAACAAAAAGGTGCGCATATGTAGAAGCAAAGGTAATGTCCAACAGATTATTGAGAGGAAATGTTAGACCCTATTCGTTGAGCGAGGTAATTTTATGGAAGCATGAAGTTTTTACCTTATGCAACGCTGTAAAAGTTTGTTAAAATTAACTTTAAAGCGTATACAAAAGGAGATGTCGGAAGTGTTATCAGTTGAACAGGTTAAACAACTCATTGGAGATATTAACGATCCAATTATTAACGTACCTCTTAAAGAAACTGAAGGGGTTGTAGAGGTAACAATCAAAGAAGAAAAAGCACATGTCAGTGTTAAAGTTGCGATGGCACAATTAGGAGGGCAACCACAACTTGAATTACAAATGGCTATTGTTGAAAAATTAAAAGAGAACGGCGCCAAAACAGTAGGGATTCGTTTTGAAGCGCTACCTGAAGAAAAAGTGAAACAATATGCGGGCGCTCAAAAACAAGAGGCGCAAACAATTGAAGATGCACTTGCTAAAGGTAACGATTTAGAATTTATCGCAATTGCTTCTGGTAAAGGCGGCGTAGGGAAATCAACAGTGGCAGTCAATTTAGCTGTATCATTAGCACGTGAAGGGAAACGTGTCGGCTTAATTGATGCAGATATATATGGATTCAGTGTGCCAGATATGATGGGCATTGATGAAAAACCAGGTATTGAAGGAAAAACAGTGATTCCGGTTGAACGTCACGGTGTTAAAGTCATCTCAATGGCATTCTTTGTTGAAGAAAATGCACCTGTCATTTGGCGAGGTCCAATGTTAGGTAAAATGCTGACAAACTTTTTTACTGAAGTGAAATGGGGAGACTTGGATTACTTACTACTCGATTTACCTCCAGGCACAGGAGACGTTGCACTCGATGTACATACGATGTTGCCATCAAGTAAAGAAATTATCGTTACAACACCACATCCAACAGCAGCATTTGTTGCCGCGCGTGCAGGTGCAATGGCGAGACATACGGAACATTCTATTTTAGGTGTTATTGAAAACATGTCGTATTTTGAAAGTAAAGAGACAGGCAATAAAGAATATATCTTCGGTAAAGGTGGCGGACAAAAGCTTGCTGATGAATTACAAAGCGAGTTGTTGGGGCAATTACCACTAGAACAACCATCATGGAAACCCGTAGATTTTTCACCTTCTATTTATCAACCAGAAGATCGCCTAGGACAAATTTATAAAGAGATTGCACAGAAAATTATTGCTAAAACAGCTCACTAAGATGATTGCCGATTAGGAAGTTGAGGTCTTGACTGCTTACTCGGCTTCTTTTAATTATTGGGTATCAACCAGTGAAAGTTTATACATTAAATAGGGCCATAAAACGCGAGGATAAAAACTTAGAAAAAAATTAAAAAAAGGGTTGCATTTTTAGTTCGACCTGTATACAATATATTCTTGTGAGCGAAATAAAACGTTCATTCAAAATAAGAAATAAAAAGTTAAAATTTCTTATTGACAACATATCACAGTGGTGATAAGATATAAAAGTCGTTAAAAACGGCAAAAAATTTAATTTTAAAATATTTGAATGGTGTAAAATTTACTATTGCAAATGTTGAGGATTAAGTTTAAAATAATAAAGGTCTTGTTAATTAAGTAAAGTTATAGTAAACTTGATTAACAAACGAAATGAACATTGAAAACTGAATGACAATATGTCAACGTTAATTCCGATAATTTGAGTACTTCAAAAGTACTTTCAAGAGTGATTGACTTAAACAATCAACGAGCTATATCAAGCTTACTTCTTTTATGGAGAGTTTGATCCTGGCTCAGGATGAACGCTGGCGGCGTGCCTAATACATGCAAGTCGAGCGAACAGATGAGGAGCTTGCTCCTTTGACGTTAGCGGCGGACGGGTGAGTAACACGTGGGTAACCTACCTATAAGACTGGAATAACTCCGGGAAACCGGGGCTAATGCCGGATAACATGTTGAACCGCATGGTTCTA
>NZ_FXUZ01000092.1 GCF_900183575.1 Staphylococcus cornubiensis
GTTTAGCTGATTAACTGCTGGACAATTCGGCTGCCGAAGTAGGCCAGTGTCAGAATTACCGCGCCCGCAACGTTAAACCAGACGACGCGGCGTCCACGCCATCCTTCATGATAATGTCCCCACAGCAGCACAATATAGACAAACCACGCCACGATAGAGAGCACAGCCTTGTCGATATTTTCCATGCTAAATAAGTTGTGCATGTAGAACAGGCCAGTGCAAAGCGTGAGCGTTAGCAGCACCACGCCAATCTGCGTGATGTGGAACATTTTACGCTCGATACTCATCAATGGCGGCATTTCCTGGTTAAACGCCAGCTTCTTGTTCTTCAGTTGGTAATCAATCCACGCCAGTTGCAGCGCGTACAGGGCGGCGATAATTAGCGTGGCATAGGAA
>NZ_FXUZ01000085.1 GCF_900183575.1 Staphylococcus cornubiensis
ATCAAGATGAGGTAAGTTATGCAGTCTAAAATACACAAAAAAGAAGACAATACAAATTACAGCTTTCTATTAAAATGTATGGCTGCTGCTACAGCGGCACTTGCTACAGCAGCAATAGTAACCGCTGTGGTAATCAAAGCCACTGCGACAGCGGCAGTAGGTTTTGGTGTTGCAACAACAGGAGCCGCTCTATCGCCATTATTATTTGTAGGAGGAGCATTACTGGCCGCTGTGGGTATCTGCTGCCTTCCATTATTGCTCTGCTGTGGCAGCAGCCGTAGTGTATATACCGTGTCAAACTCACCAGCCTACAGGCCTTGGAGCAGTGCATGGTATACAGGAGGCTATAATCCAACTTTTCATTCACATCCTGTTTATAACAATGGCGGTACTTACCACAC
>NZ_FXUZ01000134.1 GCF_900183575.1 Staphylococcus cornubiensis
TGTCGACTTGCTTACTGATACAGATGTACTTTCAGAAGATCGAGTAGATTGTACTTTACTCAACGACTCACTTTCTGATTCATTCAATGATCCTTGAGCTACGATTGACGTACTTTCTGATGCCGATAC